>JAAFIP010000004.1 GCA_013297865.1 Polaromonas sp. | reverse complement strand
CGGCACCCGCCCAGCCTTCGAGGAATTTATTGAGAATGCCCAGACCCATCGCGGCATACACCGTGCCGGCCAGCTGGCCCACCCCGCCAAGCACCACCACCATGAACGAGTCCACGATATAGCTTTGCCCCAGGTCTGGCCCCACATTGCCCACCTGACTCAACGCGCAGCCCGCCAGGCCCGCAATGCCCGAGCCCAGTGCAAAGGCATAAGTGTCAATGCGCGCGGTGTTCACGCCCATGCAGGCGGCTATCGGCCGGTTTTGTGTCACGCCGCGCACAAACAGGCCCAGACGTGTTTTGCTGATCAGCAGCGCCACACCCAGCAGCACCAGCACAGCAAACACCACGATCAAAATGCGGTTGTATGGCAGCGACAGATTGGGCAGCACAGCCACGCTGCCGCTCATCCAAGAGGGGTTTTCCACGCCCACGTTCTGCGCGCCAAAAATGCTGCGCACCAGCTGCATGAGCATCAGGCTGATACCCCAGGTGGCCAGCAAGGTCTCCAGAGGGCGGCCATACAGAAAGCGAATCACGCTGCGCTCCAGAGCAGCGCCCACCAGTGCAGAGGTGGCAAAGGCCACCGGAATGGCGGCGATCAAATACCAGTCAAATGCGCCAGGCAGGTAGCTGCGAAACAGGCCTTGCACCACATAGGTGGCATAGGCGCCGATCATGATCAGCTCGCCATGGGCCATGTTGATCACGCCCATCAGGCCATAGGTGATGGCCAGGCCCAGGGCCGCCAGCAGCAAGATAGAGCCGAGACTCAAGCCTGTGAACATGATGCCCAGTTTGTCGCCCAGACCCAGGGTGGATTGAATTTTGCTCAGCGAGGCCTTCAGTTGCGCTTTGACATCGGCTTCGGTCTCGGTATTGAGCCGTTCGTTGAGCAGTAGCTGCGTGGCAGGGTCTTTACTGTCGGCCAGGGCTTTGGCAGCCTCCAGGCGCTTGCCTTTGTCAGCACTGCCCAGCATAGCGGCTGCGCGCGCCAGTGTGAGCTGGGCTTTGAGTGCGGGCACTGTCTCTGCAGCCAGCGCTTTGTCCAACAGCGGCAGCTTGCCTTCATCAGGGTCTTTGAGCAGGGCCTGAACGGCTGCCGCGCGCAGGGTGTCGTCCTTGCTGAACAGCTTGAGCGCAGCCAGCGCCGTGTCCAGCTCGCCGCGCATGCGGTTGTTGTTGATGATGTCTTCGGCGTTGTCAGGCAGTGCCACATCTGCGCCCGTTACCGGGTCGCTGGCCTTGCCGTCCCTGACGATCAGCACTTTGTCACCTGCCAGTTTGACGGCATCGTCTGCCATGGCCTGGATAAAGGCAGAGGTTTTGTCATTGCCTGCGGCGACCGCCTTGTTCAATGCTTCAATACGCGCATCGGTCTCGCCTGTGGCAATGCTTTTCGCCTCGCTGGCGCTCAAGGCATGGGCCTGGCCAGCTATGCACCAAAGCACTGTCAGTAGCAGTATTGTCTTACGCACCATCATGGTTCATTTCTTTTTTGGACGTAACAACGGCGTGGGGCAAACGTGTCACCACCACGCCGTCATGGGATGGCTGCGGGCTGGGCCTGCAGTCATCCAATCGATAGATTACTTCTTCGCTGGCTCGTCTGGCTTCTTGTCGTTGCCTTCAATGTAGGGAGACCATGGCTTGGCTTTCACAGGGCCAGGGGTCTTCCACACCACGTTGAACTGACCATCAGCCTTGATCTCACCAATGAACACGCTCTTGTGCAGGTGGTGGTTCTTCTCGTCCATCTTGCTGGTGATACCAGACGGCGCTTTGAAGGTTTGGCCAGCCATGGCTGCGATCACTTTGTCTGTCTCGGTAGACTTGGCCTTCTCAACAGCCTGCTTCCACATGTTGATGCCGATGTAGGTGGCTTCCATCGGGTCATTGGTCAGCGGCTTGTCTTTGTGACCTGCAATACCTTTGGCTTTGGCGTAAGCTGCCCACTTTTTGCTGAACTCGTCGTTGGCAGGGTTCTTGATGGACTGGAAGTAGTTCCAGGCTGCCAGGTGGCCTACCAGCGGCTTGGTGTCCACACCGCGCAGTTCTTCTTCACCGACGGAGAAGGCTACCACCGGTACGTCCTTGGCCTTGAGACCTGCGTTGCCCAGCTCTTTGTAGAAGGGCACGTTGGAGTCACCGTTGATGGTGGAGACCACGGCAGTCTTGCCGCCGGTGGAGAATTTTTTGATGTCGGCTACGATGGTCTGGTAGTCAGAGTGGCCAAACGGGGTGTACTTCTCGTCAATATCGGTGTCCTTGACGCCTTTGCTCTTGAGGTAAGCGCGCAGGATTTTGTTGGTGGTGCGTGGGTAGACGTAGTCAGTGCCCAGCAAGACCCAGCGCTTGGCTCCGCCGCCGTCTTTGCTCATCAGGTAGTCCACCGCAGGGATGGCCTGCTGGTTAGGCGCTGCGCCCGTGTAGAACACGTTTTTGGACAACTCTTCGCCCTCATATTGCACAGGGTAGAACAGCAAGCCATTGAGCTCTTCAACGACTGGCAAAACGGATTTGCGCGACACCGAGGTCCAGCAGCCAAAAATCACAGACACTTTGTCCTGGGTGAGCAGCTGCTTGGTTTTTTCGGCAAACAGGGGCCAGTTGGACGCCGGGTCGACAATCACAGGCTCCAGCTTCTTGCCCATCACGCCGCCTTTGGCATTGATCTCGTCAATCGCCATGAGCACCGTGTCTTTAAGCACGGTTTCTGAAATGGCCATGGTGCCAGACAGACTGTGCAAAATGCCTACCTTGATCGTGCCACCGGCTTGCGCCAGTGCAGCACCTGGCAACGCCAAGCCCAAAGCAATAGAAGCAGTTAGCGACTTGAGAGTGCCGCGACGGTTCATAGAGTATCTCCAGAAATAGGTTGTTGAATAAATCATCAATCTGATAAATTGCTGTCAGATCGATACAGCAGTGCAACTCTTGTGCCAAGTTGTTCCTGATGTAAGAATGGATAAAAATGCACTTTATTGGCGCCTTGCACCATAACGTGATCCCAAGGCAGATTTGAACCGCACCAAAATAATGCAAAGCACCAAATTGGTTTTTCTGGATTTTTCGTGCACTTCAAAGTAGCGCGGGCACAATAGTTGCAGCACAATCAGAAAATATTTAAAGACCATCACCATGGAACTGACCCCTCGCGAAAAAGACAAGCTGCTGATCTTCACTGCCGCTTTATTGGCAGAGCGACGCAAAGCACGCGGACTCAAGCTCAACTACCCCGAAGCCGTGGCCTACATCAGCGCCGCCGTCATGGAGGGCGCGCGCGATGGCAAAAGCGTGGCCCAGCTGATGAGCGAGGGGCGCAGTGTGCTCAGCCGAGCAGATGTGATGGACGGCATTGCCGAGATGATCCCCGATATCCAGGTGGAGGCAACCTTTCCTGATGGCACCAAGCTGGTCACCGTGCACCAGCCGATTGCCTAGTTTTGCTCCTTTTGGTCCCCATTGCCCGAGTGAAAGTACCCTACGACATGAAATCATTTACTACTAAATTAATAGCTGCTCCCGCGATATTCTATTGGTCTGGAGCCGTATTTGCCCATGAAGGACATGGCCTGGAGGGCAGCCATTGGCATGCCAGTGATGCCTGGGGGTTTATCGCGCTGGGGGTGTTGGTTGCGCTGGCAGTGTGGTTCAGTCGGGGTGACGAATGATTCCCGGCCAGATGCTGATTGACGATGGCCAGCATGTGCTCAATGGCGAACGTCGCACCATCAGCCTGCTGGTGAAAAACGCGGCAGATCGCCCTATCCAGGTGGGCTCGCACTACCATTTTGCTGAAACCAACAGCGCACTGAGCTTTGACCGCACTGCTGCACGCGGCATGCGGCTGAACATCGCCAGCGGTCTGGCCGTGCGCTTTGAGCCAGGCCAGCAACGCACTGTGGAGCTGGTGGACTACGCAGGCGAGCGCAAGGTGTTTGGATTTAACGGCAAAGTGCAAGGGACCCTGTAATGGCCACCATACAAAAGCGCGCTTATGCCGAGATCTTTGGCCCCACCGTAGGCGACCGTGTGCGCCTGGCAGATACAGATCTCATCATTGAAGTTGAAAAAGACTACACCCTGGCTGCAGGGTCCTATGGCGAAGAAGTGAAATTCGGCGGTGGCAAAACCATTCGCGATGGCATGGCACAAAGCCAGCGCACCCGCGCTGAAGGTGCGGTAGACACCGTCATGACCAATGCCCTGATCATCGACCACTGGGGCATTGTCAAAGCCGACATTGGCCTTAAAAATGGCCGCATTGTCGCGATTGGCAAAGCTGGCAATCCCGACACCCAAAGTGGGGTAGACATCATCATCGGCCCAGGCACCGAGATCATCAGCTGTGAGGGCAACATCGTCACCCCGGGTGGCATTGACACGCACATCCACTTCATCTGCCCACAGCAGATTGAAGAGGCGCTCGCAAGTGGCATCACCACCATGTTTGGCGGCGGCACGGGCCCTGCCACTGGCACCCTGGCCACCACCTGCACGCCCGGTGCCTGGCATATGGAGCGCATGCTGCAAGCGGCAGATGCTTTCCCCATGAACCTGGGCTTTCTGGGCAAAGGCAATGCGTCGCTGCCCGCTGCACTGCATGAGCAGATCAACGCGGGTGCCATGGGCCTCAAACTGCACGAAGACTGGGGCACCACGCCTGCGGCCATCAGCAACTGTCTGGACGTGGCCGAGTTGACCGACACCCAGGTGTCTATCCACAGCGACACGCTCAATGAATCGGGGTTTGTAGAAACCACCATTGCTGCCACCAAAGGCCGCACCCTGTGCGCCTTCCATACCGAGGGCGCGGGCGGCGGCCATGCGCCCGACATCATGCGTGTGGTGGGCGAGGCGAACTTTCTGCCCAGCTCCACCAACCCCACCATGCCCTACACCGTCAACACGCTGGACGAACATGTAGACATGCTGATGGTGTGCCACCACCTGGACGCCTCGATTGCCGAAGACCTGGCCTTCGCTGAAAGCCGCATCCGCAAGGAAACCATTGCTGCCGAAGACATCCTTCACGATCTGGGTGCCATATCGATGTTCTCATCCGACTCTCAGGCCATGGGCCGCGTGGGCGAAGTGATCATCCGCTGCTGGCAGACAGCGCACAAGATGAAACAGCAGCGCGGCAAACTGCCGGGCGACACCGAGCGCAACGACAACTTCCGCGCCAAACGCTACATCGCCAAGCTATGCATCAACCCGGCCATCTCCCATGGCATCAGCCACGAGGTGGGCAGTATAGAGCCCGGCAAGTTTGCTGACCTCGTGGTGTGGAAGCCCGCTTTCTTTGGCGTCAAGCCGTCGCTGATCATCAAAGGCGGCAGCATCGCCATGGCTGCCATGGGCGACGCCAATGCCTCAATCCCCACGCCTCAGCCTGTGCACTACCGGCCCATGTTCGGCGCATTTGGCCGCTCGCTACACAAATCATCCCTCACTTTCATCTCGCAAGCTGGCATGGCTGCAGGGGTGCCAGAGCGTTTTGGTTTGCAAAAATCCATTGGGGTCGTCAAGAACAACCGCAACATCACCAAACGCCAGATGCTGCACAACGACTATTTGCCCACCATGGAAATTGACGCACAGACCTACGCAGTGCGGGCTGACGGTCAACTGCTGACTTGCGAGCCTGCAGTGAGTTTGCCGATGGCGCAGCGCTATTTCTTATTTTGATTTTTATATCACTAACTCACTAGTCGGGATGGATTTACAAGAACGCTTTGTATCAGCCTTCATGGGCGTCATTTGGGGCGCAGTCTTGGGTGTATTGATAAGCTTGTTTTTTCATTTTGTAGTCGGATCTGATTTTGATCAGAGTTTCTATATTCTCAATTGGAAAAATACTATCTTGGGATGTTCCGGGCTGTTCGCTGTACTGGGTTTGTTGTTCAAAACCTCTGTTGCCACAGCAATCTCACATCTGATGAATTGGGCATGGAACGGTATTCAGATAGAAAATGCATATAGCTTCAAGTTCAATATTTTTCTACTGTGCGCTTTATTTTTGATTTTGTTTCTTTACACAAAGGTTTAATGTGCTGAGTTGTTCAAAGTTGGTATCACAAGGCGCGGGCCTCGCACCGGTCTTGCTTAAACGCGCCCACACCGTGGAACTCGACTGGGACGTGCGGCAAAAAAGCCGCTTTGACAGTACTGACTCAGCGGGCAGATCGCTGGGTGTATTTCTGCCGCGCGGCACCCCTGTGCGCGGCGGTGATGTGCTGGTGGCTGAAGACGGCTCGCTCATACGCATCGTTGCAGCGCCGCAAACTGTGCTGCGTATCACGCACTGCAGCGCGCATGGCTCGCCCTACGATTTGATCCGCGCGGCCTACCATTTGGGTAACCGCCATGTACAGATTGAACTGAAATCCGATCATCTCAAAATTGAACCAGACCATGTGCTGGCCGATATGCTGCGGGCCATGCATTTGATCGTCAACACGGTGAACGAGCCGTTCGAACCCGAAGCGGGTGCCTACGCGCAAGGTGGGCACGCACACAGTCATGACCATCACGAAGCACATGCAGATGAGCACTCACATACCCATGACCATACCCACGCACATGAAGACCATGGTCATAGCCACGGCCATCAGCACTGATGCACCGCCCCACGGCGCTGCCTGCGCCTAGCCTTCTGCAACTCATCTGGCTTGCATCACCCGCATTGCCTGTTGGCGGCTTTTCCTACTCCGAAGGGCTGGAAGCTGCTGTCGATAAAGGCCTGGTAGCTACAGAATCCGATGCAGGCGATTGGCTGATAGACCAGCTCCACCTGGGCTTGGCACGCGGCGACTTGGCCGTTATCGCCAAAGCAGTCCCAGCATGGCGGCGCGCAGATATTGACCGCGTCATCGAGTTGAACCAATGGGTACTGCAGACCCGAGAAAGCCACGAGTTCCGCTTGCAAACCGACCAAATGGGCCGATCGCTGGCGCAGTGGCACCAGGCGCTCAATGCGCAAAGCGCTGCAGCTTTAACGCAATTTGCCCAGTACAGCCAGCAAAACAATCCTGACGACCAAGACGCAAGCTACCCCACCACCTACCCCATCGCTTTCGCGCTGGCAGCCAGCAGCACGCAGGCCAGCGTGCGCGACTGCTGCCTGGCTTTTACGTTTGGCTGGGCAGAAAACATGGTGGGCGCCGCGGTTAAATCCGTGCCTTTGGGCCAAAGCGCAGGGCAACGCATATTGGCACGACTTGCCAACGAAATACCCAGCGCCGTAGACTACGCCATGGGGCTGGCAGACAGCCAGCGCCAAGCCTTCAGCCCCATGCTGGCCATCCTTTCATCGCAACACGAAACCCAATACTCAAGGCTTTTCAGATCATGACCGCACTGCACCACATCAAAAACCGCACCAAAAAGCTCCCTCCCCTTCGCGTGGGCATTGGCGGCCCGGTAGGCTCGGGTAAAACCACCTTGCTGGAAATGCTGTGCAAAGCCATGAAGGGCCAATACGACCTGGTGGCTATTACCAACGACATCTATACCAAAGAAGACCAGCGCATATTGACCGTGAGCGGCGCGCTGGATGCCGAACGTATCATGGGCGTGGAAACCGGCGGTTGCCCCCACACGGCCATCCGCGAAGATGCCTCCATTAACCTGGAGGCTATCGACCGCATGCTGGAGCAGTTCCCCAACGCGGACATTGTGTTTGTGGAAAGTGGTGGCGACAACCTGGCCGCCACCTTCAGTCCTGAGCTATCCGACCTCACGATATATGTCATTGATGTGGCAGCGGGTGAAAAAATCCCCCGCAAGGGCGGCCCTGGCATTACCAAAAGTGACCTGTTTGTGATCAACAAGACAGACCTGGCTCCCTATGTGGGCGCCAATCTGGACATCATGGAGGCCGATACGCAGCGCATGCGCTCCCAACGCCCCTATGTGATGACCAATCTGAAAACACTCTCCGGCGTCCAGCAGGTGGTTCAATTCATTGAAACCAAAGGCATGCTGCAAATGGTGTAGCAAATTGTTCGCGCCGCTCAAGGCAGGCCAGAATTCGCTGCTGAAGACGTGCGAATTCACATGAACTCACCAACATTGTGAAAATGTTTGCATAAATCACGGTTTTCTGGGCTTTGTGCAGGCGTACGATTTGAAAATTACTTGGCTCTTGTCGTTCTATAGGTGCGCAGCTAGACATGTGTCTTTCAGCGATTGATTAACCAACCGGGCAGCATTGCTGCCTTTAACCTGAACGGAGCCATGACATGACTATTGACTGCCACCTGAAACTTGACGGCGTAAAAGGCGAATCCACCCACGCCAAGCACAAAGACGAAATTGCACTGCAAAGCTGGAGCTGGGGCGCAGCCAACAGCAGCAACAGCAGCGGCGGCGGCATGGCGGTGGGCAAAGGCAAGCCGCAAGACCTGCACTTCACCAAGAAATATGACAACGCATCGCCTGTAATGTCCAAAAACTGCGCCAACGGCACCCACTTCAAGGAAGCCATCATCTCGATGTCGCTGGCTGGCGGCAAACAGGAAGACTTCCTGGTGGTCAAGCTGAAAGAGGTTTTCATTACCAGCCACCAGGTCAGCGCTGGTTCGGGCGGCGAAGTGTCTGACCAGATCTCCATGAGCTATGGCGATATCGAGTACTCTTACAAGCCACAAAAAGACGACGGTTCTTTGGGCGGCGAAGTCAAGTTCGGCTGGAACACCCGCACCACCGAGACACGCTAATCTCTGTGCAGTTATAAAAAACCCGCCAGGCTATGTGCCTGGCGGGTTTTTTCTTGCCCACTACAGATTAGTTTATCGACCTGTGCCGCTGTCCAAAAAAGCTGCCCAGAAATAAGGATGGGGCTTCTTGCGCATCAACTGCTCCTGCGCCTCTGCCAGCGCCTTGGCCACGGGCAGGCCCCGCTTCATGGCTGCATACATCAAACGCGACAGTTCGGCTGTGGCATCGTCATCCACTTCCCACAGCGATCCCACCACGTTTTGGGCACCAGCATACAGGAATCCACGCGTCAGCCCCACGACATCGTCACCACTGCTGATGCTGCCAAGCCCCGTTTCGCAGGCTGACAGCATCACCAGATTGGCATTCAGGCGCAAGCCATAGATTTCACTCACGCTGAGCATGCCATCGTTTTTATCATCGGTCGCCAGCTTGAGCCTGGACTGCAGTGGCGTATCTGCCGAAAATTCTCCGTGTGACGCCACATGGATATGCGAAAAGTCGTAGGCCCGCTCTTTCACCAGTGTCTCTGTAGCAGCGCGGCGCACAAAGAGCTCGCTGTTTTTGGAGAACATGGCTTGCAGGTCCTGGGCCTCGATCTGGGCAGCCGGTAAATCGAGTGCAGCCTGACCAAGATCAGGATTGCCAAGAATCAGCAATCTGTTGATGGGGTCTTTGCCGGAAGCTGACATGGCTCTGGCCTCTGGCATCAAGCCAAGCAGCATCGCGGAGGGTAAATATCGCAATGCCCGCCCCTGCACCAGATAACGCTCACCATCATGCAGAGCAGCAAAAGGAACATAGTGCAGGCTACCGTGCGGCACAATCAGCAAATCGCGCCCTGCAATACTGCTTTGCATCGGCCTGAGCAGCCGCTTGTACATTACTTCGGCCAGTTCCTTGGTCTGACGGCGGCGTTTTTTGATCGACTGCACAAACTCCCCCGCATCATCTGCCAAGCCATAACCATCCAGCTGGAATATGCGAATCTCGGCACCTGCCAGGGTGTAGCCATATAAGGTGTTGCCAGAACCAAAGAAACCTACCAGGGTTTCCTGCGGGCCCAAGCCTGCTGCCATGCGCTCCACACTGATGCTACCCGTGGTCACCAGCGAAGCCAGCTGAGGCGCCAGGGTTTGCAGGCGTTTGCTTGCCTGCTGCAGTTGTGCCGTGAGCTCTGCCCGCTTGGCTACGCTGGTATCCGGCGCCTGCACGGCCAGCTCGGCATCGATGCGCTGAAACTCGGCAAACGTGGCTGCTACGTCTTGCGCACGCTGGCCGTAAATGCCAAAGTCTGATTTGGTAGCCAGCAAATCAACCAGCGCCCGGGATTTGGCCTGCTCGGCCACTTCAATCACCAAGGCTTTTTCGCCCAACTTCAGAGCGGTTCGTACAATGCCCTGGTACACCGCCTGTTTGTCGCTGGCAAATCCGATTTTGCTGGTTTCTGTGCGGATAGACCGGCGCTGCGACTCCACCAGATCGCGTGCTTTGCGAAAATATTCCAGGGCCTTTTCTGTCTGCCCTTCGCGCTCAGCCACACGGCCACGCTCCAGCAGAACCTGCCAATAAATTTCGGCGTTCACGGTCAATTCTGGCGTGGCAAGAAGCTTGTCAAACCCTGCTTTGGCCACATCCACCCTGCCCACCTCCAGCTGGGCTTTATGCATCATGAAAGCCCGGGGCAGCTCGACCCACACCCAGTTATTGCGCCCACTAAAGGCTGCCCCTGAGAGCAGGTTATCCAGCATGACATCAAAACGAAACTGTGCCTCGCTGGACTCCAGCGTGACAATCACATCCGCCCAGGCACCGATAGACATTTGTGCACGTGCCAGGGCCATGGCCTTGGCGCGTTTGTAGTCGCTGCGCACGCTGTAGCCCTTGAGCAGCTCCACAGTTTGTCGGGCCAAGGTGGTGTCGCCCTGCAAAGCCACCGCCACAGCGACTGCAGCATAAGCCCCCACCACCATGTCCTGGTCGCTGCTGTTTTCCTTGCGCAGCCACACCAGCGCATCATTGGCCTGCTTGCGTGCTTCTGCGTATTGACCCAGGTCGGTCAGCGCCTCGGCGCGCATCAGATGCACGATGGGCGTAGCATCATCCAGACCGAATATTCTGGTGCGCCTGTCCCCTTTGGCCACGAGGGACTGCAATTGGTCGAGGCACGGCATGAGCCTGTCGTAGCGCTTGAGCTTGGAGTAGGCAAAGCACAGCGCATGCTGATCGCGTGTGCGCAACGGCCCTTGCTTGGCCAGGGCTTCCACCTGCTTTTCAATCAGGTCATAGCGCCCTGCCGCTGCATAGCCCGTCTGGTCTGTGCCGTAGTCTGCATGGGACACACCGCAAACCAGCGCCAGACCCAGCGAAAATACATAGCTCCACAATGCCTTACGGGCCATATCACCGCCTTGCCACACTGCTGTGGATTAAAACCAATAGTTCAGACCCAGAGATGCACCCTTGCTGTCTTTGGCCTTTTGGAATGCCAAGGTAGCGCGAAAGAAACTTCTGGCTGACAAGGCATTTTTATTGGTGCCCAAGGATATTGTCAGCTCCTGTGAATTGTTCTGGTACAGCTCGGTGCCGCCCAGGCGTGTGTCTGAAAATCCGTACTCAAAAGACATCTTGCTGCCACCAAAGCTTACTGGCTGGCTAACGAACACACCGTTGACCAGTGCAGCGATACGGATTTTGGGGTCAGCCGTGTACTTCACTGGCAGTTTGAAAGTTTGGTAATACCCCACCATATTGCCCATGGTCACATCAAAGCTCTCAAACTCCCAGGTGTAGGTGCTGGCCAATGACCCATTGAGCACGCCTACAGCAAACGCCGCGTCGCGCGAACCTGCAGCGCTCAGGCCTGCCATCGGCGTGAGTACCCATTGATCGGACATGGGAAAGCGATAGCCAGCAGAAACTCGCCCCTGGTACGAACGGCTGCCCGCAGTGTCCACAACAGCCAAGCCACCACGCAGCATAGCCTGGCGGCGTGGATCAATATCGTTGCGCACGGTATATGACAGTGGAATAGCCAGGGTATTAACTTTGGCACCCAGCACAGACTGCGAGCTCAGCAACACACCAGCGCCCAGCACGCTTTGCGATCCTTGCGATGCGGTACCTTGGGAGGTGGCGATACGCGTGGGGGTGTCGCCAAAGCTGGCACTGAAATCATTCAGGATGGCTCGGGGCAACACACCCCCTACGCCTGTGATGGGGCTTAGTGGCGATAATTCTGCCTGCCTTTTCTGCAGACGCGAGAGCAGATCAGGGTTGTCCTCCAGGTATTTACGCAGCAAAATCGCACTGTCTCTGCGGGTTGCGCCTGTGAAGGGCTGGTTGATGCCCAACTCAGGAATGACAAGATTGAGTGTTTGGCTGTTTTGGGCATAGGTCAAGTTGACATCCACGCCCAAATAGCGCACGTTGCTCACCACCAGAGAGTTCTGGTTGTAGCCTGGGAAGAGTGTGGCAGGGTCCTTAATGTTTTCATACAGGGACTCGATCGTATCGCGGCAAATCTGCTGCGTGACACCGCCGGTGGTGACAGTGGCTTCAAACAGCGTATTACATGCTGCGCTGGCCGCGCAAGGGGTCAGCGCCCCAAGCGCACATGCTGCGAGCGCAGTTGCCTTGCTACGGTTGATGTCTGTAAACATTGATCGAATTTTTATCATCATTTCTCTCCTGAAAAAAATATGGGGAACGGTCTCTAGCACATGCCAGAAAACTATTCCAAAGGTGATATCTGCGTCACCACCTCATCCGAATACGTCCACAAGGTCAATGCGGTGTAGTTGTCGTAGCCTGGCTTGGCGTTGGCACGCACCAACTCGTCCAGCTCATGCAGCCATGTCCTGGGGCTGGGAGCTGTGATCAGGCTCTGCTCAAACAGCGCATCCCCCAAAGGCTCCCATACGCCATCACTGCAGAGCAACAGCACATCGCCAGGCAAGATGTCAATGGGCTGCGACACGGTGATTTCAAGCTCTTCATAGCTGCTGCCCAAGGCTGACAACAGCAGATTGCGCTGCGGGTGCACGCGCGCACCTTCGTCGTCAATCATGCCGGTGGTCACCATCTGCTGCACCAGGCTGTGATCAGCCGTGCGTGCATAGACCTTGGCATCGCGAAACACATAGGCGCGGCTGTCGCCACAATGCGCCAGCACTAACTGATTGCTCTCCAGGTCCACTACCGCCAGCACTACCGTGGTGCGCATGGTGGCCAGCTTGATCTCTTCGCTTTGCCGGGCCACTACTGCCGCATTGGCCTGCACCAGCAGCGAACGCAGGGCGTCGCGCTCCATGCGCGGCTGCATGGCAAAGGCATTCAGAATCACACTGCGCGCAGTGTCTGCTGCTATATCACCCCCGCCGTGGCCACCCGCGCCGTCGGCCACGATGCAGGCGATGTATTGCCCATCGTGCCAATGTCCGTGGACATCCTCGTTGTAGTTGCGGCCACCTTGCTTGGACATTGCGACGATTTCGATTTCCACGGGTTGCTTTCGCTGAGGGTTGTCAGATTATTTGCCGGACTTGAAACGTGCCATCTGCTCGTCGTATGCGTTTGCAAACGCCTTGCCATACAGCTCGTGAAAATCATCTTCGGCGTCTGTGGCAATGCTGGCATACAACTGGCAAAACAAGTCCCATAGCTTGGCTTTGCGGTTGGCTGCAAAAAGCGAGTCAAGCCGCGATTTTGCGGTGAGCTTGCCTTCGAGCTTGTCGGGGGTGAATTGCTCCAGCACATGGGCCAGCGCCGCGCGCATGCCCACCATCACGCCAAACTGGTGCGCCCGCAAATCCGCATAGGCGTTGTTCATCGCCTCTTCTGCACCCATAAAGCCCTTGATCCGGGGGCTGAGCATATGGGCCAATGCGGTTTCGGCGTTGGGCGAAAACTTCAGCGGGTTGTTGGCCTCTCTGGAAATCATCGTCATCTCTGAGCGCACGCCACGCTTGAACTCCTGGCGCGACATCAGCAACTGCAGCGTGCCGTGTGTTGCGCTGTGCAGCAGACTACCCAGCAGCTCCATCAGCTCAGGCGTAAGCTGCGTGGGCATTTGGTTGGTGGTTTTGGCACCGCGCAAAAAGGCTGCTAGCAGCTCGCTGTCAGCAGCAGAATTGGGCCTCAGCGCTTCGGCAGGCTTGGCTGCGGGCATATAGGACGCAGCAGGTGGCCTGGCCGCAGGGGCTGGCGCAGCCGCCAGGGGCGCTGGGGCCGATATGGGTGGCAAGGCAGGCGCTGGCTTGGCTACAGGGGTTGCATCTATGGCCTTGGGCAATGAATACGCCTGTTGCAAAGCTGGCACATGGTCGCTGCGCGCAGCGGCTGTGGATTTATGCCCGCCTTCCAGTGCCATCAGCGGGTCTACCGACGAAGAGGTGTTGGGCTGCATGAGCGGCTGCCCTAATGGCGAAGCCCCCAAAGGATCGCTGCTGCCCAAGGAGCCGCCCAGGCCAAACAGCTCGTCTATGCTGGACGAGCTGGCATTGGGCAGACCTTCAAAGCCACCCCCCCCACTGCCAGCGCCAGTCTGCACGTCGCCCAATCCTAGCAAGTCATCAAAAGGGTCTGCCTTGCCGGTTTTAGTGGTGGGACTGTCAAACCCCATAGGGTCTGGGAAAAAATTGGCCGCTGGAGCTGCGGATTTGGCAGCTGGGGCACTGGCAGGCGCTGGTGCGGGCGTGAGCCCTGCCAGCAGGTCGGCAAATGGGTCGTCCGCGCTGGGGCCTGTGCCCGTGCGGGGATGTGCTGACCCCGCGGTCATTGTCAAATCGTCCAGAAGATTGGCACCAGGCGCCCCTGCGGCTGAGCCTGCCGTTTGGCTTACCATCAGTTCAAAACCACCTATCTGCAGCCGGTCGCCATCATTGAGAGGTGCCTCGTTGCCCGAGCCTAAGGTGGCGCCGTTGCAAGACAGCGGGTTGCTGCCCTGGTCAATGATGTAAAACTTGCCGCTGCGGTGCACAATTTGTGCATGCACACGCGAGACTGTACGGTCTGGGTCGTCCAGCACCAAGACATTGGTCTTGGCGCGGCCAATGGTGCCTCCGGTAGTGTCAAAGTCCGCAGAAAGCCCCGTAGCTCCGCCGCCTCCGCGCATACCAACCACCGTGATTTTCATTACGTATCACTCCAAAGAATGTTGGCTCCAACAAACCAACTTCTCTGAAGACGAATGAAAGGCTCAACATTCAAATACTGCGCTGGGTAAATCCACAGCCCCGTAGCGCAGCCTAGCTCAATCTGGGCACACCCCACCACAGCCAAACCGCCACCGCTGAAAAGATCACCCCAATAATGAGCCAGGTCTTCGCCTGCGTTACCAGGCGCCCAGCGCCCATCCATCGCCACAAGGCCAGCACAAGGAATAAAGGCCCCAGCACAGCAAAGATCAGCTTGGTATCCATGTCAATAACATTTGACTACTCGCTAAACTCACACACAAACGAAGCAGATTAGTGTTTATCACAGTTTACAAACGTCTTTTGCATAGGTTAATTATTGCTCGTTGATATATCTGTACGGCTCGCCTTTAAATCCATCAGCTTTCATATCTTCGACACTACGCAGAAACGGATTCATTTCTGGATTCAAGTTCAACAAAAAACGATCTAATAGTTGCGATGTTGTCGCGGGGTTAAACACATTGTTTTGATCAAAAACTTCTATTGGTACGGGCTTTCCAAGATTTTCTGTTTCATCAAACCAGTCTAGATCTTTTTCCAAAGGAGCCGGATAAAGTTGTTCAATTCGGGTCAAGCTAAATTCAAACCAGATATTGAAAACAGATACATCTGGAAGAATATGCCTCGCAAAACACGCAGCCCAAGCTGGATTGAAGGCTGAATTCAAATCAGCATCATCTGCAAAAATTGCATCCAACACAAAGGTTAGCGCCATACTGATGGGCCCACGTATTGGGCCAGTCCATTCAGCATCAATAATCTCAATCTCCCAAGCATACTCTTTATGTATATTTGCAGCCCAAGCTGCCTCTAAGAATTGCTCAGGTTCTGGATCATTATCCATTCCTTTATAACGGGCCAGTATCCATTCTGCAATAGCTATTGTGAATGCGCAGTTAGCCCGCTTAGATATAGTTCTTAATCGCACAACATCGCCAGCATTTACGCTCTGATAAGTTGATCCTACATTCCACTCATCCCATGCGTAACGCAAGAATGGGCTACAAATGTTTGCGGCCTCAATATAGGATCTATGTGTGGACATCTATTTGCTCGCAATCTAATCGGCGGGGTAACGATATGGATTACCAATGAATCCTTCACTTAATAGCTTTTCTTTCGGGAATAGAAATGGATTTTTTTTACTATTGATATTCCTCAACATTTCATCAATCAAACTATTCCTATCTATATCTGCCAGTTCAAAGTTAGGGTCACATGCTTCGCGAGGAATAGGAATTCCAAAGATATCTGGTGAAACGCCACGAGGTTCCTCCTTTTTTTTTGCAATATCAAACGCTCCACTCGTAACAACTGCTGGAGAAGACTGCGCCGCAAGTCGCGTTACTGTCAATTTGAACCAGCTTTTAAATTGCTTAGAGTCGTTCAGAACAAATTTAACTAAATTGGCAGCATTTGCAACATATCGTACAGCGCCAAAATCTGCTTTGTAATATGCGTTGCATAATCGTAATGTGCCAAATTTGCTAAGTTGTAAGGGTCCATGAATAGGACTTACGTTGTCCTCAGGAAATACCATTGCGTCGCGATTTAAGTAACGGAAATCTATAGATGCCGCCCAAATTGCTTCATTGAGATTGGCGTGCTCTTCGTCGTCATAAAGCAACGAAAAACGCTGTTGCATCCACTCTCCTAATGCAGCACGTAGACCGAGCAATCCTCTGAAAGATAACGCACTAAGACTGTTAATCATCGCAGAATTTTCTTTGCCAAGTGCAATCATAGATTCACTTTCGCTCCAAGTATGTGTAATTGGCGTAGAAGATAAGTTTAATAAATCAGGATACTTAAGTGTGGCAAGCGGCATAGATATTCCTCGGTTACTAGCTTGGTGGACACAACAATGGTTCTGGCGGATCCTTAGGATCCTCTTGGCAAAGTTTTATAACTAGATTGCATTCTTTTTGTGCGTGGCACAACAGCTTTTGACAAGCTTCACACGCTTCTTTACTGTTCGGATTTTTAGTGCTCTGCCAGTTAATATTCAAAACTAGTGTGCCACTAGGTTTTGGATTGCTTGGAGAAAACAATGTTTCTAAGATTTTAGACTCACAGTGCGATTGGTGCGGTCGATATCCTTTTGCATATTTGAACGGTTTTTGCGGACACACATTAGAAGACCCAGATGCCAGCATTTTTCTGCGTTTACTTTTATCCTTTTCTTCCCATAGCCCCTCTACAACTCGTTTGTTATACCGAGAAGGAAGTAATCGACTTGTTGCACCGATCGGATTACCTCCGCTAAGTGCCCCGTGTGCTACTGTTGTTGCTCCGCTTGGGCCAAATGCTTCATTCACGTTTTTAGCAGTGTCTTCAGACAAATCCTTTCGTAATGAAGTATTTTGGGTTTGTAGCTCTTCACAAATACTAGTCGGCGTCACGCTAGGCGCCATAGCAGCTACGTTTACAGTTGAAGCGGCAGCATTTCCTGTATTCATAATATGTACATTACATGTTGTTATGAGTGGTCATATCTATATGCCTGATAGCGTTTTCGCCTTCAAACTTAACATCAAATGACCAGGCCGAGAAATAGGTAGTACTTTGTATTTGATGCGACATAACGCCCATACCTAAGGACTTCGTTGCAGCTTCATTGCCATTGCTTTTTTTATAAGTGGAGCTGTCTTTAATGCCTGCTTGATCACCGCCTATTTTTACATTCCGGGTACCATCGTTGGTGTCAGAAGATTTAGAAAAATTGGGGTATGGAATTGGAATCGGTCCGGCAGGCGGTGTAGGAGGCGATAAGCATACGTCAGGCATTGCGCCCATAGACATGTTTCCATCCTTAGTAGCAGACACTTCACGTCCATTAGCAAAAACGTTACTGCTCATAAGGCCTTACCCCCAATTCGCTGACTTAAGCCAACTACCATAGCCGCGCGTATTCCATCATCAGTACCGACATGACATAACGCGATTGGACCAGGAGCATATCCTTTTTGAGCTGCATGCATAATTTGCCCAAGCAAGCAAGGTAATACTGCGGCACCTATTGCGCCCAAATATTCTATTGGATGCCACAAATCGAGAGGTGTTTTGCGGTCGCTGCTATTTAGTCTGGCTGCTGCAAAAGCAGCTTCTTTAAACTTGTAGTGCTCGCCTGTCAAATCAGTAGTACGGTAAGCAATATCTTTTAACAACACACCTGCACTATCAAGGGCCTGCTTCATAGCCTGTGTAAGACCTTTTGCTTGAAATGGTTCAGTACTTTCAATCGTAGCTATCTCTTGTTTTAATCCCAAGCCGTAGATACATAACGCCTCAGGATGTTGTGAGCTACATTTGCCCACAAGTACTGCTGTGCCTGCTTCACCAGGAAAAAATCCATTTGAATTAGTAGAAGTCATTAGACGCCTATTTTTCATAAATCCGTTCAATGTCGCGCTTGTAAGAAAACTGTCTACGCCAGCTACAACTACATAACTTGCATTAGTGCTAGTTAACAAATTCTGCGCAGCTAGCAAAGCATGAAAGCATCCCGCTTCATCAAAAGGGAATAGCTTTGAGTCCTTATGTTTTGGTAAGTCCAAGCGGCTATAGACTTCATCTAGTAAATTCTCATCTAATCCTTCTGTACGGCCAGGGCGACTGTGCGCTGCAACGCCAACCAAAAGCGGAATATTAGTAATTGATTCTAGAACTTCAGTCTGTAGACATTCGTGAATAGCTGGAGCAACTAAATCTGCTAGCTTTCCCACACCTTCCCACCAGTGAGGCAGTTTCACTCTGGCTCCCCGTAAAGGCTCACCCGTTTCAATATCTGGCCATGGTGTAGCTCCTACCCCACTCACACCTGAACGTAATGCAGCCAGCGTTGCAGGCGCATTAAAGCCTAGTGCGGTTACCATTCCACTAGAAATGATGGATAGCGTGGTCATTATTTCCTCAGTCTTTTCTCAGTAACGAGCTGGTTGAGAGATGAGTAATAACTTTTATGAGGGAAACGTCGAGCGCGATGCCATGCTGCAGACATTTGGCCAGCTATGGTTTCCTTTACATCGAATACGCTTTTCCCCAGTGGAAGGTTAGCTCGCCAAGTCATCGTGAATCGGTCTAAATCAGGCTCGATAACAATGGTATCAATATTGGCCTCTAACGTGACGTCCCTACCTTTGTAAGGAATAAAAGTAATGGGCATTTTGCGAGCAGGTAACTTAAATGAGCGTTGTCCATCAGGGGTTAGGTTTTTTAGTGCTATGTCCTCACCACCTTGAGGGTAAGGAATAACTTGATCAGGTGGTGCAGCTTGAAAATAACGATAGTCAAAGTCTGCTGGCCATAGTGGTGCAGTATTTTCAATCCACTGCTGGTCATAGGTACCCACGTAATTGAGCCTAGGGCTCCAGTTGCGACCTATTGGAGAGAACGCCATTGGAGAGTACTTTCCGTTGTAAGAGTCTACCGCCTGACCTATTTTTTCTGTATTTGGCAACGGTTCACCATCGATAGCATCTGTATGCTGTCTGAAGCCTTTGCCTACTGGATTTGCAAGAAAACAATCAGTCAAACCTTTAGCTTCTTGAGTACGATCTGTGCCACCGAACGCGCAATCGTAGGAGATGGGTATAACTGTAAAAGGCTCAGGCTCACTAGCTACTACCGCAAAAACTCGGTTCTGCCAACGCCGTCGCCCAATTACGTTGAACTGCTTCACCATATTTCCTACTTTAAGACCTACTTGAGTGCGTGTGCTCTGTTTGCCAGCTGGAGCATATGCGCTGCCTAAAAGCAGAACATCACATGCAAGTTTACGATGTGCATAGTCTGTCTCATACAACGGAGCTGAGTACCCTGGCTCTCCAGTAAATTGATCAGCTTCAATCAAGGGCACATGCTCTTGGGAAAGCTTAGGCTCTGCACCAAGTACTGGCAGATCATATGTTGCCTTAACTACAACAACAAGCATTTCGCGACCATCGCGCTCAAAGCCCATAGTCCACGCCGCTGGAAACCCTGATTGATTGGTAAATCTCATGCTGAAAGCCTTTGTTTTTGCCAGTCAGCGCGACCTGCCACCGGGAATACAATCGCATCTGGATTGCTATGTGCAAACTCTATGGCTGCACTTCGACGCTGTCGTTGATAACCTTCACGCAAAACCGCAGAAGCACTGTCAGCGCTGGCTTGACGTCCAGCTAGGTAGCGTTGCCCAGCAACAAATTTCTTGCTTTCATTGCGCCACCAATTAGTAACTTTATCAACATCCGGCCAGGGTAGGTCGGCATCTTCTTGGTAATTTTCTTCTAGTTCTCTATCTGGTGCATCTTGCTTTAGGCTTAGATAGTCTAAATCTGCACCACTTATCATGGAAAAAGCTTCTCCAGCAATACGCGCTTGTGAAATATTCTGCATATGACTAAACAACCATGGCATCAACGCAGGATCACCCAGAGCACCAGCAGCCTTTATCGCAAACCGCGGTGAAGTATTGTCAGTTGAAAGTTTACGCAAAATATCACGCGCCCAGTTTGCGTCACCGCACCGCATAGCAACCTCAATACCGCGACAGATCAAACTAGGTTCTTCAAGCGCAGCATTCAAAGCGACTTTTGCACCACGAGGGTCTCCAAGTAGTGCCATAGAATGGCCAGCCCAAAACCTGCAAGCAACATCAGCATCACGTTCGGCATGCTGCGCAGATGGTAAAAGATCGGTACGCTTAAGTTCACCAATAGCTCGAAGTGCGCGCGATCGAAGCTCCGAATTCTTAGAGTCTACGGATTGCTTTAAAAAAAAACCTAAATCAACACGCTGCGCTGTTGCAGCTGATAAAGCAATTAGCTGATGCTTTGGTTCGGGCGATTCTCTTAATTGATTGATAATTTCTTGCAAATTTTTAAAATCAATCCAAGCGAGTGCTGCTAGTAACGCAGTTTGAAATTGCGGCGTAGATAAAGCTAAAAGCAGTGCTGAACGCATCTTCTTTGCGTCACGACTGTGAAATGCGAGGTAAGCTGCGACAAATACTGTACCCATATCGCAATTTTCCAGTTGGCTTTGTACTGCACTCCATGCCGCACTAGAACCCAATCGTAAACCTTCAAGATGGCCTTCTATTCGGCGGTCTAGCTTAGCCAAGTGTTTAAGTCGAAAATGAGGTGCACGTACAGCGTAATTTCGTTGCATCCATAAAAATGCCGCTTCGCCAGCATGGTATTCAATGACTGGTTTATTGACCATTTCAGAGATTTCCCAAGGTCTGAATCCAATAGGGCGAAGTACAGCTGTGCTCATAAACTAATTCATTTCTACTGATCCACCGCGAATGCGATTGGCCTTTACGGCTTGACTAACAATGACTTCACCTCGAATCTCTACATGACCACTTTCAGTCAAAGTAATGCTTGATTTTCCGCAACGTAGCACTATTTGATCTTTAGCACTCACAATCATGCGTTGACCGTCAGCATCTACTTCTACTTTTCCAGGTGCGACTAACGGTTGGCTATGAATTTCTCTCAGCACGCCCATCACAATCGGCAATGCTGGGTCGCCGCCCTCGAACTGCAGTACCACTGATTGACCAATGTGGGCGCCATGCAGGTCCAGCACACTGCGTGCGCGCAAAGCAGCGGTGCCTGGCTGGCCAGGATAGATCACTAGCGGCGACTTGCCATCATCTGCAATCGCCAGCAGTTCGCCAATAATGACTTGTGGCAATGCGCTAGAACTCAAGCCGGACGGGCGTGCCTGCAGCAGACGGTCAAGTTCAAAAGCCTTGTCAGGTGTTGGCTTGGCTTTCGCAGGTTCGTCATCTGCGTAGGCAAATTGCTCGTCAATCAGGTCGGCACTTTTCATGGCGTATCTTTCGTTTGCACTAACATCAGTTCTGCAAAATCTTCGAGCCCTTCATCACAATGTCGCTGCTCGCCTTGACATTGATCTTGCCGGATCCGTCGATAGTGACATCTTTGCCTTTGATGGTGATGGTTCCATCTTTTTTCATGGTAATGCTGGCGCTGCCAGTTTTTAATGAAATGGAGTCGCCCGCTTCAAGTACAAAGTTTTTACCTACTTTGATGGCATCGTCCTTGGCAACTTGTGTAGCTCGCCCTCCGCCCACATCGCGTGATTCGTCAGAACCTACTTTGGTAGACAATTTTGCGCCTACTTCGATGGACCTATTAGCTCCCACATTGGTAGACTGATTGGCTCCTACGTCAGTAGATTGGTTAACCCCAACGTTAACCGATTGGTTGGCACCAATAGCGACAGACTGCATAGCACCAATGGCGATCTCTTGTGCAGCACCAATAGCGATAGTTTCATTAACACCCACAGTATGTGTGCGCTGCAGTGCGACAGTAGCGGTTTCGCTTGCTCCGACAGAGATAGTGCGGTTTGCACCAATACTGATAGTCTCGTTGGCACCTACAGACTCTTTGCGGTCCACACCGATAGCAATCGTTTCGTTTTTGCCAACGCTTTCAGTGCGGTCTACACCAATCGTGATTTTTTCGTTGTTGCCTACCGTCTCGGTACGGTCATGCTTGATGTGGTTGGTTTCGTCGTTATCAATCGTCTTGGTGCGGTCATGGCCCACCGTATGTGTCTCGTCGTTTTCAACGCTGATGTCCTGGTTTTTCTCGGCATGCAGATAGACCTGCTCTGAACCTTTTTTGTCGTCAAAGCGAAATTCGTTGCAGTTGGCTGCACTGCCCTTGGGTGTGGAGCGCGTGCGGAAGCCGCTTTGGGTGTGTGAGTCAAAGGGTTTGGGCTGGTCGTCGTTATAGACGCGTCCGATGATAATGGGGCGGTCTGGGTCGCCGTTGAGAAAATCAACAATCACCTCCTGACCAATGCGTGGGATGAAATACCCGCCCCAGCCTTTGCCTGCCCAGGGCTGCGACACGCGCACCCAGCAGGTGGATTTTTCGTTGCTTTTGTCGTAGCGGTCCCAATGAAAATGCACTTTGACGCGGCCAAATTCGTCTGCATGAATTTCTTCACCTTCTGGCCCCACCACAATGGCACTCTGCGGGCCGGGCATGGTGACTCTGGGTGTCAGGCGCGGCACGCGATAGGGTTCGTCCAGTGGCATCACCGTGAGCAGGAAAGCGCGTGAGTTGAGCAAGCCCGTGCGCATGGTAGGTGTGCTCTCGATAATGTCTATCAAGCCCAGGCGTGTGTCTGCGTTCACCGCATCATCAGCCAGAGCTGTCTGTAGCATGCCCACAATGGATTTTTGTTCTTCCTTGACGCTGATGCTTTCATAACCTGGATGGCTCACCACAAAGGTGCAGGCGGCAATCAGATAATCGCCGTCGCTCAGTTGGTTAGGATCGCCTTTGAGCGTGAAGCTTCGGCCTGCAGTCACATCGGGCCAGCTGGTCTGTGCCCAATAGCGCTTGCGATGGGTGGCCAGCTCTTCCATGCGCATTTTGCCAATGGCGTCGGTGTCGTCATTGCGGAAGTATCCGCCAGCGAACTCAAACGCCTCTAAATCAGCCAGCTCATGGGTGTCGGGATCGGCTTTGTCGGCTTTGAGCTTTTTGCGGATAGCTTTGAAATCGCTGTCGCGAGAGTCGTATTTTCCAGTGTCCAGCTGGCGTGTGCTGGTCCAGCGGGTGATCTCGTTGAACTGTGCATCGCTCACGCCACTGGCCAGATATTTCAGCACCTCGTTGGCAGGCAGCTTGTCGTGGGCCACATCGCTGGCGTCAGACAGATGCATGGTGCCCACTTCCTCGTGGGCATCAAACCAGTAGTAAATACCTTCATCTTCCATCAGGCGCGAGGCAAAGCGGTAATCGCTCTCTTGGTGTTGCACGCAGTACCGTATGGCTTCGTGTTGACCAATCACGTTGTCGGTCTTGGTTTTTTTAACGCGCTTGATAGGACTGTCTTCAAAAACAGCGTCAATCACCTCCAGCACCGGTTTGTCCTGCAGGATGCGTGAATTAGACCTTTTGGCCAATAGGCCAAACCACGACTGCAGAGCAATCTGGTAGCGGAAATAGCCCGAGACCTCGCCCACCCGCGTGAAGCGCACTGCGTGGCCCTGGCAGTGGCGCTTGTGCATGGCACCGTCTTTGTCTTCAAACTCGATCACCACATCAAAGGCATGGCCCAAAATATCTTTCGCCTCAATCTTCTGGTTTTTGGACAGCACCGTCAGTTCATAAAACGAAGGCCGCGACAGGGCTTCGTGGCCCACAATGCGCCAGAACTTCAGATCGTCCTTGGCAGGGGAGTCACCGTCGATTTTGAAAAGGTCTTGTGCCATGGTGCGGTTCGCTTGGGCTGAATTTAATCAAACGCGTAGGTAAATTCGCTGTCTTTCACATCCAGCGCCACACGTTTGATCTCGCCGCCTGCGGCCAGGCGCTGCAGGTATTCAACCGAGATGGTCGGTAGCACGGTGTTGGTCAAGATAGCGTCGATCACACGGCCGCCAGACTCTGGGTCTTGGCAGCGGGCCACAACGAGTTTGACTACTTCGTCGGTGAACTCGAAAGGCACGCTGTGGTTCGCCTCCACACGCTTTTTAATACGGCCCAGCTGCAGGCGCACAATCTTGGCCATCATGTCGGGCGACAGTGGGTAGTAGGGGATAGAGACAATGCGGCCCAGCAGCGCGGGTGGGAACACCTTCATCAGCGGACCTTTGAGCGCTTCGGCCAGGCTGTTGGCATCGGGCAGCAGTTCGTGGTCGCGACACATGCTCATCACCAGCTCGCTGCCCGCATTAGTCGTCAGCAGGATGATGGTGTTTTTAAAGTCGATCATGCGGCCTTCGCCGTCTTCCATCCAGCCTTTGTCAAACACCTGAAAGAAAATCTCATGCACATCGGGGTGGGCTTTTTCCACCTCGTCAAGCAACACCACGCTATAGGGACGGCGGCGCACGGCCTCGGTCAGTATGCCGCCTTCGCCATAGCCCACATAGCCTGGTGGCGCACCTTTGAGTGTGGAGACGGTGTGCGCCTCCTGGAACTCGCTCATGTTGATGGTGATGATGTTTTGCTCGCCACCATACAGTGCCTCAGCCAGTGCCAGGGCGGTTTCGGTTTTGCCCACACCCGATGTACCGCACAGCATGAACACACCAATGGGTTTTTGTGGGTTGTCCAGGCGCGCGCGTGAGGTCTGGATGCGGCGGGCGATCATCTCCAGACCATGTTTTTGGCCAATAACGCGCTGGTTCAAGGTTTCGGCCAGATTCAGTACGGCCTCAACTTCGTTTTTCACCATGCGGCCTACAGGAATGCCGGTCCAGTCAGCCACCACAGAGGCCACGGCTTGCTCGTCCACCGAGGCCAGAATCAGCGGTGATTCGCCCTGCAGCTCGGTAATCTTGGCCTGCAGGGTATGCAGCTCTGCCAGCAGCGCTGGGCGGTCAATTTCAGCGGATTTTTCAGCATCATTTGTGCCGCCAGAGCCCTGTTCAGTCGCGGGAGCAGCTACAGTATTTGTAGCATCCACTGGTTGACTTCCCTTGCGCAATTGGGCGCGGATTTCGAGCAGGCGATCCACCAAGGCTTTCTCTTCGCCCCAGCGGGCTTTGAGCTTAGTCAATTCGCCATTCGCCTCAGCCAGCAAGCTCTGCACCTGGGCTGCGCGCTTGGTCACGTCAATACCAATGGACTCTTCGCGGCCAATGATCTCGCTCTCGGTGGTCAGTGCTTCAATGCGGCGCTGACAGTCTTCCACTTCCGGAGGCGTGGCATGCTGCGACACCGCAACGCGGGCACAGGCTGTGTCCAGCAGACTCACGGCTTTGTCTGGCAGCTGGCGCGCAGGGATGTAGCGGTGCGAGAGTTTGACCGCTGCTTCGATGGCTTCATCGAGTAGTTGCACACGGTGGTGCTTCTCCAGCACACTGGCCACGCCACGTAGCATGAGAATAGCCTTGACTTCATCAGGCTCGGGCACCTGCACCACCTGAAAGCGGCGTGTGAGCGCGGGGTCTTTTTCGATGTATTTTTTGTACTCAGCCCAGGTGGTGGCACCGATGGTGCGCAGATTGCCGCGCGCCAGTGCAGGCTTGAGCAAGTTGGCTGCGTCGCCCGTGCCTGCTGCACCGCCGGCGCCCACCAGAGTGTGAATTTCATCAATGAACAAAATGATGGGAGTGGGTGAGCTTTGCACTTCGTCAATCACCTGGCGCAGGCGCTGCTCAAACTCGCCTTTCATGCTGGCCCCTGCCTGCAGCAAGCCAATGTCCAGCGTCAGCAGCTTGACGTTCTTGAGCTGCGGCGGCACATCGCCGCGTGCCAGGCGCTGGGCAAATCCTTCCACCACGGCTGTTTTGCCTACGCCCGCCTCGCCAGTCAACAAGGGGTTGTTCTGACGGCGGCGCATCAGGATGTCCACAATCTGGCGGATCTCTTCATCGCGGCCTGTGACAGGATCCATCTCGCCTTTTTTGGCCTTTTCCGTCAGGTCAACTGCAAATTTCTTAAGCGCATCGCCCTTGCCCATGGCAGCGGGCGCCATGGCACCACTGTCTTCACCGGGTGTGCCGCTGCCCATGCCGGTGCCGTCCTGAGCACGCATCTGCGCCTCGGGCGAGGCATCACAGATCTTGGCAAAATTTTCCGCCAGGTCTTCTGTTTTGACCCGTTCAAACTGTTTGGAAATGCCCAGCAACGGGTTGCGCAGGCTGGGGGTTTTAAGCATACCCAATACCAGATAGCCGGTACGCACCTGCGCCTCGCCAAACTGCAGCGTGGCATAGGTCCAGGCACGTTCAATGGCGTTTTCGATATGCGGAGAGAAATCGCTGATGGCAGTAGCCCCGCGCGGCAGGCGGTCCAGAGCAGCAGTCATGTCCTTGGCCAAAACGGATGCGTCCAGCCCGTAGTGCTGCACGATCTTGTGCACGTCGGAATCCTGGGTCTGCAGCAGTTGCGCAAACCAATGCTCTAGTTCCACATAAGGGTTACCACGCATTTTGCAGAAAATAGTGGCGCCCTCAATGGCTTTGTAGCCTAGGCTGTTGAGTTTGCCAAACAGTGCTGTACGACTGATTTCGCTCATTGGGACTCCATGACTTTGTGTCAACTCTTAAGACGAACCAAATCATGGAAATTCAAAGCCCAAAGCTCACCAGAGAACGTCCCCACCGGGAGCCAGGGCAGTTTTTCACGCAGGGCGTGCGTCAGCCTGCGATCACTACGTCTGTTGCGTGGCGGGTACGCGAGCGATTGCCCACCCAGGATGACCAGCCCAGGCGTGATGCAGAGCCCAGTCGGCTCGCAGGCACCTCTTTGGCGCGCAGGCTAAGCAACGCATCCCACTGGTATTCGTCACCAAGCAACTGCTGCACCCAGCGCTGCAGCAGCTTGCGCGCCGAGCCGTTGGGTAAAAACATCTGGTACTGCTCCAGAGTGAGCGGGCCCAGATGGATGCGCACCCGGTGCTGCCTGTCCCACACCCGTGTGCCCATCACCGCACCCTGCCCCAGCGCACGCGACAGGCCGCCCTGGCCGATACGCGTGGCATCGCGCGAAGCCAGCTGTATCCAGTGGCCCACCCATTGCTCCAGCTTGACGGGCACGCCAAAATACGCCGCCAGCACAGAGTCCACACTGTCTTTGCTACGCGCCTGGCGTGCCAACCAGCCGCTGAAATGCAGGCGGGCGTCGTCATGGATGTCATCGCGGTTTTGCCGCTGCGTTGTCCCCATGCCTACCAAAGCGCCGACATAGCGACGGAAGTTGTCGTCTTGCGGCCGATCCAGCGCCACTGCGGGTCGTGCCTGCGCCCATGCGCGGTAAAAATGCAGCGCAAAACGATGGGTAAAGCCGTCCAGAAAAGCCAGCCAGGTGGGATCGTTGCGGTTCAGTGCCCGCTCCTGGATAAAGTCGCTCAGATGCACAGGCAATGGGCCGTTGGGGCCGATATAACCAATGAACTGCTGGCGCAAACGGGGCGGCGAATGGGCTGTGGCGTCCTCAATGCGGCTGAAGGTGGCGGGAGCAAAAGCCAGCGAGGGTTCCTGCCCTACACGCACCGCCTCTGCGCTGGGCAAGACTGCCTGGCCCCAGCGTGGCAGTGGGTAGGCGTTGGCCTCGAGTCTGCGCATGACTGCAAAATAGTCATAGTTCCAAGTGCCCTCTTTCCATAGCTCCAACTGCGCCTGAACGCGCTGCCGGGCCACTGCTGGAGTGGGGTCTACAGAATGGGGCGTGTCCCGCATTGCGGCTCCCAGCGCATGTTCTCGCCCTTGCCCGAGAAGGTCAGCACAGTTTCGATAAAGTGGTTGACATTGACGTGACGGCTGAGGAAATGCGACATCACGGCACCAAAAGCAAATGTGCTGTGGCCATGGAATGCCATTTTCTCCAGCTCAATCGTCACTTCCAGACCCCGGCCAAACGCGATGGGGCCGGGCATGGGTAAACGTCTGGCAACAGGCTTGGTGTGCACTGCCAGCAGACCACCCACCTGCGTCTGGCGCGCTTCGTCTGAATGCATGGCATACAGGCTGAGCATTTCGCGCAGCGCGGCGGCAGTTTTCTGGGCATTACCTTCGGACAGCGAGAGGTAGTTCAAGGCAAGGTGGTCAATTACCTTCCAACTCAGCCCTGGCGTCACCACGGGTGAGACTGGGCGCGAAGGCCCCCGCACCACGGAAATATGTTTGACAGGAAAAGAGTCGATGCACTCGAGCTCATTGCCCCGGCCCAGCTGCATCAAAAGCGGCAGGTCACGGTTGGTGCACAGCGCGGTCACCGCCAACTGGCGCAGGGTGCTGGCGTAGGGCGCCTGTTGTGGGTCAACCAACTGCATGAACAATTCAGAGCCGATGTGGCTGCTGCGATGGCCCTGGCTGCGCTGCTTTTGTGACAGCATGCGCGACTCGCGTGTGGTGGTGAAATACGCAGGGTGCGCATGGCGGCTGCCATGGAACGCAGAATAGAAAGGCAAAAATTCCTGCTCGGGCGCAGCACCCTTGTTGTCTGCCTTGCCGTGGCCAATCACCTCTGTGACTGAGTGCACCTCGTAGTCCAGTGGGCGCGTACGGTCGGGCACCAGGTGGAACTGGCTGCTGCCGTCGCTGACAGTCACCCGGTCAAGTCGTTTGCTGAACAGGTTGATAGCCGGTACGCAGTGGAGCTGCACGTTTTCAGCTGTCACCAGTTTTTCCAGTGCCGCGTCCCCCCGCGAAAAAAGCACCGTGATCTCTACCTCTGAGACTGCCATGGTACTCAGAGCACTGCGCAACTGCTGGATGCTGGCAAACTGCAGGCGCTGGGCAAAAGCAAAATACTCCTGCACCAGTCGGTAGCCAGCAAAGCCTGTTGCCGTCACAGGCAGCAAGGCCTGATCGTCCTGGTAGCCTAGCGGCTGCACTGTGTCAGCTGGCAGGGTAATCATGCGACCCGGCAGAGGGCCTGTGGGCCCCAGGGGCTGAACCAGCACGCCCAACGGCTTGCCCAGAACACATTCGTGCAACTGCCAGGCAACATCTTCAGCACCACCGAAATGAACCACCAGTTCATCCAGAGCTATCTGGTCAAATGTCAGCCCCGCGGTGGCGTGCAGCACCATGCGCAGCCCCCCGCGAATGTCGCGTGAGCGGGGGTGCAAATGCAGGTTGAGATCGGGCGCATAGCTGAAATACTGCGCGCGTTTGACTTCAATGGGCCAAAGTCTCAGATCCTGGGAGGTTCTGAATTCGCAGTGGGTGCCCTGCCCGATAGCCTGCTTGGTGCGCAGCCCGCTGCCACGCGGCAAGATGCGCCCATTGGCCAGCGACTCGTCTTCAAAATCAGGCGCGCAATGCGCTATCAGCATGGAGGGCGTGGGCGCAAGATAGTTGGGGTAAACCACGTCGAGCAGATGCCCGGTGAAACGCGGAAACTCCGCATCCAGCTTGAGCCCCACGCGCGCCGAGAGAAATGCGGTGGCTTCTATCAAACGCTCGACATACGGGTCAGATACTCCTTGGCCATCGATGCCCAGCCGGTTGGCAATTTTGGGAAACGCAGCAGCAAACTCTACCGAGGTATCGCGAAAATACCGCAGCTCAGTTTCGTACAGATCTAGTAGCCTGGGGTCCATAGCGTGATGTTGTTGTATTACCGGGGCGTTTCTTCCACCACAAAGCGACCTTCTTCCAGATCGATGCGGCTGCGCATGAGAAATTCCAGCGGCACGGGCTGCGCCCAAAGCATGCCGCGGATCATCAGCCCCACACGGTTGTGCGAATCCATGGCATAGCCTTCCAGCACCACCTCCACCTCCAGCGTATTGGGCAAAATTCTGGGCTCAAAATTGATGATTGCCTGGCGCAATGCCTGCTCCATGCTGGCACGTTGCATTGATGAGGCCAACTGCCCTGACATGGTGGGCAAGCCAAAGTTCAGCACCGAGCGCGTGACCTGGGGAAACAGTTTGTCATCTACCGCAGGGCAATATCCTGTTGCGTTGAGCAGCCAGCTTAAATCACGTAGTACTGCCTGCCGCAATGCCTGTTTAGTCAGACTACGTTTATCGTCAGATTCCACAGAGCTGGTGGGGTCGTCATCAATCAGCCTGTCTAGCAGGGAAGGTTGTAATCGTTCCTGGGCTGCAACTTCGGCCATGGTGTGGATACGTCAGGCCTGAGCAGTTTGAAAGATGATTTCACGCACATCCATGACTGCGTGGTCACCCGCTTCGCTGGTCAGTACCCTCTGTCCTTGCCCTGTCCACACATCGGCGCTCTGCTCTTGCCATTCGGTTTTGCGGGCCAGCTGGATTTCGCCACTGGGGTTGCCGTGCGAGCCATCGTAGCGGGTAGGAATCAAAGCCAGGCTTTCGCCACCGTTTTCGAACTGCAAATGCGCAGGCAGCCAGACGCAGTCGCGCAGGTCTTCGGGCGCGTCGATCTTGATGTGGGACAAACGCGCAAATGGCACCCAGTAATAGCGGCCATTGACATAGGCCTCCAGCACAGGGCCCAAGCGCATATCAGCGTCAGCCAGCCATTCAAAAGCCTGCCCATCCAGCGTGCCCTGGCTGACTGGTGCGGCGTCAAAAGCGCGTGCGCGCAACTCTTCGGCGGCGGCCAGCTCGCCTTTGCCGCTGCGCAGCAAAGACTCGATCAGCAAAGCCAGCCACTCTTCAGGCTCACCAAACACCATGGGAGTGCGCTGCCCAGCGAACACGGAGGCACGCAAACCTTCGCACTTGATCGCATCACCGTACATCTGCTTCATCGGCACAGCCAATGCATCCAGCTCCGCGGCCACACTGAGCTGGTTAAGCGCGCGCTCCCACTGCCCCATGACACACAGCAGTTGCGCCAGAAAAACGCGCAACTTGGCATCTGCCGGTTTGGCACGCACCTCGTCACTGAGGGCCTTGAGCGCCCCAGCGGTATCAGAGGCTTTCAGAAGTTCGGCAGATGTCATTGTCACTCGCTCAATGTGTCTTTGAAGGTGCGCACTGCACCGCGCTGGCCCGTGTGCGTCTGCGGCGCCGACTCCACCGACAGCGAGCGAAACAGCAACTCGATGATTTCAACAGCGCCTGATTTGGGCAATGCCGTGCCCGAGAGCATGGTAAAGGTCTTGACGCGTGCGTTATCCAGCACAATCTTGATGCTGGGCTGGCTGTCTTTGGTGATGTCACCGCCTGCACGGTAACTTGCCAGCTCGACGGTCAAGGTGTCGTTGGTGGCAAATGCAGACATCAAGGAAGCCGTGGCGGCGTCGCTGTTGCGCACGATGCGCACCGCTGAATAGCGCCTGCGGCCCTTGGCCTGGCCTGAGCCAGTGTCTGAAGGCGAGCCTGCAGAAAAGTAATAGCCCAGCACATCATGGCGGGGTTTGCTGTCGCCGAATTTACGCTCTGACTCGCCCTCAATGTCACCCGCACGGGCTGTCTTGACCTGCATGACAACATCCAGCTGACCAGAGCTGGAGCCCACCATGTCCAGAGTACGCATGGCTTCTGCATACTCCATGACCGTTGCTTCATTTTCTACATACATACATACACTCCTTGAATAGTTTGAAGAGAGCTAGGCCTCCTGGACCTGGCTGATCATGATGGATTGGGTAAACATCGCCTTGGCGACTTCGGGATTGCTGGACTTCACGGCATAGCTGTTGTTTTCGTCGGGCCCGCTGACAATGTAGGAGAACGTGACCCGCAGCAGCTGCTGCACATCATGCATGCGCACCCCGGGCTTGAGCCTCACCCGAAAATCCACTGCGCTGTTGGGCGCCGGGGCGATGTTTTGCGCAGGTTCATTCTTGGGCAGGGTGGAGACTCTTTGCGTCAGCTGCTGCGCAATCAGGCGCGCTGTTACCGTGAGATACGCGCTTTGGTACTCGTAGCGCGGATCGCGCGGACCCAGTGGGGTTCCGGTAAGTACCATATGCGCACCGCCAGCGGTTCTCAGCGCAATATGCCCAGGCTCCACCGGAATATTGACCATCAGGCCAGCGGCGCATTCCTGTGCAACCGCGTGGATTGCGGCCAGCCGGGTGTCTGATACGGCACCCACCACTTCGCTGCGGATAGTGTCTGATTGTTCGATCACCAGGGGGTTCCAGGTCTGGATGACGCCAAACAAGGGCTCAAACGGGTCATCTTCTGGCTCCAGCAGTACATCAAATGCGCTGGCCCAGCTGCTCTCGCTGGCAGCCATCCAGCCCATCCAGCGCCTGTCCTGCACAGCGTGGTGCAGCAATACGCCCACCAAGATGCCCCCTGTGCTGATTTGCACAAGACGCCCTGGCATCCACTGGGAACTGAAGGCCTGCTTGGCGACCGCAGCGCGGCGCTGCAAGAGCTCGGTCAATGGTAACAATAAGTGTGCAGCCTGTGCCTTGGCAGCCTGGCTGTCGGCAGTGCTTTCGTCCTGTCCCGGGCGCGCTACAGCGCCATCATTGGCAACTGCATGATGACCATCTAGAGCTGCTTCAACGATTTCTAATGGAGGCCAGAGATGGTTCTGTGACACGGTTTTCCTAGGTTGCTTAAGCGTAAGACGCTTCAACACCCAAGATTTTGAAAACAGACAGAATTGCTTTCATATTTTCTGCATGGATAGGGATACCCAATGTCTTCTCAATCCAGCTTCCCAGCTGGGTTTTGGCGTAATCACTGGTCAGCCCCTGGCGCTTGTGGACCAAGCCCAACCGACCTGCACGGTAGTGATAGGAAGTAATGGCATGCCGTGAGGCGACGCCAGACAGGCCCCCTTCAGCTTCACGCCCGAAACTTTCACATAGCAAAATGCGCTCGGGCTCGTCCAGCTTTTCAATAAATACCTTGGCTGCGTTGCCCACCTTGTCTGGAGTTAGTCCATACTCCGTCAAACAGGCCTCCAGATCGTCCTCTGCATCCATTTTTTCTTCGAGCTGGCTTTCGGTGATCTGGTCACCAATAGACACCTTGCGTTTGAATGAACTGGCGCGAGTGCAGTCAATCAGGTAGCGGCGGAAATAGGCACATAGCGCAAATGAGCTGGAAGGTGCACTGTGGCCGTCTTCATCAGGGTCAAGTCTCTCCGTACCATTTTCACGATCTTGCAGGCGCAACACCTTGCAGTAAATGAACTGGGCAATCAGCTCCTGGCGCCCTTCCCCCAGCAGTTGCAGTTCGGGCGGGTTGCTGTGCTGCAACGCACGGCCCACGATATCGTACATTTTGCCAATTTCTGCTGTGGACAGGGTATGCCTGCGCCGCCACAGGTCCGTCAGAGTAATGCTTTCATCAACCTCGAGAATTTCGCGCATGGTGACCTCCTAAATCATCCTTAGTTCTTGGAACGTCCTGTTTTTCAAGACTGTTCAAACCATCCCGTTGAAACTACAGATTCGAAGACTTACGAATCCAACTCGCTAGACACATACCCAACTGATTTATTTATTTGATGGACAAATATTAGTGCCAAAAAAATACCAAATATGCAAAAAAATCACACAAACCCGGTTTAGCCTGTTTTTATGTAACTCAATGAAACTCCAATGCAAATCCAATCAACTCAAGTCCAGCAAATACATTGAATGTCATCCAGAGCCACTTACCCCAAAGAAATCGTCAGACTAAGTCGAATTTCCCTCTGAAAACTGCTACAAGTCCGCAAAAATATTTGGGGCAATATTTAATATGCATGATTACTATTTCCTGATATTTCAAGCGTTTTAGATAATTTTTAGTAGACAATAATAGTTACAATAATTCCCTGTTTGATCACTCCCGGTTGCACCTCAATCACCTTTAAAAACACTTTTTTGCCAGTTTCAGCAGACCGGATTGGGCTTATTTCACGCTACCCAAACAATGTTTTTTGGAATGGTATTGGATATTTCAAAATCTTGCAACTTGTAAAGTTATGCACATTTATGCAAGTACGAGCGTGACGCTATTGCAGCGAACACATCCACTGCGCGTGCAGGTACACGCAGCCCCAAGAAAAAACGCGCCATGAAGGCGCGTTTGGTGAGGTGGACCGAGGAATGCTGACTGTGTGATCAGCCCTCAAAGAACAAATTTGCTATAAATAATATAGCTGCTCCCGCGATATTCTATTGGCCTGGAGCCCTATTATTCTTATTTATCATCGACACAGACATCCTCTGTAGGCACCAGGCACTCTGCCAGTGCCGTTGCGCCTGCAGCGCCACTGCGCGTCCTGCCCACCACGCTGGCAGCGGCCACTTTCATGCCCCTGGGCAATAGCAGCCAGAGCTGTCCGCGCTCTTTCATGCGCCGTGCCTGGGTAGCGGCCTGAGGGCCTTCGCCAAAGAAATAATCGGCCCTGACGGCACCACGGATGGCACCACCAGTGTCCTGCGCAATCGTCAGGCGACGCATGGGGGAGCCGTTCGTCGGGTTGCGGGTTGAGACAAACACGGGGTATCCCAAGGGCGTGCTGCGGGGGTCTACAGCAATAGAGCGGCCTGCGGACAGGGGCACGCCCAAGGCACCTACGGGGCCACCCGTTCTGCCTGGAGCCTCCCGGAAAAACACGTAGCTGGGGTCTTTGATGCCACTGCCTGTGGGCGCGGCAGCGCCTGAAGTGCGCTGGCCTGGCACTGCGACAGCACCAACCTTGACAGGCTTGGCGAGCTTAAAGCCCCGGGTGCGCACGGTGTCGTCACTCTCGTCATCGTCCACATCGGCATCCAGCTCTACACTGCCGCCACGGGTTCTTACCGCAGACTTTCCACTGCTGGACTGTGCGATGTTGGGCCTGAAAGGATGGCCATTTTGCTCTGCATAGGCCACACGCATGATCTCACCGCCCTCGCGCAGACGAATGCGGCCCGAGCCTTGCACCTGCATCTCGTACAGTGCAGTGGCACTGTCTACAAATGCCAGTACCCTGGCATTGGGCGCACCCAGTGTTTCAATCTCTTCGCGGGTGAAATAAGGCAGCAGTTGCCTGCCGTTGGCACGCAGACGCACTTTGCGATCCAGCGTATCAAAAGACAAAGGGGCCATGTCCAGCACAAACACACCGGGTGCGCCGATATCCTTGGTGGTCAGATTGTTCTGCACGACCACATTGCGCCCTTCCAGCCGGGCTACCACGGTCGTGTTCCTTTGAGACGCTGGCACTTTGCGCACGTCCAGATAGAGCATGTCTTCAGGCTGACCGTAGACGGGGTAGATAAACGGGGCGCCATAGCGCTTGCTGCCATTGATCTCGGGTTCAAAATACCCCGTCACCACGCCATCGATCTTGCGGTCATCATCGCGGATCTGGTAGGCCGCAAACTCGCGCTCATAAAAGCTGCGGATGCTGGCGGTGCTGTTGCCATCGACCTGCCTGGAGCGGCCGCACAGATCGCGCCACTCCGCTCCGCGGGCAGGCAACACCTTGCAGCTCTCCAAAAATGCCGGCCAGCTTTCTACAAAGTTATCTGTGCTCCAGCCGGGCACGCTTTCAAAACTGATGGCTGAGTAATTGGCCGATTGGGTGGAGAACGTAGCGGCCTCGCCCGCAGTACTGCCTGCGGGGCTGGCTGCAGCAGCAGAGGCCTGGGCAGAAGTCTGGGCAGATGTTGCTGGCGTTTTGGCTGCAGCGGGTACCTCACCGGGGATTTCGATGGTTTTTTGCTGGCTGCTGCAGGCCACAAGCAATACGCACAAGGCGGCAGGTACAAGCGCCTTTGAGAAATATTTCACATCCATAGCTCACTCCTAGAGAGTCGATCACACGCCGCACATCGCGGCTGTCCTCTTTAGTAGACGATTACTTTTCTGTGATTTTGAAACTTATTGCGCCGTAGTTATCAGGACAGGCTGCCGGGTTATCGCAAATTGGCATACCCAGTAGCGGGGCGGGCCCGTTTCCGCGTGAGGTTTCCAGGGCAGCCAGTATCTTGGGGGAAAACTGTCCAAACACACCATCGTTCTGGATGCCTGCGGTTTTGAAGTCACGCTCACGCTCGCTGACCAGCACTACAAACTCATCCACCCCCGCTGGTCCACCCGCATTCATGGCCCAGGAAGTTCTGGGCAAAGACAGCGTAGCACCCGCTTCAACGCGGTTTCGTTTATCCAGCGCGTTGGGGAACAGCAAAAATATCTCTCCGCCAGACGACAGCAGGTACACATACACAAAGCCTGCTTTGCTGCTTTGCAACTGAAACTCCAGTTTGTCCTTGCCAATGCGAACCTCGTCTTTGGCAGGCTTGGCGCTGACCTCGAAGCCTGGCTGGGCACCTTTGACGATATCCAGCAAGGCCTGGCTTGGACTGAAAGGCTGCGCCACAGGCGCTGGGGCTGGCGGTGCTGGCGCTGGGGCAGGAGCCGGAGCACCTGAAGCGCCTGTTGCCTGAGCCGTTGCGGCAGACTTGGCTGCAGATGATCCCCCTTGAAACCACCATATACCCCCTCCCACCAACACCGCCGCAGCCACACTGGCCACTGCCCAGGGTAGGGCTGACTTTTTCTGTACCTGCACTGGCGCCTGCACCTGCTGTTGCCCCACGGTCAAAGGAACGCGGGTGTCCGCACTGCCGGGGGCAATGGTCTTGGGAGACATAGCCTTGGTCGTCTGGCTGGTGGTAGTACCGTCCTCCATCGCAGGCAGGCCCAGTGCAGCACGCAGTTCGCCCATGGACTGCAGTCGAGACTCGGGCCGCACGGCAAGCCCTGCATCCACTGCTGCCAGCACATGGGGACTGAAGCGCTCCAGCAAGGTCGCATTGCCAGCCAGTGGCTGGCAGCGGTCATTGATCATGCGGGCTACCGAAGGCGGTGGGGCACGGCCTGTGATCGCGATATACATCACTGCGCTCAAGGCATACACATCCGTCCAGGCGCCTTGCGCCATGTCGGGTGTTTCTGAATACTGCTCGATAGGCGCATAGCCGGGCTTCAAAATGACAGTGATAGCCTGCGTCATGTCCGTAATCACGCGCCGGGCAGCGCCAAAGTCCAACACCACCGGCAAGCCCGTAGACTCCAGCAACATGATGTTGTCCGGCGCAATATCACGGTGGTAGCAGTTTGCACGGTGCATAACGGCCAGCGCCTGTGTGACGCCATCAATGATGTTGAGCAGCCAGTCCTGCGTGACGTTCTCTTTGTGCTCCATCAAGGCCTGTTTGAGCGTTAGGCCTCGGTAGCACGGCATCACCATATAAGTAGTGCCACGCTCCTGCCAGAACCTGTATACCTTGAGCAAGGCTGGGTGGTCAAACTGTGCCAGCAGACGCGCTTCGTTGATGAAGCTGCGCATACCCATGTCAAAGGTTTCCTTGTGTCGCTCTGACAGTGGCACGACACTGCCGTCCGGCTGCCTGTTGGCCAGCGAGGTAGGCATGTACTCCTTGACCGCCACCACACGCTCCAGCGCATGATCCCAGGCCTCATACACCACACCAAAGCCGCCTTGCCCTATCAGTCGCGATATTTCAAATTCTGCCACGCGGGTTCCGATGGGCAGCAAGCTGCTGTCCATCGAAGGAGGGTTGGCAGACTCTACGCTCGTAGGTACTGGCCTGGTTGCGGGGAACTGGTTGGGTGCTGCAGCTTGTGCAGAACCCATCACTGTGGCATTGCTGTCTGCAGCGGAGTGTCTGGGCGGGGGCGCAGAAACAATTCGGGTGGCGTCATCGACGGACTCATGACCGCCCTGCTGCGCAGCTTGGCGAAGTGGGTCTGCTTCAGAATCAATCGGTAACTGTCCCATGGTGTGTCAGATTATCGCTGGACCGAAGGCTCGTCGGCAAATCCGAACAATACGCCAAATGCATCACCCGTAGGCAAGCCATGCAAGGCATAAGCAGCCTGATTAGGCTCACCCACATTGGCAAACCAGCTGGAACACCATTGCGCTGGAAAAGACTCCATCACTGGCGCGCGGTGCGCCTCAAGAGGCGCCTGACTGAACAGGGTATGCAGGGAGGCATCGAACCTGGCACCATCAAAGTCCGCATCCAGTGCGGCCAGCGCAGCTTGCGCGCTACGCCCCCACCACTGCGCCATGCATTGCATGTGTTCCTGCATCACGCCTTCAGAGGTATGCTCCAGCTCAATGGCCAGGGTCAACGGGAAGTAGCGCCCCACGGCATCCACCGAGGGCATGATGACACCGATCCATGGGCGCTCACTCAGCAGGTCCTGGCCCAACGCAAAATACCACAGCGGTGCTTCCAGGTAGTGTGAAAGCCAGTCTTCACGCTGCAGGCGCAACTGCTGCAGGCCCTGCTGCAGCCACAGATCCCAGCGCTCCAGAAAATGCGGTGCCAGTCGCCTTTGCGCAAAGTCGCCCATGCCTGGCAGTTTGCCAAACCAGGCAGGCACATCCAGACCCGGCTGCGGTACGGTGAAATGGTGCATCACAGGCCCTCAGGGCAAGAGAACTCCTGGAGCTCACGTACCCGCAGAGGACTCTGCACACTGTTGGTTGTCACTTCAAATCGTGTGCGGCGATTTTCCACGTTGAAGGTCACAAAAAACTTTTCTGGCACACCTGAGTTTTCCAGCTGGGCCTTCTCCATCACGCGAAACAGAGCCCAGGGGCCATCTGCTACCTGGCCTGAAGCACCGCTGGTGGAGGGCGGCGTGAGTTGAATGCGCACCTGGTTGCTGCCCTTGGTTCCAGGCCACTGCACAGCCATGGGCAGCACGGGGCCATGCGCATACTTCACCAGCTGGCCGTCTACATCCAGCACAAACTGGGTGATGTTGGCATCCATCTCCAGGACTTTGAAATCCAGCCGAATGGAAGGCGTCTTGCCCCCACGGAAAAATATCTCGCGGATGCGTGCAGCGCGCTCAAACTGCGCCAGTGCAGAGGCAGACACACTGCCCTGCCCAGCTACGGGCCGGTATCTCCAGGGCTTGGTGCTGGTGTCTACCAGACTGGCCAGACGCTTCTGGAAAAATTCGTCCATCATGCCGCCTGGGCCAAAGAACTGGCCAAAATCCTCTGGCAAGGCATCCCTTGAGCTGCTGGACACCAGCGGATAGCGCCCTGCAATCGCGCGTGCGCAAAAGTCCGCCACGGGTTTGAGGTCCTGACTCAGATTGCCACGCTCAGCCGCTTGGGCCTGCACAGCACCCGCCTGGCTGAGTGTTTCCACCATGGTACGCATGGGCTCGGGCAGCCTGCCTGCATCTGCCTTGAGCTTGCCGGCAATATCGCCGGGTGGCATAGGTGATCGCGATTTAGCCGCGGTATCCACCGCCGTCAAAAATACATACACATCATTGAAAAGTTTCAGTGTCTCATCAATAGGCGCAGGCTGGTTGGGTGCGGGGGCCGTCACCTGCTTGCGCAGATACTCAAAATGGTCATCCACAATACTTTCAATGCGTTTGCCGGAATCTACCGGTTTGGCTGAGCCATCGGCACCCAGCAACTCTTCAAGAGTCTTACGCGTGCTGCGTACTGTTTCCGTAGCCTTATTGACTGCGCTTTTTGCAGCACTGTCAGGGGCAATCAAGGTCGTCTCGCGCACCACCGCGCGCAGGAAATTAACGTGGGGCGAAGATGAGCTTGACAGGGTGCGTGCAATCTGGATGTTTTTCTCTATGCTGCCACTGCGCAGCAAACGCACATCATTGATCAATGCGTCCCATTCCTTGACGTAGTTTTCCAGATAGATACGGCGCACACGGTCTGTCAAAGCGCCCACAGATGCTGCATCGCGCGCGCGGTCTGCTGCGCTGCGCTCAAGACCCAGCACCCAAGGCTCTTCCAAAGCCATTAACCCCGTCAGCTGCACCACGCTGGACTGGAAGCGCTTGTGGTAGCCATCGTAGGTAAACATGCCAGGAATGCCATCGGTGAGCGGCTTGCCGCTGGCACGCTCCAGCACCAGCGGTGCACTGGGGCCTGCGGCATTTGCTATGGTAAAGGGTGCAATATCAGAGCCTGTCCGCATGCGCTTGAGTCGGCTGAAGATACGCTGCTCCAGCGGATAACTGGCCAGCATGGCGCGCACATTGCGCACCAGGCTGTCATCTTTGGGCAGCGGTGAGCGCGGTGCACCTTGGGCCAGTAAGGCATCCAGCTGATCCTCCAGCGCCCTGCGCTGCTCTTCGGGTGTGCCCCTATCCAGACTGCGGTTCCAGTCCAGAGTGATCCAGGCCTTGAGGGAATCGGCATCAAAGTTCTCAGGCTCATGGAGCATGATGTAGCTCTTGAGCGCTTCATAAGCAAATTCAAGATTGTCTTTCTGCGCACCACGCAGCTGATCTTCGAGCCGGCGCGCCAGCTGGGGCAGGAAAACATCGTTGAGCGATTTCTGGTGCGCCAGCCAGGCGGCGCCGTTGATCTTGTCTCCCTGATACAGGCCCAAACCCATCAAGGTTGGTGGCGCTCCATCACCAATGATTGATGTGCGCCATATATCGCGCAGCCCCTGCAAAACCGGCGCGACCTGCGTAGGACTCTGCATGCGTGCTGGCATGGCAGCCAGCCCTTGGCGGGCAGGCTCAACTTGCGCTTCCACGGTTCTCAGATAATCCAGATTGCGCACCGTGCTGTAGGTCCAGCCTGCGATCAGCAGCACTGACAGCACGCCCAGAGCGCCAAAAGTGGACATGCGCATGATATGCCGGCGGCGCTCCCAGCGTACATCCGCACTGGCCAAACGCTGCTCAGGAAAAACCACCTTCTGCAACAACGAGGTCAGGAAATAACTGCGCGCACTGGCTTTGCTGGGCGGAGCCACTGCATGCTCCAGACCGAAGCCTCGCGCCAGATTGCCCATCATGCGGTCTATCGGGCTGCCTTCCTGCGTGCCGCTGGTGAAATACACGCCACGTACCCAGGGTGTCTGGCTGAACTTGGAGCCAGAAAGCACCTGGTTCAGCAAATCAGACACCAGAGGGCCGATGGCTGCAAACTGCACCGGAAAACCAAAGACCGCAGCCCTGCGTAGGCTGTCGGTTTCGTTTTGCATTCGCTCTATCAATCCCGCGTCGAGGCGGCTGGAGAGCAGGCCAAATTCCTTGTCCAGAATCTGCACCAGTTGTGCGCTCTCCACATTGTCCTGTACCGGCAATGTAAAGCCCCACACCTGGGCACGCTGTTCTTTACCCAGATTGCCAAAGTACTCATTGAAGCCGTGCAGCAAATCGCTTTTGGTCACCAGCACATACACGGGCAGCCGTGTGGACAGCGTAGTATCCAGCTCCATCAGGCGGGCGCGGATGGACGCTGCCAGCGTGCTGCGTGCGTCGGCCCCCTGGTTGAGCAGGTCAGCTACGCTGATGGTCAAAAATACGCCGTTCAGCGGCCTGCGCGGGCGCGATTTTTTCAGCAGCTGCAAAAAGCCATCCCATGCCGTCTTGTCCTCGGATTGGTGGCTGTCCTGGGTGGTGTAGCGCCCGGCCGTGTCGATCAGCACCGCTTCGTCAGTGAACCACCAGTCGCAGTTGCGCGTGCCACCCACGCCGCGGATAGCGCCAGGGCCAAACTTATCCGCCAGCGGAAACGACAGGCCCGAATTGACCAGTGCAGTCGTCTTGCCAGCGCCTGGAGCACCAATAAAAACATACCACGGCAGTTCATACAGATAGCTGCCGCTGGACAGCGATATCCAGTCACGCCAGCCCGGCTTCTTGCCTGCAGCGTGCAGGCGCATTTTCTTGAGCGAGGCCACCGCCTCTTCAAAGCGGGTATTGAGAATTTTCTGCTCAGCGCTTTCAGGCTCGGCTTTGTCGCCTTTGGAGGCGGGTGCCTTCATCAAGCCATCTGTCAGGTGTGCACTTGCACGCCGTGCGCGCCAGCGTGCCAAAGCCATACGTAGCACAACCAACAGCACCACCACGCCGATCGCAATCCAGCGCGCGCGCTCTGAGACCAGAGGTGTCCAGGAGCCAATCGCTACCAATGGGCCCACCCACCAGATCAGCACACTGATGACCAGCAGAGCCAACAGCGTCAGCAAAATGGGATTGAACAGAAAGGCCAGTACTTTCTTGATCATTTTTTCACCTCAGTGCCAGTTTGCATGCTAGAGATTTTTTCAGGCATCAGCACAATGTCTACCCGCCGATTACGGGCACGGTTTTCGCCGCTGTCGTTGGCCGCCACAGGCTCTGCATCGGCCTTGCCCACGGCACGCATGCGTGATTCATTGACCTGCGCGGCCAATGCCGCACGCACTGATTCAGCACGTGCAGTGGACAGATGCCAGTTAGAAGGAAAGCGCAAGGAGCGTATGGGCTGATTGTCCGAATGTCCGACAACCTGCACTTCGCCTTTGACCTGAGCCAATGCTTCGCCGATGCGCTTGAGTACAGGCAGGGATTCGGTGTTGGGTTCTGCCTTGCCAGAACCAAAGAAGCTGTCACCCCGCAGGCGGATGATGCTGCGATCGGCCTCTTCCAGCACGGCTACCAGACCCTCCTTGATCTCGGGCTGCAAAAATCCGGACAAGCGTGGATTTTTCGCAGGCACTGGTACGGTCGCCACGATCTGCACATTGGGCACGCGCAGGCTGCTGACAGCGGTGAATGTCGCATCAGAGCGGTAGTTCAAGCTGATGCGAAATGCCAGATAGATCAAGGCCAGCAGCAAAGCGACGCCCACAGTGGCCACCCACAGGGGTATGCCGTCTGACAGGCGGGCGCTGCCTGCGGCCTGACCACGCCAGTGCGGCGACAGATCGGTGTCGGGCACAGGACGGTCTTTGCGCACCAGCTCTGACAGCCGCTGGCGTACTGAATCGAGCTGCGCGCGGCCATTGTCGATGACGCGGTAACGCCCCTCAAAGCCCAACGCCAAAACGCAATACATCAGCTCCAGCAAATTGCGGTTGCCCACCGCATCCTGGGATAGTTTGGCCAGCAACTGAAACACCTTCTCCCCGCCCCATGTTTCGTTGTGAAACTGCACCAGCAGACTCTGCTTGTTCCAGGCAGCCTGTGCGCCCCAGGGCGTATTGGCCACTGCCTCGTCCAGCGCGGTGCACAGGATGTAGCGTGCCGCAATGACATGGCCATTGGGCGTGCCGGTCTTCATCGCATCGGCTTCAAAACGCTGCACTGCCTGGGCCAGCGACGAACGCAGATTTTGGATGTTGGGGGCCTGGCGCACCATGCGCAGGCTGGATATCAATCCCAGCAAGGTGCTGGCAGCAGATACCACCGGGTTGAGCACACCGATGGCACTCATGTCCAGAGGCATCGGCTCGTTGCTGCGCGCCGCCATAAAAGACGAAGTGGCCAGCACATTGGTTTCACCGCCCGAGGCAACCCGCGGCTTGGGCTTGATGACTGTGCGCTCCGTCTCAAACGCTGCGAAAGGATCGGGGGTACTCATGGTGTACGTGCCTCAAGGTTAACGCATCAGGAACGGATAGCCCAAAATGCCAGTTCCAGGCCCGGAAACTCCCCAGCAATGTGCATGGCGACACCACCAGATTTCTCCAGCTGACGCCATAGATCACTATTGCGCGTTTCAAGTTCAAAATAGTTAGCCCCAGAATGGAAAGGAATCTGCCGCGGCGCAACCGGCAGGGGCTGCAGGGTGACACCAGGCAACTGCAGGTTGACCAGATCGCGGATACGCTCCACCGGGCCAATCTTGACCTGGGTAGGAAAGCGCGAGCGCAGGGCATCACCAGGCATGGCAGAGGTGACGGCCAGCACGAACGTGGCATTGCGCTGCAGCTCCACATCGCTGATCACCGCCACTCTCACACCGTGTTTGCGGTCATGCAGCTCAATGCGGATGGCCGATTGCTCCAGCACCATGGACAGACTGCGCCGCAGATCGTCCATGAGCGGCGTGAAACTGACTGACAGGTCATCATGGATGTAAGGACCGAAACGGGTGCCCCGACGTGCCTCGCGGAAAATAGCCAGATCGCCAGACAGGGCCAGGGCCACCTCATAGAAATGCTCTGGGTGGAGCAGCGAGGTCCGCGTCATATGGGCCAGCACGGGCTCGTTGCGATTGACCGTTTGCAGCATCAGGAAATCGGCAATCTCGGACACCCCTCCACTGCCCGTCTGCGTCATGCGCCCAGCCAGTGCATCACCACGCTGGCGCAGCAGGCCCAGCAATTCGTCTACATACGACTTGAGCAAGGCATGAGCTGCCACATCCAGCAGCGGGGGTATGTAGCTACGCTCCAGCTGTACCTGGTTGTCCGCGCGGCGCTCCACCACCCGGCCCACATTGAGGGTAGCCCACGCATCGCTGGACTCGCTGGCGCGCATCAGGCGGGTATTCAAATGGCCCAGTTGCAGCAAGGCAGTGCGCTCGCCCGCGGTGTTGGAATCTGGCACATCCACTTCCACTACTTTGTGACGGACCAGGTCTTCGTAGGTCTCCACATCGGCCTCGCGCCCGCCGGCCCGGCGCAGCGGCAAGGCCAGCACGACCGCCTCGTCGCGCATGTCAGCAGGTATGGTCACCGCATCAGGCAAGGGGTCTACCGCAGGCATGTCAAACACCGTACCGTCGGGGAATACGCCCACGGCACGGACCAAAGCCAATTTGCCTAAAGTCAGAGCCGCCTGGTCAATTTCGACCTCCGAGAAGCCCCAGCCGTAGGGCGTGGTTGTTCTCAGCAGCACGTGACGCAGATGGTCACCATGACGCTCGCTTTGCTGCAAATGCTGGGGCTGCAGCAACATGCCCTCGCTCCAAACTACCTTTTTTCGCCAACTCATGGGTTTTCCATTGTTCGATAAGGTACACACTTCGCAACAACCACGCATGGGCTATCACGAATGCCATCATCCGTATGCAGAAGACGTTTGAACCAGGAGTTTTTTGAACTCCCCAACAAGGTTTTATACACCTATGGGCTGTTTTACACCGTTTAACCAGCGCCCCAACACTTAATAACTACTCGAAAACCTTACCAAACGCTATATTTTTAATAGCTGCTCCCGCGACATTCCATTGGTCTGGCAGCATATTTGATATGGAAAATGGGGCAAGGCGCTTTGAGGGCATTGGCCGCTGCCTGGGGGAAGCAGCAAGGATGCTGCAAAGCACCATTGCGGGCCGCTCAGAAGGCGGCCAAACAGGACTGGGCAAAGAAAAAGGACTTACACCATTGCTGGCGTAAGTCCTTGTCTGTTTTGGTGCGGCTGGCAGGAATTGAACCCACGACCCCTTGGTTCGTAGCCAAGTACTCTATCCAACTGAGCTACAGCCGCGAAGCCTCAAATTATAGCAGCTTATTTATGGTGGCTCAGGGCATTACTCACCAGTTTGGACGTAATGTCCACAATCTGGATCATGCGGTCATAGGCCATGCGTGTGGGGCCGATCACACCCAGAGTGCCTACTATCTGCCCATCTACCTCATAAGGGGCGCTAACCACCGACAGCTCTTCGAACGGCACGATATGGCTTTCACCGCCAATAAAAATGCGCACTCCCTCCGCCTGGCTGGACACATCCAGCAGGCGCATAAGCTGGGCTTTTTGCTCAAACAGCTCAAAAGCGCGCCGCAATTGCCCCATATCGGTCGAAAAGTCGCTGACAGACAGCAAATTGCGCTCCCCTGAGATCACCACCTCTGCATCGCCCTGCGCCAGAGACTCGCTGCTGACCTGCACAGCCGCCTGCATCAATACGGCAATCTCGCTGCGCAATTGTTCAATTTCGGTTTTCAGCTTCTCGCGCACCTGCTCAATCGCCATGCCGGCGTAATGCGTGGTGATGAAATTGGATGCCTCCACCAGCTGGCTTTGGGTGTAGTCACTCTCGGTGAAGATCACCCGATTTTGCACATCGCCATCTGGCGCCACGATGATCACCAAAATGCGCTTTTCCGACAGCCGCATGAACTCGATATGCCTGAACACCGAGCTGCGCCGTGGCGCCATGACCACACCGACAAACTGCGACAGGTTTGACAGGAGCTGGGCAGCATTGGTGATGACCTTCTGCGGCTGCTCCGCAGCCAAAGTCGGCTGCACAATGTCTTGTCGGTTGACCGTCAGCATGGTGTCGACAAACAGCCGGTAGCCACGCGCTGTAGGTATGCGCCCTGCCGAGGTATGGGGCGAGGCGATCAGGCCCAGTTCCTCCAGGTCGCTCATGACATTGCGGATGGTGGCGGGCGACAGCTCCAGCCCCGAGGCGCGCGAGAGCGTGCGCGAGCCAATGGGCTGTCCATCGGCAATGTAGCGCTCCACCAGCGCTTTTAACAACAGCTTGGCGCGGTCATCGAGCATGAAATTTTGGGTACTGCATATTTAAGGCCATTTTAATGATGTAATTTGCGAATGTCACAGTCTTTGGCCACGCAATTTCGCCATGTTGCCCTGATCGGCAAGTACCTGGCCAGTTCAGGCACAGGTGCGCGCGATATTCTGCTGGACATCGCCCGCTTTCTGGAAAAAGCCGGGCTGGATGTCTCGCTGGAAAAAGAAACCGCTGCCAATACGGGCATTACCCATTACCCCAGCCTGGATGTGAATGGCATTGGCGCGCATTGTGACCTGTGCCTGGTGGTAGGTGGAGACGGCACGATGCTGGGCATCGGCCGGCAGATGGCACGCTTTGGCGTACCCCTGATTGGCATCAACCAAGGGCGTCTGGGCTTTATCACTGACATTGCCCTAGACGACTACAAGAGCATACTGGCTCCCATGCTGCAAGGCGAATTTACGCAGGACAGCCGCAGCCTGATGCACGGGCAGGTGATGCGCGATGGGCGCTGTGTGTTTGATGCGCTGGCGATGAATGACGTGGTGGTTAACCGAGGAGCGACTGCAGGCATGGTCGAATTGCGGGTGGAAGTGGACGGGCGTTTTGTGGCCAACCAGCGCGCAGACGGCTTGATTATTTCTTCGCCCACGGGCTCGACAGCCTATTCCATGTCCGCAGGAGGGCCGATTTTGCACCCCTCCATTGCGGGCTGGGTGATGGTGCCGATTGCGCCGCACAATCTGTCCAATCGGCCCCTGGTATTGTCCGGCGAGGCGCAGATAGCCATTGAGATCGTCGCGGGCCGCGACGCCAGCGCCAACTTTGACATGCAGTCGCTGGCTTCCCTGCTGCACGGTGACCGCATTCTGGTGCGCCGGTCTGAGTACAACGTCCGCTTTCTGCATCCTATGGGCTGGAGCTATTTTGATACCCTGCGTAAAAAACTGCATTGGAATGAAGGAGGTGCCTAAGTGGCTCTTCGGCGAATGAATCTGCGCGATTTTGTGATCGTGCATGAACTGGAACTGGACTTGCTCCCAGGCTTTACTGTGCTCACCGGTGAGACAGGGGCTGGCAAATCGATTTTGATCGACGCGCTGCAATTGGCCCTGGGTGCGCGCGCCGATGCGGGCGTGGTGCGCGAGGGTGCGGCACGTGCTGAAATCAGTGCCGAGTTTGACGCACCCGCCTGGCTTGCCCAGTGGCTTGCTGAGGCAGGATTCAGCCATGATGGCGACGCCCTGTTGATCCGCCGCACCATTGATGCCCAAGGTAAAAGCCGTGCCTGGATCAACGGCAGTGCAGCCACGGCAGCGCAGCTGCGCGAAGTGGCGGACCATCTGGTGGATATCCACGGCCAGCACGCCTGGGCCGCCCTGACACGCCCTGACGAAGTGCGCCTGCTGCTTGATGCCTTCGGCAAAATCACAAGCAAGGATGTGGCTGATAAATACCAGGCTTGGAAAACCCAGCTCAAAACCCTGCAGGACGCACGCGCGGCGCAACACAGCCTGGAGACCGAGCGCGAGCGCCTGGCCTGGCAAATCGCCGAGCTGGGCAAGCTGGCCCCGCAACCCAATGAGTGGACCAGCCTGAACACAGAGCACGGCACCCTGGCCAACGCCCAGGGCTTGCTGGATGCTGCTTACCAAAGCATTGAAGCGCTCGAAGGCGAGGACTCCGGGGTCACTATCCGATTGGCCCAAGCCCATCAATTGCTGCAGAGCCAGCAGCTGCATGCGCAGGAATTCAAGGAACTGGCCGAAGTTCTGTCGCAGAGTCTGGCGCAGGTGGAAGATGTGGTGCACAGCCTGCACGCCTACACCCGCAAGACGGAGCCTGATCCGCAGCGCCTGGCTCAGCTGGATGAGCGCATGACGCAATGGATTTCCCTGGCGCGCCGCTATAAGCGCACCCCTGTCGAGCTGCCCGAGTTGTGGGCGGGCTGGAAAACCGAACTCGTGCAGCTGGAAGCTGCATCCGATATTGCCAGCCTGGAAGCTGCAGAGCGCGCTGCCCACGCCAGCCTGATGTCGGCCTGCAAGGCGCTGAGTCAGGCACGGCGCAAGGCCGCACCCGCGCTGGGCATCGCAATCACCCAAGCCATGCAGGGCTTGGGCATGCAAGGTGGTAAATTTGAAGTCGCCTTGGCTTCGCTGGATGAGCCCACCAGCTATGGCGCAGAGAATATCGAGTTTCTGGTTGCGGGCCATGCTGGCAGCACCCCCCGCCCCGTTGGCAAAGTAGCCTCTGGCGGTGAACTGTCTCGCATAGCTTTGGCTATTGCGGTCACCACCAGCCAGCTAGGCAAAGCCCAGACATTGATCTTCGACGAAGTGGACTCGGGTGTGGGAGGCGCGGTGGCCGAAACCGTAGGCCGCCTGATGAAGCAGCTTGGCAAGGATCGCCAGGTCATGGCTGTAACCCATCTACCCCAGGTGGCTGCCTGCGCTGACCAGCATTTGCTGGTGTCTAAACAGCTGCGGGCCAAGCTCACCGTGAGCGATGTGCAACCCATCCATGGCGAGCAGCGCGTGGGCGAGATTGCCCGCATGCTGGGCGGAGAAAAACTCTCCAGCACCACTATGGCCCATGCCAAGGAGATGCTAGGACAATGAGCAGCAGTCCCATTGAAGTGGTTCTGATTACCGGCATGTCGGGCTCTGGCAAGTCGGTAGCCTTGCATGCGCTGGAAGACGCCCACTACTATTGCGTGGACAACCTGCCGCCCGAACTGCTGGGCGCGTTTATCGAGGTGGAGAAAATTCACCAGGTCCACAAAATCGGCATTGCCATGGATGTGCGCAGTGCAGCCTCATTGCCGCTGCTGCCAGGCCAGTTCAAGGCCCTGCGCGCGCAGGGTATTGCCATCAAGAGCATTTTTCTTGATTCCAGCACCGACACCCTGGTGCACCGATTTTCAGAAACCCGGCGCAAACACCCCCTGTCCAATAACGACGGTGTAGACCAGAAACGTGCACTGATTGACGCTATTGAGATGGAGCGTGATTTGCTGGCTGATCTGCGCGATCAGTCCCACGTCATTGACACCAGCCTGATCCGTTCAACGCAGCTGCAAAGCTATGTCAAAGCCCTGCTGTCAGCCCCTGCCAAGCAGTTAACTCTAGTATTTGAGTCTTTCGGCTTCAAGCGTGGTATTCCTGTGGATGCCGATTTTGTGTTTGATGTGCGCATGCTGCCCAATCCCCATTACGAGCCGGCGCTGCGCCCGCTCACAGGCAAAGACGCTCCTGTGGCTGAATTTTTGCAGCAAAACGCTGAAGTACAGAAAATGTTTGTACACATCCAGGAGTTTCTGGACCATTGGCTCCCCGCCATGACCCAAGACCATCGCAGCTATGTGACCGTGGCCATCGGCTGCACTGGCGGCCAGCACCGCTCTGTGTACCTGGTGGAGTTGCTGGCACGCACCTTTGCGCAGAACTGGAGCACCCTCAAACGCCATCGCGAAATCGATGGCACACTGTTCGCCTCCAACGCCAACTAACTGCTCAGCAGTTTGCGAATGGGTGCAGGTAGACCCGTGTGCGGCAGGTCAGCCGCAGCAATCCACTGCCCCTCGCCTTGCACTGTTGCGCGGGATTTCCAGGACAGGCTCACGACATGCAAATGCATATCCTTGTGCGTCAGTACGTGCAGGAAAGCAGGATGGTCGATGCACTCTGACTGCTGTTGCGCAGTCAGCGTTGACATCAAGGCTTCGCGGCTGTCATACATCGGCAGGCTGAACAGCCCAGCCCAGACTCCTGGTACAGGCCGTTGCTGCAGGAACACGCTGCCATCCGCGCGCTGCATGCGCAGCAACCACCAGGATTCACTGCTACGTTTGATTTTGCGCTTTTTCACGGGGTATTGATCCACCTTGCCCTGCACACGGGCTGCGCAGCGAGTGTGCAGCGGGCAGCGCTCACACGCAGGCTTGCGCGCTGTGCACAGCGTGGCGCCCAAGTCCATCATGGCCTGCGTGTGGCGCGGCATGCTGTCATGCAGCTGCGTGGTGGGCAGCAGGTCGGTGGCCAGACTCCAGAGCTCACGCTCATTAACAGCAACACCGAGGTCCTTGCCATAACCGAGCAGCCGTGTCAGCACACGTTTGACGTTGGCATCCAGAATGGCCACACGCTCGGCAAAACAAAAAGCGGCAATGGCTGCAGCTGTTGAGCGGCCAATGCCTGGCAAAGTCTGCAGTTGCTCTGCACTGGAAGGAAAAGCGCCTGCATGCGCCTGCATCACAGCCTGGGCGCAGCGATGCAGATTGCGCGCCCGGCTGTAGTAGCCCAGTCCACTCCACAGCGCCAGCACATCGTCCAGTGGGGCTGCAGCCAGGCTCGCCACATCAGGAAAGCGCTGCAGAAACCGGGGGTAATAGGCCAGTACCGTGACCACCTGCGTTTGCTGCAGCATGATCTCCGAGAGCCATACCTTGTAGGGGTCTTTGGTATTCTGCCAGGGCAACCCCTGCCTTCCATGACTGGTATGCCATTGCAATATGGCCTTTGCTACCGAGCCATCGGCTTGCAAAGTTTGTTGAAAAGGTTTGTTCACTGCGCGCGCAGCGCGGAGAAGTTTTGCCACGTCGCTGCTCTATGCAGCGCGCGTCATGATTTGCGCTTCGCCACGCGTGTGATTGTCCTGCACGGGCGGCGTGGTTTGCACAGGCGCAGCAGAAGGCGCAACTACTTGCTCCTGGGCAGAAGCATCCACGCTTAGCGCAGCAACAGCAGAAGTTTCGGGCATGTCCACCAGATGCGCCGTCAGCTCCATCAGCTTCTTGTCCAGGATATCCAGATGGTGATCTTGGTAGTTGATTTCACCGATACGCTCATCCAGCGTATTGGCGGCATCCTGGATGCGGTCAATCGCCTCAATACGGCGGGCAAATGTCTTGCGGCGCTCCCGCAGCTGTGCATCGAGCTGGGAGGCAGCTGACTTGTTCCACAGCTCCACCTCGCCCAGCGCTGATTCGTACACCACACGCAGGCGGGTAGCCAGGGCACGTACCAGGCGGTCTGCAAAATCCGGCTGCGCCAGGCGCAGCAGATTGCCAATGCCCAGGTACTGGGTATGGCTGCGCTCCACGGCATCCAGGTCACGCTCGTAGCGCGCCAGCTCGGGTTCGCGTGGCGTCTGCAACGAAAAACCATACTCGGCGTTGAGCTGCCTGAAGCTGGTGGTCAACATGGTTTGGATTTCGCTGTTCAAGCCTTTGGCATGGGACAGTATTTCGCGCAATCGGCTGAACGTGTCTGTATAGGCTTTTCGAACGCCCAGCTTGATACCTGGCTGGCGCAAGGCGTCATTGAGCTGGCGCAGCTCTGCTTTCAGCGTGGAAGTACCCAATGCGGAAAACACTTCCCTCAGCAGCTTCAGGTGAATGGAGCGCACCGCATGGATGCGTGATCCACTGGCATCAAACTCCGCCTGCTCGCTTTCGATGCGCGAACGCATATGCCGGATGACTGTTGCGTTTTTGCCACGCAACCCGCGCAATTCCACCATCTGCTCAGCCAGATCGCGGCGGCGTATATTGATCACGCGCGTGGTTTCAGCCCGCAAATCGATGATGCCTGAAGACATGGCGCCGCGCAAAATGGCTTGGCGCTGGCCCATCATGCCGTCGCTCAGAGCCTGCTCCAGAATGGGCAACTGGCTGGCTTGCAGCAGCGCCTGATCACCGGTGACTTTGGCAACCAAGCCCTTTTGCGCCGACACCGGAATGACCTGGCTTTTGGGCAAGGCCAGGATTTCTGCGGTGGTTGCGCGCTGGCGTTCCACGTTGTCGTTAATTTGCTGTTGCGTAGACAGCGCATCCCACATGGTGTCAATTTTGTTGAGCACCACCAGCCTGGAAGAGTGGTCGGCGCTTTCGGATATCAGGTGCTCGCGCCAAATCGACAAATCCGATTTCGTCACACCTGTATCGGCCGCCAGGATAAACACCACAGCATGGGCTTGTGGAATCAGGCTGACGGTCAGTTCAGGTTCTGCGCCAATGGCGTTGAGTCCTGGCGTGTCCAGAATCACCAGACCTTGCTTGAGCAGGGGATGGGCGATATTGATCAGCGCATGCCGCCATTTGGGCACTTCAATCATGCCCTGCGCATCGGCCATCGGGTTGTCATCGGGCGTTTCGTCATGCCAGAAGCCCAGGGCACGCGCTTCATCCTTGGTGACTTTGCGTACCTCGGCTACCTTTTCAAAAGCCTGTGCCAGCTGCGCCGCATCGTTGACATCCAGGTCCACGCGCGTCCATTTCTCTGGTGCAGCGCGCCACTCCATCAGTGCCTGGGGTTGCAGGCGAGTTTCAATCGGCAGCAAGCGCAAGCACGGCGGCACATCGGCGTCCCAGCCCAGCTCGGTAGGGCACATGGTGGTGCGGCCTGCGCTGGCGGGCATGATGCGGCGGCCATAGGCCGCGAAGAAAATGGCATTGATCAGCTCGGACTTGCCGCGCGAGAACTCGGCCACAAAAGCCACCATCACCTTGTCAGAGCGCATCTGGCTTTCAAGGCGCTGCAGACGCTCTTCTACAGAGGCATCCAGCAGCTCATGGTCACGCATCCAGTCAGACAGAAGTTTCAGGCGCAGGGCAAACTCGCGCCGCCACGCACTGTGCGAATCGAACTGCTCGTTAAAAGAAGGGGCCACAGGGCTGTCTACAAGGGTCTGCATAGCTGTTCAATATAACACTGCATAGATAGTAAGTACACCCTGACTTGTTGATAAACCATGGCAGTTTGGGCAGACAGCTTTCAGTATTTCTGGCAATGCGCACAGTAAAAGGTGCTGCGCTGACCTTGCCGCAGCAGCGTGATGGGCAAGGCGCACGCACGGCAAGGCTCCCCGGCGCGGCCATACACCTGCGCCTGCAGCTGGAAATAGCCTGTTTTGCCCTCCGCGCTGGAAAAGTCGCGCAGCGTGCTGCCGCCTTGTTGGACCGCTGCCTGCAATACCGCGCGAATCGCCTGGTGCAAACGTGCTGCACGCGGCCCGCTGATGTTGCAGGCCCTCACTGTGGGCCGAATACCCGCCATAAATAATGCTTCAGAGCAATAGATGTTGCCGACACCCACCACAATGTCTCCGGCCAGCAGCACCTGCTTGATGGCGGATTTACGCTGGCGCAGCGCAGCATGGAAAGCCGCTGCATCAAAATCATCTGACAGCGGCTCCACCCCCAACGAACCCAGAAGTTTCTGCGCTGGCGCATCGTGCTCAGAGCTGGCATAGACCACCGCACCAAAGCGGCGCGGGTCGTTCAAGCGCAGCGTCCCTCGGGTTGTCACCATGGTGAAATGGTCATGCTTGCCCGCCTCTGCCAGGCTGTGGGCGAAGTTGAGCGAGCCTGACATGCCCAGATGCACCAACAACAGGCCCCGCGAGCGGGCTTGTTCGGCGGCGAGATCAATCAACAAATATTTACCCCGGCGACGCACTGCAGCCACTGAAAGACCCTGCAGCTCATCAGGGTCAATACCCAGGGGCCAACGCAGGGCTTTGCCCATCTGCACGCTGCGAATGGCCGCCCCCTGGATACGGCTGGCAAAACTCAGGCGGGTAACTTCAACTTCGGGCAATTCTGGCATGCTTCGATTATCATCCTTCAATGAACGATACCCGCTGTTTTGTGCCACGCACTCGTGCTTGCCTGCCAGGCAAACTGACCTTCATCCATCTCAGCCTCGCCGCTGGCTTGCTGGGCTTGAGTTGGCAGGCTGTGGCCCAGAGAGCCGCACCCAAGCCGCAAGCGGCTGCCAGCGAGCCTGCGGCCGAGCAGTCGCGCATGGATGCCGATCTGTTCTACCAGTTGCTGCTGGGCGAGCTCAATGCGCGTGGGGGCGAGCCTGGTACAGGCTACTCATTGGTGCTGGACGCAGCGCGCAAAACCAACGATGCCAAGCTTTTCGAGCGCGCTGTCGATATTGCCATTCAGGCCCGCTCTGGCGACGCTGCGCTGCAGGCCGCGCGCGCATGGACACAATCGCAACCCAAATCGGTGCTCGCCAACGAGCGGCTGTTCCAGGTGCTCGTGGCGCTCAACCGCCTGCCCGACAGCGTTGAGCCTCTGCGCACCCTGCTGACCAATTCCCCAGCAGCCCAACGCGGCCCCTTGATCAGTCGCAGCCTGACAACCTATGGCCGCGCCAGCGACAAAAAACTTGCCGCCACCACAGCCGAACAGGCCCTGAGCGACTATTTGGGTCCCAATGCCGATGCCAGCGTATCCAGCCCTGCCTGGACCGCGGTGGGCAGGCTGCGGCTGGCTGCGGCTGATGTGACGGGTGCGCTGGACGCAGCCCGCAAGGCGCAAACTGCCAGTCCTGGCAACGAATTTCCGGCCCTGCTTGCGCTGGAGATCATGGACCCCAAGCAGCCCCTGGCCGAGCCGATCGTCAAACGCTACCTGGAGACGGACAAGGCCCGCCCCGAAGTCCGCATGGGTTATGTCCGCGCCCTGTTGGACGTGCAGCGCTATGCCGAGGCTGGCCAGCAAATCGCGCAGATCACCCGCGACAAAGCAGATTTTGCCGAAGCCTGGCTGGTGCAAGGCAGCCTGCAATTGCAGGACAACCAGCTCGCATCTGCGGAGACCTCCCTCAAACGCTATCTTGATCTTGTGCAACAGCAAACCGTTGCCGACGGCGCCGAGTCTGAGCGCGCGCAAGACCGCCAGCGCGGCCGCACCCAGGCCTATCTGGCGCTGTCCCAGGTGGCCGAAAAGCGCAAAGACTTTGCTCTGGCCGAGAACTGGATTTCCAAGATCGACAGCCCCCAGGCCCTGGTCGGCGCCCAGACCCGCCGCGCATCGATCCTCGCCAAACAGGGCAAGCTTGATGAAGCGCGCAAGCTGATCCGCAGCCTGCCCGAGCGCAGCGATGCAGACAAGCGCTCCAAGCTGCTGTCCGAGGTGCAGCTGTTGCGCGAGAACAAACAGTACCAGGCTGCCTATGATGTCATGGGCCAGGTCGTGGCCAGCGCCCCGCAAGAGGTTGAACTGCTCTATGACCAGGCCATGCTGGCCGAAAAGCTTGACCGCTTTGGCGAAATGGAGCGTCTGCTGCGCCAGCTGATTGCCGCCAAACCCGACTACCAGCAAGCCTATAACGCCCTGGGCTACTCCCTGGCAGAGCGCAATGTCCGCCTGCCAGAGGCCAAGCAGTTGATCCAGAAAGCGCTGGAAATCACCCCTGGCGACCCCTACATCACCGACAGCCTGGGCTGGGTAGAGTTCCGTCTGGGCAATAAAACCGAAGCCATCAAGATACTGCAAACCGCCTACCAGGCCAAGCCAGATGCGGAGATTGCAGCGCACTTGGGCGAGGTGTACTGGGTCAGCGGCCAGCGCGACAAGGCAATTGCCGTCTGGAAAGAAGGCATGCTGCTCAACAGCGAGAACGAAACCCTGCTGGAAACGCTCAAGCGCCTGCGCGTGAAACTGTAAAACCCATGAACCGGCTGTGTTGCCACACCAGATGGCTGCTTCTAATTGCTATATTTATCATAGCTGGCTGCGCGACTGTCCAGAGGCCTGGCGGCACAAAAGACCCTGAAAACAGCAGTTTTGCGGGGCGTATCAGCCTGGTGGTGGAGAGCGAGCCCGTGCAAAGCTTTTCTGGCGGCTTTGAGCTGCTGGGCAGCGAGACTGCGGGGCAACTGACCCTGCTGACGCCACTGGGCGGCACCGCGGCCGTGCTGCGCTGGCAGCCGGGCCTGGCCCAGCTGCAAAACGGCAGTGATACCCGGCAGTACCCTTCTGTACAAGCCATGCTGGAGCAAACCACGGGCGCAGCCATTCCGCTGGAGGCGCTGTTTGCCTGGCTGCGCGGCCAAAGCGCCAGCGTGCCGGGCTGGCAGGCCGACCTGTCACGCCACGGCGAAGGCCGCGTCAGCGCCAGCCGCAGCGACCCCACGCCCGTGGCCAAGCTGCGCATTGTGCTGGAGCGCTGATTTCCCCCTCTGACGCCATGATGCAAGCCCTCCACGGCCTCGCGGCCCCCGCCAAGCTCAATCTTTTTTTGCACATCACCGGCCGCCGCGCTGATGGCTACCACCTGCTGCAGTCGGCTTTCGTGCTGATTGACTGGATGGACACCATCGACCTGGAGCTGCGCAGCGACGGCGTGATCAGCCGCGAAGATGTGGGCGCCGCTGGCGACCCGCTGCCTGCCGATGACCTGTGTGTGCGCGCTGCCCGGGCCCTGCAGGCCGCCTGCGGCACCCGGCTGGGCGCCCATATCCGTCTGCACAAGCGCATTCCCAGTCAGGCGGGCATGGGTGGCGGTTCGTCAGACGCTGCTACATGCCTTTTGGGCCTGCAGCGCTTATGGCAATCGCGGGAGCAGCTATCAAAGTTAGAGCAAATAGGCTTGGCGCTGGGCGCAGATGTGCCGTTTTTTCTGCGCGGGCGCAATGCCTGGGTGGAGGGTGTGGGCGAGCAAATGACGCCCGTGGATTTACCCCCCGCGCGGTTTGCCGTGATCAAGCCCGCCCAGGGCTTGTCCACCCCGGCAATTTTTGGTCATCCGGCCCTAAAGCGGGATACACAGCGTGCTATAATCTCAGGCTTTGCGGCAAGTCCTTACGACTTTGGTCATAACGATTTACAGCCAGTAGCTGAAATGCTCAATCCGCAGGTTACACAAGCGCTCCATGCGCTGCGCAACCAAGGTTTGTCACCCCGGCTGACTGGTTCAGGCAGTGCAGTGTTTGCCAAAATTTCAGGCGACGAAATTTTGCAGGCAGTGCCCGCAGGTTGGCAGCAAAAACTGTGCAGTACTTTGCCTGCACATCCTCTTGTAGGGTGGGCAGACGACTATGCAACCTATGCATGAACAGGTTGTATAGCAGCAAACAGGTTATCGGTTGGTAGGTGTGTCAAGCATCCACTGACCCGTGTAGGGGAGTCGCCAAGTTGGTTAAGGCATCGGATTTTGATTCCGACATGCGAAGGTTCGAATCCTTCTTCCCCTGCCAAATTCTTTTGAAGTCCTCAACTCATCATCACCATGAGCGCATTGCACCCTGATTTCATGATTTTTACCGGCAATGCCAACCCCGTGATGGCGCAGGAAATCGCTGCTCACCTGAACACCAAGCTTGGTGCCGCCACAGTGGGTCGCTTTTCTGACGGTGAAGTCACCGTAGAAATCAACCAGAACGTGCGCGCCCGTGACGTGTTTGTGGTGCAGTCCACCTGCGCTCCCACCAACGACAATCTGATGGAGCTGCTGGTGATGGTTGACGCGCTCAAGCGCGCCTCGGCCGAGCGCATCAGCGCTGTCATCCCCTATTTCGGCTACGCCCGCCAGGACCGCCGCCCGCGCTCTACCCGCGTGCCCATCACCGCCAAGGTGGTGGCCAACCTGCTGCAAACCGTGGGCGTGTCGCACATCCTCACCATGGATTTGCATGCCGACCAGATCCAGGGCTTTTTCGATATTCCCGTAGACAACATCTACGCCTCGCCCGTGCTGCTGAGCGACCTGCGCCGCCAGAAATATGAAGACCTGATCGTGGTATCGCCTGACGTGGGCGGCGTGGTGCGTGCCCGTGCGCTGGCCAAGCAGCTGGGCTGTGATCTGGCCATCATCGACAAGCGCCGCCCCAAAGCCAACGTATCCGAAGTCATGCATGTGATCGGCGAGATCGAAGGGCGCAACTGCGTCATCATGGACGACATGATCGACACAGCGGGCACCCTGGTCAAAGCCGCCGAAGTGCTCAAGGAGCGTGGTGCCAAAAAGGTCTATGCCTATTGCACCCACCCGGTTTTCAGCGGTCCGGCCATTGAGCGCATTGCCAAAGGCGGCGCGCTGGACGAGGTGGTGATTACCAACACCATTCCCCTGTCCGAATCGGCCAAGGCCTGCAACAAGATTCGCCAACTGTCAGTCGCCCCGTTGATCGCCGAGACGATTGCGCGCATTGCCAAAGGCGAGTCAGTGATGAGTTTGTTTTCAGAGCAGGACAATCTGTTTTAAACAGGTTGGTCTGCACTGACAAAACGGCCTGCTGGTGCCGTAAACCAGCAACGCGTTGCCCCGCGTATGGTGTCTACACCGTGCACGAGGCAGCTTTTTACAGTCGAGGTCTCACTGGTCGCGGTGGTCCTCTTTAGGAGTTGATTATGAAATTTGTCGCTTTTGAGCGCTCTAAGCAAGGTACGGGTGCGAGCCGCCGTCTGCGCATTACGGGCAAAGCCCCTGGCATCGTCTACGGTGGTACCGCTGCACCCCAGTTGATCGAGATCGATCACAACGCACTGTGGCACGCCCTGAAAAAGGAAGCCTTCCACGCTACCGTGCTCGACATGGAGTATGCGGGCAAGGAATCCAAAGTGTTGCTGCGCGACGTGCAGTACCACCCTTACAAACAGCAAGTGCTGCACATCGACTTCCAGCGTGTCGATGCCAACACCAAACTGTCCATGAAAGTGCCATTGCACTTCAAGGGCGAGGCCGACTCTCAGGCTGTCAAGTTTGACAACTGCCTGGTCAACCACGTGGCCAACGAGATCCAGGTCTCCTGCCTGCCTGCTGACCTGCCCGAGTTCATCGAGGTCGATCTGTCTGGCCTGAAAAAGGGCATGTCCCTGCACGTCAACGACATCACCTTGCCCAAAGGCGTCAAAGTGCTCACCAAAGGCAAGGTCAACCCGGTCATCGTGTCGGTTGTGGCCCAAGCCGCTGAAGAAGAGGCTGCAGCTGCTGACGCTGCTCCCGCAGCGGACGCCAAAGGCAAAGACGGCAAAGCAGCCCCCAAAGCTGACGCCAAAGCACCTGCTGCCAAGGCACCCGCCGCCAAAAAGTAAGCCGCTACCCAGCACTTGCTGCACCCTGCCAGCCCTGTTATGGGCCCGGCAGGATGCCAAAAAAGCCCACTTCGGTGGGCTTTTTTACGCCTGAAAACCACATTTTGGCAAATAAATCACCAATTCAAGGCAACTACTTCCCAAGCGCCAAGGCGGCAAATTTTTATGCTTGAAGCACTGTCATCAACGAAAGTGAGCAAGCCATGAACCTCGACACCGCCTCTGATACCCGCCACGGCCAAGGTAGCGCCATTGAGCTGCATTTCGGACACAGCGTGTTCGCACCGTCCCAACCGGAGCGCACCACGCCGCAGGCCAACATGGCCCTGGCCCACAGCCTGGCGGCCAGCGCGCTGGACGTCATGGCCCACCCGGTCATCATCATCGACCCCTTCGCCCGCGTGGTGCAGCGCAATGCCGCGGCAGACCGCCTGCTGGACAGGCGTGACTGCGTGGCCGTGGACAGCGGCTACATCATCGTCACCCACATGCCCGATGTGCGTGAGTTCAGCCGGGCGCTCACCCAGGCCGCAGCAGGCCAGCGCAGCATGATCGCGCTGGGCCTGCGCTCGCACGTCACGGTGGCCGTGGTGCCGCTGCGCACTGCAGCTAAAAAACCGGTCGAGCATTTTGCCTTGGTCTTTTCTCGCACGCAGATGAGCGAGCCGCTGATGATCCATGCGTTTGCCAAAGCCTACCTCGCCACGCCGATGGAAGAGCGCGTGCTGCAGCTGATCAGCGAGGGCATGACCGTGCCCCAGATGGCCAAACACTTGGGCATTGGCACCGCCACGGTGCGCACCCATGTGCGCAACCTGTGCCTCAAGACCAACTGCCACGGCCTGCGCGAGATCGTTACGCTGATGGCCGTCATGCCCACCCTCAGCCCAGACAAGGCCTGAGCCTGCCCGGCGCCACGCTGCAACGGGGCAGCAGCGTGGCGTGGCTTCGTGCCACAATGCCTGTCATGTCACAGGCACCCCCCCTCCAAAGCAGCAAACCCTTAAGCCAGGCCATGCGCGCCTTGGCCGACGAAGGCACCCAACGCAGCTACCGCAAAGGCGCCATCATCCTCAGCGAAGGTGACAGCGGCGACACACTGTTTATCCTGCTCAGTGGCAGCGTGCGCACCTACGGCACCGACGCCGACGACCGCGAGGTGACCTATGGCACCATCGTGGCCCCCAACTATTTTGGCGAAATGTCCCTGGACGGTGGCGTGCGCTCGGCCAGCATCGAAGCCCTGGAGCCCTGCGTGTGCTCGGTAGTCACCGCCCACCGCGTGCGCGAGCACATCGCCCGCTCGCCCGATCTGGCCTTCGAGCTCATCACCAAAATCATCGCCAGGGTACGTTCAGCCACCAGCACCGTGCGCAACCTCGCCCTGCTCGACGCCTACGGCCGCCTGGCCGCCACGCTGGAAGAGCTGGCCGAGCCCCCCGACAGCCAGGGCCACCGCCCCGTGCCAGCCCGCACCACCCACGCCGACCTCGCCCAGCGCATAGGCACCTCCCGCGAAATGGTCAGCCGCCTCGTGCGCGACCTCGAAAAAGGCGGCTACATCAGCGTAGACAAACGCAGCATGACTCTGGTGAAAAAACTGCCTGCGAAGTGGTAAAGCGCTGACAGCAGCAAGATGCTATTTGCTATTTAATTTGTAGCTGCTCCCGCGATATTTTATTGGGCTGCAGCTGTTTTTTAGTTAAAAATCAAGGCAATAGAGCGTTCAGCAGATCCCGCGCAATCTGCGGCGCGGCCATGCTGGTGCCCGACAGGCGCGCCGTGCTTGCCGCACGCGTGCCTGCAGCACGGACACCGCGCAGGCTACGGCTCTCTTCCGTGGTGGCGTAGTACGGCACAGGGGTTTTGGTCCCGGGGCGCTTGGGTCGGCTGGTGTAGTTGTGGCGTGGCGAATATTCAGCGATCTCCATATCCGTCTCTCGCACGCCTCCTGCTTTATGGGTGCGCTTTCCTGTCGAAATATTGTTGAACACGCCTTCACGGCGCACATACGCTGCCTGAGGAGTGGGGCAATTGATGTCTGCCTGCTCATTGTCGTTTGTGGCCATACGGTCGTAGTGCACATCTTCAAAATAGCTTTGGCGTGCGCCGCGCCGGGTACCCAGAGCAACATCGTCGCGCTCGATATAAGCATCCACCACTGTAGTTTTTGCTTTGACGTTGGTGACCGTAATGCGCCATAGGCCATGCGGAGCAGTGGCGCGGGTCCGGTCCAGGCTGGCTGTAGGAGCCAGCGCCAACAGCACGCAGTGGCCGTTTTGCCCTGACAGCGCGGCGTCGTTGTAGCACACACCCAAAACACTGCCGGGCGCCAAAGGCGTGTTGTAGCCCAACAGGTGCCGCACATCGCCCTTACGCACGGTGGGCAGGCTGTTGCCGTTAGGGTCCACAATATCCACGGCCACTTCATCACCTTTGCGCAGCCAGATCTCCACATAGCTCTCCGTTGCATCATCTGGCTCCGTGCGCCAGTACAGGGTTTGCGAGGCAAAGCCTGTCAACGAAAAATTGGCATGTGTGCGCGACTGATAGCCGTTGCCCGCTGGCACCACCACTTGCAGGCGCTTGCCTGGCGCAGGCAACCGGTGGTATGTGTTCTCAAAGCGGATCAAGGTGTCAATATAACGCTCCAGCACGTGACTGCCATCGTGTGGCCCAGCCAGCGCGCCCCAACTCAGGTTGACCACAATCTGCGCGTCCACAGCGCACTGCGCCATGATGTAGGTCAGCGCATTGGTCACGTCGCGCGTCATGGTGTTGCGCCCCGAGGTGTCTTGCACGGTGCGCATGGGCAGCTGCACAAAAATAATCTGCACGTCACTAGCAGCGTCCTGGCCCTGCTCCCACGTCGGATTGGCAGGCTCGGCAGCGTGGCGGGTGCACATAGTGTCTTGCACAAAGTATGGGCCGCAGGCCAGGTCCATCACATGGGTGCCGTGCGCGGCGCGCAGCTGCAAACGATTGACATTGCCCCAGGTGTGGGCTGCCAGCGCGGCATAGACACCGTCTTCGTCCAAGCGCCCTGCGTGGGTGTGCTGGGCCATCAAGGCGTTCAGGTCGGTATCTGCATAGTCGCAACCGTGTTCGCCCGGATATGTCTCCACGGCAAATAGGGAGGGCGGCCCCACAGGCGATGCAGCCCCACGCACATTCATGTCCCACAGACGGGCAATGCGGGTTTCAAACGGTGCAGCAGCATTGCGCAAAAAATGCGGATGCGCGAACGCACAGCCATCGTCAATCAGCGCCATCACCTTACCCTTCAGCAAGGGCCTGTTTTGCGCAGGCTGGGGGGATTTTTCCAGCTTGGGCAGTTTCAGTGTGGCGTCTTGAGGCAGATCAATTTCTATGCGGCGCACATACTTGGCCAACGACTGGCGGCTGATTTGCTGAAAAAATGCCGAGTTGGCATTGGCAGGCACCACCCCGCCGGGCACGGCAGCGCCCTCTTGCAGGTAGGCGCCAGAAATGGTGAGCTGCGGCGTTTTGGCGGCATACGCATTGTCTTGCTTCAGGTCCACTGGATTGATAAATGCCAGTAAATCTTGCGCAGATACTTTGTTTTGCAGCTCAATCAGCAGAGGTATGGAGGTGGGGCGGTATTCTTCCAGGCGCTGCCCCGGTTTGCGCAAATGAGCAAAGCCACTCAAATCAGCCCACACCAGATAAGGATCCAGGCCATCAGCCGCAGCATTGACGCTGTAATCCACTCCCGCAAAAGTTGCCTTCGCACTCGGCGCAGGAGACCACTCCAAAACGGAGGCGCGCTGTTCGCCTGGCTTTTGCGCATTTTCAGCAGCGGTTGCTTTGTCAATTGCCATCATCAACCCTTCTTTTATGCATCATTTTGGCCTGCAGACCAATAGAATATCGCGGGAGCAGCTATTAAATATGTAGCATTCAGGTTCAAGCCCATTCTGCCTTGGCCAGGTCCCACAGCTCTTTCAAAATGGCAGAAGGTGAGCCAAGGTTGTGCGCGGGCCCTTCTGCATTGAAGAGGCTCGTAGGCGTGCTTTGCAGGTCGGCGTGGTAGTTAAAGTCCAAAGCATTCCCACTGTCATGGAACTGCGTGCCGTCAAAGCTGCGCTCCAGATAAGAGGCTTTATCTTGGCAACGGTGAACAAAATAGCCTGCCAAGGCCTCGCCCAGCAGACGGCCTGCAGCGGAGTCTACGGGGAAGTGCACACCAGCAACGGTGCGGTTGATGGCAATGCGTGCGGCTTGGCGTTGCAATTGCGTATCTGTTTCAGCACCTTGGGGTGGATTCGTCAAGTGTTGCAACACGCGAGCCACCATAAACGCTTCGGTAGCATGCCCGCTGGGCAGTGCGCCGTGGCCGGGCGTGGCAATCATGGGTTGCACCTGGGGCGAATACTCCACCGGGCGCGGGCAGGCAAAAGCGTGCTTAAAGCGCATCTCCACCATCCAAGCCAGCGACAAGGCCAAGCCCAACACTTCCAGCGTGTACTTGTGGCGATGCGGCTGAATGCCCACCACGCTGGCCCAGTAAGGGGCTGCACCTGACATTTGCGTGAGGATTTCGCCAGCTCGGTCCTCGCGCAAACTAGCCCAGTTCATGACCAAGCCCAGTTGCTGGATAAACAGCGCTTTGCCAGGCCGCGTTAGGGTGGCTATATTCTTTGCATCGAAGCTGCTTGCGCCAGTAATATCCAGATGCGCAAAGGATGCGCTTTGACCGCTTGTGCTGAAGTGCAATGGTGTAAATAACTCTGCTTGGCAAACACTGACGCGTACGTTGGAATCCCAACGTTTGAGCAAAGTAACATCGTCAACAGAAGGTTGCCACTTAACGGGTTGTGTTGTACCTGAATAACTACCAACAAGTGCATCACGGCTACTAATTAGAGGCCCCATTGAGATGGGGTTTGCATCGACTCCACCCACTCCTCCAACCCCACCAACGCCTCCTACTCCGCCCACACCTCCTACTCCACCTACACCTCCAACCCCACCAACGCCTCCTACTCCCCCTACACCTCCAACACCACCGACTCCTCCTACTCCACCCACACCGCCTAAAGCTTGCAAAGTTTTCATAGATTTACTCCTTATTAATTAACCTCAAATTGGCAATCCTGCGCTAATGAGCGCCTGAGACCAGACCGTACCAGTTTTGAAATTTGAGCTTGGACTTCTAGCAATAAATTTTTCAACGGTAAATGAAGGTTCAAGCTTGAGCAACATTGCTACTGCTTTTTTCGCCTCGTCAATATGCCCTAGTCCAACATGGGCAATAGCTAGTGCTCGGATAGTCGATGTATGTGTGCGATTTGCTCTTAAGGAACGTGTAGCTAAAGCTAAAGCATCTTCATACTGGTTTGCAGACAGTGCTGCAGTCGCAGCTAGTGAATCGTAAAAATATCTCAGCGGGTCTAAAGGTGACAGCTTGATAGCATGTTTTGTGTTTGCCACAGCATCAGCCCCTTCACCCCTGAACGCATGCATGGTACCTTTCAGGAGCAGAGCCAACGTATCGTTGGGATTGGAGTCCAAAGCGGCAGCGTATCTTTGTGCACCAGTTTCAGTATCTCGCCTCAAATTGGTGTGTATAAATCCATCCACTGTAAGGGCCAGCGAATTATTGGGTTCGCAATCAAGCGCTTGTTTCGAGCAATCCAAAGCAAGCTTTGCCGTCGATTCAATATCAGTCGTCCAGCCTTGTTGTACCCGCAATACATGCCATTTTGCCAACCAGGCATGCGGCACCGGGTGCCTCTTGCTCCGCTCAATCAAATGCTCCAGCATCTGCCGTGCCTTATCAAAATCGTGATAGTCCGTGCGATGCATCATCGCAATAGCCCCCAGCAGCAACGTATACCCCTCCAGCGTAGGCAGCGCATGGTTCTGCGCTCTGCCCAGCTCGTGTTTCATCACTGCGCTGCTGACTGCGGCGACGATGCGCGACAGCATGTCATCGTCGGGGTTGAACAGGCCGGCGACGGTGCCTTTGAGGCTGTCGGCCCAGACAATGCGGCCGCCGTCGGCTTCGGCCAGCTCGACAAACAGGCTCATGTGGCTGCCAATGACGGTGCAGCGGCCTGACAGCACGTAGGTGGCGCCCAGGTGCTGGCGGATGTCGGCCAGGGCGCCGTCGGGGCTGGCGGCGCGGTCGCGGAAGACGGTGGTGGACAGACGGGAGATAACGTGCAGCTCGGCGGTTTTACTCAGCGCTGCTATCAGCTCGTCGGCCACAGCCTCGCCGATCAGGGCGTGGCCAGGCTCTGCGCCACGCGCGGCAAATGGGATGACGGCCACGGTGGGGCGCAGGTCGAGCGGGCGGCTGCTGCCGGGCTCGATGATGGGGGCTGCGCCTGCGTCGCCCACGCGGTAGGCGCGCACGGGGCTGACCAGGTGCTTGAGATAGCAGTCGCCCAGGTCTTCAATGTCGCCGTCCAGCAGGGGGGTGAGCTGGTCGCGCACGGGGGCGCTGACAATGATCTCGCCGGGGCCGGCCAGGGTGGTCAGGCGCACGGCCAGGTTGACATCGGCGCCATAGATGTCATGCTGGTCGCTGACATATTGGACGGTGTGGATGCCGGCGCGCAGATACATGCGCTGGGCAGGCGCTGTGCCCGCGTGCTGCGCCTGGCACAGCTGCTGGATCTCGAGCGCGGCATGCACCGCGGGGCGGGGCGAGGCAAACTCCAGCATCAGGCCGTCACCCAGGCTTTTAAGCAGGCGGCCGCCATGGGCTGGCAGCACTTGCTGCACCACCTGCGCCACCAGTTTTTGCCACCGTTGCACGGCATCTTGTTCATTGGCCTCCATCAATCGGACCGACTCCACCACATCCACCACCAACAAGGTGGACTGGGTAGGCTGCGGGGCAGCCAAGTGTGCGGACGGTCCGGACAAGGTCATGGTACTGGGGTGCTAAAGGTTTGTCGTCATCAGTTTGTAGGAGAAAACGCAGTATTTTGCGACGCCGCTTACATTATGCTGCACGCTTATGCCCCTGCAATGCATGCAGAGATAATGGAGGCCATGATCAAATTGTTTGTTGGCCTGGGCAATCCGGGCACGGAATATGACGCCACGCGGCACAATGCGGGCTTTTGGTTCATTGACGCCCTGGCGCGCGAGCTCAAATGCTCGCTGGCCATGGACAAAAGCTATTTTGGCCTGGTGGCACGCACCAGCCTGGCAGGACAGACCATTTGGCTGCTGCAGCCCCAGACGTTCATGAACCTGTCGGGCAAGTCGGTGGGCGCACTGGCCAAGTTTTTCAAAATCACCCCCCAGGAGATCCTGGTGGCGCATGACGAGCTGGACATCGTGCCCGGCCAGGCCAAGCTCAAGCTGGGCGGCAGCCACGCGGGCCACAACGGCCTGCGCGACATCCACGCCCAGCTGGGCACCGACCAGTACTGGCGGCTGCGCATCGGCATTGGGCACCCGGGGGTCAAAAGCGAGGTGATTCACTGGGTGTTGAAAAAGCCCTCGCCCGAGCACCGCACAGGCATCGAAGACACCATCACCCGCAGCGTGCGGGCACTGCCCCACTTTGTCAGTGGCGAGATGGAAAAAGCCATGATGGTGGTGCACACCGCCAAGCCGCAGCGGCCCAAGCCACCGCGCAAGGATCCCGGGCCTGAGGGTGGCGCTACCGCGGCATAGCGCAAGGCCAGCCAGCAGGACGCGCTGTTAGCCGTCTGCCCCCGGCCAGTCGCGGATATAGGCCTTGAGCATTTTGTTTTCAAAATTCTGGCTGTCCACCACGGCCTTGGCCACATCGTAGAAGCTGATCACCCCCATCAGCATGCGGTTGTCGATCACGGGCATGTAGCGCGCGTGGCGCTGCAGCATCATGCGGCGCACCTCGTCCAGCTCGGTCTCGGGCGTGCAGATCAGCGGGCCGTCGTCCATGGCGCGGTAGACCGTGGTGGTGCCCACGGTGCCGCCGTTTTTGTTGACCGCCAAAATCACCTCGCGGAAGGTCAACATGCCCACCACCAGAGAGTGGGATATCACCACCAGCGAGCCAATGTCCTTCTCGGCCATCAGCGTCATGGCGTCAGCCAGGCTGTGCTCTGGCGTGATGGTGTAGAGCGTATTGCCCTTGGATTTCAGAATATCGCTGACTTTCACGACCTATCTCCTCAGATTTATGCTCACAATATAGCCCACAAACCGCGTTTTTGACAGCCTGCGCCGGTACACAGCCCTCTTTTGGCACCGCTGTGGGGCGGGCAACGCGCTGGCCTGACAACCATTGACCCTTGGAGAACTGCCATGAGCGGCTATGCTGACCCTGGATTCGACACCCTCGCCCTGCACGCAGGCGCGGCCCCCGACCCCACCACCGGCGCACGCGCCGTGCCCATCCACCTGTCCACGTCTTTCGTGTTCGAGTCCAGCGACCACGCGGCCGCGCTGTTTAACCTGGAGCGCGCAGGCCATGTCTACAGCCGCATCAGCAACCCGACCAATGCCGTGCTGGAGCAGCGTGTGGCGGCGCTGGAGGGCGGCATTGGCGCCATCAGCACATCCAGCGGCCAGGCGGCACTACACCTGGCCATTGCCACGCTAATGGGCGCGGGCTCGCACATCGTGGCCTCCACCGCGCTGTATGGCGGCAGCCAGAACCTGCTGCACTACACCCTGCGCCGCTTTGGCATTGACACCACCTTTGTCAAGCCGGGCGATATCGACGGCTGGCGCAACGCCGTGCAGCCTCACACCAAGCTGTTTTTTGGCGAAACCGTAGGCAACCCGGGGCTGGATGTGCTGGACATTCCCACTGTGTCGCGCATTGCGCATGAGGCTGGTGTGCCCCTTTTGGTGGACAGCACACTCACCTCGCCGTGGCTGATGAAGCCCTTGGAGCACGGGGCTGACTTGGTCTACCACTCGGCCACCAAGTTTCTCTCGGGTCATGGCACGGTGATTGGCGGCATCGTGGTGGATGGGGGCAGTTTTGATTGGGAAAAGTCTGGCAAATTTGCCGAGCTCACCGAGGCTTATGAGGGCTTTCACAACATGGTCTTCAGCGAGGAGAGCACAGTGGGTGCCTTCTTGCTGCGCGCGCGCCGCGAGGGCCTGCGCGACTTTGGCGCCTGCCTGAGCCCGCACAGCGCCTGGCTGATTTTGCAGGGCATTGAGACACTGCCGCTGCGCATGGCGCAGCACATGCGCAATACCACGAAGGTGGTGGAGTTTTTAGCTGCGCATCCGTTTGTCTCGCGTGTGGGCCACCCGATGCTGGAGTCGCACCCTAGCTACGCACTGGCGCAAAAGCTGCTGCCGCGCGGCGCGGGCAGTGTGTTCAGCTTTGACATGAAAGGCCATCGCGAGCAGGGCAAAAAGTTTATTGAAACGCTCAAGGTCTTCAGCCACCTGGCCAATGTGGGCGACTGCCGCAGCCTGGTCATCCACCCCGCCAGCACTACGCACTTTCGTATGACGGATGAGGCTTTGTTGTCCGCCGGTATCAGTCAGGGCACCATTCGCCTGTCGATTGGGCTGGAAGATGCGGATGATTTGATAGACGATTTGAAGCGGGCGTTGAAGGCGGCTGAGAAGGCTTGAGTACGTAAAGATAAGTTTGATTTTTCTAGCAAATTCTTGCCTTTAATTAACTCATACCCTCAATTTACAAAGGTATTCCCAATCTGCACGTGAATATGATTATTGTGTGCTTCTCTTCCATTCTTTGTTCCTGGAGCACTTGTGGGGTGGTCAGGGTGCATGATTAAAGACTTATCACCAATCTTACTGGGCGGATCATCTGACGTATGGGGACTGGTATCAGAAGCATGCGTCGCAAACACCTCATACACAAGTTTAAAAATACGCCACGACATATTTGGCTCAAATTCGTCGATTAGGTCGCTGTCAGGCTGATCTAATCGGTATGAAGTGTTTTTCACGTTACTAGGCCATTGAGCTGATTGTTTGCCAGGTGGAAAGGGAACGGGCTGCTTACCCCAATGAAAAGGTACAAAGTAGTCCCGTCCGTCAATCCTCACACCGCTAAAATCCATAGCCCGTCCCTGGTTATGGCACAGCGCCCCTCCTCCGTAAAACCCTGCGTGGTAAATTTTCTCTAACTCAGGGAATTCAGCTTTTAGTTCCTGAGTAAGTACATGCAGCATCACCACGAATCTAGGATCCAGCTGTGTCATAAACGCTGATTGTTGAGGCTGCGCAGGTTTCGGGGTATATCCGTTCCAGCCATCTAATCGATGGAATCTAATCCCGTCGATCGTATCGTTGCTAAGAGATACCTTCGCATTTTCAGATACCAAGTCCATCATTTGAAGCTCGACATCGTATTGCAGTATTTTTTTGATGTTTGAAACATTCATTACTCCAAAAAAGCTGGCCTCAATGACGTAATGCAGAGCCTCTTTTTTTGAAAGATTTCTCGCCTTAAAGTTCAATTTGGCAAATCGAAAGTTGGAGGGCACATTTTTGGAACCCGAGAACAACATATATCGGGATATGCAGTACTGAGTGATCTCAGAATCGTATGGGTCTCTACGTTTAGCCATATTTATCTTTCTGTTCACAAAAAAATTAGCACGATGGTTTGTAAGCTACATTGCTAGTGAAGACGAATACCCGCTCTTCTTTTGAAACACGAATAAGTGCATCGAACGTAGAAGCTAAATTTCAATATATTTAAAATTTATGTATATCCCAGTTAACGGCTACCTAATATACTGCTACACCGGCGGCAAGGCGCTGGACGCTGCCAAGCCCACTGTGGTCTTCATCCACGGCGTGCTCAATGACCACAGTGTGTGGATTTTGCAAAGCCGCTATTTGGCCAACCACGGCTACAACGTGTTGGCGGTTGACTTGCCGGGCCATGGCAAGAGTGCGGGCAACTGCCCCAGAACGGTGGAGGACGCTGCGGCTTTCATCATTGCGCTGCTGGACGCGGCTCAGATCGACAAAGCGGCTTTGGTGGGCCACAGCTGGGGCTCGCTGATTGCGCTGCATGCGGCAGGCACGGCGCCTGCGCGGGTGAGCCATCTGGCGTTGGTGGCAACGGCGTTTCCGATGAAGGTGTCGCCTGCGCTGCTGGACAATGCGCTGAACAATCCGATGCAGGCGATCAAGATGGTCAATACCTTCAGCCACAGCACGCTGGCGCCGCCGCCCTCCAGCCTGGGCCCCGGCACCTGGCTGTATGGTGGCTCGCAGGCGCTGATGCGGCGGGTGCTGCAGAGCAATCCGCGGGAGAACGTGTTTCACCTCGGCTTTAGCGCCTGCAACGATTATTCCAAGGCTTTGGAGGCGCTAGGCCAATGGAATATCGCGGGAGCAGCTACACTTTTTATAGTGGGCAAGCAGGACCAGATGACTCCGCCCAAGGCCGCTCAGGCGCTGATCAGCGCTGCGCGTGAGGCCCAGGTGGTTACGCTGGAGGCGGGACACCAGGTGATGACTGAAGCGCCGGATGCCTGTCTGTTTGCGCTGCGTGATTTTCTCAAGCCATGACACCCGAGCGTGCCCAGGGCATTGCCGCCGGCTTTGACCTGCGCGCTTTGCCTGCCGACTTTCTGGCCAACCCCTACCCGGTGTATGCCGCCCTGCGCGAGAGTGAGCCCATCCGGCGCATGCCCGATGGCTCTTACTTTCTCACCCGCCATGCTGACCTGATGGCTGTCTACCGCGATGCGGCCACGTTCAGCTCGGACAAAGTGGCCGAGTTCACACCCAAGTACGGCCCCGGCTCGCCACTGCTGGCGCACCACACCACCAGCTTGGTGTTCAACGACCCGCCGCGGCACACGCGGGTGCGCAAGCTCATCATGGGCGCACTCACGCGCCGCGCGATTGCCGAGATGGAGAGCGGCTTGGTGAGCCTGGTGGATGGCCTGCTGGACAAGATCGCAGCCCAAGGCGGCGGCGACCTGATTGAAGACTTTGCCGCCGCCATCCCGGTGGAAGTGATTGGCAACCTGCTGGACATTCCCCACGCCGACCGGGCGCCGCTGCGCGCCTGGTCGCTGGCCATCCTGGGCGCGCTGGAGCCCAAGCTCAGCCCCGAGCAGGAGGCGCGCGGCAACCAGGCCGTCAGCGACTTTGGCGACTACCTCAAAGGCCTGATAGCCCTGCGCCGCCAGCACCCTGGCAACCCGGAGCATGACGTACTCACCCGCCTGATTCAGGGCGAAGGCAGCGCAGAGCAGCTGAGCGAAGCCGAGCTGCTGCACAACTGCATCTTCATCCTCAACGCGGGGCATGAAACCACCACTAACCTGATTGGCAACGCCCTGGTGGCGCTGCAGGAGTGGCCCGATCAGCTGGACAGATTGATAAACAGACTGCTACCAAAAAGTGAGCTTCTCCCGCGATATTCTATTGGCCTGGAGGCCTATTTGGATACCATGGTGGATGAGTTTTTGCGCTTTGAACCGAGCAACCAGCTGGGCAACCGCCGTGCCCTGCGCGAGGCCATGGTGGGCGGCGTGGCGCTGCCTGCGGGCGCCTTGATCACGCTGTGCATCGCCGCTGCCAACCGCGACAGCGCCGTGTTTGACGCGCCAGACAGGCTGGACATCGAGCGCGCGGACAACAAACACCTGTCTTTCGGCTTTGGCATTCACCAATGCGCGGGGCTGAGCCTGGCGCGGCTAGAAGGCCGCATTGCCATAGGGCGCTTTGTGCAGCGCTTTCCGCGCTACCGCCTGGCAGGGCCTGCCGTGCGCGGCGGCAGGGCGCGTTTTCGGGGGTTCTTGCAAGCGCCTTTTACCTGCTAACTTGCTTGCTTAGGCCGCTTTCGCCCTTTGCATATCGTGGGTACGCCTCGTTTTACAATCGAGTAGTGAATTCTTCTACATTACCCCCCACCGCATCTTTATCCAGCGTTGCCGCCCTGATCTTCGACATGGACGGCACCATGATCCACTCGATGCCCTACCACGCACAGTCGTGGCTGGAGTTCTGCAAACGCCACGGCATCCGCATGGACGTCAAAGAGCTGCTGGCCCGCACCACAGGCCGCACCGGCACCGAGTGCATGGGCGAGCTGTTTGGCCGCCCCATGGGCGCTGACGAGGCGCTGCCCCTCGTCAAGGAGAAAGAGGCCATCTACCGCGAGCTGTTCGCGCCCGTGTTTGAAGAGGTTGCCGGTTTCAAGGCATTTGCCGCCCAGGCGCGCGGCCTGGGCCTGAAAATCGGCGTAGGCACCGCTGGGGATAAACACAATATTGCGTTTGCCATGGGCCATTTACAGATGGCCACAGCGCCCGAAGTGATCGTCGGCGGTGACCAGGGCCTGCCCGGCAAGCCAGACCCCGCTATTTTTCTGGAAGCAGCCCGCGCCATGAAGGTGCCGCCCAACCAGGCGATTGTGTTTGAAGACGCGCCTTTTGGCATCGAGGCTGCGCGCCGCGCGGGCATGCGCGCCGTGGCGCTGTGCACCAGCCACAGCGCCGATGAGCTGGCAGGGCCCCATGTGATAGCCGCTGTGCGACACTATCACGCATTGCTCGATACCCGCTTTTTAGAACAAATACTCTCAAGAGGACAACCCCATGTTGCGTGAAGCCACCGCAGCGCTCGTCAAGCGCGCTGACTACACTGCCCCGGCCTACTGGATAGACACCGTAGACCTGAGCTTTGATCTTGACCCCACCAAAACCCGCGTGCTCAGCAAAATGCAGGTGCGCCGCAACCTGGACGTGCCGGTGCAGCCGCTGCGCCTGGACGGCGATGAGCTCAACCTGGCCCGTGTGCAGGTCAATGGCCAGGGCTGCTCGTTCAAGATGGATGGCGACACCCTGGTGCTGGACAACCTGCCCGACGCCTGCGAGATCGAGATTTTCACCACCTGCGCGCCCACCAAGAACACCAAGCTCATGGGCCTGTATGTCAGCCAGGACACATTTTTCACGCAGTGCGAGGCCGAGGGCTTTCGCCGCATCACCTATTTCCTGGACCGCCCCGACGTCATGTCGATGTACACCGTGACGCTGCGTGCAGACGCCAAGGCCTATCCGGTGCTGCTGTCCAACGGCAATCTGGTGGAGCAAGGCACGCTGGAAGATGGCCGCCACTTTGCCAAATGGGTAGACCCGCACAAAAAGCCTTGCTATTTGTTCGCGCTGGTCGCAGGCAACCTGGTGGCGCGCGAGCAGCGCATCACCTCGCGCGCTGGCAAAGACCATCTGCTGCAGGTCTTTGTGCGCCGCGGCGACCTGGACAAAACCGAGCACGCCATGCACTCGCTGATGGCCAGCGTGGCCTGGGACGAGGCGCGCTTTGGCCTGCCGCTGGACCTGGAGCGTTTCATGATCGTCGCCACCAGCGACTTCAACATGGGCGCGATGGAAAACAAGGGCCTGAACATCTTCAACACCAAGTACGTGCTGGCCAACCAGACAACCGCCACCGACACCGACTACGCCAACATCGAAAGCGTGGTGGGCCATGAGTATTTTCACAACTGGACGGGCAACCGCATCACCTGCCGCGACTGGTTTCAGCTCTCGCTCAAGGAAGGCCTGACCGTCTTTCGCGACCAGGAGTTCAGCCAGGACCTGTGCCCCACGCCGTCGGCCAAGGCAGTCAAGCGCATTGAAGACGTGCGCGTGCTGCGCACCGCCCAGTTCCCCGAGGACGCGGGCCCCATGGCCCACCCGGTGCGCCCTGATGCCTACCAGGAGATCAACAACTTCTACACCGTCACCATTTACGAAAAAGGTGCCGAGGTGGTGCGCATGATGCAGACCCTGGTGGGCCGCGAAGGCTTTGCCAGAGGCATGACCGAATATTTCAAGCGCCATGACGGCCAGGCCGTGACCTGCGACGAGTTTGCCCAGGCGATTGCCGATGCCAACCCGCAGTCGGCCCTGGCCACACTGCTGGCGCAGTTCAAGCGCTGGTACAGCCAGGCAGGCACACCGCGAGTGAAGGCCCACGGCGTGTATGACGCACAGGCGCGCACCTACGCACTGCACCTGTCGCAAAGCTGCCCGCCCACCCCCGGCCAGCCCAGCAAAGAACCTTTTGTCATCCCGCTCAATCTGGGCCTGGTGGCACCCCAGGGCCACGACCTGCCCCTGCAGCTGGCCACCGAGGCGCACGCCGTGCCAGGCCAGCGCACGTTTGTGATGACGCAGGCCAGCGAAGTGCTGCAGTTCATCCATGTGGATGCCGAGCCTGTGCCGTCCATCCTGCGCGGCTTCAGCGCGCCAGTGATTCTGGAGTTTGACTACACGCAGGCACAGCTGCTGACCCTGCTGGCCCACGACAGCGACCCCTTCAACCGCTGGGAAGCCGCGCAGCGGCTGGGCATGCAGCACGCTATGGAATTTATAGCTGCCCCCGCGACATTACAGGGCTCTGCAGCCCCGTTTGATACACAGAAGTTTGCCCAATCCGCCTTTGTGGGCGCACTGCGCACCGTGCTGCGCAACCCCGAGCTGGACGCAGCCTTCAAGGAGCTGGTGCTCACCCTGCCCTCAGAGACCTATATCGCCGAGCAGCTGGAGGTGGTGGACCCTCAGCGCATCCATGCGGTACGCGAGGCCATGCGCAGCACCATCGCCATGGCCCTGCAGGCCGACTGGGCCTGGGCTTTTGACACCCATCAAAACCCTAGCGGCTACAGCCCCGATGCCGTCAGCAGCGGCCGCCGCGCGCTGGCCAATATGGCCCAAGGCATGCTCTGTCTGGCCGCGCGTGACACCGGCGACACCGTCTGGCCCGGCAAAACCTACCAGCGCTTCAAGGACGCAGGCAATATGACCGACCGCTTTGGCGCACTGTCTGCCCTGCTGGGCAGCGGCCACGCCCTGGCTGCGCCTGCACTGGAGCGGTTTTACACCCTGTTCAAGGACGAGGCCTTGGTACTGGACAAATGGTTCTCGCTGCAGGCAGGCGCCAGTGACCGCGGTGGCGACATCCTGCCGCGCGTGCGCAGCCTGATGCAGCACCCGGACTTCAACATCAAAAACCCCAACCGCGCACGCAGCGTCATCTTCAGCTACTGCAACGGCAACCCCGGTGGCTTCCACCGCCTTGATGCCGCTGGCTACGTCTTCTGGGCCGAGCAGGTGCTGGCGCTGGACCCAATCAACCCCCAAGTCGCCGCCCGCCTGGCCCGCGCCATGGACCGCTGGAAAAAGCTGGCCCCACCTTACCAAAACGCAGCCCTGGAAGCCATCAAACGCGTTGCCGCCAAGAGCGACCTGAGCAACGACGTGCGCGAGGTGGTTTCGCGGGCTTTGGCGGATTAACACGCTCAGAGGACGACATCGGACAGCCTGAAATCCGAACAGCCGGACTTCCGGACGCGAAGGACGCAAAGATTACGCGAAGGACGCGAAAGAAGACAAAAGAAAATATCAAAAATTTTTATTGATAGAAATGATTTAATTGAATCTGTTTAGCATTCTCGTTTTTCAGATTTTATTTTTTAATTTTTCTTCTTTTCGGTTTTCTTTCGCGTCCTTCGCGTAACCTTCGCGCCCTTCGCGTCCGGAAGTTCTCTCTCTCCCATAAGCCAGCTAAGATACAAAACATGACCAGCAAAATATCACTCACCAGATACCTCGTAGAGCAGCAGCGCCAGGATGGGCGGATTCCGCCGCAGTTGCGGTTGCTGCTAGAGGTGGTGGCGCGCAGTTGTAAAAACATCAGCTACGCCGTCAACAAGGGCGCGCTGGGCGGTGTGCTGGGCACGGCCAGTACGGAGAATGTGCAAGGCGAGATTCAGAAGAAGCTGGACATCATTGCCAACGAGGTGCTGATCGAAGCCAACGAATGGGGCGGCCATCTGGCGGCCATGGCCAGTGAGGAGATGGACAGCATTTACCTGGTGCCCAACCGCTATCCGCAGGGTGAGTATCTGCTGCTGTTTGACCCACTGGACGGCTCCAGCAATATTGACGTCAACGTGAGCATTGGCACAATTTTCAGCGTGCTCAAAAAGCCTGATGACCATGACGCAGGCATTGAGGAAAAAGATTTTCTGCAGGCCGGCAACAAGCAGGTGGCCGCGGGCTACTGTGTCTATGGCCCGCAAACCACGCTGGTACTCACCGTGGGCGACGGTGTGGCGATGTTCACGCTCGACCGCGAGCAAGGCAGCTTTGTACTGACCCAGGAAAACGTGCAGGTGCCTGCTGACACCAAGGAGTTTGCCATCAACATGAGCAATATGCGCCACTGGGCCCCACCCGTGCGCAAGTACATTGACGAATGCCTGCAGGGCAAGGAAGGCCCGCGCGGCAAAGACTTCAACATGCGCTGGATCGCGTCAATGGTGGCCGACGTGCACCGCATCCTCACACGCGGCGGTGTCTTCATGTATCCCTGGGACAAACGCGAGCCCGAAAAAGCCGGCAAACTGCGCCTGATGTACGAGGCCAACCCCATGAGCTGGCTGATCGAGCAGGCCGGCGGCGCAGCCACCAACGGACACCAGCGCATTTTGGACCTGCAGCCCACCAAGCTGCACGAACGCGTGAGCGTGGTGCTGGGCTCGAAAAACGAGGTCGAGCGCGTTACCGCCTACCATCGGGAAGCCCAGTAGCCTTGCCCACGCTATAATTTATCCATAAGCCCATGTAGCTCAGTTGGTAGAGCAACGCACTCGTAACGCGTAGGTCAGCAGTTCGATTCCGCTCATGGGCACCACATCAAAGCTCGGACAGGTTCAAAGCCATCCGGGCTTTTTTATTTCCCCTCTGAAAACGCCGTTTTATCGTGCATTAGCGTCCGTGAAAGTGTAGCACCATCCGGGCACTTGCGGGGGTATATATGGGGGTACTTTGGGGGTACACGATCGGTAGCTTACAAAAGCAATACCCCCCTCCCTCCCAATTTCCCGGGAATACACGCGAATGACAACAATCGGTGTTCGATGGTCAAACACCTAGACTTTTGATGCCCCCCCTGGGCTAGGTAACAACGTGAGCTGCAACTTACTTACCCCATGGACGAATAGAAACCTAGAGAGTTTTTGGGGTCGTTTCGTCCCCGCATGGTTGGCCAGGCCGGGAAGGACCCGCGTAGGAAGGGGTGACTACCTGACTGAGTACCCAAGCACCGCATGGGTGAACACACTTTCAATGGAGCACGAATTACCTGTGCAGGCCCAAACCCCAGGGAGTACCATGCAAATGCCTGCACTCGCGGGCACGGGATGCACCAGCGATTGAAGCGATAGGCAGCGTCTTCACTTAACCCCCTTAGCAGGCGGGCGCAACAGTCTTTAATCACGCTCGTTTCGACCCGTGCCAGCGAACCAGGTGGAAGTACCTTGATGGGGGGAGGGGTGACTACCTGAATGACTACCCAAGAACTGCATGGGTGAACACACTTTCAACGGGGCACGAATTACCCGTGTAGGCCCAAACCCCAGGAAGTACCTTGCAAATGGCCTGCACTCACGGCCTGCCAACTCGGGTTGGCGTGTTTTAAAAGTGAGGGCAGTGAGGGCAAATGCAAAATCGGGCTGCAGCCCTTTATCCATGCGGGTTTGCTGCCCTCATAGGCAGTGAGGGCAAACCTAAAAACGGTGAGAGCAGTGAGGGCAACTGTGTCCATTGCCGTCCATCAAGGATATGGGGCGGGCAGTGCGGGGGTGTGGACACGTCTTCTATTGGAAAAATACAGCGCGAAAACAAACCCCACGCACGCGGCCACCGCCGCCGCCCGCCCACGTTCAAGCTGTATGGCCTGGTACTTACTCTGCCAACTCTAGGATGCTGGCTTTGAGCTTGATTACATTGGCATTGCCCATGCCTGGTAGCCGCTGTCTTTGGTCATAGCGCGTTTTGTCGGGCTTATCACCTGTGCCTTTGATGATCGTCGGCTCTAAGTGCCCTTTCTCCAACAGCAGGCGCTTCACAGCCACGGGGTCAAAGCCCTGGCACACCTCTTTATCGAACACCTCGGGGAAGATGAAATACTCCACGCTGGTTTGCTCTGCATCACCATCGCTGATTTTTTCGCCGTACTCGCGCTGGTGGTCTGTATTGGCCTTGATAGGCTTGCCCTCTGGCGTGACCATGCGGCGGTACCCTGCCCGTGACAGTGTGTTGGGCGCATGGTCATCACCCGCACGGTGCCACCAGGTAAAGCGGCCCGCCCCGTGCAACTGTATGAAGTTGCGCACCTGTGCCAGCATGGCGTATTGCTCGGTGTCCCCATTACCTCCACGATCTAACAACCAAGCATCAAAGCAGGTCTTTGCGGCCCTTGTGGCTTCACCCACAGGCCAGCCCGTGATCCCCGCCTTGGTTGCCAACTCCCCGGCCTCTGCAACCAGTGCGAAGCGCCCCGCCACCCGGTGTACTTGTCCACTACTATTTGCAGGTATCCATGCGGTGGTAATCGCGTCTATGGCCGTTTTGCTACGCTGTGCAATCCCACTCTGCGTGTCGATGACGTGCTGGATAAATGCCACACCAGCACATCCGTAGTATTTGTCGGCTAATCCCTTAATGGCCAAACTAAATGCGCCACCACTTTCTAAACCATGCAAGTCCTCGAACGCCCCCAAGTTTGCACCCGCGTCCATTGGTATATTCGCCATGCGTGTTAATTGCCCAGCATGAATAGATTTACCGACAGAGGCAATATGCTGCGCTAACGTAATTTCACCAGTCGATAGAAAGAGTAGTTTCCAAGTCGCCTTGGGTTTTGGCTGTGCCGTTCGATTGGCACGCGCTTTACCCTGCTCGTTGCCAAGCATGTACGCAGTTTCACCCGCCAACTTGGGATCAATCTCCTTGAGTTCGTCAAGTATGAGAAGTGCATCACAATGCTGCGCTGCTGTGGATTCAAGGGCGTTGTCCGTACTACGCCAAGACTGCTTAAAGCTTGCACCACCAAACACCGACGCAGCTATTTTTTGGATTGTGCTTTTGCCCAAAGAACCATTTCCCCAGATATGAAACCCACCTGATTCACCACCCACCCAGCGCAGCAAAACACCCGCAAAAGCGCAGCTCACGCTAAAGGCTAGGCGACTATTGCCCACGCAGATTGACGCCACTTTGCTACGCCATTGGTCTAGGGTGCCAGCACTGCGAAAGGTGTTTTCCATGGCGCTATCGCTTTGGTAAATTACCCGTTCACTCTCTGCGCTGGTGATAGTTTGCTTAGGCATCACGTAGACCGCTGGCCCTAAGTCTGTCTTGTGCCAGCCCGTGCGGTCGGTGGTGCGTGCGTAGGGCATGGGTGGCTTGCGGCTTTGGATGTAGCGTATCAACAGTGCACGGGCCGCCGCGCCTGGTGCAATGTCTAGTCCCATGTACAAAAGCGTAGAACGAATTTCGTTGCCATCGCCAGCCAGCAACCGCTTTGGCATTACCCATTCTTGGGGTAGCCCCAGCATATCGGGGAACTCAAGTAATAGCCCAAAGCCCACGCCAGAAAAATCGCGCACCCCGGTTTTAATATCCAGGCGGCTGCATAACCAAATTGGTGATGCTGCTTTGCCATCACGATCACGACCACAAAACCACACGCCATCGTCACGCACTTGGAAAGGGTCGTTGTCGTTGTGCGGTTCACCAACATGGCCAGGCGCAGCGCTTTGCGCACCATCCGCAAAGGGTGTACTTTCTACACCCTTTTTTGTAGCAGACTTTTGCGCATTGAAAGCATCCATCGCAGCCTGCACTTGTGTTCGCACAGTCTCTATACCCTCCCGTGCGTGCAGATCATTGAAGTCAGTTTCACCAGCCAGCAAGCCAGCGGGGAACACAGCCACACCCTTCACGGCTTGGGCTGCAGCGGTGGCCTTTTCTCTGCCGGGGTTGCGGCCTGTGCTGGCCTGTGTGCCGTGGTCATCATCGCCACACAGCACCAGCGCAGCGGCTGGGTAAACGGCGCGTAGGTTGGTGGCCACAGCTTTCAAGTTGCCCGCATCAAAGGCGCAGGCCACCGGGTAGCCTGTGGCCTGGTGCAAGCTGGCAGCGGTGGCGCAGCCCTCTGCAATCAGCACCATGGCCGGGGCCTCGCTGCCAGCCACTGCCCCCAGCATGTGCCACAGCCCAGACTTGCGGCCACCCTTCATGAACAATTTGTCGCCGCCCTGCGCTGGCTTGGCTGGCAAGATGGTTTGCAGATTCCACAATATGCCCGCCGCATCACGCAAAGGCACCAGCACCGCGCCGCTGGCCTCATAGCGCACACCGTAGCCCTGCACGCCCTTACGGGCTAGGTAAGGGGCTTCAACGCTGTGTGTTGCGCCCTCGCTGCCCTGTGGTGGGCTGTCGCTGGCTTTGTCCCAGCGCTCCACAGCTTGCGCTGCAGTGGCCGCGTGCTGGGCAGCCGTAGCCTCACGGTCACGCTGCGCAGCGGCGGCCCGGTCGCGGGCCTGCTGCTGTAGCTGCTCGGGGCTGGGCTGCACTCTGGGTGCCAGGCTGTCAGTCAGCACAAAGCCGTTTTGCTGCGCTTCGTGTATCAGTGTGGCAATGGTCACACCGCCGCCCGGCTTAATGCTTTTCCAAGTGGCTTTGGCAGAGGCTGCGCTGTAGCCCTCTGCGGTGCTGCTCCATTGGTCAAACAGCGCAAAGCCCGTATCGTCTGCAAATTCAGACTTGATGGCCATGCCAATGCGGGCCCAATCATCGCGGGGTAGTTTGGCTGATAGGTGCGTAAGAGCGACGCGGATTAGCTCGGGGGTGATGGTGTTAGTCATTTTTGTTGGAATAGGTCTGATTGCACCGGGTTTACTTCAATCGCGTAGTAAGTGACGGCGTGCGGCTCACCCAGCCCGTTAGACTCATACCGCACAGTGGCTTTGATAAGGTCGCAGCCATGGGTGCGGCGGTGTTGCTTATTGATCTCTGCAACGCGGGCGGTCACGCTGCGAATGTGCAGAATTTTTTCAAGCGCAGCGCAGCGAGTAATGCCAAACTTGGCAAGATAGGCAATCAGTCTATCTTTTTGATTAGCCATTGCGCACCCCTGGCGCACCCACCAAAATGCGGGCGCTTTGAACGTGCATCACGCACATGCGATCACTCACCGAGAAAATCGCATAGCGCACACGCTCATAGGTGAACTTCTTGGCTCTGGGTTTATTGCGGCGCACCCAAACGGCATATTTGTAAAGCCATTCAAGCGCAGGGCGGTTTGGTGAATCAGCCGGGGGAATCCGGCGCGGCTTGCTTGCTGCGTATGCGTTGGACTCATGCAGCGCCCGAAGGTACACGGGCAGTACCTGTGCATCCGTGTGCACGATCAAGCCCCTTTGCTGGCCTTGATGCGGTCTGCTATCCAGCTTTGAATTGCACTTTCTGGCCACGCTACAGCGCGGGGTGACAGCTTTACCGGGGCTGGGAAAGTGCCAGCTTTGACCCCGGTGTAAATAGATGACTTGCGAAGCGAAACGCGAGATTCAACTTCGGGAAGTCTTAACAGTCTTTCTGCTGGGTTTTGGTTTAACGCTGGATACGTCATTCAATTTGCCTTTAGGTTGAGAAGGCTTTATTGAACTATTTGGCGTGCGTTTTGTAATCCCGCGCTTTGAGCGTAAAGCGCGGGGGAGCATGGGCGCGTGTACTTGAAAACGTGCACCGCTCTGTAGCTGCAACGGCCCAACGCTCTGCCACTTTTGCAGTGAAGTTTGTGCGGCTAGTTTTGTAAGTTCACGCTCCTGAGGGTCAGTAATTCCAATAACGTTACCAAAATCCATATCCTCTTTCGCGTACTTGTAATATTTTTGAACGGTGGTTTTTTCTATGAAGAATTGTTTTCCCACATCTTCAAATAATGCATCTCCAACGGCTTGCCCATTTTCAATTCTTTCAACTATTGCAAGCCATATCCACCCCGCTTTTGCAAACTTTTTACGAGTGGCTTTTAAGTTAGTTTTTGCAGGGTATGGACGGCCAAACGATTTCTTATCATCCCAGCTACCGACTTGAAGGTTATGCACGGGGTCATACTTGCTTTTAAAAGCATCCGCTAGCCAGTCTGGTATTACCAAACCGTGTTCGGCGCATAGTCGTATGCACGTTAGCGTATCGAAGCCATCACCACTTTCTACATTTCTTTTGAGCTCACGGCATTGCTTTACAGCGCAGTACTGTAGTGCGGGTGCTTTGCTGCCTAGATCAAATTCATGAAAGTGTAGATTCATCTCCTGATCGTCGGTCAGATTCACCCAATCCCATGGGCTACCGGGAGGCAGCTTTATTTCACCATTCATTACTTTACGCTGCCAATAATTTCCGTGGTGCGGACAGCCCCGCCCGGTCTTGCGCAACAGCTTTGGCTATCTTGGATTGATGCGTCTTGCGAGTCATTGCTTCCATTTGAATGGGCAGCGGTTTCACATGCATGGGCGCTGCTTTAAACCGCAGCCTGGCTTGCCACACGTCATAGGCGCTTTGCTCTGCCAGCCACAGCCGGGCCTCACCCCCACGATCAACGCCTAGCCAGGCCTCGATACGCAGGGCCATATCTGGCGATATGGCAGCGCGGCCATTCAACACACGGGACAGCGATACGCGGGATACGTCAAGCTGCGCTGCAGCTTCGGTGACAGAAAGCCCCAGCGCGGGCAACACATCGTTGCGCAGCGTGAGGCCGGGGTGTGTGGGGGTGTGCATATAAATGCCTAATCATCGTAATGAAAACGGCAACTGATGACCCGTATTTCATCGTCCGTGGCGCGGTACACCAGCCTGTTAGTTTCGTCAATGCGGCGTGACCAATAGCCCGACAGGTTGCCCACCAAGGGTTCGGGCTTGCCTATGCCTGTAAAAGGGTCACGGGCGGCGGCTTCGATCAATATATTGATGCGTTTGAGGGTTTTGCGGTCTTGACCGTGCCAGTAGGTGTACTGCTCCCAGGCTTCGGGCACAAAGCAAATATTGCGCATGCTCTAAGTGCTTGCGCAATCAGGCGGCTACCAGCTTGCGGGGCTTGGCTTTACCCGCCTTGTCCTGCGCAATGGCGGTGGCCAGCTTGGCAGCATTGGCGGGGCTGGACACCAGGTGCAGGGTCTCCATCACGCTTTGGTAATAGTCAAACGACATTACCACCGCGTCCGCGCCGTCACGGCGGTTGATGATGGTAATGTCTTGGTCATCACTCACGCCGTCCAGGACGGCTTTGAATGAATTGCGGGCTTCGGTGTAGCTGATTACGCGCATAGGGTCACCTAGGATACATGGTCTTGATATTGTACAGGTAAGTCCGTAGGCGTGCATTAAGGTGTGCAAGCCTACTGTATCAGCCCCTGTGCGCCCATGGAAAACGCGGCATCAGCCGACACAATCACATGGTCTAAAACATCTACGTCGATCAAGCCCAAGATGGTTGTAATGTTCTTAGTCATGCCTATGTCCGCAGCGCTTGGCTGCACGTCACCAGACGGGTGGTTGTGCGCCAAAATAACTCCCTTAGCCTGGTGGTGCAGCGCTCTCACCAGTATCTCCCGTGGGTAAACGTGCGTAGATATCAGGCTGCCAGCAAACATGGGCTCATACGCCACCAGCTCCAGCTTTATATTGAAAAACATCACTGCAAACACCTCGCGCTGCTCTGCCCCCAGCATCAAACGCAGGTAGTCGTGTACCTCTTGCGGTGTCTGCATAACTCTGCGCTTGGGTACCGCCATGTAGCGCTCTAGGATGGCCAGGGCAGCGTCAATCACCGCCCGTTCATGGGCTGGCATGGGTTCTTTATTGACCAGGCTTTTACGCCTGGCAGGCGTGGCCAGGGTGCTGTCACATACTTTGAGTGAGGGCATTTACAGTCTCCATTTGTGCGGTGCTGGTAGCGCAGGCGTGGGCAACCACTTCGCGCCGATTTTTCCAAACCAAGGGGCGGGCAGCGGGGCAGGGGCGGGGCTGGTGGCAGAGGGAAAGGGAACAAATACTATGAATGAGTGATTTTTCTCTACTCTTTGTATATTTGCCCTCACTCTGCCCACAGTCTGCCCTCACTTTGCCCACACTCTCAAACCGGGCTGCAGGCCGCACCAATCCTAGAAACTTGGGTTTTGCCCACATGCCCACACTCAAAAACGCAATTCCAGTCTGAAAAACAGCCATCGCCCTACCCCTTACGCTTGCCAAGCGCGATGATGGTCGCGCCTTTGCGTTTGGTGTCCAGGTGGTCTGCCCACCACTGCAGCAGCTTGGCACGCTCTGCGGTGTAGGCGCTGCGGTGGTAGGCGGCGCGTACTTTGTTGCGCTCCAGGTGGGCAAGCTGTCGCTCGATCACGTCTGAGTCCCATTCGTTTTCGTTGGCAATGGTCGAGAACAGCGCCCTAAAGCCGTGGGCGGTGGCTATGCCTTTGTAGCCCATGCGTGCCAGGGCGCTATTGAGCGTGTTCTCACTCAGTGGCTTGCTGCGATAGGTGGGGCTGGGGAACACCAGTTCACCGCCGCCAGAAAGCGGCTGTATGCTGCGCAGCACTTTAATGGCCTGCTTTGACAGTGGTACGCGGTGCTCAGTTTTCATTTTCATGCGCTCAGCCGGAATAATCCACAGCGCCGCATCCAGGTCAAACTCTGCCCAGCGTGCACCACGCAGTTCGCCGGGGCGGGTGACGGTCAACATCAACAGGCGCAGCGCGTGCACGGTTGTGGGGTCGCCATCGTATTGGTCTAGCTTGTGCAGGTAGGCTGGTATCTCGCGCTCTGGCAGCATAAGCCGGGGCGTGACCTCACGGGGTTTGAGTATTTCGCCTGCCATTAAATCAAGCATGGGGTTTACTTCGATGCGGCCATGGGTCACAGCCCAGCGATAAATTGACTTGACCCGCTGCAGCACCCGCGCTGCCAGCTCGCCCGCGCCGCGTGCTTCGATCACCTTGATGGCAGCCATCACTTCGCCAGGCTTGATGCTGGCCAGCGCCCTGCTGCCCAAAGTGGGGTAGATGTTCAACTCCAAGGATGAACGGATGCGGGCTTTGGTAATGTCTTCCCAGCCATCCGACTGGTGCTCCAGCCAGTCGGTGGCTATGGCCTGCAGCGTGTTGCGGCCTTCAACTATGACGCGCTCTTTGTCTGCCTTGCGCAGCGCGGCGGGGTCGTGCCCGGCCTGTAGCTGCTTTCTGGCTTCGGTGGCTTTGCCCCTGGCCTCACGCAGGCCCACGGCGGGATACACCCCCAATGCCAGCAGCTTTTCTTTGCCGCCATGGCGATACTTCAACCGCCAATAGGTGCCCCCTGCCTTGGTGACATCCAGGTAAAGGCCGCCGCCGTCAAAGTGTTTGCCCGGCTCTTTGAGGGTTCTTACCTTCGCATCAGTCAGCTTCATGGGGTACTTTCATCATCTGGGGGTACATTTGGGGGTACATCACGTTAGCACAAAGCAAGAACCTAGCATCCATGCGGGTTCCAAAGGGGAGTGTGAGAGCGCTCATGGCACCACAGTTTTTTAAAGCCAATCCACCCGGGTTGGCTTTTTTTATGTCTTGAACTATGGGGCTGCACAATCGTCTTAGTGTGATGCACAGATCGGTTCAGTCCATGCCGTTTAAGATCCTCCCACAGCTCGGCATTGCGCTGATTATGCTGGGGCTGGCAGCTGCGGCGCAGGCCCAGGAGCGTCTGCCCGAGGCCTCGTTCGCTGTCGACACCGAAATCGGGTTTCAACCCGTGCCAGACGCCTTGAGCGCTTACCTCAAAGCCCAAAAAGCCGCTGCGGGCAAGCACCAGTTCTGCGTTATCGGTTACGCATTGCCTCAAGCCGCTGGGCCCGAGCTCAAGATAGCCTGGGTGCATTGGGCACAAGGCAAGCGCCTGGTTTATTGGGAGCAGTCCGCGCCGGATGTGGCCTCCCGGGAAACCCTGCTGCTTTCGCGGCGCAATCTGAATTTGAAAAAGGACGTCGCTCCCAAAGGCCAAAGTGCCCAGGGCAGTACCTATCTGGTGCAGTCACAGTGGGTTGACGCATTGCTGGCTGACTGTAAACGCCGCGGAAAAAATTATCTGATTCATCATCGCAAATAAACCAGGGATACCCATGGCATTTTTTCAAACCATGACCGGCACCAATCTGCCTTTAAAACTCACACTTTTCACGGGCAACACACTGCATACCAAGATCATTCCAGCCCAGGCACCCGAGCAGGAACTGGTGCCGTTTACCGTCACGGTTGCGCCTGCAAACGCCATGGTATTGGTGAAAAACGATGTCCGGACCAAAGCCAATTTTCAGATCCTGACACTGCGCGTAGACAAGCCGGGTTTGGCACTGCTGTCAGCTGTCAATGCAAAAGGTCAAAAAGCCACACCGATCCACATCACCATTGCGCAGCCGATCAGTTTGCCCCCAGCCAACACCGACGCGGGTGCGCTGACCCGACTGATGCTGGCTGAAGCGCCCACCCCCTTCACCGCCAACTACAGCACCGCCACCGCAAAAACCGGCATGCACTGGATGCGTCTGGTGGTGCAAAACAGGTTCAATGCCAAAAGCGCTGAGGTTGGCTCTGCGGGTGCCCAAAGCCTGACCGATGTGATCAAGTCGGTGCAGCCCTCGGAGCAATTCAAGGGGTTCTCGCAATACCCCAAGATAGCGCAGGACCAGGCCAACGTGATTCAGAAAATTCTCGACATCGCCAATGATGGCACCCACCCCAAGCAGGCGCTGTTTTTCGACCATCTCGCGGCGGCCATTGCCGTGCCCAAAGAAGCCTTGCTGGCCGACCCCTGCCCCACGAGGCTTCTAGGCTGGCGCACTGCAGGTGCTGCAGGGCCAGGGGGTAAATTCAAACTATTCAAAACCTTTGCCGGGCAGGATTTTTATACCATCTGACCCCGGCCCCGCTGACTGCGGCCGCTTACTGCAGTATCCCCAGCTGCCTCAGATCGTGCACCGCCTGCGCATAAAACTGCGCTGCCAGTTGCTGTAACTGCGCGGCGTCGGTCACCCGCTCCTGGTTGTGGTGGGCTACCAAGCGTCCGTCCTGCAGCTGGGCCAGCAGCTCGGCCTGGAGTTCGGCGCTGCTGGTCTGGCCGTCCAGCTGGGCCAGCACGGCGCAGTGGGCGGGGGAAATGCTCACTGCCTGGTGCTGCAGATTGGTAACCCAGGCCTGGCCCCGCTCGGCCTGTGCGCGCGCCAGAGGATAGGCCATGGGCGTGTCTGACTCGGGCGGCAGGACCACGGGATGCAGAGACAGGCGCACCACGTTTTGCACCAGCAGGGTCATCAGCTCCATGCCCACTGCTTCGAGTACTGCCGCTTCAGGATGGGCCGCCAGCTCTGGCACTGTGGCTCTGACTGCGCGCGCCAGGGCATCTACACGGATGCCTGTTAGCTTGCTGGCTGCCAGCGCCTTGACAAGCGCGTGAGTGAGCGGGGCGTTGACTCCCAGCGTGCGACCGGAACTGTCTTTGTACTGCGCTATCGGCGCCTGGCCAGGCACTGGCTTGAAATCCGTGTCCTCTACCAGGCCGGTGCTGACGGTGAAGCCCTGCACCGAGCGCGCGCTCAGGCCCCGGTTGATCTGGCTGGCCTGCGCCTCATGCACCAGCAGGGTCTGGCGGAAACTGCGGTTGGTGAAAAAATCCATGTACTGCTCGGTGGCCAGGATATTGCCGGCAGACAGCAGTGAAAGCGTCTCGTGGATGTCTTTGCCCAGGCGCTGCGGCGCCATGTCGGACAGGCCTGCTTCGCCCAGGTAGGCCAGCTTGCGCGCGCTGGCCAGCGCGATGAAGTCTTTGAAATACATGGGATTGTTTTCAATCTCCAGGTACTCGTGGTAGAGGTAATAGTCCTCCGCGCGGCTCACCTGCACCGCTTCGTCGCGCAGCAGCCTGCCGTAGGTGGACTGCTCGGCGCTGATGTTTTTGGTGTACTCCAGTATCGCCCTGGCTTGCTGCAGCCGCTCGGTGGGCGTGGTGCGCCCGCCCGCATGGAACATCATCATTTCGCGGATCACTTCGCGCTGCTTCCAACCGGGATAGACGTTGTAGCTCACATAGGCAATGCCGTGCGGCGACAGATGGTCGCGGATCACATCCAAAATAGCGTGTCGCACGGCTTCGGGCACCCAGCTGAACACACCATGGCAGATGATGTAGTCAAACTGGCCAGTGATCTCATGGGCGGCCTGCACAATATCCAGCACTTTGAGGGTGCAGTTGGTCAGGCCCAGCCGGTCCAGCAGCTCCTGCCCGTGGGCGATCTGCACTGCCGACAGATCAATGCCCAGCGCCTGCACGCCAGGGTATCTGGCCGCCAGCGGGATGAGGTTGCCGCCCGCCGAACAGCCCAGCTCCAGCACGCGCGCGGTGGTGATGTCGGGTGGCGTCAGGCCAAACAGCTGGCCCATGATGGACAGTTGCTCGGGCGTGCTCTGGGCGAAGGGCCTGGACTGGTAGGGCACCGTGTCGTAGGCGCTGGCAATTGCCTGGTTGCGCGCCTGGGTGCTGCTGTCGGCACCTGGGCCAGGTGCAGCGCTGACCTGCATATCAGAAAGAGGCTTTTGCATAGGCGGGATGTCAGGTAGCAGCTTTGCCAGCCACGGCAGCACCCGCGCGCTTGCTCTGCGCCAGCTTGTCCACCAAGCTGTTGAGGTTGGACAGTGACACCAGGTGGGCGTAAATCCAGCTGAGCTCGCCTGATCTGAACACCTGCAGCGCCTGCGCATCGTCCAACTGCAGCAGTTTGCGCTCATCCACCACCATCAGCCCATTGACCATGAAGCTGGTGCCATCAAACAGGTCAGCCTTGGCGTTCATCTCCATCAGCAGGCCCAGCTCTTTCAGGCGCTGGCAAAAGCGCTCGGTGCGCAGGTATTCCACCTGGTAGCGGTTCAGGAAATCCAGCGCGTTCTGCAGGAACGGGGTGTTGTTACCCTGGCTGTCAAACAGGGCCTCGCCGTCCTTGTCGTTGAGCCCTGCGTAGCCTTCGTCGATACACACGCCCATCTGCTGGCCCGGCAGCTCGGCCAGCACAAACGGGTAGCGCCGCACAAAGGCGGGCACATAGCTAGCGTCCCAGCGGCTGTCGCTGCTGACAAACAGGTTTTCTTTCTCGCGCAGCCCCAAAATGGCCACGGGAGCGACCTTGTCTTTGCCAACCTGGGTGAAGACAATAGGGTATTCCTTGCAGGCTTGGGTAAACTCCACGCCCGCCACATACAGCGAATTGGACTGGCGCGCAAAGGCAAAGCTGTTGCTGGGCGCAATTTTCTTGTGTTTGTGCGCCTCGCGGTTGAGCAGGACGGGCTTGTCATAGAACGTGGCGGCGGGCATGGATCCATTCCTCCTGAAGTTGCATGAATAGCAGCACTGTACCCGACTGTGCGCTGGCCTCTCGCTGCGCGGCCACGCCGGGCCTTACTAGCGCAGCAGCCCCATGCGCGTGGCCTCGTACACCGCCTCGGTTTTGTTGTGCACCGCCAGCTTGGCGTAGAGGTTTTTGATATGCGTCTGCACCGTGTTCACGCTGACATTGCGCAGCTTGGCAATCTCGCTGTAGGAAAAGCCCCGCGCGATCAGCTGCAGCACCTCCTGCTCGCGCGGTGACAGCACAATGCCTTCTGAATTGGCATCTTCAGGCAATTCATTTGCTATGCTTTCAGTAGCTGCCCCCGCGATATTTGATTGGCCTGCAGCCGTATTTTCTGTGGAATTGCGGGCCATGACGCGGTATTTGGCCAGCACACGCCGCGCGATCATGGGCGAGATGGGAGAGGCACCGGCCTTGAGCTGCACAATCGATTGGGCAATGTCCTCGGGCGCTGAGTCTTTGTGGATATAGCCCGTGGCCCCGGCTTCAATGCTGCTGAGCACATTGTCCTCGTCGCCAAACATCGAAATCACCAGCGCTTCGCAGTCGGGGTAGGTCTGCAGGGCATAGCGGATCACCTCCAGGCCGCTGCCATCGGGCAGGCCCAGGTCGGTCAGCAGCACATCGATCGCATGGCCGCTTTGGCCCAGCCAGGCACAGGCCTCGCTGACACTGGCCGCCTCGCCCAGCAGCTGCAGGGCGTTGCACTGGCGCACCGAGCTGGCAAAGAAAGTCCGCGTGGCGGGGTCGTCTTCCACGATCAAAACCCGCCAGGGCGGCGCTGCAGAGGTGTGCTGTGTCATGCCCAGAGCATAGCGCAGCCCTGCCCCACTATCGCTGCGCTGTGATCACACTCCCATGTTCATGGGAGCGCAAAGCGCGCTGCACGTGAAAAAGCCCCAACAGGTGGGGCTTTGATTGCTTGTGTCGGGCCAGCGCTTAGCGCCAGTAGCCATGGCCATGGTGGTAGGGATAGCGGCCATGTCCGTAGTTGCCTGCGCGGATCACAAACGACACGGCCGGGCGCTGGTAATACACAGGAGGGGCGGCCACCACGACAGGGGCGGTGTACACCACCTGCGGCTCGGTCATGAAGCGCTGGTATTCGGTGGTGGTGGCGATCACGGTGGTCTGGGGCTGCTGCTCGGCCTGCGACATCACGCGCGGCTGGTTGGCAGGGGCTGGCAAGGTGGGCGCAATCGGCGCGACCTGCAGCTGGATGGTGGGGCCGGGGTCTTGGGGCATCTGCACGCTGTATTGCTTGCCTGCGTATTCGTAGACCACGTTATAGCCTGTGGTGCGGTTTTCCAGGAAGTTCTGGGTGCTGCAGCGGTTGACTGTCTGTTGGGTGGTGGTGGTCTGGGCGGGGCTGCCGCCTTCGATCCTGTCGCCCACGATGGCGCCAGCAAACAGGCCCAGCACGGTGGCTGCGGCGCGGCCACTGCCGTTACCAATCGCGTTGCCCATGGCACCCCCGGCGATACCGCCCATCAGGGCACCCGCGCCCGACTTGGTGGCGGGTGTGGTGTTTTGCACCTGCACTACCTCTTGGGCACACACCTGGCGCGGCACGCTGACCTGGCTGATGATGGCGGTGCTGGAGACCACGCGGCCCACTTCTTGGGCCGATGCGCCAGCGCTGGCCAAAGCCAGCACGCTCAGGCCAAGCGCGCCAGACCAGGTGGCAGATGGGGCAAGATTCGACAGGCTGGAGAAATGCAGTTTCATGGCAATGCCTCAAAAGTGTGACAACAACCCTCTGTTGTCTATGCAAGCGGTCAACCGCCGTAGATTTGTAACGCTTGACCGACTGGTTTGGTAGACCGCCAGCAGGCCTGATGGTTCCAAATGCTGTGTAAAGTTGGCTTCACATTGGGTCTGCCGCCCCTACAGGCCTCATTATCCCGCTTTGGGTAGACACCGTCAAAATGCCTGTCAATGCACCAATTTGGACGCCTTGATGCGGTCCAGACGGCGCCCTTCCAGCGCCTGCACCTCAAAGGCCCAGCCCGCGCAGTCAATCGTGTCGCCAGGCTGCGGCAGCTCGCCAGCCACCGCCATCAGCAGGCCTGCCAGGGTGTTGTAGCGGTTTTTGTCCTCTTCGGGCAGGTCGTCCTCGATCTGCAGGCGGCTTTTCAGCTCGGCCACTGGCATCATGCCGTCCAACAGCCAGCTGCCGTCGGCCTGGCGGTTGGCCCAGGCGTCGGCTGCGGCTTGGGGCTTGAGCTCGCCAGTAATGGCCTCCAGCAGGTCGCGCGGGGTCAGCAGGCCCTGCACTACGCCGTACTCGTCCACCACAAACACCATGCGAGCCGATTGGGCGCGAAACTGCTCCAAAAGCTCCATGCCGCTGAGCGTTTCGGGGATGAAAATCGCCGGGCTGACCAGCGACTCCAGCGTGGCCTGCCCCTGCGAGCGCAGCATGCGCGCCACGCTGACCAGGCCCAGCACGTCGTCCAGCCCTTTGCGGCATACCGGAAACCAGCTGTGCGAGGTCTTGATATGGGTGTCCTTGGTGCCCCCGGCCTTCTCCAGGCCCTGCGCTACGGTCAGCGTGGCGTCCAGCCACACAATGTCGCTGCGCGGCACCATGATGGAGGTCAGCGGCCGGTCGTCCAGGTGGAACAGGTTCTGCACCATCTGGCGCTCATGCGCCTCGATCACACCCGCGTCCAGGCCCTCGTCCAGGCTGGCGGCGATTTCTTCCTGCGTGACGGCGCGGGCATTGTTGGTGTTGATGCGCAGCAGATTGAGCACGCCCTGGGTGCACATGGTCAGCAGCTTGACAAACGGGTTGGCCACCCTGGCCAGCCAGGCCATGGGCCGCGCCATCACGCGGGCCACGGCCTCGGGGTACAGCAGGCCAATGCGCTTGGGCACCAGCTCGCCAAAAATCAGCGTGATGAAGGTGATTGCGGCCACGACAAAGGTGGTGGCTGCGGGCGCGGCAAACTTGGCGGCCAGCCCCATGTTCTGCAAAAAGCCTGACACGGAATCACTGAACGCTGCTTCGCCCACAATGCCGTTGAGCATGCCGATCGAGGTGATGCCTACCTGCACGGTAGACAGCATCTGGGTAGGGTTTTCGTTCAGCACCAGCGCGGCCTTGGCACCCTCGTCACCGGCCTCAGCCATGGCCATCAGGCGGGTTTTGCGGCTGGCCGTGAGGGCCAGCTCGCTCATGGCAAAAGCCCCGTTGATCAGGGTCAGCAAAGCAATCAGGATAAAGTCCATACCAAGGAAAAATGAAAGTACACCATGGGACTGTATCTGATTGGCGATGTGCAGGGTTGTGGGCAGCCTCTGGAGCGGCTTTTGGCCAAGCTGGATTTTTCGCCCAGCCGCGATAGTCTGGTGCTGCTGGGCGATTTAGTCAACCGCGGGCCCCACTCGCTGGCCGTGCTGCGCCAATTAAGCCGCCTGGGCGATGCAGCCCAGTGCCTGCTGGGTAACCACGACCTGCACGCCCTGGCCGCCGCAGCTGGCGTGCGCCCTGCGCACCGCAGCGACACCCTGGGCGAGCTGCTGGCCGCGCCAGACGCAGCCCCGCTGCTTGACTGGCTGCGCCACCGGCCCCTGGCGCTGCTGCACGCAGAGCCAGGGCAAAGCGATGTGCTGATGGTGCACGCTGGCGTGCTGCCGCAGTGGACTGCCGCGCAAACCCTGGCCTGCGCGCACGAGCTGGCCACGGCCCTGCGCGCCAGCCACTACCAGGAATTTCTGCAGACAATGTATGGCAACCAGCCCGCCCAGTGGAGCGACACGCTGCAGGGCAGCGATCGGCTGCGTGTGATCGTCAACGCGCTGACCCGGCTGCGCTTTTGCAGCGCTGCTGGCGAGATGGAGTTTGCTACCAAAGAAGGCGCAGGCGGCGCACCGCCAGGCTTTATGCCCTGGTTTGAAGTGCCCCAGCGCCAAACCGCAGAGATCACCGTAGCATTTGGCCATTGGTCTACCCTGGGCCCAATCAACCGCCCCAACCTGATCGCCCTGGACACCGGCTGTGTCTGGGGTGGCAGCTTAAGCGCCATGCGCGTCGATGGCGGGCGGCGCGAGCTGGTGCAGGTGCCGTGCCCGCAGGTGCAGAAGCCGGGTTAGAGCTGCAGGCGTTGCGCCTGCAGCATTCCACATCAGCGTGCGTGATAAGTCGGTGCCAAGGCATACACCGGCGTTTTCAGCCCCTCCATCCGTGCCTTGAGCTGCAGCGACAAAAACTGCGAATAGTGGCGTGACTGGTGCAGGTTGCCGCCGTGAATCCATAGCTGGGGCACCTGGGTGGGCTTCCACATATTGCGCAGCTCGCCTTCCCAGGGGCCGGGGTCTTTGGGCGTATCAGAGCCCAGGCCCCAGACCTTGCCTACTTTGTCGGCCACTTCGGGCGATATCAAGTCGGCTAGCCAGCCATTCATCGAGCCGTAGCCGGTGGCGTACACAATCAAATCGGCTGGCAACTCTGTGCCGTCCGTCAGCGTGACCGATTTGGGGTTGATGCGCTCGATATTGACATTGCTTTTGAGCTTGATGCTGCCATTGGCCACCAGCTCGGACGCGCCCACGTCGATGTAGTAGCCCGAGCCGCGCCGCAGGTACTTCATGAACAGGCCCGAGCCGTCTACGCCAAAGTCGAGCATGAAGCCGGCTTTTTCCAAACGCGCGTACAAATCGGCATCGCGCTTTTTCATCTCGTCATAGACCGGCACCTGCATGGGGGCCATGATTTTGTAGGGGATGGAGGCGAAGATCAGATCGGCTTTGTCGGTGGTCACGCCAGCCTTGACGGCGCTTTCAGAATACAGGCCGCCCAGGGCCAGTTCCATCAGCGAATCAGACGGAGCGATATGAGTGGAGCTGCGCTGCACCATCGTCACGTCGGCACCGCCCTCCCACAGCGCGGCGCAAATGTCGTGCGATGAATTGTTGGAGCCGAGCACCACGCATTTTTTGCCTTTGTAGGCCTCGGGGCCAGGGTGCTGGCTGGAGTGGTGCTGGTCGCCTTTGAAAGTGTCAGCCCCGGCGATCTTGGGCACATGGGGGTAGCCCGACACGCCGAGCGCAAACACCAGTTGCTTGGGCCGCAGGGTGATGTCTTTGCCGCCGCGCTGCACCTGCACTTCCCACTCTTGCTTGGCTTCGTTGAATTTAGCTTTCTTGGCCGTGGTGCCGCCCCAGTAGTTCAGCTCCATCACCTTGGTGTACATCTCCAGCCAGTCGCCAATTTTGTCTTTGGGCGCAAACACGGGCCAATGGTCGGGGAAGGGCAAATACGGCAGGTGGTCATACCACACAGGGTCGTGCAGGCACAGGCTTTTGTAGCGCTTGCGCCAGCTGTCGCCAGCGCGTTCGTTTTTCTCCACGATGATGGTGGGCACGCCCAGCCTGCGCAGCCGCGCGCCCAGCGCAATGCCGCCCTGCCCGCCGCCGACGATCAGCACATAGGGCTGCTCGTCGTCCTGCAGGCCCAGTGTGGCGGCCTCTTGCTGGCGCTTTTCCAGCCAGGTCTTGCGTCCGGGCTGCGCGCCGTGCTCAGCGCCCTTCTCGCGCTGCGTGCCGGTAGGCTCTTCAAAGCCCTTCAACTCGGTCATCGTGGTCAGCAGCGTCCAGGCCTTGCCGTTTTGCAGGCGCAGATGGCCGCGTCCGCGTGCCACTGCGGTTTCAAACGTGAACCACGCATCCACCACGCCACCGGCTTCGGTGCCCTCGCCTTCGATGGCAAAGTTGCGCGGCTTCACGTCCGCCAGCCGCGCCTTGAGCATCGTACGTATCGCTTCGGGGTTCTCCTGCGTGCAGATATTCCAGGTGAAAGCCACCAGGTCGCGCCAGTAGCTGTCGGGCGCAAACAGCGCTACGGCGGCATCAATATCTTGGCGTTCCAGCACAGTGTTGAAGTCAGCCAACCAGGCGCTGGCGATCTGTGTGGGGTGAGTGGAAAGATCGGTCATCTCTACGCTCCTAACGGGTGCGCAGCGCGCCGGGATGGGCCCGCTAGCGGAAGTAGATCATTCGTCCGCAGCAAAAATCAGGTGATAGGACAAACCCCTAACGCAGCGGCGTTGCAGCGGCTGTGCGATGACTGTTACCTGCTGTCCACACTCCAACCCCGCTGGTCTGGCGCCAGGGTGTTCACCAGAAGTTACATATTTCAGATACTTCAGGAGGAAGCAATTGCTACATAAAATATAGCTGCTCCCGCGATATTCTATTGGCCTGGCGGCCTATTTCGATAATAAATACCGCTTAGCGCGTGGCCTGGTACTGCGCCAGCACATCATCCAGGCTGGGGTTGGCTTTGCCCGTACCGTTGATGAAAACCACGGGCAACTCGCCGCCCATCACGCGCTGCACCTGGGCCACCACGGTAGGGTCTGGGTTGGCAAAGCTGAAGTTGGCGCTGCTGGCGCGCTGGGCCGGAATACCTTTGTCAGCCAGGCGGCGCATGAGCTCGTCGGCGCGCTGGCCCGCTTCTTCGGGGCAGTTGGGCGGCGCAAACACAATGACGCTGCGGGTGGTCTGCCCCTCGGGGGTGGGGATGGCGACAAACCCTGTCGGGCCCGCTGCGTTGACCTGCGCTTGCACAGCGCGGCTTATCCGCTTGTCAGACCAGTAGCTGTAACCGCCGTAGGCGATGGCAGCGACTATCAGGATTTTGAAAAGGCTCATGCTTTGACCGTGCTTGCGCTACGCAACCAACTGGCCCTCAAACTCAGGCCGCAGGCTCTGCAGTTTTGAACAAAGCCGCCACTTTTCTCTTGGGCTTGATATTGCTCGACACACGGGAGGTGGCGGGCTTGACGCCAGCTTCCCATGTTGGGGCTGCGCCCTCTGGCAGGCTGGGCGCTTCATACGGTTTGTCAAAAAACGGATCGCGGGGCGCGTTGGCATGGCGCGAAAAGCGGCTGGTCTCGCGGCTGCCGTCTTCACGGAACTGGTCACGGTAGCTGTCGCGCGATGGGCGCGGGCTGCGGGGAACGTCGCTGTCGTCATCGCCCCAGGCGCGGCGACCTGTGTTGATGCGCTCACGCGGGCGCTCGTCGTCAAACTCCAGGCCCTCGACTTCGAGCTTCTTTTTCAGCAGCTTTTCGATATCGCCCATCAGGCGCTGGTCCGAGGCAGAGACAAAGCTCACAGCCAGGCCTGACGCGCCTGCGCGGCCCGTGCGGCCAATGCGGTGCACATAGTCTTCGGCGTTGAAGGGAATGTCAAAGTTGAACACCGCCGGCACATCTTTGATGTCCAGTCCGCGCGCGGCCACGTCGGTAGCTACCAGCAGGTCCACCTCGCCTTTTTTGAACGACTCCAGCGCCTTCAGACGCTCGTCCTGGCTCTTGTCGCCGTGCAGGGCGGTGGTGCGCAGGCCCTCGCGCTCCAAAGAGCGTGCCAGGCGAGCGCAGCCGAGCTTGCTGTTGACAAACACGAAGGCCTGGGTGATGCCCCGCGCCTTGACAATCTGCTTGAGCGCGCGGCGCTTGTCGTCGTCGCCCACGCTGTAGAAATGCTGCTCTACGGTCGATGCGGTTTCGTTGGGCCGGGCGGTCTCGATCAGCACCGGGTTTTGCAGGTAGCTCTCCGCCAGGCGCTTGATCTCGGGGCTGAAGGTGGCAGAAAACAGCAGCGTGGTGCGCGACTTGGGCAAAAAGCTCAAAATGCGCTGCAAATCGGGCAAAAAGCCGATGTCCAGCATGCGGTCGGCCTCGTCAAGCACAACATATTCCACCTGGTTCAAGGCCACGTTTTTGGCCTCGATATGGTCCAGCAGACGGCCGGGCGTAGCCACCAGCACTTCCACGCCTTTTTTCAGCTCCAGCGTCTGCGGCTTCATGTCCATGCCGCCAAAGACCACAGCGGTGCGCAGCTGGGTGTATTTGCCGTACAGCTTGGACTGCTGGGCCACCTGGTCGGCGAGCTCGCGGGTGGGCAAAATGACCAGCGCACGCACGGGGTGGCGCGCAGGCGAGGTGGACGCGCTCTCATGCTTGAGCATGCGCTGCAAAAGCGGCAGGATAAAAGCGGCGGTTTTGCCAGTGCCGGTTTGTGCCGCGCCCATCACGTCGCGCCCAGCCAGCACCACAGGAATGGCCTGTGCCTGGATGGGACTCATGGTGGTGTAGCCCTTTTCGGCTACGGCGCGTAGGATGGGCTCGGCCAGTCCCAGGGAAGAAAATTGATCGCTCATTGACTCTCTATGGTTAACCCCCTATTGTCGCACTTTGGCGCAGCCTGTGGCCGCCGGGCAGGAACAAAGCAGTTTTAGCCCTCAATTAAGGCTCTGGCCAGGGGGAAAACGTGCTTTGGCGTCCTTGCGCGACAGTTGACGGTACAGCTTGCCACGCGAAACACCCAAAGCACGTGCGGTTTTTGAAATGTTACCCGCATGGGACGCCAAAGCAGCGCTCACCCATTGCTCACAATGGTCTTGCAGCCTGGCCTGGTGCGGCAAAGGCAGCGCGCCGACCTCTGCGGGCAGCGCATGTAATGGCGGATTTTCAACACTCTTTTCGTGCAGGTCCCCACGCAGCGCGACTGCGGGCTGAGGCAGCCCATCGCGGGCATGCAGCTGTACATAAAGCCATACTGTCAAGCCATTGGGCAGGCGATGCTGCATGGGCATAGTGTGCCTGGTCAGGCGCAGTATGTTGTCGGGTGGCATGCCCATGATGGGCAAGGCCTCTTTGGGGATGGCATTGGTGGCAAGGCCCAGCAGGCGCTGGGCAGCAGGGTTGGACCATGCCACCTGGCCTCTGGCGTCTACGCCCACCAATGCCTCCAGAGGCGTATTGAGGAAGGACCTGTCGACATGCATATGCACCACCATATGCTCACGCGACTGGCTCTGCAGCAGCTTGTTTTCAATCGATGTCGCATAGTTGCCAACCAAAAACATGGCATCAAAATTGAAATCGCCCGCATCTGTGGACAGATCCAGCACCGCCGCCAGGTTGCCGTGAATGTCGCGTATGGGTGCTGCTGCACACCTGAACACACTCAAAAAATCATAAAAATGCTCGCCACCCATGACACAGCTGGGCTGCCCGGTGCGCACCGTGATGCCCGGTGCGGTGGTGCCCAACACATGCTCGGCCAGATTCACCCCCACGCGCACCGCCTTGTGCAGGCGCGGCTGCCTGACTGCTACATGCTGCGTCGCATGCACCACCACACCCTTGGCGTCTGTCAATATCACACGGCAGGAGGTATCTGCCAGCGCAGACTCCATTTGCACAATCTGCTGCCTGGCCACCTCCAGCAGTTCGCGGCTGTGGCTGAGCACGGAATGCAGCCTGCTACTGGAGACCGGATCAAACGTGACTATTTTTTCCGTCTTGCAGTGCGCAGCGATGCAACGCATCCAGGATTGGATCACCGCCTCGTTCACCAGGCCTGAGGGGCGGATGCCTTCATTGAAAAACAATTGCCTGGCCTGAACCCGTCTGTCCTGGTGGGTGCTGCCGAAGAGTTGGGGAGATGACCACTTCTGCGTGCTTTTGGTTGCCATAGCGTTTCTGTCCTGTTTTAGAACAAATCCAGCCAAGGGAAATCCCTAGATTGCTGGCCGGTTTCTTTGGCATCAAAGTTGTCTCTGGTGATTGAAAATTTTGATAGGAGACTGTCTATGAGAGCCAAAATTTGCCTGTATTTTGCGGCCTTGATGGTATCTGCGCAAGTGTCAGCCCCCACCTGGGCGCAGACGGCAGCCAAAGGCTCCGCCGCGCACATTACTGCCGTGGCCCAAAAAGTCGATGGTGCGTTTATCAGGGCCAACGCAAGGCTTGGCTCAGATTGGCCCAGCCATGGGCTTGATTACGCAGAAACCCGGTTTTCCAAGCTCCAGCAAATCAACACGTCCAACGTCAAGGATCTGGGGCTTGTCTGGTCCTACAACCTGGAATCCACGCGCGGGGTAGAGGCCACACCGCTGGTAGTTGACGGCATCATGTATGTCACCGCCGCATGGAGTGTTGTGCATGCGGTAGATGTGCGCACAGGCAAGCGCATATGGACATTTGACCCCAAGGTACCGCGTGAAGCTGGCTACAAAGGCTGCTGTGATGTGGTCAACCGCGGCGTGGCCCTGTACCAAGGCAAGGTGTTCGTCGCCTCCTACGACGGCAGACTGATCGCGCTGGACGCTGCCACGGGCCAACAGCTGTGGGAGAAGGATACGATTGAAAACCGCAAGATGTCCTACACCATCACCGGCGCACCCAGGGTGTTCAAAGGCAAGGTCATCATTGGCAATGGTGGTGCAGAGTATGGTGTGCGCGGCTACATCACGGCCTACGATGCTGCCACCGGCGAGCAGAAATGGCGCTGGTACACCGTGCCGGGCGACCCCTCCAAGCCATTTGAAGACGAGTCCATGGCCAAAGCCGCCAAAACCTGGGACCCTGCAGGTAAATGGTGGGAGCTGGGCGGTGGTGGCACTGCCTGGGACAGCCTGACCTTTGATCCTGAGCTCAATCTCATGTACGTGGGCACTGGCAACGGCTCTCCTTGGTCCCATGCCAAACGCAGCCCTGCCGGGGGCGATAACCTGTACCTCGCATCGATCGTGGCCCTCAATCCTGACACGGGGAAATATGTGTGGCACTACCAGCAGACACCAGGGGACAACTGGGACTACACCTCAACACAACCCATGATACTGGCCGATCTGAAGATCGAAGGCAAAAACCGCAAGGTCATCATGCACGCGCCTAAAAACGGTTTCTTTTTTGTGATCGACAGAGTCAATGGAAAATTCATCTCTGCGCAGAACTTTGTCCCGGTCAACTGGGCCACGGGCTACGACAAGAACGGCCGCCCGATGGTCAACCCAGAAGCTCGCCAGACCGAGAGGCCGTTTGAAATCACGCCCAGCCCCTACGGTGCCCGCAACTGGCACAGCATGTCCTACAACCCGCAAACGGGCTTGGTCTACATGCCGGTGCAGAGCGTGCCCTTGACTCTGGTGGATAACAAAGCCTGGAAACCCAATGCCAACATCCCCGGCGAGCCGCACGGCGGCCTGGGCTGGAACATGTCAAAAATGGCCAATGTGGAACCGCCCAAAGGCAAGCCGTTTGGCCGCTTGATCGCCTGGGACCCGATCGCGCAAAAAGCCGTATGGACCCGGGAGCAGATCTCCCCGTGGAATGGCGGCACTGTCAGCACCGCAGGCAATCTGGTGTTCCAGGGCACTGCCGACGGCCGCTTCATTGCCTACGATGCAAAAACTGGACAGCCTTTGTGGGAGAGCCCAACGGGAACAGGTGTTGTCGCCGCACCCAGCACCTATATGGTGGATGGCAAGCAGTATGTCTCCATCGCTGTCGGCTGGGGCGGTGTGTATGGTCTGAGTCAACGCGCTACCGACCGCCAGGGCCCAGGCACGGTGTACACCTTTGCACTGGGGGGCAAGGCTCCGCTGCCCGAGTTCGTCAAATACCGGATGGAAGAATTGATCTCCGGTGTCAAGTACGACCCACAGCAAGTAGGTGCTGGCACTTTGCTGTATGTGAACAACTGTGTGTTCTGCCACGGCGTTCCCGGGGTTGATAGGGGAGGCAATATTCCCAACTTGGGTTATATGAACTCGGCCTACATTGAGAACCTGGCAAATTTTGTCTACAAAGGTCCTGCCAATGAACGCGGCATGCCTGACTTTACGGGCAAACTCGACAAGGACGATGTAGAAAAGCTCAAAGCCTTCATTCAGGGCACAGCAGACGCCATCAGGCCGAAAAAGTAGGCTGTGCGCGCGTGTGATCGGTGACGCGCTTTAGACCATTTGAAATTGCGTGGCGCAGCAACACGCAGCACAAGCAGTTACCATTGAGGGATGCAAGACCAGAAACTCTCCCTCTCCCGGGTGCTCATCAGCGGCGCCCTGATCGTTACCCTGGCCATGGGCATCCGCCATGGCTTTGGGCTGTGGCTGCAGCCCATTACCCAGGCACAAAACTGGTCACGCGAAACCTTCTCTTTCGCGCTGGCCATACAAAACCTGTCCTGGGGAGTGTTCGGCATTTTTGCCGGCATGCTGGCGGACAAGTTTGGCGCGTTCAAGGTGATCTTGGGGGGCGCCGTGCTGTATGCGGCGGGCTTGGCAGGCATGGCCCTGTCCACCAACCCCTTCATGTTCACCCTTACTACCGGCATTTTGATTGGCGCGGCGCAGGCCGGCACCACCTATGCCGTGATCTACGGCGTGATCGGCCGCAATATCGACCCCGCCAAGCGTTCGTGGGCCATGGGCGTGGCGGCGGCAGCTGGCTCATTTGGGCAGTTTCTGATGGTGCCTACTGAGGGCTTTCTGATCAGTAGCACAGGCTGGCAAAACGCCCTGCTCATCTTGAGCGCGGCCACCTTGCTGATGCTGCCGCTGGCACTGCTGCTGCGCGAGCCAGGCTTTAGCGGTAGCAGTACCCCCGCCAAGCGCGAGCAGAGCATTGCCCAGGCTCTGACCGAAGCGTTCAAATACCCCAGCTTCCAGCTCTTGATGGCGGGCTATTTTGTCTGTGGCTTTCAGGTGGTGTTTATAGGCGTGCACATGCCCAGCTACCTCAAAGACAAAGGCCTGTCGCCCCAGGTGGCCAGCTACGCGCTGGCCCTGATTGGCCTGTTCAACGTGTTTGGCACCTACATCGCTGGCTCGCTGGGGCAGAAGATGGCCAAGAAAAATATTCTGTCCTTCATCTACTTTGCCCGCGCCGTGGTGATCACGGTGTTTCTGATCGCTCCGCTCACGCCCATGAGTGTGTACATTTTTGCCAGCCTCATGGGCCTGCTATGGCTATCCACCGTGCCGCCCACCAACGCCACAGTCGCGCAGATTTTTGGCATCCAGCACATGTCCATGCTCAGCGGTTTTGTGTTTTTCAGCCACCAGATCGGCAGCTTCATGGGCGTGTGGCTCGGTGGTGTGCTGTACGACAAAACCGGCAGCTACGACATTGTGTGGTACATCGCCATTGCGCTGGGCGTGTTTGCTGGGCTGGTGAATCTGCCGATCAAGGAAACGGCGATTGAGCGCAAGTCGCTACAAGGCCTGCAGGCTTAGAAGTCTGCTTATGCCCCTTATCACCGACACCGCCCATGCTTTTTTGCCCTACCCGGATGTACCCGTGCTGCACGCTGGCACCGGGCCTTTGGCGGGGCTTTGCTTTGGCGTTAAAGACTTGTTCGACGTCGCCGGCTACCCCACAGGCGGCGGACAGCCATTGGTATTGGCAATGTCGGGGATTAAAACCAAAACAGCGCCCGCTGTGCAGCAATTGCTGGATGCTGGTGCAAAGTTTGTAGGGAAAACCGTTACTGACGAGCTGGCGTTTTCGATGAACGGTAACAACGCGCACTTTGGCGCACCCATCAACGGCGCAGCACCTGAGCGGATTTCGGGTGGATCATCGTCGGGTTCTGCGTCGGCGGTGTCAAACAATTTGTGTGACTTTGCCCTGGGTAGCGACACGGGCGGTTCGGTCCGTGCCCCTGCCAACCACTGCGGCCTGTACGGCATTCGTCCTACGCATGGGCGCATCAGTCTGGCAGGTGTTTTAGATTTGGCGCCTAGTCTCGACACCTGCGGCTACTTTGCGCGTGATGTAGACACTTTTGCCCGCGTCTCTTCGGTGTTGTTGGGTGAAGACCCAGTCGCCATGCCCACAAACATCCGGCTGCTCAAACCGCTTGATATTTGGAGCATGCTGAGCGAAGACGTGGCGGTGGCTCAAGCCAAACCCTTGGCGCGTACCGAGGCGGCGCTGGGCAAGGCCGTTGAAATGCGGGTCATCTTGGACAACCCGGACAGCCTTTACTGGCACTTTCGCCACATCCAGGGACATGAAGCGTGGACGGTTCATGGCCCGTGGATTGAACGCTTTTGCCCGCCGCTGGGCCCCGGCATTGCGGAGCGCTTTGCCTGGTCTAAAACTGTGACGGACGAGCAGTTCGCCGAAGCCAGCGTTTACCGAAAGCGATTTAAAAAACATCTGGCCGACGTGCTGGGCGCTGATGGCGTGCTGGTCATGCCCACCGCAGCGGACATTGCCCCGCTCAAGAGCGATGGTGGCGAGGCTTTGGAGAGCTACCGCAACCGCTCGATTCAAATGCTGTGCTTGGCAGGTTTGTCGGGGTTTGCGCAAATATCGCTACCGCTGGGTCAACGCTTGGGTGCGCCGCTGGGGCTGTCGTTGCTCGGCCCAGCGGGCAGTGACATGCGTCTCGTTCGGCTGGCGCAGCAGATTGCAAACACCGCTTGACATTCAAGCAAGTCTGTTGCGCCGTGCAGACTAAGCACCGCCCGACTTGTACGCATGGGCTAACTCCTGCACACCCGCATCAATCAGGTTGCCAGGTATAGCGGCGTACCCCAGGCGCAAATGCGACTGGCTGGCGGCGGACGATTTTTTGAAAAAGACATCGCCCGGCTCTATCAACACACCGCGAGTGGCACATTTTTCAGCCAGTGTCTGGGCGTTCAGCCCATCGGGTCCTTTTATCCATGCGCCAGAGCCACCCAGTGAGGGCATGATATGAAACTGAGGCAGGTACTTTGAAAACGCGCTGGTGAGCAACTCACGACGCTCCCGGTACGTCATGTTCAATTTGCGAATGAACGCATCGTGATGGCCCTGCGCAATGAACAGGCTGGCGGTGTGCGCATTGTTGGCTGGCGTATGCCTGATCATCAGGCGTCGCAAAGCGCGCAGTTCGTGCACCAGCTCTGCCGGTGCCACAATGTAGCCGATGCGCAAGCCATGTGCCAGTGTTTTGGACAGGCTGCCCAGATAAATCACCCGTCCATCGGTGTCCAGGCTTTTCAGGGCGGGCAGTGGCCTGCCTGAAAAGTTAAGTTCGCTTTCATGGTCGTCTTCAAACAGCACCACGTCGCGCTTTTGCGCCAGCGCCAAAATCTCCTGCCTGCGCGCCAGCGGCATGGTGACCGTGGTGGGGCACTGGTGGCTGGGCGTGACGTACACATAAGCGCATTGGCCCATCGTGCGCGAGGCGATCAGCCCATCTGCGTCAATCGGCAAAGCCTTGACATGGTCACTGCGTAGCAAAAAATTGTTGCGCGCGTCCGGGTAGCCGGGGTCTTCAATGCCCACGACTGTCTTGCGGTCCAGCAACACATTGGCCAGCAGGTAGCAGGCCATTTGCGCGCCCGCAGTGACCAAAATTTCATCGCGCCGGGCCATGATGCCACGCGCGGGCAGCAGCCGGTGCTGAATCTGGTCCAGCAGGGCCTCGGAGTCGCGGTTGATATGGTCTTGCGCCCACTTCTTGACGGCAGGTACAAACAGCGCCTGGTGTGCGCAGGCCCGCCAGTCTCTCAAAGGCACCAGGCTGGCATCAAACTGGCCGTAGATAAACGGATAAGGGTAGTCCTGCCAATTGGCGGGTTTGATGATGTTGCGTTGACTGTCCAGATGCGATACCAGGCGCTTGTCCCACTGCATGCCCGTGGCGGTGGCCGTTTGGGGCGCGGACTGCACGGCCTGCCCCTGCAAGATATCGCCGTTGACCACCAGACCGCTTCGAGCAACAGCGATCAAAAAGCCTTTGTCCACCAACACCTGCAACGCCAACGACACCGTGTTTCGCGACAAACCCAAAGCGCTTGCCAGCGCGCGGCTGGTTGGCACTTTAGCGCCTGCAGGCACCAAGCCCATCAGAATGGAGTGCACCATCATCTCTTTGACACGGCCTTGCAGGGTTGCACTGCTGCCCGAGAACTGCGGGAACAGTTTGACCCATATGCCAGTGATTTCCTGCTTTTTTCGCATGTTGATCCTTAGTTGAAGATGAACATTGATGAAGCCCCTTATTGGTGAGTTGCACCAATAAGAGGTGGCCGGTGCCAAGCTTTTGCCTGAATTCAGTGCATCCCCAAAAAACGCAACAGAAAACTAGGGGTTTTCATTGTGGCACTAAAACAAAATCAATCTGGCACTATCGCTGAAAATCATATTTGCCTACTATTCAGTCAGGTCACGTGGCTGAAAAACATGTGCGCCGCTTCCAATTGCTAGAACTTCTGCAACTTATTGAATGGATGTACATCATGAAACACCTGCTTAAAACGCTGCTTATCGGCTCGGCCCTCACACTCACCCTTGTTTCCCAGGCACTGGCGCAAACCAAGGTCGTCATTGGCCACTTTGGCGATCCTGTGCCCTATAAAGCGCTTATTGCCAACGGAGCGCTTGAAAAAGCGACGGGCTGGACGATTGAGTGGCGCCAGTTCGCTTCGGGCGCTGAGGTCAACGCGGCCATGGCCTCTGGCGGCATTCAAATTTCTGAAATCGGCTCTTCGCCATTGTCGGCTGGTCTTAGCTCTGGCATCGACTATCAGATGGTGTCAGTCGGCAAAGTTATTGACAGTTCTGAGGCATTGGTGAGCAGAAACGGCGCAGGTATTGAAAAGGGAGCCGATCTGAAAGGCAAAAAAATTGCTGTGCCCATTGGTTCAACCGCGCACTTCTCACTCATGGGCGCTTTGAAAATGTACGGCTTGACAGAAAAAGATGTCACCGTTCTTGGTATGTCGCCGCCCGAAATTGCGGCTGCATGGGCGCAAAACGCGATTGATGCGGCTTTTATTTGGGTTCCTGTTCAAGCCAAATTACGTGAAAACGGCAAGGTCATGGTGACCGCTGGTGCAGTTGCCAAAACGGGCTTTAATACATTCAACGGCTGGGTTGTGCATAACAAGTTCCAAACGCCGGCCAATCGCGCAGGCATCGTTAACTTTTTCAAGGCTATGAACGAAATCAATGGCGATTACATGAAGAACAAAGCCGCATGGAACGCCGACTCAGAAAAAATTAAAGCAGTCGCTGCCAGCGTAGGTGTCACGCCAGCTGCTGTGGTGTCTATGCTGGACGGCACCATTTACCCTGATGGAGATTTGAACATGTCAGCAGCGTGGATGGGCGGCGGTGCAGCTGCCACCATCAAATCGACGGCCGAATTTCTCAAGGGCGCGGGTCGTATCAGTGCTACAGCAGACAATTACAGCAAGTTTGTCAACCCCGAGTTTGCCAAAGCGGCTGCTGGCAAGTAAGCCACGTCTGTGTCTTTGCAGCTGACCCGTCGTATCAAGACGGGTCAGCATGCCGCACCAATTCTTTGAGGCTCGCCATGACAGCACTAGCCATTCAAAACGCGTCGGTGTTTTATCCGGTTCCTGGCAAACCGTCCGTTCACGCGCTCAAAAATATCAACCTTGAGATTCATGAAAAAGAGTTTGTGGTGGCACTGGGTGCATCGGGCTGCGGCAAATCCACCCTGCTGAACCTGATTGCCGGATTTATGGCGCCCAGTGAGGGTGAAATTTCCCTGAATGGCCGCGTCGTCACAGGGCCTGGTGCAGACCGCTCGGTGGTGTTTCAAAAGCATGCCCTGTTGCCTTGGCTCAACGTACTGGACAATGTCGCCTTCGGCCTGAAAATTCAGGGTCATGACAAAGCCAAGCGAGAGGTGATTGCACGAGACTTCATCAAGCTGCTGGGACTGGAGCAGTTTGAGCAATCGGCCACGTATGAGCTGTCGGGCGGCATGCAGCAGCGCGTGGGCATTGCCAGGGCGCTGACGAGTGACCCCGCCATTTTGCTGATGGATGAGCCACTGGGCGCGCTGGATGCACTGACGCGCGAACGGGCGCAAGAGTTGATTTTGAAGGTGTGGCGAGACACCGGCAAGATGGTATTTTTTATCACCCACAGCGTGGAAGAAGCGCTGTTCATGGGCACCAAACTGATCGTGATGTCGCCGCGCCCGGGCCGCATTTCGCACGTGTTCGATTTGCCATTCAGCCAGCGCTATTTTGAGACCGGCAATGCCAGAGCGATCAAGGCGTCGGCAGAATTTATTGCCCTCAGGGAAAAGATTTTGCAGATCATCTTTGCCGATGAAGCAGGAGCCCATCATGAGTGACACCCGAACAAGCACTGGTTCATCCGCTGGCGGCAGCATCTGGGCCAGTATGACCAAAGCCAAACCCGCCAAGCCGGGTGAAATTTATGGTGTCCCAGGCCAGGGCGAAAGCCTCACCATCAGCGCCGTCGTGATTGCCGGCCTGATCTTTGTGTGGTGGCTGGTCACCTATGCAGGCTTCGTCAAGCCGCTTTTCTTGCCGTCCCCGATGGGCGTGATCGATGCTTTTTTGGTGATGCTACGAGACGGTTTTACCGGTGCCAGCTTTTGGGAACATACCTGGATCAGCACGCTGCGGGTTTTTGGCGCATTCTTGCTGGCCTGTGTGGTGGGGATTCCGCTGGGTATTGCAATGGGCATGAGCCACGTTGCACGCGGCATTTTTGACCCACCTATTGAGTTCTACCGCCCGATTCCACCGCTGGCTTACTTGCCGCTGATGATCATCTGGTTTGGTATTGATGAGTTGTCCAAGGTATTGCTGATTTTCCTGTCGGTACTTGCGCCCATGGCTCTGGGTGCCCGAGCAGGCGTCAAGTCTGCAGCGATTGAACAGATTCATGCCGCCTATTCATTTGGTGCGACCCGCTGGCAAGTAATTCGCCTGGTCGTTTTGCCGTCCGCCATGCCAGAGATATTCACGGCTATGCGTGTGGGCATCGGCTTTGGCTGGACAACGCTGGTGGCAGCGGAAATGGTGGCTGCTACCTCCGGCTTGGGTTACACGGTGTTGTCAGCATCCAGATTTTTGCAGACGCCGATCGTCATCATGGGCATCGTGGTGATTGCGATGATTGCCTATGCCTTTGACCATTTGGTGCGCTTTGTGGAGCGCCGTGTGGTGCCTTGGAAAGGCCGTGGGTAATTTGGATTTACTGAGAGAAAGCATTCAATGACGATCGAATATTTGAAGAAAGCCACGCCGCCGCAGGAGGCGATCGATAACGCAACGTCTGAGACCGTCGAAAGTCTGCTGGCCGACATACAGAAAAATGGCCGTGATGCGGTAGAAAAGTATGCCCGTGATTTGGATGGCTGGAACGGCAGCATTGTGCTCAGTGAAGATGACTTCGCCACAGCCAGCAAAAAGCTCTCGCAGGGCGTGAAGGACGACATCGCTTTTGCCCACGCCCGGGTAAAAGACTTTGCGCAGCGCCAGCGCGATTCACTGCACGAGTTTGAAGTCGAGCTGATTGATGGCTTGATTGCCGGGCAAAAACTGATTCCCGTCAACACTGCAGGCTGTTACGTGCCCGGTGGTCGCTATGCGCACGCTGCATCAGCCATCATGAGCGTATGCACCGCCAAGGTCGCCGGTGTGCCCAACATCGTGGCCACGTCGCCCGGCCACAAAGACGCTGGCGTGAACCCGGCCATCTTGCACACCATGAAGCTGTGCGGCGCAGACACGGTACTGGCACTCGGTGGCGTACAAGGCATTGCTGCCATGGCGTTTGGCTTGTACTCGGCCAAACCAGCCGACGTGATCGTCGGCCCCGGCAACCGTTTTGTGGCAGAGGCCAAGCGCACACTGTTTGGCCGCATCGGCATTGACGTGGTGGCCGGCCCCACCGAGTCCGCCATCATCGCCGATGACACCGCCGACGCTGATCTGGTCGCGGCAGATTTGGCAGGCCAGGCCGAGCACGGCCCCGACTCACCTGTGTGGCTGTACACGTCCTCACGCGAGTTGGGGCTCAAGGTGATTGAACTGATGCCGTCCGTGATCGCCGCCCTGCCCGAGCTGGCTCGCAACGCGGCCACTGCCGCCTGGCGTGACTATGGCGAGGTGGTACTGGTAGGTAGCCGCGAAGAAATGGTGGCGGTGAGCGACCAGTATGCGCCCGAGCACTTGCAGGTGTTTGCCAAAGACCTGGATTGGTGGTTAGCCAGACTGACCAACTACGGCTCTTTGTTCCTGGGCGAAGAAACCACCGTGGCCTATGGCGACAAGTGCGCTGGCCCCAACCACATTTTGCCAACCCGGGGGGCTGCGCGCTATTCAGGTGGGTTAAGCGTAGGCAAATTCATCAAAACCGTGACCTACCAGCGCTTGACCCGTAGTGCCAGCCGCGAAGTCGGCCAGGTGGCCGCCAGAATTTCGCGCCTGGAAGGCATGGAAGGCCACGCTCGCACGGGCGACATTCGTCTGAAAAAATACTACCCACAAGAGTCGTTTGAACTGGGCACGCTGGCTGGCCATCAGCATTGATTGCGCAAAGTCCTTATCCATGACAGCCCCTGTATCAACCCGTACGCCAGATGGCCTGTGGTTTGGCAAAGATCTGAGCACGCCCGAGCCGATACCCGAGGACGCCATTGAGCGCGCTGTTGCGCTGATGCGCTCAGGCCGCTTGCACCGCTATGGCGAGCAAGGCACTGGTTACCCTGAGCCTTCGTTGCTGGAGCAGGACTACGCAGCGTATGTAGGCAGCAAGTATTGCGTCGCGGTCAGCTCCTGCGGCGCGGCGATGTACATTGCACTCAAAGCACTGGGCGTCAAGCCAGGTGACAAGGTCTTGACCAGCACCTTCACGCTGGCACCTGTGCCGGGCGCGATTGCACATGCAGGCGCGCAAGCGGTGCTGGTAGACACCAGTGCTGACTACATGACCGACATCGCCGATCTGGAGCGCAAGGCGGCGGCCAGCGGCGCTAAAGTATTTTTACTCTCGCACATGCGCGGCCACATCGCCGACCTGCAGGCGCTGCGCGCCATTTGCGACAAGCACGGCATCGCCATCATCGAAGACTGCGCCCACACCATGGGCGCCAAGTGGGACGGCAGGCATACCGGCACCTGGGGCAAAATAGGCTGCTACAGCGCACAAACCTACAAGCACATCAACTCGGGTGAAGGCGGTTTGCTGGTGACGGACGACGACGATATAGCAGCCCAGGCCATTTTGATGTCAGGCAGCTACATGATGTATGACCAGCACATTCTGAGGCCCAGCGCTGAAATTTTTGAGCGCTGGAGGTACATCACCCCTAACTTCAGCATGCGCATGTCCAATTTGGCCGCCGCATTGCTGCGGCCCCAGATTGGGCAACTGGCAGAGCGTGGCCGCCGCTGGAACCACATCTACACCACACTGGAACGAGAGCTGACGAAAGCGCAAAAAGTGTCGGTCCCCGCACGCCACCCCAAAGAAGAATTTGTCGCCAGCTCCATCCAGTTCACTCTCGATTTAAAGCCGAGTCAGATTGAGCGGTTTTTAAAGGAATGCAACCTGCGCGGCCTGTACATCAAATGGTTCGGCTCAGCCACACCCGTGGCCTTCACCAGCAATTACGAGCACTGGCATTACCTCAGCGGCAAACCGGACATTCCCAAATCAATGGGCGTATTGAACCAGCTTCTGGATCTGCGCACGCCGCTGTCATTGACCGACGCCGACTGCGCTCTGATCGGTCAGATCGTTGTAGCAGCCGTCCAGATAGCCGCTGCTCACTGAGATTTTCCGCTTCTTAACCCTCCACTACAACAGAAAGTACCCCATGAAACTCACCCAATTTCCCCGCGTTCGCATCACCCACGGCCCCACACCGCTTGAATTTATGCCGCGCATGACCGAGGCGCTAGGCGGCCCTAATTTGTACATCAAACGCGACGACTGCACTGGCTTGGGCACGGGCGGCAACAAGACCCGCAAGCTGGAATTTTTAATGGCCGATGCCGTCAAACATGGCGCAGACACCATCATCACCCAGGGCGCAACGCAATCGAACCACGCCCGCCAGACGGTGGCCATTGCCGCCAAGATGGGTATGAAGTGCGAAATTCTGCTGGAAGACCGCACCGGGTCTAAAGTTGAAAATTACAAGCAGTCGGGCAACGTTTTTCTCGATCATCTGTTTGGTGCCAGTGTGCAGGAAGTACCCGGCGGTACCGACATGAATGCCGCCATGGCCACGCTGGCAGATGCGCTGCGCGCCAAGGGGCAAAAGCCCTACATCATTCCCGGCGGCGGTTCCAACCCGATTGGCGCACTGGGCTATGTGGTGTGCGCGCTGGAGATGGTCGATCAATTCAACAACCTCGGCCTGAATGTGGATTGCGTAGTGCACGCCACTGGCAGTGCTGGCACGCAAGCGGGTTTGGTGGTGGGCCTGGAAGGCGCGCGCAGCCAGATTCCGGTGTTGGGTATTGGTGTGCGAGCTGCCAAAGAGGCGCAAGAAACCAACGTATACAACCTGGCGGTGAAAACCGCTGAACTGCTCGGCGTACCCGGCAGCGTCAGCCGCGAAAGCGTCAAAGCCAACTGCGACTACGTGGGCGGCGGCTACGGCGTGCCCACACCCGGCATGATTGAAGCCGTGACCATGATGGCCCGGCTCGAAGGCATTTTGCTCGACCCGGTGTACTCAGGCAAAGGCATGGCTGGGCTGATGGATATGTGCCGCAAAGGCCATTTCAAGAAAGGCCAGAACGTGGTGTTTTTGCACACTGGCGGCGCAGTCGCGCTGTACGGCTACATGAACGCTTTTGACGGCTTGAAGCCGCTTTAAAAAGCTGCCTTGATACCGGTGCTTGCACTGGACGCAGCTATCGAGGGCGCCCCAAAACTCGCTTGCGGCTTTCTGATCACTCCGCTGGTGAACAAGGTATATGTAGTCGCACCGGGATCGGCTTTTTACCGGGCGGCTGATTGATGGCACATTATTGACCCATATTGAAAGGGCGACCAACATGATCGGTGTTTTAGGCGGCATGGGGCCATTGGCTACGCTCGATTTTTTTAGCAAAGTGCTGGCGGCAACACCCGCCGTGGGCGATGCAGACCACGTGCCCTTGTTGATCCAGTCAGACCCGCGCATCGCTCCTCGCCCTGCAGCTATTTTGAGCAGCGGCCCGTCGCCACTGCCCCAACTGCTGGCAGGGCGCGACCGCCTGATTGCCGCTGGTGCAACCGCGCTGGCCATGCCCTGCAATACCGCGCATTTTTGGATGGCCGATCTGCTCAACGGTTGCGGCGTGCCCTTCATCAGCATCGTCGACGCGTGCATCGGCGAGCTGCGCAAGCTGGCTCCCGCGGGCGCGCCCATCGGCCTGATCGCTACCCGTGCCACACTGGCTGCCAAGATTTTTGATGCCCCGCTGCTACATGCGGGCTACAGCCCCCTGCTGCCAGACGACCACATGATGGACACCCTCGTTTTGCCGGGCATAGAGCTGGTCAAAGCCGGCCATCCCGCTCAGGGTGGGCCATTGATCGAGCAAGCGGTGCACACACTGCTCAGTCGTGGCGCTGGCGCGGTGGCGTTGGCATGCACTGAAACACCCCTTGCATTGGACGCCGTGCAGTCGCCCTTGCGCAACCAGTGTGTTGACAGCACCGCAGCGCTGGCGCGTGCCTGTGTGGTTTGGTGGCAGGCTGAGCTCGCCAAGAATCGCTAACCACCGTTGGTGGCCAAGTTTTCAGTCGCCCGATGAGTAGCTTTGTGGGCATGTGGCTTGGGGTGTTGTATGGCAAAACTCATAGCCACGGAGCAGTAACTTAAGCGTCAATTTGTAACTTTATACTACATGACATTACCGCTTTTGAAGGACCATCTGCACAGTGGCAAGATCCCATAAATTGGGGATATGTGGTAAGGTCAATACACATGATTAAACCCGTCGTTACCGCTAAAAACCTGGGCCTTGCAGCTGCTGTATTGGCCTGTGTTGCTGTGTTTATGCTGTACACGCGGCCTGAGTTTTTGATCACATTGGCAGATCAGATCTGGGCGTGTTTTTAAGCGCTTTTACACATGTTTCCGGGCTGCAGCCCAATAGAATGTCGCGGGAGCAGCTATGAAAGTGATAGTAATTACCGGTGCCTCTGACGGCATTGGCGCTGAGCTGGCACGCCAGTTGGCGGCCTTGCACAAGGCGGATGGAGCGTTGGTGTTGGCGGCACGCAACCTGGATCTACTCAACCAGGTGGCTGCGCAATGCAGCGCGCTGGGCGCGCGCACGCTGGCTGTGAAAACCGATGTCGGGGTGCAGGCCGATTGCCGCAATCTGGTAGCGCAGGCCATGCAGCAATTTGGCCGTATCGACGCACTGATCAACAACGCAGGCATTTCAGCCCAGGCGCTGTTTGAAGAGGTCAAGGCCGATGACCTGGGCTGGTATGAAGACCTGATGCGCATCAACCTTTGGGGCAGCGTGTGGTGCACCCACGCAGCGCTGGCGCATATCAAGGCCACCCAAGGCTCCATTGTGGCGGTGTCGTCGCTGGCAGGCATTGTCGGCGTGCCGGGGCGCACAGCCTACAGCGCCAGCAAGTTTGCCATGACCGGATTTTTTGAAGCCCTGCGCGCCGAGCTCAAGGGCGCAGGCGTGAGTGTGACCACGGCCTATCCGGGCGTGGTGTCCACCAATATCCGCTACCGCGGCCTCAACGCTGCCGGAGTTGCCGCTGGTTCGAGTGGTTTGAAAGAAGACCAGGCCATGAGTGTGCAGGAATGTGCCCGCCTGATCATTGACGGCATGCAGCGGCGCGAGCGCGAGGTGGTGATGACGGTCAAAGGCAAGCTGGGCCGCTGGCTCAAGCTGATCTCGCCCGGCACGGTAGAAAAGATGGCGCTGGCCGCGCTCAAAGACGATGTGAAACCCAAAGCCTGATATGCACGGAAATGAAGCTGTATCGCCCTGGGTGGCGCGCTGGGCGCACCTGGCAGTGCCGGGCAGCGCTGTGCTGGATGTGGCCTGTGGGCTGGGGCGGCATGCGCTGTATTTCTCCAGCAGACACCACCCGGTGGCTGCGGTAGACATTGCGCCAACGGCCATCGATAGCCTGGCCACCAGGCTACCCGCGGACTCCGCACTCAAAGTCGCAGATATCGAAAACGGGCCCTGGCCGTTCATGGCAGACGGGGCGCCCCAGCAGTTTGGTGCCGTGGTGGTGACCAACTATCTGTGGCGCGCGCTGCTGCCTACCCTGATGGCTTCACTGGCACCCGGTGGCGTGCTGATTTATGAAACCTTTGCCGTGGGTAACGAAACCGTGGGCAAACCATCGCGGCCTGATTTTCTGTTGCGCCCGGGCGAGCTGCTGGCGGCCTGCGCTGGCCTGGATGTGGTGGCTTATGAGCAAGGGTTTTTGAGCGCGCCCGATCGATTTGTGCAGCGTATCGCCGCCGTGCGGCCCGTCGGCCTTGCAGACGCGCATCCCGGCATGCATCAAAACAGCGAAAAATCAGCATCAATAGCGCCCACACGCTACCCTTTGAACCCGCTGTAAGCCCCTGCGGCCCGGGTAAAATTACGCCATGAAACAAATTACTGGAAGCATTGTTGCGCTCGTCACCCCGTTCCATGCTGATGGCACGGTGGACTACCCCACCCTGCGCAAACTGATTGACTGGCATATCGCTGAAGGCACCGACTGCATTGGCGTGGTAGGCACCACGGGCGAGTCGCCCACGGTGAGCGTGCAAGAGCATTGCGAGATCATCCGCGTGTCGGTGGAGCAGGCCAACAAACGCGTGCCCATCATGGCGGGCTGCGGTGCCAACTCGACCTCGGAAGCCATTGAACTGGCCAAGTTTGCGCGCGGCGTCGGTGCGGACTGCCAACTGCAGGTGGTGCCCTACTACAACAAACCCACGCAAGAAGGCCAATACCAACATTTCAAGGCGATTGCCGAAGCCACAGGCGACCTGCCCATCGTGCTGTACAACGTGCCTGGCCGCTCGGTGGCCGATATGGCGCACGACACGGTGCTGCGCCTGGCGCAGGTCAAAGGCATCGTCGGCATCAAGGAAGCCACGGGCAACATCGAGCGTGCGCAGTGGCTGATCAAGGACGCACCACAAGGCTTTGCCATTTATTCAGGCGACGACGGCACCGCCGTGGCGCTGATGCTGTGCGGCGGTCAGGGCAATATCAGCGTCACAGCCAATATCGCACCGCGCCTGATGCACGAACTGTGCATGGCCGCCATCGCTGGCCAGGCAGCCCAGGCCATGGCGATTCAAAAGCGCCTGCTGCCTGTACATAAACACCTGTTTGTCGAAGCCAACCCGATTCCCGTGAAATGGGCCATGCAGCACATGGGCCTGTGCGGGGGCACCTTGAGGCTGCCCATGACAAGCATGGCACAATCGTATGAACCAACGCTGCTGGCAGCGCTCAAAGCCTCAGGCCTGGTGTAGAGACCAGATTGCCCAGTGGCCCTGGCAGGCAATTGCCTGCCGTTTTATCTAGGATACATGTGTGGTGACCCATTTTCGCGCTTTGAAACCCTCGCCTTCCCGCTCGCTTGGCCTGACACTGGCCGTCCTGCTGGTGTCTGGCTGCTCGGTGCTGGAGACTGACCGCATCGACTACAAAAGCGCAGGCAAAGGCCCGTCGCTGGAAGTTCCACCCGACTTGAGCGCCATCTCGCGCGACACACGCTATGTGGTGCCTGGCGGCGCAGTGACTGCCAGCGGCTACAACGCAGGCCAGGCCACAGTAGGCACGCCAGTGGCCGCATCATCGGTAGGCGATGTGCGCATTGAGCGCGCAGGCAACCAGCGCTGGCTGGTGGTCAACCGCAGCGCCGATCAGCTGTGGAGCCCGATTCGCGATTTCTGGCAAGAAAGTGGCTTTCTGCTCAATATCGACCAGCAAAACCTGGGCATCCTGGAAACTGACTGGGCTGAAAACCGCGCCAAGCTGCCGCAGGACTTTATCCGCAACACCATCGGCAAAGTGTTTGAAGGCCTCTACTCCACTGGCGAGCGCGACAAGTTCCGTACCCGTCTGGAGCGCAACGGTGATGCCACCGAGATTTACATCAGCCACCGAGGCTTGGTAGAAAAACTTACCGGCGGCAAGGCTGCCACCCAAAACGAAAGCACCATCTGGGAGCCGCGCGCAGCCGACCCTGAGCTGGAAGCCGAGTTTCTGCGTCGCCTGATGGTCAAGCTGGGCGTGTCGCAAGAGCAGTCCAAAGCCTTGGTAGCCTCGGGCGCACCCAAGCCCACCTCCCGCGTGGCAGATCTCAATGGTGCCCCTGTAGTGCAGGTGGACGAAGGCTTTGACCGTGCCTGGCGGCGTGTGGGCCTGGCGCTGGACCGCACCGGCTTTACGGTGGAAGACCGCGACCGCGCCCAGGGCCTGTATTTTGTGCGCTATGTCGAACCCAGTGATGGCAAGGAGCCTGGCTTCCTGAGCAAGCTGTTTGGCGCTGGCGGCAAAGACGCCGCCCCGCTGAAATACCGCATTGCCGTGCGCAGCCAGGGCGAGGCCAGCACCGTGTCCGTGCTCAACACTGCGGGCGCACCTGAAACTTCAGCTAACGCCCAGCGTATTGTCAAAGTGATTGCCGACGACTTGAAGTAAGCCTCCAAGCAAAGTCCATCAGCAAAAAGCCCTGCAGACTGTTCGTCTGGCAGGGCTTTTTAACGCGCGGGCTGTAGCTTACAGGCCGATGGCAGCAATGCCTGCACGTGCAATCTGCGCGTCTTCGCTCGACTTCACGCCGCTCACGCCCACAGCGCCAATGCAGTGGCCATCTTTCATCACCGGCACGCCGCCTTCAAGCATGCCCTGGATGGTGGGGGCGCTTAAAAAGCTGGTGCGTCCGCCGTTGATGACTTCTTCGTACATTTTGCTTTCGCGGCGGCCCAGCGCGGAGGTGTGTGCTTTGGCAGGGGCGATATGCGCAGACACTGCAGGGCAGCCGTCCAGGCGCAGCAAACCCAGTAAATTGCCGCCATCATCGACCACGCAGATCGTGACGGCCCAGTTATTTTTTAGCGCTTCGGCTTCAGCGGCCTGCAAAATGGCCTTGACGTCTGCGGCTTCCAGAAATGCTTTGGTTTTCATGAGGATAGGTTCCAGGTTGCAAATTCAAACAAGGTGTGAGCATACCCGCTACGGGAGGCGCCCGCGCACTGTTGTGGTGAAAAGTGTCCATACAAAAAGTAGGAATCCATACAGCCCACACTGGTGCTCGCTCCCTGTTTAGCCCTAGAATTCGGCTATCTGTCGCAAATTGCAGTTTGTAGAAGCGGCAGTTCATTACAGGAGAATTTATGTCCGACCATATTCAAACGGCTGATTATTCGCAAGCAGGCGGTTTGGCCTCAGCTGAGCGCAACCGTGTTTTGCGCAACACCTACTGGCTGCTGGCCTTGAGCCTGGTCCCCACCGTATTGGGCGCCTGGCTGGCCATGGCCACCGGTCTGACCAATGTTTTGCGCGGTATGGGCGCTGGCATGAGCATTATGCTGTTCATGGGCGGCGCTTTCGCGTTCATCTTTGCGATTGAAAAGACCAAAAACTCCGCGATTGGCGTGCCTGTGCTGCTGGCATTTACCTTCTTTATGGGCATCATGCTCTCGCGCCTGATTGCTTCGGTCCTGGGCTTCAAAAACGGCCCCAGCCTGGTCATGACGGCTTTTGGCGGCACGGCTGGCGTATTTTTTGTCATGGCCAGCCTCGCCAGTGTGATCAAACGTGACCTGTCTGGTATGGGCAAATGGCTGTTTGTGGGAGCACTGGTCGTGATGGTAGGTGGCATCGTTGCAGTGTTGACCGGCTCTACCATGGGTATGGCAGCCATCAGCATGCTGGCCATCGGCATCTTCTCGGCCTACATGCTGTATGACCTCAAACAGATCATGGACGGCGGCGAGACCAACTACATCAGCGCCACGCTGAGCCTGTACCTGGACATCTTCAACGTCTTCCAAAGCCTGTTGGCTCTGCTGGGCATCTTTGGCGGCGACCGCGACTAAGCTGCCCAGGCTGCAAACGCAGCTGCTCTGAAAGCAAAAAACCTCGGCATGCCGAGGTTTTTTTACGTCTTTTATCAGTGTTTTGGGCCGCCAGGCCAATAGAATATCGCGGGAGCAGCTATGTTATTGATAGTAAGCCAATAGACTTGTGCAGCGTATCTGAGGTGCAGAAAACTGCCTCTGGGCAAACAGCAGACGTAAAAAAAGCTCCCGAAGGAGCTTTTTCCAGAGTCTGAAGAATTACTTCTTCATTGCGTCTTTGGCGGCACCAGCAGCAGCTTTGGCAGCATCGCCAGCAGCAGTTTTGGCAGCGTCGGTTGCAGCGCCAGCAGCAGCTTTGGCAGCGTCAGCAGCACCGGCACCAGCGGCCATTGCACCTTTGGCAGCGTCGGCAGCAGCACCAGCGGCGGTACCAGCAGCGCCAGCGGCAGCGCCGGTAGCAGCAGTAGCAGCGGCCTTGGCAGCATCAGCAGCAGCGCCGGTAGCGGCGGCAGCAGCGCCAGCAGCAGCAGATGCTGCGTCTTTAGCGGCTTCTACAGCGGGGGCAGCAGCAGGAGCTGGTGCGGGTGCTGGAGCAGCGGCGGCAGGAGCTGGTGCTGGTGCGGGAGCAGCAGCAGGAGCCTCAGTTTTACCGCAAGCGGCCAAAGCAACAGCGGCTACCAAAGATGCCAATACGAGGGTCTTTTTCATTTCAATTCCTTGACTGAGTAATAAAGTATAGAAAAAACAATTTCCTGGAAATTGTCAAAGGTTAAGCTTTGACACAAGCACAAAGGACTCGAGCTCTTTATGCTCAGCCTATGATTATAGCCTGAACCGTTATGCTCTAGGTAGGCAGTGGGTTTTGTTCCAGCAAATCCCGCTGCATGTCCGGTTGCCTGGTCCGCTGTCCTTTTGTGCAGGCTTGATACCTATTACGCAGATACTTATCCTTACGATTGCCCCCATGCCCTTGAAAATTTTGCTCCAGTTGATGACCTTGTCTGCACTGTGGGGAGCGTCCTTTCTGTTCATCCGTATCGCCAGCCCCGTTTTGGGCCCCGCAGTGCTGGCCGGGCTGCGCATTGGCCTGGCCACCATCACCTTGAGCATCATCATGCGCGCGCTGCGCCAGCGTTGGCCCTGGGCGCACTGGCGAGAGCTGCTCTTGATTGGTGTTTTGTCTGTAGCGCTGCCTTTCATGCTCTATGCCTGGGCGGCTTTGCATATCCCTGCAGGCTACAGCGCCCTGCTCAATACCAGTGCGGTGATTTTCGGCTGCCTGGCCGGTGCCTGGATGAAAGTGGACTCCCTTACGCCGCGCAAGCTGCTGGGCTGCGTGATCGGCTTTGTCGGTGTGGCCCTGGTCGTGCGGCTGGGGCCTATTGCACTGTCGCCCAGCGTGCTGTGGGCCGCAGCGGCCTGTACCGGCGCAGCGGCTTGCTACGGCATCTCTACGCCCTTGATGAAACGCGCTGTCACGCGTATTGAGCCGGTGGCGATTGCCGCTGGCATCCATCTGTGGTCAGTGCTGTTGCTGGCGCCTGCAACGCTGTGGAGTCTGCCGCAAGCGCGTTTTACCTTGCCTGCCATGGCGGCAGTGGCGGTGATGGGCATCATCACCTCCGCTTTGGCCTACTGGATGCATCTGCGCATCATGCGCCATGTATCGGCCACCGCGTCCATGACGCCCGCTTTCATGATCCCGCTATTTGGTGTGGCCTGGGGGCATCTGTTTTTGAACGAGCCTGTCAGCTCAGGCATGTTGCTGGGTGCTGCACTGGTGCTGGTAGCCACCGCGCTGGTGAGCGAATTCAACCCGTTTGCAAAGGCACCCGATGTTGCAGCGCCCATACCCTGAGGGCGCAGGCTGTGGCAGCCAGCGCCACCACCATAGTTACCCAAAACACGCTGGCCAGGCCCCAGTAGGTCGTAAGGTAGCCGCCTGCCAGACCGCTTAATACCCCGGGCAGCCCATAGCCAATCACGGTGTACAGGGCCTGCCCGCGACCGCGCGCGTGGCCCGGGAAATGGTGTGACAGCAGGGCAATGCACACCGTGTGGTGCGCTGCAAAGGTGATGGCGTGCAAAGCCTGGGCCAACAGCGCAATCACCAACACACCCGCGCCTGCCGCGGTCATGCCCATGCGCAACGCTGTCACTGCCGCAGCAATCACCAGCCAGGCACTCAGACTGTAGCGCGGCAGCCAGCGGCTTTGGTTGTAAAACCAGGCGATCTCCACCACCACCGAGACTGCCCACAGCATGCCGATGGTGGTTTTGCTATAGCCCAAAGCGTCCAGGTACAGCGACAGGTAGATGTACACGCCCATATGGGCCAGCACATGCAAAAACACGCTCACGAACAGCCAGGCCACTGCGCTTTGGCGCAGGATGGGCCAGATCGCCACGCGCTCGTGGGCTTGCACTGGCTTTTCAGGGGTGTCAGGCAAGCACCAGGTGCTCAGCATCAGCGCCAGCATCGTCACTACCGACCACAGAGGAAAATGCGCCATGCCAAAGCGCTCAAACCACCAACCTGCTGCGAGCACCGTCAGCAAAAATCCCATCGAACCCCACAGCCGCACGCGCCCATAGCGCTTGGCGTCAAAGCCCCCGCCCCGGCTGACCATCTGGGCCATGGCCGCCTCGCTCATCGGCATCATGGCGCTGGAGTGGATCAGCATCACCACCAGCACCACACTGATCCACACCGCGCTGGGCTGCGCCCACGACAGGCAGGCAGACGACAGCATGGCTGCCAGCGCGCTGTAGCGCAGCAGCTTGACACGCTGGCCAGTGCGGTCACTGAGCCAGCCCCAGCCATAGGGCGCAAACAGGCGCGTGGCTGACTGCATCGAGGCCAGCACGCTGATGACCGCAATGCTCAGGCCAATGTCCTTGAGCCAGAGCGATAGATAAGGGCTGAAAAAGCCCAGGTGTGCGAAATAGCTGGCCGACAAGGCCGCAAAAGACAGCAACTCGCGCCCGCGCCTGTCCTTATGCGGCCCTACAGCAAAGCCTTGAGGCTGGGTATCAGCCCTGGGTTGCGCGTCGCTGTCAATCAAACACTGCCCTTGATCACCGGCGTGCTGCTGACCACATCACCACACTGCGCGCGGTGCGCCAGCGCATGCTCCATCACCACCAGCGCCAGCATAGCCTCGGCAATCGGCGTGGCACGGATGCCCACACACGGGTCATGGCGGCCTTTGGTAATGACTTCGGCAGCATTGCCGTCGATGTCCATGGTCTCGCGCGGCACGAGGATGGAACTGGTGGGCTTGACCACAATGCTCACTTCCAGATCCTGTCCGGTGCTGATGCCGCCCAGCACGCCGCCCGCGTTGTTGTGCTTAAACCCCTGAGCCGACAGTGCATCACCATGGGTGCTGCCTTTGTGCGTCACGCTGGCAAAACCGGCACCAATCTCCACACCTTTAACCGCGTTGATACCCATCATGGCGTAGGCGATATCGGCATCGAGCTTGTCAAACAGCGGCTGGCCCAGGCCTACCGGCATGTTGGCGGCTGTCACGCGCAGGCGCGCCCCACAGGAGTCGCCGCTTTTGCGCAGGGTGTTCATGTAGTGTTCCAGCGCGGTGGTGTCAGCAATGGGAGCAAAAAACGGGTTGTGTTGCACATGGCTCCAGCTTTCAAAACCAATGGCCACATCGCCAATCTGCGTCATGCAGCCACGAAATACGGTGCCGTATTTTTGCAGCAGCCATTTTTTGGCCACCGCACCGGCTGCCACCATGGGCGCGGTCAGGCGCGCAGACGAGCGGCCGCCTCCGCGCGGGTCACGCAGGCCGTATTTTTGGATGTAGCTGTAGTCGGCGTGGCCAGGGCGGAAGGTGCGAGCGATCTCACTGTAGTCTTTGCTGCGCTGGTCGGTGTTTTTGATCAGCAGGCAAATCGGTGTGCCCGTGGTCCGCCCTTCGTAGACGCCAGAGAGGATTTCCACCGTGTCTGGCTCGTTGCGCTGGGTGACGAATTTGCTGGTGCCAGGACGACGGCGGTCCAGGTCGGGCTGGATATCGGCCTCGCTCAGCGCCATGCCGGGTGGGCAGCCATCAATCACACAGCCAATGGCCGGGCCGTGGGATTCACCAAAATTGGTGACTGCGAATAAATGTCCAAAAGTATTGCCGCTCATGGCTTGATTATCCCTAACTCTGAGGGTTGGTTTATGGATGGGTCACTTTTACGTGGTTTTGTGCACTGCTTCGCTGTTTTGGCTGGGTTTGCTCTGTTCTGGCGTAGTTTGCTTCGGGCGAGATGGTGCATGCCAAACGCCCTCATACTGGGGTACCAGAAATCGGTCGTTCGGCACACACCATCTCGCCTGCAACCCGGGCAGTGCGCTACCGGTATTGAACACGAAGAGCCGACGGAGACTACGGGTAGCGCGCTACCATGGTTGCTGCACGGCTAGGTATTTATCAGCCGACCGATTTCTGGTACCCCAGTATGAGGGCGGATGATGAATACCTAGCCGTGCGTACGAGATGACGCAATCACCCTACGACGACCCAAAATCTCCGATGAACACAGCCAAAAATCAACGCCGTGCCAACCAACCTTGCAGCCGCTCTACCCCCTGCCCCAAACGCCCCACATCCTTAGACGCAAAACACCAGCGCAGCCACCCCTGTCCCTCGGGTGCAAAGGCATTGCCCGGTGCCAGCCCCAGGCCTGCTTCAGTCACCAGACGCTTGGCCACATCCAGCGAATCATCCATCCCGTCGATCCTGAAAAACGCATACATACCGCCACTGGCTGCCTGCACCTGCACTCTAGGCACAGCTTGCAGCAAAGGCACCAGTGTGTCGCGACAGGTTTTCAAGTGTGCCACCACACCCGGCGTCACCTCTTCGCTGCGGGACAGTGCGGCCACACAGGCACGCTGCACAAACAGCGGCGAACACGAAGTGTTGAACTCGATCAGTTTGCCCATGTGCGCCACCATCGCAGACGGCATGACCAGCCAGCCCGTGCGCCAACCTGTCATTAAAAAACTCTTGCTCATTGAGCCCACCACAATCAGCCGGTCGTCGCTTGTGCTGATGTCCAGAAAACTGGGTGCGCAGCCGTTGGCCGTGTCGCCTGCGTAGTACAGCCGTTCATACACCTCGTCGGCCAGAATCCAGGTGCCTGTGCGGCGGCAATGTTCCAGGATGGTTTGCTGCTGTGCCTTGGACAGCGTCCAGCCAGTGGGGTTGTTCGGTGCGTTCAGGATCAGCAACTTGGTTTTCGCGGTCACCGCTTCCAGCAGCTTCGCCATATCCAGCGTCCATGCGCCAGACAGTGACGGCTGCAGGGCCACGGTGCGCAGCGCAGCGCCCATCACGAGGGGCTGCGCTGTCAGATTGGGCCACACGGGTGTGATGGCCACGACCTCATCGCCTGCATCGATCAATATCTGGCAGGCCAACATCAGCGCATTGACGCCACCTGCCGTCACAGCGATACGCTCTGCCTGAACCGGCTGGTGCAGCCGCGTGGCGTAGGCCGCCAGTGCTTCGCGCAGCTCTGGGAAGCCCAGGTTATGGACGTAGAAAGTGTCGCCAGCCTGCAGGGATTCGATGGCCGCCTGGCGGATGAACTCGGGCGTGACTTCGTCGCTCTCGCCAAACCAGAATTTGAGCACATCGGTGCGGCCCATGCCTGCGTTGGCAACTTCGCGGATTTTGGATTCTTCCAGGGATTGGATGGTGTTTCGCATGGCTTAACTGTAGCAGCCAAAGTATGCGTTGCTCACCAAAATTTATTGCGTTTCATGCCCCAAGCTGGGTATCATTTGAAAGAATCACGCCCCAAACACCATGCCAACGAAACAAACGTCCAGCACTACTGCCAAAGCCAGGCCACCGCAGCCGCCCAGCGCCATGGCCAGCCCACAAACGCCCGAAGTCGATGAAGTCCTCACGGGCTTGGACAAATTCGACATCCACATTCTGAGCCAGCTGCAGGCCGATGGCCGGCTGACCAATGCCGAACTGGCCAACCGGGTGGGCCTGTCGCCTGCGCCCTGTTGGCGGCGCGTGCGCAGGCTGGAGACCGAGGGCTACATCAGTGGCTACCATGCCGCGCTGAACCGCCACAAGCTGGGCTTGGGGGTGATAGCCTTTGTGCGCATCTATGCTGACCGCAACACCGGCGAAGTCACGCGTGAACTCAAGGAGCAGTTGATCCAGATGCCCGAGGTGATGAGCTGCCACCATATCTCTGGCGAAGGCTCGTTTGAAATCACCGTCATGGCCACCGATCTGGATGCCTATTCACGTTTTGCCATGGACCGCTTGATCAACCTGCCGCATGTGAAAGACCTGCACACCAGTTTTTCGCTGGGTGAGGTCAAGGCATCGCACATGCTGCCACTGGGGCATCTGCGCAGCTGAATTGCTCAAGATGCGGGGGCATTAAGTGCCGCCAGAAAGCCCTGACTCCACCAATGCACATCATGCGCTGCGATATGGGCCAGCAGCTGCTGGTGCCGCTCCTGCCGCTCAGCCAGCGGCATGTGCAGGGCGCGCTGGATGGTCTGCGCTGTGCCGTGGATGTCGTAGGGGTTGACCAGCAACGCCTGCTTGAGTTGCTCTGCAGCACCCGCAAAGCGTGACAGCACCAGCACCCCAGGGTCTTGCGCGTCTTGGGCCACAACAAACTCCTTGGCCACCAGATTCATGCCGTCACGCAGCGGCGTGACCAGGCCCACGCGCGCAGCTCTGCACAGCCCAGGCAGGCGTTTGCGCGCCACCGTGCGGTGGATGTAGCGCACAGGCATCCAGTCCAGATTGCCGAAATCGCCATTGATGGCACCACACAGGCCCTCCAGCTCCTGGCGTATGTCGGCATAGGCGTCTACCGTTTCGCGGCTGGGCGAGGCAATCTGGATCAGGGTGGCGCTGTCGCGGTTTTCCGGGAACTGCAATAGCAGCTCGCGAAAGGCGCGGATGCGGTGGGGAATGCCTTTGGAATAGTCCAGCCGGTCAATGCCGATCAAAAGCCGCCTGCGCGCATATTGCTCGCGGGTGGTGGTAAAGGCTTCACGCGCATCTTTTCCAAGCGCCAGATGCCTGAATTCCTCCACATCCATACCGATCGGAAAGGCCTGCACGCGCACATCGCGGCTGAAGCTGCTGCCCAAGGCGCGAAATTGCTGCGCATCCTGCCCGTTGGCTGTCATCGATTCGGCACCCAGCTCCTGCTGCACATAGCCCGAAAAATGCTGCACATCCGCCTGGCTTTGAAAGCCCACGACATCGTAGGCAAACAAACGCTCCATCAGCCAGGCATGCCGGGGAATGGCCGCCAGCATCAAGGGCGGGGGCAGCGGAATATGCAGGAAAAAACCCATGCGCTGCTGGCATCCCAGCTGGCGCAACTTGGCTGCCAGGGGAATCAGGTGGTAGTCATGGATCCAGATGACATCGTCAGGCCGCAGCACAGCCAGCAGCCTGCGCGCAAACAGCATGTTCACATCGCGATAAGCTTCAAAATAGCCTGCGTCAAAGTCTGCCAGATCCAACCGGTAATGGAACACGGGCCACAGCACACCATTGCTATAACCCAGATAAAACCGGTCATGCTGCTGGGCATTGAGGTCGAAGGTAGCCAGCTGTACATTGCCACTGCGCTGCATCTGCAGCGGGGCATCGTCGGCATCTTCGCTGACCTTGCCACTCCAGCCCATCCACACACCACCCGCAGCTTCCAGGGCCTGGCCTACAGCAACAGCCAGGCCGCCCGCTGCGCTCTTGCGCGGGTCGGCGACACGGTTGGAGACGACAACAAGGCGGCCCATGCTGCTACACCACGCTGTCCCACGGCGCAGACAGGCGCACCGCGGCATTGATGATGCCCACCATCGAGTAGGTTTGGGGAAAATTGCCCCACATGTCTCCCGTCACGGGATGGGTGTCTTCCGACAGCAGACCCAGCGGATTGCGCGCGGCCAGCATGCTTTCAAAGATGTCCTTCGCCTGGGCCACACGCCCAATGCGCGCCAGCGCGTCAATGCGCCAGAACGTGCAGATGTTGAATGCCGTCTCCGGCTTGCCAAAGTCATCGGCTGCCTCATAGCGGCGCATATAAGGGCCATCGCACAGATGCTTTTCCAGCGCGTCCACTGTCGCGACAAAGCGGGGGTCGGTGCCCTGGATGAAGCCAACCTCGGCCATCAGCAGCACGCTGGCGTCCAGATCGCGCCCGCCATAGCTTTCAGCAAAGGCTTTGCGCTCTTCGCTCCAGGCTTGGGCGGTGATGCGGGTGTGCATGACCTGAGCACAGTTGTGCCAGTAAGCCGCCCGCAGTGCCAGGCCCAGACGCTGCGCGATCTTGCCCAGCCTGTCGCAGGCCGCCCAGCACATCAGCGCTGACGAGGTGTGCACCCTGCTGCGGGTGCGCAGCTCCCACATGCCCGCATCGGGCTGCTCAAACACCTGCACGGCCCGCTCACCCACGGCTTCCAGTCGGTTGAACTCGGCCACACCTGCGCGATGGAGCAGGCGCTGGTCATGGAAGGCCTGCGCTGCAGCCAGCACCACATTGCCGTACACATCGTGTTGAAAATGCTCCTGGGCCTGGTTGCCCACACGCACTGGACCCATGCCCTGGTAGCCTGTCAAATGCGCCATGATGGACTCGGGCAGCTCGGTCTCCAGGCCAATACCGTACAACGGCTGAATGTGCCCGCCACGTGCATGCTCCAGCACGTTGGATAGATAGCGCAGATAGTCTTCCATCGTGCCCACTTCCGACAGGCTGTTAAGCGCACGCACCACAAAAAACGCATCGCGCAGCCAGCAGTAGCGGTAATCCCAGTTACGCTGGCTGTGCGCAGACTCAGGGATGCTGGTGGTCATGGCGGCCACGATGGCGCCAGTGTCTTCAAACAGCGAGAGCTTGAGCGTGATGGCTGCACGGATCACCGCATCCTGCCACTGCATCGGGATCGCCAAGCGTTGCGTCCAGTGCCGCCAGTAGCTCAGCGTCTCCTGCTCAAAATTGCGTGCGGTGTCGGCAATACCTTCGTTCAAGGTCTCGTCGCTGCCGAGCAGAAAATTGCATTCGCGCGTGAGCACAAAAGGGGTTTGCGCCAGCACATGGGTCACTGGTGCGTCCGTGTTCAGGCGCAGCGCCAGATCGGCGCCCACATAGCGCACATGGTTGCTGCCACGTGTCATGGCTGGCGCGCTGCGCCCCCAGTCGAAACGGGGGTTGAGGCGTACGCGCACCCTAGGCGCACCCGAAATCGGGCGCACACGGCGCACGATCGTCATGGGCCTGAAAAAGCGGGCACGGCTGTAGAAGCGGGGGGCAAAGTCGGTGATTTCAATCCCCTGGCCTGCGCGGTCATACAGCTGGGTACGCAGCACTGCCGTATTGGTTTCATACGCTTGGGTAGCGTGCGAAAAATCTTCGATCTCGATGGCAAAGCTGCTGGCGTGTTCGCCCTGGTCAATCAGCGCATTGAACACGGGGTCGCCATCAAAGCGCGGCAGACAGCACCAAACCATGCGGGCCTGGCCGTCGATCAGTGCGCTGTAGGCGCAGTTGCCAATAATTCCCAGAGATAGACCAGCGTCGGCGCTCATGCCGCGTGCGCCAGCAGGCCGGACAGCCTGGGCTGTGGCGTGTGCACAGCCTGTTCCAGCCAGGCACGCAAAGCCGCAGGGTTGGGGCAGCGGTGCAGTGCCACACTGGGGCCTGCGCCCACCTTGACACCGTGACCGCCAAGCTCCTGCGCTTTGGCAAAGCCCGACTCGTCGGTCACATCATCGCCAATGAATACAGGTATGCGCCCTGCAAACGGTGCGGTCTGCAAAAAACTGGCGATGGCCGTGCCTTTGTCGATCGCACTGGGCACCACTTCCATCACATATTTGCCGCGCATGAGGGCCAGCGCCGGGGTGCGTTGCACCATGGGCATCAGCGTATTCCAGCACAGGGTGTACAGCGCTGGTGCCATGCGGTAGTGCAGCGCAAAACCTGCTGTTTTGCGCTCCAGCAGCAGCTCGCCATGCTGCTGCACCAGTTGCTCAGCAGCGTGCACGATCGGTGCCAGCATGGGCGCAATCACCTGGTCGTCCAGCTCCAGCAGCTCACCCTGGGCATTGCGCCATTGGGTGCCATGCTCGCCCGCAGCAGGCAGCACCAGTGGCGTGAGAAAACTGTCGATTTCGGCAATACGCCTGCCAGAGACAATCGCGAGTGCACCCCCCAGCAGGTGATAGATGCTGTGCAACGTGCTGACCAAGCTGGCGTGCACATGTACCGCGCCGGGATGCGGTGCAATATCAGCAAGCGTGCCGTCAAAATCCAAAAACAAGGCATGCTGGCTAGTGGAAAACGGGATTTTTTGCATGCATACAAACCAATTCAGTGCCAAAGAAGTGCACTGGTAAAAAAATGGGTGCCTGCAAGCAGGCACCCAGCGCCAGACTGTCAAAAAGACAGTCTTGACACTACTACTTCATGGCTTTTTCAAACTCGGCTTTAGAGATCGACTTGTCGCCATCAGCATCTGCCTGATCGAACTTGGCAGCCAAGCCTGGCACGCCTTCAGCCTCTGTCTTGTCCAGTTTGCCGTCCTTGTTGGCGTCAGCCTTGGTGAATGCGGCAGACATGTCCTTGGCACTCATGGGCTTTTCTGCAGCTGCCGGAGCAGCGGCAGCTGGTGCTGTGCCAGCAGCAGGCGCGGTGGACTGGGCCCAGACGGCACCAGCAGATAGCAGTGTCAATGCAGCGGTAGCGACCAAAGTATGTGATTTAAAAGTCATCAGAAGAACTCCTGTTCAAGTTGAAGGAATCCCTATTGCACCGCATGCGCAGCCGATCACCAAACGCTTTTGCTTGCTGTTGCTTGCGACACATTTGGCTTGCCTCAGATACATTTGCAAGCGCGGTGCAACAGTAGCTATATGCCGCGAAACCTATATATATCGCTGAAATATGCTATTGGATAGATAGCTTGATATACATTTGGGAGCGAGCCCACCATCAGCCCAATGTGCTGGAGGCTTGCAATCGCTGGAACTTCTGCCACAGGGTTTCGTGGGTTTCGATGAATTGCGGGTTGACGGGTATGCAGGCCACTGGGCATACCTGCACACATTGCGGCTCATCGAAATGGCCCACACACTCGGTGCACTTGTGTGGGTCAATCTCGTAGATCTCCTTGCCCATATAGATGGCCTGGTTGGGGCACTCAGGCTCGCAGACATCGCAGTTGATGCATTCGTCGGTAATCAGCAAGGCCATATCTGCCCCCTTCAAGCCTGCACTTTGGGCCGGTGCGCGGCCTCCAGTGCTGCGGCCACATGTGCGCTGACCATGCTGCTGACATCACCACCGAGCTTGCTGATCTCGCGCACCAGGGTGCTGCTGATGCACTGCACGCCTGCATCGGGCAGCAGCAGTACGGTCTCCACCTGCGGGCGCAGCTTGCGGTTCATGGCCACCATCTGTGCTTCGTAGTCGAAATCGCTCAGGTTGCGCAGTCCGCGCACGATGGCGCTGGCCTGGTGCTGGGCACAGAAGTCGACAATCAAACCGTCAAAAGGCAGCACGCGCACATTGCCCAAGGACTTCAAGGCAGTTTGCGTGAGCGCAATGCGCGCTTGCAGGTCAAACAGTGTTTTTTTGTGGTGCGCCACCGCCACGCCCACAATCAGCGTGTCAAACAGCCCGGCAGCGCGGGCAATGACATCCTCATGCCCCCGTGTGATGGGATCAAACGTGCCGGAATAGATGGCGGTGCGTGTCATACCCGTAATGATACCCGGGCTAGGGCGCTGCGTGGGTCAGAAGGTGGTAATGCACCATACCCGCTTTGGCGCTGCGCACGACCTTCAAGCCCCAGCGAGACACATCGCTGTCTGTCCAGGCCTTCGGCGCCTCCAGATACACAGCGCCCCGTGCAGACAGCGCCTGGGCAGCTGCGGCCAGCGCTTTGTCAAACACGGGGGCGTCAAACGGTGGGTCCAGAAACACAACGTCCATACTGCCCTTGGGTAGGGCCTGCAAAGCGGCAATGGCGTCGCCGCGCTGGATGCGCACCATCCCCGCCTGCAGCTTGGTGACCAGGTTGTGCAGTTGCGCCACCAGCCTGGCTTCAGACTCCACCAGCAGCACGTCGGCCGCGCCTCGGGACGCCGCCTCCAGGCCCAGCGCACCGGTGCCTGCGAAGGCGTCCACACAGCGCAGACCCGTCATGTCCTGGCCCAGCCAGTTGAACAGTGTTTCGCGCACACGGTCAGGCGTAGGGCGCAGGCCCGGGTGCTGGGCTACTGGCAGCTTGGTGCGCTTCCACAGGCCACCGATGATGCGGACTTCTCCCGCCGCTTTGGAGGGGCTGGCGTGGCCTCCAGTGTGGCGCGTAGCAGGCTTTGCCTTGCCCTGTGTGGCGCTGGCCGCGCGCAGAGACTGCTTGCTCAATTGCCGCCTCCCACCACCACGGTCACCATCTTCTGCGGCTGCAGCTTGCGCTGCAAGGCCGCTTTGACATCGGCAGCCGTGATTTTTTCAACCTGCTGGGTCCAACCTGCCAGATAGTCCAGCGGCAGGCCTACCCAGGCGATGTTGGCCACGTTGTCCAGCAGTTTTTTGTTCGAGTCAATCCGCAGCGCAAAGCCGCCGATCAGATTGTCCTTGGCGGCCTGCAGCTCCTGCTCGCTCGGGCCATTGGCCACAAAGCTGGCCAGCACATCGCGCGAGACCTGCACCGCCTGCGCTGCCTGGTCAGGGCGGGTCTGCAGGCCGATAGCAAAGGCGCCCGCATGCAAGCCGGGGCTGAAGTAGCTGTAGACGCTGTAGCTCAGACCACGCTTTTCGCGCACTTCCTGCGTCAGGCGCGAGGTAAAGCCACCGCCACCCAGGATATGGTTGCCCACAAGCAGCGCAAAAAAGTCAGGATCGCTGCGTTTGTAGCCTGGTTGGCCGATCATCACGTGGGCCTGGGCCGAGTCAAATGGCACCTTGATGTCCTGCGCTGCTGCCAGCGGCTGCACCTCGGGCACTGCAGGCGCTGCATCGCAGCCGCCCTGCGGCAGACCGGCTAGCAACTGCGTCGCCACCTGCACCGCCTGCGCCTGGCTCAGCGCGCCCACAATGCTGACCTTGGCTCGGCAGGCACGTACATGGGCCGCATAGAAGCTGCGCATGGCCTCTACTGTGATACGGAGCAGGCTCTCTTCGGTCAGTTCGTTGCCATAGGGGTGCGTGCCATAGACCGCAGCGTTGAAACGGCGATTGGCTATGGTGGCTGGTTTGGTGTTGTTTTCCTTGATGCTGGCACTGATACGCTCGGCATCGCGCTGCCACAGGGCAGTGGTAAAGGCGGGCGCAGCCATTTGCTGGGCCGCCAGTGCCACCGCCTTGGGCAACAGGTCGGGATAGGTCAGCGAGCGCAGCGAAAAGCCCATGCGGTCATCACCTGCGGCTGCGCCAAAGCTTGCACCCAGGTCAGCCCAGGCCTCGCCCAGTTGGTTTTCATCCAGCGCCGGACGGCCGCTATGGGCCAGCACGCCTTTGCTGAGCTGGCCGCTGGTCACGTTGGCCAGGCCCGCCAGGCCCTGCGGATCACGCCTTGCACCCGCGTCAAATTCGATCTGCACATCCACCATCGGAATGCCCATGCTGGAGACCACATATACCTGCGCGCCACTGGGCAAAGTGGTGCGCTCAATGGGCAGTTTGGCCCAGGAATATATAGGAAAAACGGCTGCAGCCCAATAGAATATCGCGGGAGCAGCTATATTTTTAATAGTAATCATGGTGCTGTTACCCTTCAATGTCTGCTGCCAGCAGGCGGCTTGCGGGGTTTGCGGTTGGGGTCTGGTGGCTGGGGAATCAGGGTGCCCACTGTCAAAGCGTCGTCGCCAAAATACCTGGCTGCCACGTCCTGAACCTGCTGGGCCGTAACTTTGCGCAGCCGCTCGATCACCACGTTGTCGGTGTCCAGCGGCAGCCCGGTGGCCCAGTTGGCCCCCAGCGAGCGCGCCTGCGAGAACACCGAATCCTGCTGGTACACCTGCCCTGCTACCCATTGTGTTTTGACGCGGCTAAGCTCCGCCTCGCTGACGCCTTCCTTGGCCACTTTGGCCACCTGCGCGCGCAGCGCAGCCTCCAGCTGGGCTGCGGTTTTGCCTTTGGCTGGCACACCATCGAGCGCGCAGATCTGCGGCCCGCGGCCCGACAGAGCGCAGTAGGCCCCCGCACTGTCGGCCACCCGGTCATCGCCCTGGGTCAACGCCCGGTCCATACGCGCGCCACTGTAACCGTCCAGCACAGCGGACAGCACCGTCAGCGCATAGCTGTCCACTGTGGCGGTGTCCGTGGCTGCAGGGGATGTGATCTGCGGCACCTTGAAAGCCAGGCCCACATAGGCCTGCTCGGCAGGTGCCTTGAACTCCAGGCGCCGCAGACCCGACTGGGCAGGCTCCTCGCGCGGCTTGCGCGCTGGCAGGGCACGCGAAGGGATGGCGCCATAGTGCTTTTCCACCAGCGCGCGGGCAGCGGCCACGTCCACATCGCCCGCGATCACCACAGCAGCGTTGTTCGGTGTATACCACTGCCTGTAAAAGTTGCGTGCATCGTCAGGAGTCATCGCGTCCAGGTCACTCATCCAGCCGATGATGGGACGCCGGTAAGGCGAGGCACTGAACATAACCGCATTGAGAGCTTCCCACATCAGGCTGCGCGGATTGTCCTCGGTACGCGAGCGGCGCTCTTCCTTGACCACTTCAATTTCTTTTTTGAATTCCTCATCAGGCCAGCGGTTGCTGGCAAACCGGTTGGCCTCCAGCTTGATCACCTCTTCAAGCTTGTTGGAGGGAATCTGCTGGAAATAGCCGGTGTAATCGCGCGCGGTAAAAGCGTTCTCGCGCCCACCCAGCGCCGCCACCCTCTGCGAAAACTCGCCCGCCTTGAGCACGTCGGTGCCTTTGAACAGCATATGCTCCAGCACATGGGCCACGCCGCTGGTGCCGTCCACCTCGTCCATCGCGCCCACCCGCACCCACAGCATGTGCACCGCCGTAGGCGCGCGGCGATCGGGCTTGATAATGACCGTCAGGCCGTTGGGCAAGCTGAACTGCTGGGCCGTGGTAACAGGGGCGTTTTGGGCCAGTGCCGCGCCAGCCAGGCAGACGGTTGCGACAGTGGATAAAAGAGTACGGAATATTTTCATAGAATGCTCTGATTGTAGAAACTCACCAAATGTTCTCGTTTTTCCGTAAAAAAGCCCCTGAAATCCCTGCACCTGCAGTGGAAACTGTGCCCCCCGCCCTGGTCAGCGCCACGCCTGTGGCAGCCAGCACAGAGGCTGCCTTGGTCAGCAGCACCGCAACTGCTGCCCCGCGCCAGGGCTGGCTTACCAAGCTCAAAAATGGCCTGCGCAAGACTGGCAGCTCAATTGCCACCGTGTTCACAGGCACGCAGATCGATGATGCCCTGTATGAAGAACTCGAATCGGCCCTCTTGATGAGCGACGCGGGTGTGGGCGCTACAGAACACCTGCTGGCCGACCTCAAGCGCCGCGTCAAGGAATCCAAAACTACCGACCCTGCAGCCGTCAAGGCTTTGCTAGCCGATGCCTTCACCGAGCTGCTGCTGCCTCTGCAAAGGCCGCTGGTGATTGGCGAGCACAAGCCTACAGTGATGATGATCGCTGGCGTCAATGGCGCTGGCAAAACTACCTCAATTGGCAAGCTTACCAAGCATCTGGCCGACTCGGGTGCCAGCGTGCTGCTGGCTGCGGCGGACACCTTTCGGGCCGCTGCGCGCGAGCAGCTGGGCGTCTGGGCCGACCGCAACAGTGTGGAGATCATCAGCCAGGACGGTGGTGACCCGGCGGCAGTGAGCTTTGATGCCGTGAGCGCTGGCAAGGCACGTGGCCGCGATGTGGTGATGGTGGACACGGCGGGTCGCCTGCCCACCCAACTGCACCTGATGGAAGAGATCAAAAAAATCAAGCGTGTGGTCACCAAGGCTGACGCGTCAGCTCCGCATGAGGTACTGCTCGTGATTGACGGCAACACCGGGCAGAACGCCCTCACTCAGGTCAAGGCATTTGACGATGCCCTGCAGGTCACCGGGCTGATCATCACCAAACTGGACGGCACTGCCAAAGGCGGGGTGATTGCAGCCATTGCACTGTGGGCGCGCGAGCGTGCGGTCAAACAGCCTGCACTCAAGCCGCTGGGCGTCTATTTCATCGGCGTAGGAGAAAAACTCGAAGACCTGGAAACTTTCAGTGCCCGAGAATTCTCACAGGCCTTGCTGCAGTAGATTTGAATCCACGTCGCACTTTCTCACGTAGTTTTCGTAAGAATGCAGCTGCATAACCGACCACTACGCTATCGCTATTAAAACTTCAAGGAATACACCCATGCCCCACATGATTGACCGCCGCACCCTGCTTGGCAGCGGCACTGCCGCTGCCCTCATGAGCCTCTCGCCCTGGGCGTCCGCCCAGACGAGCGCATGGAGTGATCTGGAAAAGAAAGCCCGCGGCCAAACTGTCGTGTTCAACGCTTGGGGCGGCAGTGAGCGCATCAACGCGTATCTGGTCTGGGCCGCCGCTGAGCTGGACAAGCAGTTTGGCGTCAAGCTGGAGCATGTCAAAGTGACCGATACGGCTGATGTAGTCAAGCGCGTTCGCAGTGAAAAAGTTGCCGGCCGCGTAGCGGATGGTTCTGTTGACATGGTGTGGATCAACGGCGAAAACTTTCTGGCCATGAAACGCGAAGGAATGCTGTTTGGTCCGTTTGCAGAGAGTCTGCCCAACTTCAGGTTTGTGGATACGGAAGGCAAGCCCACGACGCGTATTGATTTTTCCGAACCCGTGCAGGGCATGGAAGCGCCTTGGGGCATGGCCCAGCTGACATTTTTTGCTGACCGTGCCAAGGTCCCCAACGCGCCGCGCAGCACTGCCGCCCTGCTGGAGTTTGCCCGCACCAACCCTGGCCGCGTGACCTACCCCAAGCCGCCCAACTTTCATGGCACCACCTTCGTCAAGCAGGCCCTGCTGGATCTGACCAGTGACAAAGCTGCGCTGTACAAACCCTACGATGCCAACGCTTTTGCCAAAGTGACAGAGCCCCTGTGGAAACACCTGGATGCGCTGCACTCCCATCTGTGGCGCAGTGGTAAACAGTTTGCAGCCAATTCCGCCAACGTGCGTCAAATGATGGCTGACGGCGAACTGATGCTAGCCTTGACCTTCAACCCCAATGAAGCTGCCAATGAGATTGCAGCAGGCCGGCTGCCCAAAACTGTCTACAGCTACCAGTTTGACTCTGGCACCGTAGGCAATACCCATTTCCTGGCCATCCCGTTCAACGCCAAAGGCAAAGAGGCCGCCCAGGTAGCGGCCAACTTTTTGCTCTCACCGATGGCCCAGGCGCGCAAGGCAGACATCAGCATCTGGGGAGACCCCACCGTACTGGCACCAGGTAAGCTGCCTGCAGCAGAGGCTGCGCGCTTTACTGCCACCGCAGCAGCCGGCCAGGTGGAGCGCTCTGCGCCCGTCCTGCCTGAGCCACACGGCAGCTGGGTAGACCCTCTGGAGAAAGAGTGGCTACGCCGCTACGGAGCCTGACACTGAACGCCTGGGCACCCCGCACCCGCGCTGCGCGCAGCGTGCGTGGGCTGCGCAATACCCTGCTGGCATCGATAGTGCTGCTGCCTTTGCTGGCCGTGCTGTGGGCCTGTATCGCTGCGGCCACGGAGCCATCTGCCTGGCGCGAGCTGGGCACTGCATCTGTGCTGCGTCCTGCCTGGGCTATGACCGTCTGGACGGGCCTGGCCTCGACAGCGCTGGCCTATGCCCTGGCTGCGGCAGTCGTGGCGCGCAGTTTTGCCACACCCGCCTGGGCTGCAGCGGTGCGCATGCTCAGCCCCATGCTGGCGGTGCCCCATGCAGCCTTCGCCGTGGGCTGGGTATTTTTGGTCTCTCCCAGCGGTTGGCTGCTGCGCGCCGTCTCGCCCTGGTTAACCGGCTTCACGCAGCCGCCCCCCTGGCTTACCTCGCAAGACCCTTGGGGCTTGGGCATGATCGCCGTGCTGGTCTTCAAGGAAGTCCCTTTTTTGCTCTGGGCCCTGGCCACGCAGCTGCAGCGCGACGATACGGGCCAGCGCCTGGCACGTGAGCTGCAAGCCGCGCAGACGCTGGGCTATGCCCGCCAGAGGGCTTTTTGGCGCGTGGTCTGGCCCCAGCTGGCAGTGCGTATCCGCTGGCCTGTGTTGGCTGTGCTGGCCTATGGATTGACCGTGGTGGATGTCGCCCAGATTGCCGGATCATCCAATCCATCGACCCTGTCCGTGCTGGCCTGGCAATGGCTGCAGGACGCCGATGAACTGACTAACGCCCAAGGCGCGGTGGCTGGCTGGCTGCTGGCAGGCACCGTCGCGTTGGCTGCTTTGGCTGGATATGGCCTGTCGCGTCTGGCCCAGCATCTGCAGCCGCTGACCGGCACGCGCGGCACCGACAGGCCGCAGCGTGCAGGAGGACAGGCCTTTGTCATCGTGCTGTGCACGGTTTACGGCGCTGTGCTGCTGGCCCTGCTGCTGGGCAGCTTTTCAGGCGTATGGCCTTTTCCCAGATGGTTGCCAGACAATTGGTCATTGCAGGCCTGGATCAGCGTGCTGCAGAGCTTTACCACCGTCAGCACCACGTTGGCATTGGCCTTTTCGAGCACGGCGCTGGCCTTGCTGTGGGCCGTCACATGGCTTGAATGTGCCCCGACAGGCTGGGACAAGTCCATCCGCTGGCCTCTGTATCTGCCTTTGCTGCTGCCTTCAGTATTGTGGGTCGTAGGTTTGCACCGCATTACGCTGTGGGTCGGCTGGGGCAGCAGCTTCAGCGCTCTGGTCGCTGCGCACAGCCTGGCTGTGCTGCCCTATGTGATGATTGCGCTGAGCCCGGCCTATCTGGGCTTCGATCCGCGGTATGCGCACATCAGCGCAAGCCTGGGGCGCAGCTATGGTGCGTTTTTGCTCAAGGTCAAATGGCCCATGCTGCGTGCCAGCCTGTGCGCCGCCGCTGCCGTGGGCCTGGCTGTGAGCGTTGCGCAGTATCTGCCTACGCTGTACGTGGGCGAAGGGCGCTTTAGCACTGTCACCACCGAGGCAGTCACCTTGGCCTCTGGAGGCCAGCGCTCTCTGGTGGCGGCCTATGCCTGGTTGCAATGGTTGATCCCAGCGCTGGGCTTTGCCTTGGCAGCCTGGCTGGGCCGACCACGCCGCTTTCACACCATTTAACGCCATTTAAACTGCCCGCGATGACCCTCGATATCCACATCAACACGCTGCGCACTGACGGCCATGTGCTGGTCAGCAACCTGCATGTGCACTGCGCACCCGGTCAGATCGTCACCTTGATGGGAGCCAGCGGATCGGGCAAATCCAGCCTGCTGGCCGCCGTGTGCGGCACGCTGGACAGTGGCCTGCAGTTTGACGGGGACATCCAGCTTGCCGGGCGCTCTGTGGCCCACCTGCCCTGCGCCCAGCGGCGCATCGGCATGCTGTTTCAGGACGACCTGCTGTTTGCGCATATGAGCGTGCATGACAACCTGTTGTTTGCCGTACCGCCTGGGCCAGCAGCCCAGCGTGAGGCCGCCGTGCAGGCGGCTCTGGCCGAGCTGGGCTTTGCCGCAATGGCACAGCGCAGCCCCACCACGCTGTCTGGTGGCCAGCGGGCGCGGGTATCGCTGCTGCGCACTTTGCTGGCCCAGCCACAGGCCTTGCTGCTGGACGAGCCGTTTTCCAAGCTGGATGCAGCGCTGCGCCAGCAATTTCGCGACTTCGTGTTTGACCATGTGCGCAAACAGGGCCTGCCCGCACTGCTGGTCACGCATGACAGTGCCGACATTGCCGACCCACAGGCTGTGGTACAACTGTAAACCACCATGCTGGACCGCCACATCACCCCACTGATCAAACCGATGGTGGAAGGCATCGCCAGCGCGCTGGTGCGTGCAGGCATCAAGGCTGACCACGTGACCTGGTTTGCACTGGCTCTGGGCTTGGTGGCAGCAGCATGCATCGCCACTCGCGCTTATCTGTGGGGCGCTGCATTTATCCTGCTCTCGCGGCTGTGCGACGCGCTTGATGGCGCGGTGGCACGGCAGACCGCACCGACCGATGCAGGCGGATTTCTGGACATCACGCTGGATTTTGTGTTCTACGCCAGCATTCCCCTGGCTTTTGCGCTAGCGGACCCATCTGTCAACGCACTGCCCGCTGCAGCGCTGCTGGCGGCTTTTGTAGGCACAGGTGCTAGCTTTCTGGCGTTTGCCATCATGGCAGCCAAGCGCAATATCCAGAGCATTGACTACCCCCACAAATCCTTCTATTACCTTGGTGGCCTGACCGAAGCCACCGAAACCCTGGCCTGTTTTATCGCCATGTGTCTGTGGCCGCAGCATTTTGCGCCTCTGGCGTACTTGTTTAGTGCGCTGTGTTGTGTCACTATCGCCACACGCATCTATGGTGGCTTGCACAGCCTGCAGTAAGCTGGCCTCCATCAGTAAGAATTACCGTCACTGCACGACTATTTTGCAGATTCGACTATCCTACACATTAGCTATAAGCGAGGAGTGAAGCCTTGGACAAGAAAAAAATCATCATCTTGGTGGCCTTACTGGCCGCCATCATCGCTTTCTTCGCCCTTGATTTGGGCCGATTCTTCAGCCTGGGCTATATCAAGAGCAGCCAGGCTACGTTTGCCGCGCTCTACAGCAACCAGCCAGGCCTGGTGATTGCGGCGTTTTTTGCCGTGTATGTGGCCGTGACCGCATTGTCCCTGCCTGGTGCAGCCATATTGACGCTTGCTGCAGGTGCGATTTTTGGCTTGGTTGCCGGTACGTTGATTGTGTCATTTGCCTCAAGTATCGGCGCCACCCTGGCGTTTTTGGCCGCACGCTTTGTGCTGGGCTCCTCGGTGCAGGCCAAGTTCGGCCAGCGCATGGCCGAGATCAACAAAGGCGTGGAAAAAGAAGGTGCGTTCTATCTGTTTACCTTGCGCCTCGTACCCCTGGTGCCTTTCTTTGTCATCAACCTGCTGATGGGTCTGACCAAAATGAAGACTTGGACCTTTTACTGGGTCAGCCAGTTGGGCATGTTTCTGGGCACCGTGGTGTTTGTGAATGCGGGCACGCAGCTGGCCAAGATCGACTCACTCAAGGGCATTTTGTCGCCGGGTTTGCTGGGCTCATTTGTGCTGCTGGGGGTGTTTCCGCTCATCGCCAAAAGAATTGTCGACGCCGTCAAGCGGCGCAAGGTATATGCCCGCTGGAACCATGTCAAGCCAGCCACATTTGATCGCAACCTGATCGTCATAGGCGCAGGCGCTGGCGGCTTGGTCACCGCTTTGATTGGCGCTGCGGTAAAGGCCAAAGTGACTTTGGTAGAAGCCCACAAAATGGGCGGCGACTGCCTGAACTTTGGCTGCGTGCCCAGCAAGGCGATTATCAAGTCGGCCAAGCTGGCCCACATGATGCGCCATGCAGAAAACTACGGCCTGAACGCCGCCTCGCCCACCTTCAGCTTCAAAGCGGTGATGCAACGCGTGCACGACATCATTGCCGCCATTGCGCCGCACGACAGCGTAGAGCGCTTCACGGGCCTGGGTGTGGATGTGCTGCAGGGCTACGCCAAGATCGTCAACCCGTGGACGGTGGAGATTGCCATGAACGATGGCAGCAAGAAAACACTGACCACCCGCAGCATCGTGATTGCCGCTGGTGCCAGCCCCGTAGTACCGCCATTGCCGGGTATTGAGCAGTCGGGCTATGTGACCAGCGACACCTTATGGGACGCCTTTGCCAAACTGGACGCCGTGCCCAAGCGCTTGGTAGTGCTCGGCGGTGGCCCGATTGGCTGCGAACTGGCGCAGAGCTTTGCCCGGCTGGGCTCTGAGGTGTCGCAGGTAGAAATGGCCCCGCGCATCTTGATCCGCGAGGACGAAGAGGTGTCCGCGCATGCGCAAAAATCCCTCAGCAGCGATGGCGTGAAGGTATTGACCAGCCACAAAGCCTTGCGTTTTGAAAGCGTGGGCGGCGTGAAAGCCTTGATCGTTGAACACGCCGGCGCAGAAAAGCGCATTGAGTTTGATGAAGTGATTTGCGCGGTAGGCCGCATTGCGCGCCTCAAGGGCTATGGACTGGAAGACTTGGGCATTCCTACCAGCCGCACCGTGGACACCAACGAGTATCTGGAAACCCTGTACCCCAACATCTTTGCGGCTGGCGATGTAGCGGGCCCCTACCAGTTCACCCACACCGCTGCGCACCAAGCCTGGTATGCCGCAGTCAACGCCCTGTTTGGCACTTTCAAGAAATTCAAGGCCGACTACCGCATCATCCCGGCCGCCACATTTATCGACCCTGAGGTAGCCCGCGTAGGCCTGAACGAGTTGGAAGCGAAAGCGCAAAACGTGCCGTATGAAGTCACCAAGTACGGCATTGACGACCTGGACCGTGCTATTGCTGACAGTGAAGCACACGGTTTTATCAAGGTACTGACGGTACCAGGCAAAGACAAGATCCTTGGCGTAACGATTGTTGGCGTGCACGCAGGTGACTTGCTGGCCGAATACGTGCTGGCGATGAAGCATGGCTTGGGATTGGAAAAAATCCTAGGCACCATCCACGCCTACCCCACGCTGGCAGAGTCCAACAAATACGTCGCTGGAGAATGGAAACGCGCCCACCAGCCCGTCAAATTGCTGGAGTTCGTTAAAAAATACCATGATTGGCGCCGCGGCTGAACGTGCGGCATTGAACTATCCAGGTTTTTGCCCACTCCAATTTTGTACAACGCATCTTTGAGGAGTATCCATGAAACGATTTACTATATTTTTAATAGCTGCCGCCGCGATATTCCATTGGGCTGGAGCCGCATTTGCCCAAGGTTTTGACCACAATTACGCCGCCTGGGACGCCCAGGTGAAAAAGCATGTCAAATGGCTGCCGGACAACAAGCAAAGCCGCGTGAACTACAAAGGTTTTGCTGCAGAACGGGCTGAGTTGACCAAGGTGCTGGAAAGCTTCAGCGCCGTGACGTCAGCGCAGTACGGAGCCTTTAGCAAAGAGCAGCAGATGGCGTTTTTGATCAACGCCTACAACGCCTACACGATCGAACTCATCCTCAGCAAATATCCCAACCTCAAGTCCATCAAGGACCTGGGAACCACTTTTTCCAGCCCGTGGAAAAAGAAGTTCTTCCCGCTGCTGGGTGAAGAGCGCAATCTGGACTGGATCGAGCACGAGCGTCTGCGCCCCAACATTGCCGGAGGCGGCTTTCAGGACCCGCGCATCCATGTGGCCATCGTCTGCGCCAGCATTGGCTGCCCCGCGCTGCCACCCGAGGCCTTTACCGCGGCCAAGCTTGACAGCCAGCTCGAAGACGGCATGAAGCGCTTTGTGGGTGACAAAACACGCAACCGCTATGCTGATGGGAAACTTCAGGTATCAAGCATTTTCAAATGGTTCAAGGAAGATTTCGAAAAAGGTTACAAAGGTTTCAGCAAAGTGGAAGATGTGTTTGCCAAATACGCAGATACACTGAGTGCAGATGCCAACATTCAAGGACAGCTTCGTGCCAAAACTGTACCCATCAGCCATCTGGATTACGACTGGTCTCTTAACGACGCTGGGCGCTAACGCGCCAGCGTGGGCGGCAGGCCCCAGCGCCTTCTCAACCGCCAGTGGAGAGCAGCCTCCCGCGCCCTGGCATTTTGTGGGCCTGCCCGAGCGCTACTCCAGGCCTTCTACGCAGTTTGATATCAGTGAGGTGGACGGCAAAAAAGTCCTGCGCGTGCGCGCCGACAAGTCTTACGGCAACATGGTGTACGACTGGAAGGGCTCGCTGTCCAGCCTGAAATGGCAATGGCGGCTTGATGTCCCCCTGCTCAAAGCCGATCTGCGATACAAAAAGACCGAAGACATCGCCCTCAAAGTCTGCCTGAGCTTTGATATGCCGGTGGCCAGCATTCCTGCTGGCGAGCGCACGCTGTTTCGCCTGGCCCAGCTGTCCAGCAAGGACAAACTGCCCACCGCCACGCTGTGCTACATCTGGGCACATGCCGAAGCATCGGGTATGGAGATCACCAGCCCCTACACGGGCAGGGTGCATTACATCGTCGTCAACAGCGGCGAAGGCCAGCTCAAGACCTGGCAAGAGCACCAGCGCAATGTGAGTGCAGACTTTTTGAAGGCTTTTGGCAACGAAACCACCACAGTGCCGCCGGTAACTGCTATCATAGTGGGAGCAGATTCAGACAACACCGAGGGCACGAGCCTGGGGTATGTCACCGATATTGTGGTGTCACCTTGACCATCAAAAAACTGGTTTTTCTGGGCGCTGGACATGCCCACATCGACGCACTGGCAGCCTTCAAGGCCATGCCACGGGCTGACACCGATGTGCACTTGGTCACCCCGCATGACCTGATGCTGCCGCGCAGCATGCTGCCCAGCGTGGTGGCCGGCCACTACGGCCTGGAGCAATGCAGCCTGCACCTGCCCGACTGGCTGGCCGCCAGCAGCATCAAAACCCGCTATAGCAGTTGCACAGGCATCGACACCTCAGCCCGCCAGCTGCAGCTGGCTGATGGCAGCACCCTGCACTATGACGTGCTGAGCATCGCCACCGGCCTGCCTGTAGACCGAGCCAGTGTCGACACGCTCATGCCCGGCGCCAAGGAACATGCGGTGTTTGTGTATCCCGAGGCCCTGTTCGCCCGGCTCTGGCCCCAGCTGCTGTCGCACGCCGAGCACCAAGCCTTGCATATCAGCATTGTCAGTGGGGCAGATGCCCTGGGCGTCGAGCTGGCGCTGGCGCTGCAGCATCGCCTGCCGCACTGCCGTGTGACGCTGATCGCGGGCAGCCAGCCTGTAGCCGCCCGGCACGCGCGCAGCGTGCAGCAACGCCTGCTGTCCACCTTAAGGCGCCGCAACATCACCGTGCTGCACAGCGACTGCGTTGCGATCGAAGCAGACCGGCTCCATCTGCACTCCGGGGCCAGTGTGTCCTGCGATGTGCCTGTGCTGGCGCTGCGCGGGCAGCCACCGCCATGGCTGGCCAGCTCAGGGTTAGCACTAACAGAGGATCAACAGATTGCAGTGAACTCTGCCGGTCAATCGACCTCAGACCTCCATGTGTTTGCTGCTGGCAGTGTATCTTCAGGCTCCCGCGTGGCCCAGCACCTGAACCTGCGTGCCGCGCTGGATGCACAGCCCGTCAAAATCGCCGCACGCAGGCCTCAAGGCCTGAATCTGCTCAGCTGTGGCGACCGTACTGCTATAGCCAGTTGGGGTACCATGAGTTTTCAAGGCAGCCTGGCTTGGCGTGTTCGCGATGTAATAAATCAACGCTGGATTCGACAATACTTAACATGACCGGCAAAACGCTCTTACTTTTCAATTACGACTGGGATGCAGACGGCTTTGCGCGCCTGGGGCGCGATACGGGCGCACGTTTTGACAGCCGGGGTTTTGACCTGTTTTCCTTCCCGAGCAATGCGCACCTGGTGCTGTTTGACATGGACCGCATGGTCAACAAGCTGGCGCGCCAGGCCAAAGACCAGGGCTGGACGGCAGTGGCCTCGCAGCACGAACAGTTTGGCGCGCTGACCGCTGCCCTGCTGGCCGACAAAATGGGCTGGCCAGGCACACCGCCGGCTGCTGTTGCCGCCTGCCAGCACAAGCTGTATGCCCGCGAGGTACTGCAAAAAGTCTGCCCCGAAGCCAACACCCAGTTCCAGCGCCTGCCCTGCGCCTATGGCGACCCGGCACCCACTGGCCTTGCGTACCCCACCTTTGTCAAACCCATCAAAGCGGCCTTCTCAGTACTGGCAAAAGTTGTGCGCACCCAGGACGAGCTGCACCGCTTTACACGCTTTGGCGCGTATGAGCTGTGGGTGATCAAACGCCTGGTCGAGCCCTTTGAGCGCGTGGCCAAGCGCCTGCTGCCACTGGCCAGCACAGCCCACAGCATGATGCTGGAAACCCCGGTGCACGCTACGCAATACTGCCTCGACGGCATTGTGCACAACGGCCAGACCAGGCCTTTGGGCGTGGTTGATGCGGTGATGTACCCTGGCACCCAGGCTTTCATGCGTTTTGACTACCCCAGCAAGCTGGCAGCCGACATTAAGGCTCGGGCGCTCGACATTGCCACCCGGTTTTTGAATGCCGTAGGCTTCACCTACGGCATGTTCAATATGGAGTTTTTCTACGATGCGGCTACTGACAAGCTGACCGTGATCGAGTTCAACCCGCGCATGGCCTCACAGTTTGCCGACCTGTACCTGCGCGTGGACGGTATTGACCTGTACGCCATGGCTCTGGCCCTGGCCCACGGGCAAGACCCCTGGGCCGCACCACGCATCTTGCCGACAGCCAATATTGCTACCAGTTCAGTTTATCGCGTGTTTGACGACCAGGCGGCCCACCTCACCCAGAGCATACCGCCGATGCCCAGCGCAGCACAGCTGGCTGAGCTGAGGCACAAATTTTCTGACCATTTGCTACTGCAGTTTCCCAAAGCAGGGCATTCACTGGCACGAGACTTTAAATGGCTGGGCAGTTACCGCTATGGCATCTTGCATCTAGGAGGACGAGACGCCAGCGACCTGCGCGCCAGACTGGACGCTGCCAGTGCCGTGTTGCAATGGCCAGTGCCTTATGCCGATAGCGCTTTGCACGCAGGTGCACACGAAACCTCTGCCCGTCCAGACCACGCCAACCCACTTACCCCCCCTGCTCCCTCATGGAAACTTTCAACATAATGCTCTCTCGCGCACACCCATCAAGCCGTAACCACATGGCCACCACCCTGCGGCGCGCAGCGACCGTGCTGGCCGTAGGTGCAATGGCCAGTCTAATGGGCTGCGCTGCCATCAATGCACAAAATCCTGGCGGCGCGCTCAAGCCCGTCAACGCCCATGTGGTGGACGAAGTCAGCCCTGTCATGCTCAAAGGGCACGACGTAGTGTCTTACTTTACGCAAAACAAACATGCCATGGGCAGCGCGCAAATTACCAGCCAGTACGAAGGTGTCACGTTCCGCTTTGCCAACGCAGAGCACAAGGCCCTGTTCGACAAAGAGCCCACCAAATACATTCCACAATTTGGCGGCTACTGCGCCAACGGCATTGTGTATGGTATCCCTTGGGGTGGCGACGCCGACACTTGGATGATTCAAAACGGCAAGCTCTATATCTTTGGCGGCCAAGGCTCCAAAGACGGCTTTGAAGTAGACATACCTGCCAATATGGCATTGGCAGAAAAATACTGGGCTGAAGAGGTCAAGGGCAGCAACAGCTTTATCCAACGCTCCAAACGCCTCGTGTTTAAAGTACCCCACTACAAGAGTGGCGACGATATTGCCAAGCTTGTGGCTGCCAAAAAAGCCAAGGGATAGCACGCCATGACCACCGCTACTGCACTGCGTGTTGCACGTTCTCCCCTATTTCAGAACCTTGCCACGCTTTTAGTAGCAGGTATGGTGGCCTGCCTGATGGGATGCTCTGCCATGCAGGCGCAAAACCCCGGTGGCGCACTCAAGCCTGTCAATGCGCATGTTGTGGATGGCACGAGCCCCGTCATGCTCAAAGGCCACGACGTGGTGTCTTACTTCACACAAAACAAACACGCCATGGGCAGCGCCCAGTTTGCCAGCGTCTATGAGGGTGTCAATTTTCATTTTGCCAGCGCAGAAAACAAAGCCCTGTTTGACAAAGAGCCCACCAAATACCTGCCGCAATATGGCGGCTATTGTGCCAACGGCATTGTTTACGGTATCCCCTGGGGTGGCGACGCTGACAGCTGGCGCATGATCGACGGCAAGCTCTACATCTTTGGTGGCGCAGGCTCCAGAGACGGATTCTTGCTCGACGTCCCCGCCAACATTGCGCTGGCGGACAAGTACTGGAAAGACGAAGTCGCCACCAGCAACAGCTTCTGGCAACGCAGCAAGCGCTTGGTTCTCAGGGTGCCGCACTACAAGAGTGGCAAAGAGTTGGCAGATATGGTGGCGGCTAAAAAAGCGAAGGGCTGATAGCAGGCTCTTATCTCTTATCCTGTGCCCGCCCCGACACTTGGCGTACCCAGCTCCGCGGCTGTCCCCCGGCCTGCGGCCTCCTCCTTGATGCCGCTGCGCTGTGCACACCAAGCGTCAGGGCTACGTAGGGGGGTGGTAGGAGCTGGACCGTGGACTGTTAAGCACTTCGCGAGAACAGGACAGTGGTTGATGTAAGGCAGTGGATAGCCCACCTTGGTCGCAAGAGCTGGTCGGCGGTGTGCTCAGCGCAGCGGCATCAAGGAGGAGCAGGCGGCCCTAGGCCACCGCGGGGGACAGCCGCGGAGCTGAGTACGCCGTCGGCCGGCTCCAGTACAAAATTAAAAAAATCCAGCGAAAGACAACCCGGAAGCCAGTTTTCAACACCTAGGCAAACACTCAAAGAGCCTACAGCTTTCCGCCTACCAACCGCAGCACCCGGTCACAGCGCCCGGCCAAATCTTCATCGTGCGTCACCATCACAAACGCAGTGCCGTGGTCTTTGGCTAGTTGGAGCATTTGCACATACACGCCGTCGGCGGTGGTGCGGTCCAGGTTGCCGGTGGGTTCGTCGGCCAGCACGCAGGCGGGGCGGGTGACGAGGGCGCGGGCGATGGCTACGCGCTGGCGCTCGCCGCCAGACAGCTCGCTGGGGCGGTGGTGCAGGCGGTGCTCCAGGCCGACGCTGGCCAGCATGCGGGTGGCGGTTTGCACATAGTCGGGGCGCGCGCTGCGGCGAATCTTCAGCGGCATGGCCACGTTGTCCAGCGCGGTGAATTCGGGCAGCAGGTGGTGAAACTGGTAGACAAAGCCCAGGTGCTGGTTGCGCCACTGGCCCTGGTCAGCGGGGCTCATGGCGGTGATGTCCTGGCCCATGAGCTGCACGCTGCCGGTGGTGGGGGCGTCCAGGCCGCCCAGCAAATGCAGCAGCGTGCTCTTGCCCGAGCCGGACGCGCCAACGATGGCCACGGTTTCGCCCGCGCGCACGTGCAGGTCAATGCCCTGCAGCACGGTCACGTCCAGCGTGCCGTCGTGAAAGCGCTTGGTCAGGCCCGTGGCCTGCAGGATCACCGCGCTTTGCGCCGCAGTATGTGCCGTTGCGGGCGACTGGGCGCTGGGGTGCAGGGTAGAAAAATTAACCATGTCATTCATAACGCAGTGCCTGTGCAGGGTTGACGCGGCTGGCGCGCCAGCTGGGGTAGAGCGTGGCGGCAAAGGCGAGGATCAGGGACAGCACGATGATGGGCGTGATGTCGGCGCTTTGCGGCTCGCTGGGCATGCGGCTGATCAGGTAAATGTCGCGCGGCAAAAAGCTGGTGCGCAGCACGCTCTCGATCCAAGGCACGATCACGTCGATATTGAAGGCCACCAGCAGCCCCAGGGCCAGGCCCACCAGCGTGCCGATCATGCCCACCATCGCACCTTGCACGACAAAGATGCCCATGATGCTGCGCGGGCTGGCGCCCAGGGTGCGCAGAATGGCGATGTCGGCGCGCTTGTCCTGCACCGTCATCACCAAGGTGCTGACCAGGTTGAACGCGGCCACGGCCACGATGAGCGTAAGGATGATGAACATCATGCGTTTTTCCAGCTGCACGGCGGCAAACCAGGTGCGGTTTTGCCGCGTCCAGTCGCGCACCAGCAGGCCGTCAGACAGCTGCACGGTCAGCTGCTGGCCCACCTCGCGGGCCTGGTGCAGGTCTTTGATCTTCAGGCGCACGCCCGTGGGGCCGTCCAGGCGAAAGACCTTGGCCGCGTCATCCATATGCAGCATGGCCAGGGCCGAGTCGTATTCAAAATGGCCCGAGTCAAACACACCCACCAAAGTGAACTGCTTGAGGCGCGGCACCACGCCCGCAGGCGTGACCTGACCACTGGGGGCAATCAGTGTGACTTTGTCGCCCATGCGCACACCCAGGCTGCGCGCCAGCTCGCCGCCCAGGATGATGGCAAATTCGCCCGGGATCAGGCGCTTGAAGGCATCGTTTTTCAGCGCCTGGCCCAGCTCGGTGACTTCGCTCTCCAGCGCGGGGTCAATGCCGCGCACGATGGCGCCTTTCATGTCTTCGCCGCGCGCCAGCAGGGCCTGCGCAGCGATAAAAGGTGCAGCGCCAATCACCTCGCTATTGGCCTTGACTTCTTTGAGCGTGCGCGCCACATCGGGCAGCGCCGCGCCACCCGAAGCAAACACCTCGATATGCGAGACCACGCCCAGCATGCGATCGCGCACCTCTTTCTGAAAGCCGTTCATCACGCTCAGCACAATGATGAGCGCAGCCACGCCCAAGGCAATGCCCAGCATCGAGACGCCAGAGATAAAGCTGATAAAGCCGTTGCGGCTGCTGGAACGCCCGGCCCGGGTGTAACGCAGCCCCACTTCGAGTTCGTAGGGTAATTTCATAAATTAGGCGCTATTGTGGCATTACTGCCCGGCGCACGGCCCAAGGCCTGTGTGTTTGGCCTGACAATAGCCGTTTATGCACTATTTGATTGCGTTTGCTGCTGTGGGTTCCGAAGGCTGTGCACGCGCCTGGGAGGGCCTGCAGCTGCCCCATCTGCAGCGGCTGATGCAGCGCATGGCCCTGGTGGCCAGCGACAGCGCCGACGAATACACCCAAAGCCCGCCCCACGAACGCGCCTTGGCGCAGCACCTGGGCCTGTGGACGCAGGACGGCCAAATCCCCTGGGCGGCGCACACTCTGTCGCAAACTCATCATTTTGGCTACGAACATGGCCAAGCCTGGGCGCAGATCACGCCGTGTCATTGGCATGTGGGCGTAGACCAGATTCAGATGCTGCACCCTGATGGCCTGCAGCTGGACGAAGCCGACTCACGCGCGGCGCTGGAGGCAGTGCGCCCCTACTTTGCCGAAGACGGCATTACGCTGCACTACGACAGCCCCACACGCTGGTATGCCCACAGCCCTCTGTTTAAGGGCCTGGCCAGCGCCTCGATGGACCGCGTAGTCGGCCGCAATGTCAACCCCTGGATGAGCGAGGGCGCGCAGGCTGCGCCGCTGCGCCGCCTGCAAAACGAGATGCAGATGCTGCTCTATACCCATCCGGTCAACGACCGCAGACAGGCCACCGGGCTGCTGAGCGTGAACTCGTTTTGGGTCAGCGGCGCAGGCGCTTTAAGCCACACGCCTGCCCCTGCTGACACGCTGACGGTGATTGACGACCTGCGCAGCCCCGCGCTGCACGAAGACTGGGCCGCCTGGAGCAGCGCCTGGCAGCAGCTGGATGGCGGTTTGCTCAAAGACCTGGGCGAGCGGGCCTGGCGCGGCGGGCGTGTGGACATCACTTTCTGTGGCGAGCGCGCGGCGCAGCACTGGCGCAGCTTTCAGCCCTCGTTAGGACAACGTTTTATGCATCTTTTGGGCCGCCAGGCCAATAAAATATCGCGGGAGCAGCTATGAAATTAATAGTACGAGAGACCTCACCACGCGCTGCCTTTGCACTGGAGGAGGCGGGCGTGCACCCGCTGCTGGCGCGCCTGTACGCGGCGCGGGGCGTGCACAGCAAGGAGGAGCTGGACGACGGCTTGGGCAAGCTGCTGCCCCCCTCCACCATGCAGGGCTGCCAGGCCGCGGCCGTGCTGCTGGCAGACGCCATCGCTGCCAACAAAAAGCTCTGCATCGTAGCCGACTACGACTGCGATGGCGCCACCGCCTGCGCCGTGGCCGTGCGCGGCCTGAGGCTGCTGGGCGCACAGCAGGTGGACTACATCGTGCCGGACCGCGTGGTCGATGGCTATGGCCTCACGGCGCCCATCGCCCAGCGCGTCAAAGACAGTGGCGCCGATGTGCTGATCACTGTGGACAACGGCATCGCCAGCGTAGAAGGCGTAGCCCGCGCCAAGGCGCTGGGCCTGCAGGTGCTGGTGACTGACCACCACCTGCCTGCGCAAAAGGACGGCCAGGTCTATCTGCCCGATGCCGATGTGATCGTCAACCCCAACCAGCCTGGCTGCAGCTTTGAGAGCAAATCCATTGCCGGCGTTGGCGTGATGTTCTATGTGCTGTTGGCGCTGCGCGCCGAGCTGCGCACGCGCGGCGTGTTTGAATCGGCAGATGCTGCCGCCCCATCAGCAAACGGAGCACGTCCGCAGCCCAAGCTGGATGTCCTGCTACCTCTCGTTGCGCTGGGTACCGTGGCCGACGTGGTCAAGCTCGATTCCAACAACCGCCGCCTGGTCTCACAGGGCCTCAAGCGCCTCAAAACCCAGGCTTTTCCAGCGGGCATCGCCAGTCTTTTTGTAGCCGCAGGGCGCAAGCGCGAGCTGGCCAGTGCCTTTGACTTTGGCTTTGCTTTAGGTCCGCGCATCAACGCTGCAGGCCGCCTGGACGATATGCGCCTGGGCATTGAATGCCTGCTGACCGATGACAGCGCCCGCGCCGACGAACTGGCCAAGCTGCTGGACGGCATCAACCGCACCCGCCGCGACATCGAGGCCGGCATGCGCGAGCAGGCCGAGCTGGCTGCAGAGACCATGTTTGACGAAAGCGAAGAGCCGCCCAGTGCGGTAGCGATTTTTGACCCTGATTTTCACGAAGGTGTGGTGGGCATTGTGGCCTCGCGCATCAAGGACAAGCTGCACCGCCCGGCTTTTGTGTTTGCGCCCAGCGGGGCCGAGGGGCAGGAGCATCTGCTCAAAGGCTCGGGCCGCTCGATTGCAGGCTTTCATCTGCGCGACGCGCTGGACTACATCGCCAAGCAGCACCCCGGCGTGCTGCTGCGCTTTGGCGGCCACGCCATGGCCGCAGGCTGCACCATCGAGGAAGAAAACTTTGACACCTTCGAGGCCGCGCTGCAGGACGTGGCCGCGCAGTGGATCGACAAAGCCACCTTGCTGCGCCGCCTGGAGACCGACGGCCCGCTGCCCGCCGAATACCGCCGCACCGACATGGCCGACACGCTGAACCAGACGGTGTGGGGCCAGGGCTTTGCGCCGCCGGTGTTCTGCGAGGAGATTGAAGTGGTGTCGCAGCGCCTGGTGGGCGAGAAGCATCTCTCACTCCAGCTCAAGCACCAGGGCCAGCCGGTTGACGGCATCTGGTTTGGCCACACCGAGCCGCTGCCTGCCAAAGTGAAGATGGCTTTCCGCATGGAGGCCGATGAATGGCAGGGCGTGCGGCGGGTGAAGTTTTTTGTGGAAGGCGTGGAAGGGTTCTAACCCTTGACCTTTCAGCCCTTCACCTTCCAGCCTCTTAGCCCACGCTGCGCATCACCACACCAGGCCCTCCCATGCCAACCACCAAAACCAGCTTCAAAGGCAACAAACAAGCCTTGCCCAGCAAACCCTGCGAGGTCTGCGGGCGCGAGATGAGCTGGCGCAAGAGCTGGGCGAAAAACTGGGACGCCGTAAAGTACTGCTCAGATGCCTGCCGCCTGCGCAAAAAGACCTCTGCGTCCTGACGAAATGCTACTGATTTAATAGCTGCTCTCGCGGTATTCTATTGGCCTGCAGCCAGCAAAGCACCTTAAAACAGGCGCTTAACCCAGAGCCAGCACAGTGTATTGCCCTGCACTGACAATGCAGGCATGACAACACCAATCTGCCGCCATCTTGTTTTGATTCTCGGTGACCAGCTTGACGCCCACTCGGCAGCGCTGGACGACATTGACCCGCAGCGCGATGTGGTGCTGATGGTGGAGGCGATGGAAGAGTCACAGCATGTGTGGTCGCACAAAATCCGCACCACGCTGTTTTTGTCTAGCATGCGCCACTATGCAGCTGAGCTGCGCGCACGCGGCCTGCAGGTGGACTACCGCGCGCTGGACACGCATGGCGACGCTACGCTGGCCGATGGCTTGCTGGCAGCGCTGGCACAGCACCAGCCGCAGGCCATCATCGGCGTGGAGCCGGGCGATCTGCGGGTGCGTCAGCAGCTTGAAGATGCTATTAAAAAGAGAGCTCCCCCCGTGGTATTTCAGAGGGCTGCAGGCCTAAAAGATGCTAAAAAACCGCGTCTTGACACGCCGCTAGCCATCACCTGGCGCGAAGACCGCCATTTTCTGTGCAGCCTGAGCCAGTTTCGCCAATGGGCAGGCACCTCCAGCACGCTGCGCATGGAGTTTTTCTACCGGCGCATGCGCCAGCAGTACAAGGTGCTAATGCAGGACGGCGGCAAAAGCAAAGAGCCCGAGGGCGGGCAGTGGAATTTTGATGCCGATAACCGCAAAAGCTTTGGCAAGGCCGGGCCACAGCAGGTGCCCAAGCCCCCGGTGTTCGCGCCCGATGCGATCACCCGCGAGGTGATGGCGCTGGTGAACCAGCGCTTTGCAGACCACCCTGGCCGCCTGGACAAATTCAACTGGCCCACCACGCGTGCCCAGGCGCTGCACGCGCTAGAAGACTTTATTGCCCACCGCCTGCCGCAGTTTGGCCCGCACGAAGACGCCATGTGGACGCAGCTGGAGTTTGGCTGGCACTCGCTGCTGTCCAGCTCGCTCAACCTCAAGCTGCTCCATCCGCTGGAGGTGGTGCAGGCTGCAGAGCAGGCCTACCATGCCAAGGGCCTTGACCTGGCCAGTGTGGAGGGCTTTATCCGCCAGGTGCTGGGCTGGCGCGAGTTCATGCGCGGGGTGTATTTTCTGGACATGCCGGGCCTGAAAACCGCCAACCACTATGGCCACACCCAGGCCCTGCCCAAGTGGTACTGGACGGGCGACACCCGCATGAACTGCATGAAAAACTGCATCAATCAAACCCTGGACAACGGCTACTCCCACCACATCCAGCGCCTGATGGTGACCGGCATGTTTGGTGTGATCGCACAGATCCGACCGCAGGCCCTGTGCGACTGGTATCTGGCCGTGTATGTCGATGCCGTGGAATGGGTCGAGCTGCCCAACACTGCAGGCATGGCCCTGTTTGCCAACGGCGGGCGCTTTACCAGCAAGCCTTATGTTGCCAGCGGGGCGTACGTCAAACGCATGAGCAACTACTGCACCGGCTGTCACTACACGCCAGAGGCACGCAGCGGTGACAAAGCCTGCCCGATGACCGTGCTGTACTGGAATTTTCTGGATCAGCATGAGGCTGAGTTTGTGGGCAACCCGCGCACCGCCCTGATGGCCAAAAACCTGCAGCGCATGGACGCGGACGAGCGCCAGGCAGTGCGTGAGAAGGCAGCGCAGATGCTAGGCGACTTGGACGCGCTGTAGGCCGCTACAGGCTGCAGGTGCGAAAGCCTGAAAAAATATCGTTGCGGTCAGGCAAAAAGAAATTGCGGTAGTAGGGGCTGCGCATACACGCCTGAGTGGCCACGCAAGCCCCGCGCAACACGGGCCGCGAGAGAAACCAAGGCTCGGAATATTCGCGGTACGGGTGGATGACAAAGCCTGGGTACGGCGCAAAGGTGCTGCGCGTCCACTCCCACACCTGGCCCCACGCAAACTCGGGCTGCGTGAGGGCCGCACACTCCCACTCGGCTTCGGTGGGCAGGCGGCGGCCCACATGGGCGCAGTAGGCCAGGGCCTCGCGGTAGCTCAGGTGCACGGCAGCATCGTCCAGATTGATCACCTGCCATTGGCCAAAGCGCTGCTGCTCAAAACCCTGGGCCGACTCGCGCACATAGCGCGGCAGCGCGCAGCGGGTTTTCAGCACATAGCTCAGGTACTGGCCCCAGCTTACTGGACGCGCGTCCATCTGGCAGCCTGGCAGCTGCAGCGCATGCGGCCCCAGCTCGTTGTCAAACACAAAGCCCGCTGCCGCCTGCCCCAGCGCCCACGCCCTGGCTGGCATAGCGATCTGCCGCGCTGCCCAGTCGACACTGGCCGCTGCTGTGCTGGCAGGCGTGGCCGCGTCGGTAAACAGCTGCGCATCCATAGCCACGCCCAGGGCCTGCGCCATATACACCGCAGCCTCCAGGTGCATGGCCTCATGCATCAGCACCAGGCGGTAAAAATACAAGTCATCATCGCCCGGCCCTGCCGCGCGCAGCAGGCCCAGCGTCTGCTCCAGCGTGGCGGCCAGATACGCCTTGCACTCTGCCACTGGCAGCAGGGGCAGATGCCAGCGCGTGGCATGCGCTACCGTGGCTGAGTCGTACAGGCTGTCTGCCTGGGCCAGCAGCGAGGGGCCGCGCGGCACGGCATGGTCGTAGCGTGTGCCCATACTGCGCTGCAGGTTGCGGCCCACCCACAGCTCCTGGAACCAGCCCAGGTGCCCCAGCTCCCACAACGGCGGGTTGAGCTCTTCGCTGCAGGCCACCTGCAGGCAGCCTGCGGCCGCATACGCGTCCAGCACCGCCAGGCTGCGTGCGCGCATGGCGCGCAGCCCTTCAGCCAGCTGGGCTGCGCCACTGCGCCGCCAGGGCACAGCGTCCGCGCTGCCACCGGCTTTTATTGTGGCCGCTGGCGCAGCAGCATCCAGGTTGTCACGCATAATTTGAACTGTCATGAATCGTCAACATATCGTTATCGTAAGCCCCGCACTGTCCGATGCCAACAACGGCAACTGGCAAACCGCCAAACGCTGGGCCAGCATGTTGGGCACACAGTATCGTACCCGCATCACCACCCAATGGCCCGATGCAGCAGCCGCGTCAGACAGCATCCTGATCGCCCTGCACGCCCGCCGCAGCGCCGCAGCTGTGCAGGCCTGGCAGGCGCAGCACGGCAACGACAAGCTGATAGTGGTGCTGACAGGTACCGATCTGTACCGGGACATCCATAGTGATACGCAGGCACAGCAGTCTTTGGATTCAGCCAAACGCCTGATAGTTCTGCAATCTTTGGGCCTGCAGGCCCTGCCCAGCGGCTACCGCAGCAAGACGCAGGTGGTGCTGCAGTCCACTACAGCGCGCAAAACCCTGCCCAAAACCCAGCGCCGCCTGCATGCCGTGATGGTGGGTCACCTGCGCGACGAAAAATCGCCACACACCCTGTGCCAAGCAGCGCAGCTGCTGACTGCGCGCCAGGACATCCACCTGACCCAGATTGGCGCGGGCCTGGACGAGCAGCTGGCCCAATTGGCCCAGCAGACGCAGCTGGCCTGCCCACGCTACCGCTGGCTGGGCGCGCTGGCGCACGGCGCTGCGCGCAGCCAGATCCAGCGGGCGCATGTGCTGGTGCACGCCAGCAAGATGGAAGGCGGGGCGCATGTGATCATGGAGGCGGTGTGCAGTGGCACACCTGTGATCGCCTCGCGCATCGCAGGCAATATCGGCATGCTGGGCGAGGACTACGCGGGCTATTTCCCCTGGGGCGATGCCGCCGCCCTGGCCGCCTTGCTGCAGCACTGTAAGGACGACAGCCGTTTTCTCGACACACTGCGTGTACAGTGCGCAGAGCGTGCGCTGCTGTTTGCACCCCAGGCAGAGCGCACGGCTTTGCTGCACATCATTGAATCCCTGTGAAAATAACTTATGCAAACTTCTGAGCAACCCGTCCTGCGCGACATCGTTCTGATTGGCGGTGGCCACAGCCATGTGGGCGTGCTCAGGAGCTTTGGCATGCGGCCCATCCCCGGTGTGCGCATCACCCTGATCTGCACTGACATGCACACGCCCTACTCTGGCATGCTGCCAGGCTATGTGGCAGGGCACTACAGCTATGACGAGGTGCATATCGATCTGTCGCGCCTGTGCGTGTTTGCTGGCGCCCGGCTGTACAAAGACGAAGTCATTGGCATAGACCACGTCAACAAAAAAATCCTTTGCCGCAACCGCCCGCCCGTGCCCTATGACCTGCTGTCGATCAATATTGGCTCCACCCCCCAGCTGGGTGGTGTGCCGGGTGCGGCTGAGCATGCGGTCGCCGTCAAGCCGATCCAGCGCTTTAACGACCGCTGGGTCCAGCTGCTGGAGCGCGTGAGGCAGCACCAGGGCAAAACCACGATTGCCGTGGTGGGCGCAGGCGCAGGCGGCGTGGAGCTGACCCTGGCCATGCAGTTTCGGCTGCGCAACGAGCTCAAGGCGCTGCAGCGTAATCCTGACGAGCTGGTTTTTCATCTGTTCACCCACAGCGCCACCATTTTGCCCACCCACAACGCCGGTGTGCGTGCGCGCTTTGACGCCGTGCTTGCCCAGCGCGGCGTGATGGTGCATCGCGGCGCTGAAGTAACCCAGGTCTCGGCAGGCAAGCTCTACGCCTCCACCGGCCAGACGCTGGAGGCTGACGAGATTGTCTGGGTTACCCGGGCCGGCGGCGCGGCCTGGCTGGCGCAGACGGGCCTGGAGCTTGATGGCGAAGGTTTTGTCAAGGTGCTGGACACTTTGCAGACGGTGAATGACCCCGATATTTACGCTGCGGGCGACATTGCCAGCATGGTGAACTACCGGCTGGAAAAAGCTGGGGTGTTTGCCGTGCGCCAGGGCAAGCCGCTGACAGAGAATTTGCGCCGCGCTGTGCAAGGCGCTGCGCAGCAGGCCTACCATCCGCAAACTCGCTGGCTGGCACTGATCAGCACCGGTGACCAATACGCAGTGGCCTCGCGCGGCGCGCTAGGCTTTGCGGGCGCATGGGTATGGCGCTGGAAAGACTGGATCGATCGCAGCTTCATGGCCAAATTCCAGGACTTCCCGGCCATGGACGCGCAGACGCCCATGCCACCATCCCAGCCTACGGGCACGGTCAAGCTCACCTCCGAAGAATCCCTGCAGGCCATCAGCGCGATTGCCATGCGCTGCGGCGGCTGCGGCGCCAAGGTGGGCGCCAGCGTGCTCAGCCGTGCCTTGAGCCAGCTGCATCCGGTGGACCGCGACGATGTGCTTATTGGCCTGAAAGACCCTGACGACGCAGCCGTGGTGCGCGTGCCGCCGGGCATGGCCATGGTGCACTCGGTAGACTTTTTTCGTGCCTTCATTGACGACCCCTACCTGTTTGGCAAAGTGGCGGCCAACCATGCGCTGGGCGACATCTGGGCCATGGGCGCGCAGGCGCAGTCTGCCACGGCCATCTGCACCGTGCCGCCGGGCCTGGAGGCCAAGGTGGAGGACGTGCTCACGCAGATGATGACGGGCGCGCTGGAGGTGCTTAACGACGCCAACTGCGCCTTGGTGGGCGGCCACACCGGCGAAGGCAAGGAGCTGGCGCTGGGCTTTGCCATCAACGGCCTGATCGAAGACAAAGCGGGCACCATTTTGCGCAAAGGCGGCATGCAGCCTGGCGATGTGCTGATCCTCACCAAGCCGATTGGCACCGGCACGCTGTTTGCGGCGCATGCCAAGCTAGCCGCCAAGGGCCGCTGGATTGATGGCGCGCTGCAGTCGATGGTGGTGTCCAACCGCCTGGGCGCGCAGTGTCTGACGGCGCACGGCGCCACCGCCTGCACCGACCTGACGGGCTTTGGCCTGCTGGGCCATCTGGTGGAAATGACACGGCCCTCGGGCGTGGACGCCGAGCTGCATATGGATGCCCTGCCCTTGCTAGACGGTGCGCAAGAGTGTGTGGCCGCGGGCATAGTCAGCTCGCTGCAGGGCTCCAATGTGCGCCTGCGCCGCGCGCTGCGCAACCAGGCCGATTTTGTCAGCCACCCACGCTACCCGCTGATCTTTGACCCGCAAACTGCTGGCGGCCTGCTGGCCAGCGTGCCTGCTGATCGGGTGCAGGCGTGCATTGCGGCACTGAAGGCACTGGGCTATAGCCACACCGTGGCCATTGGCCGCATCCTGGCCCAGGACGATGCGCTGGAGCCGATTGTGCTGACAGCTTGAGCTGCTGCTTATCGCCTACTTGCCAACCCGCTTGGCAAGCAGGCAGCAGGCGTATTACCATGGCTTTTCAAACGTTGAGGAGCCCCGCCATGTCCACCACTGCCCACACCTCGCCCCTGGAGCGCAAGATCGATATCCTGATCGATCACTACGGCCAGAGCCACCAGAACCCCACCAACGAAGTCATCCACTTCGTCGCCATCCCGCTGATCATGCTCAGCCTGTGCGGGCTGATGTTTGCGCTGCACCCCTGGCTGGCCTATGCCTTCATCGCTGCCAGCATGGTCTACTACGCCCGCCTGAACTGGCTGTTTTTTGGCCTGATGTGCGCCTGGTCGGCATTGATCATTGGGCTGCTGCATGCCATGGGCAACCAGGTGCTGTTGCTGTCAGCGGCGATTTTTGTCGGCGCGTGGATTGCGCAGTTTATTGGCCACAAGATCGAAGGCAAAAAACCCAGCTTTTTGGAAGATATCCAGTACCTGTGGATCGGCCCGCTGTTTGTGCTGAGCAAGCTGCTGCGCCAATTAGGTATCCGTTGGTAACATTTTGGGCGCGCGTCCCAGCCCATTCCTCGTCTACACTGAACCTAACCTTAGGGAGCGTGTTACATGTCCACCGTCGCTGTCAGCATCCTCGTCGCAGCCGTGCTGATACTGGGCTTTTTGCTCTGGCGCAGCCGCCAGCGCCCGGCTGACTTTGAGAGCGACTTCAACCTGGACAACTGGCAGCCGCGCACGGTGCGGCCTATCACCAAGGTAGAGCTGATGGCGCTGGCCAAGATCAAGCTGGCTGCGCCCGACTGCATCATCATGCCCCAGGTGTCCCTGTCGCGCTTTCTGCGCGTCAAAAAATCCATCGCCTACAGCCCCTGGTTCTACCGCGTAGGCCGCCGCTGCGTGGACTTTTTGATCTGCTCGCCCAAGGGCGATGTGCTAGGGGTGGTGGAGCTGGACGACCGCAAGCCCGGCGCTGCCCACACCTCGCGGGGCCTTCAGGCCAAGGAGCGCACCCTCACGCTCGCCTCCATCCCCGTGTGGCATATCAACCCCGAATCCCAGGGCGCTTTTGACCAGCTGTACGACTTTATCCGCGCCGAGCTGGGCGAATCTGTGGCCCACTCAGCCCAGAGCGTCGAATGGGCCGCCACCGAAAACTCACCGCGCGGCGCAGGCATTGAGGCTGTAGAGCTGGACGACGACCGCTGGAACCAGCCCTGGCCCACCGAAGACACCCGACCCAGTGCATACCTGGATTTTGCAGAAATGCAGCCTCAGGCCTACGATGGCGCCCGCGCGCCCCGCTAGGCCCTACTCTGCCCCTGTCGGGGCATTTCTATCACTATCAATTGCATAGCTACTCCCGCGATATTCTATTGGCCTGGAGCAGTAAAACATGCTGTTTCAGCATGTTTGCAGACCACTTTTCACGCTTGTTCGGAGAAGGCAGATCTGATTCTGAATTTCCCAACTTTCTGGTTTTTTCGCCAAGGCGACTGCCAAGTGTGAATAAGTTGACAACTCGCTATGAATAAACACGGTTGGACAGGAAGCGCTTGTAGGCAGGGCGCATACGTTCGTTTTATTAGCTCTGATAAACAACTAAGTTCTACGACATGTTTCACCCTCACGCTGAATCACTCTTCTCGCGGCTATGGCTTGCTCATCCGGGACCCAGCCCCGCCTATCCCTGCGATGAAAACACCTATGAAAACCAATGTGCCATTCGAATGACCGTCGCACTTGAAAAGGCGGGTATCTCTACCCAAAATTTTGAACTCAGCACAAGTAAATACAGCAAAGATGGGCGCTGCAAATTTCATCATGGTCATATATTGCTTGCACAGGACATTGCCACGAATTTGGCAAAACCTGAGTACTGCGCACGCTTGGGCACAACATGCGAAAAATTGACAGGCCACATCATGAATGATGTCAAGGATGGACGCGACAATTTCGATTATTTCTTTGAAAACAAGGGGATCGTATTTATTGAAAACGGCTGGGGCACAACCGACCATATAGACCTCTATGATGGAACAAAAGATGGATTTGAGTTCCGAGGAAGCAACTCGCACCTCGCATACCACTTTAAAGGCCAAAGAGTGTGGTTTTGGAAGATGGGCTGAAGTGATGGCTTGACCCGCTCGGACAATGATCCGCTGCGGGTTGCAATGAATTAAGCCTGTGTGTGCTTAGGCTGACAGGCCGCGGCCGCCTCAGGCTATCCGCAGTTCCTTCACTCAAGGCAAATGTGACTGACAGCACGCGCCGCGTTAGCGCTCACTTAGTGCTTCTTAAACACCCATTTTCACTATCAATTAAATAGCTGCTTCCGCGATATTCTATTGGCCTGGAGCTTGAAAAGGCTTATAAATTTCGTGCTTTGCGAGGACAATGCACATCAGCGGCAAATATGCAGTAATATTTCACTGACCCAATAGTCATTAAGCTATGATGGTCATTGAACTTCTGCATTAGCACTCGATCTATAGGAGTGCTAATATTGCATCCATTGAAAGGAGTTCTAGTATGTCTGGAACCTTAGCACTGTCATCCGCCGCCACCCATAACTGGGCTGTGGTGCCTTCCCTGGGCAATCTGGATGCCTACATTACTGCAGCCAACCGCATGCCCATGCTGACGCTGGAGCAGGAGCAGGCCTATGCGCGCAAGCTGCGTGAGGACAACGACCTGGAAGCCGCGCGCAAGCTGGTGCTGTCCCATCTGCGCCTGGTGGTGTCGGTCTCGCGCCAATACCTGGGCTATGGCCTGCCGCATGGCGACCTGATTCAGGAAGGCAATGTGGGTCTGATGAAGGCTGTCAAACGCTTTGACCCCGACCAGGGCGTGCGTCTGGTGAGCTACGCGCTGCACTGGATCAAGGCCGAAATCCATGAATATGTGCTGAAAAACTGGCGCATGGTCAAAGTGGCCACCACCAAGGCCCAGCGCAAGCTGTTTTTCAACCTGCGCTCGATGAAGCAGGGCTTTAAAGCCGATGCGCTCGAGGGCGAAGATACCCACCGCGATACGCTCAACGAGCGCGAAATTGGCCTGATGGCCGAGCAGCTTAACGTCAAGCGCGAAGAAGTCATTGAGATGGAGACCCGGCTCTCAGGCGGCGATGTGCTGCTGGACCCGAGCCCCAATGACGATGGCGACGAGGCCTTTGGCCCCATCACCTACCTGGCCGACACCAACCACGAGCCGACCGCCATGATCGCCGCCTACCAGCGCGATGTGCTGGCCAGCGACGGCATCGCCGCGGCACTGGACGCCCTGGACGCGCGCAGCCGCCGTATCGTCGAAGAGCGCTGGCTCAAGGTCAACGACGATGGCTCAGGCGGCCTGACACTGCATGACCTGGCGGCTGAATACGGCATCAGTGCCGAGCGGGTGCGCCAGATTGAAGTGGCCGCGATGAAGAAGATGAAAAAGGCACTGGTCGAATACGCTTGAGCGCTGCAGCCCATCGGGGCTGCCATGACTTTCAGCGTGTTTGCAACAGGCTATTGTGTGCTTTCTCACACGATGTCTTGCTGCATTGCAACAATAGACAGATACAACTAGTCACAAAAAGCCATCTAAAGTAACATTCCTGGCAAAGCCATGAATGTTGTTTCTATCAGCGGGCTGCTTTGCCGCCTGCTTATCCTCCCCATACGCCTAGCCCAGCCTGCTTTTGCAGCGAGGCTGGCGTTTGCCTGCCTGCTGGGATGGTGCAGTCTGGCCCAGGCCCAAAGCCTGCGTGCCGAGGCCCAACTGAATGTCATGGCCAGTGCCAGCCAACCGGTTGCCGCACCTGTGCGCCCCAGCCAGGGCGTACAGGCTTTGCCGCAGATCACGCTGGACAGCTTGCAAAACGAGATTGCGCTAGACACGCTGAGCGAGTATTGGATCGACGAGACCGGCAAAGCCAGCATCCATGAAGTGGATGCCGCCTATGGCAGCCCAGCGGTTTTCCGGCCCCGGCAAAATGCGCAGCGCCACCAGATCCACGACAAGGCCCTGTGGATTCGCTTTGACGCGCGGATCACTGACACCCGCGCACGCTGGTTTGTTGATGTGGCGTTGGCCTCCACCGACCATGTCAGCCTGTTCTGGCGCGATGCGCAGGGCCAGTGGGTCACGCTGCGCTCGGGCGACCTGCTGGCGCGCTCGCAGTGGGCAGTGCAAGACCGCTTTCCGGTCTTCCAGCTCGACCCGCAGCGCCAGGCCAACACGCCGTATTACTTGCGCATCGAGCATGCGCGCATGCCCTTTTCAGCGCCACTGCATATTTACCGCGACACCGCGCTGGTGGCACAGCGCAGCATGGAGCAGTTTTTTCTGGGGGCTTACTTTGGCCTGGTGATGCTGGTGGCCCTGGTCTGCGTGGCGCTGGCCCTGGCCCAGCGCGAGCGCAGCTATGTGCACTACATTGCCTATGTGCTGCTGGTGGGCATCTCGCAGGCCACGGTCACCGGCATGGCGGGCCAGTACCTGTGGCCCCAGATGCCGCAGTGGGCCAGCCTGTCGTATTTTTTCTTTGCCTCGATAGCCACCGCTGCAGGCATGTGGTTTGTGCGCGCGGTGGCCAAGCCGCGGGTGTACATGCCGCGGCTGGACAAAGTGGCGCTGGTGGTGATTGCGGCCCTGGTGCTGGTGGCGTTTGTCGATCTGGCCCGGCCCAGCCTGGCGGGCTTTCACATCAGCAACCTGCTGGTGATCAGCGTGGTGGTGATGGTGTATGTGGTGGCCTGGTATGGCTGGACGCGCGGTGATGCGGTGGTGCGCTGGATTGCGCTGGGATTCTTGCCGGTGATTTTGGGCATCGTGCCGCTTTTGCTGCGCAATCTGGGCTTGATCGACTCGAGCTTTCTGACGCAGCATGGCGTCACCGTAGGCTCGGCGATTGAAATGCCCATCCTGCTCTATGGCCTGGTGCTGCGCACCAGCGCACGGCGCGAGGCCCGGGTGCGCACGGCCGGGTTGCCCACCCACGACGCCATGACCGGGCTGTCCAACACCTATGACCTGCTGCGCCATATCCATGGCTCGATGACGCGCGCCGCACGCTACCGCCAGCACTACGGCCTGGTGCTGATCGAGCTGGTCAACCACGCGTGGTTTGTCAAAGAGCACAGCAAAGAGATTGGCGACCGTGCGCTGATGCTGCTGGCCACGCGGCTGCAGCTGATCGCGCGCGATGTAGACACCGCAGGGCGTGTTGACGAGAACCATTTTGTGCTGCTGATCGAGGGCCCCTGCAAACCCGCCGATGTGGTCAAGGTGGCGGCGCAAATTGCCGCGAGCGTGCGGCGCCCGTCGGACCTGCTGCCCATTGGCGCGCAGATCAAGCTGCAGATCACCTGCGCCCTCATGCCCGATGCTGACGCCCTGCAGCTGGGCGACGACGCCAATGCCCAGCTGGGCTGGCTGCTGCACAGCAGCGCCATGCTGGACCCGGTCCCGGGCAGAAACATCCGCACACTGAACTTCTAGCGGGCCAGCTTGCAGCCGCGCGAGCATTATGGATAATGCCTATTTGCAGCGCTGATCAGCGCTTGAAAGGACCAATGGTGAAACGCTCTCGCATTAGCTGGTGGCTCGCAGCAGCCGCGTTGGCAGCCGCCTTGTTGGGCTGTGGCGGCGGCGGTGGCAACCCAGGCACTTGCCAGGGCGGCCCCGAGGTCTGCAAGGACTCCAGATAAGCGCCTCTCGACGCTTTTTTATCAGTCTTATCGGCTCCCAGCCCAATAGAATATCGCGGGGGCAGCTATTAAAAGTATAGTAAACCGTTTTATTTAAGCAGCAGCTTAATGTCGTCTGCCAGCGCGGCAGCGCCGCTGCCGTAGCGCGTATACAGGCGCACACGGCCCTCGGGATCAAACACATAGCTGCCCGCAGAATGGTCCATGGTGTAGCTGCTGGCGGTTTTGCCTTCGACCTTTTTGTAATAGGTTTTGAAATGCTTGGCCGTGGCTGCAGTCTGCTCCAGCGTGCCGCGCAGCGCCAGGAAGCTGGGGTCAAAATTTTCCATATAGGCCTTGAGCACTTCTGGCGTGTCGCGCTCAGGGTCTACCGTGATGAAGATGCCCTGCAGCCGATCGCCGTCCTTGCCCAGCATTTTTTTCACTTCGGCCAGCTCGGCCATCGAGGTGGGGCAAACATCGGGGCATTGCGCAAAACCAAAAAACACCACCACCGCCTTGCCCTTGAAATCAGCGATGGTGCGGGTCTTGCCAAATTGATCGGGCAAGGAGAAGTTTTGCGAATAGTCTGCGCCAGTGATGTCCACGGCTTTGAACTGCGGCTTGGTGTCAGAGCATGCAGTGAGCAGAAAAATGGATGCAAACAGGGCTGCAGCCCAATAGAATATAGCGGGGACAGCTATATTTTTGATAGCTTTCAACATACCCAAACTCCTACAGGATATAGTGGTCCACCAGCAAAGCGGCAAACAGCACGCTCAGGTGGATCAGCGAAAAGCGGAAGGTTTTGCGCGCCAGCGCGTCGCTGTAGTTGCGCCACAGCATGACACCGTAGTAGCAAAAGCCCAGGCTCAGCACCACAGCGGCTATCAGATAAATCCACGAGCTCATGCCGTAGGCAAAGGGCATCAGGCAGGCGGCAAACAGCACAAAGGTGTACAGCAGAATCTGCAGCCGCGTGAAGGCGTTGCCGTGGGTCACAGGCAGCATCGGCAGGCCGCTCTTGCGGTAGTCTTCCACACGGTACAGAGCCAGCGCCCAGAAGTGCGGCGGTGTCCACAGGAAGATGATCAGAAACAAAATCAGCGCTTCGGGCGAGACCTCGCCGGTCATGGCGGCCCAGCCCAGCACCGGGGGCATGGCCCCGGATGCCCCACCGATCACGATGTTTTGCGGCGTCAGCGGCTTGAGGATGACGGTATAGATCACTGCATAACCCACAAAGGTGGCAAAGGTCAGCCACATGGTCAGCGGATTGACATACACATACAACAGCCACGAGCCCACAGCGCACAGCGCGGCTGAGAACAGCCCCGTCTGCGTGTCGCTGAGTTCGCCCTGCGCGGTGGGCCGCCAGGCGGTGCGGCGCATTTTGGCGTCGATGCCTTTTTCCACCAGACAGTTGAACGCCGCAGCAGCACCAGCCACCAGCCAGATGCCCAGGCTGGCCACCAGCATGGTCTGCACCTCTTGCCAGCGTGGCACACCAGGCACCGCCAGCACCATGCCGATCACAGCGCAAAACACAATCAGCTGGATGACGCGCGGCTTGGTCAGCGCATTGAACTGCGCCAGCTTGCCTCTTTTGCTTTCCACAGGAGGCACCACGGCAGACGGCACCACGGGCGGCTCGGCGCTCATCGCGCACCCCCGGAGAGCTGGTTGAATGACGAATTGACATGGCCCAATCCATAGGCGGTCGATGAAGCAACACCACCACGCTCATCATGCAGCACACTGCCCATCTGCAGCCGCGCCGCGCTGAGCACGCCGGTGATGACAATCACCAGCCCTGCCGCGCCGCCCGTGTGGGACACTGCTGCCAGCAGCGGCCAGCCCAGCACCACATTGCTCAGGCCCGTGACCAGCTGCCACAGCAGCAGCGCGGCAATCCACCACGCGGCTCTGCGCACGCTGCTGTGGGACGGCGCGCTGCGATGCATCTGATAAGCCGCCACGCCCAGCACGGCAAACACGATGAAGGCAAACATGCGGTGTACCACGTGGATGGCGGTCAACGCAGGCAAGGTGATGGTCTGGCCCGCGCCGGTCTGGCCCAGTTCGCGCCAGATTTCAAACCCCTCGCGCATTGCCATCGGTGGCACCCATAGGCCTTGGCACATCGGAAACTCGTTGCAGGCCAGCACCGCGTAGTTGGTGCTGACCCAGCCGCCCAGCGCAATCTGCAGCCACAGCAAGGCAAAGCCTGCCATCAGCCACATCCGCGCGCCCAGCGGCATGTTGCCCGCCGAGTCGTCATCGCCCAGGCCCGTGTGCAGCCGGTAGCGGGTGGCCTGCGACTGCAGCAAGGCCAGCAGCACCATGCCGCCCAGCAGATGCAGGGTGACGATGGCGGGAAACAGCTTCATGGTGACTGTGAGCGCACCAAACCCGCCCTGCAGGCAGACCCAGACTAGCGTCAGCGTGGGCCACCAGGGCGATATACGCAGGCGCCGGTGCAATTGCTGGCGGTGTATCCAGCTCATCACGGCCAGCACCAGGATCAGCACGCCCACGGCGCTGGCTGCATAGCGGTGGATCATTTCGATCCAGGCTTTCTGGTGGGTCACAGGTCCGGTGGGCATGGCAGACTGTTCGGCGCTGATCTGCGCCTTGGCCCCCAGCGGGCTGGCACTGGCGTAGCAGCCGGGCCAGTCGGGGCAGCCCAGGCCGGAGTCGGTCAGGCGCGTGAAGGCGCCAAACAGCACCAGGTCAAACGTCAAAAACAGGGTCAGCAGGGTCAACGCGCGCAGGCGCTGGGGCAGCGAGGCCTGGCGGTTGCGCAGCCACACCCAGGCCAGCGGGCCGGTGGCCAGCAGCAGGCCCAGCAGCATCAGCTTGAGCGTGGGCGAGAAATCGTAGAGGTCTTGCGCTTGCATCAGGGCTGCTCCACTTTGCGGGGAATCTCCTGGTCGCGGCCCGGGCGGTCCCAGCTGTTGGCCGCACGCAGCAAGCGCTCAATATCACGCTTGGCTTTGAGGGCATCCACCTGGGCCGGAAAGCGCATCATCCAGTTGCCCATGGGGTCGACCAGAAACAGATGGTCACGCAGCTGTTTGCCCGCCTCGGGTTGCAGCCACTGGGCCAGCGCCGCCTCGGGCACACGCAGGGCGTAAGCACCCTGGTTGAGCGCGCTGGTCTGCTGCGCCAGAACACTCTGCACGGGGGCGCTGTCGGTAATGAGCCAGACCCGGTCAAGGCGGTCCTTGTCGCGGCCCAGGCTCTCGCGCAGCTGGCGCTGCAGGTACAGATGGTTTTCACAGGCGGCGTCGCAGGCGCCTCCTGAGACACTGATCAGCAGCCACTGGTCTTTGAGTGTGCGCAGTGTGCGGCTGGTGCCGTCGAGGGCCGTGGCCTGCAGGTCGGGCAGCGCAGCCTGTGGGTTGATCAGCACACCGTAATTGCGCTGGGCGCTAGGGCGCACCACATAGAACGTGAAATACGAAGCGATCACCGGCGCAGCGCAGACCAACAACACGGCCAGCATTTTGAGGCGGCCCGAGATCTGGCGCTGCACCGCGGGCACGCCGGGCGTGGGCAGATCGTGCACCGTCAGGGTCAGCGGCGCATCAGCGGTGGCCACGGGGCTGTTTTCGGCGGGGGGCAAGGATTTGGAACCAGACATACAGAGCTATTATCAGGCCGCACAGGGCAAACCATTGGAAGGCGTAACCATAATGTTTCGCAACACCCGCGTCGGCCTGCGGCCAGTCGCGCAGCAGGCCATCATTGGCAAAGGCTGCAGGCGTTTGCAATACCGCCACGGGCAGCACAAGCAGCGGTGCTTCAAGCTTCAACGCAGGAAGATTTTGCCAAATGCGTGATGCCCTTGCCCAGCCAGGTGCACTGCTGGGCGTGCCAGCGCTGCCCACGTCTGCGCTGGCTTGCCCTGTGGCAGTGCCGAGCTGCGTGTTTTCAGGCTCGCCCAGCGCATAGACACGTGAAATGCCCTCCACCAGCCTGCCTGTGACCAGCACCTCATCCTGGCTGGCTGGCAGCTGCGGCAGGCGCGTGCGCTCCTGCGCATCGCGCGCCACCCAGCCACGCTGCACCCACACTGCAGCACTTTGGCCCTGCAGCAACAAAGGCGTGACCACATAAAACCCTGGTTTGCCTGCCATGAAGCGGTTGTCCAGAAACACGGTGTAGTCATGCAGCCAGGTGCCACGCAGCTCTACGCTGCGGTGCAGCGGGCTGCTCTGGCCTGGAGCTGCCGCATTAGATTTGTCGTTTTCAGCTATATTTTTTATAGCAGCCACCGCGATATTCTGAAGGGCTGGCAGCTGATTTTGCTCTGCAATCTGGCGCGTCAGAGCCTCTTTGAACGCTGCCCGGCGCAGCTGCCAGCTGCCCAGCGTCAACGTGGCTAACACGCCAGCCAGTGTGAGCGCCAGCAAGATCCACGATAGCGCGCGTGCGCTGCGCACGGGTGCGGCCGCTGCATTCACAGCGTGGTCTGCGGGCGCAGGGCTTTGCTCACCGGGGCTGGCCATGGGCTCTGCGGTGCCATTGCCTGCAGGTGGTGGTGTCGATGGCGTATTCACAGGATAATCACTCCCATGCAATTCCTTATCGCTCTGGCGTTCATCGCCATCATCGCCAGCCTGGGTGCTGCGCTGTTCTTCATGATGCGCGGTGGCGGCCAGTCCCCTGCCGACCCATCCACAGCGGCGCAGCAGCGCAACAAGGGCATGGCAAAGGCCCTGGCGGTGCGGGTGGCGGTGTCAGTGGTGCTGTTCATTTGCGTACTGCTGGCATGGAAGCTTGGTTACATTCAACCGCATGGCCTGCCAGCCGGAAAATAAGCCCTGTTCAAAAATCTGCCTGCACCAAATTAAAAAAGCCGCTAAGCGGCTTTTTTGTTGCGCGGGTCAAGCCAGTTACAGCCAGTACACCAAGATGTACAGGCCCAGCCACACCACGTCCACAAAGTGCCAGTACCAGGCAGCGCCTTCAAAGCCAAAATGCTTGTCGCTGCTGAAGTGGCCTTTTTGCAGGCGCAGGGTAATGAAAAACAGCATCAGCATGCCGACAAACACGTGAAAGCCGTGAAAGCCCGTCAGCATGAAGAAGGTGGAACCGAAAATGCCCGAGGACAGTTTGAGGTTCAGGTCGGTGTAGGCATGGTAGTACTCATAGCCCTGCACAAACAGGAAAACCAGGCCGAGCACCACGGTCATCCACATGAAGGCGATAGTCTTGGCACGGTTGCCAGCGATCAGCGCGTGGTGGGCGATGGTGATGGTCACGCCCGAGGTCAGTAGCAAGGCGGTGTTAATCGTGGGCAGAGGCCAGGGGCCCATGGTCTGGAAAGGCTCCACAATGCCTGCTGGCGAGGTGGTGGCACCGGGCATCACGCTGGGCCAGGCGGCTTTGAACTCGGGCCACAGCAGCGCGTTTTCCAGGCTGCCCAAAGCCGGCACCGAGTGGGTGCGCGCCCACCACAGGGCGGTAAAGAAAGCGCCGAAGAACATGACCTCGGAGAAGATGAACCAGCTCATGCTCCAGCGGAAAGACAGGTCAATCTTGTGACCGTACAGGCCTGACTGGCTCTCGGCAATTGAGGTGCGGAACCAGAAGAACAGCACCGCCAGCCACCACACCATGCCCAACGCCAGCGAGTAAGCGCCCCAGCCTGCACCGTTGATCCACTGGCCTGCGCCCAGAATCACAAAGAACAGGCCAATCGCTGCCATCACGGGATAGCTTGACGGTGCGGGGACAAAATAATACGGTGTCGTACCGTGTGACGCTGAACTCATATCAATAAACTCCTAACTCTCTCAATTCTAAAACTTTGCCAGTGCGGTTTTCGTGATCGGGCGCAATTACTTCGCAGCCACCACCGCCCAACGCGCCAGAAACACCAAACCCACGACAAAAACCGCCGCGCCTGCAATGCCCACCACAATGACGTGGATGGGATTGAGCTTTTGCGTGTCTTCCTGAAATTCGCTGCCCTTGCGCAGACCGACAAACGACCAGGCCACCGCTTTGACCGTGCGCAGCCATGCGCCTTTGCGTTGCAGCACATTGTCAGCAGACCGATCTGGCTGCTGGCTCATACGGGGGCCTTCTGCACCGGTTTGGCCAGGTCAACCACGACGGGAGCAACCGCCGCAGTTTTGTCAACAGGTGCTGCAGGCGTTTTGCCGCCCACTTCAAAAAACGTGTAGGACAAGGTGATGGTGGTCACGTCTTTGGACAGCTTGGGGTCAATCACAAAGGCCACGGGCCAGGACTTTTTCTCGCCAGGCTCAAGGATGTATTGGTTGAAGCAAAAGCACTCGAGCTTGTTGAAGTGCGCTGAGGCTTGCTTTGGCGCGTAGCTGGGGATAGCCTGCGCTGCCATGCGGCGGTTCTGGATGTTCTGGAACTCGTACATCACCGTGGCCAGCTCGCCAGGGTGAACCTGAATCGAGCGCTGCGCTGGCTTGAAATCCCATGGGCCACGGGCATTGGCATCGAACTCCACCGTGATGGTGCGGGTCTTGTCGATCTGTGTGTTGGCTGCGACTTTGCTGCGCGCGCCCGGAATCTGGCTTTCGCCAAGCGACAGGATGTTGATGCCTGTCATCTCGCAAATCGCCTTATAGATGGGCACCAAGGCGTAGCCAAAGGCAAACATGCCCAGCGTCACCACGGCCAGCTTGCCTACCATCTTGAGGTTTTCGGTTCGGATGCCCATGGCGTGTGGTGTCGTGGAGTGCGTGATGGCAGCGTGCGGCGGCTACTTGGCGTTGCCGCTGGTGGGCACGGCACTGGGGCCGGTGATGGCGCTGATTGGCACCATCTGCGGCTTTTTGGGCGAACCAAAATACACCAGGCGCACCATAAAGCCCAGGAAAAACACCAGCACCACTGAGGCCAGTATCAGCCCCAGTGTGCGGTTTTTTTTCTTTTGCTCAGGTGTCATGCAGCCTCAGACGCTTAGTGGGTGACGATTTTGGTCGCTGCTTTGTTCAGCTTGGGCGGGTTCTCGAAGGTGTGGAACGGTGCAGGTGATGGCACCTCCCACTCCAGGCCTTCAGCGCCACGGCCATCGGGGTCCTGCCATGGGTTCTGCTTGGCTGGCTCGCCTTTACCCATCATGGTGGGCAGCACGATAAAGAAGAAGAAATACACCTGTGCCAGACCGAAGGCAAAGCCACCGACCGACGCCAGCGCGTTGAAGTCAGCAAACTGCGCGGGATAGTCAGCGTAACGGCGTGGCATACCAGCCAGGCCCAGGAAGTGCATCGGGAAGAAGGTCACGTTGAACGCAATCAGGCTCCACCAGAAGTGGATCTTGCCGCGGGTTTCGTTGTACATCACGCCAGTCCACTTGGGCGACCAGTAGTAGTAGCCTGCAAACAGGGCATACAGCGAGCCTGCCACCAGCACGTAGTGGAAGTGGGCTACGACGTAGTAGGTGTCCTGCACCTGGGTGTCGATCGGCGCAACTGCCAGGATCAGGCCGGTGAAGCCGCCCATGGTGAACACGAAGATGAAGCCCACGGCAAACAGCATCGGGGTTTCAAAAGTCATCTCGCCCTTCCACATAGTGGCGATCCAGTTGAAGATCTTCACGCCAGTTGGCACCGCGATCAGCATGGTGGCGTACATGAAGAACAGCTGGCCAGTGACGGGCATGCCGGTGGTGAACATGTGGTGCGCCCACACGATGAAGGACAAAATGGCAATCGACGAGGTGGCATACACCATCGAGGCGTAGCCAAACAGCTTCTTGCGTGCGAAAGCGGGAATGATCTGGCTCACAATGCCGAAGGCCGGCAAGATCATGATGTACACCTCGGGGTGGCCGAAGAACCAGAAGATGTGCTGGAACATCACTGGGTCCCCGCCGCCAGCGGGGTTGAAGAAGCTGGTGCCAAAGTGGCGGTCGGTGAGCGTCATGGTGATGGCGCCAGCCAGCACGGGCATCACGGCAATCAGCAGATAGGCGGTGATCAGCCAGGTCCAGCAGAACATCGGCATCTTCATCAGCGTCATGCCAGGGGCGCGCATATTGAGGATGGTGACGATGATGTTGATTGAGCCCATGATGGAGCTGGCACCCAGGATATGCAGCGCAAAAATACCGGCATCCATGCCGGGGCCCATTTGCAGGGACAGGGGTGCATACAGCGTCCAACCGCCTGCGGGCGCGCCGCCAGGCATGAAGAAGCTGGCCACGACCATCAAGGCCGCGGGAATCATCAGCCAGAAGCTGAAGTTGTTCATGCGGGCAAAGGCCATGTCGCCTGCGCCAATCTGCAGCGGAATCATCCAGTTGGCAAAGCCCACGAAGGCCGGCATGATCGCGCCGAACACCATGATTATGCCGTGCATGGTGGTGAGCTGGTTGAACAGCTCGGGGTTGACCAGTTGCAGGCCAGGCTGGAACAGCTCGGCGCGGATGCCCAGGGCCAAAATGCCGCCCACTATGAACATCGTGAAGCTGAACAGCAGATACAGGGTACCGATGTCTTTGTGGTTGGTGGCATAGACCCAACGACGCCAGCCCGCAGGGGCGTGGTCGTGATGGTCGTCGTGGGCATGGCCGTCAGCGGCGGGATGTCCGTGGTTGTCTAGTACTGCGCTCATATCTGTGTCCTTCGGGTTCTGTAAAGAAGTGAAGTGAAATTTAAAGTTTATTTGCGTGCAGCGGTAATGTCAGCGGGTTGCACGATTTGACCGGTCTTGTTGGACCAGTTGTTCTTGGTGAACGTAATCACCGCTGCAATTTCGGTATCGGACAGCTGCTTCCAGGCAGGCATCGCGCCATTGTTCTGGCCGTTGAGCAAAATGCTGATCTGCTTGCCTTTGTCGGCATCGAGCACGACAGCAGCGCCGTCAATTGCCTTGATCGGGCCTGCGCCCTTGCCGGTGGCCTGGTGACAGGCGGCGCAATTCGCGTTATAGACTTTCTCGCCACGCTTGACCATGTCGTCCAGGGTCCAGACCTTGGTCGGATCATCGGCTTTGGCAGCGAGCTTTTTCTTCTCGGCGTCAACCCATTTGCTGTAGTCCTCGCTGCTGACGACCTTGACGTGGATGGGCATGTAGGCGTGCTCTTTGCCGCAAAGCTCAGCGCACTGGCCGTAGTAGTCACCAATTTTCTCGGCGCGGAACCAGGTGTCGCGCACGAAGCCGGGAATGGCGTCCTGCTTGATACCAAAAGCAGGCACCATGAAGGCGTGGATCACGTCGTTGGCGGTGGTGATGATGCGGACTTTTTTGTCCACTGGCACGACCAGAGGGTTGTCCACCTTGAGCAGGTAGTTGTCTGGTGTGGTGGTGCCTTTGGGCAGGCCGGTGTTGGACAGCTCACGGTGGGTGTTGTCCAGCGTGGAGACAAAGCCAATGCCTTCGCCTTCGCCCTTGATGTAGTCATAGCCCCATTTCCACTGGTAACCAGTGGCCTTGATGGTGACGTCGGCGTTGGTGGTGTCTTTTTGTGCCACCAGCACCTTGGTGGCTGGCAGCGCCATGCCGATCACGATCAGGAAAGGCACAATCGTCCAGCCGATTTCCACCCACAGCGGTTCAGCCAGCTCTTGCGACTTATGACCAACGGACTTGCGGTGCTTCCAGATGGAATAGAACATCACGCCGAACACGGCGATGAAGATCACCAGGCAGATGATCATCATGAACCAGTGCAGCCAGTGTTGCTCGGCAGCGATCTTGGTCACTGGAGGATGCAGATTGAGCTGGTTGACCGCCGGGCCACCGGGCAGGTCGTTGACCGCATAGGCCACTGAGCTGAGGGCGACGCCCATGCCAAGGGTTAGGTTTTGCAGCAGGCTTTGCAGCGTGCGGGAGATGTTTTTCACCTTGTTCACTTCTATTTGCCTCAAATCAACATCAATCAAAAAATTCACTATCCAAAATTCACTGCACCGGCCTGTCGCAAGCACTCAGGCAGTGCGCAAGGCCATCCGTATCTCTTTGGCCAATGCCGGGCGCAGCTCTGGACGGATATGCCGTCCAATGCGCACCCTGCGTCCCTGGCCTGACAGTTCAATCAAGGACCTGTCATCGGTCTGCGGCTCGACCCGCACCCAGGCGCGGTTGAACTCTGCGCGCTCGACTTTGCCGGCGCTGGTTTGTTCAACCACCAATTGGCTTCCTTGCAAGACAATCCGCTCACCATCGGTGGCGTGGCGGGCGTAGACCACAAAGGCCACACCCACCATGAGCAGTTCAGCCCAGGCGAACGGCATGATCATCGTCGCACCGTGCAGCCAGAAGCCCCCCGCGATCCCCAGGGAGACCACACACAAGGAGGCGTAGAGCCAGCACAGTTGCGCAGGCGTTACCGAACAATTACGCAGCAATTTCCAATGAATTTGCTGGTCAGAGACGGTAGCGAATCGAAAACCAAAATTCGACACGGACTGAAGTTTCACATCAATCTTCCAAAGCCTGTTGAAATCAGCAGTAGGCGCTTTGAAAGGAGCGTGGGAACATACCCAAAATTCTTGCAACTACGTATTGTAGCGCGGGTTGACCCTAGGATTGCCTTCCAATAACCCTTTTAGGTGCATCGGTTGACTATTTTGCGGGGCCTTTGCTGCGCGCCAACATGGCCCGCATGTCCTGCATCGACACGGCTGACTCGGAGCTGACCTTGATGCGCGGGCTGGGTTTGTAAGCGTGGCCGTAGATGACTTCAAAAGTGAGCGTGATGTCGCCAGTGCCCCAGCGCTCGCGCATGGCTGCCAGCAGCCTGGCCTGAAAGCCGCGCCCACGCAGACCCGCAAAACGCTGGGGATGCAGATTGCGCCCCAGCCCGCGCAGCTCCTGCAAGGCACGCTCGGGCGTGGCAAAACTCAGCGTGATGCGCTCCATATCCATCACCGGTTCGGCAAAACCCGACTGCACCAGCATGTCGCCCCAGTCGTGCATGTCGGTAAATGTGTGGCTGCACGGCCCGAGGCCCAGCGTGTCGTACAGGGCGCGCAGCTCTTTGAGTGTGTCAGGCCCCAGGCAGGAAAACATCAGAAACCCGTCGGTGGCCAGCGCGCGCTGCCACTGAGCGATCAGGGCCAGTGGATCGGCCTGGGTGTGCAGCAGCATATTGGCCCACACCAGTTGCACCGCGCCGTCCGCGGGCATGCCCGCCTGCACGCGGGGGCCGCGCCAGCGGGCTGGATGCCAGAAGGGTTTTGCTATTTTTTTAATAGCTGCTCCCGCGACATTTGATTGGGCTGCAGCCATAAAACATGCAGAATCAGGATAGCGCTGGGCGATTTTTTGATGGGTTTGCAGGCCACCCGCCACAGCCTCCCAGTGCGCCCATGCAGCGGGCGGATGTTTGATCCACTGCAGGCGCTCCTGCATGCGCGAGCCCACCTCTTCGTGCAGCCACGGTGCGCTCAGCTCGGCGGGGTTTTCTCCGCGCGCGCTAATGCGCTGCCAGCGCTGGGCGGCAGCGGGGTCGATGGTGGGAGGGCGTTGGTCAAGGCTCATGGTGGCTGCAGGCAGGCAAGCTGCGAGTATATTGGTGTGCCTTGCCTGCCATCGCCCATCCTTGTTGAGCCGCCCATGTTTACCCGTCTCATAGCCCAAGCCGCCAGCGCCCTGCCCAGCCAGTGCGCGGTGTGCCGTGGCTGGGGCCGGGAGCGGCTGTGCGCGCAGTGTGTGGAGCGCTTTGCCGCGCCAGTAGCGCGCTGCCTGACCTGCGCCTCGCCCTTGACAGGGGCAGCCGAACGCTGCGGTGCCTGCCTGCAACACCCCAGCGTGCTGGACGCCTGCTATGTGGCGGTGGACTATGACTATCCTTGGGACAGCCTGCTGGCCCAACTCAAATTTGACAGCGCAGCCCACGCGGGCGGCGTCTCGGGCGGTGACCCATCGCTTGCGCGCTGCATGGCGGCCATCATGCGCCAGCGCAGTGCTATCGTGCAGGCGCTGGCCCAGGCCGACTGGGTGCTACCAGTGCCCCTGGCCGCGCCGCGCCTGGCGCAGCGCGGCTTTAACCAGGCGCACCAGATCGCCCGCCAGCTACTGGCTCCCCAGAGCGGCGCCAGCAGCCCCCGCGCACAGCTGCGCACCGACCTGCTGCTGCGCACACGCGACACGGCGCCCCAGGTGGGCCTGGGCCGCGCCGAGCGCCAGCGCAATATGCTGCATGCCTTTGCGCTGGAGCCAGCCCGCCGCGCCGAGGTCAAAGACTCCCATGTCGTGCTGGTGGACGATGTCACGACCACCACGTCCACCCTGTGCGCTGCCGCTGCTGCCCTGCGCAGTGCGGGCGCGCGGCAGGTGGTGGCACTGGCTTTTGCCCGCACCCCTGCCGCCGCAGCCTGAGCCACACGGCGAGCCCCGGCTGGGCTGGCCCGCTAGGGCGGCCAGACCACGCGGCCATGGAGCCGGGTTATAATCGTGGGCTTTGCTGGCATCATCCTCAAACCCCAAGGAAACTTCATATGGCATCTACCAAGCCCAAGAAAAAGAACCCGCGCCTGGCGTCGGGCCGCAAGCGTGTCCGCCAGGACACCAAAATCAACGCAGCCAACACCTCGCTGCGCTCCAAATACCGCACCGCGGTGAAGAACGTGGAAAAAGCCGTTGTCGCTGGCGACAAGGCCAAGGCCACCGAACTCTTCGCCAAGGCGCAAGCCATTGTGGACACCGTAGCCGACAAGGGCATCTTCCACAAGAACAAGGCCGCTCGTGACAAGAGCCGCCTGGCAGCCAAGGTGAAAACCCTGGCCACCGCGAAATAAAACTTCGCACCCAAGCCCTGGCAGGTTTAGTCTCTACACCAGCCAGCCGTTTGATGCGGGTGCGCTGTCAGCAAAGAAAAGCAAAAAGCCGTCGCAAGACGGCTTTTTTGTGGGCGCCATATTTTCAAGTGCTTTGAACTGTCTTTTGGCAAGCGCAGGCTACTGCCTCAACTGGGCACATGCACCCTAGGTCTTGATCGCAGGCCCCTGACCCATGGAACCATCGGCTAGCCAGCACACCTCGGACAGCAACAGCGCGTTGTCGCGGGCAAAATTCATCACAAAATCCCAGGCCATCGGCTCGGCGTCGCGCAGGTCGCGGTGCACCACCACGCATTTCACATCGCCCAGGTTGCTGGGCAGACACCACTCGGAATAGCTCAGATGCGAGCCTGGCACCGCACCACCGGGGCGAAACGGGCTCATCACGCCACACAGGCGCTCGGCCCAGTCGCTGGGGCGAAAGGTCTTGCCGTCTTGGGTGACGCCTTGGATGAGGACTTGTTGGGAGCTGGGGGGTGCCATGGTGTTCAAGCGCATTGTGCACGAGCAGGATCACCGCTTGCTGCACTGCACAAGTATTCTATCTTATAGAAGACTTGGAACAGGCTGTCGGTAGGCTGTCCAAACACCCCAAGGAGCATGTCACCGGCTGCTGCAATGCCCCCGCTGGCGCATCGCAGCCATGCAAAAGCAGCGATAACGCCGCGCCCGCAAAGCGGGGCATTGCCTCTAAAATCTGTGTTCAACGGTTCCACAGTCAGTTGAGCCGTTTTTTTATTTGTTTGCGCAAGGGGTAACTGCCATGACGACCAATGCCACCATTCCTGCCCTGCCTGCTGTGACCCAGCCGCATGTGATGAATACCTATGGCCGCGTGCCGATTGCTCTGTCGCACGGCCAGGGTTGCCGCGTGTGGGATGTCAACGGCAAGTCTTATCTTGACGGCCTGGGCGGCATCGCGGTCAACACCCTGGGCCACAACCATCCCAAGCTGGTGCCCGCCCTGCAGGACCAGCTTACCAAGCTGATCCACACCAGCAACTACTATTTCACGCCCAACGCCGAGAAACTGGCGGCCAAGCTGGTGGAGCACAGCGGCCTGACCAATGTGTTCTTCTGCTCCACCGGGCTGGAGGCGAACGAAGCTGCACTGAAACTGGCACGCAAGTTTGGCCACGACAAAGGCATCGAGCGCCCCGAGATCGTGGTCTATGAAAAGGCTTTCCATGGCCGCAGTATTGCTACGCTCAGCGCCACGGGCAACCCCAAGGTGCAGGCAGGCTTTGGCCCGTTGGTGGAGGGCTTTATCCGCGTGCCAGTCAACAACATCGAGAGCCTGAAAAAAGCTACGGAAGGCAATAAAAACGTCGTTGCCGTGTTCTTTGAGGCCATCCAGGGCGAAGGCGGTGTCAATCCCTTCCACATGGACTATCTGAAAGATGTGCGCAAGCTGTGTGACGAGCGCGACTGGCTGCTGATGATTGACGAAGTGCAGTGCGGCATGGGCCGCACTGGCAAATGGTTTGCCCACCAGTGGGCTGGCATCAAACCCGACGTGATGCCCCTGGCCAAGGGCCTGGGCTCGGGCGTGCCGATTGGTGCGGTGGTGGCAGGCCCCAAGGCAGCCAATATCTTCGCGCCTGGCAACCACGGCACCACCTTTGGCGGCGGCCCCCTGGCCATGCGCGCGGGGGTGGAAACCATCCGCATCATGGAAGAAGACAACCTGCTGGAAAACGCCTTCCTGGTGGGCGGCTATCTCAAAGCCGGCTTCATCCGCGAGCTGGCAGGTGTGGCAGGCATCCGCGAAATCCGCGGCATGGGCCTGATGCTGGGCATCGAGCTGGCCAAACCCTGCGCCGCACTGGTCGGCCGCTGCGCCGATGCCGGCCTGCTGATCAGCGTGACAGCCGACACTGTTATACGTCTCGTGCCTCCGCTGATCCTGACCCAGGCCGAGGCCGACGAAATGGTGGGTATATTGGTGCCTTTGATCAAGGCTATATTGCTGGAAGGCTAAAACCTTGAAGACAGAACTTCCGGACGCGAAGGACGCTAAGGTTGCGCGAAGGACGCGAAAGAAGACAGAAAAAATACAAAATTTAAGGATTAGGCTTAAAAATAAAAATTAGAAATGAGATTGATTGGCTAAGCTTGTTTTTCTTATTTTTCTTATTTGGTTTTCTTTCGCGTCCTTCGCGCAACCTTAGCGTCCTTCGCGTCCGGTATTTAGGTATTCAAGTATTTCAGTATTAAAAACCTATGAAGCACTACCTCCAGTTCAACGATCTCACTGCGGATGAATATGCGCATATTTTTGCCCGGGCCAAAGAGATCAAGCGCAAGTTCAAGTCTTATGAGAGATACCATCCGCTGGCTGACCGCACGCTGGCGATGATTTTTGAGAAGGCTTCGACGCGCACGCGCGTGAGCTTTGAGGCGGGCATGTACCAGCTGGGTGGCTCTGTTGTGCACCTGACCACCGAAGGCAGCCAACTGGGCCGCAGCGAGCCGATTGAAGACAGCGCCAAGGTGATCAGCCGCATGGTGGACCTGGTGATGATCCGCACCTTTGAGCAAACCAAGATCGAGGCCTTTGCCGCGCACAGCCGGGTGCCGGTGATCAACGGGCTGACCAATGAGTTCCACCCCTGCCAGATCATGGCCGACATCTTCACTTTTGAAGAGCATCGCGGCTCGATTGCGGGCAAGACCGTGGCCTGGGTGGGCGATGGCAACAACATGGCCAACACCTGGCTGCAGGCCGCGGCCATCCTGGGCTTCAAGGTCAACGTCAGCACACCACGCGGTTATGAAATCGACCCTAAATTATTAGGCAGTCTGGGCCTGAGCCAAGTAAAAAACCGCGGGAGCAGCTATGAATTTTATAGCAAACCGCTGGACGCATGCCAAGGCGCACACCTGGTCACCACCGATGTGTGGACCAGCATGGGCTTTGAAGCTGAGAACACCGCGCGCAAAGCCGCTTTCAACGACTGGTGCGTGGACCGCAAGATGATGCAGGCCGCCCAGAGCGACGCCCTGTTCATGCACTGCCTGCCCGCGCACCGTGGCGAAGAGGTGGAAGCCGAGGTGATCGACGGCCCACAGTCGGTGGTCTGGGACGAAGCCGAAAACCGCATGCACGTGCAAAAGGCGCTGATGGAATATCTGCTGCTGGGCAAGGTGAATACCTGAGGCTTGCCAGAGGCCTGCGAGTAATTGCTTGAGACCTAAGTGCCTGTCAGGCAAGGGATTTTTCGTAGCTTATTCTCAAACTCCCTAAACTTTGGCACACTGCGGGGCATGAAAACTTCTGCCCTGCCCTCAGACCCCTGGACCACCAAGCTCAACGCCAAAAAGCTGCCCAAGCGCGTGAAGCTGGACAAAGACTTTGCTGGCATCAAGGCGGGCAGCATGCTGTTTGTGGGCACGCCGCAGATCATCGACGCATATGTGCGCAAAGTCCCTGTGGGCGAGACACGCACCATCGAGCGCATGCGCCGCGAGCTGGCCCGCAAGAACGACTGCGATGCCACCTGCCCCGTGAGCACGGCGATATTTTTGCGCATCAGCGCACAGGCAGCGATTGAGCAGATGAACGCGGGCACATCCGCCAGTGATGTCAGCCCTTTTTGGCGGGTGATTGATGCGCAGTCCACCATCGCTGGCAAATTGCCCATAGACTCGCAATGGATCGCGCACCAGCGCGATATCGAAGCGTCTTGATGCTGTTTTTCACCAAGGACCCACTATGCTGGACCACATGACCTTTCGCGTCAGCAATATTGCGCGCACCCAAGCTTTCTATACTGCAGCACTCGCGCCGCTGGGCTACACACTGGCCTATGAGGGGGAGTATGCTGGCTCACGTTTTATTGGCTTTGGCACCCCGGACAGCCATGTACCTGAGGGTGTGAAAATTGACTCGTGGTTTATGGATGGCCCATCACCCTACGGCGGCCACCCAGTAACCACAGGCTGTCATTTATGCTGGAGCGCGCCCAGCAGAGCCGCTGTGGATGCCTTTCACCAAGCCGCTTTGGCCCAGGGTGGCAAAGACAATGGCACACCAGGCCTGCGGCTGCACTACCACCCCCACTATTACGGCGCATTTGTTATTGACCTCGATGGCAACAATATTGAAGCCGTCTGCCATCTGCCTGCCTAGGCACGCAGCGGTTACGCACAGCGATGGCCTCCACCAAGCTGAACACCCATTGACCCATTCAACCAACGATAACGCCTGCACCAGCTGTGGCGCCTGCTGCGCCAGCTTCCGCGTGGACTTCAGCGTCTACCAACTGCTGAGCATGGGCGGCAGCGTGCCCGACGGTCTGGCCGCCCCGGTCAGCGGCAGCACCTGCCGCATGCGCGGTACCGACCATTCCCCCGTTCGCTGCGCAGCGCTGACAGGCAAAATTGGCGAGCAAGTGGCTTGCGGCATCTACGAATGGCGCCCCAACCCATGCCACGAGCTGGAGGCTGGCTCAGACAGCTGTCAGCGCGCCCGCGCGCGGCATGGCTTGCCTGCGTTGACCTGAGCAGAGCATATCATTGCTATTAATAATATAGCTGCTCCCGCGATATTCTATTGGCCTGGTGGCTTGTTTTATATAAAATTCAGGCACTACAGGCAACTGCGAGACGGCTAGGGATTTTTACCGGATGTTGGAATTAACCGACACCACAGCTTTTTGATCGGTGCTACCTTTGCAGCCTATGTCCCCCACCTCCACTTCCCTTTCCACCCTCACCCAAGCCCACTGTCAGGCCTTGGACGCGGCCGATCCGCTGCGTAGCCTGCGCGATCTGTTCACTGTGCCCGAAGGCGTCATCTACCTGGACGGCAATTCGCTCGGCGTGCTGCCACGCGCCACGGCACAGCGTGTGGCGCAGGTGGTCAACGAGGAATGGGGCGTGGGCCTGATCCGCAGCTGGAACAGTGCGGGTTGGTTCGAATCGCCACAGCGTGTGGGCGACAAGATTGCACAACTCATTGGCGCCAAGCCTGGCGAAGTGGTGGCCACCGACAGCACTTCGATCAACCTGTTCAAGGTCATGCATGCTGCACTTTTGATAGCTGCCCCCGCGATTAAACAGGGCCTTGCAGGCCAAAAACCTGCTAAAAACATCGTCCTGTCCGAGCGCAGCAACTTCCCAACCGACCTGTATATCGCACAAAGCCTGTGTGCACAGCACGGCTTTGTGCTCAAGCTGGTAGAGGCTGACCAGGTGGCCAGTGCGATCACCGAGGACATCGCGGTGGTGATGCTGACCCATGTGCATTACCGCAGCGGCGCAATGCACGACATGGCAGCCCTCACCGCACAGGCCCATGCGGTGGGCGCGCTGGCCGTGTGGGACCTGGCCCACAGCACAGGCGCCGTGCCGGTGGACCTGCATGCTGCGCAGGCAGATTTTGCCGTGGGCTGTGGCTACAAATACCTCAATGGCGGGCCCGGTGCGCCCGCCTTTGTGTGGGTCCACCCGCGGCATGCCGAGCGCTTTGAGCAGCCGCTGGCAGGCTGGTGGGGCCACGCCGCGCCCTTTGCCTTCACGCCAGACTACCAACCGGCAGCGGGCATCAACCGCTATCTGTGCGGCACCCAGCCCATCATCAACATGGCCGCACTGGACTGTGGGCTGGACAGCGTGCTGGCCGCGCAGCCCCTGGGGGGCATGGCCGCCTTGCGTGCCAAGTCGCTGGCGCTGACCGATCTGTTCATTGCCCTGGTAGAGCAGCGCTGCGCGGGCCAGGGCCTGGAGCTGGCTACGCCCAGGCCGCATGCCCTGCGCGGCTCGCACGCCAGCTTCAGCCGGGCAAGCAGTGGCTACGCCATCATGCAGGCCCTGATTGCACGCGGTGTGATTGGCGACTTCCGTGCAGGCGACCCCAGCGCAGCGCCACACTCCGCCGATGGCAAAGACATCCTGCGCTTTGGTTTTACACCCCTGTATCTGGGCTATGCGGATGTATGGCAAGCGGTGGAACACCTGGTGCAGGTGATGGCAGGCGAAGAATATCTGCGCCCCGAGTTCAACCGCAAAGCCGCCGTCACCTGACAAGGCAGCCGCCATGACACAGCAAGACATCCTTGCCAGCTCCGGCGCCAAGACCGACTTCAGCCAGTCGATGAGCTACAGCGACTACCTGGGCCTGGCGCAACTGCTCAGCGCCCAGCACCCGCGCAGCCCCGACCACAACGAAATGCTGTTCATCATCCAGCACCAGACCAGCGAGCTGTGGATGAAACTGATGCTGCACGAGCTGCACGCCGCCATCGACTGCATTGCCAAGGACGATCTTGGCAGCGCCTTCAAAATGTTGGCCCGTGTGAGCCGCATCATGGAGCAACTGGTGCATGCCTGGGACGTGCTGGCCACCATGACACCGTCAGAGTACAGCGCCATCCGCCCCTTCCTGGGCAGCTCCAGCGGCTTTCAGAGCGCGCAGTACCGCTGCGTGGAGTTTGCGCTGGGCAATAAAAACGCCGGCATGCTCCAACCCCACGCCCATGCCCCCGAGCTGCTGGCCCAGGTGCAAGCCGCCTTGCGCTCACCCAGCCTGTACGACGAGGCCCTGCGCCTGCTGGCTCGCCGCCAGCTGCCTATCCCTGCCAGTTGCACCGAACGCGACTGGACACAGGCTTATGTGAGCAGCGATGTGGTCGAAGCCGCCTGGCTCGTGGTCTACCGCAACCCGCAGCAATACTGGGATTTATACCAGCTCGGCGAAGAGCTCACCGACCTGGAAGACGCCTTTCGCCAATGGCGCTTTCGCCACGTCACCACCGTGGAGCGCATCATCGGCTTCAAGCAAGGCACAGGCGGCACAGGCGGCGTGGGTTATCTGCGCAAAATGCTCGATGTGGTGCTGTTTCCAGAGATCTGGAAGCTGCGCACAGACTTGTAAGCGCCAACTAACATTGAGCCTCGCAGGCACGGGAAAAAAGCTATAATAGAGGGCTTACCGGAAAGTACGTGGCACAGGGCTGCGCGGCTACCGCAATTTAAAGGATACCCCCATGAAAGCAGGCATTCACCCCAATTACCGCGAAGTGTGCTTCCAGGACTTGAGCAACGGCTTCAAGTTTGTGACCCGCTCTTGCGCCAATACCAAAGAGATGATCAAGATGGAAGACGGCCGCGAGCTGCCTCTGTACAAGCTTGATACCTCCAGCGAATCGCATCCTTTCTACACAGGCACACAGAAGTCTGTGGACAACATGGGCGGTCGCGTAGAGAAGTTCCGCAACCGTTTTGGCAAGACCGGCGCAGCCGCCAAAGCCTAACGCCAGCCCCGCGCCAATTTAGGCCACAATACCAAGGCAGTCCGGGCAACCGGGCTGCCTTTTGTTTTTGCTATTTCGTGTTTTGGTATTTTGTGTTTTGGCATCCCGCATTTTGCGGTTGAATTTTCCAGATTTTGAGCAGCACGCCCCCCACCCCCGCCGTTGTCACCCAGTCCGCTGTGCGCCGCCTGCCGCGCGTGGCGCTGTGGCTGTTTTGCCTGGCCTATGTGCTGCCGGGCTTTGTAGGACGCGACCCCTGGCGCAATATGGATATGGCCTCCTTTGGGCTGATGCGTGAGCTGGCTACTGGCGGCTCCTCGTGGTGGTCCATCAGCCTGCTGGGTACAGCACCTGAATTGCCTGCCCTGCTGCCGTACTGGTTCGGCGCCTGGGCGATCATGCTGGCACCAGCGGGCATGCCCGCCGACTTTGCCGCACGTATCCCTTTTGGCCTGCTGCTGGCCCTGACCCTGTCTGCCACTTGGTATGCCGTGTATTACCTGGCGCGCCGCACTGAGGCACAGCCCGTGCCTTTTGCTTTTGGCGGCGAGGCGCAGCCCACCGACTACGCACGCGCCATGGCCGACGGCGGCCTGCTGGCGATGATCGCCATGCTGGGCTTGGCCCAGCTCTCCCACGAGACCACGCCCTACGCCGCGCAGTTGGCCTTTACCGCGCTGCTGTTTTATGCCTATGCCGCCTCACCGTATCACGTCGCTGCTCCGGCAGTGGCAGCAGCATTAGCTTCTGTAGGTTTGGCCTTGTCGGGTGTGCCTGCTTTTGGTATGGCGCTGGCCTTGGCAGGGGCTGTTGCGCGCGCTTTGCAAAGCGATGGGCATGCACGCCGCTGGGCGGTGTATTTTGCCGTGCTGGGCGTCGGCAGTGCTGCGCTGGCTTGGCAGTTGGGTCTGTGGCATGCCCGGCCGGGCCAGTTGATCACGGCCTGGGAAGACTGGCGCAGCTGGGGCAAGCTCATGCTGTGGTTTACCTGGCCCGCCTGGCCCATGACGGTGATTGCGCTGTGGAAGTGGCGTGCCTGGTGGCGGCAGCTGCATATCGCACTGCCTCTGGCGCTGCTGGCCGTCATCGTTATCGCCACCTTGATCGCACCCAGCGCTGACCGTACCTTGCTGTTGGCTGCACCGACCATGGCCTGTCTGGCCGCATTTGCGCTGCCCACATTGCACCGCAATGTCACGGCGCTGATCGACTGGTTTACCTTGCTGTTTTTCTCGGGCTGCGGCCTGATCATCTGGGTGGTGTGGATCGCCATGCAAACGGGCGTGCCTGCGCAGCCTGCAGCCAACGTCAGGCGCCTGGTGCCGGGTTACGAGCCAGGCTTTACCTGGCTGGCCTTTGTGGCCGCGCTGTTGGCAACAGCGGCCTGGATATGGCTGGTCAGCTGGCGCGCAGGGCGCCACCGCGATGCACTGTGGAAAAGCCTGGTGCTGCCCGCGGGCGGAGCCGCCATGTCGTGGCTGCTGCTGATGAGCCTGTGGATGCCGCTGCTGAACTTTGTGCGCAGTGATGTTGCCGTGGTGCGCCAGGTCGCGCGGGTGGTCGGCAATTCGCCTGACACCTGCGTGGGTGTCTATGGGCTCACGCATGCAGAAGCCACAGCCCTGTCCTACCAGGGCAAGCTTACGCTCAAGACGCCAGAGCAGGCATCAGCCTGCCCCTGGATGGTGGTGTCAGCAGAAGCTATGGTGCGGTTTGCACTGCAAGGGCAGTGGAACGCCTGGCAAATCCACAGCGGCGCACGCCGGCGTAATTCTCCCCGCGATGACCTGGTGATCTTCCGGCGCCAAAACCTCTCCGGCGAAACCGCAGCAGCACCCGCTGCTTCGCGCTGATTATTTGATGACAGCCACTGCAGCCCCCTTGCGCGGCGAGCTGGCGACTATCGCGCGTCACGCTGGCACGGTGGTCGCCGGTCAGCTGGCTGTGATGGCATTTGGCATCACTGACACGATAGTTGCGGGGCGCTATGACGACCAGGCGCTGGCTGCGCTGTCCATTGGATCAGCGATCTACATCAGTGCCTATGTCTCGCTGATGGGCGTCATGCAGGCGCTGCTGCCGGTCTACGCTGAGCTGCATGGGGCCAGGCGCTATCCTGAGCTGGGCCGCAGCGTGCGCCAGTCGCTGTACCTGGCCAGTGTGCTGGTGATCCTGGGCATGGCCGTGTTGTTGCATGCCGGGCCTTTGCTGGAGCTGGCGCAGGTCCCGGCCGACCTGCGACCTGCAGTGCAAAGCTATCTGGGCATTCTGGCCTGGGCCTTGCTGCCATCCATTGGCTTTCGCATGTATTCATCGCTGAACCAGGCGCTGGGCAAACCCCTCTTGGTCACCTGGCTGCAAATCGGCTCTTTGCTGGTCAAGATACCGCTGACCATCTGGCTGGCGTTCGGTGGCGCGGGCCTGCCCGCCATGGGCCTGGCAGGCTGCGCATGGGCGACCTTCATCGTGAACTGGTTGATGCTCGCCTGCGCACTGACCATGCTCAGCACCCAGTCGCTGTACAAACCCCTGGCCCTGGTGCAGCGCATGGAGCCGCCTGATTGGCCGCTGCTCAAGAGTTTCGCGCGCACCGGTGTGCCAGGAGGATTTGCCTATCTGGTCGAAATCACCTCCTTCACCCTGATGGCCCTGTTCATTGCACGCCAGGGCGTGTTGCCAGCGGCCAGCCACCAGATTGCCTCCAATATGGTGGGCATCATGTATATGCTGCCGCTGTCGCTGTCAGTGGCCTGCAGTGCGCGTGTGTCGTATTGGATTGGCGCAGGCTATCCGGCCCAAGCACGCGCTGTCGCACTGACAGGCCTGGGATTGACCGTGGCTGTGGCCAGCGCGGTGGTGTTGGTGATCGCCACGGCCGCACCTGTAATTGCCAGCTGGTACTCCACCAACCCCGCAGTCGTCACGCTGGCTGCGAGTTTGTTGGTCTGGGCAGCTGCCTACCATTGGTTTGATGCACTGCAAACCATCTGCGCCTTTGTGCTGCGCTGCTACAGGGTGACGTTGATGCCCCTGCTGATTTACGGTGTCATGCTCTGGGGTCTGGGTCTGGGAGGCGGTTATGCACTGGCCTACACGGACGGTCCATGGGGCGCGGCCCTGCAGTCAGCGCAGGCATTCTGGATCGCGGGGTTGATTGCGCTGGCCTGTGTCGCCGCACTGTTTCTGTGGCTGTGGAAACGCCATGTACTCACTGGGGCTGAATCCGGTTCGCACCAATCGTCAGTATGAATGTACTGCCCTGCCCGACCACAGATTCAATGCGCAGTTCGCCACCATGGCGCTGGGCTACGTGTTTGGTAATGGCCAGGCCCAGCCCTGTGCCACCCGTCTCGCGGGAGCGGCTGCGGTCCACGCGGTAAAAGCGCTCGGTCAAGCGCGGCAGGTGTTCGGGCGCAATGCCAGGCCCAGTGTCCATCACACGCAGCTCACCCCGTCCATCCTGCAGCAGCGTCCATTGGACATCGACTTTGCCGCCTGCAGGCGTATAGCGCACGGCGTTGTTTACCAGATTGCCCGCTGCACTGAGCAGTTCGGTCTGCGCGCCCAGGATCACGCTGGCCTCATCGCTTTCCTGTGCGTAGCCAAAATGCAGGCGCAGTGCATGGTTTTGAAGCTTGGGCTCCATGTGCATCAAGGCTCTGGCGTCCTGTTCACATTGGTCCAGCAGACTTTTCACAGTCACCTTGTCCGTCGCGTTGGGCACAGGGCTGCCTTCCAGCCGCGACAAGGTAAGCAGGTCACTGACCAGGGCTTGCATGCGCTGGGACTGCTGGGCCATCAGCCCCAGGTAGCGATTGCGCTGTGCTTCATCCAACGGCAGATTCTGCAGGGTTTCAATGAATCCGCTGAGCACGGTAAGCGGTGTGCGGATTTCGTGCGAGACGTTGGCTACAAAGTCACGGCGCTGTGCTTCGGCCAGCTGCAAGGCCGTGACGTCGCGCGTGAGCATCAGCCTGCGGCCTTCGCCATAGGGGTGCAATTGCACAGATATTTTGATGGGCCGCTGCGCATTGCTGGTGGCTGCTGCCAACACCACTTCATGGTCGTAGTTGCCTGCGCTAAGGTAGTTGGCAAAATCAGGCTGCCGCACCAGATTGCCAATGTGCTGTAGCACATCGCGCTGTACATCCAGGCCTAGTTGGTGCGCCGCAGTTTGATTGCACCACTCAATGCGCTGGGCTGCATCCAGCAATACCACGCCGGTAGGCGAGGCCTGGATCGCAGAGAGAAATTCAGTCATGCGCCGTTCGCTGGCGGCAACCTCTTCGTTTTTGCTGCGCAGCATGCGGCGCACGCGGTCCAGCATATTGCCCCACCATCCCGTGTACGACGGCAGGGCATCGCCGCCCTGCGCAGCGCGCAGAGCCGAATCGAAAATTCGCGCACGCCACACATCCCACAGCAGCCAGACCACCACACCGAAAATAATGCCCCAGGCCGCGTATTCTCTGGAGATCAGGCCCGCCACAATCAGCAAACCAGCAAAACCGGCAATAAAGAAAGTGGCAAAGCGAAAGAGCATGGAGATACTGACGACTCAGGCTGCAGCAGGTGCCATGACGGTCAGCCTATAACCCGCGCCACGCACGGTTTCCACCATGGTGCCTGCCTGGCCCAGCGCCTCGCGCAAGCGTTTGACATGAACATCCACCGTGCGCTCTTCAATAAACACATGGTCACCCCACACCTTGTCAAGCAGCTGCGCTCTGCTGTGTACACGTTCGGGATAAGTCATCAAATAGTTCAACAGCTTGAATTCTGTAGGCCCTAATTTGAGCTCAATGCCTTTGTAGGCCACGCGATGGGTCGCGCCGTCCAGACTCAGTGCACCAATCAGCAATTGGCCCGTCACCTGCTCTGGCGCCCGCCTGCGAAGCACTGCACGGATACGTGCCATCAGCTCCTGAGTTGAGAATGGCTTGGTAATGTAATCATCCGCGCCAGCGTCCAAGCCCTGGACTTTGTCGGGCTCATCGCTGCGCGCTGTCAGCATCAGGATGGGTACGGCGCGTGTGCGCGAGTCACTGCGCCATTTGCGTGCCAGCGAGATGCCACTGCTGGTGGGCAGCATCCAGTCCAGCAGGATCACATCGGGCAGCACTGCATCGAGTTCACGCTGGGCCTGCTCGCCATCACCTGCAATGATGGGCTCAAAACCATGATGTCTCAGATTGATCGCGATCAATTCAGAGATCGCCGGTTCATCCTCAACAATCAAAACGCGGGATGGCTTCATTTAATTCACCACTGACTCAATTTGATCCATGGGGGTATGGCGTACATCGGTGCCTTTGACCACATAGATAATGGATTCCGCAATATTTTTGGCGTGGTCTCCGATCCGCTCAATGGCTTTGGCCACAAACAGCAAATCCAGGCTGGGCGAAATCATGCGCGGGTCTTCCATCATGTAGGTAACCAGTTTGCGCACGAACCCGCCAAATTCGCGGTCTATCAAATCATCTTCCTTCAGGATGGCCACTGCAGCCTGTGTGTCCAGGCGCGCAAATGCGTCGAGCGATTTGCGCAACAAGCCCGCCGCCAGCTCGACCGCCACATGCAGCTCACGTACCGGCAGCGAGCGCGTTGAGCCGCTGGCAATCATGCTTTTGACCATGCGTGCAATTTTCTGTGCCTCATCACCTGCACGCTCCAGGTTGGCAGTCATGCGTGAAATGGCCATCAACAGACGCAGATCGCGTGCAGTGGGCTGGCGCCGTCCGATGATGGAATTGAGCTCGCGGTCAATCTGCACTTCCATGGCATTGACCCGCTCCTCCGCTTCGATGACGCGGTCTGCCACCTCATTGTTGAAATGCGTCAACGCTTCAATGGCGTCGCGCGTCTGAGCCTCTACCAGACCAGCCATTTCCATCAGCCGGGCAGACAGGGCATTCAAGTCTGCATCGAATTGGGTAGAGAGATGTTTATCTGACATATGCAATCCTTCCTAGTCTGCTTAACCGAAACGGCCAGTAATGTAGTCTTCAGTCTCTTTGCGTGTGGGCTTGAAAAACAGCTGTTCGGTAGCACCAAATTCCATCAAATCACCCAAATACATATACGCGGTGTAGTCACTGCAGCGCGCTGCCTGCTGCATGTTGTGGGTCACGATCACCACGGTGTATTCGCTTTTGAGCTCTGCAATCAGCTCTTCAATCTTGGCTGTGGAGATGGGGTCCAACGCAGAGCATGGTTCATCCAGCAAAAGTACTTGCGGTTTGATGGCAATGCCGCGTGCGATGCACAGGCGCTGCTGCTGACCGCCCGACAGGCCACTGCCGCTTTGCCCCAGCTTGTCCTTGACCTCGCCCCACAAGGCAGCCTTGCGCAAAGCCCATTCCACCCGGTCATCCATATCGCTGGCACCAAGGTTTTCAAAAAGCTTGACGCCGAACGCAATATTGTCATAGATCGACATGGGGAAGGGTGTGGGCTTTTGAAAGACCATGCCGATCTTGGCGCGTATCAGTGCCACGTCCGATTTGCTGGTCAGCAGATTTTCGCCATCCATCACGATCTCGCCCGTTGCGCGCTGCTCGGGATACAACTCAAACATGCGGTTGAAGGTACGCAGCAAGGTGGATTTACCACAGCCTGATGGTCCGATAAATGCAGTGACCTTCTTCTCGGGGATGGTGAGGTTGATGGCTTTCAGCGCATGGAACTTGCCATAGTAAAAATTCAAGTCCCGCACATGCAGTTTGGCGGTTTCAGAAGCCAATCCCGGGCTGACAGTTATAGTGTCCATATTAGTGTTTATTCCTTGTAAGCACACGCGCCAGGATGTTGAGCCCCAGAACGGCAACCGTGATGATGAGAACGCCCGCCCATGCCAGCTTCTGCCAGTTTTCATAGGGGCTCATGGCAAATTTGAAAATGGTCACTGGCAGGCTCGCCATGGGCTCACCCAGGCTTGAGGTCCAGAACTGGTTACTCAGTGCCGTGAACAACAAAGGGGCTGTTTCGCCCGCAATACGTGCTACCGCCAGCAGCACTCCCGTGACAACACCTGCGCGCGACGCACGCAGCGTGATGCTGGTAATCACCTTCCACTTGGGCGAACCCAAAGCGTAGGCAGCCTCACGCAAACCCGCTGGTACCAGTGCAAGCATGTTTTCTGTCGTACGAATCACTACCGGTATCACAATCAGCGCCAGCGCCATGATGCCTGCAGCGCCACTGAATGTTTTAAATTTTGAGACCACCACGGCATAGACAAACAGTCCGATCACAATACTGGGAGCAGACAGCAGGATATCGTTAACGAACCGTGTGACGGAAGCCAAACGGCTTTTGGTTCCGTATTCAGCCAGATAGATACCCGCCATGATTCCTATGGGCGTGCCGACAAACGTAGCCAGCGAGACCATCAAGAACGATCCCCACAATGCATTGGCCAAGCCCCCCACTTCGTTCGGCGGAGGCGTCATCTGGGTGAAAGTGGCCAGGCTCAATCCCGAAATGCCCAGAACCAGTGTTTCCCACAAAATCCACGCCAACCAAAACAGACCGAACAGCATGGCACTGAGCGACAGGATCAAGGCTATTTGATTGATCAGTTTTCTCTTGGCGAATTTGGCAAGCCGCATGTGTTCTGCAGCTTTTTGGTCCACGAGCCTGGTGGACGTTGAACGAATGACGGCACTCATGATTTGGTACCTTCTGCTTTTCTGAGCTGCGACAGCAGCAGTTTGGACAAGGCCAGCACCACAAAGGTGATGAAGAACAGCACCAACCCGAGATAGATCAATGAGGCCTGGTGCAGGCCCTCGCCTGCTTCGGCAAACTCATTAGCCAGCGCAGAGGTAATGCTGTTGGCTGCCTGGAACAGGCTCAACGAGTCGAGCTGGTTCATGTTGCCGATCACAAATGTGATCGCCATGGTCTCGCCAAGTGCACGGCCCAGGCCCAGCATGATGCCTCCCACCACACCCGCCTTGGTGTACGGCAACACTACTTTCCACATCACCTCCCAGGTGGTGGAGCCCAAACCATAGGCAGACTCCTTGAGCAAGGGAGGTGTGACTTCAAATACGTCACGCATCACCGCCGCAATGAAGGGAATGATCATGATGGCCAAGATGATGCCTGCGCTCAGGATACCAATGCCTACTGGCGGGCCAGACACCAAGGCTCCGAGCACGGGGACATTGCCAAAAGCCGATTGCAGCGGCTGCTGCACATAAGTAGAGAGGATCGGGCCAAAAACCAGCAGCCCCCACATGCCATACACAATCGACGGGATCGCAGCCAGTAACTCAATGGCGGTACCCAGCGGTCTCTTCAGCCATGATGGCGAAAGTTCAGTGAGAAACAACGCAATACCAAAACTCACGGGGATGGCAATGACCAGGGCAATCAACGAGGTCGACACGGTGCCGTAAATCATCACCAGACCACCGTAATCGTTTTGCACGGGGTCCCAGACGCTGCGGGTCAAAAAACTGAGTCCATATTTTTCAATGGCAGGCCATGCGCCAAACACCAGCGAAAGCAGTATGCCAACCAGCAGGGACAAGGTGAGGTAAGCAGCGCCTTGGGCGGTCCAGGCGAATAATCTGTCCAGTCCACCGCCGGATTTGGGTAATTTGAGTGTTGAAGTGTTATTCATATACTGCTTACCGAAAGTCAACAGACGGCACACGGCCGTCTGCGGGTGAAATTTACTTGAAGGCTATGGGTTTGCCAGAAGCTTCCTTGATATCTGCCCAAGACTTCTCGATGGCACCAATGACTGCGTCTGGCATCGGCACATAGTCCAGATCATCGGCCATTTTGTCGCCATTGGCATAAGCCCACGTGAAGAACTTCAATGTTGCAGCAGCGTTGACGGGTTTATCCTGCGATTTTTGCATCAAAATAAAGGTTGCGCCACTGATGGGCCAGCTGGTCTGACCGGGTTGGTTAGTGAGAATTTGGTAGAAAGACTTGTTCCAGTCAGCGCCCGCTGCTGCAGCCTTGAAAGCCGTGTCGTCTGGCGACACAAAAACCCCTGCCTGGTTTTGCATTTGCGCATACACCATCTTGTTTTGCTTGACATAGGCGTACTCGACGTAGCCAATGGAGTTAGGCAGACGACCGACAAATGCCGCCACACCTTCATTGCCCTTGCCGCCTGCGCCCGTAGGCCAATTGACCGCGGTACCTTCGCCGACCTTGCTTTTCCACTCTGCGTTAACTTTGGACAGGTAATTCGTAAAGATGAAGCTGGTGCCAGAGCCATCTGCACGACGCACGGGTGAGATGGCTGCATCAGGCAGTGGCAGGGTGGGATTGAGTGCCTTGATGGCTGGATCATTCCACTTGGTGATCTTGCCCAGATAAATATCACCCAGAACCTGGCCGTTAAGCTTCATTTGACCGGGCTGAATGCCCTTGATGTTGACCACGGGCACGACACCGCCAATCACGGTAGGGAACTGCACCAGGTTTTTGGCTTTGAGTTCCTCATCTTTCAAAGGCATATCAGAGGCGCCAAAGTCCACTGTTTTGGCTTCGATCTGGCGTAAACCTGCCCCAGAACCCACAGACTGGTAATTGATTTTTACCCCGGTGGACTTGTTGTATTCAGATGCCCACTTGGCGTACAAAGGCGCTGGAAAGGTTGCGCCTGCACCAGTGACCTCTTGTGCCCAGGCGGCACCCGCGGTCAAAGCAGTGGCCATTACAGCCCACGTAAATTTCGTAGCAAATCGTTTCATATATGCACCTTGTCAAAAAATACCGCCTAGCGGCCAGATCGTTGGACCTAATGTAGGGGTGGTATATGACACTGTTGTGACATTCATCCTCGCAGGAAAACCATGATCTGTCACTGAATATTCATTATTAGGTCATGAAATTGTCACGTCGCGGATATAAATTCAGGCTTCTCAGCACCCCAAGAAGTCATCTGGAACACAGAGAAAGGTTTTTATGCACGTCCTGCAATTTTCCCGCCGTCATTCCATCGCATTGTGCTCAGCTTTCGCTTTCATCGTGTCCGGCTGCGCCAGTGTGCCTAATCCACAACCCGTAGCAAGCACGATCTCGGCAACGCCGGAACTCAGTACCTTGAGCAGCTTGATCACCAAGGCGGGGCTTACCAATACGCTCAACGGCAGTGGCAGTTTTACTGTGTTTGCGCCCAGTAACGATGCATTCAAAGCTGTGCCACAGAAGACTCTGGATGAAATTTCTGCCAACCCTGAGCGCCTGAAAGAAGTTTTGACTTTTCACGTTTTGCCCGCCAAGGCCATGGCAGGTGAGGTCAAAACCAGCTCTGTGAAGACAGTTCAAGGCAGCAATGTGGCTTTGTCCAAAGCGGGTGATTTTGTTGTGGTGGAAGAAGCCCTGGTACAAAAGGCCGACATCAACGCCACCAACGGCGTGGTGCACATCGTAGACCGTGTATTGATTCCGCCGGTGAAAAGGTAAGCGCAGACCGTCCAAACAGCGATAGGCTGATCGCCAGGGGCGATCTTGCGAAATTTTGCTGAGTGTGCCAGTCCGTGGCATGGCTGATGCTATGCTTGATTGATATTTACACCCGCACTTATGCAAGACGGCACACTCCTCGCAGCAATTGACCTGGGCTCCAACAGTTTCCGGCTGGAGATTGGGCGGCTGGACCACGGACACGTGCAGCGTGTGGAATACATCAAGGAAACCGTGCGCCAGGGCAACGGCCTGGACAGCGAACGCAATTTATCCCAGGAAGCCATGCAGCGCGGCTGGGACTGTTTGGCCCGGTTTTCTGAGCGTTTGGGGGGGTTCAAACGCAGTCAGGTGCGCGCTGTGGCCACGCAAACTTTACGTGAAGCCCGCAACCGCGACCTGTTTCTCAACCAGGCGAACCAGATGCTTGGGTTTCCCATTGATGTCATCTCCGGTCGCGAGGAAGCGCGGCTGATCTATGTGGGTGTGGCCCATATGCTGCCCCAGTCGCCAGAAAAGCGTTTGGTCATCGACATTGGCGGACGATCGACAGAACTGATTTTGGGGCAAGGCTACCAATCGCACAAAACCGAGTCCTATCGCCTGGGCAGCGTGGCCTGGTCCATGAAGTACTTTGCCAATGGACGCCTGGACATCAACAGCTTTCAAAACGCACAGGTCGCTGCCAAGGCCATCCTGGACGAAATCACCGGTAGTTTCAACACGCAGCAATGGGATATTTGCTACGGATCCTCGGGCACTGTCGGCGCAGTAGCCGAGATTCTGGCGGCCAAGGATTTCGACACGGGCATCATCACACGCTCGGGCCTGCAGTGGCTGTACGACACCCTGCTGCGGGCCGGGCATATTGACAAGGTCGATTTGCCTGGACTCAAAGAAGAGCGCCGCGCAGTCATTGGCGGAGGTCTGGCCATTTTGCGTGCACTGTTTGATCTGTTGGACATTGACCAGATGACGGTAGCCAGCGGCGCACTTCGCCACGGGCTGCTGTTTGATCTGGTAGACCGCGAAGAGGAAGTGACCGATGTGCGCTCCAGCAGTGTGCTGAGACTGGCGAAAAAATTTGCCGTCGATGCTGCGCACAGCGAACGGGTCGCCAACGCAACCACCCAGTTTCTGAAATTTTTGGTGAATGACGCGCCACAGGCACATCGTGAGCGCCTGCTGCGCAAGGCGCGCTGGGCAGCGCAAGTTCACGAAATCGGCGCTCGCATTTCGCATACCGACTACCACAAGCACGGCGCCTATATTCTGGACAATGCAGATGCGCCGGGCTTTGCACAAACCGAGCTGCATCGCTTGAGCCTGTTGGTCTATGGGCACCGGGGCAAACTGAAAAAACTCAACGACACCCTGGCGGACATCGATTTTGTGCGCCAGCTGATGGCCCTGCGCCTGGCAGTGATTGTGTGCCATGCGCGCCAGACACCTGATATCGCAAGCCTCAAACTCAAGGTAACTCCTGAAGGCTATGGGCTGCAGACCAGTGCGGCCTGGCAAAAAGCCTATCCACAGTCGGCCCATTTGCTCATGGAAGAGGTGCTGGCCTGGGAAAAAGCAGGCATCCAGCTGCGCGTCAGCACAACGGCCTAGTTTTTACAGATATTCAGGGGTTTGCACGGTCAGCAGCACCGTTTCCTGGACACCCGCACGTTCGCGGGTGCGCAGCCACCAGACCGCACCTTTTTTGACAGCGCACTGCTGGGACTCGATCCCCAGCAGATGGGCGATCAGATTGCCCAGACTCGGCTGATGACCCACCAGCAACACCGTGCCTTCAACCTCCGGCCACTGGGCCACCTCCAGCAGACTGCCGACTGTGGCATCCGGCAAAAGCTCGTTGCGCAGCTTGTACTTGCGCCCCAAGGTGCGCACGGTCTGGTCCGTGCGCACAGCAGGGCTTGAGAAAATCTTGGTGCTTTCAGGCAATTGCCGATCAAGCCATGCAGCCATGCGGATAGCTTGCTTGAGACCACGCGCCGTCAGCTCCCTGCTCAAGTCAGCACTTGGCAGGTCTGCCTCGTTGGCTTCAGCATGACGCCATAGCACCAGGTCCACATGAACTCCTTATATCAATTTTGAGCTGGTTTGATGTCAGCGAGCAGCATGTAGTGCTTTGCCAGCTCAGTCTGTGCACTCAATGCAGCTGCTGCAGGTTGCTTGATATAGCTGCCATCGGCTTGCATAAACCATGCATCCGCCGTGTCATGCAGATAGGGCACCAGGCATTCGTCAATCACCCTTTGCTTCAGATGTCCGTCCAGTATGGGCCAGGCCAGCTCCACACGGCGCAGCATGTTGCGGTTCATCCAGTCTGCACTCGACAAATAGATTTCCTGCTGCTCCCCTGTACGAAAGTAAAAAATACGTGAATGCTCCAGAAATCTGCCAATCACGGATCGTACTGTCACATGGGCACGCACCTGGGGGTCTGTCAGTGGTAGCGTGCAAGCCCCGCGCACGATCAAATCGATCTTGACACCCCGCCTGGCCGCATGCAGCAGAGCTCGCATCAGCGCTTCGTCCGTCAGGGCGTTCATTTTTGCAATGATGCGCCGATCTACTGTATCTGCATGATGGGCTACACTGTTGATGCGATCAATCAGGTTTTTGTGCAGATGAAACGGCGCAAGCCATAGGTAATTGAGCTTGGGCAACTTGGACAGACCTGCCAGATGCACGAACACGGCCTGCATGTCAGCCGTAAGCTCGGTATGGGTGGTGAGATGGCTGATATCGGTATAGAGCTTGGCAGTCTTGGGGTTGTAGTTTCCCGTGGATAAATGCCCATAGCGACGCAAGGCTTTGCCTTCACGGCGCGTCACCAAGAGCATCTTGGCATGGGTTTTCAGTCCCACCACGCCGTACACCACCTGCGCGCCCTTGGCCTCCAACGCCTCAGCCCAGTTGATATTGGCCTCTTCGTCAAAGCGCGCCTTGAGCTCCACCACGGCAGTGACTTCCTTGCCCAAGCGCACCGCCTCACCCAGCAGGTCCATCATTTCTGACTGCGCTCCTGTGCGATAGACCGTTTGGCGAATGGTCAGGACATCAGGGTCATTGACTGCCTCGCGCAGAAAAGCCATCACGGTGTCGAAGTTTTCAAATGGCTGATGGATCAATATGTCACGCTCGCGCATTTGCTCCATGATGGGCACGCCAGACTGCACACCCAGTGCAGGCGCAGGGCGATGGGCTGGAAAAAGCAGATGGGGTTTGTCTACCAGATCAATCAACTGGTTAAAGCGCACCAGGTTAACTGGCCCATGCACGCGGTACACGGCATCCAGCGGCAGATTGAACTGCGCTGTCAAAAAGTCTGACAGAAACACCGAGCAGCCCGATGACACCTCCAGGCGCACAGCCTCGCCATAGTGGCGCTGCTGCAGGCCCTGGCGCAGGGCGGTGCGCAGATTGCGCACCTCGTCCTCGTCCACCGCCAGGTCTGAGTGGCGGGTGACGCGGAATTGCGAAAACTCCGACACCTGCCTGCCAGGAAACAGATCTGCCAGATGGCTGCGGATGATGCTGGACAACGACACCAGGCTCACACTGGTGTCACCACGCCCACCAGGCATCCTGCTCAGGCGCGGCAGCACCCTGGGCACCTTGACGATGGCAATTTCGTTGGCGCGGCCAAAAGCATCTTTGCCTACCAGGCGCACGATGAAATTGAGTGATTTGTTGGCCACCTGAGGGAATGGGTGCGCAGGGTCCAGACCAATGGGCATGAGCAGGGGCTTGACTTCGCGCTCAAAATATTCCTTGACCCAACGGGCCTGTTTGGGTGTGCGGCTGCCATGGGCCACAATATGGACGCCCTGGGCTTCCAGTGCAGGAGTCACTGCATCATTGAAAACCTTGTACTGCTGATGCACTAAAGCATGAGCTGCACTGGCCAACGCAGTGTACGACGCTACGCTGTAGACGCCTTTGTGATCGTCAGCACGTACTGCAGCCAGATGCTGCGCGGCCCTGACTTCAAAAAATTCATCCAAGTTGGATGACACAATGCATATGTAGCGCAGCCGCTCCAGCGCAGGTACGTCATCACGCTGCGCCCAGCTCAGTACCCGTCGATTGAACTCCAGAATACTGTTGTCGCGGTCAAGGAAGGTATCCACCATTGTTTGGAGTTTGCGCATAAAGAATCGATCGTATCCTGATGTAAATCACGTTACTATCTCAGGAGTGTGCGCTATTTATATGACATATTTGTGAATGATTGATGACAGCCAGGTGGGTTTGATGTCCTGCTGCAGGAGATGTACCGGCACCAGGTGGGAGATAAAACTCTGGGTAGCTTCTTCCCAGCTGAAATGTAACGCCCGCAATCTGGCCTCATGACGGGGTACTTTACGCGCCGCTTGCCATGCCTGCAATAGATCCGCGTCCAACGCCCCGCCCTGCACGTTGCCTTTGTCTGCGCCCATCACTTCCAGCGGGCCATCCACAGGCAGGGCCGCCACGGGGGTACCGCAGGCCATCGCCTCCAGCATAACCAAGCCAAAGGTTTCGTTTTGGCTGGGAAATACAAAAATATCGGCGCTGCTGTACAGCCTGGCCAAATCTGCGCGCCCCAGCAAGCCCACCCATTTGGTGTGGGGGTATTTTTCCTGCAAACTGTCCAGCAACGGCCCCACACCGCAGACGATCTTGGTGCCTGGCATATCTGCCTTGAGGAAATGCTCGATCCCCTTTTCGTAGGACACACGCCCCACGAAGAGGCTGACCGGACGAAGCTGCGGGCCCAGCGGCGGATAAATGCGTGCTTCGGGCGTGAAGGCAAACAGCTTGGTGTCCACGCCGTGCGTCCACGGGCGTAGATTTCTGAAACCCCGGCCTTCCAGCATGCGCAGCACCCCGCGCGTGGGCACCATCACGCCACTGGATGGACGATGAAAATGTCGGAACAGGGCATAGCCCCAATGCAGAGGCACTTTCAAGGCTGCATGCAATATTTCAGGAAATTTGGTGTGGAATGCGGTTGTGAAAGCCCATTTGTGGCGAACGCAAAACCTGCGTGCCGCCCAGCCTAGAGGGCCTTCAGTCGCCAGGTGCACTGCATCGGGCTGGTAAGCATCCATCAAGGCTGCCAGTTTGCGGTAGGGCCGCATGGCCAGGTCAATACCCGCATAACCTGGGCAAGGCCGGGTTTTGAACAGGCCCGGATGAATCACTGTCACTTCATGGCCGCTATCTTGCAAGCCCTGCACCAGCTCTACCAAGGTTGTCACCACGCCGTTGACCTGCGGTTGCCAGGCATCTGTTACTACAACGATTTTCATGTCAGCACCTCCATGGAGTCAGCCCGAGCAGGGGTGGCGGGTGCTGCAGCACGTGCGTCAGGGACCCAATGCACTATTTCCAGGCGCCCATCGTGGTGCTCTACCAGTGCCGTGAGGCTTTCGACCCAGTCCCCATCGTTGCAATACAGCACCCCATCAATGTCCCGCATTTCGGCGCGGTGGATGTGCCCGCACACAACCCCCTGATAACCGCGTTCACGCGCTTCATGGGCCACCGCGCGTTCAAAGTCAGTGACATAGTTCAGTGCTGTTTTCACCTTGTGCTTTAAAAAAGCCGACAACGACCAGTAGGGCATGCCCAGGCGGGCACGCAATGTATTGAGGTGGCGGTTGAGTTTGAGCGTAAATTCATACAGGTTATCGCCCACATAAGCCAGCCATTTGGCACACTGGATCACGCCATCAAAATGGTCACCATGGGTTACCCAGAGTTTTTGGCCCGTGGCCGTGGTGTGCACTGCTTCGGCCATGACTTCGATACCGCCAAAGCTATGGCCGACAAAACCGCGTGCAAACTCATCATGGTTGCCAGGCACAAACACCACTCTGCAGCCTTTGCGCGCACGGCGCAGCAGCTTTTGCACGACATCGTTATGCGCCTGCGGCCAATGCCACTTGCGCCGCAGCTGCCAGCCATCAATGATGTCACCCACCAGATACAGGCTTTGGCTGGGATAGGCTTTCAGAAAATCCAGCAGCGCCTGCGCCTGACAGCCTGCAGTGCCCAGGTGGATATCCGAGATGAATACCGCGCGCACGCCGGAAGCTGGATGCGCTCCCAGACCGAAGGTCGCTTTGGCATGCATCCAGTCTGCTTTCACGCCCGCTCTCATGCAGCGCCTGCAAAATATTTGGTAAATCTGCTCGGTGCATTTTCAACATGTTGCAGCAAAGGCAGATCAGCGGTGTTGAAGTCGGGGTCCCATGCGGGCGCACCCAACACCTTGGCCCCTTGGCGCAGGTAGCCACGGATCAGGGCTGGCGGGTCCACGTCCAGGCTACTGTCCAGCTGATCGACAGGCAGCGGCAAGTGCGCCTTGACTCGCCACTGCGGCTCGGCGAGGTATTTTTCCTGCATCTGCCGCCATACACTGGCTGCCACATCGCCAGTGACGATACCGTTGTGCAGCATGGGGATACTTGCGCAGCCCATCATGGTCTCCAGCCTGTTGCGCGCCATGAACTCATACAAAGCGCCCCCCAGCATCAAAATGACCGCGCCCTGGCGATAGTCCACATGCACACAGCTGCGGCCCAGCTCTGCCATCTTGGGCCGCAGAGCCTGCAGCGGACTCAGATCAAACTCGGTGTCGCTGTAGGCACCGCCAGCGCGCTCTGCCTGCTTGGGCGTGAGCACGCGGTAGGTGCCCACCACCTGCCCCGTCACCTGGTCGCGCGCCAGCAAATGTTCGCAATAGTCATCAAAGCGGTCTACATCGTGGTCTGGCACCGGGGTGCTCAGGCGTGCGCCCATTTCGCGGGCGAAAACCTGGTAGCGCAAGCGCTGTGCCTGGCGTACTTCATCCTGGTGCTTGGCCCAAACGATCTGAACCGTGCCCTGCCGAGGCTTGCTCCGCTCGGCTGGCGCGTGCAGGGCAGGCTCGAGCCGGTGATACGAGGGTGAGCGTGGCAGGCTGGCGGGGGATAAGGCCAGTGTGGGAGTGGGTAGTTCTTTCATACGGCATCCTCTCATCGATACCGCAGTGTGCGCCGCTGGCGTGACGTCGCTATGACACTAAGATGGCATATTCATGACGCTGAAAGTGATTGCCCCCTACGCCGTATTTTTATCAATATATGCCCCCAGCCCTTTAAAATATCGCGGGAGCAGCTATGAAAAAGATAGTTTCAATTTTTATAAGAACTATCGGTTTTGTCCAATTTCCGTAACAATGCAGGCCACACAAACGCGCCACCCATGCCGCCGGTCTGCACCTTCATGGCCTGTGCTGTGCCCTCCACAATGCGCGAGTCAACCTGGGTCAGCTCGCCGCCGGCCTGGGCACTGATCTGGATCTGGCAGGTGGACTCAAACACATACATATTCAAAAACGCATCAGCGATTGATCGCCCCACTGTGAGTAGCCCGTGGTTGCGCAGCATCAGAAAATTGCTGTGGCCCAAGTCGGCCTGCAAGCTGGGTTTTTCTTCAGGACGAAATGCCACGCCCTGGTAGCCGTGGTAAGCCAGCGACGCCAGCACAAAAGTGCTTTGCTGGCTGATGGGCAGCACCCCAGCGGCCTGCGCGCTGACCGCCACACCCGCACGGGTGTGGGTGTGCAGCACACAGCCTGCATCGTGCCGTGCTTCATGCACCGCGCTGTGGATCACAAAACCTGCCGGGTTGACGGGATAAGGAGAGTCAATGATCTTGTTGCAGTCCTTGTCTACCTTGACCAGGGACGATGCGGTGATTTCGTCGAACATCAAGCCATACGGATTGATCAAAAAATGGTGCTCTGGCCCTGGCAGCTTGGCGCTGATGTGGGTAAACACCAGATCACTCCAGCCATACAGCGCCACCAGCCGGTAGCAGGCGGCCAGGTCGCAGCGGATAGCCCACTCTTCGAGGCTGACTTGGGATTGGATGGCTGAAGCGGTCATAGTGGTTTCCTTACAGTACAGCGCCATCTTATCGGTAAATCCCCACCAAGCCTGTCGCCCAGGAGCATGCACACCTACCGACCATCTAGGGCGGCTTGACAGATGATTTCATTTCAATTATCATTGAATTATGAAAACAATATCCAAACCCGGAAAAACTGCCAAGATAGCTGAGACAGACGCGGTACGGGCTCTGGCAGCCCTGGCCCAAACCCAGCGCCTGCGCTGCTTCCGTTCGCTGGTAGTGGCTGGCAGCGAAGGCCTCACGCCAAGCGCCATTGCCGCCCTGCTGGACATTGCCCCCAGCGCGCTGTCGTTTCACCTCAAAGAGCTCTCCCATAGCGGCTTGGTCAGCGCCGAGCAGCGCGGACGCAACCTGATTTACCGCGCCAACTACGCGCAGATGAACACCCTGCTGGCCTATCTGACCGAGCACTGCTGCGCGGGGCAGGCCTGTGATGTCAACAGCAATGACGCTGCATGTTGCTGACAGGCGCGCTATCTGAACATTCCTCCCCATCGACCAAACTTATTCCCAGGAGTCTGCACCATGAAACGCTTTCACGTTCACATCTCGGTTAACGACATCGCCCAGTCCGTGGGCTTCTACAGCACCTTGTTTGGCCATGCGCCCACGGTGCACAAACCTGACTACGCCAAATGGATGCTGGACGACCCGCGCGTCAATTTCGCCATCTCTGCCCAGGGCCACGCTGCTGGGCTGGACCATTTGGGATTTCAGGTGGAAAGCGCTGACGAACTGCACGCAATGACCGACAGCCTGCAGCAAGCTGGCGTGGCCGTCACGGGCCAGGGCGCAGCCACCTGCTGCTATGCTCAAAGCGAAAAAGGCTGGGTGCATGACCCGCAGGGTATCGCCTGGGAAAGCTTTGTCACTACCGGCCAGTCCACCACCTATGGAGCCGACCGTGCTGTACAACCCGCCAGCGACAATGCCTGCTGCGCGCCAGCAGATGCGCATGCAGATACGCAAGCAGTGCGCAAAATCTCGCTCAAGGATATTGCCATCAAGCCCGCCACCTGCGGCGCGCCCAGCGCAGCAGGTGCCAGCTGCTGCTAAGCAGTCTTTTTGCTATTAATACCATAGCTGCTACCGCGATATTCCATTAGGCTGGCAGCATATTTCATTGTCAAAATACACGTCCTGTCATGGCCACACCACTCAACGTCCTGTTTTTGTGCACCCACAATTCAGCCCGCAGCATTTTGGCCGAGGCGCTGCTCAACCATCTAGGTCAAGGCAAATTCAAAGGCTATTCTGCAGGCAGCAGCCCGCGTGATCACCAGCAGCCCAACCCTCTGGGCCTGCAGGTGCTGCGCGACGCAGGCATATCTACCGAAGGCCTGTACAGCAAAAGCTGGGACGCGTTTGCAAAGCCTGAGGCACCACACATGGACCTGATCATCACGGTCTGTGACAACGCCGCTGGCGAGGTGTGCCCCGTCTGGCCGGGCCATCCGGCGACTGCTCACTGGAGCTACGCCGACCCGAGCGCGGGTAATGCACCCGATGCTGACAAGCTTGTGGCTTTCCACCAGACCATGCTGGACATCAAGCGCCGTATCGAGCTGTTTGTCAGCCTGCCCGCTGAAAAGCTGCAGGCCGTTACCCTGCAGTCCAGCGCCCGAGGCTTGGCCCAGTCATGAGCCAGAGCACACTGGCGCACACAGCCCCAACCTATTCACTGGCCCAAAAAGCCTTTGCCGAAGGCCTGGGCACAGCCATGCTGCTGTGCGCCGTGATTGGCTCGGGCATCATGGCCGAACGCTTAAGTAGCGGCAATATGGGTGTGGCGCTGCTGGCCAACACGCTGGCTACGGTGTTTGCCCTGTTCGTGCTGATTGAAGTGCTGGGTCCCATAAGTGGCGCGCACTTCAACCCTCTGGTGACCCTGATTTTTATAAGAAATCAGGCTCTAGGCCAACAGAATATCGCGGGAGCAGCTATTATTTTTATAGTGTCGCAGTTGCTCGGTGCGGTGCTGGGTGCCTGGCTGGCCAACGCCATGTTCGACATGGCCATGCTGCAGACCAGCACCAAGCTGCGCGGTGGCTGGGGCCAGTGGCTGGCCGAGGCGGTGGCCACAGCGGGCTTGATCGTGGTGATTGCGCGCTCTGGCGCGTCCGGTGTCAGCGCCAAGGCCAGTGCACTGGTGGCCTGCTATATTGGCGCGGCCTATTGGTTCACGGCCAGCACCTCGTTTGCCAACCCCGCTGCGGTGATGGGCCGCATGCTGAGCGACAGCTTTGCAGGTATCGCACCCGCCAGTGCACTGCCCTTTGTGCTGGCGCAGTGCGCTGGTGCAGTGGTGGGCTTTGCCGTCAGCCGGGTTTTTGCAGCCCCAGCGCCGCCAGCATGGCCAGAAACAAGACTGTGAGATAATACAAGGGTTGACAGCACCAGAACCGTTCAACACCAGCAATCTGCTGAGGCCCCTGTTGAAGCGCATACATTAGTGCGCTGCAAAATATTGGCCACCTGTAACCCAGACCGTTTTTTACTGGCCTGTTCCCACAACACATGGGGCAGGTAACACGGTCACTCTATGCGCTTGATGCGCTTCCCAATGAACTTTGACGAACTAGGCTTGGCACCAGCCTTACTGAAAGCAGTGCACGAAGAGGGCTACACCACGCCCACTCCCATCCAGGCGCAAGCCATTCCCGCCGTGCTGGCGGGCGCTGACCTGCTGGCCGGCGCACAGACCGGCACTGGCAAAACGGCAGCATTCACGCTGCCCCTGCTGCACAAGCTGGCCATGAGCCGCAGTGCACAGAACAAATTTGGCGGCACCGGCATCCGCGCGCTGGTGCTCACGCCCACGCGCGAGCTGGCCGCCCAGGTGGAAGAGTCCATCAAAACCTATGGCAAGCATCTTCAGCTCACCTCCACCGTCATCTTTGGCGGCGTGGGCATGAACCCGCAGATCAACAAGCTCAAGCGCGGCGTCGACATTCTGGTGGCCACCCCGGGCCGCCTGCTCGATCTGTCGCAGCAGGGCATGCTGGATCTGTCCACCGTGCAAATCCTGGTGCTTGACGAAGCAGACCGCATGCTGGACATGGGCTTTATCCACGATATCAAGAAGGTGCTGGCCCTGGTGCCTGCGCAAAAACAGTCCCTGCTGTTTTCTGCCACCTTCAGCGATGAGATTCGCCAGCTGGCCCAGGGCCTGCTGAACAAGCCGCAGTCGATCCAGGTCACGCCCAGCAACACCACGGTGCAGCGCATCAGCCAAACCTGGCACCTGGTGGGTCGTGCGAAGAAAAAGGCCCTGCTGGCCCACATCATCCAGCAGCACAACTGGAGCCAGGTGCTGGTGTTCACCCGCACCAAGTTTGGCGCCAACCATGTGGCCGAATATCTGGAGAAAAACGGCATCAGCGCGATGGCGCTGCACGGCAACAAAAGCCAGGGAGCCCGCACCCAGGCCCTGGCAGGTTTCAAGACAGGCGACGTGCGTGCACTGGTAGCCACCGACATTGCCGCACGCGGCATTGACATTGAAGACCTGCCGCATGTCGTCAACTACGAGATCCCCAACGTCAGCGAAGACTACGTGCACCGCATCGGCCGCACAGGCCGCGCCGGCAAGGAAGGCCAGGCGGTCAGCCTGGTCAGCCTGGACGAAGAAGGCTTTTTGGCGGCGATCGAAGAGTTCACGCGCCAGAGCATTCCGCGCCAGGACATTGCCGAATATTTGCCCGACGCCGACGAGCGCGCCGAGCCGATCGCCATGGGTCGCCAGACCCTGTGGGGCGGCGCTGGCAAGCCGCCTAGCCGCGATGTGATGGCCGCAGCCGCCAAAGCCGCACGCCGCGAGATGACCGACCGCGTGCGCGAAAAGCGCAGCAGCGAAGGCGGCGGCAATGGGGGCCCACGCGGCCCAGCGGGTGGCAGCCGAGGCCCCGCCCGTCATGGCCCAGGCCGTGGTGGCCAAGGCAATGGCGGCGTAGAGCGCAACCATAACGGCGGTGGCAACTTCAACGGCCAAAGCCGTGGCCCAGGCCCACGTGGGCCCGCACCGCAAAACCGCGGCCCACGCGCGCCTTACCCGCAAGATAATTTTGCGCCACAACAGCAGATGCAGCAGGACGCACAGCGCGAGGACGGCGACTTTGCCGACCCACGCGAGCGCCAGCACCTGCAGCGCGATGGCCTGCATCTGCAGTCCCGCGCGCTCAGCGAAGGCCGCAACCGTAACCGCAGCAACGCTGGCGCTGGTGGCGGCATGGGCGCTGGCGCACAGCCTGACCCCTTGCGCACCAGCATCGACGTGATGGGCAACCGTCGCGGTGGTGGTGGTGGCGGTGGCAACCGCTCAGGCGGCGGCCGCTCTGGTGGCGGCGGCGGTGGCGGTGGCCGCGGACGCAGTGGTGGTGGCGGCTATGGCGGCGGCGGCGGTGGCAATCGCAGCGGTGGCTCAGGCGGCAACCGCGGCGGCTACTGATCGGGCCATAACGAAAGGCCGTGTCATGACGCGCACTTCACTACACCGCAGCGCCATGCTCGCTGGCGCTACAGGCCTGGTAGGCCGTGAGCTGCTTCGCTTGCTGCTGGCTGATCCACGCTACAGCGCAGTGCACTGTGTAGGCCGCCGTGCCCCGGCCGTCACACACGCCAAGCTCACTGCGCATGTGGCAGACTTTGCCAACGCCGCGCAACTGGCGGCCTTGCCCATCTGTGATGACCTGTACATCGCGCTGGGCACGACTATCAAGGTCGCGGGCAGCCAGGCTGCGTTCAAAGCCGTGGATTATGAGGCTGTTGTGGCCTTGGCACAATCAAATATCGCGGGAGAAGCTACTAAAAACGTAGCAACTGATCGCCGACTGGGTGTCGTCAGTGCCATGGGCGCGGACGCGAACTCCAGCGTGTTCTACAACCGCACCAAAGGCCAGATGGAAGCCGCACTCAGCGCCTTGGGCTATGGCAGCCTGAGCATAGCCAGGCCCAGCATGCTGGCGGGCGACCGCGATGCACTCAAGCAGGCTGCGCGCCCAGGCGAGCAGATCGGCCTCAAGCTGATGGGCGCAGTGGATTTTCTGATCCCCGCCAACTACAAGGCCATTGACGCCGCAGACGTTGCCTCCGCACTGCACCGCATGGTGTCAGCAGGCGACGCGGGTGTGCGCATTGCCCTGTCGGGGCAATTGCGCGAGCTCGCTCAGGCCTGATGCAGGGATCTGCGCATAGGTGATAAGCTCAGCTCTGTACACAAGGAGCTGTCATGCCTGCTGCATCCCACAATCACACGCCCAGCAACGTCACCACCATGGTCGCTGCCACGGCCAATGTGCTCAACCTGGCCAATCCTGGGCGCAGGTTCTATGCTAATCAGGATGTGTATTCGCAGCGCGACTTTGAGCGCAAGATCGACTGGCTGGGCGGGCGCATCGCTGCGCTGAATGCTGACATTCTGGCGGTGCAGGAGGTGTGGGACGATGCGGCCCTCAAGGCTGCGGTGCACCACAGCGGCTTGCGCTATGGCAGCGTAGTCGTGCCAGGCGCAGAGAACGACGCTACCCATCACGGCGCTGTCAACACGCCGCGCGTAGGCATCATCACGCGGCTGGAGGTGCATAGCATGCAGTCGATCGTGCAGTTTCCTGACCAGATGAGCGTGCAGGTGCCCGAGCTGGGCGAATACACCAAATTTGAACGCCCTCCCCTGTTGGCCACGCTGAGCATGAAGCACGGCCAGCGCGTGCATGTGCTCACCGCCCACCTCAAAAGCAAGCGACCCAAATTTCTGCAGGATGCGCAAGGCCAGGTGACCGAGGACCGCGACGACGAGAAAATCACCGCCCGCGCCACCTTGCGCAGCCTGATCATCCGCGGCGCAGAAGCCGCTGCCATGCGTGCCATCGTGGTGGACGTGCTCAAGCGCACGCATGAGCCGCTGATCGTGATGGGTGACTTCAACGACGGCCCCCACAGCGTGACCACGCAGATGATTGCGGCCACCAACGAAGTGGCCTTTGACAAGGGCGCACGCGATACGGCGCTGTTCAATGCCTACGAAGTGCAAGGCGAGATGGCGCTGAAGAAGGACGTGGCCTACAGCCATATCCACCAAGGCTTTCCGGAGGTGCTGGACCAGATTCTGGTGAGCGAAGAGTTTCTGCCCAACAGCCGCTTCAGCATCGGCGATGTGCGCCGGGTGGATTATTTCAACGACCATCTGCAGGAAGGCAAAGACCGCTCCCGCTCAGACCATGGGTTTGTGCGGGCGGTGATACGGGTGCGGATGGGTGGTGAGGGGGATTGAAATGCAGTAGCCTTTGCTTAGTGCGGGCGCTTTCTCGTTGGTATGGACGATTGTTGCTTGGGTGCTTGTTGTTATAGGTGTCGGCTTCGATGGCGATAGAGCGTATGCCAAACGCCCTCATGCTGGAGTACCAGAAATCGGTCGTTCGGCATACACTCTATCGCCTTCATACTGAATTGCACGCTACCGGTATTGAACACAACGATCGTACGTAGCCTGCAGCTTCAGCAAGGCTTAAGCTTTCGCGCGTTTTTAAGCTAAACCAAAGCAACACCCCCATAGACTGGGTGAATGCAGGTATCGGCATCCCCCATTTCTGGTTTTCACAGTCTGTTTGCACGATGGCGCTGCAATGCTGGCTGGTTCATCTGCGGATTCACGCTAGCTCATACGGTTTTTTTTCAAACGCATCTGCTGCGTTATGCCCAGGCACATTTGTCTTTTGGCACATTGAACTGGGCCTTGACCTTGACGACACTGGCAGTCATACAGGCTGGCTTGATGTTGGTTGTGCTGTTGTGTGCTTCGCTGTCGTCGTTGCGATTGCTGAAGTTTTCATGCCTGCTGATCTTGCTTGGCAATGCCCTGGCGCTGTACTTCATGGATACCTATGGCGTCGTGCTGGACAGGGACATGATGGGCAACGTGTTCAATACCAACGCCCGCGAGGCCATGGAGACCCTGCATCCCAGGCTACTGCTGTATATGGCAGTTTTTCTGGTGCTTCCCGGCATCCTGATCGTAGAACTCAATATTCAAAAAATTTCCTTGCTAAAACATGCGCTTGGCATTGCAGCCACTTTGTTTTTTGCCACTACCTGGCTGTACGCCAACGCATCTAATTGGCTGTGGATAGACAAACATGCAAAGCAGCTTGGCGCACTGATGCTGCCCTGGTCGTATGTCGTCAACACCGTGCGGCATTTTGACCAGCAGGCAGCAAAAAACAGGCAGCAGATCCTGTTGCCGCCTGCGCAATTTCATCCACCAGCTCCTATGAACAACAAACGCATTGTGGTGCTGGTGATTGGCGAAGCAGCGCGGGCGAAAAACTTCTCGCATTACGGCTATGGTCGCAATACCAACGCCTATACACAGTCCGGCTTGCTTGCAGTCATGCAAAACACCCGCTCCTGCGCTACCTATACGACACAATCCCTGGCCTGCATGCTCTCACACCAGGGCGCTTCCGTCTCGACTCAGCACAACTACGAAACCTTGCCAAGCTATCTGCACAGGCACGGTGTGAGCGTGATATGGCGCAGCAACAACTGGGGTGAGCCTTCCATGAAGACAACACTTTATGAAAAGCTGGAAGATATTCAGAAGAATTGCCCGCCTCAAGAATGTGCAAACCACGGGTTTGATGAGATTTTGCTGCACGGCCTGGTACAAAAAATCAGCGCTTCTGACAACACAAGATTTTTAATCGTTTTGCACCAAACGGGAAGCCATGGACCCGCTTACCACACCAAGTATCCGCCCGAGTTCGAGCGCTTCAAGCCAGTGTGCCGCTCGGTTCAGCTCAGCGACTGCAGCAATGAGTCCATTGTCAATGCCTACGACAACACCATTGTCTACACCGACTACATCCTCAGCCGGTTGATCACCCTGTTGCAAGAGCTCAAAAACAGCTCCAGCGTCATGATGTATGTATCGGACCACGGCGAGTCGCTCGGTGAGTATGGGCTCTATCTTCATGGAACACCCAATTCCATCGCTCCAGATGTCCAGCGCGACATTCCGTTTCTGGTCTGGATGTCAAAGAACTTTCAGCAAGAGCGTGGGCTCGGCAACAACACGGTTCAGCGAGGGACTGCGCATAGTCACGATCACATATTTCACAGCGTGATGGGAGCGCTGGGCGTGCGCAGTGCAATCTACAAAGCCGATTTGGATGTTTTTCATCCGTAACTGCATAGGCTCATGAAAATATACCAACCCATGCAGCATGCCCGCTGCATTCTCAAGCAGCACAAGTACATTTTTTCAATCTGCAGTGTCCTGCTCTTGCTTTGCCTTTTTTATCCAACGAATCTGCATTTTTCATGCGATTCCACAAACAACAGGCGCGACATGGCTTTGGTCCATGCGACAGAAAAATATGGACGTTTTGTCAACACCGCACTGCAGATTGCCCTACCTTTGGTAATGCGAGATGCTGTGGGTCTGCAGCAGCTCGTGGTGGTTGCCATCACCGCTACAGCCATGACACATGGCCTTAAACGCGCCTTGAATGATGTGGACATCATGGAAACCCGTCTAGGCCAGCGCCCGTGCAACGCTGGCAGCAAGCACAACATGCCCTCAGGTCATTCGTCTCTGGCTGCATCAGGCGCATACTTTGTCTGCCGAAGATATGGGCTGCGCTATGCATTTGTCGTTGTGCCCATACTCATCTTGACCATGCATGCACGGGTCGCGCTGGATGCGCATTCAATGTCTGCGGTGTTAGCAGGCGCTTTGATTGGGTTGCTCACTACTGCGATGTTTACTACGCGATTGCAGCCCCGCATTTCCCAAACCTCTGCCACTCTGAATGACAGTCTACCTGGTAGCATGGGCCAAGCTAATGCCTTCTCTGCAAATTCACAAACGCTGAACGCCAAGACCTGTCTGTCAGCACTGACTCAATCGACCTGGAAACGCAAGAGACCCACTTTGATTTTTCTCTTGCTTGGCAATAAGGCATCGTAGACCGTTGCTTCGATGACGGGATAGCGTATGCCCAACGCGCTCATATTGGGTACGCCACCAAGGTCCAGAGCAATTCTGCAATTACCAGACGATGTAATTACTCAGCTCGCTCTGGCTGCTTTTTACTTTGTTTCATCAATCCCCAAGCCATTAAGCCAAGCACTCCCACGCCCGCCAACAGCACACCCCACAACACCAAACTGCGTGTGGGCGGTGCGTTGCTGGTAGCTTGCGCTGCGGTTGCTGGGCCAGCGGTCACAGCAGATGTGCTGATGTCGGCGCGGGCTGCGGGCAGTGCATTTTCTTGTCCGTTTTGGTAGCCGGGCATTAAGCTGGCGATTGGCAGATAGGCGCTTACTGCACTAGCCAAACCCACGGCCAGGCTGAAAGGCGCGTTGCCACTGGCCAAAAATATGACTTGGGTGGGCTCAAACTGCGCTGACACTTCGGGCACCGCTGCAAAGCCTGCGGTCTTTGGGTCGGCTTCAATTTTGATTTCGCGGTAGGCAATACCTCCCAGTTCTACTGCTGGGTTGCTTTGCTCTTTCCCGTTGGTCGTCAGGTTATACAGGACGGCGCTGCCAATGCTGACCCAAGGCTGGCTGCGGTCGTTGCGTCCCAGGACGCGCACAGGGATCAATACGTTATTGCCTTGCGGTTTGATTTTGAGCGCTGCCAACGGCGTACTGAAGGGCAATGCAAAGCTTAATTCGTGCGCTTGCGTCAACGCCGGTAGTGAGATTGCAGCGCTTACGCGCGAGTTGCTGCTGGTGCTTTGTGAAGTGGTAAGGCTAGCACCGCGCACCATCACGGCGGCGGCGGCGTCAGTGGTGCCTTGCCACGTAATGCGAAGGTAGTGGTCCTTAAGGTTGCTGTTGGGCAACGGTATGCGCTGGGTGCCTAGCTTGCCAGCGTTGGGATCTGTTGCATCGACTGTGCGGTACAGCACTGTGTCGGCCAGGCTACTCCAATTTTTTAGATCTTTGCTGGCTTGCACATCAAAGGTAATGGGCTGACCTGCTGGAAAATCTGCGTCCAGCACCATTGCGATGACGGGGGCTGTTACGGTGCGCGCGTCTAACAATACGCCAATGATGTTCTTAGCAGTACCTGTTTTGGATGAGCTGGTGGTGTCGATCTGCACTACGCGCTGGCCTTTTTTTTCTTCGATGCGTAGCTGCACACCCGCCATACCCATGCTGTCTGATGCACCAAAGATGGGATAAGCAGGCAAGCTGACCTGCTGGGTCTGAGTTTGGGTTTGCGCAGCGACAGACGCTAGTGCAATCGGCACGGGTTGGCCTTGGGCATTAAAAATGCGCACATCGCTGTAGCCCGTAGTTTGCAGATGTACCAGAGCTTGTGCCGGGAGTACCAAGCGCTGCAGCGGTGCATCACTGTTGATCGCTAAGGGTGCACGAAGGGCATACGATGCAGCATTATTGGCGTCCGGTGCAGCCCAAGTGCTCGCGGCGGTGAATAGAGCCGTCAAGCTGCTAATAAGCACAATAGCTTTGCCAGCTAATGCGCTATGTAATTTGAGAGATGGGGTCATGTTCAAGACTCACTAAACGGGGGCGGGGTCACTGGACTGCGCAGTGGTGCTACTTGAGTTTTTAGGCGGCAGTGGTGCAAAGTAGCCTACCACCAACATCAGTGCGCCCACCACAATGAACGCAATGATGCGCTCAGCTCCACCGGCGTTAGACAGGTCAATCAATAGCAGCTTTACCACCACGATGCCCAACAGGCCTGCGCCCACAAGCCATAGCGGGCGCAGCTTGCGCCGCGCAGCCACCAGCATGAGGCTAAGCGCCAGCAGAGTCCACAAAATCGCATAGCCCGTTTGCACTACAAAACTTCCAAACAGCGACGATACGCCCCAGTCCACCCTGAAAAAGTGGTGCGCTATGCGCAGCCACACAGTGTTGAGAGCAATAAACGCCAAGGCTGCAAGTGCTACCCACGCACGCGCGCTTCCCAGCGCTGCTGCACCAGCGGGCTGCGGCTGCGCACTGATGGCAGCACGACGCCAAAACACCAGCGAACCCATCGCCAAAGCCAGTGTTAAATCTGTAGGGTTAAGCAATGGAATATAGGGGAGTGGATCTGTACGGCCAGATGACGACACCGCCACCACCAAAGCGCCAGCAAACACCAGCACCGCCAGCGGCACTGCTGCGTACCAATAGTAGGCTACCGCATGCGGGTTCAATGGCCAATGAAAGCGAGCCAACGCAGAAGGTGTGTTCGCTCTGCCTGCCCACAGTGACAACGCCAATAACACAGCCATCGCGCTGATGAGCAGCACTACGCTGGCCCACGAGGTGCGCCACAAATCACCTTTTCCGATGCCAAACCACAGCATATCTGCCAGTAGCAGCGTGACCAGCCACACACTACCCACATGGATAAAGCGATTCAGACGGCTAGACCCGTCGCCCTGCGGCGCACTAGATGCTGCAGGCATCTGGTCATTAATGCGCAACATCCAATAATGCAGGCCCAAGGCGATAGGCCAGATGATCCATGCTGGGGTGTGCAGCACTCTGCCGCCGATGTCTAACTGGGCCAGCAAAGTCACCAGCATCACTGCCAGTGATGCGCGGCTGGGCCATGTGGCTACCGCCCAGGCCTTAGCCAGGCCAAAGTATTGCGATACTCGCATGCTAACCAGCACAGCCAGCATGCTCAGCAGCGCTTGTGTGCTCTGTGCAAACACTGGTAGATACGAAGTCGCTACCTCCTTGGCAGGAGCACTGCGGCCGATCTCCAGCAGCAGCGCGGCACACCACCATATGAAGCCATAGATGTACACAGGGCTGCACAACTGTGCCTCTGCACCAGCATACACCGTTGCCCAACGTGACTCGCTATGCGGCAAGCTTTGACGCAGCCACCACGCAATGAGCAACGCAGGCAAGGCAATCAGCACGGCACCAATGAAGGCAGGGTTAATCAAAGGCAAAGCAGAGATGTTGTGGCCTACGCCGGTAATAAACGCGACAGCAGCAACGGCCTGCAACAGCAATCCAAACGCACGCGGCATCCAGCGGGCTTGGCGCTTGCCCACCCAAAACGCCGCAGCACCTTCTAGCGCCCACACGGCAGATGTCCAGTGCGCGTCCAGTGCCAGGGGAACGGCCAATGTGGCAAAACCGACTCCCAGCGCAATAAAGCACTCAGTCAATAAGCGGTAGCCGCCCTGCGCGCGGCGCGACAGAAGTGTAGCCAACAGCAAATAGACCATGCCAAAGCCCAAGGCCGAGAACGCCGTGCCCAGCTCAAACTGCCTGGTCAGGCCGACCTGCAACCCAAATGCAACGAGCGGTGTGCCAAACACCAAGGTGCTGTCTACCGCATTGCCCAGCTTGGTAGGGGTGTTGCGCGCATACAAAACCGCAGTAACAATGTAGATAAGCCAAAAACCAATTAAAAACGGCTGCGTGCTGGAGTATTGATCAGGGGAAAATTTGAGCGCGCCCCATGCAGTGGCTACACCAAAGGTAGCAATGAAACCCAGCATATTCAAGACGCGCCACGAACGCTTGTACGCAATATACAAAATAGCCAAGTTCAGCACCATGTAGTAGCTAAACAATCCCACATGACTACCTTGCCCGGTAGACAGCAAAATAGGCACTGCAAAGCCACCAGCAAATGCCGCCACAGCCAATGCGCGCGAGTTTTGCAGCAGCGCCAGCGCGCAGCTTAATGCGCACACCACCAGCATCAGCCCGAACGCCATCAGTGCGGGCAGCATGCCGTACAAGCGGAAGGCGGCAAATACAGTGAGGTACATCACCGCTACGCCTGCACCTTGCAGCGCCAAGGCAAAGCCGGGCTTGTCCGTGCGCTTTTTGAAGCCGATAACCAATAAGGCTATGCCCACTGCGCCAATCACAGCCAAGCGCAGTTCGACAGGCAAAATGCCTGCGGCAGCAGCATAGCGCGCCAAAAACGACAGGCCGATAAACAAAATCACCAAGCCTATGCGCACGATGGTGTTGCCACCCATGAACCAGTCTTGCGCTGCTTTCAGCGCTAGTTCTATAGGACTAGGTTTCGCTGCAGCAGAGGATGGCTTGGGAGGGAGGTCCCTGGTTTTTGCAGCTGGCTGGGCTGGTTGTTGGGCGGTGCTGGATGCCAGCGTGGCATCTACGCGCGACAGCTCGTCTTTCCAAAATGATGCGTCTTCTTCAGCCTCAGTCGGCTGCGAAGAAGTAGGCTGGACGACCGATTGCGTGCGTGAGGTTTGGTTACCGACATAAGCTGCATCCATGACAGCAGCTGGTTCAGTTGTGCCCTGAGGACTAGCAGCGAAACTCTCTGACTTTGCAGTAGATGCTTCAGCGCGCGATGGAGCAAATTTGGCCAGTTCCTGCGCTACGCGCTGAGCCACCAGTGCTTGCACCTCGGCTTGACCCTGGGCAATTTGCTTTTTTATGGCAAATCGCAACGTCAGCCCTGCAAACAGTCCTAAAAAGCCGCCAAAAAATGTACCGAAATCGCCATAACCCGGCCAGAAAGATCCCAGTACAGCGCCCCAGAAAATAGCCCAAATAATCGTCATCCCGCACTCCTGATTATCTTTGTTAGACGAGGTTACAACCCTTGAAAGATGATGTTACATGATCTGCAGAGCGTAAAAAAGCCAGTACATCACGTTATCAAGATAGATTTTTAATCAAATTACTACTGTTTTAATAGCTGCTCCCGCGATATTCCATTGGCTTGGCGGACAATTTGACCATTAAATCAAGGTATTTCCTGCCGGTTTAACCCCGTTTGCACCGCTGCCCCGTTTCAAGCTCCATCACCGTTAAATACAAGGAGTGTGTGATGAAAAAGTGCTTGATCATGTGGGCTGTGGTGGCTGCGACCAGTGGGTTCAGCGCGCAGGCTTTGGCTGTGGGGCGACTGGCTGATGTGACAGTGACTGACCGCAGCACGGGCGCGACGCTGCCGGTGCATTACCACCGGGGAGAATACTGGGTGGCGGGGGTGCCAGGGGCCAAGTATGCGATTGATGTGCGCAACGCTACCGGCCAACGCCTGTTGGCGGTCACCTCAGTAGACGGGGTGAATGTGGTCAGCGGCGAGACGGCTAGCACGTCGCAGACGGGCTATGTATTTGGCGCCTGGCAGCGCTATGGCATTACGGGCTGGCGCAAGAGCAATAACGATGTGGCCGCTTTCGAATTTACTGCCTCCCCCAACAGCTATGCCGAGCGCACAGGCCGTCCGCGCGATGTGGGCGTGATTGGTGTGGCGCTATTTCGCGAGCGCGTGCCAGCGCAGGTGCAGCCGGTGTATCCATGGCGTTCCAAGCGCTATGAAGACTCGTCTTCCAGTGCACCGGCTCCCGCATCGCCCGCTCCTGCGCCTGCGCCCTATGCTGGCAGCGCCCACGGCGCAGCCAAAGACTCCAGCTCCGCCGCCGAGGCTGCTGCAGGCGCTGCACGTGAACCGCACAGCGACAGCGCTGCCAAACGCACTGCGCCACAAGCTGCGCCCCAGCCCGCCCCCAAGCTGGGCACAGGCCATGGCGAACGCGAAAACTCCTACGTGATCCATACTGAGTTCGAACGCGAAAGCAGCACTCCGGCCGAAGTCGTCCGCATCCGCTACGACAGCTATGCCAACCTGCTGGCCATGGGCGTGATCAGCGTGCCCCGTCCGCCACAGCCGCGGCCCAACCCCTTTCCCGATGGCGGCATTGGCTATGTGCCCGACCCACCCACATGGCGCTGAAAAGCCGCTCACTGCTGAAAACGGCACGGCTGTGATGCACAATGGTGTGCATGCAGCCCAGCCTGGACAGCGCAACCGATGAGACCCTGATGTCACTGTATGCCCAAGGTCAGGTTGCGGCGTTCAACACGCTCTACACGCGCCATGCAACGCGTGTGTGGCGCTATGTGCTGCGCAGTGTGCAAAACCCGTCCACGGCAGATGAGCTGACGCAGGAGCTGTGGTTTGCCGTGGCCCGCGCTGCGCCCAGCTACGAGGCAGGCAAAAGCGGCGCCAAATTCAGCACCTGGCTGTTTACCCTGGCACACCACCGCATTGTTGACCACTGGCGCGCATTCAAGCCGCACGAGAGCCTGACACTGGACGCCGAAGATGACGAGAGTGTGCAACTGCGTGCGCAGCTGGTGGCCGACTCGGGCTTTGGCCCTTTGCGGCAGATACAGTCGCGCGAGCAGGCACGGGCCTTGATCGCGGCCATAGAGGCCCTGCCCGCAGACCAGCGCGAGGCGTTTCTCATGCAGGCAGAAGGTGATATGAGCGTGGAAGACATTGCGCAAGCCACTGGCACCAGTTTTGAAACCGCCAAAAGCCGTCTGCGGTATGCACGCAGCAAACTCAAAACCCTGCTCGCAGAATTGACGGAGGTCAGCGCATGACACAGTACCGCCCTCCCCCGCCTGATGCGTCAGGCGATCTACCCACCGACGCCTTGCTCGCCCGCTACCGCGCCGCACAGGCAGAGCTGGATGCGCAGGCAGGCAGCGCCATGGGGCCGTCCGCACAAGTCAGCGCCAATGTGCTGGCCTATGCACAGCAGCTTGCGCAAGCACGCTCATCTGCAGCAGTGGATACCGCTGGTACTACAAATTCTGTAGCTGCTCCCGCCGCATTTCAGGGCTCTGCAGGCCCATTGGATGCACAAAAACCTGCTGCCAACGACAGCCAGTGGAAAATCCGTGCGCTGGCCTCGGTGGCTGTGTTTGGTCTGACAGGCTTGCTTTTCCTGCAGTGGGATCGCGCAGCCCCTGATGAGAGAGATCAAGCGTTCAGCGCGGCACGGCCCGCAACGGCACTACCTGCCGCACCTGCTGCACCTGCTCCAGTTCCCGCACCTGCACCCGCCCCTGCTGCTGCTGTCCCGTCCCCGGCGCCACAGGCAAAGGCTGCTCCCAGCGCTGCCAAGCAGGCAGATACGGCAGAGACTGCCAATCCCATGCCCGCATCACCTGCAGAGCCCCGTGCGTCTGTTGCACCTTCTGCTGCAGCGCGCAGTGCCGATGCCATGGCACCGAAAGCAGGTAGCCCCCCTGCGGCGGCGGCCCCAGCCAAACCGCGTAGCGAAACGGCCAAAGCATCCCAGATCGCTCCTGACACTGCGCAGCGACAGGCTGCTAGAGCACCTGCTGCACCCGCTGCTCCATCGCCATCCCCTTTTCCAGCCTCGGCCTCTGAGGCTGCAACGGGCGCTGCCCCAGCCGAACCCACACCACCGACCGTGCAGGTATCACCCAAACCACCCGCAGCCCCTACGGCATCCGCCGACAGGGCTCCAGCTAGCGCAGATACCGCTACGACGCCCGCAGCCACTGGCGCAGCCCTGTCCAAGGCAGCGCCTCGCATGTCCGCACCTGCCCCAGCTGCGGCCCCCGCTACCGCTGCACCAGCACCAGCACCAGCAGCGCCCATGGCCGCTGCGCGAGCACGCGCTCCCATGGCAGAAGCTCCCGCAGCCGCCCCTCAAGGCAGCGTGCAAAACTACGCCAGCCCAAGCAGCAGCCTGCCCCCCAGCAACGCCCTGCTGGCCGCCATCCGTAGCAAAAACCCCACCGCACTGCAACAGGCCCTGGCCGACGGCGCTGACAAAAACACCCGCAGCAACGGTACGCCCGCGCTTACGCTGTGTGTGCAGACGGGGCAGACTGATCTGCTGCGCATCCTGATTACTGCAGGCGCGGACGTGAATCAAACCGATGCGCAGGGCATCAGTGCGCTGGAGCATGCGCGCACGCGTGGCGCAGCCGAGATGGTAGAAATTCTGCTCAAAGCAGGTGCAAAATAATAGTCAAATAGGCCCTTAGACCAATAGAATATCGCGAGAGCAGCTATTAATTAAATAGCAAATAGAGTGTCTCAGGTGCGCACAAACATCGTCACCAGCGGCTCATCACCGATCTGGCGGCTGCGGTGGCCATGCAGCTTGGGGTCAAACGTGGCGCCCACAGGCAGTGTGTCGTTCGAATAAAACCGCTCGCCCGCCTTGAACACCCGCACACTGCCGTCCTGCAGGCCAATCTCCATCGCGCCGCTGAACACGATCAGCCATTGCGGCGTGGTGGTGCAGTGAAAATCACTTTGAAACCCTACTGGACTCTGGCGAAACTGAAAGCCCTTAGACGCGCGCAGGGGCGACAGACGCGCTGCGTCGGTGCCCTCGCTCAGGGCCACGGGTTCGTCCTTGAATTTTGCGCGGCCGTCCACATCGGTGAACAGGATGGCGTGTGTCAGTGTCGGTGTAGGCGTGCTCATGCACCGCATTGTGCATCAGAAACCTGGCCGCTTGCCCTGTGCTGTCAGTCAGCTTTTGCGCACGATGGCGTCGGCACGCAGATGCAGGTCTGGCAGCAGCTCCAGGCCCAGGCCAGGTTTCTGGTTCAGCGAGATCATGCCCTTGTTCACCACGGGCAGCTCGGTCACCAGCTCCTTGTACCAGCCGCTGTAGAAGGCTCGCACGCTCTCCTGCACTAGTGCGTTGGGCGCATGCAGCGACAGGTGGGTGGAGGCAGCCCACACTACGGGCCCGGTGCAGTCGTGCGGCGCCACAGGCAGTTGCCAGGCATCGGCCATGGCCGCGATCTTGCGCGCCTCGCTGAGGCCACCGCACCAGCTCAGATCCAGCATGGCCACACCGGCCACGCCGCTTTGCAGGTAGTCCTTGAAGCCCCATTTGTAGCTCAGCGTCTCGCTGGCGCAGATGAGCGCATCGGTGTGGGGCGCATACTGCTTGAGCAAATCCAGCGAGTCCATGCGAATCGCGTCTTCATGCCAGAAGGTGTTGAACGGCTTGAGCGCGCGGGCAATCTTCTGCGCCATGGGCAGACGCCACAGGCTGTGGAACTCCACCATGATGTCCATCTGGTCGCCCACCGCATTGCGGATTTTGCGAAACGGCTCCAGCGCCTTGTCCAAGTCGGTACTGCTGATGTACTGCCCGTCGCTGGCTTCTGCAGCCATATCGAACGGCCAGATTTTCATCGCGGTGATGCCTTCACTGAGCAGTGACTGCGCGACTTCGTCGGCACGGGTCAAAAAGCCCTGCAGGTCTTCATATGGGCCTTGGGTTGCACCCAGGCCCCAGTTGGAAGTGTTTTGATTGACCGTGCTGCGCACATACTGGTAGCCAGCGCAGGTGTTGTAGATGCGAATCGCATCGCGGCTTTTACCGCCCAGCGCAGTGCACACCGGCATATTGGCGGCTTTGCCAAAAATATCCCACAGGGCAATGTCAATCGCGCTGTTGCCCCGCGTTTCCACCCCCGAGCCACGCCAGCCCAGATAGCCCATGATGTCCTTGCCCCGCGCCTCAATGGCCAGCGGGTCCTTGCCCAGCAGCTTGGGCGCAGCCCATTCGTGGATATAGGCCTCCACAGCCGCCGCCCCCATAAAGGTTTCACCCAAACCCACCAGCCCCTCATCGGTATAGATGCGCACCCACAGAATGTTGGGGAACTCACCGAGGCGGATGGTTTCTAGTTGGGTAATTTTCATGGGTCTGACACGAGGGAGAATGCGAACAGCCGGACGCGAAGGGCGCTAAGGTTACGCGAAGGACGCGAAAGAAGATAAAAAAGAAAACCAAAGATTGGGAAGTCAATCAAAATAATTCAAATTTTTTAAAATTTTGAATTATTTTTGTATTTTCTTTTTCGCGTCCTTCGCGTAACTTTCGCGTTCTTCGCGTCCGGAAGTCCGATTTCGTCCTAAGCGAAACGAAGCCTTACCCTCCGCGTGCCTTTTTCAAAGCATCCACCACCACATTGATAGCATCTGCGCCAATCGTTGCAGAGTTTTTCTCATACACCGGTTTGACTTTTTCAAACATGCGGCGCTGTTCGGCAGGGCTGATTTCGTTGACCTGCATGCCTTTGGCTTTGAGTTCGGCCAGGGCCTTGCTGTCGTTGGCACGGATCGTCGTGCGCTGTACTTTCTGGCCCTCGATAGCGGCCTCGCGCAGTGCGGCCTGCTCTTCCTTGCTCAGGGTGTCAAACATCTTCTTGCTGTACAGCACCAAGAAGGGTGTGTAGGCATGGCGGGTGACGCTGAGGTATTTTTGTACTTCGAAAAATTTGGACGTGTTGATGGTCACAAAGGGGTTTTCCTGGCCATCAATGGTCTTGGTTTCCAGTGCAGTGAAGACTTCACCAAAAGCCATGGGCACGGCATTGGTACCCAGTGTCTTGAAGGTGTCGAGGAAAATATTGTTCTGCATGACGCGCACCTTGACGCCGTCAAAGTCTTCCACTTTGGTCACTGCGCGCTTGCTGTTGGTCAGGTTGCGAAAGCCGTTTTCCCAATACGCCAGGTTCACCAGGCCAGCCTCTTCCAGCTTCTTGTTGAAGAACGCGCCAGCAGCACCGTCCAGCACGGCATCAGCCTCTTTCTCGTTGGCAAACAGGAAAGGCAAGTCAAATGCACCAAGCTCTTTGACAATGCCCACCAGCGGCGAGCTGGAGGTGACCACCATCTCCTGCGTGCCTGCGCGCAGTGCCTGGGTGGCCTGCAGGTCACCGCCTGCAGAGCCGCCCCAGAAGGCGGTCATTTTCATTTTGCCGCCCGATTTGGCGGTCAGCACTTCCTGCATCTTCTTGACGCCAGCGCCAACCGGGTGGTCTTCGTTCACACCGTTGGTGATCTTGATATTGCGTTCGCTGAACTGCGCCATGGCGCTGCTGGCAAACAGGGTGCCAGCGACAATGAGCGCGGCTTGGGCGATAAGGTTACGACGTAGCATGAGGGGTCTCCTTCCGGTTGATAAAAATGACAAAACACTCTAGCGTATATCAGCGCATCCACCACTTCAATGGCGTTGTCACCAATTCAGGGATAAACACCAATAAGAAAAGTACGATCAGCTGAGCAATCAGAAACGGCATAACGCCTTTGAAAGCAGAGTTCATGTCAATCTTGGCCACGCCACAGACGACATTGAGCACCGTGCCTACCGGCGGGGTAATCAGTCCAATGGCGTTGTTCATGATAAAGAGCACGCCAAAATACACCGGGTCAATACCCGCCTTGAGTACCACCGGCATCAGCACAGGCGTGAGAATCAGCACCGTGGGCGCAAAGTCCAGCGCGGTGCCTACCACCACGATCAAGATCATCATCACAAACATCAGCAGGGTTTTGTTGTCCATGAACGGCGACAGCATGGAAGCCACTTCGTTGGGAATATTGGCCACCGTAATCAACCAGGCGCTGACCATGGCAGCAGACACCAGAAACATCACCACCGCCGTGGTTTTTCCCGCCGCCAGGAACAGGCCATAGATTTGGCCCCAGTGCATTTCGCGGTAAATGAACATACCCACGATAAAGGCATACACCGCAGCCACTACGGCCGCTTCGGTAGGCGTGAACACACCTGCTTTCATGCCGCCGATGATGATCACGGGCAAGGCGATGGCAAACAGGCTTTTGAAGGTAATGCTCCAGCGTTCAGCCAGCGCCAGCTTGGGGCCAGGCTCGACTTTTTCCTTTTTGGCTACCCACCACCAAGCAATGCCAATGGCCACGCCCATCATGATGCCGGGCACGATGCCTGCCAGAAACAGCTTGGTGATCGACACATTGCCCGCCACGCCAAAGATGATGAAGCCGATTGAGGGCGGAATCACCGGCGCGATGATGCCACCTGCTGCTACCAGGCCTGCACTGCGCGGCACATCGTATCCCGCGGCTTTCATCATCGGTATCAAAATGGCTGCCAGCGCTGCAGTGTCAGCCACTGCAGAGCCTGACAGCGAAGCCATGATGATGGCGGCAATCACTGCGACATAGCCCAGTCCGCCGCGGTAGTGGCCCACCCAGGCTACGCCCAGATTCACAATGCGCTTGGACAGGCCGCCAGCATTCATGAACTCGCCAGCCAGCAAAAAGAAGGGCACGGCGAGCAGCGGGAAATTGTCTGCGCCATCGACAAATCGCTGCGCGAGAATCTGGCTGTCAAACGCAGGCAGCACGCCCGTGGCAGCCAGAAAGCCCATCAGGCACACCCCGCAGACCAGCAGCGCATAGGCAATCGGCATGCCCAGCGCCATCGCAGCGATCAGGGAGAAAACAAATACGGCAACGGTCATGGCATCAGGCTTTCTGGTTGTGAGGCTGGTTGATGCCCAGCTGTGCTTCGGCCTCCTTCAGGCCTTCGGCTTCGACGATCTGCAGCATCTGGTCTTCCCTGAGCTGGCCAGTGAGCAACAGATACAGTTTGTGTAGGTTGAAGGCCCCCATCACGGTCGACACCACATAGCCAATGCCATAAATCCAGATCATCGAGATGCCCACCACCGGAGAAATATTGGTCACCTGCAGCTCATGCATTTTGTAGGTGCCCACCAGGAACAACACATTGCAAAACAGCATCAGGCATTCGCTGAGCAGAACGCATACTTTTTTGCCAGCCAGGGGCAGCGCCTTGACCAGACTGTCCACCCCCAGATGCCCGCCCTCACGCATGGCCACCATGGCACCCAGATAGGTCAGCCAGATAAAGCAGTAGCGTGACATTTCCTCACTCACCTGAATGCCCGAGTTGAAGGCGTAACGCATGATCACATTGCCAAACACCATTACCACCATGGCCACCAGGCACGCCACCACCAGAAACTCCAGCAGCTTGAAAAATCCGTTGATTATTTTGTCCATGGTGTGCGTCTCTTGATGTGGTCGTTCGCTCAGGCGGCTTTCAGATGCGGTGCGGGCTGGCTGAGCTTGGGCAGGCGTCTGCGCGAGGACAGCACCAGCTCAATGTCGGCATGCGCCCCGTCAATCAACACCAAGACGGCGCGCTCGGCACGCTCGGGCTGTCTGGCGATGACAGCATCCAGCACCGCACGGTGCAACGGCAGGGAGCTGCGGGGGCCGTCCTTGCGGGTAGTGGAGATTTCAAAGCTCGTGCGCAGCAGCGCGCCCAGCGCCTTGTTCATCTGCACCAGCATGCGGTTGCGGCAGGCTTTGAGCAAGCCCTGATGGAAACGCAGGTCGTGGGTAACATAGTCGCCCCCTGCCTCCACCGCCTGACGCATGCCCTCATACGCAGCCTCGATATCGGCAATGTCCTGCGCGGTAGCGCGCTGCGCCGCCAGGCGCACTGCTGCAGGCTCCACCACGCGACGCAAGTCCTGCAGGTCGCGCAAAAATTCAGCGGTGAGACCGGCCTTGCTCTGCCAGATAATGACATCGGGATCAAACCAGTTCCACATGTCGGAGGGCTGCACCCGTGTGCCCACTTTGGGGCCGGTAGTGACCAAGCCCTTGGCTATCAAGGATTTGACTGCCTCGCGCACCACGGTGCGACTCACCCCAAGCTCGTCACACAGCAGGGGCTCGGGCGGGATGCTGCTGCCCACGGGGTACTGCCCTGCGACGATAGCCTCGCCCAGGTGATCGACCGTGTTGCCGTGGACATTTTTGATCATGGTTTGTACTGATGTGAATGACTTAATGGTATGACGATAATACCTTATACAAAATCAGGATTAACCCTAGCAATGGGTTAATGCAACTATTTCAAATTAAAGGACACACCATGACCGCCAAAAAAAATCCCTCTGAACTGCGCAGCCAGCAATGGTTTGGCCGCGATGGCAAAGACGGCTTCATGTACCGCAGCTGGACCAAGGGCAAAGGCGTGCCGCATGACCAGTTTGATGGCCGCCCCGTTATTGGCATCTGCAATACATTCAGCGAGCTCACGCCCTGCAACAGCCACTTCCGCACGCTGGCCGAGCAAGTGAAGATCGGCGTGTACGAGGCGGGCGGCTTTCCGCTTGAATTCCCGGTCATGAGCCTGGGCGAGACTTTCCTGCGCCCCACCGCCATGCTGTACCGCAACCTGGCCTCGATGGACGTGGAAGAAAGCATCCGTGCCAACCCGCTGGATGGCGTGGTGCTGCTGATGGGCTGCGACAAAACCACCCCTGCGCTGATGATGGGCGCAGCCAGTGTTGACCTGCCCACCATTGGCGTGAGCGGTGGCCCCATGCTAAGCGGCAAATGGCGCGGTAAGGAACTCGGCTCGGGCACCGGCCTGTGGCAGATGAGCGAGCAGGTGCGCGCGGGCACCTTGAGCATCAAAGACTTCAATGAAGCCGAAAGCTGCATGCACCGCAGCCACGGCCACTGCATGACCATGGGCACCGCCAGCACCATGGCCAGCATGATCGAGTCCTTGGGCGTGGGCCTGCCTGGCAACGCAGCCTACCCTGCAGTAGACGGCAGGCGCAACGTGATCGCCCGCATGGCAGGCCGCCGCGCCGTGGCCATGGTGCATGAAGACCTCAAGCTGTCCAAAATCGTCACCCGCCAGGCGATGGAAAACGCCATCAAGATCAACGCCGCGATTGGCGGCTCCACCAACCTGGTGGTGCACATGCTGGCCATTGCAGGCCGTCTGGGCATTGACCTGACACTGGAAGACTTTGACCGCCTGGCTTCTGACCTGCCCTGCATATTGAACCTGCAGCCCTCGGGCAAATACCTGATGGAAGACTTCTGCTATGCAGGCGGCATCCCTGCCGTGATGAAAGAGATGGCCAACCATCTGCACAAAGACCTTATCACCGCCACTGGCAAAACCGTGTGGGAAAACATTGAAGACGCCGAGAACTTTAATACCGACGTGATCATGAGCCAGGCCAAGCCCTTCAAGGACCATGCAGGCATCTGCGTGCTGCGCGGCAACCTGGCCCCCAAAGGCGCCGTCATCAAGCCCAGCGCGGCCACCGCATCACTGCTGGTGCACAAAGGCCGCGCCGTGGTGTTTGAGAATATTGAAGACTTTCACACCCGTATTGACGATGAGGCACTGGACATTGACGAGACCTGCGTGATGGTGCTGAAAAACTGCGGCCCCAAAGGCTACCCCGGCATGGCCGAGGTGGGCAACATGCCCCTGCCGCCGAAGATCTTGCGCAAAGGCATTACCGACATGGTGCGCATCAGCGATGGCCGCATGAGCGGCACGGCATACGGCACGGTAGTGCTGCACACTGCCCCTGAGGCTGCGGCAGGCGGGCCGCTGGCCATTGTGCAAAACGGCGACATCGTGGAGCTCAATGTGCCAGAGCGCAAGATTCATCTGCACATCAGCGATGCTGAAATGGCCAAACGCCTGGCCGCGTGGACCGCCCCTGTGCCACCTATGGCATCAGGCTACTGGAAGCTGTATATCGACAACGTCAACCAGGCAGACGAAGGCGCGGACATGGCTTTTCTCAAAGGACAGCGCGGCTCAGCGGTGCCACGCGATAACCACTGATGGGCAAGGGCCTGGATATTGTCGCCGTGGGCGAAGGCATGGTGGAGTTCAACCAAACCACGCCAGGCCAGCCCCACTATCTGCAGGGTTTCGGCGGCGATACCAGCAATGCGATCATTGCGGCAGCGCGGGCAGGTGCTCACTGTGCTTATGTCAGCGCGGTGGGTGAAGACAGCTTTGGCCAGTTGCTGACCCAGCTGTGGCAATCTGAAGGGGTGGACACGGCATCGGTAAGCCAGCATGCCAGTGCACCCACTGGTCTCTATTTTGTCACCCACGGTGCAGCAGGCCACGCCTTCAGCTACCGCCGCGCGGGCTCTGCTGCAGCCGTGATGACCCTGAGCGATGCACAGTGCGACACCATCGCCCAGGCCCGCTGGCTGCATTTGTCGGGCATTTCACTGGCGATCTCGCCGCACGCACACAGCCAGTGCCAGCATGCGCTGCGCTCTGCCAAAGCAGCGGGCACGCAGATCAGCTTTGACTCCAATCTGCGCCTCAAGCTCTGGAGCCTGGAGGCCGCACGCGCTGCCATGCTGCCCGTGATCGCACAGACTGATGTCTTCCTGCCCAGTCTGGACGATGTGGTCGCCTTGAGCGGTCTGGATAACCCCGAAGCCATTGTGCAATGGAGCCATGACCTGGGCGCACGCACCGTGGTGCTCAAGATGGGCAGCCTGGGCGTGCTGGTCAGTGACGGCGCGCAGCGCACGGCCATCCCCGCCATGCAGGTGCAAGCCATTGACGCCACTGGCGCGGGCGACTGCTTTGGCGGCAATCTGCTGGCACGCCTGTGCCTGGGCGACACGCTGCTGCAGGCCGTGCGCTACGCCAACGCCGCTGCCGCCATTGCCGTGCAGGGCTATGGCGCAGTCGCACCAATGCCGCGGCCTGAAGCTGTTTATGCCGCGCTCCAAGCAAGCTAAGTACAAGACCGGAGATATTATGCAATTCAAAAATACTATATTTTTAATAGCATCTATCGCGATGTTTCATTGGGCTCATGCTCAAAACTCCACAGCTTCTAATGTGCAAAACCCTAGCAGCACGCGCTATATACGCTTTGGTATTGGCCTGGGTGATGATCATCCCCAAGGTATGGCGGTCAAGCATTTTGCGCAGATAGTGAGCGAAAAAACCCAGGGCCGCATCAAGATCGAGTTATTTGCAGGTGGCAAGCTAGGCAATGACCAAACGATGACTGATGCGCTGCAGGCTGGCAAGCTGGAAATGACGGCACCCGACACTTCCAGTCTGGTGCGCTTTACCAAAGGCTTTGGGGTGATCAATTTTCCTTTTCTGCTGAATTCTGAAACAGACGCAGATATGTTGCTTGATTCGAACTTCGGCAAAGAGTTGCTGGCTACACTGCCCGCACACCGCTTGATAGGTTTAGGTTATTGGGAAAACGGTTTTCGCAATTTGACCAATAGCCGCTCCCCCGTGACGCGCAAGGCTGATTTCATTGACCTGAAAGTGCGCGTGATGCCCAATGCCATGTTCTCCGACACTTTTGAGACACTGGGGTCACAGCCACTGAAGCTGCCTTTTCCCGAAGTGTATGAGAATCTCAAGGACAAAAAAGTACAGGCGCAGGAAAACCCGCTCATCACGATTTATTCCTCCAGGTTTTACGAAGTTCAACAGCACCTGACGCTGTCTCGCCACGCTTACAGTGCCTGGGTACCCATGATCAGCAAGGCAGTATGGGAGTCTTTGTCAGTTGCAGATCAGAAAGTCTTTGAAACTGCCATGCAGGAAAGCACGTTGTATGAGCGTCAACTGATCCGCAGCAGAAATGCGCAAATGGTGGGCGAGTTGAAAAAGCTTGGCATGAAGGTGACTGAAATCGATCGCACAGAGCTGCCCATCATTCGCCTGAGTACCCGCAAAGTGATCGACAAATATGCCAAAGAGTTTGGTGAAGACTGGACAAAAAAACTCTATATCCAATTGGCGCTCAATGAAAACCGCAAGTTGATGCAGGGACAAGGCAACCGCTGACCGCTGCAGTGCTCTGGCAGACCATCGTTGATGGCGTGATAATAGGGCTATGAGCACCCCAACCAACCCCTTCATCGCTGTGGACTGGGGTACCTCGTCGTTTCGCGCGGCATTGATCGCGCCGGATGGCGAAATCATGGACGAACTGGCGGAGCCGCGCGGTGTGCTGTCGTTCAAAAAAGGGGAGTTTGCCAGCTACTTGATCAGTACCTGCGCGCGCTTTACCAGAGCCGGGGGCAATTTTTATTTGCTCTCAGGCATGGCAGGCAGCAAGGATGGACTGGCAGAAGTGGCTTACTGCCCCTGCCCCGCCACCTCGGGCCATCTGGCGCTGATGGTGGGCTGGGCTGTGAAAGACCGTGTGGCCATCGTGCCGGGTATCCGCAGCGAATATTTTGATGTCATGCGCGGCGAAGAGACGCAGGTCTTTGGTGCCGCTGCCGTGCTGGGCATTGAAGACGCCATGATGGTGCTGCCGGGCACGCACAGCAAATGGGTCAATCTGGAGGCGGGCGCCATTACGGGCTTCAACACCTTCATGACCGGCGAGTTCTATGCCATGCTCTCGCAGCACTCCATCCTGTCCAAAAGCCTGCCTTCAGGTGCGCCCCCCGTGCTGGACGAGCAGGCATTCATCGAGGGCATAGACCACGCTACCCAAAGCGAGAGCCTGCTTAACACCGCTTTCAGCGTGCGTGTGAAATCCCTGTTCAATCAGCTCAATCCGCAGCAGGCGGCCAGCTACCTGTCTGGCTTGGTGATTGGCGAGGAGCTGGTGTCGATGCAGCTGGACCCGGGCTACGAAGTGGTTGTTATCGGATCGCAGGTGCTGTGCGAGCGCTACACCCTGGCGCTGGAGCACCTGCAGGTGCCCACGCGCACGCTGGGCTCGCAGGCGGCCTGGGCGGGCCTGCACAGCATTTATATGCAAATGACATTCCAGCGCTGACAGAGCATGCAGGCCACGCTGAATTCTTTTCTTGTGCAATGCCCTCTGGTGGCCATCCTGCGCGGGCTGACGCCCGATGATGCGGTGGCGGTAGGCCAGACGCTGTGGAGCGCGGGATTTCGCATCATCGAGGTGCCGCTGAACTCGCCGCAGGCGCTGCGCAGCATCGCTTTGCTACGCCAGGCTTTGCCGCAGGCGCTGGTCGGCGCGGGCACAGTGCTCAGCACAGATGATGTGCATGCCGTGCAGGCCAGTGGCGCGCAGCTGGTGGTAGCGCCCAACTTCAATGCTCAGGTGGTGCGCGCTGCTGTGGACGCAGGCATGCTGTGCCTGCCAGGCGTGGCCACACCCACTGAGGCCTTTGCTGCGCTGGACGCTGGCGCACATGGGTTAAAAATTTTTCCTGCCGAGATGGTGTCTCCTGCCGCAGTCAAGGCCATGCGGGCCGTGCTGCCGACAGACTGCCTGCTGGTCCCCGTGGGCGGCATCAGCGTGCACAATATGGCCGCCTACCGGCAGGCCGGCGCGCAGGGCCTGGGTATCGGATCGGCCTTGTACCGCAGCGGCAAGTCGCTTGCTGACATACAGCAAAGTGCTTCAGAATTCATAGCTGCCACCGCGGCAATTTAAAGGGCTGGAGGCCCCCATGACATCTCATACAGTGCAATTTGGATTACACGGCAAAGTCACCATCATCACCGGCGGGGCGCAGGGCATTGGACAGGCCTGCGCACGGCGCTTTGCCCGCGAAGGTGCGCACGTCGTACTGGCCGACGTGGCCGACGCACGCGGAGCAGCCTTGGCCAAGGAGCTGGGTGCCATGTATATGCATTGCGATGTGGGCGACAAGGTCGACGTAGACGCCATGGTGCAGCAGACGCTTGCCAAGCATGGCCGTATTGACGTGCTGGTCAACAACGCAGGTATTTTCAAGGCAGCACCTTTTCTGGACGTGACCGAAGACGATTTTGACGCGGTGATCCGTGTGAACCTCAAGGGTGCGTTTTTGGTCGCGCAGGCGGTGGCGCGTGAGATGGTGAAAACCGGCGGCGGCAGCGTTGTCAACATGAGCTCGGTCAATGCCGTGATGGCCATCCCCAGCATCGCCAGCTATAACATGAGCAAAGGAGCCATCAACCAGCTCACCCGCGCCATGGCGCTGGCCCTGGCAGACCAGGGCGTGCGCGTCAACGCGGTAGCCCCGGGCACCATTGCCACCGAGCTGGCAGCCCAGGCCGTGCTTACCAGTGAAGAGGCCAAGGCCCGTATCCTGAGCCGCACGCCCATGAAACGGCTGGGCGAGCCTGAAGAAATTGCCGATGTGGTGGCCTATCTGGCCAGCGACGCCTCCAGCTATCTGACTGGCGAGATCATCACCGCCGATGGCGGGCGCATGGCGCTGAACTACACCGTTTAGCGATGGGCCAAGCCACCGTGGGATGTCTCAGGAGGCAATGACTCGCCCTGGGGTGCGCTACCCTGGCGCAGCCTGGACACCTTGCGGTTAACGATATGCGCGCCCAGCATCCATTTGACCCGGGTGCCAAAGCTGTGGCGCAGTGCAGTATGGCTGTCGTCGTTGTAAAAGTGGCTAGGGTCATGGGCAACGCCCCAGTCCACCACGGGCATGCTGGCCGGGTCGGCCGCTGAACACTGCGCGCGCGCATCATCGAGGCCGTTCCAGTCCTGGTCGCCCATGGCATGCACACCGTAGCCCAGTTGCCGGTTCTGGCTGCGAAGCAGCTCCCGCGCCTCGCGGTTGAGGGCCGGGTCCACCACATAGGTATCTGTCTGGTACCAGCGGGTGTCGAGAAACACCTCTGCAATCGCGTGCGTCATGGTCTGGCTGCCGGTATCGATCAAGCCATCCAGAAAGCGGGTCGGCAAGGTCACAAAGCGCAGTCGCGCTGGCACGCTGGCCGCGCGAAGCAAGGCCACAAACAGGATGCCTTTGGTATGGCAGTCACCATAGCCCAGACGGATTACGTCAGACGCTTTGGTGTACATGAAGTCTGCGATGCAACCAAAGGGCATGAGCTTGACGTGGTCGTGGATCACCACGGCTTTGGCACGCGGGTTGCGCATCAGCTGGGTCAGCTTTTGCGCCAGGATGCGCACCGAGGACGCGGTGATATCCAGCTGTTCTGTCCCACGCATCCAAGCTGCGCGCGCCTCGGGGCTGACCAAGTCGAGCCCTTCGGCATTCGCAAAGCCTTGTGAATTACGTAACATATTGTCAATCTAACCAATTCGTATGAGACGCACAAGCGCACGGACGATGGATAGCATGACATTTATCACACTAATTGGCATTTAACTTCAGCGCAGCACTGGGATATGCTGCCCTCGCACTACCGTGGTGCACCGTATTCAGGGCGCTGCTTGCTCCAAGCTCAGCAAAGTGCTGTCCAGCATGCCATGCAGCGCCGCCAGTTGCATGACACCCACCCGCTGGCCCAGCGTGCTTTGCGCCTCCTGCCAGCGCCTGCCTGCCAGCTTGCACAGCTTTTTGCCCTCTGGCGTGATCGACAGTAAGCGGCTGCGTGCATCCACGCCATCACCCAACGTCAGCAGGCCTTGCGCCACCAGTGGCTGCATATTGCGCGACAAGGTGGACGCACTAAGCTCCATGGCCTGAGCCAGAGCACCGGGCTTTATCGGCCCGTCACGCAGCACAAAGCCCAGCAGCGCAAACTGCGTACCCTTGATGCCGAGGTCAGCAATGCTGCTTTCAAAATGCGCCATCACCTTGCGCGCCAGCTGGCGAGATTTGTAGGCCGTGCAGTGCGAAAAAATGACCTGGCCCAACTCAATGCGCTGCGCCACCTCGTGTAATGCAGCAGTGTTCACCATGGCTGGCTCTTTGTCTGCGCACGCAGTAGGCGCTGCTGCCACCAGTACAGCAGTGGCATGCCCACCAGCTCCAGCACCATGGCTGCAACAAAAGGCGGCATCGGCCAGCCCATGAGCAGCACGCTGCTGGCACGCGCCACACCAGACAAAAACAATACCACCAACATGATGCGCATCAAAGTCGCATGCCGCGCAATGTCTGTACAGGCATACCAGATCAGCGCGGCATAGCCCGCCCACACTACCCCAAAAAACCGCCACGCATTGTCCGCACTGGCATGGCGCACCGCCTCGCTAGGCAAAGCCGGCCCCTCCAGGGCCAGCGCACTCAACCCCAGCGTAGTATCAAGCAGGCCCGTGGCCAGCGGAATCAGCGCCAACACGCGCATCGTCCAGATGAATGCTTTCATGCTGCATGCCTTTAAAGTTGTAGGTACAATAATTGTATATGCAATATTTAGCGAGCGCAAACCCATGACTGTAACCAACACCCTGACTCCCGAACAAACCCTGGCCCAGTGGACTGCTGACTACGCCGCAGCCCTGGAGCGCATGAAAAACGGAGCGGGCGCAGGCCTGGCCAGGCCAGAGCAGATCGCAGGAAAAACTGGCCTGGAGCTGATGCAGGCGATGATGCGGGGTGAGATAGCCTATCCGCACATTTCGGACACGATGGACTTCACGATGATCGAGGCATCGCTAGGTCATGCGGTGTTTCAAGGCACACCACAGCTCAAGCACTACAACCCGCTGGGTACCGTGCATGGCGGCTGGTATGCCACCTTGCTGGACAGCGCTGTGGGCTGCGCGGTGCACACCATGATGCCCGTGGGCCGGGCCTACACCACAGCAGAGCTCAGCGTGAACATTGTGCGTGCAGCTTCGCACAAGAGCGGGCCTGTGCGCGCGATTGGCACCGTGATCCATTGCGGCAAGCAATTGGCCACGGCTGAGGGCCGACTGGTGGGAGCAGATGGCAAGCTGTATGCGCATGCTACGACGACCTGTTTGGTGTTTGATATGCCGCCCGTGCGATGACGGTTGTTGTCGCGTGCTTTGGGCGTGCTCTGTGCGCTTGTGGTTGCACTTGCTAGTGCTTGCGGTTTTGCTCTGTACGCACAGTGAGGTGTATGTCATCCGCCCTCATACTGGGGTACCAGAAATCGGTCGGCTGATAAACACCTCACTGTGCAGCGACCGGCGTAGCGCGCTACCGGTATTGAACACGAAGACAGTCCGGAGACTACGGGTAGTGAGCGACCGTGTGTGGAGGCGATAAAGCGTGTGCCGAACGACCGATTTCTGGTACTCCAGTATGAGGGCGTTTGGCATACGCTTTGTCGCCCGTAGCAACACTAGCTAAGCAATCAACGCCCAATCAACCAACCCTTCAAGCAAAGCAGGAAAAGATAAAGAACAACACGGTTTCAAAAGAAAAATAAGCCCCCGGACCAATAAAAACCCGCGGGAGCAGCTATATTTTTAGGAGTATGCTAATCTAGTAATCCTAACCAGAATACAAGGAATTTCACCATGCGCCTTCTCCACACCATGCTGCGCGTTGGCAACCTGCAGCGCTCCATTGACTTCTACACCCAAGCCATGGGCATGACACTGCTGCGCACCACCGACCGGCCTGATCAGAAATATTCTCTTGCATTTGTTGGCTACGGCAACAACCCCGACCACGCCGAGATTGAGCTGACTTACAACTACGGCGTGGACAGCTACGAACTTGGCACTGCCTATGGTCATATTGCCTTGGGAGTACCCGATGTCTACGCCGCCTGTGACTCCATCCGTACGAAAGGCGGCAACGTCACCCGTGAACCGGGCCCCGTCAAAGGCGGCAGCACGGTGATTGCCTTTGTCACCGACCCGGATGGCTACAAGATCGAATTGATCGAACGCAAAGCATAATCACATACTATTAATTTAATAGCTGCTCCCGCGACATTCTATTGGCTTGCAGCCACTTTTCTCTCAAGAAGTCACAATCCACCCCTCCAGCACGTCACACTGCGCTGGCATGCCGTAGCGCATGTCACCCGCCTCATGCTGCACCAAGGCCCAGGCCGCCTGCAACATGCACAGCGTGGCGTCCAGGCTGTCTCCGCTGGCATCGGCTATCAAAGTGTCGCGCTGCGCGTTGCTGAGTTTGAGGCGCAGCTGCAGCCGGGTGTGGCCGTTTTCCAGCGCGGTGATCAGGTCTTTGCGGGCGATCAGGCGCTCGGGGGTTTGCTTGGCTTTGTCGTCTGACTTGTAGCTGCGCTGGCCCAGCATTTCGCGCGCCAGCAGGCCCGGGTAGGCCTCCAGCGCGACACGTCGCTTGTCGCCCTCATGCAGGGCTGGCAAATGCACCCCCGCCTCCAGCAGACGCGGCACACCAGCGTGCAGCATGTAGGCTACAGGCGGGTTCACCCATTTCATGCTGGGGCTGCTGCCCGCAGGCAGGTCCGTAGCGCGGTGGGCAAACTTGCCGCCCACAGGGCGGGCATCGCAAAAAGCCTTGAAAGTGGCGCGGATATCTTCGCGCGACAGGCTGGCGTAATGGCGTATGCATGCAGCCCATTCGGTGGGCCACTTCAAATGCTCCACCAGCTCACGCGGCAAGCCGAAAGGCAGATCAAAGCCACCGATCCAGTCAGTATGCGCTGCGAGCCAGCCGCTAAAGCCGTCCAAGTTTTCGACACGATCCAGGTAGGACAACTGCACTCGCCCTTGATTGCAAGCGCCCACAGCAAAAACAATGGGTTTTCGCTTGCTGGGACTGCTGGAAAAATCACATCCAATCACTTGCATAAAGTATCAAAACCGCTTTTTAAACTTGTGTATCCATTTTGAATTTCTTCTTGTCTTCTTTCGCGTCTTTTGCGTAACCTTCACGTCCTTCGCGTCCGGTATTTTTCTAATATCAACCCAACGCCAACGCAATCACACCAATGGCAATCGCCGCCGCGCCAACGATACGCAGCCAGCGGTCGCCCTCGCCCAGCAAATGCCCGCCAATCAACGCGGCAAACAGCATGCTCACCTCGCGCGCTGGCGCCACATGGCTTACCGGGGCGATCAGCACGGCATAAAGCACACACACATAGGCAATGGGGCTGAAAATCGCCACGATGGCCGCGTATTTCCATTGCAGCTTCCACAGCCTTTTGGCCTCGGGAATATCGCGCAGCACGGGCACCACTGCATAGGGCAGGCGCAGGATGTTGCACCAGTAGTCAAACAGAATGGGCGACAGCGCAATGACCTTGACAGCATACGCATCAAGCACGGTATAGCAGGCGATCAGCGCGCCAGTCAGCAGGCCCCAGAATACGCCAGCTTTCACGCGCTCACGCTTGGTGGGGTCGTGCGCTGCCTTGAACAGCGCTGGCCCGCCTGCAATCAAAAACACCCCCAGCACCACGCTGGCGATACCCATGGCGCCAAAGGCAGACAGCTGCTCGCCAAACACGACTACCGCGACAGAAGAGGACAGCAGCGGCCCGCTGCCGCGCGCCAGCGGGTAGACGATGGTCAGGTCACTTTTGCGATAGCCAGTGAGCAGGCAGTAAAAATACACCCAGTGCACAAAACCGCTCAGTGCGATCAAGCCCCACTCCAGCGCGCCCCAGCGCGGCACCACGTCCCAGCCCAGCCAGATGCACAGCGGCGACCACACCACCAGCATGATGGCTGCGCTGAAAAAGGTAAACCGCGTATCGCCGTGGGCTTTTTTGGCTGCAATGTTCCAGCCAGCGTGGATAAGAGCGCCCAGCAGCACCAGGCCTAGCGCTGTGAGTGGCAAGGCTTAGGCTCTGCCGATAATCGAGGCCGTGGCCATGAGCTCTTCCAGCAGCGCCAGTGATACCGCTCCGCTCACACCGTAGGGGTTGAGCTCGGGCTTTTCCGAGTACTTCAGCACGATGGACGTGTTGAGCTTGGCCAGATTGACCTGGCCCATGGTCCAACCGCCGAAGCGGCGCTCGGTGATTTCTTCAAAATGCAGCAGCACCACGTCTTTGTGTCGTGTGTCTTTGCAGATATGGTTGTACAGCTCGCTGACCGCATCACGCCCGCCTTCGATGGCCTGCAGGAAGATGCCTGCGCCGTAGCACAGGATGCCGGTGATGCCCAGTGCGGGGTTGTGGGTGCGCGAGGTGGCCAAAATGGCGTCAATGTGCTCTGGTTTGCTGGGGTCGGCAAGGCGGCTGACATACAGGAGGCGGACTAACATGGTGGTATCTCTTTGTTGTTATGCGCTGTGATCGTTTACTGCTGGCCACTGCTCTGGCGTGGAATCAAGGCCAGAAACTCACGGCGCAGATTGGCGTCTTTCAAAAAGCTGCCGCGCATCACCGAGTTGATCATCTTGCTGTCCATGTCTTTCACACCGCGCCAGCCCATGCAGTAGTGGCTGGCTTCCATCACGATGGCCAGGCCATCGGGCTGGGTTTTCTGCTGGATCAGATCGGCCAGCTGCACCACAGCCTCTTCCTGGATCTGTGGGCGGCCCATCACCCATTCGGCCAGGCGCGCGTATTTGGACAGACCAATCACATTGGTGTGCTCGTTGGGCATGACACCAATCCACACCTTGCCGATCACTGGACAAAAGTGGTGGCTGCAGGCGCTGCGCACGGTGATGGGGCCCACAATCATCAACTCATTGAGATGTTCTGCGTTGGGAAACTCGGTGATCTCTGGCGCGCTGACATAGCGGCCTTTGAACACTTCGTTGAGGTACATCTTGGCTACGCGACGCGCCGTGTTGTTGGTGTTGTGGTCAGTCTCGGTGTCAATCACCAAGCTCTGCAGCACGCCTTTCATCTTGCTTTCGACTTCATCAAGCAGTTTGGCCAGCTCGCCAGGCTCGATGAAATCGGCAATATTGTCGTTGGCGTTGAAGCGCTTTTTGGAGGCCTGGATGCGCTCGCGGATCTTGACAGAAACGGGCGTGCCGATGTCAGTGTCGGTAGGGGTCATGGAGTCTTTGGTTTTCATTAACATGGGGATAATATTAACCGATCTAAAATTTTAGGGTTTTTAGGCTCCAGGCCAATAGAATATCGCGGGAGCAGCTATCAAAATAATAGTAAATAACCCTTGTCCAGAGGCTCAAAGCTGTCAATAGCGGTTGCCTGTCACCCACAGCGCAGCGCGCAAGGCCATAAAAGCCGCGTAGTCACGCACGCGCTGCAGCGCAGGCCGGTGGGCGTACTGCGCAGGGTCAATCCGCTGGCCGTCCTGCGCCATCGCCTGCACCAGCCTGTCGCGCAGGGTCTGCGCAAATGCGCTGCCCTGCACCACCACGTTAGCCTCGCGTGCCAGCAGCAGGCTCAGCGGGTCCAGGTTGGACGAGCCCACTGTGGCCCAGGCCTTGGGCTGATCCGCGTCCACCACTGCCACCTTGGCATGCAGAAAGCTGGGCGCGTATTCGTGAATCTCCACGCCCGCGTCCAGCAATGCACTGTAGACCGGGCGCGCCGCATGGTACTGCATGAAATATTCGTACTTGCCCTGCAGCAGCAGCCTGACCTTGACGCCCCGCCCTGCCGCAGCAATCAGGGCCTTGCGCAGCTTGCCACCCGGCAGAAAGTAGGCATTGGCGATGATGACTTCGTGGTGCGCTTCGCCTATCGCCTTGAGATAGGCGCGCTCGATGCGTTTGCGGTTGCGCAGGTTGTCACGCAGCAGCAGTGCAGCGCGGCTGAGGCTGCCATTGCCCACCAGGCTGGCAGACTGCGATGGCGCAAAGCCTGTGCCATGCACCACTGCGCGTGCGCTGACCCAGGAGGTTACTGCTGCGCCAATCTCGCGCTGACGCAGGCTGCGCAGGACCTGAATGCGCTGCCACAGCACGCTGGTCGCGTCCAGCACCGCGTCCACCAGAGGCCCACTGACCTGCACCGAAAAATCAAAACGTGGCGCACTCAAAGCGCCGTGGTTAGGATCATGGAAATCATCCAGGATATTGATGCCTCCGCAGAAGGCCACAGCCTGCGCTGTGCCACCGTCCACCACCACCAGCTTGCGATGCAGCCTGCGCCAGCGGCTGGGCAGCAGCATTCCCAGGCGGCCCAAGGGGTTGTACACCCGGTGCTGCACACCCGATGCATCAAAGCGCTCGCGCCAGTCCGCAGGCAGCATGCCGGTGCCCACACCATCCACCACCAATTGCACCCTCACCCCACGCAGCGCAGCGCGAGACAGCGCAGCGCCCACATCGGCACCCGAGGACGTAAAGTCAAAAATATAGGTTTCCATGCGGATGTCGTGGCGCGCGGCATCCATCGCAGCAATCAGCGCAGGAAAAAACTGCGCCGTGCCTTGCAGCAGCGTGACATGGTGACCGGGGGCGAACTGGGGCATGGGTGATAAAGCAGCCGAGTCTACAGCTCAAAATCAACGATCAAGGGAAGATGGTCTGACATGCGCGCCCAGATTGCGCCCCGCGGCACCTGGCTGTGCATGGCTTTCGCATGGCGGCCAAACACATGGTCCAGCTGCACCAAAGGCAATCGCGAGGGAAACGTAGGGTGCCGCTCGTAGGCCTGCGGCTTGGCATTGGAGCGGGTTTTCAGGGCTGTGCGAGCCCATTGCACGGGCGCCAACGAGCTGTTGAAGTCGCCCGCCACCACCAATGCCGCCGTTTTGGGAATCTCGCGCTCAATGAAACTGGACAGTTGCACCAGCTGGCGCCTGCGGCTGGCAGCGATCAGGCCCAAATGCACCACGATGACATGCACGCTGATGCCCTGCACCAGCACCTCCGTATGCAGCAGCCCGCGCTGCTCGAAGCGGTGGTCGCTCATGTCTTCATGCTGGTGGTTAATGACTGGCCAGCGCGAGAGCAGTGCGTTGCCGTGCTCGCCGTGGCGCGTGTGGGCATTGGTGCGGTAGACCGCCTCGTAGCCCTCTGGTGCCAGATAGTCAGCCTGCGGCAGATCAGGCCAGCGCGTGAAGTACCCTGCCTCCTTGCGGTTGACCCGGCGCACCTCCTGCAGACACACAATATCCGCATCAAACTGCTCGACTGCGTGCACCATGTCATGGATCTCCAGTCGCCTGCGTGGCCCCAGCCCGCGCACCCCTTTGTGGATATTCCAGGTGGCCACGCGCAGACGGACGGATTGGGTTTTCATAGCCTGTATTGTGTCAAACTGCGCGGGTGCCTCAGCCTGCAATGGCGATTGCGCGGCTAGCGGCCAAGGTTTTGACATTTCTTCATGGGTTCATGCCGTCTGTGCATAGCAAGAACCCTAAGCCTCCGAGTGTATTTTTGTCTGCGCATAATCGCAGGGATGTTTTCATTTTTCGAGTCGCGCGTCAACAACGTTTCTGCCGAGGCATCCAGCAGCGGGCCGCCTGCCGGGCTGATAGCCTTCTACTGGCACTTTGTGCGCCAGACCAGGGGCCTGTACCTGACCATGTTGGCCACGGGCTTGGGCGTCGCCCTGATCGACACCCTGATCCCCGTTTTCATTGGCCGCCTGGTGGGGCTGATGACCTCCATCGACCCTGCAGTGGCTTTGCGCGAGCAGCTGCCCTTGCTGCTGGGCATGGCCGCGGTGCTGCTGCTGGGCAGGCCTCTGATGATTTTGCTGGACAGCCTGGTGCGTAACAACGCGGTGATCCCCGGTGCAACGACGCTGATCCGTTGGCAAAGCCACTGGCATGTGGTGCGCCAAAGCGGGCCGTTTTTCCAGAATGATTTTGCCGGGCGCATTGCCAACCGGGTGATGAACACGGCCAACTCGTTGCGCGAGAGCGTGGTGGCCACCATTCGCGCGGTGTGGTACATCGTGGTGTATGGCATCAGTGCGCTGTCGCTCATGCTGGTGTTTGACTGGCGCCTGGCCCTGCCCATGCTGTGCTGGCTGGTGGCGTATGTCGTGTTCCTGCGCTATTTTGTGCCGCGCATGCGCGACCTCTCGCGCATCAGCAGCGAGGCACGCTCGCTTGTCATGGGCCGTGTGGTGGACAGCTACACCAACATCATGACGGTCAAGCTCTTCTCGCGCGCGCAAGACGAAGACGCCTATGTGCGCGAAGCAATTGACGGGCACCGAAGCAAAATAGCAGACCACATGCGCATGACGACGCGCTTCATGGCCACCCTCACCTTGCTTAACGCACTGCTGCTGGTGGGCACAGCGGGTACCAGCGTGTGGCTGTGGAGCCAGCAGCTCATCAGCCCGGCGGTAGTGGCCACTAGCTTGCCTTTGGTCTGGCAGATCGCCAATATGGCGGGCTGGGTGAGCTGGGAAGTATCGGGTATTTTTGAAAACGTGGGTGTGGTGCAAGAGGGCATCCAGACCATAGCGGTGCCACACACACTGCTTGACTCGCCCACCGCAACTGAATTGAAAGTACCTCATGGCGACATCCGCTTTGACAACGTGAGCTTCAGCTACGGGCAGGCCGCCACCGGCGGGCGCAGTGTGCTGCACAATTTGAACCTGCACATCAAACCCGGCGAGCGCGTGGGCTTGGTAGGCCGTTCGGGCGCAGGCAAATCCACGCTGGTCAACCTGCTGCTGCGCTTTTATGACGTGGAAGCAGGCCAGATCACCATCGACGGCCAGGACACGCGCCAGGTAACCCAGGAGAGCCTGCGCGCTGCCATTGGCATGGTCACGCAGGACACCTCGCTCTTGCACCGCTCTATTGCCGCCAACATCCGCTATGGGCACCCTGGTGCCACACAGGCCGAAGTGGTGCAAGCAGCCCAACAGGCACACGCCCACGAGTTCATCACCGAGCTGCGCGACTGGACCGGCCGCACAGGTTATGACGCGCATGCAGGCGAGCGCGGCGTCAAGCTTTCGGGTGGCCAACGCCAGCGTGTGGCGCTGGCCCGCGTGGTGCTCAAGAACGCGCCCATATTGATTTTGGACGAAGCCACCTCGGCGCTGGACAGCGAAATCGAAGCCGCCATCCAGGAGCAGTTGGTCACCCTGATGCAGGGCAAAACCGTGATCGCCATCGCCCACCGCCTGAGCACCATCGCCCGCATGGACCGCCTGGTGGTGATGGACGCAGGCCGCATCGTGGAGCAAGGCACTCACCACGAGCTGCTGGCCCTGAACGGCCAGTACGCCAAGCTGTGGCAGCGCCAGTCGGGCGGCTTTTTGGCAGAAGATTTAGAAGAGCAGGAAACTGCTCACACATTGACCGTTTGAGATCTGCGCAAATGATCTGCGTAATAAGCTCGAGTTGAAAGAGCCTGACAACCGTCAGTGCTGGTGCCCGTGCTCACCGTGCACGTGCTGGTGGGCAATCTCTTCCTCGCTGGCCATGCGCACGGCCAGCACCTTGAGATCAAAGCGCACGTCCTTGCCCGCCAGAGGATGGTTGCCATCCATATACACCGTGTCGCCCTTGATCTTGGTCACGGTATAGACCTGCACTGCGCCGTCGTCACTGCGCCCTTCGAGCTGGCCGCCCAGCTTCACGCCCGGTGGAAACTGCGTTTTGGGAATGGTGCGCAGCAGGCTGTCGTCATACACACCAAATGCATCGGCCGCTGCCAGGTTCAGCGTGACTGCGTACCCGGCTTCCTGGCCCTCCAGAGCCTCTTCGATTCTGGGCAAAGTGTTGCCGTAGCCGCCATGCAGGTAAACGGCAGGCTTGCCACTGTTTTCGATCGGCTTGCCATTGGCCTCGGTAAGCTTGAATTGCATGGTGACAGCGGTGTTTTTGGCGATTTTCATGGTGATTAAATGAAGAAGTGGCCTGGAAGCCGGATTCTCTGATTATCCCGCTTTCACCACGTCTGCCAGCCGCTGCGCGCAGTCGCTGGCTTGCTGCGCATCGCGTGCCTCGACCATCACGCGCACCAGGGGCTCGGTGCCGCTGGGGCGGATGAGCACGCGGCCGGTGTTGCCCAGCTCGGCTTCGACGGTTTTGACCATGCTCTGCAGTGCGGGCGTGGCCCATACCTGACCGCTCTTGAGGCGGATGTTGACCAGCTCCTGCGGGAATAACGTGATGGGCTGCAGAATCTGCGCAATGCTTTTGCCGCTGCGCTGCACGGCCTGCAGCACCTGCAGCGCGCTGATGATGCCGTCGCCCGTGGTGTGCTTGTCCAGCGCCAGCAGATGGCCCGAGCCTTCGCCGCCCAGCAGCCAGCCGCGCTTTTCCAGCTCTTCCAGCACATAGCGGTCGCCCACCTTGGCGCGCACCAGCTCTACACCGCGTGCGTTGAGCGCCAGCTCGACCGCCATATTGGTCATCAGGGTGCCGACTGCGCCGGGCACCGACTCGCCGCGCTCCAGGCGTTCGGCCACCATCATGTAGAGCACTTCGTCACCGTTGAACAGGCGGCCCTGGCTGTCGACAAACTGCAGTCGGTCGGCATCGCCGTCGAGTGCCACGCCGTAGTGGGCTTTATGGGATTTCACCGCCTGCACCAGGGCCTGGGGATGGGTGGCGCCCACCTCGTGGTTGATGTTCAGCCCGTCGGGGGCGCAGCCGATGGAGATCACTTCCGCGCCCAGCTCGTGGAACACCTTGGGCGCGATATGGTAGGCAGCTCCGTGGGCTGCATCGACCACGATTTTCAGGCCTTTGAGGGTCAGGTCATTGGCGAAGGTGCTCTTGGCAAATTCGATATAGCGCCCTGCTGCGTCGTCCAGGCGGCGGGTTTTGCCCAGGTCGCCGCTGCTGGCCCAGACGGGGGCTTCCTGCACTGCCGCCTCCACGGCTTCTTCCCAGACGTCGGGCAGCTTGGTGCCCTGGGCGCTGAAAAACTTGATGCCGTTGTCGGCAAAGGCATTGTGGCTGGCGCTGATCACCACGCCCAGGCTGGCGCGCATGGCACGGGTCAGATAGGCCACGCCGGGTGTGGGCAAAGGGCCCAGCAAAATCACGTCTACCCCCGCAGAGTTAAAACCTGACTCCAGCGCGCTCTCCAGCATGTAGCCCGAGATGCGGGTGTCCTTGCCAATCACCACGGTAGGCTTGCTTTCGGTTTGGCGCAGCACACGGCCCACCGCATGGGCCAGGCGCAGCACAAAATCCGGCGTGATGGGCGCCACACCTACCGTCCCGCGGATGCCATCCGTTCCGAAGTATTGTCTAGCCATTGTCCATACCTTTTTTATCGTATTACAGGGCTGCAGCCCAATAGAATATCGCGGGAGCAGCTATCAAAATTATAGCCGATTGTGATCGCAATGCGAAGGGGTTTCACACGGGCGCAGGCCCTTGCGGGCCACGTGCGGCCTGCCACACCGCCAGCGCCTGCACCGTCTCGCGCACATCATGCACCCGCACCACACTGGCGCCACGCTGCACCGCCAGCAGCGCCGCCGCCACACTGGGCACCATGCGCTGGTCTGGATCCAGCCCCGTGATCACGCCCAGCGAGGACTTGCGCGACCAGCCTGCCAGCACCGGGTGGCCCAGGCTGAGCAGTTCATCCTGGCGCGAGAGCAGCGCAAAGTTCTGCGCCACGGTTTTGCCAAAGCCAATGCCGGGGTCCAGCATTAGCCGGTTTTTATAGACAGAATTGGCCTGCAGGCCACTGGAATATCGTGGGAGCAGCTCACAAAATAATAGCAAATCTTCTTTCACTTGCTGCACTACATCTGCGCAGTCCATGGGCGAAGTCTGCATGGTCAAAGGGTTGCGGTGCATGTGCATCAGCACCAGGCCGCACTGCGCAAAGCGCGCTATCACCTCGTGCGCGCCCGCTGTGCGCAGCGCCCAGATGTCGTTGATGATGTCCACCCCTTCGTCCAGCACGGCCTGCATGACCTGCGGTTTGTAGGTGTCTACCGAGACAGGCACGCCCATCTTGACCGCCGCGCGCACCACGGGCAGCACCCGGGCCAGCTCATCGGCCAGAGGCAGCGGGGCAGCGCCTGGGCGCGACGATTCGCCGCCAATGTCCAGGATATCTGCGCCGTCCCTGAGCAGTTGCTCGCAGTGCTTGAAGGCATCGCGCGCGTTGGCATGCTCGCCGCCGTCGCTGAACGAATCGGGCGTCACGTTCACAATGCCCATCACTTTGGGCTGCTTCAGGTCGATGGCAAAACGCGTGGTGCGCCATATGGGAGGGGTGATGGTCGGCATCAGCGGTCTTTCACCCAGTCGCCACTGGCAATCACGGGTTTGCCAACGGTATAGGCGGGGTTGATTTCATACACGCTGCAGGCCAGGGCTTGGCCGCTGACTTGCACGGTGATGGCGCGTTTGAAATATTCGTCGCTCTGCGCCGGATACTCCGACTCAATGGCGTCCAGCTTGGCCTCCAGTGCGCTGCTCACGGCATAGACCTCGCCCACAATCTCGCTGTTGCCGCCCAGGATCACGCCGGGATAGGCGCCCAGGTGGTACATCACCCCCTGGATGCGCGCCGTGCCCACCAGCTGCGGCGCGGGCTCCAGCCGGGTGATGTCGTTGTCGTCGCCCTTGCGCAGCGTGCCGTAGACAAAAAACAGGCGCTCTGTAGTTGTTGGGGTGGAAGACGGGGAAGAGGGAGACTCTGGCATGATGGCGGTCACTTGTTTGCAGACCTCTATTGTGAATCGTTATTTTGCCTTTGCCTGTCTCGCCCTGTCCATGACGCTGGTGGGCAGCTATGTCGGCCTGTCCAAAAGCCTGGTGGCCGTGTTTCCGGTGTTTTTGCTGGCCTGGCTGCGCTTTGGCATGGGCGGCCTGGCCATGCTGCACTGGCTGCGCAAGCCGCCCGGCGAGCCCGCCATGACGGCGCAGACCCGGCGGCTGGTGTTTCTGGAGTCGTTTTTGGGCAATTTCCTGTTTTCGATCTGCATGCTGTACGGCGTGAGCCTGACCAGCGCGGTAGCCGCTGGCGTGATCATGGCCAGCATCCCGGCCTGCGTGGCGCTGATGAGCTGGGCGTTTTTGCGCGAGCGCATCTCGGCGCGGGTGTGGGCCGCGGTCGCGTTTGCCGTGCTGGGTATTGCCCTGGTATCGCTATCAAAAACAGAGCTCCCCCCGCGATATTCTATTGGCCCGGGGGCCGATTTGCCTTCAGAAAGCCGCTCCTTTCTGGCCCTGTGGGGCAACTTGCTGGTCATGGCCGCGGTGCTGTGCGAGGCGGCCTATGCGGTGATTGGCAAAAAGCTCACCGGCACCCTGGGGCCTAAGCGGATCACCTCGCTGATCAATCTGTGGGGCTTTGCCTTGGTGACGCCGCTGGGGCTGTGGCAGGCCAGCCGCTTTGATTTTTCTTCCGTGCCCCCTGCCACCTGGCTGCTGCTGGTGTTCTACGCGCTGGCCGCCAGCGTCTGGACGGTCTGGCTGTGGATGACCGGCCTCAAAACCGTGCCCGCCGCGCAGGCGGGTGTGTTCACGGTCATGCTGCCCATCAGCGCCGCCGCCGTGGGCGTGCTGTGGCTGGGCGAGCGCATGGCCCCACTGCAGATGCTGGCGTTTGCTTTGGCCCTGGTGGGAGTGCTGCTGGCTACCCTGCCCGACAAGACCGCACCATCCCATATGTAAAAAACCGGTGCAAAAGCCCCACACTGCAGGCACGCTTGCAAGACCTGGCCCACAATCGGCGACAATATTCCATTCTTTGGCAAAGCGAAATCCTCCTTGTACAGCCTGATCTTGTCCTTCACGCCCACCCTTGCACAGGCCTGGGGCCTTCTGTCCATAGCTATCGCCTTCGAGGTGGTGGGCACCACCTGCATGAAGCTCTCGCACGGCTTTACCCACCTGTTGCCCTCAGTGATGATGTTCGTCTGCTACGGCCTGGCTTTCTCGTGCAATACCTTTGCCACCAAGACGCTCGACCTGAGCATCACCTACGCGGTGTGGTCTGGCGTAGGTACCGTGGCCACCGCATTCATCGGCATGTACTTTTTCAGGGAGCCTGCCACTGCGCTCAAGCTGGTGTCCATCACCTTGATCACGATCGGCATCATGGGTCTGCACACCGCCTCGCGCCTGCAGGCCAGCGCGTAAAACGCCACTTTGCAGCAGGCAGCCGCAGCGCTTGCGCCGCCGCCGCGCCAGGAGTATGCTGTTTGCGGGACGCCACTGCCATGCATACCCCGCCCACCATCACCCGTTGCACAGCCTGCAGGCTGCGCCAGCTGTGCATGCCCACGGGGCTGACATCGCAGCAGATGGCCTTGATCGACCACCTGGTCAGCACCCGGGTCAAGGTGGCGCGCGGCCACAGCCTGTTTCGCGCAGCCGCCACCTTCAAATCCCTGTATGTGGTGCGCACAGGTTTTTTCAAAACCGTGGTGTCCACCGCCGATGGGCATGACCAGGTTTCTGGCTTTTACATGGCAGGCGAGCTGATGGGACTGGACGGCATGGGGCTGTCGAAATATACCTGCACGGCCATCGCGCTGGAAGACTCAGATGTGTGCGTGCTGCATATGCATGAACTCAACACGCTGGCGCAGACCATTCCCGAACTGCAATGGCATCTGCAGAAAATCATGGGCCATGAGATCGTGCGCGACCACGAGCTGTTTTTGCTGCTGGGCAGCATGCGCGCGCAGGCACGGATTGCCAGTTTTCTGCTCAATCTGCTGGCACGCCTGCATGCGCGGGGCCAGTCGGGCAATGCCGTGCGCCTGCGCATGACGCGCGAAGACATTGGCAGCTATCTGGGCTTGACCATCGAAACCGTCAGCCGCACCTTAAGCAGTCTGGCGCGCAAGGGCCTGATCAGCGTGCAGCTCAAGGAGGTGAGCATCCTGCAGCCGCAGGCGCTGCACCAACTGGCCCAGCACGATGATGACGGCGACTGTCAGCAGCATCCTTTGCTGGCGCCTAGGCTGCGAAAACCAGCATCGCGCACCCCAAAACTGCAACTTGCTTGATCTGGATCAATACGCCAGGAGCGGCCATTGCCTAAGCTTGAGACTCCATACCAAGGAGTCTCACCATGTACCAACGTATCCTGATTGCCACCGATGGCAGCAAACTCTCCAGCAAGGCCGTCTCCAGCGGCATCGCACTGGCCGCAGCGCTGGACGCATAAGTGGTGGCCTACACCGTCGTGCCGCACTATCCCACCATGTATTTTGAAGGCGCGGTGATCCTGACCGCCGCCGAAGCAGCCCGCGTAGAAAAGGAGTGGCACCAACAAGCGCAGACGATGGTGGACGCGGTGCAGGAAGAAGCCCACCGCCACAGCGTGAAAGCCAAAGCCATCACCGGCAAAGGTGCCATCTCAGAGAGCATCATCAAAGCGGCCAAAAAGTATAAATGCGACCTGATTGTGATGGCCTCGCATGGCCGCAAAGGCATCAGCCGCGTGTTGCTGGGCAGCGAGACACTGGACGTGCTGACACATTCGCATGTGCCAGTGCTGGTGCTGCGCTAGAGGCTGGGGCGCTCAGCTGCCTGTCGCCACCACATCGCAGGTCAATAGCAGCGTGAGGCTGGTGTTGGCAGGCAGGCTGCTGATCACCAGACCACTGCCTTGCAGGGTGGGCAGGTCCAGCGGCGCGGGGCAGCTGGCACCACCCGAGTTGCACGACAGCGTTGTGCAGGCCAGCCCGGCCGCTGGCGGGTCTTTAAGCAGGGCGCCATCTGCTGCGGATGGCCCTGCGTTGCTGACCGTGATGGTGTAGGTGGTGCTGCCGCCTGCCACCACGCTGGTAGTGCCATTGGTCTTGGTGATAGACAGCAGGGCAATCAGCCCAATCGGTGAGTCCACGCTGGCGCTGGAGCTGGGGGCTGCGCCCGTGCCATCGATGTCGCCCAGCGCGGTGTTGGTGACGGTGCCTGTGGTGGTGTTATTGACCACCACCTGGAACTGCACCGTGGCGGTTTGCCCCACGGCCAGCACGCCTGCGCCCTGGCCCGTGCTGTTGACCAAGGTGGCCGTGGTGTAGGGCAGCGTGCCCGCAATGTCGCTGACGGCCACGCCGTTGAGCAAAGTGCTGGCAGGCACGTAGCGCACGCCTGCGGGCACTGCATCGCGCAAGGTGGAGCCGGCAGAGGCGGCCGTACCATCGTTGCCCAGGGTGATGGTGTAGGTCAGCGTGGTGCCAGGGGTGGCGCCTGCTGCAGGCGACACGCTTTTTTGCATGGCCAGACGCGCGATGGTGGTGGTGACGGCATTGGTGGCAATGCTGCCCAACGACGTGGGCTGGCCTACGCAGCTGATGAAGCTGTAGGTCCATGACGCGGTGTTGCTGTACAGCGCGGCTCTAGGCGCAGTGGGCAGGCTGTTGACCACCACCGAAAATTTCACCACCTTGACCGCCCCTGCAGCCACCGTGCCTACCGATACACCAGTGGCCGGGTTGCCAGCATTGGCCACCCCGTCCACCTGCAGACTGCCCGCCACAAAGCTGGTGCCCGCAGGAGGCAGGTCGGTAAAGACCAGGTTGGTCGCATCGGCAGTGCCTGCCGTGTTGTCCAGGCGAATGGTATAGGTCAGGGTGTCGCCCACCACGGTGACGGTTTTGTCCACTTGCTTGACGGTGGAAACAAATATTGGAGCACCCACGTTGATCTGCAGGCCCAGCGCATTGATCATGTACTGGTCACCCGTGGTGGTGCCCTGCGCGAATGCGGTGGTCTGGCTGTTGGCCAGCGCGGCAGACACATCCACATTGGTGATGTCATAGCCCTGGCGGCCTGTGCCTGCAGTGCCTGGGGTCTGATTGGCAGTGCCAAAACTACCCAGGGTTTCATTGTTGCCAGCATCGTCATTGATCTGGCTGGAGAAAAAGTTGGTCGCTGTATTGCGCGGCCCGCTCTGCGCAATCAGGCTCGTAGTTGTGGTGCCAAACAGCATTTGGTCACCCGTAATACCCGAGTCCCCCTCCAGCGCGCTGACTAGCAGCCGCCCCGAACGTGGGCCGGTAGGCGCAGTGCAAAAGCCCGAGACGCTGACCGCGGCAGAGCCCGCCACTTCGGCGCCCACAAAGATCGACAGACTGCGCGAAGGCAGGCTGGGGTTGGCATAGGCCACTGCCAGAGTCCAGCCGCCCGCGTTGGAGTTGTTTTCGGTATTGCCTTGCGTCGCAGGAATGCCACTGACAGTGAACAAGACCGTGCCTGTACCTGCAGCGCGGACGATGGAAGTGACATCGGCCGAGCGAACGTAATAGCAAGGCGTGGTGCTGCAGGTGCCACTTGCGCCCTCGACACCCAGGGTCTGCGAGGTGGCAGGCGGCACTGAAAAAGCGCCCAGAGGTGAGGTCAGGGTCACAGCGCGGTTCATGGAGGCAGACACCGTCTCGCCGCCATAGCTGTAGCTGCCTGACCAGATCAGCTCGGCATACAGCACATTGCTGCCGCCAATCAGCTTGAGAGGCGCAGTGGAGCCGTTGGTGGTCCAGGTGGCTGTGGTGCCTGTGGGATAGGTACCGTCCACCGATGTTGCCACCGGGGTGATGAAGGTGCCGATCGAGCCAGCGGTGCCCGGTGCGTTGGAATTGCTCGCCTTGTTCAGTCCAATGGTGTTGCCTGTGAAGGTCAACGCGCCGTTGGTGATGGTGGTGAAGCGGTTGATGTACACCGCCTGGGCCCAGGTGACGCTCAGCAGCGCGCACAGCACCGCCATGCGCAGCAGCCCATAAACCAAAGTATTCATAGCGCGGCATGGCGCTGCCAAATCCGCAGTGCGTATCAAATCTCTTCTCCAACGTGTGTGTGTCGTCAAAGATTATTGGCACAGGGCTTAGTGGGCTAGCGTGCCAATGTCACATTTCTGGCAAAAATCTGGCTCTTGCAGTGTTGCAAATTGCGAAGATGTTTCCACACTCCACTGGAAATATGAAAAACCGCACACTCTTTGCGAGCTTGGATCAAATGCTATTAAATGAATAGTACCGACACATGCTTCTATGCCCTGAAGCATCCAATAAGCTATTTAGTATTATTTGCAAATAAATTAACTTTTAGCAAACAGCGTCTGATATTTTTCGCGCAACAGGTTCTTCTGCACCTTGCCCATGGTGTTGCGCGGCAGCTCAGGCACGACGATGCAGCGCTTGGGAATTTTGAAATTGGCCAGCCGCGATTTGAGCGCGGTGATGATGGTCTCGGGCTGCAGCGCTGCGCCAGATTTGGCGATCACCAGCGCCACGCCCACTTCGCCAAAGTCCGGGTGTGGCACACCGACCAACGCGCTCTCGGCCACGCCTGCGAGGTCGTTGATATAGCCTTCGATCTCAGCAGGGTAGACGTTGTAGCCGCCGCTGATGATCAGGTCTTTGCTGCGGCCTACGATATGCACATAGCCGCGTTCATCGATCTTGCCAACATCACCAGTCTTGAAATAGCCATCAGCTGTGAACTCTTCCTGGGTCTTCTCGGGCATGCGCCAGTAGCCTGCAAACACATTGGCCCCCTTGACCTGGATGCCGCCAATCTCGTTGACCGCCAGGGCCTTGCCATCCTCATCACACACCCGCAGGCTGACGCCGGGCAGTGGAAAGCCCACGGTGGCAGCACGGCGCTCGCTCTGGTTGGCATAGCGCGGGTCTGCGCTGTAGGGGTTGGAGGTGAGCATCACGGTCTCGCTCATGCCATAGCGCTCCAGGATGGTGTGGCCGGTGGCTGAGCGCCAGGCTTCGAAGGTTTCCTTGAGCAGCGGCGCAGAGCCTGCAATGAACAGGCGCATCTTGCTGGCCACGGCCTTATTCAACGTAGGCTCAGCCAGCATGCGCACATACAGCGTGGGCACCCCCATGAAAACCGTGGCGCGTGGCATCTGGGCGATCACCGCCTTGGGCTCAAACCTGTTGAGCCAGATCATCTTGCTGCCATTGATCAGCGCACCATGGATGGCCACAAACAGGCCATGCACATGGAAAATCGGCAGGGCATGGATTAGTACATCGCCGCGCTGCCAGCCCCAGTAGTCCTTGAGCATCTGCGCGTTGCTGCGCATGTTGCCGTGGCTGAGCATGGCGCCTTTGCTGCGCCCTGTGGTGCCGCTGGTGTACAGAATGGCAGCCAGATCATCGTCCTGGCTGCTGGCGCAGCGGTGCTGGTCCAAGCAGTGCACGGCGCGCTCCAGCAGGCTGCCGGTGCGGTCATCGTTGAGGGTAAACACGTTCTGCGTGCCGCAGGTGAAGGCGATCTTGGACACCCAGCCAAAATTTTTGCTGCTGCACACCACCACGGCAGGCTCGGCATTGGTGATGAAGTATTCGATCTCGGCACTTTGGTAAGCCGTGTTGAGCGGCAAAAACACATAGCCTGCACGCAGGGTAGCCAGGTACAGCATCATGGCTTCGACCGATTTTTCTACCTGCACTGCAATGCGTGCGCCCGCGGGCAGTTGGAGCGAAACCAGCAGATTGGCCAGCATGGCACTGGCGCGCTCCAGGTCGCTCCAGGTGTAGTGCAGGCCGCTGTCGGTTTCAACCGCTACAGCGTTCAGGTCAGCAGGGAAATTGGCGCGCAGATGGGCGTAAAGATTGGCATTGGTCATGGTCGTGAGATAAATGTAGCTGTGTGCGGCCCGGGCATCAGTACGCAGGCCGGACAAGTTTAAAACCTGGGTGCACGCTTTTCAAGAAAGGCGGTGACACCTTCCACATGCTCGGCGCTGCTCGCGTAGGCATAGGGTTGATCGATGAAGGTAGATTGATTTGCTACGTTTTCAGTAGCTGCTCCCGTGATATTTGATTGGGCTGCAGCCCGATGGGGTTGATAAATAGCACGCAGCGCCTGCTTGTTCAGGCGCGCGGCCTGTGGGCTGAGCTGTGCCATGCGCTGCGCCGTGGCCTGGGCCTCGGCGGCTACATCGCTGTCAGCCACCACGCGCTGCACAAAACCGCGCTGGGCCATCTGCTGCGCATCCAGCACCCGTGCCTCCAGCAGCATCTCGCGCACCGTGGCCTCGCCCGCTGCACGCAGCAGCACCGCCAGCTCCTGGGGTGCCATCGGCATGCCCAGCTTGGCGATCGGCGCACCAAAGCTGGCACTTTGCCCGGCGATGCGGATGTCGCAGCAAGCCGCTATCTCCAGGCCGCCGCCCATGCAGTTGCCCTCGATCTGGGCCACGATAGGCAGGTCGCAAGCCAGCAGCGCGTGCAGTGCAGGCGCTACATCGTCTTCGTGGAAGGCGCGCAGACTCTCTGTCTCAAAGCGAAATTCGGGGTATTCCGAAATGTCGCCACCCGCACAGAAATGCCCTGCCTCACCCGCAATAATGAGGCATCGAATCGGGCTGTAGGCCAATGGAATATCGCGGGAGCAGCTATTATTTGTATAGCTACTATTTTCATGGCTATTGAGGGATTCCACCTGCTCCCGCAGCGCGCGCCACATGGCTCGTGTCATGGCGTTGCGCCGCGCTGGGTTGCGCAGCGTGATGGTTGCGACCGTGCCAGACAGCTGCAGGTCAATCAAGCTTGGCACCCGAGGCTTTGACTACGCCAGCCCAGCGCTTGATGTCGGCGCTTAGGAAGGCCGCAAACTGCGCGGACGTAGTGCCGGGAAACTCCGCACCCTGGTTAGCCCAGACTGCTTTGAGCTCATCGCTGCCCAGCGCCTTGCGAAACTCGTCTGTAGCGCGCGTCTGCACATCGGCGGGCATGCCTTTGCTGCCCCAGATGCCGTACCAAGTGGTCACGGTGTAGTCGGGCAGGCCCAGCTCGCCTGCGCAAGGCACATCCGGGAAAGCCGGGTTGCGCTTGGGGCCAGAGACCATCAGCGCCTTGATGCGGCCCCCTTTGATGTGGGCAGCTGAAGAGCCTAGGCCGTCGAACATCATGTCGACGTTGCCCGCAATCAGGTCTTGGAGCGCGGGGCCTGCGCCGCGGTAGGGGATGTGGGTGATGAACGTGCCCGTCTGCAGCTTGAACAGCTCGCCCGCCAGATGGTGCGAGGTGCCGCCGCCTGCAGAGCCGTAGTTGAGTTTGCCAGGGTTCTTTTTGACGAATTCGACAAACTCCTTGAAGTTAGCGGCAGGCACTTTCTTGGGGTTGACTACCAGCACCTGCGGCACCACAGCAGCCAGCACCAGGGGCACGAGGTCGCTCTCAATGTTGTAGTCCAGCTTGGGGTACATGCTGGGTGCGATGGCATGGTGCACTGCGCCCATGAAGAAGGTGTAGCCGTCATTGGCGGCCTTGGCCGCAATCGACGCGCCCACCGTGCCGCCCGCGCCGCCTTTGTTGTCAATGATCAGCTGCTTGCCCGTGGTTTTGGAAAACTGCGCGCTCAGGGGCCGCGCAAAAGCATCGGTGCCCCCGCCCGCAGGGAAAGGCACCACCATGGTCACTGGCTTGGCAGGCCAGCCCGATTGCGCAGAAGCCACGCCAGGAAGCAGGGCTGCAAGCGAGAGGGATTGCACCAGGGTGCGGCGGTTAAATTCTGTCATGTTGTCTCCTAAAAATATTAAATCAACTTTTCTACATCACTCGATAACGGTATTTTGCCTTGCGCAAGCATGAGCCTGTGCTTGTCCAGTTTTTTCAAGTCATACAGGTAATTTACCATCATCCCATAAGACTGTTTGAACCCTTTAGTGCTCACATCGCCCGCCCAGTTCAACCGCTCGATGCGCGCACCATTGCCCAGGTGAAAACGTGCCACGGCGTCGATGGGCACTCCATCAGCCAGGCCGTGGCCCAGATAGTGCGCTGCACAGTGCAGCAACATCTGCCGAACGGGTGATTTGACATCCAAGTGCTGCGCCGTATCCACCGCCTGCAGGAAATGACCCGCTGCGGGTGGCTCGAAGCCGACAGCTCGCCCCAGCTCCTGCAGCCGTTTTTCGTCTAACCTGGTCAACATTGCAGCCGCATTCTTGCTCAGCCATGCGCGAAATCCGGGTATGGGCGATAGCGTTGCAAAAGTTTTGAGTTGTGGAAATTCGGTCTTCAAGGTTTCCACCACGTTCTTGATCAGCGAGTCGCCAAAGCTCACGCCGCGCAAGCCGGCCTGCGTGTTGCTGATGGAGTAGAAAACTGCCGTTGTCGCCTTTTTAAGATCTGCCATGTCTGCAAACTCGTCCAGCAAGGGCGCAATGCTCTGCGCTATCTCATCTAGCAGCGCTACCTCGACAAATATCAAAGGCTCATCGGGCAAGCGCGGATGAAAAAAACCGTAGCACCGGCGGTCGCTGTCGAGCCGGTTTTTCAGATCTGCCCAGCTTTTAATGTCGTGCACTGCCTCGTATTGAATGAGCTTTTCAATCATGGAGGCAGGCGAATCCCAACTGATGCGACGCAGCTCCAGAAAGCCGATATCAAACCAGGTGGAGAACATGTATTCCATCTCCACATCCAGGGCCTGCAGGCGCTTGTCAGACTTCAGGTGCGGCAGCATCTGCGCGCGCATGTCCACCAAAAAGCGGACGCCCTCGGAAAACACACTGAAGCGCTGCAGCAGCCTGCGCCGGGGTGAGACCGTAGCTTTTCGCAGGAGCACCTCGGCAGCAGCTTCATCGGGCGTGCCCACGGCTGCAGCATATTTGGCCTGCTCAATACGCGCCAGCTCACGATTGGCCATAAATTGCTCGCTCATCAGCAGCCAGCAGTCGCGCTGCTGCTCCAGCGTAGCAGTGGCATACCAATTGGCCAACGCCTGGGCGCGGCGACCGCCTTCTACCTCGCTCACGCGCGGGTCCACAATCGCCTGCAGCTGCTGCAATGTCTGGCGCAGCACTCTGGGTGATAACGCCTCCTCTTTGCGGCGCAAGGTGGCCTCCAACCGCTCACGTGTGCTGCGGCGCTGGACTGCGGTCTTAGGCTGCGTACCATCGGCATCCGGGGATTTTGCAGCACGCAGCTTTGAAGATTTCTCAGCTGATGCGTCGGCTTCTGGCACAGCTTTGGAGTCGGGCCGAAAACGCGACACGCTTCGGGCAATCCAGTTTTGTGTTGCCATGCCGATCTCTACACCACCAGGCGCGATTGCTGCGTCTGTGCCAAGTCGCGCAGCGCCTTGCGCTGGCGTGTCAAATGCGTGCGCATGGCCGCCTCAGCGCCTTCTGCATCACGGGCCTTCAGCGCAGCGAACACTGCCATGTGCTCTGAGAGGCTTTGCTCCAGCCGCCCCGGCGCATGCAACTGCTGCAAGCGGGCTAGCTTGACGATCTTGCGCAGATCACCGATCACCTGCGACAGCCATTTGTTGTTAGCCAGGGTGATGATGGCCTCATGGATGGCAAAGTTGGTTTCGTAATACTCATTGATTCGCTTGGCCTTGGCGTGTTTTTGCAGTCGCTCATGCAGGGTTTGCAAGGCGGCGATATCTGCATCCGTGGCCTGGCTGGCTGCCTCAAACGCGCAGCGCCCCTCCAGCAGCGCAATGACAGGGAAAATTTCGTCCAGGTCCTGCTCCGATACCGTGCTGACAAAACTGCCCTGCCGTGGCTGGTGGCGCACCAAGCCCTCAGCCGACAGCACCTTGAGCGCTTCACGCAGCGGCGTGCGCGAAATGTGCATGCTCTCGCACAAAGCGGCCTCGTCGATGAAGCTGCCAGGCGCCAGACTGCCCGCAAAAATGCTTTCGCGCAGCTGGGCAGCAACCTCCATATGCAGGGATTTTTGAATGGCATGCATGATTACGTAATTATGCATAATTATGAGTAATTACAAAATCAGGGTTTTTACCTTGTCTTCTGATCTAGCTATTGGTGAGGTTACAGCGGCGCAATGCGCCCTCAGAGTCAGTGCCCTGTCTCTGAGGGCACTCCCGCTGTCAGCGGCGTGCAGACTGTTTCTGCGCCCAGGCCCACAGGCCTGCGCCACCCACAATCATAGGGACACAAAGCCACTGCCCCATGGACAATCCCATGCTGAGTAACCCTAGGTGGGCATCGGGCTCGCGGAAGTATTCGGCGATAAAACGGAAGATGCCGTAGAGCACTAAAAATGCCGCAGCCACCTGCCCCGGCTTGCGTTCCTTGCGCGCATACAGCCACAGCAGGATGAACAGCAGCAGGCCTTCCATCAGCATCTGGTAGACCTGTGAGGGATGGCGCGGCGCGTCCCCCGCACCGCGAAACACCATGCCCCAGGGCAGGGACGGATCGGCCACGCGCCCCCACAGCTCGCCGTTGATGAAGTTGCCAATGCGCCCCATCATCAAGCCGGTAGGCACGCATGGCGCAACAAAGTCAGCCACCTGGAACAGCGAACGCTTGCGTGAATAGGCAAACCAGATCTCCGCGCACACCACGCCCAGCAACCCGCCATGAAAACTCATGCCGCCCTGCCAGACATAGAAAATCTCCTGCGGGTGGGCAAGGTAATACGCGGGTTTGTAAAACAAGCAGTAGCCAATGCGCCCGCCCAGCACCACACCCATGACCCCGAGGAAAAGGATATCTTCCACATCCTTGCGCGTCCACGCGCCGGGGCCAGTGATGGTGGCATAGGGCGGATGCTTGAGGCGGCGAATGCCCAGAAACATGAACAATGCAAAAGCTGCAAGGTAGGTCAGGCCATACCAGTGGATGGCCAGCGGGCCCAGCTTGAGCGCGATAGGGTCGATTTGAGGGTGAATCAGCATGGGCTGTATTTTGCCCGATGAACCCTAGGGTAACTTGCGATACGCATGCAAGGCCCTTCGGCACAAAATATGCCAATGCATACCCCTGTCAAAATTTGTGTGATTGGCGCAGGCCCCAGCGGCATTGCCGCTGCCAAAAATTGCGTTGCCGCGGGCCTGGATGTCACCGTGTTTGAGAAAAGCACCAAAGTCGGTGGCAACTGGGTGTTCAATGCCAGCACAGGCCATAGCAGTGTCAACGAGAACACTCATATTATCTCCAGCCGCGCATGGAGCGAGTATGAAGACTACCCCATGCCCGCGCACTACCCTGCCTATCCTCACCATAGCCAGTTGCAGGCCTATTTTGAAAGCTACGCCAGGCATTTTGGCGTTATGCCACGCATCCGGTTTGGCCATACCGTCACGCAGATTGAGCGTAACGCCGATGGCAGCTGGCGTGTGGACTTTACCGACGCCAGCGGTGCAGCCCAGCGCGCACAGTTCAGCCACCTGATGGTGGCCAACGGCCATCACTGGAACCCGCGCTGGCCCGAGATTGCCGGTGACTTTCAGGGCCAGTACATGCACTCGCATGATTTCAAGGGCGTGAACGACAGCTGGCGTGGCAAGCGGGTGTTGGTCGTTGGGGGTGGCAATTCGGCCTGCGACGTGGCGGTGGAGGCCGCGCGCGTGTCGGGCAGCGTGCACCTGAGCATGCGCAGCCCGCAGTGGTTTGTGCCCAAATTCATTTTTGGCAAACCCTCTGACGAATTCGCCTCGGGCAGCGCCTGGCTGCCCGCATGGCTTCGCCAGCACAGCTTCAAATGGCTGCTCACGCTGCTGCAAGGCAGCTACGCTGCAATGGGGCTGCCAGAAAACACAAAACCGCCCCTGTACCAGCACCCCACACTCAATAGCGACCTGATCGACTACATCCGCCATGGCCGTATCCAGCCGCGCGGCGGTATTGAGCGCTTTGAGGGGCAATCGGTCGTGTTCAGAGACGGCGCGCGCGCTGACTACGACATCGTGGTGGCGTGCACAGGCTTTTACATCAGCTTCCCGTTCTTCGACAAAAACTTCATCGACTACACGCATGCCGAGAAAACACCGCTGTTTCTCAAGATGATGCATGCACAGTACCAGAGCCTGTATTTTGTCGGTCTGTTCCAGCCGTTGGGCTGCATCTGGCCGATGGCTGATATGCAGTCGCGCCTGGCGGTGCAGGAGATCACCGGGCGCTGGCAGCGGCCAGCCGACATGCAGGCGGCGATAGAACACGAGATGAATAACCCGCATCTGGATTTTGAACGCGCGCCGCGCCACAGCACCCAGGTGGATTACCACCAGTTCCGCAAGGAGCTGCAGCGCGAGCTGGCCCGCTGCGGTATCGACATAGGCAAGCCCCCTGCGCTGCGCCGCGGCGGTGTCAAGCGGCCTGATGCTTTGCCTGCCTGACCTTTTATGCGCTGGATGCCTGGGCTGCAACCCAGGCTGACCACTCACTGCGGCTGGTTGCCCGTGTGCTCCAACATCGTAATTAGGTAGTGACCATCAGCCACTACAATTGTGCCCTAGTCGACCGCCTTGAATCCCCTGCACTGAAGATCTCACCATGACCAGCAAAACCATCCCCATCCAGCCCCTGCGTTCCGCCAATATCACCGAGGGCAAGTCCCGCGCGCCCAACCGTTCTATGTACTACGGCATGGGCTACAAGGAAACCGACTTTGGCAAGCCCATGGTCGGCGTAGCCAACGGCCACAGCACCATCACCCCCTGCAACAGCGGCCTGCAAAAGCTGGCCGACGCCGCTATTGCTGGCATTGAAGAGGCAGGCGGCAACGCACAGGTATTTGGCACCCCCACGATCAGCGACGGCATGGCCATGGGCACCGAAGGCATGAAGTATTCACTGGTCAGCCGCGAAGTGATCAGCGACTGCATCGAAACCTGCGTGCAGGGCCAGTGGATGGACGGCGTGGTGGTGGTCGGCGGCTGCGACAAGAACATGCCCGGCGGCCTGATGGGCATGCTGCGCGCCAACGTGCCCGCCATCTATGTGTATGGCGGCACCATCCTGCCGGGCCGCTACAAAGACCAGGACCTCAATATCGTGAGCGTGTTTGAAGCCGTAGGCCAAAACGCCGCTGGCAACATGAGCGACGAAGACCTGAAACAGATCGAAATGCGCGCCATCCCTGGCACTGGCTCCTGCGGCGGCATGTACACCGCCAACACCATGAGCTCGGCCTTCGAGGCGCTGGGTATCAGCCTGCCCTACTCTTCCACCATGGCCAACCCGCACGACGAGAAGATGAACTCGGCCAAAGAGTCGGCCAAAGTGTTGATGGAAGCGATCAAAAAAGACATCAAGCCACGCGACATCGTGACCAAAAAGGCGATTGAAAACGCCGTGGCTGTCATCATGGCCACTGGCGGCTCTACCAATGCGGTGCTGCACTTTCTGGCCATTGCACATGCCGCAGGTGTGGAGTGGACGATTGACGACTTTGAGCGCATGCGCAAAAAAGTGCCCGTGATCTGCGATCTCAAGCCTTCCGGAAAATACCTGGCAGTCGACCTGCACAAAGCAGGCGGCATTCCACAGGTTATGAAGGTGTTGCTCAATGCAGGCCTGCTGCACGGTGACTGCATCACCATCTCGGGCCAGACCATGGCTGAGGTACTGAAAGACGTGCCCGACCAGCCGCGCGCTGACCAGGACTGCATTCGCCCCATCGACAAGGCACTGTACAAGCAAGGCCACCTGGCCATCCTCAAAGGCAACCTGTCGCCCGAAGGCGCCGTGGCCAAAATCACCGGCTTGAAGAACCCTGTGATGACCGGTCCAGCCAAGTGCTTTGACGACGAGCAAAGCGCGCTCAAGGCCATCCTGGACGGCAAGATCACCCACGGCGACGTGATGATCCTGCGCTACCTCGGCCCCAAAGGCGGCCCCGGCATGCCCGAGATGCTGGCGCCCACGGGCGCGCTGATCGGCGCGGGCCTGGGCGAGACGGTAGGCTTGATCACCGATGGCCGCTTCTCTGGCGGCACCTGGGGCATGGTGGTGGGCCACTGCGCCCCCGAAGCGGCCGAGGGCGGCACGATTGCTCTGGTGCAAGACGGCGACAGCGTCACCATTGACTCCAAGCAGCTCAAGCTGGACCTGAACGTCAGTGAAGCCGAAATCGCCAAGCGCCGCGCCGCCTGGAAGAAACCTGCCCCGCGCTACACCCGCGGCGTGCAGGCGAAGTTTGCTTTCAATGCCTCCAGCGCTTCCAAGGGCGCCGTGTTGGACGCCTATTGAGCAAGCTGCGCTGCCCATAATGCAGCCTTAAGCTTGGTTTGATGTAATGCCTGTGCTGTTTGCCATGCATTCACATTAACAGCATCCCGTCCTGTGAGTGCTTGAAGAAATAAAGTGCTCAAGGATCCATGCAAGTTGATAGATTACTGGCCCTACGCACGGCCATCGTGCTGCCGGGTGCCTTTGCCGAGGGCGTGCTGGCGGTAGTGCTGCCCTGGTTCATCACGCAGGCTGCGCTGGGCACAGCGTGGCTCGGCGTCTTGTCTGCACTGCTGGTGGCCAGTGGCATCGTGGGCACCGTGCTGGCGACCCCTGTGTCGCGTCGGCTGGGCTCCTGGCGGATGACGGTGTATGCAGCAGTGTGTTCATCATTGTGCATCGTTGGCGGCGCGGTTTTGTGGCTTGCCGACGAGAAGCTGGCGGCCTTGCTGCTAGCGCTGTGTGCCATGGCCGCAGATACCATGGCTGATCTGGGATTTTCATCCCGCACACCGGTCATTGCACGCCTGTATAAATTGCCGTTGCTGAAGTTTTTCGGTGGCAACTGGATGTGGGCCATTGTAGGATTTGCCTTGGGAGGTAGCGTAGCAGGTTGGTGCATCAGCGCAAACCATATGGCAAGCCTGCTGGGCGTGTTGAGTGTGAGCTCAATCATCGTCACCTTGAGTCTGCCCAAAATTTTCCCTCGCGATGCACGCCGTCTGCCTGAGCAAACCAGCCACTGGAGAGCCTTGCTGCCTGCTGGAATCTGGACCAAGCAGGTCCTTGTATTTGTCATATGCATCGTTCTACTGAGTTTTATCTATGGTCCCATGGACAATCTGCTGGTGCCTGCACAGCTTGCATCGCATCACAGGCCAGCCAGCGTGTTTGGCATGCTGGTAACTGCCGGAGGACTCGGCCTGACGGCAGGATTGGCCATAACCCAGACCCAACATGCACAGTCAGCTGCAGGCAAGATGTGGATACTCTGGCTGGGTATTGCTGCCGCGATGTTTCAAATTCTGCTGATGTGGTGGCTGCCCGGCAATGAACTGCTCATCGCGGGAACCTTCCTGACTGCCGCGGTATTCGCTCCTGCCATGCCCATGATTGAGAGCACTTTGCTGCTTGCAGTGAAGGCACCGTCCCGCACGGTGATGCTGGCCATTGTGGGAACCCTCGCCAGCGCTGGTGACATGCTGGGTACTGTAGTGGCAGGCTGGGCGGTTCAATACGCCGGGGTCGGTGGCGTGCTCGCCGGGTGTGCACTGGCGTTGTGTCCTGTGCTGGTGTACCTGTATACGATGCGCAGCAGTTTCAGCCGCCGCCCGTAAACCCCCGCCCCGAATCAGGCAGCGTCAATCCAGCTCGTTATAGTCCTGCGCGCTATCGTCGCTTTGGTCTTGCAGGCGTTGGTTCAGGCGCGGTTTGAGCGTGTCCATCTCCAGCAGCCACTGCTGGGTGTTCACAGGCTGGGCCAGGCGCCAGCTGGGCGGGAAGAAGCTGCTCATATAGAGCTTGCTGCTCAGGCGCTTTTGGCTTTGCCAGTCAAAGCCCATTTTGATCGCCAGACCTGCAATAGCCAAGCAGCCCACAACCATGGCCAGCCTGCGCGGCGGCACGGACAGCACATACCTGAGGTGATACCACACCATGGCCGCCAGCATGAGTGCGGCCACATGGTTGTCAAACTTGGCCAGTGTGCTCCACGAAAAGGCAAAGGCCAGCACATTGCCAACCAGCCCAATGCCGTACATCAAGGCCAGCCCCACCGCGGCAATCTGCACATGCCGTGCAAACCACAGCCTGCCGCCAAACAGTTTGGAAGCCAAAGCCCACAGCCCAGACCAGGTCGCAATGCCTGCGCCTAACGCCAGCAGGCCTCCCACGACAGCGGCCCACATGCCGCTTTCCATCGCGGGCAACCAGCTGGCGACCAAGGTGTAGAGCGCCAGCAGTACCAGAGCCACGGCAGTGGCCAGGTTATGGCCCAACCAGATGCGCCAGCCCCTGTGCAGGGTCTGCTCGGGCAGCACGCTGTCGCTGGCCTGGCGCGCATGCAGCTGCAGTTTGCCCAGGCTCAAGGCTTGGTTGACCTCCCATATCGCGCTGTCGCCTGTGCCCAGCTGCTGCCTGCCCAGGCGCAGGCCGTTGAGGCTGGCCAGCAGCTCAATCTGCAGTTGTCCTTGTGCGTTGGGCGCGATGCGCACATGCTCAGGCGCCAGGTGCGGGTCATCAATCACCCAGTCGCAATGCAGCGCGCGGCCCACCAACACAGGCCAGCGCGTGACGCGGTGCTGCACCAGCGTGTTGTGCTGGCGGTCATGGGCTGTCAGCAGCGCCAGCACTGTGGCTTGGGCTGCGGGGGCAGGCTGTGCCTGCTCGGGCACGGCCAGCATCTGCGCGTCGGCAGGCAACAGCCCATCGCCCGGGAGCGTCGCATCGGTCATGGCTTGGCCTCCCAAGAGAAGGCGTCCAGGTAGCGCTGGGTCAGCAACTTGGCGTTGTCAAAGCTCACGCCGGTAGCGTCCAGACGGCCCTGAATTCCCCGCGTAGGCAGGTTCAGGGTGGTGACCAGCAGGGACAGGTCGTACAGGCCATCGAACTTGCGGTAAGCGGTCAGGCACACCACCGCTCGCAGGGGCAAGCCCGCGCTTTGCACATAGCGTTCATTGCACTCAGCGGCGGTTTTGTGGCGCCCGCCGCGCAGTGCAAACGCCTCGTTGGCAAAGCTGCTGGAGTAGGTGTAGGCAAACTGCCAGGGGTGCAGGCGCGTGCCGTCATAGGCTTCGTAGCGCATCAGGATGTTGCCGGTGTTGAAATCGCCCGCGTAGACCGCGCTGTCCACGCTGCAGTCGCTGCGCTCAAAATCAAGTTTGGACTGGGAGTTGCGGTTGCGTCCCTCGCCCCAGCAGCGCGCCAGTGTGGTGTCGGGCACCGGCACGCGGTAGCCTCCGTAGGTTTCAAAGCGAAACGGCGTGCTGGTAAAGCGCTTGACCAGCTCACCTTGGTGCTGCAGCAGTTGCTGTGCCACGGTGTCCTGGGCCGACTGGGTGATGGGCTTGGCCGATTTGGCCTTGGCGGTCAGCAGCGCCACATACTGCACGGGGATCAAAAAGCTCACCTGCTCCGCGCCGCCGCGCTTGGCCACGTTCACGCCAATCACCTGTCCTGCCGTGTCCAGCGCCGGGCCACCGCTCATGCCGGGGTTGAGCGCGCCGCCAAAGAAAATGCGTGGGTAAAAACTGCGCTGCACCAGGCCGTTGTAATTGCCCTCTGTCACGGCAAAACCGATGTCCAACGGGTTGCCCAGAGAGTAGATGCGCTCGCCACGCGCCAGGGGGCGCTCTGCAGAACGCAACACCAAGGGCGCCTGCACCGTCACAGGCTCGCGCGGCTTGAGCACCGCCAGATCGTGCTGGATATCAAAAGCCAGCAGGTCCACATCAATCTCTTTGCCATCCACCGACACTGCCACACCGCGGTGGCGCGAGGGCTCCAGCGCCAGTTGGCTGGCCACGTGGTAGTTGGTGACAATCAACCCGTCGCTGGAGACATAAAAGCCCGAGCCCACGCTGCTTTGGGTGTTGGTTTTGCGGCGCAAGGTGCGGATTTGCAGCAGCTTGTCGCGCGCAGACTGGTAGGTCAGCTGGGCGTCGCGCGAGACCACGGGCGCGGCGCCAGGCTCGGTTTTGCCAGCGGGTGGGCTGGTCTGGGCCAGCAGTGCACTTGTGCAGCAGCACAGCAGGGCAGCCAGACACGCACGCAGGCGTGGCAGCGGGCCACTGAACCATCCACAAAACGCTACGTTTTTAATAGCTGCTCCCGCGATATTCTATTGGCCTGGCGGCCTGTTTGGCATATAAAAACAGGCCTGATTCAGGGCTTTTTATTCTTCGCCGTGCCTAAACCCAGGGCTTCGCGGTTTTTGGCCAGGCGATCCTGTTTGCGCTTTTCCATCTTGTCCATGGCGCGGCGCTTGCTGTAGCCCGACCAGTCGGCATAGGCCCACCAGGCGGCAGCCAGGATGAACGGCAGCGCAAACCACAGCCAGTCACTGGCCCAGTCCCAGCGGCCTACGGGGCCGATTTCCAGATATTTCAAAACCAGCAGCACCAGGCCAATACCTAAAAAATACATCGTTCACTCCAACGGAAAACAGGAAAATAGCGTATTAAAGTACCTAATTACGCCCCAAAAGCGCTCCAAAACATCGTTTTCGCTATTTTGGGGCTGCTGGATAAGTTTTTCTAATCCAAGGATTTTTCGTGTCATGCTGACTGTACGGTCAACGCCTGGCCCTAGAATTGCGTTATGTTTTGTATCAGGTGCTTTGCATCTTACACCGCTTAGGTGTTTTAAAGGAAGACAATGAAACTCCAATTGATCACTCTCAGTGCTATCGCTGCCATTTTGAGCGCTGTCAGCGCCCCTGTTTTTGCCGATGCCGCCTTGGCCACCGCCAAGAACTGCATGGCTTGCCACGCGGTTGACAAGAAAATGGTCGGTCCGTCCTACAAAGACGTAGCCGCCAAATACGCTGGTGACGGCGAAGCCGTCAAAAAACTGGCTGTGTCGATCCAAAAAGGCAGCACGCCCGGCAAAGGCAACTGGGGCCCCGTGCCCATGCCTGCCAATACGCAAGTCAGCGAAGCTGAAGCTGCCAAGCTGGCTGCTTGGGTAATGGCACAGAAGTAAGCGCTTCTTGCCCCCCACAAAAGCCACCTTTCAGGGTGGCTTTTTTCATGGTGCGCTAGCGGATGCGTCGAAATGCGCTCAGCTCGTCGCGCAGCCGTTCAAACTCCGCAATCATCTGCTGGTCAGCCGCGTAGAACACCGCAAACTTGCCCAGCAAAGTACGGCAGTACAGCCGTGGGGCGATCAGCCAGTCCAGGCCCGGCACGCGAATCAGCTTCACATAGGCCAGCTCGCGCAGCTCCAGCTTCTTGTTCCAGACGAAGGTCTGCTCCAGATGGCTGCCTGTCAGTGTGGTGATGCTGGTCAGGATGCACCACAGTGTGTAGGCCATCAGGGCCAGTGCCGCTAGCGCCCAGTTCAGCCCCGAAGCCATCGCCTGGCCCGAGCCTGAGGTAAGCTGGCCCGAAGACCACAGGGCGTACACCCAATAGACGCAGTAGCCCACAATCAGCACCGCCAGTGCGCAAAAAGGCAGCGAGAAGGCGCGGCAGACCATGGGGCTGCGTGCAGGCTGGAAGCGAAATGGCGGGGGGCCAAGCTGGTCAAGCGGGGTAGACATGGTGCGATGGTAATGTGAACTGGCAGTGGCCGAAAAAAAGCCCCTCCAGGCGAAGGCCAGCGAGGGGCGTGGGCATGGCAAAAGAAGGCTACTTCTTCTCTTTGAATAGCTCGTCGAGTTTCTTCTGCTCTTCTTCAGCTTCTTTCTCGGCGGCTTTGTCCGCGTTGGCCTTGTCGGTGGCCGTGTTCTCGGCCGCGGTTCCGGTAGTTGAGGGCGCGCTGGCAGCGGGTGTGAGCGAGCCCGGGTCTTTGGAGGCCGCTTCGGCTTCGGCGGGTACTTCGATCTTCACCTTGTCCACGTCGACCACAATCTCCTTGTCCAGGAACACGGTCACTGTCTGCGGCACAAAGATCACCACCACCACCAGGATCAGCTGCATGATCACCCAGGGGATGGAGCCCAAGTAGATGTCGTTGGACTTGACCGCTTCGGGAATGCGTTTTTCCTTGAACAGCGTGTCTGCAATGCCGCGCAGATAGAACAGCGCAAAACCAAAGGGCGGGTGCATGAAGCTGGTTTGCAGGTTGACACACAGCAGCACGCCAAACCAGATCAGATTGATGCCCAGCTTGTCAGCCACAGGCGCCAGCATAGGCACGATGATGAAGGCGATTTCAAAAAAGTCCAGGAAGAAGGCCAGGAAGAACACAAAAATGTTCACCACAATCAGGAAGCCCACTTGGCCACCAGGCAAACCGGTCAGCAAATGCTCTACCCATTTGGCGCCGTCCACGCCCTGGAACACCTGGCTGAACACACGCGAGCCGATCAGGATGAATACCACCATCGCTGTCAGGCGCATGGTGCCCACCATGGCCTCCCAGAGTAGCGCCTTGCTCAGGCGCTTGTGCGATGCAGCCAGGATCAGACCGCCCACCACGCCCATGGCTCCGGCTTCGGTGGGTGTGGCAATCGCTGAGTTCTGAAACGGTAGCCCGCCCATTGAGCCGAGCACGACAAAGATCAGGATGGCTGAAGGAATGATGCCTTTGAGGCACTTGCTCCACAGCGCCCAGCCGTTGAGGGTTCGCGCACTTTTGGGCACACCGGGCACGTAATGCGGCTTGAATACGCTCAGTGCGTAGGTGTAAGCTGCAAACAGCATGATCTGCAGAATCGACGGGCCCCAGGCCCCTTTGTACATATCACCCACGGGCTTGCCCAGCTGGTCAGCCAACACCACCAGCACCAGCGATGGCGGCACCAACTGGGTAATCGTGCCCGAAGCGGCCAGCACGCCGGTGGCGTAGCGCATGTCATAGCCGTAACGCATCATCACGGGCAGCGAGATCAGCGCCATCGCAATCACCTGGCCCGCCACGGTGCCGGTGATCGCGCCCAGAATAAAGCCCACAATGATGACCGAGTAGCCTAGGCCGCCTTTGACCGGGCCAAACAGCTGGCCCATCGAGTCCAGCATATCTTCGGCCAGTCCGCATTTTTCCAGGATGGTTCCCATGAAGGTAAAGAACGGAATCGCCAGCAGCAGGTCGTTGCTCAAAATCGAGAACAGCGCCAGCGGCAGGTTGCTCATGTACGCTGCTGGGAACCAGCCCATGTGGATGGCGTAGAAGCCGCTGCCCAGGCCCAAGGCGGCCAGCGAGAAGGCCACAGGAAAACCGATCAGCATCACCACGATCAGTCCCGCAAACATGATCGGTGGAAAATTTTCAACTAGCATTGTGTGCTCTATTCGAATTAAGTGAAGGATAGGGAGTGGTCAGTGGCACACAGGCTTACTGAATCGGTTTTTCGTAGTGGGTGTTCATCTCGTACTTGCCCGCCAGATAGGCCACACGCTTGATGATCTCGGAGACGCCTTGCAGCAGCAGCAGGCCAAAGCCCACCGGCAGGGTCAAGATCGCAGGCCAGCGGATCAGGCCACCAGCGTTCTGGCTCATTTCCTTGGACAGGAAAGCCTGGTAAAAATACGGCACGCACATGTAGAACATCAGCCCAACTACCGGCAGCAGAAAAAACACCAGGCCAAACAGGTCGATGTAGACCGGCCCATTGCCTTTGAGCTTGCCGTAGATCAGGTCCACGCGCACATGCTCGTTGACCTTGAGCACAAAGGGTGCGCCCAGCATGACAGTGACGGCAAACAGATACCACTGAATCTCCAGCCAGCCGTTGGAGCTCATGTCCAGGCCGTAGCGGATGAAGGCATTGCCTGCGCAGATCATGGCCGAGATGAACACGGCCCACGCCGCCAGCTTGCTAAAGCGTTCGTTGATCCAGTCCACCGCCAGGGCGAATTTCAGTAGTACAGACATTGCGCAGCTCCAGTTTGGTACCCATGTATTGTCGCAAACAGTGTCGCCCATGCTCTGGCAAAAGCCTGACGGGAAATTATCGGGTTAACCCGTAGATTCCGCACTTTATGAAAGCATGCCGCAGCTGTTGGTAAATTTCAAGCAGCACTGGGAGCTGTCGCTTGATGCAGTCCATAATGCTGATTGCTTTTTGCGCAGCACATGCAAACCCACATGACCTCATCCATTGACTCGCCAGCCATGCGCAGCGCGGGGCATGATGTGCTGTCACTGGCGCTGATGGATGCACGCAACCATACCCTGCACCTGATGGGCCAGTTTGAAAAAACCGTGCCCGACCTGCGCTTTGCCGATGACATGAGTGTGCCGCGGGTGCCTGCCGCGCTGCCACCGCTGTGGTTGCTGGGCCATGTGGGCTGGTTTCAGGAATGGTGGATTGGGCGCAATACCCAGCGCGCGCTGGGCTCTGCATGCCCGGCCCAGCCAGTGCGCCTGGCCTCGATCGAGCCGCTAGCGGACGCCTGCTTCAACCCTGCGTTGACCACGCGCTCCGAGCGCTGGGTGCAAAGCTATCCCGAGCTGGGCACCATCAAATCGTATCTTCTGGAAACTCTGGAAACGACTTTGGAGCTGCTGGAAAAAGTTGAAGACAGCGATGAAGCTTTGTATTTTTTTCGCATGGCCCTGTCGCGGGAAGACCAGATAGGCGAGCAGTTCATTGTCATGGCCCAGGCCCTGGGCCTGCGTCTGCAGATACCCGCCAGCCCGGTGCTGCGCCTGCGCGAGCCTCTGTGCATGCCGGCCATGCGCTGGCAGCTGGGCGCGCCCGCCAGCGGCTTTGCCTGGGACAACGAACGCCCGGCCCACAGCGTGCAAGTGCCCGAGTTTGAAATCGACGCGCAGCCTGTAAGCTGGGCGCAGTTTGTCGAGTTCATCGACGATGGCGGCTATGACGACGTGGCGCACTGGTCACCGCGTGGCTGGGAATGGCTGCAGGAGACGGCCAACAAAGAGGGCCGCCGCGGGCCGCGCTATGTCGAGCAGATTGGCGTGGCCAGCGGCGCGGTGCTGCAGACCCGCTTTGGCATCACGCAGCGCGCTGCAGGTGCCGCCAGCGCCATGCATGTCACCTGGTATGAGGCGCAGGCCTATGCGCAGTGGGCGGGGCGGCGTTTGCCTACCGAAGTGGAGTGGGAGATTGCGGCGCACAAGGCACAGGGCATGGGCTTTCGCTGGGGCGATGTGTGGGAATGGACCAGCAATACCTTTCGCCCTTACCCAGGATTCGTCGCCGGGCCATGGGCCAACTACAGCACCAAAACCTTCGAACACTGCAAGGTGCTGCGCGGTGGCTCGTTTGCCACACGCATGCGCATGAAGCAGCCCACTTTTCGCGGCTTTGCACCAGCCGACATCGACCTGGGCTTCTGGGGCTTTCGCACCTGCGCGGTGTGAGTGTTATTGCCAACACCGCGGCGCTCAGCCCCATGAAAAAAGCCGCCCGAAGGCGGCTTTGGTGTGACAGCGGCAATCTGCAGATTACAGTTTCTGTGCCTGCATGAAAGTATCGAACTTGGCTTCGGTGAAGCGGAACCACAGGTTGGCATCCGCGCGGAACTTGCTGTAGTCGGCGTAGATTTTCTTCCAGTCTTCGTTCTTGCCGGACAGCTCGCTGTACAGTGCCATCGACTCTTTGAACGCTGCGCTGAGCACGTCGTTGGAGAACGGACGCAGCTTGGTGCCAGAGCCTACCAACTGCTTGAGCGCGGTTGGGTTGCGGCCGTCGTACTTGGCCTGCATGTCGCTGGCGGCTTGCGCAGCAGCAGCTTCCACGATGGCTTTGTTTTCTGCGGACAACGCGTTGAAGGCCTTGTCGTTGATGAAGAAGTCCAGCTGTGGACCGCCTTCCCACCAGCCTGGGTAGTAGTAGAACGGAGCGACCTTGTTGAAGCCCAGCTTCTGGTCATCGTACGGGCCTACCCACTCGGCAGCGTCAATCGTGCCTTTTTCCAGCGCCGAGTAGATCTCGCCGCCAGGAATGTTTTGCGGTACACCGCCGATACGCTCGAGCACTTTGCCGGCGAAGCCGCCGATACGCATTTTCAGGCCCTTGATGTCGTTGATGTTCTTGATCTCTTTGCGATACCAGCCACCCATCTGCGCGCCCGTGTTGCCACCGACGAAGTTGACGATGTTGTACTTGGCGTAGAACTCGCGCATCAGCTTCATGCCGTTGCCCTCATACATCCAGGCAGACATCTGGCGGCTGTTCAGGCCAAACGGAATAGCGCAGCCCAGTGCAAAAGCTTCGTTCTTGCCGAAGAAGTAGTAAGGGGCGGTGTGGGCCATCTCGACCGAGCCCTGCTGCACTGCATCGACCACGCCGAACGGTGGCGTGATCTCGCCAGCAGCGTGCACCGAGATTTCAAACTTGCCACCCGACATGGCCTTGACAGCCTTGGAAAACACTTCTGCAGCGCCGTAAATTGTGTCAAGCGCTTTGGGGAAGCTTGACGACAGACGCCAGCGCACTGCGGCCTGGGCATGCACAGCAGGTGCTACACCAGCGGCCAGTACGCCAGCAATGCCAGCGTTTTTAATAAGGGAACGACGATCCATCTTGTCTATCTCCGTTTGGGCTGCAGGTGATAGGCTGGCAGCCCGGTTGAACAACCCACTTGCTGGCGTGATGCGCCTTGGGTGAGGACTTGTTTTAGTCAATTGTGATTTTAGGAAGTGCACCTCTATGCAACCCCGGGGGTTTACCCTTGAGATGGCCTTACAAAGCCTGTGGCTTCAGGCTTCTGCAAGGAAGTGTGACGCGCTGTGCTGCGGCAGTTATCACGCCGCAAAGCGCTGCCTGATCGACGCTTCGATGCCCGCTGCATCCAGGCCCTGCAGTGCCAGCAGCTTGGCAGGGTCTCCGTGCTCGATGAAGGTGTCGGGCAAGCCCAGCTGCAACACAGGAGTCTGCAACTGCAAAGTTTGCAAAGCCTCCAGCACGGCCGAGCCTGCGCCGCCCATCAGGCAGCCTTCTTCCAGAGTGACCAGGCAGTCGTGGCTGGACGCGATCTCTTGCAGCAGCGCAGTATCCAGCGGCTTGGCCCAGCGCATGTTGACCACCGTGGCATCGAGCTGCTCGGCAGCGGCCAGTGCCGGGTACAGCATGGTGCCAAAGCTCAAGATGGCGATTTTTTTGCCTGTCGACATGCGCCTCACCTCGCCCTTGCCAAAGGGCAAAGGTGTCAGGTCGCTGCCGCAAGCCACGCCCGCGCCCGCACCGCGCGGGTAACGCACGGCCACGCTGTGGTTTTGCTGGAAGGCGGTGGTCAGCAATGCGCGGCACTCTGCCTCGTCTGCCGGGCAGGCCACGCTGATGTTGGGGATACAGCGCAGGTAGGCGATGTCGTATGCGCCTGCGTGCGTGGCGCCGTCTGCGCCCACCAAGCCTGCGCGGTCGAGCGCAAAAACCACTGGCAGGTTTTGGATGGCTACATCGTGGATCAGCTGGTCGTAGCCGCGCTGCAAAAAGGTGCTGTAGATGGCGACCACGGGCTTGAGGCCTTCACAGGCCAGGCCTGCAGCGAAGGTGACCGCATGCTGCTCGGCAATGCCCACGTCGTGGTAGCGCGCAGGAAAACGCTTTTCAAACTCCACCAGGCCCGAGCCTTCGCGCATGGCCGGGGTGATGCCCACCAGGCGCTCGTCCGCTGCGGCCATGTCGCACAGCCAGTTGCCAAACACCTGGGTGAAAGTCTGCTTGGGTTGGGTGGTGGGCTTGACGATGCCGACAGCAGGGTCAAACTTGCCCGGGCCGTGGTAGCCCACCGGGTCTGCCTCGGCAAGCTTGTAGCCCTGACCTTTTTTGGTCACCACATGCAGGAACTGCGGGCCTGCGCCATGGGCCATCAGGTTGCGCACGTTCTCCAGCGTGGGGATCAGCGAATCAAGATCATGGCCATCGATCGGCCCCACATAGTTGAAACCGAACTTTTCAAACAGCGTGGCGGGCACGACCATGCTCTTGGCGTTTTCTTCAAAGCGCTTGGCCAGCTCAAACAGCGGCGGCGCTACCTTGAGCACCGACTTGCCCACGTTGCGGGCTGCGGAATAAAACTGCCCGCTCATCAGCTGGGCCAGATAGCGGTTGAGCGCGCCCACGGGCGGGCTGATGCTCATGTCGTTGTCGTTAAGCACCACTAGCAGCGGCAGACCGGGCTGCACGCCGCCGTTGTTGAGCGCCTCAAAAGCCATGCCCGCAGTCATCGCACCGTCGCCGATGATGGCCACCGCATGGCGCTGCTCGCCCTTGGTGCGCGCGCCCACGGCCATGCCCAGCGCAGCGGAGATGGAGGTGGACGAGTGTGCTGTGCCGAAGGTGTCGTACTCGCTCTCGGGGCGGCGCGGAAAGCCGCTGATGCCGCCCAACTGGCGCAGGGTGTGCATCTGGTCGCGGCGGCCGGTGAGGATTTTGTGCGGATAGGTTTGGTGGCCCACGTCCCACACCAGGCGGTCGTGCGGCGTGTTGAACACGGCATGCAAGGCGACGGTGAGCTCCACCGTGCCCAGGTTAGAGCTCAGGTGGCCGCCGGTTTTGGAGACAGACTGCAGCACATAGTCGCGCAGTTCATCAGCCAGCGTTTTCAGCTGGGCGCGCGGCAGCGCACGCAGGTCGGCAGGGGAGTTGATGGTGGAGAGAATGGTCATACTTAATGCTACTTATTTTATAGCTGCTCCCGCGATATTCTATTGGGCTGGAGGCCTAAAACATATTAAAAAAGAGGGTTCCACATGTGCCTAGCTGCTGCGTTTGACCACCATGTCGGCCAGCGCCTGCAATGCGCGGGTATCGGCCAGGCCGCTGCGCTCCAAAGCATCCAGCGCCTGGGTGTATAGGGTCTGCGCATAGGCGCGCGCGCTCTGCAGCCCCATGAGCGAGACATAGGTGGGCTTATCATGGTCAGCGTCTTTACCCGCTGTCTTGCCCAGGGTGGCCGAGTCAGCCACCACGTCCAGAATGTCGTCCACCACCTGAAAAGCCAGGCCAATGGCTGCGCCGTAGTCTGCCAGCGCCTGGCTTTGCGCCGCGCTGGCTGCTGCGCAGGCAGCACCCATGGCCACGCTGGCCTGCAGCAGGGCGCCGGTTTTCAGGCGATGCATCTGGCGCAGCTGGTCTTCATTGAGCTTCACGCCCACACTGGCCAGATCAATCGCCTGGCCGCCTGCCATGCCCGCCTCGCCTGCGGCCCGCGCCAGCAGCGCACACAGCCGCGCCTGGACGGCTGCGCTCACGCTGCCATCCACAGGCGTGAGCAATTCAAACGCCAGCGCCTGCAGCGCATCGCCCGCCAGCAAGGCCTGGGCCTGGCCAAACTTCACATGCACCGTGGGCTTGCCTCGGCGCAAAATATCGTTGTCCATGCAGGGCATGTCGTCGTGCACCAGGCTGTAGGCGTGGATCAGCTCGACAGAGCACGCGGCTCGCAGGGCTGCATCGTTACTGGCTCGCAGGGCCGCCTCGTTACCAGCACGCAGAGCCGCCTCACTACCAACTCCAGCCCCCTCACCCTGAATAGACTCGCATGCCGCCAGTACCAGCAAAGGCCGCAGCCGTTTGCCACCGTCCAGCACCGCATAGCGCATGGCGTCGCCCAGGCCCGCAGGGGCCTGCGCCGGCACCCACTGCGACAGCGCCGCTTCCACGGCCTGCAGATGGGCCGCCATCCAGGCAGCAAAATCCAGCGGCTGCAGCCTGCTCACTCTTGCGTCCATGGCTTGGCCTCGTCAGATTTTCCGTCAAGCACCTTGATCTGCTGCTCCACCGCCTGCAGCCTGTCGCGGCAGATCTTAAGCAGCTCGGCCCCGCGCTGGTAGCCCACCAGCAGCTCGTCCAGCGGCAATTGGCCCGACTCCACGCGCGCCACCAGGGCTTCCAGCTCTTGCAGGGCGGCTTCGTAGGTCAGGCTGGCAGGGGCAGTAACAGGGGCTTTGGGCATGGGCATCCGTTGTAGGGATATAAACCGCAATTGTAGGCGGGTAAAATCGCGTTCCCTGCCATACGGTCTTCCGGTGAGCGCCCCCGCGGCCCGCTGGCGACTTTTTCATATAGGTCTTAGGTCTACCCATGACGGATTTAAGTCTTCAGCCCCACCTGTCCCCCGACCATCTGGCCACCAGCCCGCTGGACGTGGCCTCCTATTTCGACGCCTCCACCTTTGCGGCTGAGCAGGAGCGCATTTTTGCCCGCAGCCCGCGCTATATCGGCCACCAGCTGTCGGTGCCGCATGTGGGCCAGTACCATACCCTGCCCCAGGAGAGCGAGGGCCGCGCCCTGGTGCACACGCCCAAGGGCATCGAGCTGATCTCCAACGTCTGCCGCCACCGCCAGGCCTTGATGCTCAAGGGCCGTGGCCGTATCGACGCTGCCGCAGGCAACATCATCTGCCCCCTGCACCGCTGGACCTACGATGTCTCAGGCAAGCACCCCACCGGCACGCTCATTGGCGCGCCCCATTTTGCGCAAGACCCCTGCCTGCACCTGCAAAACTACCCGCTGCAAAACTGGAACGGCCTGCTCTTTGACGCGCCCCATACCGACGTCAATGCCGACTTGGCCGACATGCATGCCCTGTCTGAGCTCAACTTTGACGGCTACGTGTTTGACCGCGCCCACATCCACCATTGCGACTACAACTGGAAAAGCTTTATCGAGGTCTACCTGGAGGACTACCACGTAGGCCCCTTCCACCCCGGCCTGGGCCAGTTTGTGGCCACTGACGATCTGCGCTGGGAGCTCAAGCCCAAATACAGCGTGCAAACCGTGGGTGTGGCCGACAAGCTGGGCAAGCCCGGCACCGAGGTGTACCAGCGCTGGCACGACGCAGTGCTCAACTACCGCGGTGGCCAGCCGCCCAAGCACGGCGCCATCTGGCTCACCTTCTACCCCAACATCATGGTCGAGTGGTATCCGCATGTGCTGGTGGTCAGCACCCTCTTTCCGCAAGGCCCGCAGAAGACGCTGAACATGGTGGAGTTTTTCTACCCCGAAGAAATCGCCGCCTTCGAGCGCGAATTCATCGAAGCCCAGCAAGCCGCCTACATGGAAACCTGCGTGGAAGACGACGAAATCGCCCTGCGCATGGACGCCGGCCGCCAGGCTCTACTGGCACGCGGCGATTCGCAGTCAGGCCCCTACCAAAGCCCGATGGAGGACGGCATGGAGCATTTTCACCATTGGTATCGGGGGGCGATGGGCGGGTCAAATGAGAACTAGATCAACCTCATTCCACATCAGGTCCTTGCTTTATTTTTTAACGATATGGGCTTTACAATTTTCGCAAAACGCATACTCATTAGTATGTATGACTTCAAAATTTTCTGTCGAAGGCGATAAGGTTTTTTTCATATTTCATTCTGATAAACGATTGGTAAACGCTGATGCAGCAAGTTTTGCATTGATCCCTGATTCAACAGATGTCTGCAAAAACAATACCTACGGACGAGACAAAGACAGTGTGTTTAGCGGTGCGAATAAGCTAACGGGGGCCGATGCAGCAACCTTTCAATCAGTATCTGGCTCAAGTTACATTTTCAAGGATAAATATGCGGTCTATTATTCGAATAACCCGCAGCCGGGCATTGATCCTTCATCCTTCACGCACATCAAATCTGCCATCAAAAATGGCTCATATGTAGTTCGATTATTTCGCGACAAAGAATCGGCATTGATACTCCAAGATGAGAGCTTTAAACGATTAACAAATGTTGACATCAAGAGCGCAAGATTGATGGGCGGAGATACCGACTACATCACGACCAAATACCCTACAGACATATTCATCGTTGATAACAATCAAGTGTTACATGGCAAAACACTGGAGCGCACAAAGTTCGATCCTGATTCCTTCGCAACGCAAGGGCCATTTAGCAAAGATAAGACTCAATTGGAGTGCCACGGTAAAAGTATTGGAGTAACCAAACCTTCAACCATAGTATTGCGTAAAGACGGTATCGCTTTATTTGACGACAAAGCTTTGTTGCTATGCGAAACTTTGATTACTGGCGTTGATCCCAATACATTCGATATCAAACTATTCAGGGCTGGTCGTTCTCTAAAAGAAGTCGCTGTTGATGCGAGAACCATATTCGACAAAAGTGGTTATGTCGTTTGCTTAAGGGGTAAAAATGACTCGGAAGGTTTACCTACGTGCAAGTAACAGTTGTCCTGCAAATGGACTTGCTGGCGGAAGGCGATTGCAAGCGTTAGACCTCAGAGTAGTTTTAATCTGATTGCGCATTGACTAGGGCTTGCTAGCGCTAAATTACTTGTATGCTCACTGCATGTTTTTTTGATACCCCTCGATGCTTTGCATCCCTAGCAAATTTGGGTAATCCGCTCTATCTGCAGTAGGGCCATCACACCACATTCACCTCCAGCAAAGGCCTGCGGTCCATCACCCGCTGCCAGCCCAGTGCCGACAAGTCCAACGTACGGTAGCCACCGTACACCACCAGCTCCGCCAGCGCCCGCCCTACTGCGGGCGACTGCTGCATGCCGTGGCCGCTGAAGCCGTTGGCAAACAGCAGGTTGTCGATATCGGGGTGTGCGCCCAGGATGACGTTGTGGTCCAGGGTGTTGACGTCGTAATGCCCGGCCCAGGCGCGCTGTACTCGGGCGGCCTCAAAGCCGCTTACTCTGGCGGCCAGGATGGGCCACAGCACCTCGTCAAACAGGCTGTGCTGCACCTCAAAGTCAAAGCACTCGGGGTCGTCGCTTTCGGGGGGCGATATGCCGCAGATAAAGCCAGGGCCTTCGGGCCGAAAATAAGCCCCGCTGGGGTCAATCACTAGTGGGCAGTAGGGCAGTTGCGCAGGCGAGGTGAAGTAAAACACGCAGCGCTTGCGCGACTGCACGGGCAGCGCAATGCCCGCGCTGTGCGCCAGCGCTCGCGCGCCTGTGCCCGCCGCGTTGATCACCACGCCGCAACTGATCGTGCTGCCGTCGTCCAGGCTCAGCTGCTGCACGCGCCGCCCCTGCCGCTGCACGCCCACCACACGCGCCTGCTGGTAGCGCACGCCCAGCGAGATAGCCTTGCGCCTGAAGCCCTGCATCAGCCCATACGCATCCAGCCAGCCCTCGCCCGACAGGCCCAGCGAGCCTGCGCTCAGCCCTTGCACGCTCAGCCATGCAAAGCGCGCCTGAAGCTGCGCGGGCGTGAGCAGCGCCACGTCCACACCCAGGCCGCGCTGCACACTGTGGTTAGCCTGCAGCACGCCCTGCCCCGCTTCGCTGGCCAAAAACAGATAGCCACCTTCGTGAAAGCCCACCTCGGGCACTTCGCCGTCCACGGCCAGGTAGTCTGCGATCTGCCGGATAAACTGCGTGCCAAACTGCGACATACGGATGTTCTCAGGCGTGGAGAACTGGTGCCGGATGGACGCTGCCGACAGCGCGGTGGCCGAGCGCGCGTAGCTGAAGTCCTGCTCCAGCACCCGCACCGTGCCTTTGAAGTCCAGCTGCGCCGCCAGAAAATACGCCGCCGCGCTGCCGATGGCAGCCCCGCCTACGATGACAACGTCTGTGGATTGCATGGGATATTGATATTAACCAATGTCAATGATGCTATGTTTTAAATAGCTGCTCCCGCGATATTCTATTGGCCTGGCGGCCGAAAAGACCCATAATTTACCGCTGTTTGCACACAAAGCAGGTCGCTCGCGCCGCTTTCTCAGATCATATTGCGCATGGCAGACGCTGTCTCGCGCAGCACGCCCAGCACCCTGGCCATTGCCTGTTCGGTGGTTTCGGTATGGATGGGCATGGTGACGCTCATGGCGGCTACGGTGTGGCCTTTGGCATCGCGCACGGGCACGGCGATGCCGCGGTAGTTAAGCTCGAGCTGCTGCTCCGACACTGCCCAGTCCTGCTGGCGCACCTGGGCCAGCTCGGTGCTGAGCCTGGCTTTGTCGGTGATGGTGTGCTGGGTAAAGGTGGGCAGGCTGTGCCGGGCTAGCCAGGTGTCGTAGTGGGGCTGGGGCCGCAGCGCCAGCAGCACCATGCCAGCCGCAGTCACCTGGGCAGGCACGCGTGCGCCCAGCACAAAGCCGGTGTTCATCACGCGGTTGGGGCCGTTGCGCGCGACATAGACAATGTCGTCGCCCTCCAGAATGCTGATGTAGGCAATCTCCTGGATGCCCGCCGTCACGCGCTGCAAAAACGGCTGCACGATGCGCGCCAACCGGGACGACTCGATAAACGCCTGGCCCAGCCGCAGCACGCGGGGCGCCAGCCAGAACAGCTTGCCGTCGGTGCCCACATAGCCCAGGTGGGCCAGGGTCAGCAGGTGCCGCCGCGCTGCCGTGCGCGTCAGGCCCACCAGCGTGGCCATCTGCGCAGCGGTCACGCGGGGGTGCGCGTCGCCAAAGGCTTCCAGAATGCCCAAGCCTTTTTCCAGCCCGGCAATCCAGTCGCGCCGCTGCAGCGGGGGCAGATCGCTGTGGGCTGATGTGATGGTGTGTTCTGGCTGATTCATTGGTATGCCCCGGAGATATAGCAGGTGTGTCTGGCGTGAAACCCTAGAAATGATCGGTGAATGATCTTGTTTGTGCGATTATCGATCAAAACAGCAAGACGGCAGCCAAGTATTTCAGGACAATACGGCGCTGAGTTTGTTATGTGCCATAACGTTTTGCGTGTCAGCTCAAGTGCTGGCAATACGCAGGGCGGGTATTGTTTTTAGCGTCCATTCAATTTTATTCTGGAGACATTGATGAAAAAACGTTTTGCTCTGAAATGCGTAGCTGCCTGCGCAATGGCTGCGGCCGCAATGGGTGCTTTTGCCCAAAACAGCGTGAAAGTGGCAGCGATTGTCGAGCTCTCAGGTGGCGGCGCCTCTGCTGGCACCAACTTCAAAAACGGCGTCGAGATGGCCGTCAAGGAAGTCAACGCCAATGGCGGCATTCTGGGCAAAAAGATTGAATTGCTGATCTCTGACACCACCACCAACCCCGGTGTGGCGCTGGGCCTGACCAAAAAAGCGGTGGACCAGGATGTGTTTGCTATTTTTGGCCCCGTGTTCAGCGGCTCCATCATCGTGAGCATGAAGGAATCTGAAAAAGCCCAGATCCCCAACTGGACGGGCGGCGAGGCAGCCAACATCACCCTGCAAAACAACCCCTATATCTTCCGCACCAGTTTCACCCAAGCCACGGCCATGCCCAAAGTGGCCAAGTACATCGCTACGCAGGCCAAGGTGAAAAACCTGGCCATCGTGTATGTGAACAATGACTTTGGTAAAGGCGGCCTGGACATGATCAAGAAAGCCCTGGCTCCTACAGACACCAAGATCGCCACCGAGGTGTCTACCGACGCCGGCCAGGTGGACTTTTCTGCAGCCGTGCTCAAGGCCAAGCAGTCCAATGCCGACGCGCTGTTTGTCTACCTGAACGAAGACGAGTCGGCCCGTATCCTGCGCGAACTGCGCAAGCAGGGCTGGACCAAGCCCATCATTGGTGAGACCACACTGACGGGCCAGAAAGTGATTGACCTGGCAGGCGAGGCAGCCAACGGCGCCATTGCCCACGTGGGCCTGACCGTGGACGCGCCCAGCCCCGAGATGCTGAAGTTCAAGGCCAAGTTCTACCAGGACTACAAATACATTAGCGACCATAACGGCATCAAGGGCTACACCGGCATCTACTCGCTCAAGGCCGCTGTAGAGAAGGTGGGCAAGTTTGACCGCGCCGCCGTAGCCAAGGCCATGAAGGGCCTGTCGATCAGCGCCGCCAAATACCCCGGCATCCTGATGGATGTGAACTTTGATGACAAGGGCGATCTGGACCGCTCGAGCTTCCTGGTGCAGGTGAAAAACGGCAAGCAGGAAGTGATCGAAGTGCTGCCACCGCTGAGCGCCAAGAAGTAATCTCGCACCCCACAACGTTCGCACTGGGCCTGGCTGCGGGTTCATGAGGCCATGGCCTTCGGGCCAGCCCAGAGCGAGCGCACACTGCATTGCACTCATGACCGACTTCCTCCAGCTTTTCTTCAGTGGCCTGTCCACCGGCAGCATCTACGCGCTGGCCGCACTGGGCTTTACGCTGCTGTGGCAGGCGGCAGGCACGATCAATTTTGCGCAAGGCGAATTTGTCATGCTGCCCGCGTTTGCCATGCTGGGCTTCATGCACCTGGGTGCGCCACTGCTGGTGAGCCTGGGCTTGACGATGGTGGTGGCGGTGGCCGTGCTGGGCTGGGCTTTCAAGCGCAGCGTGGTGGACCCGCTGTTCAAGTTTGGCATGATGCCGATTGTGGTGGCCACGATTGGCCTGTCGATCGTCATGCGCAACAGCCTGCGCGCAGGCTACAGTGCAGAGGCGCATCCTTTTCCTGCGCTGTTTGGCGACACGCTGTTCAATGTGGGCGGTGTCACGGTGACGATGGGCGACATCGGCACCCTGGTGTGCGCGCTGGTCATTGTGTTTGCGGTGCAGGCCTTCATCTCCAAAACCGTCACGGGCCGTGCGATGCAGGCTGTGGCGCAGAACACCGAGAGCGCCTCGGTGCTGGGCATCAATGTGCCGCGCATGATTTTTTATACCTTTGCCATCAATGCGGTGCTGGCCTGCATGGCAGCGCTGCTGGTCACGCCCACCTATCTGGCCAAGTTTGACATGGGCGAGTCGCTGGGCACCAAGGCGTTTTTTGCGGCCATCATCGGCGGCTTCAACAACTCGCGCGGCGCGCTGCTGGGCGGGCTGATTGTGGGCGTGAGTGAAAACCTCGCTGCCGCGTACATCTCGCCATCGTATAAAGACGCCGTGGCTTTGGTGATTTTCATGGTGGTCATTCTGTTCAAGCCGCAAGGCCTGCTGGGCAAGAAAGAGGAGCGCAAGGTATGAACAGCCCTCGCCTTCTCACTACAGTTTTCATAGCTGCCTGCGCGATCATTCTGTTGGTTGCGCCGCAGTTTCTTAAAAATTACGGCGTCTATCTGTTCACCTATTGGCTGATCTTTGTGATCGCCACCATGGGCCTGAACCTGACTGTGGGCTACGCAGGGCAGAAGTCGCTGGGCCATGCGGCTTTCTTTGGCATAGGTGCCTACACCGTGGCCATTTTGCTCAAGGCAGGTTTCAGCTGGTGGCTGGGTATGCCGCTGGCCGTGGCGCTGTGCTTTTTTACCGGCCTGGTGGTGGGCTTTCCTGCGCTGCGTGTGCAGACGATCTACCTGGCCTTTGCTACGCTGGGCTTTAACACGGCCATGTACCTGGTGATGCGCAACGAAGAATGGCTGACCGGCGGCACCTTTGGTATCAACGGCATTGCGCGGCCCGAGCTGCTCGGCCTGTCGCTCAAGGGCGGCCTGGCCTACTACTATTTCGTGCTGGCCTGCACTGCAATCATGGTGGCCCTGCTGTGGGGCCTACTGCGCTCGCCCTGGGGCAAGGCCTTCACCGCGCTGCGCGACAACCCGATCCGCGCCGAAAGTCTGGGCATCAACACCCGCAGCTACACCTTGATGAGCTTTGCCATTGGCGCCAGCTATGCGGGCGTGGCAGGTGTGCTGTTTGCGTCGCTGGTGGACTTCATCGAGCCTGCGCCGTTTGCAGTGGGTGCGTCGATCATGATGTATCTGATGGTGGTGGTGGGCGGTTCGGGCTATTTCTGGGGCCCGCTGCTGGGCGCGGCCATGGGCGTCGTGGTGCCCGACTGGATTCGCGATGCTGCGCCTGCACTGGCCAATTGGTATCTGCCCCTGTTTGGCGCAGTGGTGGTCATCATGATGATCTGGCTGCCCGATGGGCTGCTGAGCCTGCCCGACCGCCTGAGAGAAAAGCGTGACGCACGCAAAGCCAGCCTGCAGCGCAGCCAGCGCGCCGCAGAGATTGGTGGCGCACCATGAGCTTGCTCAAAGTCACCCAGCTCAAAAAGGCTTACGGCGCTATCCAGGCGGTGGGCGGTGTGAGCTTTGAAGTGCAGCCAGGTGAAATTTTCGGGGTGATTGGCCCCAACGGCTCGGGCAAGACCACGCTGTTCAACTCCATGCTCGGCCAGATCACGCCAGACGAAGGCACGATTGAGCTGCATGGCAAAGACGTGACCCGCCTGGGGCCGCTGGAGCTAAGCCGCCGCGGCGTGGGCCGCACTTTTCAGACCCTACAGGTGTTTGGCAAGATGACCGTGCGCGACAACCTGCTGGTGGCAGCGCAGGAGCACCAGGGCAGCATGTTCAGCCGCATGTTTGCGCCCAGCGACTCTGGCCTGGGCGACAAGGCCGATGCGCTGATCAAGCAGTTTCGCATCGAGCATGTGGCCCATCTGAAAGCTGGCACGCTCAGCTATGGCCAGCAAAAGCTGGTGGACATTGCGATGGCCTTCATGAGCGAGCCTGATTTGGTGCTGCTGGACGAGCCTTGCGCGGGGGTGAACCCGGCGCTGGTGGGCGGCATCTCCACCCTGCTCAAAGACCTGAACCAGAACCCGCGCTTTGGTAAAAAGAGTAGCTTCGTCGTGATTGAACACAATATGGATTTTGTGATGGACCTGTGCCACCGCATCATGGTGATGGTCGAGGGCAAGGTGCTGGCTATCGGTACACCGGCTGAAATCCGCGGCAACAAGCAAGTGCTTGACGCTTATCTGGGAGCCTGATGATGGGCCATGACACTTGCATCGAATTTCAGGACGTGGTGGCAGGCTACAAGGATTTCATGATCCTGAACAACCTGAACCTCAAGATTCAGCGCAACGCCATCACGCTGCTGATTGGCCCCAACGGCGCGGGCAAATCCACCGTGCTCAAGACCCTGTTTGGGCTGCTCAAGCCGCGCCAGGGCAAGGTCTTGTTTGACGGGCAAGACATTTCTGGGGCCACGCAAAAAGAGCTGCTGGCCAAAGGCATTGCGTTTGTGCCGCAAGGCCGCAACCTGTTTGGCCAGCTCACCGTGTGGCAAAACCTGGAGCTGGGCGGCATCACACTGGGCACCAAAACCACCCACGAGCGCATTCCCGAAGTGCTGGAGTTTTTTCCGCGCGTGAAAGAGCGCATCAACTCGCAAGCCAGCGCCCTGTCCGGCGGCGAGCAAAAGCAGCTAGAAATCGGCCGCGCCCTGCTGCTGCGCCCCAAGGTGCTGCTGATCGACGAACCCTCTATTGGCCTGTCACCCATCGTGGTGCAGGACGTATTCAAGCTGCTACGCAAACTGGTCGACCAGGGCACCACGGTGCTGATGGTGGAACAAAACGTCAAAAGCGCCTTGAAAGTCTCCGACGACGCCGTAGCGCTCGAGTCCGGCCGCTGCGTGCTGCATAAGCCAGCCTCAGAATTGCTGGCTGATCCGAATATTGAGCGCCTCTTTTTGGGTGGTCATGTGGCTAAGGCATCCATTTGAAGAGAACAGCCGGACGCGAAGGACGCGAAGGTTGCGCGAAGGACGCGAAAGGAATACCAAAAATACAAAAAAGGGGAATGAGATTTTTAAAAAAAAATGCAACCCAGGATTTTTAGATTTTTAACTTTAAATTTTTATTCAATTTTTTCTTCTTTCGCGTCCTTCGCGTAATTTTCGCGCCCTTCGCGTCCGGAAGTTGGTATTCATTCTTCGAACTCCACACCCGTCACAGGTAAAACAACATGAGCGATCTTCTGACCACCGCCGCCTCCCAGCGTGAACCTTTGCAGGCGTCTTTCAGCGATGCGTCCAACCCCATCGGTTTGGACGGTATCGAGTTCATTGAATACGCCACCAGCAAGCCGCAAGCGCTGGGGCAGGTGCTGGAGATGATGGGGTTCAAGCCCGTGGCGCGGCACCGTTCGCGGGAGGTGCTGCTGTACCGTCAAGGCGCGCTCAATGTGGTGGTCAATGCCCATCCCAGCGAGGTGCAGGGTGCTTCGCATGGCAAGGATGTGCCTACGATCTCAGCGGTGGCGCTGCGTGTGCGCGACGCGCGCGCGGCCTATGCCTATGCACTGGAGCGCGGTGCCTGGGAGGTGCCTACCCATGCGCAGGTGATGGAGCTCAATATTCCGGCCATCCATGGCGCAGGCGGCAGCCGCATTTATTTTGTCGACCGCTACAAGGAGTTTTCCATCTACGACGTGGACTTCACGCCTATTCCTTCGGTAGAGCAAAAGCCCCAGGCCACGCAGGGCATCCACTTTTTTGGTGTGGTGCAGTACATCGGGCCTGAGCGCAGCAACGACTGGACCGAGTTTTACAAAGAGCTGTTTGGCTTTGGCGAGATTCCTGACTCACAGCGCTTTGGCATCATGCCCAAGGGGCGTTTGCTGCAAAGCCCGGCGCTCTCCAGCAGCAACGCCTTCATGCTGCAGCTGGTGGAGCCCGAGCTCAATGTGCTGGACGCGGACGAGAAGCTGCACCGCATCGGCCTGGGTGTGCCCGACGTGCTGGCCGCCGTGGCCGCGCTGCGCAAGCTGGGCATTGAGTTTGTGGAAACCACCGCCGCACACACCGAGCAGCGTGGTGCCATCACCAAGACCTATCTGGGTGGCGTGGTGTTTGAGCTGGTGCAAAGCGCCCATGCAGGTGCCAAAACCGCAAGCGTGGGTGCATAGCCATGGCCCACAACATTTACGAAGGCTTCGGCATGGACACCATCAGTCTGGCCGGGCCCATCGAGGCCAAACTCGAGGCCATGCTGCAGGCAGGCTTTAGCCAGGTCATGCTCAAGGCCAACGATCTGGTAGGCCATCCGCAGGGCCTGCAGGCAGCTGTGAAGGCAGTGAAGGCCAGCGGTTTGCGCGGCACGGGGTTTCAGGTGCTGCGCGATTTTGAGGGGCTGAGCGGCCATCTGCATGACTACAAGGTAGACATTGCCAAGTCGATGCTGGAGATGGCAGCAGCGCTGGACTGCAAGGTGCTGCTGGCCTGCTCGTCGGTATCGGCCCATGCCACGCATGACCTGGACAAAATTGCCAAAGACCTGCGCAAGCTGGCCATGCTGGCCGTGCCCTTTGGCATCAAGATCGCGTATGAAGGCCTGAGCTGGGGCCGCACGATCAACGAGTTCACCACCTCGTGGGACGTGGTGTGCCGCGCCGATGCACCCAATCTGGGCATCTGCGTGGACTCGTTTCATGTGCTGGCAGCCAAAACGCCGCTGGAAGAGCTGGATTTTCTGGACCCGCGGAAAATCTTTTTGGTGCAGCTGGCGGATTTCATGTGGAACGAGACCAAGAGCTTCGAAGAGCGCATGCAGACCGCGCGCACCTTCCGCGTGTTTCCTGGCGAAGGCGTGCACAGCGAGGCACTGGTTGAGCTGGTGACCCGGCTGGACCGCCTGGGCTACAGCGGCGACTACAGCTTTGAAGTGTTCAACGACGATTATCTGAACCTGCCCTTGCCTCTGGTGGCCGCGCGTGCGCGCAAAAGTGCCACCTGGCTGGCTGAGGACGTGCTGCGCCGCTCCACACCGCTACCCAACGCCATGCGGCTCAAGGCTGCCTCCTGAATCACTATCAAATTAATAGCTGCTCCCGCGATATTCCATTGGGCTGGAGCCATTTTTCTTTATCAATGTGAGCATGATGCATTTTGGACTGACTGAAGAACAGAAAATGATGATCGACACGCTGCGTCGATTCATCGCGCAGGAGCTCAAGCCCCTGGAAGAGGAAGTGGAGACCACCGGATCGCTGGCACCTGCCAAGGCCCAGGAGATTTTCCGCAAATCCCAGGCCTTGGGGCTGTACGCGCTCAACATCAGCCAGGATCTGGGTGGCGGTGGCCTGAGCACCGTGGACCGCATGCTGTGTGAAGAGCAGATGGGCCACACCACTGACATTCTGATCCGCCGCGCCTTTGGCAATGTGTATGAAGCGCTGCTGGCCTGTCAGGGCGCGCAGATTGAGCGCTGGCTCACCCCCTGTGTGTGCGGCGAGCGCACAGCGTCGATTGCCATCACCGAAGCTGGTGCGGGCAGTGATGCGCAAGGCATCAAAACCCGTGCCGTGCTGCAGGCCGATGGCAGTTGGATACTGAGCGGCTCCAAGCATTTCATCAGCGACGCTGAGGTGAGCGATTTTTTCATCGTGTCGGCCCAGACAGGCCAGGCCGCCAGCGACAGGGAGATTTCACTTTTTCTGGTTGATAAAGGCACCCCGGGTTTCAGCGTAGGCAAAGACCAGAAAATGATGGGCCTGCGCGGCACATCGCACAACGAGCTGTGGTTTGACCAAGTGAAATTGGAGCCCATCGCCCTCTTGGGCGAGCGCGGCAAGGGCTTCAAGATGGCCATGCAGGTGCTGGGTGTGGTGCGTCTGGCGCAGGTGGGCGCCCGCGCGGTGGGCAAGGCGGCGCATGTGCTGGAGTTGATGACTGACTACGCCACACAACGGCGCCAGTTTGGCAAGCCGATTGCCGATTTTCAGATGGTGCAGCAAATGCTGGCGGACAGCGCCATCGAGATCAATGCAGCGCGCTGGATGGTGCTGCATGCTGCGTGGAAGATTGACCAGGGGCTGGATGCACGCGATGATATTGCCATGGTCAAGGTGCAGGCCGCTGAAACCCTGGGCCGTGTGGTAGACCGGGGCGTGCAGGTTTTTGGTGGCATGGGCTATTGCAAGGACCTGCCGATGGAGCGCTACTACCGCGATGCGCGCATTTACCGCATCTATGATGGCACCAGCGAAATCCACCGCAGCGTGATTGCGCGCAGCATGGCCAGGCGCGGTGCCGCGGTGTTTGACCTGCACCGGTGAAAGGAACATCATGAAATTTGCCATACTGGGTGCAGGTGCCTTGGGCAGTGCCATCGGCGGTGTGCTAACCGAGGCCGGGCACGAGGTATGGCTGATCACGCGCAACGCAGCGCATGTGCAGGCCATCCAGAAAACAGGCTTGACACTGCGCACCGCTGGCGTGGACCGCGTGGTGCAGGCACATGCCAGCACCCAGCCTGATGACGCGGGTGTGGTGGACTGCGTGATCGTGCTGGTCAAGTCAGCCCAGACACGCGAGGCGATGCAGTCTGCGATGGGCCTGCTAGGGCCGCAGACCTGCGTGCTGTCGCTGCAAAACGGCTTGGGGCATGAAGAGGTGTTGAGTGAGCTGGTGGGTGCGCAGCGCGTGCTGGCGGGCAAAACCTACTGCGGTGGCCAGATCATTGCGCCCGGCCATGTGATCTGCGGCCATGTAGGCAAAGACACCCACATCGGCGAGCTGGACTGCAATGGCGCGGGCGCCATCAGTGCGCGAGTGCAGCAGCTGGCAGACATTTTCAATGCGGCAGGTTTGCAGACCTTTGCCAGCGACAACATCCTGGGCGTGATGTGGGACAAGCTGTTTATCAATGTGGCCACGGGCGCTCTGGCCGCCATCACACGCCTGGGCTATGGCGATCTGTACAAGGTCCAGGCGCTGCAGGACACGGGCTGCGCTGCTGTTGCCGAGACGATGGCGATAGCACGCGCCAAAGGCGTGCGCGTGAGCTTGACTGAACCACTGCAAGCATGGAAAAAAGCGGGCGCAGGCCTGCCCTATGAATTCAAAACCTCGATGCTGCAGACCCTGGAGCGCGGTGTGCGCACCGAGGTGGGCTATGTCAACGGCGCTGTCGTGCGCGAAGGCGAGCGCCTGGGCATCCCCACGCCCGTGAACCGCACTTTGCTGGCCTGCATGCTGGGGCTGGAATTTTTGCTGCCTGCCTGAAAGACTCCGCACCATGCCATCCTCCACCTCGTCGTATGTCGAACACGTAGCAATTCGCGTGCGCGACATCCACTGGCACATACGATTTTTCTCCGAGGTGCTGGGCCACACCCTGCGCGAGGTGGATGGCACGCCAGACAACCCGCGCCAATACTGGACGCTGGGCGGCATGCAGTTCATGGCCACGCCGGACTTTGCGGCACCGCCCAGCAACGACGCAGGCTGGCTGGCGCATCTGGGCATCATGGTGGACGATCTGGAGGCAGCCCTGACTGCTGCACAGGCCTTTGGCGTCAAGGCTCTGCCGCAGGGCCGCAACTGGCTGCAGCTGCCCGATGGTCTGGCCATTGAACTGATGCAGGCCAGCCCTGGTGCCGTTCGCCAGGCATTGGCAGTGAACCCAAGAGCCCTATGACCATGGCGCACCACCAACCTACCACCGCCGAGAAATACTGGGACGATGCCCAAGAGGGCGACAGCTGCATCAGCCCGAGCTACACCGTCACCGAGGCGCGCATCAACGCCTATGCCGAGCTGACAGGCGACTTCACGCCCGTGCACATGGACGAGGCCTACGCCAAAACCACGCCCTTTGGCACACGGGTGGCGCACGGGCTGTTCGGTCTGTCGATAGCCGATGGCCTGAAAACGCAAAGCGACTACCGGTTCGTGCCCGGCATGTCGCTGGGCTGGAGCTGGGATTTCGTGCGGCCCATCAAGATCAACGACGTGATGCATGTGCGCTTCACAGTCACCGGCCTGCGCCAGTCCAAAAGCCGCCCTGGCTGGGGCATCGTCATCCTGCCCAGCGAGCTGATCAACCAGCTTGGCCAGGTGGTGCAAAAGGGCGAACATCGGCTGATGATCCCGCTGCGCGCTGCGGCGGCTTGACATCGTGGCGTGTAACGCAGCAAGCGCACTATTTGCCCACGCCATTGCATTCCATTTACTACACTTTTAATAGCTGCTCCCGCGATATTTTATTGGGCTGGAGCCGGATTTAGCATCAAAAATACCATGAAAAACAGCCAACCCCTGCCGCTTGCAGGCATTCGCGTCATCGACTACAGCCACTTCCTCGCAGGCCCACATATTTCGCGCTGCCTTAGCGCCATGGGTGCCGAAGTCATCAAAGTGGAGCGCCCGCAAGAGGGCGACGCGGGCCGCGCCAGCCCGACGCAGGTCAATGGCCAAAGCGGCTATTTCATGCAGCAGAACATGGGCAAGAAAGGCCTGTGCATCAACCTGCGCGACCCGCGTGGCCTGGAGCTGATACACAAGCTCACTGACAGCGCCGATGTGTTTGTAGAAAACTACCGCCCCGGCGCGCTGACCAAACTGGGCCTGGGCTATGACGAGCTGTCCAAGCGCAACGAAAAGCTGGTCTACTGCTCCGTCTCGGCCTACGGCCATACCGGGCCAGACGCACACCGCGCAGGCTTTGGTCTGATCGCCGAGGCCAAGAGCGGTGCAATGTCGTTGATTGGCGTACCTGGCGAACCACCGCCATTGTTTCGCATGCCGATTGCCGACATGTATGCGGGCATGCACGGAGTGTCTGCCATCTGCGCAGCGCTTTTGGGCCGCGTGAAAAGCGGGCGCGGCCAGCACATCGACATTGCGCTGTACGACTGCATGGTGTCGATGCACGACTTTGCCGCGCAGAGCTATTTGCTCAGCGGCGAACTGCCGATACAAACCGGGCATGATCTGCCGCAGAGCACGGTGTATGGGGTGTTTGCAGCGAAAGACGGCTACTTGGTGATTGCCGCGCAGATGACGGATACCTGGATAGCGTTGGCCAAGTTGATTGGCGGCGATGCCTACGCGCAGGACACAGCGCTGCACAGCTCAGCCGGGCGCAACGCGCAGCGCGACGCGATACTGGCCAAGGTGCGCGCCTGGACGATGGCGCAGGCCAGTGTGCAAGCATGCTGCACACAGCTAGACGCAGCAGGCGTGCCCGCTGCGCCGGTGCAAACCATCGACCAAGTGCTGAGCGACCCGCAAACCTTGGCACGCGGCATGGTGGTGGAGCAAGACCACCCCACCGCCGGCAAGATCAAGCTGCCCAACCTGCCTTTCCGTTTCTCTGACTGCGACACCTCCCCCAGTGAGCCGGCACCGCTCTTGGGGCAGCACAATGCACAGATTGCGCAGAGTTTGGGTTACAGCGCACCGCAGGTGGAGCAGCTGCAACGCGATGGGGTGCTGTATTCGCTTGGTGTTTAGCATGCTGACGGTGTGCTCTTTGTTTTGCATTGTCTCGGTCAATGGCACGTTCTTAGTTTTGTACGGGAGCCGGCCGATGGCGTACTCAGCTCCGCGGCTGTCCCCCGGGGCGGCCTAGGGCCGCCACCTCCTCCTTGATGCCGCTGCGCTGAGCACACCATCGACCAGCTCTCGCGGTCGTGGCGGGTGCTCCACCGCCGACCATTGACTTCTGTAGCTCCTGCAAACTTGGCAAGTGCTCTACTGTCGCCGATCAAGCTTGAGCCTGCTGCCGTGAAGTATTAGGCGATCCACCGTGGCACGCCCACCCGCTTCGCTGCCCCGGCGCTGGGTGTGAACAGCGCAGCGGCATAAAGGAGGAGGCCGAAGGCCGGGGGACAGCCGCGGAGCTGTTTACACCCAGTGTCGGGGCATACCAAACCCTCAGCGCTGTTCACACTAGAGGCAAGCGTACCTGTCTAACATAGGAGCACACATCAAGCACCAAAAAGTTCTATACTCCCATAATGAACAAGTTGGTACATTCTGCAAAGCCTAAGGCCTTAGCCTCAGAGCCCGTGCGCAAAAAAGCAAGGCCTCAGGCCAAAGAGCCCTCGCGCACCAACGACCCCGTGCGCACCATGACGGGTATTCTGGATGTAGCCTCTGCAGAGTTTGCTGAAAAGGGCCTGAGCGGCGCACGCATTGACGAGATTGCTGCTGCGACAAAGACCAGCAAACGCATGATCTACTACTACTTTGGCAGCAAAGAAGGCCTGTACCTGGCTGTGCTGGAGGAATCGTACCGGCGTATGCGCAGTATCGAGAGCGAGCTGCACCTGGAAGACCTGGAGCCTGAAGACGCGCTGCGCCGCCTGGCGGCTTTTACCTTTGACCACCACCATGGCAACCCCGACTTTGTGCGCCTGGTCATGTCCGAGAACATGCAGCGCGGCCAGTATCTGGCGCAGAGCAAGCAAATCCAACAGCTCAACGTGCCGGCGATTTCGGCGATTCAAAAGCTCTATGAACGTGGGGTAGCCAGCGGCGTGTTTCGCCCTGGACTGGACCCGGTGGACATCCATGCCTCCATCTCGGCGCTCACCTTTTTCAACGTGTCCAACCAGCACACCTTCGGCCTGATCTTCAAGCGCGACACGCAAACCACGGCAGCAGTGGCCACCCGGCGCGACAACGTGGTGGAGATGGTGCTGCGCTTTGTGCGCAAATAAGCGGGCCTGCCCAACCGATGTTGCAGCTATACCCAACCGCTCTAACGCCTAGTGCATCAAACATCCCGCAATCAGGGTTTTTACGTAGCTGTCTTAATTAACCATTTAGTACATTTATATCTTGCCCTGCGCCTGCACCATCCACCATGCTTGAAAAACTGATTGACAGCTACTGCACCTTCCTCGGCTACCTGATTGCTGCCATGCTGGCCGTGATGGTGGTGCTGGTGTTTGGCAATGTGTTCATGCGCTACGCCTTCAACTCGGGCTTTACCCTGTCCGAAGAGCTGTCGCGCTGGCTGTTTGTCTGGATGACCTTCATGGGCGCCGTGGTTGCCCTGCGCAGCAATGGCCATCTGGGAACCGACATGCTGGTGGGCAAGCTGGGGCCTGTGGGCAAGCGCATCTGCATGGGGCTGGCCTTGGTGCTTATGCTGTACTGCATTGCACTGGTGTTCAAAGGATCGTACGACCAAACCGTAGTGAACTGGAACTCGACCAGCGCGGTGATGGAAGTGTCGATGGGCTACTTTTACGCCTCGGGCATGGTGTTTGCCGTGCTTGGCGGCTTGGTGTTGCTCAGCGATCTATGGCGCTTGCTCACAGGGCAAAAGCGCGATGACCAATTGGTGCTGATGCAAGAGTCTGAAGACGTGCCACACGGCGGCGACAAAGCTGCCCACTAAGCCCCACTCACAAAAATATCACCATGACAATCACGATTTTTCTGGGCTCCCTGCTGGCTGCGATGGCTCTGGGCATTCCGATTGCATTCTCCCTGCTGCTGTGCGGCACCGCGTTGATGTGGCACCTTAACATGTTTGACGCGCAGATTCTGGCGCAAAACGTGATCGAAGGTGCCAACAGCTTCCCACTGCTGGCAGTGCCCTTCTTTATGCTGGCGGGTGAGGTGATGAACGCGGGTGGCCTGTCCAAGCGCATCGTCAACTTTGCCATGGCGCTGGTGGGCCACATCAAGGGTGGCCTGGGCTATGTGACCATTGTGGCAGCCGTCATCATGGCATCGCTGTCAGGCTCGGCCGTGGCCGATGCGGCTGCGCTCACGGCCCTGCTGCTGCCGATGATGGTGGCTGCCGGGCACGACCGGGCGCGCTCGGCGGGGCTGATTGCCTCTGCAGGCATCATCGCGCCGATCATTCCTCCTTCGATTGGCTTTGTGATCTTTGGCGTCACTGCCAACGTGTCGATCTCCAAGCTGTTCATGGCAGGCATCTTTCCAGGGCTGATGCTGGCCCTGTCGCTGTGGCTGACCTGGTGGTGGCTGGTGCGCAAGGAGACCATTGCCCCGCCACCGCGCAAGACTGCCGCTGAGGTGATGCAAGCGCTCAAGGACGCAACCTGGGCGCTGGTGCTGCCTTTCATCATTATTTTTGGCTTGAAGTTTGGCGTGTTTACACCCACTGAAGCGGCAGTAGTCGCCGCTGTGTACGCACTGTTTATCTCACTCTTTGTCTATAAAGAGCTGACCATCAAGCAACTGGTGCCGCTGTTTATCTCAGCGGCCACCACCTGCTCCATCGTGATGTTTCTGGTGGCTGCCGCCATGGTCTCGGCCTGGCTGATTACCGTGGCCAACCTGCCTGCCCAGGTGGTCACCTTGCTGCAGCCGCTGCTGGACAGCCCGCGCCTCTTAATGCTGGCCATCATGGTGCTGACCATGGTGGTGGGCACCGCGCTGGACATGACGCCCACCATCTTGCTGCTCACCCCCGTGCTGATGCCGGTGGTCAAGGCTGCGGGTATTGACCCGGTGTATTTTGGGGTGCTGTTCATCATCAACAACGCCATCGGTTTGATCACCCCGCCCGTGGGCACGGTGCTCAATGCCGTGGCCGGTGTGGGCAAGATTGGTATGGACGAGGTGACCAAGGGCGTCATTCCGTTCATGATTGCGCAGTTTGCCATCATGTTTTTGATGGTGGCCTTCCCGCAGCTGGTGATGGTGCCTGCGCGCTGGTTTTATTGATTGCTTGGTAGTTCCCCGTAACCCCAGCGCGCCCAGGGCGCGTTGGACAGTTGGCAAAGCATGCAGAGGGGTACGCTGCATGCTGTGTTTTGTGTGTTGACGTACTTGTTGAATCCCTTGTCCTATCTGGAGACTTTATGAAACGTGTATTCCTCAAATCCATCGCCGCTGCCGTGGCCATTGCAAGCTGTGGCCTGGTGTCGGCGCAAGACATCAAAGAGCGCAGCTTCAAGTTTGGCGTAGCTGGCCCTGAGACCCATCCTGCTGCGGTGGGCATGAAGAAGTTTGCCGAATCTGTGGCCGCCAAATCCGGCGGCAAGATGAAGGTCAACCTGTTTTTCAACAGCTCGCTCGGCGGCGACCAGGCTGTGGTGTCCTCCATCAAGGGCGGCACCGTGGACATGTCGGTCATGAACTCCGGCATTTTGGCCTCTGAGGCCAAAGAGCTGGCGATTTTTGACTTCCCCTTCCTGTTTGCCAACGAGAAAGAGTCTGACGCGATTGTGGACGGCCCCGTGGGCGTGAAGATGCACAAGCTGCTGGAAGACAAGGGCATCATCGGCCTGTCCTACTGGGAGCTGGGCTACCGCCACATGACCAACAGCAAGCGCCCGCTCAACAAGGTGGAAGACATTGAAGGCCTGAAACTGCGCGTCATCCCCAACCCGATCAACGTGGCCTGGGTCAAAGCTCTGGGTGCCAACCCCACGCCCATGCCCTTCCCCGAGGTGTATGGCGGCCTGGAGCAAAAAGCCATTGACGGCCAGGAAAACCCCCTGGGCGTGATTGCAGCCAACAAGTTCTGGGAAGTGCAAAAGCACATCGCGCTGACCAACCACCAGTACAACCCCCAGTCGGTCATTTTCAGCAAAAAAGTGTGGGACACGCTGAGCGCTGCTGAGAAGAAAATTCTGGACGACTCTGCTGACGAAGCCGCCAAAGGCCAGCGCGAAGCCAACCGCGCCGCTGCTGCGGCCAACCTGGAGCTGCTGAAGAAAAACGGCATGACTGTGACCGTCTTCTCACCAGCTGAAGTAGCCAAGCTGCGCGAGAAGATGAAGCCGGTGATTGCCCAGTTCAGCGCCAACGTGGGCGAAGCCACCGTCAATGAAGTGATGGCCGAGCTGGCCAAACTGCGCAAGTAAACCGCATGGCCCGCACCCGTATCGCTATTGCAGGTGCTGGCTATATCGGTCAAGCGCATCTGGCAGCAGCCCAGCTGTCTGGCACAGTAGAGCTGCTGGCCCTGGTAGACCCTGCGCCGACAGCTGGTGACATTGCAGCGCGCGCGGGTGTTCTTTTGTATAGCACGCTGGATGAGTTGATCGCCAAGGCACGGCCCGATGGCATCGTGCTGGCTACGCCCAACCAGTTGCATCTGCCCCATGCCCTGCAATGCATTGCGGCGGGCATTCCCATCCTGCTGGAAAAGCCCATTACTCCTACGGTTAAAGAAGCTGAAAGCTTAGTGCGTGCAGTAGAGGCTCAAAACGCCAAGGTGCTGATAGGCCACCACCGCGCCCACAGCCCCATCATGGCGCGCGCCCGCGAGGTGGTGCAGTCGGGCCAGCTGGGCCGCCTGGTCAGTGTGATGGGCAGCGCCCTGTTCTTAAAACCCGACCATTATTTTGCCGATGCCCCCTGGCGCACACAGCCCGGTGCAGGGCCTATTCTTTTGAACATGATCCACGAGGTGCATAACCTGCGCATACTGTGTGGCGACATTGCGGCGGTGCAGGCGTTCACATCGCACGCCACACGCGGCTTTGCGGTGGAAGACACGGCATCCATCAGCCTGCGGTTTGAGAGCGGTGTGCTGGGCACCTTTATGCTCAGCGACACCGCGGCCAGTGCCAAGAGCTGGGAGCAAACCAGCCAGGAAAACAAGGCCTACCCCAGCTACGACGACGAAGACTGTTACGTCATCAGCGGCACCCACGGCAGCCTGTCGGTGCCCACCATGCGCATCAAAAGCTATGCACGCGATGAAGACCGCTCGTGGTGGAAACCGTTTGACACCAGCGTTGTGGCGCTCACGCGCGAAGACCCGATCCAGCGGCAGATGGAGCACTTTGGCGCTGTAGTGCGCGGCGAAGCAGCTCCTTTGGTGACAGCGCGCGACGGCCTGAACAACCTGCGGGTCACCGAGGCCATTGTGCAGGCAGCAAAGTCCGGGCAGACTGTATATTTAAGCTCTTCCCAGTCCCATCAAAGCGTTCAGCCTGAGCCCATGGCCAACGTATAAAACCCCATTTATTTCCTGAAGGACAGCACCATGAACATCGTCATGCTCCACGGTATCAACCACAATATGTTTGGCAAGCGCGACCCCAAACAGTACGGCACCATCACTCTGGATGAGATCAACGCCAGCCTGGTCAAGCTGGGCAAAGAGCTGGGTGCCAACATTGCCCACTTCCAGACCAATGACGAAGGCGCCATGTGCGACCGTATTCACCAGGCTTTCTTTGACAAAGCCGACGCCGTGCTGATCAACGCGGGAGCCTGGACGCACTACAGCTACGGCATCCGCGACGCGCTGGCCGTGCTGACCTGCCCGATCGTGGAGCTGCACATGAGCAACATCCACGCGCGCGAAGAGTTCCGCCACAAGTCGGTGTTTGCCGAGATCGTCAAAGGCCAAATTTGCGGCTTTGGCGCGGACAGCTATCTGCTGGCCCTGCGCGCTGCAGTCAATGCGGTGCAGTCAGCAAGCAAGTAGTCACTACAAAACTCTCTCTGCATTTTTGGCGTTCTTCGCGCCCTATTTGCGCTTTTTTCGTTCACTTTCTTCGTCCTCCGATACCCAGCCACCATGCGCATCAACGGTCACACCGAACTCATCGCCCACATAGGCTACCCCACGCACAGCTTCAAGGCCCCGATGATCTACAACCCCTACTTCGCGCAGGCAGGGGTGAACGCCATGGTGGTGCCCATGGGCTGCAAGTCGGAGGACTTCCCCGCGTTTTTGCGCAGCGTGTTTGCGCTGACCAATATGCGCGGCGCGCTGATCACCATGCCGCACAAGGTCAGCACCGTGGCCCTGCTGGACGAGGTCTCGCCCACGGTGCTGGTGGCAGGCGCGTGCAATGCCGTCAAACGCACAGCGGACGGCAAGCTGGTGGGCGACATGTTTGACGGCGCAGGCTTTGTGCGCGGTGTGCAGCGCAAGGGCCTGCAGCTGCAAGGCGCACGCGTGCTGGTGGTGGGCTGCGGCGGCGTAGGTTGTGCCATTGCCGCCTCGCTGGCCGCAGCAGGCATCGGCGAGATCCAGCTGTTTGATGTCAACGCCGCCAGCGCCGGACAGCTGGGCGCACGCTTGCAAAAGCACTACCCCGCTTTGACAGTGCACACCGGCTCCAACGACCCCGCAGGCTACGACCTGGTCGTCAACGCCACCCCGATGGGCATGAACGCAGGCGACCCGCTGCCCGTGGACGTGTCACGTCTGCAGCCCAGCAGCTTTGTGGGTGAGGTGGTCATGGCCAGTGAGACCACCGCCTTCCTGGCCGCAGCGCAGGCGCGCGGCTGCCCCACGCAGGTGGGCAGCGACATGCTGTTTGAGCAGATTCCCGCTTACCTGGAGTTTTTCGGCTTCCCCACCACTACCGCTGAGAACCTGCGCAGCGTGGCGCAGTTGAGTTACTAGACTCAGATTTGCTACACTTTCAATAGCTGCTCCCGCGATATTCTATTGGCTTGGGGGCCGATTTCTACGTGTATTGGCATTAAAAAAGCCCTTCAGCGCATCGTCTGAAGGGCTTGCAGCGAAAGTAACTCGCTGGGGTCTAGTTTCGCGCGCCCGTAAACGTGCCGCCTCCGGTTAAGCCTGAACCGCTGGCGTATTGCCAGGTGCCACTGATGGCTCCCGCTGAACTGATACTGCCTGAGAAATTGGCTGCGCCTGCAGAGCCGCTAGCAGTCAAGCTCAGCGCGCCATTGCCCTGCACATTGCCGCTGACGGCAGAGACCAGCCCGTTGTATGTTGTAGATACGGCACTGCCGGTTACAGCGCCTTGTGCATTAATTGTCACCGAGAAAGTGCCGACTTCAACGCCTGTGAAGCTGCCCGTGTAATTACCCGCAAAAGGAGATGCAGTTACGGGTGGTAATGTAGGTGGAGGCACAAAGTTAGTGGCAGGGAAGCTATACGTCAAGCCGGTTGTTATGGTCAGTTGCTTGGCCGTGGTACACGGCAATTGTCGTTGCTCGCCCGCTGCCAATGGGGCGATAGCCACGGGGCTGAAACTGGGTGGATTAAGTGCAGAGACCAGCTCCAAAGGCATCTGAGCGGGTATACGCAACAACGTGAAATTTCCGTCTGAGTTGCTGCCAGGGAGCGATATTTGCCAACCGGTACCGCGCAAGATGATAGTTCCTACTTTGCTCACTACATTGCCAGCGACATCGCGGAAGCATCCCACTAAACTTGCATTGACTCCTTTGTAGTCTGCATTCCATTGGGTGAAGTGGCTCACAGTACCCTGGAACGTGCCGTTGGCTTGCTTGGTCGCAGTGCCTTCGCGCACCCAGATTTTCGCTGCCTCGTCATAAAACCACATCGGCACGCTGGTGCCGCTGGAGGTGCTGCTGGCAGGGTAGGTCAAGGTTGCGTTTTGGCCTGTCTTCAGTTGCAGCGGGTTGCCTGCAGAATCAGTCAGCTTCACTTCAATCACCCCCATGCTGATCAGTGAGGACTCGACACCCGCATCCGTGCCTGTGTAAGGCGCAGAAAACGCCTGAACACCAGCGACAGTGTCTGGGTTGTAGTAACTCGCCCCAACGCTAACCGTGCCTGTGTAGTTGGCACCCTGTGCCGTCTGGATGGCGTTGACTGGAATCACCACTTGCGCGCCGTTGACTGCAATGCTGGCACCTGCAGCGGCTGCAAACGTGGTTTTCACCTGGTCGGCAAACAGCGTGATAGCCATGTTGACGCTGGTGCCTTCGTCCACCACGGCTTCTTTGGCATTGGTGGCAAAGTCAGGCTTTTTCACCAACACGATCGTCGACGTGCCAGCTGACAGGGTGAGTGCAAAACGCCCGTCTGAGCCTGTCGTCGCGCTCTGGCCAGCTGCAGAAATCGACGCTCCAGCCACCGGTTTGCCTGCACCGTCTTGCACGGTGCCAGACAGGCTGGTAGGGCTTTTCTGCGCTGCTGGCACAGGCTCAGGACTTGTGCCACCGCCCCCTCCACCACACGCCACCAATGCTGACAAGCAGAAAGCAGCGATGGCGGTTTTGAACACGTCCGCCCTAAGCCGTAATTTGTGTAATGTATTGATTTTCATGGAAGTTACCTTGATGTTGTGACTCGCAGTTCCCAGCATACACGCGATTTCAGTGACAAATTTCCGCTTTTCATTCATCGTGATCGACAACGATAAATACATCACGAAAATTCCAAGGAGGTTTGAGCGCTACATTTTCTATAGCTGCTCCCGCGATATTCTATTGGCTTGGGGGCCTATTTGGCCCTTAGAATAGGCCTATGCAAGCTCTGTGGATGGTGGTCGCCTCGTTTTTATTCGCGCTGATGGGCGTGTGTGTCAAATACGCATCGGCGCATTACAGCGCTGCCGAGCTGGTGTGCTACCGGGGCTTGGTCAGCATCATTTTTGTGGGCATCTGGGTGCGCAGCTCGGGTGTGGGGTTTGGCACTGCGGTGCCTGGCATGCATCTGTGGCGCAGTGTGATTGGCGTGGTGTCACTGGGCGGCTGGTTTTATGCCATCAGCTATTTGCCGCTGGCCACCGCCATGACGCTCAACTACATGAGCAGCGTCTGGGTGGCGGCCTTTTTGGTGGGCGGCGCGCTACTGTATGGGCGCGGCGAAAAGCCCGGCTGGCTGCTGGCCACCGTGCTGGCGGGCTTTGCGGGAGTGGTGATGGTGCTGCGCCCAGCCTTTGACCAAAACCAAGCCTGGCCAGGCCTGATTGGCCTGCTCTCGGGCATGACGGCCGCGCTGGCGTATCTGCAGGTGACGGCGCTGTCACGCGCTGGCGAGCCTGAGGCGCGGGTGGTGTTTTACTTTGCCGTGGCGTCCTGTGTGCTGGGCGGCCTGGCGATGACCGTCAAGGGCCTGTCGCCGTGGAGCTGGCAGCATGCGGTGTGGATTGTGCCGATTGGCATTCTCGCCTCGCTAGGCCAGCTGTGCATGACCCGCGCCTACGCTTCAGGTGCCACCCTGGTGGTGGCCAATCTGCAGTACAGCGGCATTGTGTTTGGCGCGCTGGCCAGTGTGCTGCTCTTCAACGACAAACTGCCACCCCTGGCCTGGGCCGGGATGGCAGTGATCATGGCGAGCGGTATCGCCGCGACAGTGCTCAGGAGCAGGGCGGTTCCCAAAGCACCGCATGAGGAGCTTTGAGCACCACTACAGCGACCACTATTACTTCAAGCGTGGGCAGAAATAAGGTATTCCATCTTTGCTTACAGGGTTGGCGGTGACTACTGGGACACCTTCAAGTCTGTTGCACACCGAGTAGGTAGAGCTGAGCTTCAATTCTGGCAACCCGCTTCCATCGTTGGGACCGGTGACCACCAGCACACCACCTTGGAATCCACACGCTGCGGCCAGAGGATCTATATCGCTGACAGGTACTGTACAGACCTCTACCGCCACGCTGGCACCTGCGGCACCTTGCGCACCAGTTGCGCCAGTAGCACCTGGGGCACCGGGTGCACCTGTAGTGCCGGTTGCACCTGTAGCGCCTGTAGCGCCTGCCGCTCCGGTCGCTCCCGTAGCACCCGCAGGCCCCTGTGGACCGGCAGGGCCTTGCGCCCCTGTCGCACCCTGAGCGCCGGTTGCACCTGCCGGGCCTGTAGCCCCAGCAGCCCCCGCAGGCCCTTGTGGACCCGCAGCACCCGTCAACCCTGTCGTGCCCGTTGCTCCTGCAGGCCCGGTCAGGCCGACCGTGCCATTCACGCCATTACAGGCGTAGGCGGTGGAGCTAACTTCGCTGTCCTGCAAAGCGCCGTCGCTGTTGGCATCTGCACCCGCCTGGATCTTGCTGCCGCCCGAGGCGCAGTTGGCACCTGCCTGCTCGGGTGTGGTGCGCACCGCGATGCTCACGCCATTGGCGCCCGCAGCACCCACCACCGTAGCGCTCTCGCCACCCCCACATGCGCTGAGCAGCAGGCCAGAGCCCAGCAAAGCACCCAGACAGAGCAACCGTTGAGATTGAGACAAAATAACAGTTTTCATAACACCACCTTGAGGTTGTGAGAGCGTCGCCGCCCTCGAAAAAAAGAGTCTCCGACGCTGTAAAACGATAATTCATGTGTAAAACACAAGTCCCCAAACGTTACGAAATGTTTTAAGCCAGCGTCTCACGCCCTGCACAATCACTTTTCCCCACCCCACCCGCCACCATGACCACCTATTCCACCCTCATCTCCGTCGCCCAGCTGCAAGCCCTGCAGACCAGCGCAGCCCCGCTGCACATTTGGGACTGCAGCTTTGACCTGACGGATGCTGCCGCAGGCACGGCAGCCTTTGCCCAGGCGCACATCGCAGGCGCCCACTATGTGCACCTGGACACACAGCTCAGCGACAAAACAGGCGCGCAAGACACCGCCTCTGGCGGGCGGCACCCGCTGCCCGCGCGGCAGAAGTTTGCCCAGTGGCTGGGCGCGGTGGGCGTCCGGCCCGACACACAGGTGGTGGTGATGGACCGCAATGGCGTGAACTTTGCAGGGCGCGCGTGGTGGATGCTGCAGTGGTGTGGCCACAGCCGCGTGGCTGTGCTGGACGGTGGCCTGCAGGCCTGGCAGGCCGCAGGCGGCGCGCTGGCCCGTGGCGAGCAGCCATTGACTGCAGACCTGTCCCTGCCGGCCTACCCGCTTGCGCCAGCGGCCTATGCGCTGGCCGATATCGACAGCGTAGCCCAAGCCATGCGCAGCGCAAGCCACGCCATCATCGACGCGCGGGCCGCAGCGCGCTTTCGTGGCGAGGTGGAGCCGCTGGACCCGGTTGCCGGCCACATCCCCGGCGCGCTGAACCGACCCTTCAACACCAATATCGGCGCGGATGGCCTGTTCAAGCCCGCGGCCGTGCTGCGCGCAGAGTTTGACGCGCTGCTGGCAGGGCACGATGCAGCGCAAGTGATTCACCACTGCGGCAGCGGTGTCAGCGCCGTGCCCAATGTACTGGCCATGGCCATTGCGGGCTATCCCGCCAGCAGCCTGTTTGCGGGCAGCTGGAGCCAGTGGAGCAACCGGCCCGATCTGCCCGTGGCTCAGGGTTAACACTGCGCCGAACGCGCCCCGTAGAGCGCCAGCCTGCGTACTTCTACGCATGAGCGCTGGCCTGCGGCGCAGCACAATAGTGGCTTGGCGTATGCCCACCGGAGACATTCATGAAAATAATAGCCCATCAGCCTGTAGTCCAATTTTTCATTGCACTGGCAGCTACGTTTTATGTAGCAGGCTCCAGCCTGGCGCAGCCCTACCCCAACAAGCCCATCAAGCTGATCGTGCCGGTGGCCGCTGGCGGCGGCGCCGACATGATTGCCCGCAACGTGGCCGAGCGCATCAGCCGTGGCCTGGGGCAGAACCTGGTGGTAGACAACATCAGCGGCGGCGGCGGCGCGATAGCATCGGAGACGGTGCAGCGCGCAGCGCCCGATGGCTACACCCTGATGGAAGGCTATGTAGCCACGCACGCCACCAGCCCGGCCTCGCGCAAGCTGCGCTACGACCCGATCAAAGACTTCACCCCCATCGGCATGATTGGCGGCACCCCCAATGTGCTGATCGTGCCCGTCGGCCTGCCTGCCAACAGCGTCAAGGAGTTTGTCGACTACGCCAAAAAGAATGTCGGCAAAATCAGCTACGGCTCTGCTGGTCAGGGCTCGCTCACCCACTTGGCGATGGAGCAGTTCAAGGACGCGGCAGGCATCTTTGCTGTGCATGTGCCCTACCGCGGCATTGCACCAGCCATTACCGACATGCTCAGCGGCTCCACCCAGGCCATGATGCCCAGCCTGGCGGCCGCCACGCCGCAGATCCGCGCAGGCAAGTTTCGCCCGCTGGCCGTCACAGGCCCTAAACGCCACCCCAACTTTCCCGAGGTGCCCACGATGGCCGAGCTGGGCTACAAGGGCTTTGACGGCATGCAGTGGTATGGCCTGTTTGGCCCCGCCAAGCTGCCTGGCGACATCGTCAAGCGCGTGCATGACGAACTGCAAAAAGCGCTGGCCATGCCCGATCTGAAACAGCGCCTGAGCGCCGAAGCCGTGGAACTGATGCCCATGAGCACCGAGCAGTTTGCGGCCTTTGTAGCGGCTGATTTTGCGCGCTACCTACGTGTGGTGAAAGAGCGAAAAATTGAAATAGAAAATTGATTTTCCAACACATAATATGCTGCCAGCCCAATAGAATATCGCGGGGGCAGCTATTAAAACAATAGTACAACACTTATCTTATGGCACGCAATACCCAGGTCAAAGCTGACCACAACGCTCCCCCCGTCACCGCCCTGCTCGCCCATCTGGCCGCCGCCCACCCCAGCCGCGGCTGGAGCGATGCGGTAGACCACGAGGCCCACCGCACCTTCCTTAACTGGCTGGGCTGCGCCATTGGCGCAGCACACCACGAGGCAGGCAGCGCTGCTGTCAAGGCCGCGCAGGTGCTGCAGTCGGCCCCACAGGCCAGCGTGCTGGGCCGCAGCGAGAAGCTTGACATGTGCAGCGCCGCGCTGGTCAACGGCATCAGCTCGCACACCTTTGACTTTGACGACACCCACCTCAAAACCATCATCCACCCCGCAGGCCCCGTGGCCTCGGCCCTACTGGCTGTGGCCGAGCACACTGGCGCATCGGGCCGCCAGCTGATCGACGCACTGGTGCTGGGCATTGACGTAGCCTGCCGCGTGGGCAACATGATGTACCCCGACCATTACGACCGCGGCTGGCACATCACCGGCTCCACCGGCACGCTGGGCGCGGCTGCGGCCTGCGCCCGCATGCTAGGTTTATCAGAGCAGGCCACGCAGATGGCGCTGGGCATTGCCGCCAGCCAGCCGATTGGCATGCGCGAGCAGTTTGGCACCATGACCAAGCCTTTCCACCCCGGCGCGTCGGCCCGCGCAGGCCTGATGAGCGCGCTCTTGGCGCAGCAGGGCTTTACCGCATCGCAGCGCGCCATCGAAGCGCCGCGCGGCATGGCGCAAACCATCTCGACCAAAAACGACTGGAGCGAGATCACCAGCGAGCTGGGCCAGCGCTTTGAAATCAGCTTCAACAGCTACAAGCCCTTTGCCTGCGGCATCGTGATCCACCCCAGCATCGACGGCTGCGTGCAGCTGCGCAATCTGCATGGCCTCAAGCCCGCAGACATTGCCAAGGTGGAGCTGAAAGTGCATTCGCTGGTGCTGGAGCTGACGGGCAAAAAAACCCCGCGCGACGGCCTGGAGGCCAAATTCAGCGTGTACCACTCCTGCGCGGCGGGCCTGATGTTTGGCCAGGCGGGCGAGGACGAATATGCCGACACCATCGTGCAGCGCGCAGACGTCATCGCCCTGCGCGACAAGGTCACTGCCACGGTTGACAACTCTATCGACGAGGCCTCGGTAGACGTGACCATCACCTTGAACAACGGCACGGTGCATCATCTGTTTGTCGAGCATGCGATTGGCTCGATCAACAAGCCATTGACTGACGCGATGCTGGAAGCCAAGTTTCACAGCCTGGTAGACCCTGTGCTGGGGGCTGAGCGTGCCAATGCGTTGATTGCGGCTTGCTGGGGGCTGGGTGCGGCTGCTAACGTGTCTGCACTTGCTAAGCTTTCGCAGCCTTGAACTAGCAACGCACGCTGCTGCGGCGCAGTGCCCGCGCCACCCGAGCCCGGGGCTCTGATCGGGTGGCGCAGGCACTGCACCGCATCAGCGCGCTTTCATTTGCGGAGGTAGTTTTTCGCTCAAACTTGGTCACGGTGGCATTTGGAAGCACTAAATCAATAGTCTTATAGGCCTCCAAGCCTTTAGAATACCGCGGGAGCAGCTATTAATAACGTAGCGGTTATATTGTAATGTTGACAGCAATTGACACACAGTTCGGTGACCCCTACACTGAATGACAACTCAAAGAAAATCCTAATACACCCAATGACTTGCGATTTTAAAAATACTGGCTTAAGCAGCAACTGTCAGAATATGTTGCTGTTTTGGAAGTCTATATTAAGCTAGTCCTCCGTAATACAGCACTCAGCGATGACAACCTTTTGGCGCGACGGCTTCTGGCGAATGAGCGTGTATGGTGACCGACACTGGGTAGAAGGTCACTTGGTAGATCGAAGCATTTGGGATCGTGCCTCCAGCGGAAGTGAAAACTCCAATTTCAGCGCCCTGCTACGAGACGCCCGAGCCGGCCGCAGCGTAGCCGCAACTTTCGTCGTTCCAAACTCCGATTGTCCAGTGTGTGGAGTACCAACTTTCTTTTATCAGAACGCGTTCGGAAGTCGCGTGTACTTCGACGACCTGGGACCTCCTTGGCCGAAGCATCCATGTACTGACAATAGGCAACATTCATTTGTGTCAAGCGGCGAGACGTCGGTGATGTCTGCCACACCTAAGTTACGAGATCCATCGGATATAAAGTTGATACAACAATGGTTGACGGACGCAGCATACAAGCCCGATTGGGACTTCTTCGCTAAACACAAACTATCCCCGTGGACAGCTTTCAGAGTCGAAATTCGCATCGGAAGAAGAGGTGGCACGTTGCTTGTTCTGCAGCGCCTTTTAGACGACAAACCGAATAGATGCTACCTGCGAGCGAAAAGCATCTCCGCGAGTCTGTCAGTTGGATCGCTCGCTTTCTACCATCGCGGATGGATAAGCTTCTTCAAGCCAGAATCTGCCAAAATACATGAGCTTGAGGTTGAACGACTCACCAGCGCGGCGCAGTTCGTGGAAGCCCTGGCAGAACTCTCGCCTATTTCCGGTGACAGAGCTAGCCATTAGTTCTTGTTGAAACCGAACGGCGCCGCTTGACTCAAATGCTAAGTTTCATCAATGCACAACATACCGCTGTTCGTCACTAGCTATTCCGAGATCGGGCAGGCGTGCATTGCCTTTGCATGGAACGGCAAGCATGCTGAAGAATTCGCAGACGCAAACCAGGACTTTCGCCGCAGCGTGGTGGAATATTGTCTTGCCAATTCAAGCGATCCATCCCCACTTCTTCTAGCACACCTGTTTCTGGCTGAGGCGCAATGGTCTGCAGAGGCCTGGGGTGCACCGCACCATTTCGCGCAACTTGGTGCTTTACTGTTGGAGCGCGGCCAGGCTGAAGCACTTGCTCCGTTCTCCGAAGGCCTTGTTAGCTCCTTTGATACTTTTGGTGCCTGCCATGCGATGTCGCTGTCACCTGAGCTTCTTGAAAAACTGTTAACCGCAGTTAACGCCACACTAGCAGTTACCGTGGATCAATCAATCCACAAGCGTCTGACTGCAGCACGCGATCTGTTTGCACAGTTAGCACAGGGCACTGCATCAAAAGGTTGGGCTATGGCCGCCCCTGGCACCACAGTGTCTAGTATCCGGGTGGTCTGGCCACGTTGGTATCACAGGCTCTGGGGCAGGATTAAAGGGTTATGGGGTGCAAGTTAACATGTTGGACAATGCGATCTCGCGTGGTCCATAATTACCCAACGCTTACGTGAATATTCAAAAGAATGCCGAATGAAGCCAGTGACTTTCGATTTTAAGAATCCCAGGTCAAAGTGCAACTGCCGGACTATGTTGCAGATTTTGTGGTCAAGATTACGCTGAAGCTTCCATGTACCCTCATCTCCGCATTCTGCTAGCCACACTTACTTTCTCAGCAAGCCTAGGCGCATTGATCGCGCTAATGGGATTAGTAGCAGCAGTTTGGATTTCCTCATCCGGGGATCCTTCTATTGATGGCGCGGTTCGCGGTGCCGTGGGAATCATCTTACTGGTACCAGGCGTGGTATTCGCTTCGGCAGTAATTAGCCTTCCTCTGACCTATGCATCAATAAAATGGCAACCGCGTAGTTTCAAAGTTGTCGCTTTGATGTGCCTTTTCGTTGCCACATGCATAGGCGGGCTTTTATTTCTAGTTGGTCTTCCTCTCAGTTCCGCGTTGTACCTTGCAGCACTTTTGGGCGGCGTATTCGTCGTAGCCGCATATGCTTGGTGGCTTGTGCTACCGCGCACTAACAATTTGTTCAGCCAGACTGCCCACGAGCTGAATGCCGACTAGCTAAAACGCTAGACACAATTACCCGATGCAAATCCGCGCATACAAACCAAACGACGAAGCCAGCGTGATCGCTCTCTGGCAGGAATGCGGGCTCACGCGCCCTTGGAACGATCCGCGTCGTGATATTGCCCGCAAGCTGACAGAACAACCCGAGCTGTTTCTGGTGGGGGAGATCGAACAGACGGTGATGGCTACAGCGATGGTTGGCTTTGACGGGCACAGGGGCTGGGTTTACTATCTCGCTGTATCTGCAGAACATCGACAGCGCGCGCATGGCAAGGCGCTGATGCAAGAGGCCGAGCGCTTGCTCATCGAACGCGGCTGCCCCAAGCTCAATCTCCTGGTGCGCTCATCCAATGCCGACATTATTGCGTTCTATCGCGGGCTCGGCTACGAACAAGATGACGTTGTGAGTATGGGAAAACGACTTATCTCTGACCACGACAGCTGAAGTATCTGTACTTCTGAGGCTGCCGCAGTCCTGTTCGGTTGGTGTAGGCACTACACCGCATCAGCGCGCTTTCACTGGCTGAGGTACCTTTTCCCGCAACCTTGTTCGCTTTGGCATTTGTCAGCTCGAAATTCAATGCTAAATCGGCCTCCAGACCAATAAAACTCCGCGGGAAAAGCTATTAAAAACGTAGTGATCATCTTGCAATGTAGACAGCAATTGACACTCTACTCAACAGCCCATTACACTAGATTACAACTCAAAGCTACAGTTAACAATGTAAATTGAGCGCGGCGTTTTTTATTTTTTGCCGTCGATTGAGACGTCAATTCAAATAATGCCTAGTGAAATTGATACTTGTGTCCTAAATCTAAGAAAGCATCATGACTCAACAACACGAAGCTCTTCGTCTACTTGAAGAAGCTCTGAAGGAACTTGAATCGCCAAAAGGCTCTGTATTAGCAGCAATTCAGAAGCTATTACGTGCTTCGAAGCTTTTAGATAATGAAGATATTCAAGTATGGTGCTTAATACAACTCGGCGAGCGGCGGTATGTATTGGCACTAAAAAAATTAGGGCCTGTGATCTGGGCGAAGGACATTGCGAACTCACCTAAGAAGAAAAAAGCTTTGTACGAGGTGTTGGAAGAGCTCAACGAACTCAAGCTTAAGCAAGCGATCCACTACACAACGGAAGAACTGATTGTTAAAGCATCGGAGAGCGGCGGTGGCTACATAAGTGTCGGATTTATAGAAGAGCGGTACGCAGATCTCGTCAGAGCAAAAAGAGGAAATGACGGAACCTACTACAAAAACAATCTCTACAATCATCTCAATTGGTTGCGAAAACGCGCTCACGAGTTCGCATCAACACTTTACAACAAGCTTAAATTCTCCGGCACTGTCAGTAACTGCTTTGATGCACTCAAGGGCGCTGTTGACGACAAGCTACTTGATCTCGATCCGCAACTAGCCGAGCAACTAATGCTGGCATTTAAGGCTGTGTCGAGTGCTGAGGTCGAGGAATGGTCCCAAGCACTCACCACTTGCAGGCGCTTGCTGGAGGGATTGGCTGATCGGTTGTATCCGCCTACGACAGATGTGGTGAAGGGTCGTCCATTGACCCAGACGCAATTTGTAAACCGACTCTGGGCTTTTATGGACAGATCTATTGCCTCTGAAAGCAATCGCGAGCTTGCAAAGACTCATGTTGATTTTTTAGGATCGTGGCTAGAGAGAACCAACAAAGTCGCCAATAAGGGTGTTCATGCGAACGTCTCTCAGCTTGAAGCTGTGAAGGCAACGTTTCATACATACCTCGTTATCGCGGATGTACTGGAGTATCTCACCGCACCAGAGTTACCCAAGAGATTGAACGACATAAATACTGCCACGATGGACGAACTAGAAGCTGTTCTCGATATTTCTCGTGCAGTTGCGAAAGAGATCATAAAGGCCAGAGTATTGAACGGTAACCTAGATGCAACACTGTTAGGAAAAGTTCGGGGTATCGGTCCAAAGACAATAGAGAAGGCAACTTTAGCCTACTCACTCTGAAACAGATGATTAACCATCTCTCAGCAAATGCTTCTCCTTCTGGCATCAGAACATAAGCCAAGCCATACGCTGATTCCAATAGAACCATATTTGAGATTTCGCTACGCTCCAAGCTGTTGAAGTTACCAAGTAACCAGACATCCAAGTAAAACATAGCAAGACCCGCTCTTCGCGGCAGAGCCTGTGCCATGGGTATGCGCCCCGATTAGGGCTGCGGGCTCGAAGCGCGCAGAAATGGGGATCAGAAATTTAGATGTTTGAGCGCGCAGCGCGAGTTTCTAAATTTCCCCCATTTCGAGCACTGCAGATGCTTGCCGAAGGCCCGCCGCCCTGGGGCGCATACCCATGGCACAGGCTCTGACGCGAAGCCGCGAGGACCTAGACATCAATACAAGCATCCATACGAAACGCGGCTTGTTCGCCCTTGCGGGCGTAGCCCAGCGGGTTGGCTAGCACGCGGCAGGTGCGGGTGGGGGTGGTGTGCAGATAGTTGCTGGGGCAGTGCAGGTGGCCGTGCAGCCAGTAGTCGGCGTGGTCTAGCAGGTGGTCCAGGGCGTTGCAAAAGCCTGCGGTGGTGGGGTTCATGCCGTAGCGGGGGTCGGCGCTGCGCAGGCTGGGGGCGAAGTGGGTGATGGCTACTGTCACAGTGCCGGGCGCTTGCGCTGCGCTTAAGGTGCTTTGCAGCCACGCTTGGCACAGCAGGGCCTGCTCGCGCATCTCCTGGGCCAGCCAGGGCTGGCCGTGGCGTGTGGTGGCGGCTTTTTGCAGGTAGAAGTTGGCTGCACGAAAGGCTTTGCCGCGCAGGCGCAGCTGCTCGGTGTAGTCGTCCACGGCCTTGCCCTGCAGGGCCAGCGCGTCGTAGTCGCTCCACAGCGTGGTGCCTACCAGGCGCACTTGCCCTTTGGTGGTGTCTGTTGCCGGGCGCTGCAGATGGACGGCCTCGCGCTCCAGCCAGGTGATGCCCAGGCGCTGGCACACCTGCTGCAGGCGCTGGTGGGTGGCGTCAAAGTCCAGCGCGTCATATTCATGGTTGCCAGGCACAAACACCACCGGCGTGGGCCAGCCGTGCAGCGGCGAAAAGCGCTGCAGGCCAAAGTCTGTATCGCTCAGGCTAGAGCCTGCTTGGTAAGAGCCAATATCGCCAGCCAGCACCAACAGGTCTGCCCCGGCAGCGGGCGTGGGCATCCAGTGCGGATGGCTCTCCAGGTGCAGGTCAGATAGCAGTTGGATGCGCACGGGGGCCTGTTTTTTATATCAAATCAGGCGCCAGGCCAATAGAATATCGCGGGGACAGCTATAAATTTCATAGTGCGCAGTCTATCACTGCGCACTGTAGCTGTGCGCTTATTTGTATTTATCCTTGTCCTTGCCACGCGGAATGATCGACGTGGTGATGGTGGCGCGCACCGGCTCGCTCGTGTTGATCGGCTTGGGCGGTGACGTGTCTTTCTTGGGCTTTTTAGCTTCTTTATTGGTTTTTTGCTGACCTTTGGCCATGGTGTGCTCCTAAGTAGGTAGCTGTATTATCCATGGCATAGCCCCTGTCTTCAACCAGAATTTTTCCGCCGTGCCCCGCACCATCACCATCGACGAAAACGAGATCGAGCTCACTGCCGTGCGCTCGCAGGGCGCGGGTGGGCAAAACGTCAACAAGGTCTCCAGCGCTATCCACCTGCGTTTTGACATTCCTGCCTCCTCGCTGCCCGAGGATGTCAAGGCGCGGCTGCTGGCGCTGCGCGACCACCGCATCACGCAGCACGGCGTGCTGATCCTCAAGGCGCAGACCCAGCGCAGCCAGGACGCCAACCGCATGGACGCTTTTGCCCGGCTGCATGAGCTGGTGGCCAGCGTGGCCGAGCCGCCCGTGCCGCGCCGCGCCACCAAGCCCACCTATGGCTCCAAACAGCGGCGTCTGGAGGACAAAAGCCAGCGCGCCCAGACTAAGGCCCTGCGCGCCCGGATACAGGACTGAAAACAGCCCCCGGCTCGCGCATTAGTGCACATTTCCACCTACTGTAAACCCTGCAAAAACGCAAAAAACTGACAAATTTGCGGTTACGCTCGCGCTATAGAGGAGTGGATATGACAAAAATTAACCATATCATGGCGTGCACACTGGCGCTGCTGGCCCATAGCGCCTGGGGTCTGCAGATCAGCAGCCTGTCGCCGCAGGGAGAAGTTGCCCAGGTGCGCCAGCTGGTGGCCAAGTTTGACGAGGGCGCTGTCAATTTTGGCGACCCCAAAGCCCCCAGCCCCTTGACCATCAGCTGCAGCGACGCGCAGGCCAGCAAAGGCAATGGCCGCTGGGTCAGCGAACGCGAGTGGGCCTACGAGTTTGACAACGACCTGCCCCCGGGCGTGCGCTGCAGCGTGCAGGTGCCCGGCAGCTTCAAAGGCCTCAAGGGCCAGGCCCTGAGCGGCACTACCCAATACAGCTTCAGCACCGGCGGCCCTTTTGTGCGGCGCATTTCGCCGGGCACGGGCAGCCGCATTGATGAAGAGCAGTTTTTTCTGCTGCAGCTCAATGGCGCAGCCACCGCGCAGAGCGTGAAGGCCAACGTCTGGTGCGCCGTGGAGGGCGTGGGCGAGCGGGTGGAGATCACCCTGCTGGACGGCAGCAAGCGTGCCGACATGCTCAAGGCCCTGGGCTATGAGCGCCAGGCCCAGGCCGACCCCGACCGCTTCATCGCCCTGGCCTGTAACCGGCGCCTGAATGCTGCGGGCAATGTGAGCATCGTCTTTGGCAAAGGCGTGGCCACGCCCAGCGGTGTGGCCAACAACGTGGAAAAACGCTTTAACTTCAAGGTGCGCGAGCCGTTCATGGCGAGTTTTAGCTGTGAGCGCGAAAACGCCCAGGCCCCCTGCCTGCCCATCAGCCCCATGAGCCTGCGCTTTAACGCATCGGTCACCAGCAAGATGGCGCAGGGCATTGTGATCAAGGGTGCCAAAGACAGCTTCAAGCCCGAGATCGAAAAAAACGAAAGCGACGACAACGCCGTCAACAGCATCACCTTCAAAGGCCCGTTCACCGAAGACAGCGACTACCAGGTCATCCTGCCCAAAGGCTTTGTCGATACCTCGGGCCGCACGCTGCAAAACGCCGCGTCGTTCCCGCTGGCCACGCGCACAGGCGGCCAGCCGCCGCTGGCCAAGTTTGCTGCCAGCAGCTTTGGCGTGGTGGAGCGTTTCGCTGAACCAGGCAGCAGCACCTTTGCGCTGCTGCCTGTGACCTTGCGCAATGTCGAGCCCGACTTGAAGGTGCAGGCGCTGCGCCCGGGCGGCAGCGTCACCGACCTGCAGGTCAAGACCGATGCCGAGATCATCCAGTGGTACCGCCGCGTGGTGGACGCCAACAGCCGCAACCGCGAGTCGCGCGAGACCGCCCTGCTGGCCAAAGTGGGCAACACCCGCAAGCTGGAGCTGCCCAAGCCGCCCGAGGGCCAGTCGCGCCCGTTTGAGGTGGTGGGCATCCCGCTGCCGCCGGGCTTTCATGTGGTGGAGATTGCGTCACAAAAGCTGGGCCAGGCCCTGCTCAGCGACAAGCTCGGTGCCCAGCGCACGATGTATGTGCGCAGCTCGGCCCTGGTGACCAATCTGGGCGTGCACTTCAAGCTGGGCCGCGAAAACGCGGCCGTCTGGGTGACCACGCTGGACAAGGCCGCTGTGGTGGCGGGCGCGAGCGTGCGCGTGTCCGACTGCAATGGCAAGGAGCTGGCCACCGCCACCACCGATGCCCGGGGCGTGGCGATGATCAAGGGCCTGTCCAGCGAGCCACCGCGCTGCGACAGCGCACGCGGTCTTGACGGTGCGCAGAGCTATTTTGTCAGTGCGCGGCACCAGGGCGCGGATGGCGTGCAGGACATGGCCTTCACCTGGAGCGACTGGCAGCGTGGCATTGAGCCGTTTCGCTTTAACCTGCCCACCAGCCGCCGCGCCAGCGCCGACGAGGTGGCCCACACCGTGCTGGACCGCATGCTGCTGCGCGCGGGCGAAACGGTGTCGATGAAGCACCTGCTGCGCGGGCAAAGCCTGCAGGGCCTGAGCGTGCCCAGCGCGGGCCCGCAAACCCTGATCATCACCCACCAGGGCAGTGGCCAGCAGTACAAGCAGCCCCTGAGCTGGCGCAAGACACCCAGTGGCGGCTTCAGCGCCGAGAGCAGCTTTGCCGTGCCGCCCGCGGCCAAGCTGGGGGTCTATAACGTGCAGCTGGACTATGGGCCGGGCAAAACTGCGCCCAAGGGCCAGATGGATGAAGAAGAGTTCTACGACGGCCGCCTGAGCACCGGGCAGTTTCGGGTAGAAGAGTTTCGCCTGCCGGTGCTGGAAGGCACAGTGCTGCCGGTAGAGAAAAAGCCGCTGGTCAAAGCCACCAGCGTGCCTGCTGCGGTGCAGATCAACTACGTGTCGGGCGGGCCAGCGGGCAACTTGCCAGTGCGTGTGTCAGCCCTGGTGCGCGGCAAATACCTGAGCTACCCCGATTTCGACAGCTACCGCTTTGATCCGCCGCGCCAGCGCGAAGGCTCCAACACCACCAACGCCGACGAGGAGATCAGCGCAAGCCGCAGCGACAGCAAGGTGGTGGCCGACAAGCTGCCCGTGACACTGGACAAAACCGGCGCAGGCAAAGTCACCATCGACGGCCTCAGCGCCGCCAAGCAAGCCCAGGAGCTGCTGCTGGAAGCCAGCTACTCCGACCCCAATGGCGAGGTGCAAACCCTGCGCAGCACCCACATCCTGTGGCCTGCAGCGGTGATTGCAGGCATCCGCACCGAAGGCTGGGTGTCCGCCAGCCAGAAGATCAAATTCCAGGCGCTGGCGCTGGACTTGTCGGGCAAGCCGCAGGCAGGCGTGAGCATGGAAGTCAACGCGGTGGCCCGCATCACCACCAGCACCCGCAAGCGCATGGTGGGCGGCTTCTACAGCTACGACAACAAGACCGAGACCAAAGACCTGGGCAAGGTCTGCAGCGGCAGCAGCGACAGCCGCGGCCTGCTGCTGTGTGACACCAAGTTGGGCGAGGCGGGCGAGGTGGAGCTGACCGTGAGTGCTAAGGACAAAGACGGCAACATCGCCCAGGCAGCCAGCAGCGTGTGGGTGACGCGGCAGGGCGAGCTGTGGTTTGGCGGCGATGACCATGACCGCATCGACCTGCTGCCCGAGAAAAAATCCTACCAACCGGGCGAAACCGCCAAGCTGCAGGTGCGCATGCCGTTTCGCTTTGCCACTGCGCTGGTGAGCATTGAGCGCGAAGGCGTGATCGACACGCAGATCGTGCAGCTCAATGGCCAGGACCCGACCATTAACGTGAAGATTGCCGAGGGCTGGGCACCCAATGTGTATGTGTCAGCCCTGGTGCTGCGCGGGCGGCTGCGCGAGGTGCCGTGGTACAGCCTGTTCACCTGGGGCTACAAAGCCCCGCGCGAATGGTGGACCGCGTTTTGGTATGAGGGCCGTGAATACACTGCGCCCACGGCCCTGGTAGACCTGAGCAAACCTGCCTTCCGCCTGGGCGCAGCCGAGCTGCGCGTGGGCACCAAGGCCCACCAGCTGGACGTGAAGGTGGCGGCCAACAAAGACAGTTACGCCGTGCGCAGCACAGCCACCGTCACCATCAGTGCCAAGCTGCCCAACGGCCAGCCCGCTGCCAACGCCGAGGTGGCACTCGCTGCGGTAGACCAGGCCCTGCTGGAGCTGATGCCCAACAGCAGCTGGAACCTGCTGGAGGCCATGCTGCAGCGGCGCAGCTGGGGCGTGGAAACGTCAACCGCGCAGATGGAGATCATTGGCCGCAGGCACTATGGCCGCAAGGCTGTGCCAGCGGGCGGCGGCGGTGGGCGCGGTGCCACGCGCGAGCTGCTGGACACGCTGCTGCTGTGGAACCCGCGCGTGCAGCTCGATGCCAACGGGCAAGCTGTGGTGAATGTGCCGCTCAATGATGCGATCACCAGCTTCAAAATTGTGGCGGTGGCGGACGCAGGCACAGGCCTGTTTGGCACCGGGCAAACCACCATCCGCGCCACGCAAGACTTGCAAATCATCAGTGGCCTGCCGCCGCTGGTGCGCGAGGATGACCAATACCGCGCACAGATCACGCTGCGCAACACCACCAAGGCCGCGATGAAGGTGGACGTGACGCCACGCGCTAGCTTGCTGGACGTCAAGCCGCAAACGGTGGACATCCCCGCTGGCGAGTCGCGCGAGGTGGCGTGGACCGTGACCGCGCCCGCCCAGCTGGCGCAGATTCGCTCGGAAGCCATTCTGTGGGAGATCGAGGCCAAAGACAGCATCAGCGGCGCACGCGACGCGCTGAAGGCGCGCCAGCGCATTACCTATGCCGTGCCGCTCACCGTGCAGCAGGCCACGCTGGTGCAGGTAGACGCCAACTTCAGTCTGGATGTGCAGCAGCCAGCCGACAGCATCGCAGGCCGTGGCGGGCTCAAGCTGGCGCTACAGCCCAAGCTGGCTGAGGGCATGCCCGGCGTGCGCGATTACTTTGCAAGCTACCCTTTCATCTGCCTGGAGCAGAAAACCAGCAAGTCGGTGGGCCTGCGCGATGCCAAGCTGTGGCAGACAGTGGCAGCGCAGATTCCTACCTATCTGGACAAGGATGGTTTGGCCAACTATTTCCCGCCGCGTGCCAGCGACGACAACCGCGGCAGCGACACGCTCACGGCCTACCTGCTGTCTGCTACGCACGAGGCCTCGGGTATCGATGCAGCGTTCAGCATTCCGGATGCCTCACGCGCAGCGATGGAGAAAGGCTTGATTGCTTTTGTCGAAGGCAAGATCCAGCGCGATTTCTGGAGCCCACAAAAGGATCTGGACATGCGCAAGATCGCCGCAATAGAAGCCCTGTCGCGCTACGGCCGCGCCAACGGTCGCCTGCTAGGCAGCATCACCATCGCACCCAACCAGTGGCCTACCCACACGGTGATTGACTGGCTAAACATTCTGCGCCGCGTGAAAGACGCGCCCAAGCGCGACGAGCGCCTGGCCGAAGCCACGCAGATTCTCAAGGCCCGCCTGTCCTACCAAGGCACCAAGATGATCTTTAGCACCGAGAAGGACGACTACTGGTGGTGGCTGATGCAAAGTGGCGATACCAATACCGCAAGGCTGATCCTGGCCGTGCTGGACGACCCGGCCTGGAAAGAAGACATGCCACGCCTGGCCAACGGCTTTATCGCGCGCCAACAGCGCGGCGCATGGCTGACCACCACGGCCAACCTGTGGGGCGGCCTGGCACTGGAGAAATTCTCTGCTGCGTTTGAAGCCACCCCAGTCGCAGGCACCACCAACGCGGCCATGGGCAGCGGCAAAGCGGCGGTGGACTGGAGCAAAGTCAGCCGCATTCTGGCGACCGACCCGGAAGGTGAAAAACACCAGACCACCTGGTTCGGAGCGCCCGCCTCGCCAGGCAACCTGCGCAACAACAGCATGTTCCTGCCCTGGTCCGCAGGCAAAGACAGCCTGAGCGTGACCCACACGGGCGCGGGCAAGCCCTGGCTCACCATCCAGTCGGTGGCGGCCGTGCAGCTGACCGCGCCGTTCAATGCGGGCTACCAGGTCAAGAAGACCATCACCCCGGTGGAAGAAGCAGTGAAGGGCCAGTACACCCGGGGCGATGTGCTGCGCATTACGCTGGAGGTCAGCGCCAGCGCCGACATGACTTGGGTGGCCTTGACCGACCCCATCCCCGGTGGCTCCACCATCCTGGGTGGCGGCTTGGGCCGCGATTCGGAGATAGCCACCCAAGGTGAGCGCAGCAAAGGCAGCGCCTGGGCTGCGTTTGAAGAGCGCAGCTTTGAAAACTTCCGCGCCTATTACGAATACGTGCCCAAAGGCAAGTTCACGCTGGAATACACCGTGCGCCTGAACAATGTGGGCGAGTTCGCCATGCCGCCCACGCGGGTGGAGGCGATGTATGCGCCCGAGATGTTTGGCGAAACGCCGAATGCGAGGGTGAAGGTGGTGGGCAAATAATGCGGATGCACTGTCTGCGTGATCTCCACAGTGCAGGCCTGGTCAGCCGCCTCGCTGGGAGGTGGAGTGCGTCCCTATTTGCTCTGTTTTTAATAGCTGCCCCCGCGGGTTTTTGTTGGGCTGCGGGCAGTTTTGAGCAGGAAAAGCAGGCATTTATCTCGTCAGAGAGCCTGCTGTTGGACCGCCATGGCGAGGTGATTCACCGACTGCGCACTGACAGCTCGGTGCGGCGCGGGCAGTGGGTGGCGCTGGCGGATATCTCGCCTGCATTGCGCAGCGCCATGGTGCTGTCTGAGGACCGACGCTTTTACGAGCACAGTGGGGTGGACTGGCGCGCGGTGTCGGCAGCAGCATGGGGCAATGTGCTCAACCAGCGTACGCGCGGTGCATCGACACTGTCCATGCAGCTGGCCAGCCTGCTTGAGGACGGGCCGCGCAAAGGCAGCCAGCGGCGCGATGTGCTGGACAAAACCCGCCAGGCCTTCGCAGCCACCGTGCTGGAGCGCCAGTGGCGCAAGGACCAAATCCTTGAAGCGTATCTGAACCTGGTGCCGTTTCGCGGCGAGATTCAGGGCATTGACGCACTGAGCCGCACCTTGTTTGGCAAGGCGGCGCATGGCCTGGACGAGCGCGAGGCCGCGGTGACGGCGGCCCTGGTGCGTGCGCCCAACGCCAGCGCCAAGGCAGTGGCCCAGCGTGCCTGCGGCGTGCTCAAAACCATGCAAAGCGCTGATGGCCAGAACTGCGATGCCGTGCTGGCCTTTACCGAAGCGGTGCTACCGCGCAAGGCCTTTGCGCCCAGCGACGGCATGGCGCCACATCTTGCGCAGCAACTGCTGGCCAAAGCCGCTGCGGGTCGTGTACGCAGCAGCCTGGATGCCCGGCTGCAACGCTTGGCCACCCAGATGCTGCAGCAGCATCTGCAGGAGCTGCAAGGCCGCAATGTGGAAGACGGCGCGGTGGTGGTGATCGACAACGCCAGTGGCCAGGTGCTGGCCTATGTGGGGTCTTCTGGCGAGCTGGGTGACGCGCAGAATGTGGACCAGGCCGCTGCGCTGCGCCAGGCGGGCTCTACCCTCAAGCCTTTTCTGTATGCGCAGGCGATTGCCGAAAAACGCCTGACCGCTGCCTCGCTGATCGAGGACAGCGCCGCGCAGATTCCCACCGCCAGCGGGCTGTACATTCCGCAAAACTACGACCGCAGCTTCAAGGGCTGGGTGTCGGTGCGCACCGCCCTGGGGGCATCGCTGAATGTGCCTGCGGTGCGGGCGCTGGTGATGGTCAGCCCCGACGCGTTTGCGCGGCAGTTGCGTGCGCTGGGGCTGCCGCTGCGCCAAGAGGGCGATTTTTATGGCTACAGCCTGGCACTGGGCAGCGCCGATGTGAGCCTGCTGAGCCTGACCAATGCCTACCGCGCCCTGGCCAATGGCGGGCGCTGCAGCGCCGTGTCGTTCAAGCCGCCTGCCAGCGCGGCGTTCAAAGACTGCATGGACGCCAGAGCCAGCTATATCATCAGCGACATCCTGCGCGACCCGATGGCCCGCGCCCGCACCTTCGGCACCGACAGCGTGCTGGCCACGCGCATCAACGCCGCCGTCAAAACCGGCACCAGCAAAGACATGCGCGACAACTGGGCTATTGGCTACAGCAGCCGCTACACCGTGGGCGTGTGGGTTGGCAATGCCAGCGGCGCCAGCATGTGGGATGTGAGCGGCACCACGGGCGCAGCGCCGGTGTGGGCTGCGCTGATGCAGTATCTGCACCCGCAGGGCGAAACTGGCCTGCCAGCCGCCAAGCCGCCTGCAGGCCTGGTGCAGGCCGCCACACGCTACGGGCAGCGGCAGGAGGCTGCGCGCCAGGAGTGGTATATCGACGGCACACAGCAGCACACTTTATCGCAGGACGCTCCTGATTTAATAGCTGCTCCCGCGACATTCCATTGGGCTGGAGGCTCAAAAGCATCTCAAAAACCTGCCCAGCAGGCCGTTGCAGCGCGCATCCTGCAGCCTGCACCAGGCAGCATCATCGCGCTGGACCCGGACATCCCGCCTGAGCGCCAGCGGCTGCGCCTGCAGGCAGATCAAGCGTCGGTCAAGTGGCGCATGGCGGGCAAAACCATCGCCCAGGGCGCCCAGGCGCAGTGGCTGCCTTGGCCGGGCAAACACCGCATTGAGCTGCTGGACGCGCAGGGCAAGGTGCTTGATGAAGTGCAGATTGAGGTGCGTGGCGCTGCAGTCAGGACCACGGTGCAAGGCCCTACTTCTGCGTCAGCTAGCTTGCAGCGAACAACGCTGCGTTAATTTATTTCATGCGGCTTGAAGCCCATTTCACGCCCCAAGGGCTGCACTGGCGCTAATATGCTTGCAGTTATTGCCCTACATACTTACTGCCCATGACCGACCTGTCCAAAATCACCTGCATCGAAGACCTGCGCCAGGTCGCCAAGCGCCGCGTGCCCACCATGTTCTACGACTATGCCGACAGTGGCAGCTGGACCGAGGGCACCTACCGCGCCAACGAAGCCGATTTTCAGAGCATCAAGCTGCGCCAGCGGGTGGCGGTGAACATGGAAGGGCGCTCCACCCAAACCACGATGATCGGCCAGCAAGTGGCTATGCCCGTGGCCATTGCGCCCACGGGCATGACCGGCATGCAGCATGCCGATGGCGAGATACTGGGCGCTCGTGCGGCCAAAGCCTTTGGCATTCCGTTCACGCTGTCCACCATGAGCATCTGCTCGATTGAAGACGTCGCTGCAGCCACCAATAACCACCCTTTCATGTTCCAGCTGTATGTGCTGCGCGACAGGGCATTTATCGAGCGTTTGATTGACCGCGCCAAAGCTGCCAACTGTTCGGCGCTGCAGATCACGCTGGATTTGCAAATTCTGGGGCAGCGCCACAAGGACATCAAAAACGGCCTGAGCGCACCGCCCAAGCTGACGCTGCCCAATATCCTGAACATGGCCACCAAGCCGCGTTGGTGCCTGGGCATGCTGGGCACCAAGCGCCGTGGCTTTGGCAATATCGTGGGCCATGTGCAGGGCGTGGACAACATGACATCGCTCTCCGCCTGGACCAGCCAACAGTTCGACCCCACGCTGAACTGGGACGATGTGGCGTGGATTAAAAAGCGCTGGGGCGGCAAGATCGTGCTCAAGGGCATCCAGGACGCCGAGGACGCGCGCCTGGCGGTGGACAGCGGCGCAGACGCGCTGATCGTCTCCAACCACGGCGGACGCCAGCTTGATGGCGCGCCGTCGAGCATCACCGCCCTGCCCGCGATTGTCCATGCCGTGGGCAAAAACATCGAGGTGTGGATGGACGGTGGCGTGCGCAGCGGGCAGGATGTGCTGAAGGCGCGTGCTTTGGGCGCCCAGGGCGTGATGATTGGGCGGGCCTGGCTGTATGCACTGGGGGCCTATGGCGAAGCTGGGGTGACCAAGATGCTGCAGATCCTGCACAAAGAGCTGGATTTAACGATGGCCTTTTGTGGCCGCACCGACATCAACACGGTGGACAAGGGAATTTTGCTGCCGGGCAGCTACTGAACCATCCTCAGCTCAAGCGATAGCCATCGCGGCGCAGGCCGCCGCTGGCCACTCACGCCGAGGCTGCCGCCGAAGACGCCACGCTGGTCACCTGGCTGACCAGCTCCTGCTGCACCACAATCTCCGAGCGTTTGGACGCCTGCTGGGCCAGGCGCTGCGCCTTGTCAATCGCCTGCAGCGGCTCGCCGTGGTCTGCGCAGGGCACATGCACCACGCCAATGCCAAACTCAGGCACAAAGTCGTGCGCCATGGTGCCCAGATAGCCCACACGCATGGGATAGCTCATTTTGCTCAGAATGCGCGCCACCAGCCGGTCCACCTGGTCGCGGTTGTCCACCGCAGACACCGCCACCAGAAAGCAGCGCGCCTGCAGGTGGCCCACCACGTTGCGAAAACCCACAGCCTGGCGCAGCAGCGCTGTGAGGCGCACGCGAATTTCGTGCTCCACCTCCAGGCCCGCGGTGTGGCTGAGGTCGTAGATATTGTGAAACCAGATGGCAATCACCGCCGAGTCGCGCCCCCTGCGGGCGCTGCGCCACATGGCATCGTCCACCTTGCTCAGCAGCAACGATCCTTTGGGCAGGCCGGTCACGTCGTCGGTGAAATGGTTGCCGCGCGCGATGCGCTGCAGCCGTTTTTGCGCCTGGTTGCGCTGCAATGTCAGCACAATCACGATCAAAAAATACGCGACCGTGCCCAGCGCTGTCACCACCCACAGCCAAAAACTTGAACTGATTTCCAGCGCATGGGCATACAGGCCCAGCACCATCACGGCCAGGCACAGGCAGGCCAGCACCATCCAGCGCGCCAGGTTGTCACCCAGCATCACCCCGCGCACGGCAGCCATCAGCGCCAGCACCACAGATACCAGGTTCACCACCGCGCTCACGGCGATCAGCTGGCGCGCCTCGGTGCGCGTGTCCAGCAGGCTCCAGAGGATCATCGCCACAGCACTGGCCAGCAAGGCAAAGGCCCCGCCAATCACGCTGACGCGCAGCACGCTGTCTTCAAAAGCCCGGCCCAGCCAGATGCCCAGATACATCAGGGCCAACGCACCACTGAGCGGCCCCAGGGCCACCTTGGCGGGCAGCAGCAGGCGGTCATCGGTGATGTCGAACAGATATTCAGGCAAGCCGGTCATCAGCACGCAGGTAGAGCCCGTGAGCGCAATAAAACCCAGGCCGCGCCATGCGGCCAGGCTGCCCGAGCGCCATATATCGGCCGCTGCCGCCATGGCCAGCAAAAGCAACGCTCCGGACATGGCGGACCAAACGACTATTTCTGGGATATTCACCCATATATTATCCCTCCAAGTATTTACCTGTGCTGCATTGACCGTCCAACTGACTGACAATAGTCTCCTCTTCCCCACAGCTGACATGCCACCCGACAGCCCCATCCGCCGCATTGCCCACCTCGATATGGACGCTTTCTATGCGTCGGTCGAGCTGCTGCGCTACCCGCAGCTGCGCGGTCTGCCAGTGGTGATAGGCGGCGGGCGCAGGCGGCTGGACGATGCCCTGCGCGAGACATACCAGGACACGCCGCTCGCGCAGATTCCGCCCGAGGCCTTTCCCATACTGGCCGACTACACCGGCCGTGGCGTGATCACCACAGCCACCTACGCCGCGCGCCAGTTTGGCATCGGCTCGGCTATGGGCATGATGAAAGCCGCCAAACTGTGCCCGCAGGCGCTGCTGCTGCCGGTGGATTTTGAGGAATACCGCAAGTTCTCGCGCCAGTTCAAGGCCATCATTACCGAGATTGCGCCCGTCATGGAAGACCGGGGCGTGGACGAGGTGTATATCGACTTCACCGAGGTGCCTGGCGGGCAGCGCGAGGGCGGGCGCAGCCTGGCCCGGTTGATCCAGAAAGCCGTGCTGGATGCCACCGGCCTGACCTGCTCAATCGGTGTCGCGCCCAACAAGCTGCTGGCCAAAATGGCCAGCGAGTTCAACAAGCCCAATGGCATTTCGGTGGTGTTTGAAGGCGACCTGCAAAGCACCATCTGGCCCCTGAATGTGCGCAAGATCAATGGCATTGGCCCCAAGGCCGAGGCCAAGCTGAGCGCGCGCGGCATCGTGAGCATTGGCGATCTGGCGGCGCAGCCCCTGCACCTGCTGCAGGAGCATTTTGGCAAAAGCTATGGTGCCTGGATGCACGAGGCCGCCTGGGGCCGCGATGACCGGCCCGTGGTGACCGAGAGCGAGCCGGTCAGCATGAGCCGTGAAACCACCTTTGAAAGCGACCTGCATGCGGTGCATGACAAAGCCGAGCTCAGTGGCATCTTCACCGAGCTGTGCACCAGTGTGGCGGCCGACCTGAAGCGCAAGGGCTATCTGGGCAAAACCATTGGCATCAAGCTGCGCTATGGCAATTTCAAGATCGTCACGCGCGACATCACCCTGCCCGAGGCCACCGACGACGCCGCGCTGATCCGGCGCACTGCCGGCCTGGCCCTCAAGCGCGCAGACCTGCGCCTGCGCTTTCGCCTGCTGGGCGTGCGGGTGGGCAAGCTGGAGCCCAAGAATTCACAGCAAAATCCCGCTCCAGGCCAACAAAATATCGCGGGAGCAGCTACAGATTCAATAGCAAACAAGGAACCAGAATTGTTTTGACACCCTGCCAGGTACTCAGGCAGGTGCCAGGCTTTTGCGCCGCGCAGATGGCGACTTGAGGAACACCAAAGCGCCTTCGCTGCTGGCCACCTCGTAGTGCACCGAGCCGGGGTGGGCGATCTGGTAGTCACCGCCCACAAACTGCTGGCCGTTGATCATCAGCGTGCCTTCGAGCACCATGCACTCTTCTTTGCCATCGGCATGGTCGTGCTCGGGCAGGCGGCCCCCGGGCAGCAGTCTGAGCAGCCACGACAGCGTGGTGCCGTCGTCATGCAGCACTTTCACCTGGATTTTTTTACCCAGGCTGACCCAGCCCTCGTCGCGCAAAATGCTTTGCACCTGCGCCGTGCTGTCGGGCGATGGCTCCACAGGGGTCACTGCAATGCGCTGCATGATGCGCGCCTTGATCGACTGGGCTGCCTGCGCACTCAATGCGCCATCAGCAGGCACCTGCAGGCCTTGCGCCAAAGCGCCCACCCAGGCTGCGCCCAGCACATCAGGCGAGTCTTGAGGGGAAGAGCTGTTCATGGTATTTACTCCAACACCGACAGGCCCGCGGCCATGTCAGCGTCTTGATGGGTTTGCAGATGCTCGCGCAGACTCAGCAGGGCGCGGCGGATGGTGGTCTTCACGGTGCCGACGGGAGTGTGCATATGCGCGCTGATCTCGCTGTGCGTGAGCCCCTGAAAAAAAGCCAGGCTGATCATCTGCCGGGCGGCAGGCGAGACCAGGGCCAGGGCAGCGTGCAGCGCGTGCTGACGGTCCATGGCGCTGAGCAAATCTACAGGGGTGATGGCATGGGTCTTTTGCGCCAGGGCGGCCTCAGCCACCTCACTGTCATAGCTCACCACCGCTGCACTGTGCTTGCGCCAGGCATCCAGTGCCCGGCTGCGCGCCATGGTCAGCAGCCAGGCCATCACATTGCCGCGCGACGCATCAAAGCGCCCGGCCTGCACCCAGGCCTGGTACATCACATCTTCGGTCACTTCCTGCGCAGCGCTGTCTTCGTGCACAAAACGGCGCACCATGGCGTGCACACGCTGCACGGTGCAGTCATACAGCTGCGTCCAGGCCCGCTCGGCCTGCGGGCGCGCCTGCCCTGCCGCAGCCATCGCCGCTACCCAGTCGGGCAGCTGCGCGTCGGTATCCAGCAAAGTGGGGTTCAAAGGGGTGTCCACGCACTTATTGTGCCCTAGCCGGCATGCCGCGCGCTGGCGCCGGGGCATGCAGCGCAAGCAGCAGCCCCCGCCCCGCAGGGCCTGGCTCCCAGACAGCCGGGTATCCATCACGGACTCGCAGCCAGCAGCGCGCCCTTGAAGAGCACAGGCCCGGTCGGGCCGGTTGCGCTGGGCACGCCACCCTTGGGCTCCAGGCTGATGGCCAGCATCGGCACGCGCACCACCTGCTCGGCCGGTGTGGCAATGCGGATCACCTTGTCGCCCCCCAGCACGCCCAGCGACTGCGGGCCACCGCCCTCGGGCAAAGCCCACAGCTGGAGCGAACGGTCTGCGGCCTCCTGGTAGCCGCTGACCCGCTTGACGGTCAGGGTGTTCTGGCCCGCATCGAAGGTGATCAGCACAGACGCGGCTGATTTGTCATCCGACAGCACCGCCACATACTGCATCTGCTGGCTGGCCTTGAGCTGGGCGCTGAGCTGGCCCACCTGCGCATCCAGACTGCGGCTGCTTTGCAGGCCGATACCCACGGCCGCAATGGTGGCCACGGCCCCGGCAAATGCGCCCATGCGCCAGCGGCCCAGCGCGCGGCGCAGCCGCTGCAGCGTGGCTTGCAGCACGCTGTCGTTGGGCTGCTCGCCCAGGCGCTGCGCCTGCAGCTCCTGGGCGAGCTGGATTTCGATGCGCTTCCACACATTGGGGCTGGGCGTGATCGGCTCGGGCAGCTCGGTCATGGCTGCCATGCGCTCCTGCCACAGCAGCATGGAGGCGCGCACGGTTGCGCTTTGGCGTGCGTAGGCTTCAAAACGGCGACGCGCGGGACCTTTGAGCGTGCCCAGCGCGTAGCTGGCCGCCAGGCGGTCTAACAATTCACTATGGTGTCCAATCTGCATAGGGCCTCTTTACGCAAATTTGGCCATACAGGCGCGTAACTGCTCTATGCTACGCCGAATCCAGGTCTTGACGGTGCCCAAAGGCAAACGCAACTGCTCAGCCAGCTCGCCGTGGCTCAGGTCGCGAAAGTAGGCCAGTGTCAGCACTTCGCGTGGCTTGGCTTCGATTTTTCGCAGGCACTCGTGCAGCGCCCAGGCTTGTTCGCTGGCCATGCTGACGTCCAGCGGGGTAGCGTCGGCGCTGCCCAGGCTGGCGCCCAGTTGCTCGTCCAGCTCGGGCCCCGCCAGTGACCGCTCGGCCGTACGCTTGCGCAGAAAATCCAGCGCCCTGCTGCGCACCACCACCCCCATCCAGGCCATCGGTGGGCTCAGACTGGCGCGGTAGTCGCCTGCTATGCGCCAGATGTTCAGATAGGCATCCTGCAGCACGTCTTCGGCATGCTCCTTGTTGCTGACCACCCGCATCGCTACGGCATACAGCTTGGAGCTGGTGGCGTCATACAGCTCACGCAGCGCCTGCGCGTCGCGCTGGGCTACCCGGTCAATCAGGGCAATGAGCTGCACATCCAAAACGGTGTCATTCATGGGACTACTCTTTATGAAAAATGGGACTGTCCCTACGTATACGGATGTGGGAGCCCACTGGATTCATGGCGCACTCAGGCGCTGCGCCGCCCAAAACACGGCCAAAGCCAGCAAGGCCCACGATCCGCCACGCACCACCACCTGTTCATAGCGCTGCCAGCGCACCAGCACCAGATGGGCGGCGCACCACAAGGCCACGCCCACCAACTGCCCGGCTTCCACGCCCAGATTAAAACCCGCCAAAGCCCAGGGCAGCAAAGCATCGCTGACTTGGGCCTCGCGCATGATGCTGGAAAACCCCAGCCCGTGAATCAGGCCAAAGCCCAGTGCCAGCACGTCACTGCGCAGCCAGCGCACAGGATAAAGGTTGAGCAAGGCGGAGATACCGATAGTGATCGCAATGGCAGGCTCTACCCAGCTGGGCGAGGCGATCCATCCCAGGCTGGCCAGCACCAAGGTGATGGAATGGCCCACGGTAAACCCGGTCACCGTGCGCAGCAAAGCCCACAGACCCGGACGGCCTGGCGCGGCAGCAGGTGCGCTGCTGCGCGCCGTCTTGAGCATGATCGGCAGCAACAGGGCCAGCAAAAACGCCAGATGGTCATAGCCGGTGGCGATATGGTGGACGCCCTCGGGGAAAAACTGGGCCAGCACGGCGGGGCCGGTGTGGCCCGCACTGGAGCGGCCCAAGGCCTGCGCCTGACGCAAGACGACCGCCTTGGAAGATTGGGGCGACAGCACCGCCGCCAGCGGCTGGCCCTGCAGCGTGCCTGCCACCAGCAGGCGGTGCGTTGCGTCCACGGTTTTGAGCAGCTGGTAGTCCAGCTCCATCGCCTGGTCAGCGCAGGGCGCCTGTGCGGCCAGCCGCAGATACACGCCGTCGCTGCGCTGCTCCAGCGATTCGAAAGTCCACTCCAGCGCTGCCCTGGCTCCGCCGCACTGCAGGCTCACTCCGGCGGCCACCCAGGTCTGGATCGCGGGGATAGCCTGGCGCACTTCGCCCCAGTTCAGCTGGCGGTTGTTGTCGCCATCCAGCGATTCAATCGCCGCGTCCAGATCGCGCAGTGCCAGCGACAGTTTCAGCGACACGGCCCTTGGCGGCGCGTCATTGACCTGCAGATACGCATCACTGGCTTTGTGCGCCCAGGCGGGCAGCATACAGCAGGCTAGCAGGCAGCAGACTGCCCAAGTATGAAGCCGCCGCATCATGAGAGCTTGCGCAGGCCAGACAATGCCTGCAGGCGTGCATCGCGCAGTCCGGTGGCAGCCAGTTGGGTTTGAAGGGTAGTTAGCTGTGCGCTCTGCCCTGCCAACTGGGCGCTGTGCAGCGCCAGCCACCAGTCCACAGGCTCTTTTTGCAAGCCCAGGTTGAGCAGCGCCGACTGCAGCGCACGCTGCGGATCGGCCTGCAGCCACAGATAAGCCTGGGCGCGTTCGCGGGCATGTGTGGCCGGGTCATCACCGCGCAGGGTGAGCGCAGCAAACCGCTCCTGCAGCTCTTGCGCAAGGCTTTGCCACTGCGCATCGCCCAGCTGCTTGAAGGCATAGGCCCGGCGCAGCAGCACGGCTTCGCTGGCGGGCTGGGTTGCCAGCAGCGGTATCACCAGCGCAGCGCGCTGGGTGCGCAGCAGCAAATCGGCTGCCGCCAAAGCGGTATAACCATCGGGCGCGAGCGCCAAGCTGCTTTGGTAGGCAGCCCAGGCAGCCGCGTCGCGGCCAGCGCGCTCTTCGCTCTCCGCCAGCAGAGACAGCAGCCAGGCCTGGGTGGGCGCGTCACCCGCCTGCGTGCGCAGCGCCTGCAGGCCACGGCGTGCCGCATCGTGCTGGCCCTGCAAAGACACGGTCTCCCATTGGCATGCGCTGGCATACAGCGCGGCCCCGGCTTGGCCCACCTGGTTGCAGGCGGCGAGCGCGGCTGCATAGCTGCCGGCCACACGCTCCAGCGTAGCCAGCGTCAGCCAGCCCTGCGCATGGCGCGGATCGCGCTGCAAGGCCTGGCTCAGCACGGTTTTGGCGGCAGCAAACTCATGTCTGCTTTGGTGTACGGTGGCTTGCAGCACGGCCAGTTCGACCGGCGCGTCGGCACGGTTCCACCAGGGCGCGAGCATGGCTTGCGCACGGCCCAGATAGCGGGTGTCGGCGCTCTCGCGCGCCAGCGTGATCGCCTGGCGCGCGGCCAATGCGGCCGCCTGCGGCGTGGCAGCCGAGCTGCGCACACGAGGGGCCAGGGTCTCCAGCAGCTGCTGGTCGCTGGATGGTTGCAGATCGCGGCCTTGGGCCTGCGCTGTGCACACCATCGCGCACAGGCCAGCTGCCAAAGCGAGCCGTTTCATTGTGTGGCTAAGCAAAGGTGGCCTCCATTCAAAAAAGGGTCGACGTGCTCACCACACGCCGACCCGTCTGTCCAACCCCACGCGCTTACACGCTGGGGTCAGGCTCGTCGGTGTCGCTCACTGCCAGCACTTCATCGGCCGTCGTGAGCGGTTCATTCGTCTCGGCGGAAGACTCCACCACCGACTTGATGAACGTGAAAGCCCCCGCCGAGCTGGCGGTGGCCGATGCGGGAATATCCGACAAAGGTGCGGGTGCCGGTGCGGGCGGCGTGCCTGCGACAGGCTCATGCACCGAGCCGCTGTCGCCGCAGGCCACCATCGCCACAGCGAGGGCGCATAGCGCCAACCCTGTGCGTGCGTTGTGAAAATGGGTCATCAACTTCTCCTGGGTTAGTTGAGAGCTTACTGTGAACCTGCCAGTGGCGTGTTCAGGTAAGGGAAGCTGCCAAGGAAGGGCACCAGGGCCTGGTCGACCCCATCGTGCACGGCAGCAGAGGTTGCGCCCAGCGGCACGCTGGAGGGCTTGCACATCGAGGTGATGCTGGGCACGCCAGGAATACCGTTGAGGCCCAAGCCGTTGTTGTCGCCGTTGATCACGCACAGGCCGCCGAGCATGGCTACCAGGGCGATATCGACCACGTCATCCTTGGGACGGCGGCCATTGGGAAAGCCCGCCAGGTCTTTGGCATTGGCCAGGTTGGCCAAGCCGCCTACGCGCAGCACTTCGCCAGCCACACCCAGACGGTTTTGGTCCGCAAACTGCACTGGCTTGATGGCCGTATTCAAACGCAGCATTTCTGCAGGCGCGACGGTTGCGGGCTTGTTCACGCCAGCGATACCTGTGAGGAAGGTGGTAGCCAGGTCAGTGCGGGGAATGTTGGTGGGCGCCAGGGCATTGGGGTCACCCGCAGCCAGCACCACACCCAGCAGCGCGGGCAAGGTGGGGTTGGTCACATAGTCCAGAAACTGGATGTCCTTGTTGGGCTTGGACGCGTTGAACTTGTCCTTGTCCTTCAAGCCAATCACCACTTCGTTGACCAGCGGGTTGCCCAGACGTGAGACCTGGGTCCAGGCGCCGCCGGTTTTTTCGCTGGTCTGGTGGCCCGAGGCAGGGTTGCCCGAGAGCAGGCGGCCCTGGCGCAGGCTGGCGGTCATCCATGCGCCGATCACTGGGTCGGTGCCTGCGGTCAAACAATCCTTGTGCACTTCGATCGCCATTGAGGTGACGTTGGAGTCCTGGATGGAGTTGGCTGCAAACGCGTTTTTCAGATCGGGGTTGGTGATCTGGGCCGCTGTCGCATTGACCAGGTCAAAGATCGGACCGAGGTTGACGGCAAAGCCTTCCTGGCGCTGACCGACAAACACCCGTCCCACGTCCTTGCCTGCAGGGCAGCCAGGGATTTTGACGTTGTGGATATGCTTGTCGGCGTAAGTGGCATACGACGTGGTGTTACCCAGCGTTTTCACGCCGATGTAGTCCACCGGTTTTTCAAAGCTGGCGCTGCCGCTGGTTTTGGTAATCGGCTGCACAGTGCCTTTGCGGCGATCACCGCGCACGATGTTGACGCTGTAGGTCTCGGTCAGGTTCAGGTTGGCGTCATTCAAATTAGCCACTGCACCGGCCTGGATGAGCGGAATCGCTACGGTTTTTTGCGCTGCGCCTGTGCCAATCGGCAGGGCCACATTGTTGAGCTTGTTGTTGAAGCGGAACTGGAAGGTGATGTCTTCGTTGGCATCGCCGTTGTTGTCGATGTGGATCTCATACAGCGCGTTGGGGTCCATCACGAAATAGTTGGGGCCGCCGTAGGGCGCCTGCAGCGGAATGTAATTGGAAATGATGGTGACGTAGTCACTGCGGCCGCCTGTGCCGTCCGGGGCCACGCCCTCGTAGCTGCGGAACATGTACAGATCCGTACCGTCGACCTTGGGGCTGGTCGTGATGAACGGTGCTTCGCGGTGGCTGGATGCGATGCTCAGGCCTGCAGCGCAGGCTGCAGCCAGGGCGATGACACCGATGCCAAGTTTTTTGAAACGCATGATTGCTCCTAGAGTGTGTGGTTTGGCGGTATGCCGATGGGAATACGCGGGGCCTTGGGGGTTTGGATTCAACAGACAGCAGCTGACACGCTGCAGATGTGTGTCCAGATGTTGCGCGGGTGGTTTGCCGGGTTTACTTCAGCGTAGCCAGGTACTGCACCACGTCAGCCCGCTCCTGGGCTACGCCCAGGCGGTAGCCCATCTTCTGCCCGGGGATGACCTGTTCGGGTTCGGTCAGCCAGCGCAGCAGATTGGCTTGCGTCCAGACCACGCGGCTTTGTTGCACGGCGCTGGAGTAGTCGTAGTCGGCCACGCTGCCGGCCTTGCGCCCGACGACACCCGCGTGCTTGGGGCCCACGCGGTTGTCGTCTACGCTGTGGCAGGCACTGCATTTGGCCTCGTAGATGGCCTTGCCCTGCAGCGCATTGCCCGCAAGCGCTTTGGCGCTGGCAGGCTCTGCGGCCAGGGCAGGCCAACATGCTGCGCACAGCAGCGCAGCCACGGGCACCGCCCATCGATGTGGACACTGCGCTGTGCGTCGCATGGTTGGATGCTCCATCGCTGATTAAGCGCCGAAGCTCAACGCGTTGGCGGGCAGCGGACGGCCCAGGGCATTGGTCAAAATCGTGAAGTGCATGGTCTCGTCAGCAGCCAGGCGGGCCGCTACCTTGGCCAGGTCTTTGCTTGCCGAGCTGCCAAATGCGGGGATCACACCCAGATAGGCGTTGACTGCACCCAGCTCAAGGCGGGCAGCCAGGTCCAGCACATCGGCCTGCGATTTGAGGGTGTCGGCGCGCAGGGCCTTGGCGTAATCTTCGAGTTTTTTCTCAGCCACGGGGCTGCCACCCATTTTCTGGATGGTGGCGATCAGCGCGTCGCGGTGGGCTTTGTGGTGACCCTGGAACGACACAGCAATATCGAGCACCGGCTTTTGCAGCAGGCCACTGCCAGCGCCCAGCTGGTAGGCATTGATGGCTTCGTGCTCCAGGCCCAGGGCCACGTTGAGGATGGATACGTCTTTGCTCATGTCACCAGCGCCTTGGGCCAGCGCGTCCTTGCCTGCCAGCAAGGCCAGGCCGGCCATGGACAAGGTGCCGCCTTTGCCAAGGAAAGCGCGGCGCGATGCCGCAGGCGTCACCAAAGTGGAAGAAATGGATTGCATAAAGTGCCTACCTAAAAAATAAAGTGATGGGTGTTGGAGAGAAATCCCGCAAGCCGATCCCGCAGGTGTTGGCTTTACGCAGCTGTGCTCGCGTTTGGATTCAGCGCGGTGCGAAAAAAATTTGTGCCTTGATGTTGAATCCAAATCCCTGCGACTTGCGTATCCAGTGCAGCAACCTGTTTTTCGACTTAAGGGATTTCCATGCGTTTGAATACTCTGGCTCTGGCCGCTATCAGTCTGCTGTGCATAGGCGCAGCGCAGGCGGACTCGGGCAAACTGCTGCTCACGGGGGGCGTCAGCAGCATCGATGGCGCAGCCGGTGGCGGGCTTACGCCGTGGGCCGTGATCGGCAGCAACGCCAGTGCAGGCGAGATTGGTGCAACCGCGCACTTCACCCGCGTGAACACCAACGACTATGGCCTGAACGCTTATGGCGCTGCGATAGGCATATTCGACCGCGTTGAAGTCTCTGTAGCGCGACAAGACCTCAAGACAGGCATTACAGGCACCGCGCTGGGTCTGCCAGGCCTGCATCTGCGCCAGACGATTGTGGGCGGCAAAATCAAGCTGGCAGGGGACGCTGTGCTCGACAGTGACAGCTTGATGCCGCAGATAGCCGCCGGGCTGGAGTTCAAATCATTGGACAGCAGCGGCCTGGACCCTACGCTGGACGCACTGGGTGCCAAGCGCCGCGGTGTGGACGCCTATGTGAGCGCGACCAAGCTGTTTCTGGGCCAGGGCATCCTGGTCAATGGCACCTTGCGCGCCACCAAGGCCAACCAAAACGGATTGCTCGGCTTTGGCGCCACACTGGGCGGCGCCCGCAACAGCTATCGGCTGCAGCCCGAGGTGTCGGTGGCCCTGCTGCTGCGCAAAAACCTGGCCGTGGGCGCTGAATACCGCAAGATGCCCAACCACCTGCAAACCGCAGGCCAGGCAGCTGGCCTGGGCGATGGCCTGCGCGCGCAGGACTGGAAGGACCTGTTTGTGGCCTGGGCGCCCAGCAAGCACCTCTCACTGACCCTGGCCTATGTCGACCTGGGCACCATCGTGCCTGCCACCACCGACAAGCGCCGCCAGAAGGGTAGCTACCTGTCGGTGCAGGCCGCGTACTGAATTAACCACATTCGTAAGGATTTTTCATGAAAAAATTATGTATCGCATGGGCGATTGCTGCGGCCAGCATGGCCAGCACCAGCACCAGTGCCTGGGCTGACGACAGCCTGTACCAGAGCCTGGGGCAACAAGCCGGGCTGACAGCGCTGATGGACGACTTTGTGCCGCGCCTGCTCAAAGACCCGCGCATGGAGCCGTTTTTTGCCAAAGCCAACCAGCAAAACCTCAAAGAGCAGTTGGTCAGCCAGATCTGCCAGCTCAGCGGCGGGCCCTGCAAATACAAAGGCGTTGACATGAAAAGCGCGCACAGCGAGATGGACATCACCAAAGGCCATTTCAATGCCCTGGTAGAGGTGCTGCAGCTGAGCATGGACGCACAGAAGATTCCGTTTCGTGCACAAAACAGGCTGCTGGCCCTGCTGGCGCCGATGCACCGCGACATCATTACCGTCAAATAAACTTTCAACCGGAGACTGCAAATGCACACATTCTGGCAAAACGCTACTAAATTTATAGCTGCTCCCGCGATATTCTATTGGGCTAGCAGCCTATTTGGTATCGCAAATGCGGGCAGTTTCAGTGTCACCGTGGTGGACAAGGAGGGCAAACCCACAGCAGATGCCGTGGTGGTGCTGCTGCCCAGTGGCAAGGGCACTGCCAGGGCTGCACTGCCGCTGCAGGCCACCATCGCGCAGGAAAAAATGCAGTTTGTTCCTGCGGTCACGGTGGTGGGCGTGGGCGCGAAAGTGCGCTTTGTCAACAACGACCCCTGGGACCACCATGTGCGCAGCAGCGCGGCGGGCGCAGCGCAGTTCAGCGACACCAAGCAGGCCGGTGCGATTGACCTGCGTCTGGAAGGCAAGTCTGAGGGCAAGCCTGGCAAATCGGTGGAAGTAGCGATGGATAAAGCCGGTGCGCAAAGCGCTGTGCTGCTGGGCTGCTATCTGCATGGCTCGATGCGCGGGCATGTGTATGTGAGCGACTCGGCATGGACTGCTAAAACCGGCGCAGACGGGGTAGCCCAGTTTGACGACGTGCCCGAGGGCAGCGTGCAGGTCAAGGTGTGGCATGCCGAGCAACTGCTGGACCTGCCGATGCAGCAGGCTACCGTGGGCGCAGCGCCTGCCAAGCTGGGCGTGCAGCTGCAGATTGTGCCGCGCCGCCGCCGCAGCTAAAGCCTGCGCAAGCGCCATCAAAGAGCCTGCCATCGAACGACGATGGCAGGCTTTTTTGCGCAGAAAAGACCTCAGACTGCGCGCCAGAAAATATAGTCGGCCTGGTACTGCACGATCTCTTTGACGCTGACCATGCTGGCGTTGCAGGCCTTGGCGGGGGCTACGCCGCCCTGGGTGGCCACGCGCTGGATGTAGCTGGTGCCTTGCATGGCGCCGTTGCCCATGGCGGGATTGGCCTTGACCAGCTGCAGCGGGATGGCGCCAGGCTGGGCGGGCGACACTGCCACCTGCGCGCCTGTGACCTTGGAGCCGTCCATGCTCTGCCATGTCGCAGGGGGGCCAAAGTATTTGCCAATCTCCTTGCCGCTGCGGTCCATCAACTTGGCATCCGGGCCGACAAACACCCATTCAAACTGGTCGGTGGTGTTGGCCTTCACACGGCACTCGTAGGTGATCTGGCCCACGCCCACGGTTTCCAGCACCACCTTGTTGCCTGCAGGCACCTGCACGGCCGCTGGCATGGCAGACTGATCAAAGGGTTTGGCCATCATCGGCGCAGACGCGCAGGCAACCAGGGCGCAAGCGGCAGACACTGCGCTGAAAGTAGAGACAAAACGACGCATGGAAATCTCCTGTAAAAAAGTGGATGACGTCACTGGTACGCGCGCATTGCGCCCATGGATTCAGGCCGGTGCAAAAAATCTGGCCCAAACTGCCTAAACAGCCCTTCCACCCGCCCCCAGCTGCGCGGGCGACAGGCCGACAAGGCGGCTTGGGCTACAGTGAAGCCTTGTTTTCAGGAGCCTGCCATGCACTGCTTTAGCCTCACCCACACCAACCACGTCGCCCACCTCACGCTGTGCCGCCCCGAGTCGCTTAACACCATGCACCCGCTGTTCTGGCGCGAGCTGGACGAGGCGCTGACACAGATCCACCGCGAAGGCACGGCCCGCGCACTGCTGATCTCGTCCACCGGCAAGCATTTCAGCGCAGGCATGGCGCTGGAGACCTTCAGCAGCGCCATTGCCATGGACGACCAAAGCCCCGAGGGCCGGGCCTTGATTTTCGACAGCCTGACCGACATGCAGGCCACGTTCACCAAACTGGAGACCCTGCGCATCCCCGTGATCGTGGCCATCCAGGGGGGTTGCATTGGCGGCGCAGTAGACATGGCAACCGCCTGCTGTATCCGCTATGCCACCGAAGACGCGTTTTTCTGTATCCAGGAGATCAACGTTGGCATGGTGGCCGACGTGGGCACCCTGCAGCGCCTGCCCAAGCTGATCCCCGAGGCCATCGTCAAGGAATATGCCTACACAGGCCGCCGCTTGGCCGCGGCCAAGGCGCAGGCTTATGGCCTGGTCAATGAGGTGTTTGCCACGCAGGACGAGATGCTGGCCGCTGCGCTGGCCACGGCTACAGAAATAGCCGCCAAACCGCCGGTGGCCATCTGGGGCACCAAACAGGCCATTGCGTACGCGCGCGACCACAGCACTGAAGATGCGCTCAAGCAGATGGGCTGGCTGCAGGCGGGCATCTGGAGCAACGCCCATGTGCGCGAGGCCGTAGCCGCCATGAAAGAGCGCCGCAGCGCAGAATTTACGCCGCTGGCCAAGCTGGTGCCTTTCAGAGAGCAGGCCTGATTACTATCTTTTTAATAGCTGCTCCCGCGATATTTTATTGGGCTGACGGGCTTTTTTGCTTTAAGAATTCTTCTTCAGACTGCCTAAAACGGCAAACGCATTGGGCTTTTGGGTCAGCGCGGCCTTGAAGTCTTCGTCCGAGGAAGCGAGCTTGACCGGCTCGGGGCAGACCTCGTGCTTGGGCACCAGGGGCAGCTCCATCAAGAGCTCGTCTTCAATCAGCTCGCGCAGGTCAAACTGCCGCGACGTGACCAGGATGTCTTCGACCGAGGCTTCGTCCTCGATCTCGGCGGTGGCCTCGTCGGCCACAAAGCGGTAGCTGTAGTCCAGCTCCAGCGGCATCAGCACCTCGCCCAGGCAGCGCTGGCAGGTCATGGGCAGATGGGTGCGCAGCTGCAGGTGTATCCAGGGCTGGGCCTGGCCGCCTGGGGGCGTGAGGGTTTCGCCCTGCACGCTCCAGTCCACGGTTTTGTCGGCGTGGGCGGTGTCTGAGGCATGCAGATCGGGCAGCAGGCGCGGGTAGTGGGCCAGCGGGTCGCTGCCCGACAGGCGCTCGGCCGCCAGCGTGACGGCGGGAATGTTCAGCCGCAGCGCGGGGGGCGCTGGCTGTGCAGAAGAATGGGCCGAAGTGGCAGGTGGCGTGCTCATAATCCCCAGAGTGTAAGAGAATCGGGCTATGGCTTCTTTGCAATCAACTTCTGTCGAACCCGCGGTTACACCCGCCCTTAGCTCGGCCCTCTCGTCCGATGTGGCATCGACTGGCGCAGCGTCCGCGTCCCGCGCCTTGGTGCTGGGCTCCACCTCACGCTACCGCCGCGAGCTGCTGCAGCGCCTGGCCGTGCCTTTCGAGGTGGCCGCCCCCGACGTGGACGAAACGCCGTTGGCTGGCGAGGCCCCGCTGGCGCTGGCGCAGCGCCTGGCGCTGGCCAAGGCCCGCGCCGTGGCCGCGCAGTTCCCGCAGGCGGTGGTGATCGGCTCTGACCAGGTAGCCGACCTGCATGGTGAACCCCTGGGCAAGCCCGGCACACACGAGCGCGCCACCGAGCAGCTGCGCCGCATGCGCGGACACACCGTCATCTTCCACACCGCACTGGCCGTGGTCTGCCAAGACAGCGGCTTCGTGCAGCAGGACGTGGCGCAGGTGAGCGTGGTGTTTCGCCACTTGAGTGACGAAGAAATCGAAAACTACCTGCGCGCCGAGCAACCCTATGACTGCGCAGGCAGCGCCAAAAGCGAAGGCCTGGGCATCGCGCTGCTCGAGCGCATCGACAACGACGACCCCACCGCCCTGATCGGCCTGCCACTGATCCGCACCGCGCGGATGATTCGCGCTGCGGGGGTGCGGTTGCTTTAAGTGGTTGTGTCTGCCCGTGTCGTGTTAGTGGCGCAATCTCTTTTAATAATCTTTTTCATACGGAGCTGCCATCAGAATACTGAAAAAACTTCGACAATGAAAACTTATGCTGGTCGAATTAGCTAATGGCGAGCTTTTGCGCCACAAATCCCGTTTTACCGCCGCCATCCAATCCGGGACGTCAGCTTTAGGTATGTCCGACCCCGAGATATTGCGAGAGCCGTTGAACTCCTTGACGCCGTAAGTCCAGCTCACCCAGTCAATATGGATATGGTCGTTGTGATCTCCCTTGGAGTAGTCCAGCTCCTCGACGTTACCCTCATCATCGCATTTGAGCAGTTTGTCCTGAAAAATAATCTGCCGCCAGCCGATCAGGCCAGTTTGGTTTTTCATGATGTCGATGAACTCCAGCGCCCAGGCCTGCCTAGAGCCATCGGCTTTACCCCCTTTGTCATGCAGCATGATGTCCAGGGCCAGCCCTGCCGCGTGGCGGTCAGCCTTGTACCTTCCCACCCATTGCAAACGTCCTCTCTTACCAAAGTAATCATAGTCTGCTAAGGCCTCTGCAAGTCCCTTCACTGCAGGGCAGGGAAATTCTCCCCAAGACCATCCGACAGGTAACGGCATAAACAACTCCTCAATGGTTAACATCTGCTACCGACTGCCCATCATAGAAAAAGGCATGGTATTGGATCTGTAATGGATATATAACGAAGTCCTGAGCAGTTTTTCAAGTCCCTCGCGATGGATTCCAGGACAATCTGCTCCACTAAATGAATGAGAACCCCATGACCCCAGGCACGCTCTACCTCGTTCCCGCCCCGCTGGACTTTGGCTGCGAAAGCCAAGCCCCCATCACCGACGCCCTGCCCCTGGGCACACTGCAGGTGGCCGCCAGCCTGACCCACTGGATCTGCGAAAACGCCAAGACCACCCGCGCCGTGCTCAAGCGCGTGGGCGAAGTGCTGCCCCTGGCCGTGCCTGTGCAGCAACACATCATCACCGAACTGCCGCGCGAGGTACATAAAAAAGGCGACCACGGCCCCGGCAGCTTCGACGCCAAACCCCTGCTACAAGCCGCCCTCCAAGGCCACAACGTAGGCCTCATCAGCGAAGCCGGCATGCCCGCCATAGCCGACCCCGGCAGCTCCGTGGTGCGCGCAGCGCATGCGCTAGGCATCACCGTTGTGCCCCTCGTCGGCCCCTGCTCCCTCCTACTAGCCCTGGCCGCCAGCGGCCTGAACGGCCAAAACTTCGCCTTCGTAGGCTACCTGCCGCAAGACGCTGAACAACGCGTGCAACGCATCAAGGCGCTAGAGGCCTTGGCAATGAAAACCGGGCAAACGCAGTTGTTTATTGAAACGCCATATCGGAATGCTGCGGTATGGGAGGCGCTACTGAAAACACTTTCTCCCAGTACACGGCTGAGCATTTCTAGTGGCTTGACTTTGGCTACTGCAGTGACCCGTAGTGCTTTAGTGAAAGAGCATCGCGCGGGCTACCAACAAGTCAATACGATGTCTGCTTTAGCTGCGCCGTGTGTGTTTGGACTAGTGACCTGCCCCCAATAAACAGCAACGCCGCGATTCGGAGTCCAATTAGCCTTGAAAGGAAATTGGACGATGAAGAAGAGATTCACAGAAGAGCAGATCATTGGGTTTCTGCGTGAAGCTGATGCT
>JAAFIP010000003.1:239800-341638 GCA_013297865.1 Polaromonas sp. | reverse complement strand
ACCTCCAGCCGTGTTTGCCGCGCGCTATGTGCAGCATGCTGCACATAGCGCATCAACCTCGCAATCAAGTACGATTGCATCCCCGGACTCTGAATCAATGCGTAGCTGATCTTGGGGGCAGGTCACCAGCATTTGAATCAACTTGAAAAAACGGTTTGAAGAGATTTGACATAATTTTTTGAGTGTAGTTCGGAGGTTGTTGTTTGGCTTATTGACCTAAGTACATGTAGTTAGGATACGTCAAGTCCTCAGCTGCTTAAGCAACTGGTAGGCTGTGGTCGATAAGAGTGCTGCTGCCGCAGCCACTTCAGACAAGATCGTGATATTCGCTCCCAGAGTGTGGTGCGCCATCGGCGCGACAGCGTAGTGGCCCAGGCCGTCGAAGCCTAGGGTGGCGTAGGTGGCTACTAGCAGCAGGCCTGCGGTGACGAGTTTGTTTTTGATGAGGATAAAGCCGGCCAGGCCTACGCTGGTGATGGCTAGCCAGGCGGCGTAGACTTTGGCGCGGGTGAGCCAGGCGGGGAGGTTGGGGTATTCGCAGAGGAGCTCTGCGTTATGCGCAAAATGGCCCAGGCTGGTGAGAAAGTATGCGGCGGTCAGGACCAGGAAGGGCTTGGGGAGTTGGCTGAACAAATGCAGTGGGTTCATGGGCATGCCTCAGGGTTGTCTGGGCATTGTAGGAGATTCCGTATGCTATTGTTTATGTAGCTGCTCCCGCGATATTCTATTGGCTTGCAGCCGTTTTTTCTTTAAAAAATGTTAAACATCGCAATGGGTGCTTTCGGTACGCTAATGACTTAGGCTACCCGAGCCGCACGCGGCTTTAAAGTTATTGCAAAGCCTGCCAAAACTGCCGTACCAAATGCACGCGTGGGCCATCGGCGCGGGCCACCATGCCAATGCTGCGATACAGGCTTTCTTCGCCCAAGCTGATGTAGGCCACATCCAGCTTGAGTTTGCTTAGGCATGGCGCATCCGGAATAATCGCCACGCCTTGCCCACCAGACACCATCAATGCAATCGCCTCGATGGAATCCACCTCCACACGATCGCTCACCTTGATCCGTTGACGCTTCAAATACCGATCCACCAAGCCGCCGCCGTGCGAGCTGCGGTCATAGCGAATGAAGGGGCTGGAGGCCAGCAGGTCAGCGGCACTGCGCAGGCTTGCATGGGCTGGTGCGATCAGCACAAAAGGCTCTTGCCTGAGTGTTTGCCAAGACACATCTCCCTCGATGGGATGCTGCGGCTTCACGATCAATGCGGCATCCAGGCGCTCTTCTTCCACCGCCTGCATCAGCTCCAGCGAGGTGCCAGGCGTGAGATGCAATTCCAGCTTGGGCAGCTGTGCGCGTAATTTCGCCAGCGCAGCAGGAATATCAAACAGCAACGTCGTACTTACTGAGCCAATACGCAGCAGGCCTGTGACGTCAGCCTCTGAAATGCCTTGGCGCAGCTGCGAGAGCAAGGCTTCGATTTGCTGCGCATGAGCCAGCACCTTGCGGCCAGCATCGTTGATCAATGCTTTTCTCCCGCTGCGGTCCAGCACGGCATAGCCCAGCTGCTCCTCCAGCTTTTTCAGTTGCATGCTGACAGCGGACTGGGTGATGCCCAGCCGATCCCCCGCCAGAGCAAATGTGCCGTAGCGCGCAACGGCTTGCAGGGTGTGTAGCAAATCCATCATGATTCATCAATTTTACTGATATAAAGCTTGATGAAAACTACTAAATAAATCTTTTTTGCTACTTAATATGTCGGCATGCCTGCCAGTACATCGCCCCAAATTATCTTCTGCTGCCCCACCATTGATGCCAAGCCTTGGGCGGATGCTTTGGCCAAGGCCTTGCCCGAAGCGCAGATCGGCATATGGTCAAAAATGGGGACAAACGACAGTACCCCAGCGGATTACGCCGTCACTTGGGCGCCGACGCAGGCGTTTTTTGACTCACAGCCTCGGCTAAAAGCAGTATTTGCCTTAGGCGCAGGCGTAGATTCTTTGCTGAAATTGCAGCTCCCCGAGAGCTTGGCTCTGGTGCGGATAGAAGATGGTGGCATGGGCGCACAAATGGCTGAGTACGTCACGCATGCCTTGCTGCGTCATGTACGCCGCTTTGACCAATACGAACAAGACACACGTGCAGGCAAATGGCAACAGCACTCTGCACAAAACCCAAGCGACTATCCGGTCGGCGTGCTTGGCTTGGGCCAGTTGGGCCGCAAAATTGCGCAGCGCGTCAGAGACCTCGGGTTTTCCGTCTCTGGCTGGACCAGAAGGACCCAAACTTTAGACGGCATCACATGTTACAACGGCAACGAGCTGACAGAATTTTTGTCTAGCTGCAGAGTGTTGGTGTGCGCGTTGCCGCTTACCGCGCACACTCAGGACATCTTGAATGAGCAGCATTTGAGCTTGCTGCGGCCCCAGGCTTATTTGATCAACGTGGCTCGCGGCGCGCATTTGGTCGAAGCAGATCTCCTCAAACTGTTGGACAGCGGCCACCTGGCAGGCGCATGCCTGGATGTGCTGCGCAGCGAACCGCCCCCTGGCGATCACCCCTTCCTCACGCATCCTCGCATCACCCTCACGCCGCACATCGCCGCGCTTACGCTGCTAGAGCCCTCCATCGCGCAGATCAGCCAAAAAATCCAGGCCTTGCACAGCGACCAAGCCATCAGCGGCTTGGTGCAGCGCGATCGGGGGTATTGATCATTTTTCCATGAAAGCACTTCTATGAACTCAGCCATCCCTCTTTTCCATCTGGCTTTTCCTGTGAGTGATCTGGGCCAAGCGCGCCAGTTTTATGGCCAACTCTTAGGCTGCCCCGAAGGCCGAAGCTCGCCCAACTGGGTGGATTTCAATTTTTTTGGCCACCAGATCGTCGCCCATCTCTCGCCCGATGAATGCACGTCTGTGAGCACCAGCCAAGTAGATCATGAAGACGTGCCCGTACGGCACTTTGGCGCAATTTTGCCGATGAGCGATTGGCATCAGCTCGCAGCCAGGCTGCGCGAAGCGGGCACGCAATTCATCATTGAGCCGCAAATCAGATTCCAAGGCCAGGTGGGCGAACAAGCCACCATGTTTTTCCTCGATCCCTGCGGCAACGCCTTGGAATTCAAATCATTTGCAGACATGGGGCAAGTCTTTGCCGTTTGAAAGCGATTGAGCTTCTTCACCTTCCACACAATCATCATCATGAAAAAAAACCTCCTCTCTCTTGCTCTGTTTGCCTGCCTGGGCAGCGCTTTCGCGCAAAGCACCCTGGATAAAGTTAACGCTTCTGGCAGCATCACGCTGGGCGTGCGTGAATCCTCGGGCGCATTGTCATATTCCATGGGCGATGGCCGCTACGCCGGTATGCATGTAGAAATCTGCCAAAAAATCGTTGCTGAAATCGAAAAGAAGCTCAGCAAGAAGATTGAAGTGAAACTGCTGCAAGTCACAGCGCCCACGCGCATCACCTTGCTACAAAACGGCACGATTGACATCGAATGCGGCAACACCACCAATAACGCAACACGCCAAAAGGATGTGAGCTTCCTGAACACCACCTATGTGGAAGAAATTCGCATGGCTGTCAAAGCCAATTCCGGGCTCACGTCGATTGGTCAGCTGAACGGCAAAGTCGTTGTCGCGACAGCAGGCTCCACCACGGTGCAAACCTTGCGCCGCAACGAAAAAGCGCTAGGTATCGACTTCAAGGAAGTCTTTGGTAAAGACAACTCGGACAGCTTTTTGCTCCTTGAATCAGATCGCGCCCAAGCTTTCGTGTACGACAGCTCGGTGCTGGCAGGTAACATTGCTTTGTCTAAAAACCCAGCTGATTTCAAAATCGTCGGTGAAGTGCTCAATACAGAGCCGATTGCAATCATGATCCGTAAAGACGATGTCGTTCTCAAAGCGCTGGGCAATGAAGTGATTGCAGGCTTGGTGAAATCCGGCGAAATGTCCAAGCTCTATGACAAATGGTTTGTGCAGCCCATTCCACCCAAAAACACCCGTCTGAATTTGCCCGCATCCGATTCCACGAAAGCTGCATGGCAAACCCCTAATGACAAGCCTATGGAAGATTACAACAAGAAGCCTTGATGCCATAGGCCATTTTCAATAAACCCGCAAGCTCGGTGTCAATCAGTGCCTTGTGGGGAATTTCATTTGCTATGGTTTATGTAGCTGCTCCCACGATATTCTATTGGCTTGCAGCTATTATTTTATTGAAATCTTGCTGTTTTACACTACTGATTGTGCGTATGGCTATGGATCCTAGGAGTCTTTGCCTGACTGGGCTTTGCGGCAGCGGACGTACCATGAAAAAGGGATGTGCCGACTGATGCGGCTCGATAGAATGCAAAGTATCTCATTTGCCTGGATATCCCTATGCCTGCTATTGCTGCGCCTAAAGACATTCCCCGTCCGGGTGTGAACTGCCCGGATGCTGGTAACCTGGAAACGGGTGATTTACTGTTTCCCAGCGAAGCTGAGGGCTTGACCGAAGGTTTGGGTCACAGCGGCATGGTGAAGCTGGTGGTCGCTGCCGGGCAGGGCGCTGCCACTGTGGGCAACATATTGGGGGCTGAGCGCACTCGGATGTTGAAGTCTGATGTTAAAACCGGATTGACGGTGGACACCACGTTGTCTGTTCATCAGGGCAAGTTGGAGCAATCGGGCGCTGGGCTGGTGGATCTGTCAGACCCTAAAAATCTCTACAAGCTGCTCAAGATCATCAAGGCAGAGTTCCCAGCTTTGGTGGACAAATGGCTGACGATGCCGATCAATACGTTCATTGCGCATCCGATGGCGCGCTTCTTCACCCATGCGCTGACGAGCAAAGACGCCAAAGAAGGCTTTTTTGTCGGCCATGTTGCAATGGTCATCCGTGAGTCGGATGGTGTACTCGTGAATAAATCGCTGGGGGTGCCTTATGTGATTGAGTGCAACGTCACGGATTTTGCGCACTACCGCGTCTCTATCCATCGCTACCATGTAGACCATACCGCAGACACTGCCGACCAGGCGGTGCAGCGGGGATGGGTGAACTACCGCTGTAGTCAGGGTGAAAAAGTATGGCATGCCAAGCCGAAGCATCTGGGCACGACGGCAGCGACTGTGAACAACGCCAGGCTGCTGATCAGCAACGCGGCCAAAGCCATGATTGGGCGTCCCTATGGGTTCTTTGACAACCCCGTATTTGGCGACAAAGACCGCATGTACTGCTCCGAATTTGTTTTCAATGCATACCAATCAGCCATGACACCTGCGCAGTTGCCGGTTGACCATCAGACCTGGGGTTGGGTGCAGGAGTTTTTCCAGGCGCGTAATCCCAAGGTGGGCGACTTGGTGAAGAGCCTGATTGACGATCCTGAGCTGGACATTGCTGCAGACAAGCCGTTCTTTTTATTGACCCCACCAATGCTGTGGAAGAGCGCCAACATGCATCGGGAATTCTCCCCCGGAAACAAGTCTTACGCTTGATCAGAAGTAGGCATCGAGGAAACGGTTCCAGAACCGTTTGCCTCCGTTGTAAGAGCCAATGGCGTCGCGCTGTGCGGCAATGCCTGCTGCCGGGTAAGCCCGCTGGAACAGCGCCCTGTCAGCCACCTTGTAGTAAGGCAGGTAATAGCTTCCGCCAAGCGCTATGGCCGCTTGGATAGACTGTAGTATCCAGTTTTCGGCGGCAGCGTCCAGCGTACGTAATGTCCCGTGGGTAATCACACCAACATGCACATCCACCGCAATGCTGGCGTACAGTTTGGTGCTGTCAGGGCTGTACGACAGATTGCTCATGGTGTCCGGGCGCACGAGCCGGATTGTGGAGCTCATGACATTGACCTGGTTATTGGTAAACAGGGTTTTCAGTGTGCCAATCAACGTTGCCAGTTGATCCAAGGGCACAAAGTATTCCTGCAATATGTCTACATGGTGGTCATCACCTCGGCTGGCAGTAAAGCTTACTGATGAGCGCAGCCAGTTCAGACGGGATTGGTTGCTGCCAGAGCCTTGGGTGGCCTCCAGCTCGCGCCACACCAGGTCCTTGAAATAGGGGTCTGTACGCGACAGGTCCCAGCCTGCCCGCAATATCTCTCCCACGCCCCAGCTTTCATCATTCAGTTGGGTGTCTGTCAGCGGGTAGCCCCCTTGATCTTCAATGGCATTGACCGACAGCACATGGTCAAAGAAGTTGGCATTGGTGCAGCGCAACCAGCCGTAGTGGATATGCACATCATTGCGCGCAGCCAGGGCCTGCAGCTCCTGCTGATAATCCGCCAGATTGCGGTACACATGCGAGTTGGGTGACAGCATCTTGTTGTCCGTCAGCTTCAGGGTGGCTTCCAGAATCATGCCGCAGGCCCCATAGCCTCCTATCACTGCCTTGAACAGTTCGGGATGGTTGAGCCTGTCAGTGAAATACACCTGGCCGTCGCCAGCCAGCACCTTCATGTTGACCACTGTCTCGGCAATCGGCCCAAACCGTGGGTCCCGTCCGTGGCAGTTCACGCTGATGGAGCCCCCCACTGTGAAGTGGGCTGAAGACTGCTGCACGCAGGGCGCAAGCTGGTGTTTGTTGGCGGCGCTGTGTATCTCGGTCCAGGTGGCTCCCGCCCCGCATTTCACTGTTTTGGATTGTTGAAAGACTTCCACCTTATTCATGGTTTCAGTAATCAGCAACGACGCCCCGGAAAGCATCGCATGCCCACCCTGGCTGTGGTGCATGCCCATGACAGACAGCTGCCGGTTTGCTGCGGTCGCGCGCTGCAGCAGATTGCCCGCTGTCGATTCGCCCAGAACAATGGGCATGTCAGCAATGTCTGTGCTGTTCAGGCCAATCAAGTCTTCCATCATAAAACCCATCACTGTCTCCTGTTATGTTGGATGTGGAGTCACATATTTTTTGCAGACCGCTGCATTCTGCCGTCCAGCAGACCCAGCTGCATGGCTTCGTACACCGCCTCGTTTTTGGAATGCACAGACAGCTTTCCGTAAATGCGCTTGATATGGGTGGCCACAGTGTGTGTGGATATTTTTTCGATATTGGCTATCTCGGAATAGCTAAAGCCTTGGGAAATGCGTGCCAGGATGTCGATTTCGCGCTCAGTGAGCGCAGTGAAACCGGGCTCTGCTTTGGAATGGTTCACGCTGGCTGGCGCAATGCGAAAGCGCTTCAAGACCAGCCTGGCAATGACCGGCGTCATGGGTGAACCGCCCGCATGCAGCTCGCGTATCTGCGCTGCGATCTCGTTGTTGAGACTGTCCTTAAGCAGGTAGCCACTGGCACCTGCCTCCAGGCTTTTGACTACATGGTCTTCGTCCTCATACATCGTGATGACCATGATGTTGGCCTCAGGATGTTTTTGGGCACAGTAGCCAATGACAGCCAGGCCAGAGAAGTCAGGCAGACCCAAATCGCATAACAGCACATCCGGAGTGTTGTTTTCTAGCCACGCCAATGCTGAAGTGCCGTTACAGAAGCTGGCAGCCAATTTCAAATCGACGGTGGCTGCAATGGCACTTTGGAAGCGCGCCATGGCAGCACTGTCATCCTCTACGACGACTACGCTGATAGGCCGAACGGTGGCGGGTGAGTTTTCTGGCATGTATTGGATGGTATGCGTGTACTGGTGGGCTGTCGTACCCAAAAAAGGGTATTCAATTTTCTCTATTTGTCACAAAATTAACCTTATGTTGCGAGCCATTGTATTTATTTGGTGCGTTTTGTGCAGCCTGGTCGGTTTTGGCCAGGTAGCTACTGCTCAAGTGATGCGACTGGACCAGGCAGTCATCATGGCGCCCCAGGGTGGTGCGGTTAGGCTACCGGACTCTTGGAACAAGAGCGGCATGCAGGGCACCGTGGTGTACGAGCTGGGCTTTGATCTTCAAGAGATACCAGCTGCACCCTGGGGCATCTATCTTCCGCGCGTGGGCAATCGGTTTTCCATTGCACTGAACGGGCAGGAGATAGCGCAACTGGGCTTGCGCAATGACCCGGGCAGCGATTACGCCCAAAAGCCGCATTACTTCTTTCTGCCCAAAGACTCGCTGCGTCTGGCAGGCAACCAACTGACCATCACGGTGCAGGGAGACAAGGCGCGTTATGCAGGGCTGGCCGCCCTGTGGGTAGGGCCCGCAGATGAAGTGCGCTCCAAATTTGTCGTGCGCGAGGTGCTGCAAACCTGGGGGTCATTTAGCATCATGCTGGTGGCAGTTGTTTTTGGTTTGATTTCAGCCGGGCTGGCGTACTCTACACGCGACCATTCGTTTACCATATTTGCAGTGGCTTGCCTGATGTGTGCCGTGCGCACGAGCTATGCTGTAGTCACCCATGTGCCGTTTCACTACTCGTGGTGGCATTTGCTGGTTGACACCTGCTTTGCCGGTTACCTGATCTGCATGTGCCTTTTCTGTACCAGCGCGCTGGGTATCCGCAGCCAATATGTCGCATGGCTGACTGCTGCGTTTGCCATGGTCACGGCGATTCTGGTGCCGATCTATTCGTTCAACCACAACGCCGTGGCGCGGCAGATATGGCTGCTGTCCATGGTGGTCTACTCCATCAGCGTATTTACTTTTGTGATTCACACCTGGTACAAGCAGCGCAGTGCTGCCGCACAAACCCTGGCGATTGCAGCGGCATTGTCCATATCGCTTGCAGTGCATGACCACATACTGGTCTTCTACACCACCGATGGCTATGGCTCAATGGCTCTAGCGCGCTACTCGCTGCTGACATTTTTGGTGGCCATGGGGTGGGTTCTGGTGGATCGCTCCAACAAGCAAATGCACGCCGAGCGCAACTATCGCAAGCAACTGGCTGTTGAACTGGAAACCCGCACCCTGGAGCTGTCTGCGCAGTTTAAAAAACAGGAGCAGTTCATTTTGCAGGCCGTGCAGCATCAGGAGCAGACACGCCTGATGCAGGACCTGCACGACAGCATGGGACTGCAGCTCAACACCTTGCTTGTGATGGCAGAAAAAGGTGGTTTTCGCCCGGATGAATTGACCCTGGAGGTGAGAACAGCCATTGAACAGATGCGCATGCTGGTGGACGGCGCGCAGGTGTTTGATGGAAATTTTGAAGAACTGCTTGGTCATATCCGCCATCGGATTGAGTCCCGACTCAAGCGTTGCGATATCGCACTGCAGTGGCATGCAGACTATGCAGGCCTTGAGCCCAAGCTCAATGAAAGAGCAGGCAAGGCCTTGCAGCGTCTGATTTTTGAACTGTGCACCAACGTCATCAAACACGCCAAGGCCACAGCGGTGCAACTGCACATCACAGCAGCGCCCGATCATCGCGGCGTATTGCAGATTCTGTTTTCAGACAATGGAGTGGGCTTGGCCGAGCCCACACAGAGCTACGGCATGGGCACAACCTCGATGCGGCATCGCCTGGAGGAACTCAACGCCACAGCCACACACACCACCACGCAGCAGGGTGGGTTTCAGTACCAGATCCGGATTCCCTGCTGAGTTTGGAAGGATTGATAGGGTCTACACCTCGAAAGTAGGTAAATTTGCCAAAAATTCACCCCCCATGTCCCTAATTTATGGGATGTGCAGATACCAGCGATTACATATTCTCGCCTCATCAGTTTGCCAAGGTGCCGAATCAGCGGTATTGGGTCTAGACTGAATTTTCTCTGGAGGCATATGAAATTTCAATTAAAAACTCAAATTCAAGGATTGAGCCTTGCGCTAACCTTGGCCATCGCAGGTTGTGGTGGGGGCGGTGGCGGTGGGGGTGGTGGTGGCGAAGTGGTGACACCGGTTGCTGCGGCGCCCACTACAACCAATGTATCCACCACCGTCATTGATGGCGCGCTGAAAAATGCGCTTGTCTGTATGGATACAAACTTGAACGGCGTGTGCGATGCCGGTGAAGTACAAGGCAGAACCGACGCTGCAGGCAATGTGACGCTGGCCATACCGAATGCGGATGTGGGCAAATACCCCCTCGTGGCCATGGTAGGCACTGACGCGGTGGATGCAGACAATGGGCCTGTGACGGTGCCCTACAAAATGACCACTCCGGCAAGCCGCCCAACGGTAATCAGCCCGCTGACCACGCTGGTGCAGGAAACGGTGGTTTCTACTGGCTTGTCAATCGCTGATGCTGAAAAGCAGTTGCAGTCTACTACCGGTATCAATGTGTCTTTATTCCAGGACTTCACCAAAGCACCTGCGCCCACTGACGGAAGCACCAACGCTGCGTCCGTGGCCCGCATGGTGGTGGTAACCACGCAAAACCAGCTTACCACCCTGGCCAGCACGGTAGGCACTACGGCGATTGACGGAACCACAATCACTCAGGCATCGCTTAACCAGGCCATCGAACAGCGTGTGTTGCAAGTATTGCCCATGTTGGTCACTGTGCTCAATAGCACGGCCACGGCAGCGCTGCCACCAGCCGCACAAGAGGCTGCAGTGGTCAGTGCCTTGAGCAGCTCCTTGCTCAGCACATCATCTGTTGCGACGGTGGTGGCGATCAACAACCAAACCTCGGTACCTGCAACGACGACGACCGTAGCGGCCACCACGCCCACTGCAGGGTTTAGTCTTGGGAACTTGAACTTCACGGATGCCAGCAACTGGTTTGTTCGTACGCTCAATTCATCTTTGGCGCAGAACACACCAGATTCCAACAACAAAGTTCGCTATGTAGACCGCCGCAGCCGCAGCAATGCGGGCGCTGTAGCTAATTGGAACAATTTCGGGAATCCATCAGACCAGTCCAACCTGCACTGGACTGGCACGGCCTGGGCGGCTTGTGCGCTGAACCAGGAAAACATCAGCACCTTGCGCGACGCGGCAGGCAACAGCAGCTACAACTACTGTGACAACTACGAGACCGGTACGAGCAACCGCGCCACCTTTGACGTATCCGGCAGCAGCATGAGCCAGGTGTACGCGCAAATCCGTGCAGCAGGCTATACCAACCTCACCATCGCCAATACCGCTACTCTAGGCGCAACCACCTTTCCAACGGGCTCCAAGCTGTTCTACCAAACCAGCACACCGTTGACCAAAGCATATGCCTATCAGGTAGGCAGTAATGCCTTGGTCAAGCTCTACAGCGCTGCAGTATCAGCCGGTGGCGGTGTGCCTGGAACGCCTACTACGGGTTGCGCTTCGGCAGAATTTGCCGTGGGCCCTGCCATTCAAGCGACCACACTGGAGAGCCTTGTCGCTGCCAACACGGGCACGCCTTGCGTCTTCTCGCCCAGCAGTTTGTCAACGGGCGGTGTTACTTACCAGAGTGGCGAAGTGCAAAGCGAAGCATGGGGCAACAGTAGCTTGGGCATTGGTACCTTGGGGTCTGCCAACGTGAACGGCCCAGTCACTGCTTTTTATACAGGCAACACCATCATTCGGATGTCTTTTGCGGGCAGTGGCACCAACCCAGTGACTTACTATGCCTGCAAGCAACGCTTTCTTAACGGTAGCTCACGCAACTGCACCACCATCGGCAGTGGCAACTACACCATCACCACCCTGGGCGATGCACGTGTCATGACCCTGAGCAACCCACCTGCACAGGCCGCAGCACTCACCTACACCCGAATTTTTGTGGAACGCGGTGGCAAGGTGTATTTTGGCTACCAGGACAAGCTCACCGCATCCAGTGTGGCCCGACTGAACACCACCGCTGCCAGCGCCTTGTTGAGCCAGCTGGGCTTGCCAGCCGTAGACCCCGAGGTGCCTTTGGCACTGACTGCGGCCAGCTACCAGGGAACGTGGAGCGTGAATGACGTCAATGCTCCAGCCGGAGGTGGACTCAACCTGTTATTTGGAGGCAATGGTGTGAACACATGCCAAGAAGGCGACACCTTGGCGCTGCTCCCATGCACCTTGACAGTGACTAATCCAGCGACTGGTGCTTTCACTATGGCCTCAACTGATGGCACTACCACTCTCAACGGTACCTTGAACTTCATGACAGGTGTTGCCAGTGGAACCTATACCGATACCATGGCACCTCCTCCACAAACCGGTAACTTCATTGGAGCCCGCCGTTAAATAGCGTTTCGCTTCAATCCAAGCAAGGCCGTGCAGATTATTCTTTGCACGGCCTTATTGTTTTGACATTTTGAGACAGCAGTACTGCTCCATATTTGATAGCTGCTCCCGCGATATTCTATTGGCTTGCAGGCCTAAAACACTGATAAATCACCGCACCCCATGTGACTGCAGCAGCACCAGCAGCGCGCCTGCGCCGCCTTGTACGGGTGTGGCCTGTACAAAAGCTAGCACTTGATTTTTCTGGATCAGCCAGCTGTGCACTTTGTTTTTTAGCACCGGCACTTTGCCCGGTGAGCCCAGGCCTTTGCCGTGCACCACACGCACGCAGCGCAGGCCGTTTTTGTAGCTTTCGCGGATGAAGCTGCCCAGGGCCTCGCGGGCTTCGTCGGTGCGCAGGCTGTGCAGGTCGACCTGGCCTTGCACGGTCCAGTCGCCTTTGCGCAGCTTGCGTACCACGTCTGCGCCAATGCCGGGGCGGCGAAAGCTCAGCGCTTCGTCGGTGTCGATCAGGCTGCTGGTGTCCCAGGCGTCGCTCATGGTCTCGCGCAGCACTTTTTGCTCGTCCAGCTGCTGCTGCACGGGGATGGGCGCGGGCTGGTCTTTGAAGACTGAGATGGCGGCCTTGCGCGGCAGTGGCAGCACTTTGCCCACGGTGGTGGCAAACAGCTCTTTTTCGGCGCGCTGCTTTTTGGCCAGGGCGATGCGCGCGGCCTCCTGGGCGGCGCGCTCGGCGGCCTGGCGGTCGATGGCTTTTTTGACCGATTTCAGATCGGCCAGAGACTGCAGCTTGGGCGGCTTGGCGCTGCTCATCGCGGCGCTCCGCTGCCGCCCAGCAGGCCCAGCTCGGCCATGGAGGTGGCTGCGCTGGCACTGACGATCACATGGTCGAGCACGCTGATGTCCACCAGGCCCAGCGCGGCGGCCAGGCGGCTGGTCATGGCGATGTCTGCGGGGCTGGGCGTGGGCTCTCCGCTGGGGTGGTTGTGCGCCAGCACCACGGCGTGGGCGTGGTAGTGCAGGGCGCGCATCACCACCTCGCGCGGGTACACGCTGGTGTGGGTGAGGGTGCCCTTGAACAGCTCTTCGGTGGCGATCAGCTGCTGGTTCACATTGAAAAATAGCACGCAAAACACTTCATAGGGCTTGCTGCCGATGTGCAGGCGCACATAGTCGCGCAGCTGCTGGGGGGTTTCGATGCTGGGCTTGGCCTGCAGTTGCTGGGCCAGTGCGCGGCGAGCCAGCTCCAGCACGGCGACCAGCTCGGCGCGCTTGGCAGGGCCCAAGCCCTTGATGCGCCTCAGGTCGTCTGCGCTGGCGTGCAGCAGCCCGGCCATACCGCCAAAGCTGTCCAGCACCTCCTGGGCCATCACCAGCACGTTTTTGCCCTGAATGCCGGTGCGCAGCAGCAGGGCCAGCAGCTCGGCGTCGCCCAGGGCGGCGGGGCCGCGCGCGAGCAGCTTTTCGCGGGGGCGGGCGTCGGGGGGCAGGGATTTGAGCAGCATGGGTGGGTGGCAGTGGGGGCGGTGGGGGCTAGCAAACCGGGGTTTTGCGAAGCTTTCTACAATAAGGCTAGTTTACGAAGAAATGTATGCCCCAGATTGTTCCCAGTTCCTTTCTCACCTTGCATTACCGTCTTGGCGGCCCGGCAGGTGACATTATCAACACCTTCAACGACAAGCCCGCCACGCTGTCGCTCGGTGCAGGTGAGCTCTCGCCTGCGGTGGAGCAGCGCCTGCTGGGCCTGGAGGAGGGCGTGCGCACCACGTTCGAGATTCCCCCAGGCGAGGCCTTTGGCCCGCGCAACCCTGACATGATGCAGTGGGTGGCGCGCAAGCTGCTGGCTGAGCTGGGCGACCCGCATGAAAAATATGCCGTGGGCGATGTGGTGCAGTTTCCCACGCCCGATGGCCTGGGCAGCTACGCGGGCGCGGTGGTGCAGGTGGGCGATGATGGCCGGGTGCTGTTTGACTTCAACCACCCGCTGGCCGGCCAGAGCGTGACGTTTGAAGTGCATGTGATTGGGGTGCTGTGATGGTGCAGGAGATTGTTTTGGCTGAACCCCGCGGCTTTTGCGCCGGGGTGGACCGCGCGATTGAAATCGTCGAGCGTGCGTTGCAGAAGTTTGGCAGCCCCATCTATGTACGCCACGAGATTGTGCACAACACCTATGTGGTCAACGACCTCAAGGCCAAAGGCGCGATTTTTATTGAAGATCTGGCCGATGTGCCCGAGGGCGCCACGCTGGTGTTCAGCGCGCACGGCGTGCCCAAGTCGGTCGAGCTGGAGGCGCAGCGCCGGGGCTTTCAGATTTTTGATGCCACCTGCCCGCTGGTGACCAAGGTGCATGTGGAGGTGGCCAAGCTGCACAAGGAAGGCTACGAGTTCATCATGATTGGCCACAAGGGCCACCCCGAGGTGGAGGGCACCATGGGCCAGCTGGACTATGGCATCCATCTGGTGGAAGACCTGGACGATGTGGCCACGGTGCAGCCCCGGCAAATGGACAAACTGGCGGTGGTCACGCAGACCACGCTGAGCGTGGACGACACCGCCGAGATCCACGCGGCCATCCGCGCGCGCTTTCCGTCGATCAAAGAGCCCAAGCAGCAGGACATCTGCTACGCCACGCAAAACCGCCAGGATGCGGTGAAGGTGCTGTCTGGCCAGGTGGAGCTGGTGATTGTGGTCGGCAGCCCCACCAGCTCTAACAGCAACCGCCTGGCCGAGCTGGCCCGCAAGCTGGGCGTGAGAAGCTACATGATCGACAGCGCGTCCGAGCTGCAGGAGGCCTGGTTTGACGGCGTGACCAAGGTGGGCCTGACCGCAGGCGCGTCAGCGCCCGAGATCTTGGTGAAAGAGGTGATTGACCGCATCAAGGCTCTGGGCGTGGTGGCGATCCGCAAAATGGACGGCATTGAAGAGACCATCAAGTTTCCGCTACCCAAGGGCCTGAAGCTGGCCGCCAGCGAGCATATTGCCGATTCCAAGCTGCATGCCACTGGCAAGTAAGGCGTCATGATAGATACCATCCGCTCTGAAATTAATAGCTGCTCCCGCGATATTCTAAAGGGCTACCGGCACTTTATCCTTGAAACTCCGCTGTGGGTGCTGCCCGGCAGGGCGCTGGGGGTGGATTGCGCGCAGGTGTGGCTCAAGCTGGAGCATCTGCAGACGGGTGGCAGCTTCAAAACCCGTGGCGCGCTCAACCGCCTGCTGAAAAACACCGTGCCCGCCAGCGGCGTGGTGATCGCCTCGGGCGGCAACGCGGGCATTGCCTCGGCGCTGGCCGCGCGAGAGCGTGGCGTGGCCTGTGAGGTGTTTTTGCCCGAGGTTTCCAGCCAGGCCAAGCGCGAGCGGCTGCGCGCCATTGGCGCGAAGGTAACAGTGCAAGGCGCGGCCTATGCCGAGGCGTATGCCGCCTGCGTCGCGCACCAGCAGGCCACTGGCGCGTTGCAAAACCATGCCTACGACCAGCTCGAGGTGGTGGCAGGCGCAGGCACCATAGCGGCCGAGATCGAGGTCCAGCAAGGCAGCCTGCCCGACAGCCTGCTGGTCAGTGTGGGCGGTGGTGGCTTGATCGCGGGCATGGCAGCGCACTGCCACGGCAAGAGCCGGGTCATTGCGCTGGAGCCCCATCTGGCCCCCACGCTGCACGCGGCGCGCCAGGCAGGCCAGCCGGTGGACGTGGCCGTCAGCGGCCTGGCGGCAGACTCGCTGGGTGCCAAGCGCATTGGCGATATCTGCTGGCAGGTACAGGGCCAGGCGGTGCACGACGCGCTGCTGGTGGACGACGCAGCCATCCGCGCCGCCCAGCTGTGGCTGTGGCAGCACCTCAAGCTTGCCGTAGAGCCCGCCGCCGCGCTGGGCCTAGCGGCCCTACAGACGGGCGTGTACCGCCCAGCGGCTGACGAGCGCGTCGGCCTGGTGCTGTGCGGTGCCAATATGGACCCGGCCAGCTTGAGTACATAAAGACCATTGCACTATTAATTTCATAGCTGCTCCCGCGATATTCTATTGGGCTGGAGGCCTAAAAGGCTTATAAAATAGGCCCCAATCCATAGAGAAACTACAATCTCACCATGTTAGACACCACACTCCTACGCAAAGACCTGGCTGCTGTCACGGCAGCGCTGCAAAAGCGCAAAAATCCCCAGCCGTCTTTGGACATCATTGCCCAGTTCACCCAGCTGGACGCCGAGCGCAAAACCATCCAGACCCGCACCGAAGAGCTGCAGGCCAAACGTAACACGCTGTCCAAGTCGATTGGCATGCTCAAAGCCAAGGGCGAGAGCACCGACGCTGTGATGGCCGAGGTGGCCACCTACAAAGCTGAGTTGGAGGCAGGCGAGCTGCGCACCGCAGCGATTGTGGCCGAGCTCAACGCGCTGATGATGGCCCTGCCTAACCTGCCGCATGAGAGCGTGCCAGCCGGTGATGACGAGGCGGGCAATGTGCAGGTGCGCGCCTGGGGCGAGCCGAGAAAATTTGACTTCGCAGCGAAAGACCATGTCGATGTAGGCACGCCGCTGGGCCTGGACGCCGACACAGGGGCCAAGCTGTCGGGTGCGCGCTTTACCGTCATGCGCGGGCCGATCGCCCGGCTGCACCGCGCGCTGGCGCAGTTCATGCTCGATGTGCAGACTATCGAGCATGGCTACACCGAGTGCTACACACCGTATGTGGTCAACGGCGATACCCTGCGCGGCACAGGGCAGTTGCCCAAGTTTGAGGAAGACCTGTTTGCCGTGAAAAAGGGTGGCCAGGAGGGCGATGGCGAAGCGCTGTACCTCATCCCCACCAGCGAAGTGACGCTGACCAACACCGTACGCGACACTCTGCTGGCCGAGGCCGACCTGCCGATCAAGCTGACCGCCCACAGCCCCTGCTTTCGCTCCGAGGCGGGTAGCTATGGCCGCGACACCCGCGGCATGATCCGCCAACACCAGTTTGACAAGGTGGAGATGGTGCAGATCGTGCACCCCGACACCAGCTACGCCGCACTCGAAGAAATGACGGGCCACGCCGAAGCCATTTTGCAAAAGCTGGGTCTGCCCTACCGCGTGATGGCGCTGTGCGCTGGTGATATGGGCTTTGGTGCCAGCAAAACCTATGACCTGGAGGTCTGGCTGCCTGCGCAAAATGCCTACCGCGAAATCAGCTCAGTCAGCAACTGCGAGGCCTTTCAGGCCCGCCGCATGCAGGCACGCTTTAAGAACGCCCAGGGCAAGAACGAGCTGGTGCACACGCTCAACGGCTCGGGCCTGGCCGTGGGCCGCACTCTGGTGGCCGTGCTGGAGAACTGCCAAAACGCCGATGGCAGCGTGACCGTGCCCCCGGCGCTGCGCCCCTACATGGGCGGCCTGGTGCTGATACCTGCTGCCTGACGGTCTGGGCCATACCATGGCCCATACAGCAGGCAGCACCTGCTAAAATACCAGCTTCGACAGATACGAAGCAGCCGCGGAGAGGTGGCAGAGTGGTCGAATGTACCTGACTCGAAATCAGGCGTAGGGGCGACCCTACCGAGGGTTCGAATCCCTCCCTCTCCGCCAACATGGCTACTCCATGCACCGCCGTTGGCGTGTAACATTCAAGTCATGGAAATCGATTCCCGTTTTACCGAAGCAGACCAAGCGCACCGCGAGCAGGTGGTGCTGCAGGAAAGCCGCGCCGACTGGGTGAATGTGCAGCTTACGCGCACCTTCATGGCCAATACCCGCACGGCATTGATGACCGCCTTTGTCTCCCTGCCCGTCACCGTGATGATGCTGTGGCGGCAGGTGCCCACTGCCTGGTTGATCCTGTGGGTGGTGGTGGTGGGCTTTTTTACCGTGTACCGCCACTGGGTGGTCTATGCCTACCGCAAGTACTACATCCATGCAGGTGCAGCCTCGCTGGAGCGCTTTTTTAAACGCCACCGCTGGGGCTGGTCTGTCAGCGCCAGCGTCTGGGCGTCGCTGATGTTCCTCTACCTGGGCAATGTGCCGCTGACCAATCAGTTCATCTGCCTGATGATCCTGATGGGCATGGGCGTGTTCTCGGCGATCCTGATGTCTGCACGGCTGGATTGCTTTCGGCCCTACATCACCAGTTTGAGCTTTACCTGCATGTGCGCTGTGGTGACGTCCTGGTCCAAGGAGGGCATATTGTCTGCCCAGCCGTACGACATTGGCCTGGTGGTGTTGATTGCGATTTTCTGGTGGCTGCTGATGAGCTCGGGCCAGCGTTTTCAGGCCCTGCAGCGCCGTGGTTATGAGCTGCAGTATGACAATGAACAGCTGATTGCCTCGTTACGCGAGCAGACAGACAAGGCCATGCAGGCCGTGATCGTCAAGAACAGTCTGCTGGCCAATGCGGCGCACGATCTGAGGCAGCCGGTGCATGCGCTGGCGTTTTATGCGGACTGGCTGCGCAACGAACCCGATCTGGCTGCCGAGGTGGTGCCCAAAATCCTGCTGGCCACCGACTCGGTCAACACCCTGTTCAACAGCCTGTTTGACTTTGCCAAGATCGAGGCAGGCGCAGTGCAGCCGCAGTTCAAGGCCGTGCCTGTGTGTGAATTGGTGGACGACCTGATGGTGCAGTTCAACCACACGGCACTGGAGAAGCAGATCGTGCTGCGCACCCGTATCCGCCCCGCCTATATCTGGACCGACCCGCTGCTGATAAGGCGCATTGTGGGCAATCTGGTGGCCAACGCCATCCGCTATACCGAAGAGGGTGGCGTGCTGATTGCCACGCGCATCCGTGGCAATCGCATGCTGATCGAAGTGTGGGATACGGGAGTGGGCATTGCGCCGGAGCACCAAGGCCAGGTGTTCAGGGAGTTCTACAAAGCCAGCACCCACAAGGGCACGGAAGACGGCTTTGGCTTAGGTCTGGCTATTGTGCGCCGCCTGTCAGATGTGCTGGGCCACAAGGTGCACATGCACACCCGCTTTGGCCGGGGCACCTGCATGCGCATTGAGGTGCAGCTGGCCAACAGCGAGCAACTGCAGGTGAGGCTGCAGCTGGAGCCAGTGACCGAGCCTACCGCCCTGGAGCTGGCTGCCGTCTAGCTTTAAACGATGCCGTGGGTGCGTGCCCAGTGCGTTGCTTGGGTGCGGCTTTTGACTTCCAGACGGCGGAACAGGCGCCACAGATGCACCTTCACCGTATGTTCGCTGATGCCCAGCTGGTCGGCAATGTCGCGGTTGGACAGGCCGTCGTCGAGCAGCTTGAGTAGCTGCTTCTGGCGCTTGGAGAGTTTTTCGTTCTCCACAGCATTTTCTTCAAACTCGCTGTCGGGCGACACGAGTGCGCGAAGCGATTGGCTCAGATGGCTGGCACCGGCTGCTTTCTCCAGGTAAAGATCGGCGCCAGCTTCCAGCGCCAGGTCTTCGTAGTCACTGGCAGGCGATGCTGACAGCACCACCAGCGGTACGCCCGGGTGTGCAGAGCGTACCTCGCGCACTCCCGAAACGCCGTGGGTGTCGGGCAGCTTGAGGTCCAGGCAGATCAGGTCAGGTTGGCCGTGGCGGGTGACGTTTTGCGCAATCACGCCCACGCGGTCCATTTCGACAATGGTGGCATCGCTCTTGAGCCTGCGAAACAGCATCACGACGGCTTCGCGCATCAAGGGATGGTCATCTACAATGAAAATCAGCATAATTATTTTGAGTCAAAGGTAATGCTTAGGTTCCATACTGTGCAAGCATTCACTGAGACTTTCCCCTCACTGTTGGCAACTAGTAATTGAGCCCTATGGCGGTGCGCACATCGTACATGGTATCTTGTGCAACTTTACGCGCACGCGTGCAGCCTGCATCCACGATTTCCCGTACAACATTAGGATTATCGACATAAGGCTTTGCCCGCGCAAGCATCGGTTGCTGCTCTATCAAAATCGCGTCACTGACCGTTTTTTTACATTCTATGCAGCCAATCCCCGCACTGGTGCAACCCTCGGTTACCCATTGCTGGCGCGCCTTGTCAGAGTACACCAGGTGGAATTGCCAGACCGGGCATTTAGCCGGGTCGCCCTTGTCGCTGCGTTTGACGCGCGCCGGATCGGTGGGCATTTCGCGAACTTTCTTCTCAATGCTGGCGGCGTCTTCGCGGATGGCAATGCTGTTGCCGTAGCTTTTGCTCATTTTGCGACCGTCCAGCCCTGGCAGCTTGCTGGCCTGGGTTAGCAAGACCTGCGGCTCCACCAGCACGGCCTTGCCCTTGCCGCTGACAAAAGAGGTGAGCAGAGCCTTGTCGTCCTCGGTCAAATCAGGAAATTTGGTCAAAAAGCCCGGCAATTTGGCCAAAATCGTCTCGTCGCCCAGCTCCTGGCGCTTTTTGGCCATGCTGTTGAGGTAACGGGCATCTTCTTTGGGCCAGGCGGCCAGCAGGGCGGCAACACGCTCTTTGTCGTCACTGCGGCGACCGTACAGGTCGTTAAAGCGCCGGGCTGCCTCGCGCGTGAGCTCGACATGGCTGGCTTGGTCTTCGCCCACAGGCACGTAGTTGGCGCGGTAAATCAAAATATCGGCTGCTTGCAGCAAGGGATAGCCCAAAAAACCATAGGTGGACAGGTCTTTGTCCTTGAGCTGCTGTTGCTGGTCTTTGTAGGTGGGCACACGTTCGAGCCAGCTCAGGGGCGTGCCCATGGCCAGCAAGGTAAACAGCTCGGCATGCTCAGGCAGGCGGCTTTGCAGGAACAGGGTGCATTGCTCAGGGTCCAGGCCTGCTGCCAGCCAGTCAATCACCATCTCATAGACGTTCCGCTCAACCACCTCGCGGTCTTCGTAATGCGTGGTCAGTGCGTGCCAGTCAGCCACAAAGTAAAAGCACTCCATCTCGGACTGCAGACGCACCCAGTTTTTCAGCGCGCCGTGGTAGTGGCCCAAATGCAGCGCGCCAGTGGGGCGCATGCCCGATAAAACACGTTCTTTTGCTGTACTCATCTTTTACTTTATCAACATGCTCAGCGGCGTGAGCAACAGTTCAATGAAGCCATAGGTCAAACCCATCAGCGGGCGCATCCAGACAGTGCCCAGCACCCCTGCAATAACCAGTCCCATGACAATGAAAAACCCATAAGGCTCCACACGGCTGACCAGCTCGGCCTGGCGGTAGGGCAGCAGGCCCACCAGGATGCGGCCACCGTCCAGCGGCGGCAGCGGAAACAGGTTGAAGACAAACATCACCACATTGACCAGCATGCCCGCCTTGCACATCTCGATGAAAAAGCGCTCCTGCATGCCCGAGCCGATGATGAGGTAGAAAAGCACGCCCCAGATCACTGCCTGAATCAGGTTGACACCAGGGCCTGCCAGGGCCACCCAGATCATGTCGCGCTTGGGGTTGCGCAGATTGCCAAAGCGCACGGGTACGGGCTTGGCATAGCCGAACAGAAAAGCCCCCGAGGTGGCGAAATACAGCATCAAGGGCATCGCAATAGTGCCAATCGGGTCAATATGCTTGACGGGATTGAGCGTGATGCGCCCCAGTGCATACGCGGTGTTATCGCCAAAATAGCGCGCCGCATAGCCGTGGGCGGCCTCATGCACGGTAATGGCAAACAGCACCGGCAGGGCGTAGATTAAAACGGTTTGGATGAGGTTGGAAATGTCCATCGCCCTATTGTCACCGACTCCCGGGCCTAAAACCCCGCCCGTCAGGAGATTTACAGTCCCAAACGGGCCAAATCCCCGCGGCCCTGGCGCACGATTGCGATGCCATCAGTCAGGTCAATCACCGTGGTGGGCTCGCTGGCGCAGGCCCCGGCGTCGATGATGGCAGCCACCGCATGCTCGTATTGCGTGCGGATGGTGTCTGCATCATTGAGGGGCTCGGTCTCGCCAGGCGGGATCAGCGTGGTGGCCAGCAGGGGGGCGCCGTGCAGGGCCAGCAGCTCCTGGAGTGTGTGGTGGTCGGGCACACGCAGGCCAATGGTCAAGCGCTTGGGATGGCTCAGGCGACGCGGTACCTCTTTGGTGGCTTCCAGGATGAAGGTGTAGGGCCCGGGCGTGGCGGCTTTGATCAGGCGAAACTGCTGGTTGTCCACGCGGGCGTAGGTGGCCAGTTCTTTCAGGTCGCGGCACAGCAAGGTGAGATGGTGTTTGTCGTCGACCCCGCGGATGCGGCGCAAGCTGTCGGCTGCCGTCTTGTCATCCAGATGGCAGGCCAGTGCGTAGCTGGAGTCGGTAGGCACGGCCACAATGCCGCCCTGGTTGAGCAGGGCTACAGCCTGTTTGAGCAGGCGCGGCTGCGGATTGTCAGGGTGAATATGAAAATGCTGCGCCATGCAACGATGCTACACCAGCGATGCAGCGGCTGCAGCAGGCGAGGGCGAGGGGCTGCGCTGCTCTCGCAGTGTCAGCCAGGCACCGATGGCACCGCACAGCGCAATCACGCCCATGCCCAGCATCGACCATTGGTCAGGCACATAGCGAAACACCAGCCAACCGCCTATCAAGGCGAACACAATCTGCGTGTACTGGTAGGGCATGAGTGTGGCGGGTGGGGATTTTTGGTAGGCCATGATCAGCAGAAAATGCCCTGTGGTCGACGCAGCGCCCATCAGACCCAGCAGCAGCCACATGGTCCAGTCAATCGACCAGGTAAACACCCAAGGCTGCAGCACACCGGCCAGCACCATGCCCACGATGCCGGTGTACAGATGGGTGGTCATGGGGTCTTCGGTGCGGGCCATTTTGCTGGTCAGCAACTGGAAGGCCACATTGGCCACCACGCAGCCCAGCGGCAACACCACCTGCAGGCTCAGGCCATGGTGCAGCGGCCGGATGATGACCATGGTGCCGATAAAACTGACGATTACCAGCGCCCAGCGCAGGCCCGAGACGACATGCTGCAGCGCGGTGGCTGCAATCACCGTGATGGCCAGAGGTGTGATCATGACCACGGCGGTAAATTCACTGACCGGCATGATTTTGAGGCTGGCAAAGGCGCACGCTGTGCTGGCCATCAACAGCACGCCCCTCGCCAGCTGCTGCCCTGGGCGCTGTGTGCGCAGCAAGGACAACCCGCGCTCGGGCAGCAGCCATGCGGCGGTGACCACGGCCTGAAAGGCATAACGAATCCACAGCGCCATCACAATCGGCACCGCAGCGCTGATGTACTGCACGGTAGTGTCCAGCACCGAAAAGCAGGCCGCAGAGGCCGTGACAAAGGCGATGCCCGCCAGGACGTGCTGCCTGCCCATCAGTGGGCGCTGGCGTACTGGATACGCGATGCAATCAGCTCCCACACGGGGGTCAGGTCACCGGGCAGATAGGGCAGGGTGCCCAGGTCGGTGTGGCTTTCATCGGGGCTGTGAAAGTCGCTGCCGCGTGAAGCGGCCAAGCCAAACTCTTTGGCTGTCTCGGCGTATTTCACAAACTCTGCCGCCGTGTGGCTGCCAGTAATTACCTCGGTGGCCTGGCCGCCGTGGGTTTTGAACTCGGTGAACAGCGCGTACTCTTCGCTGGGCGTGAATTTGTAGCGGCCCGGGTGGGCAATCACGGCCACGCCGCCGGCATCGGTGATCCAGTGCACGGCGTCGCGCAGGCTGGCCCAGCGGGTGGGCACAAAGCCCGGGTTGCCTTCGGTGAGGTATTTGCGGAACACTTCGTGGGTTTCCCGGCACACACCGGTTTCCACCAGATAACGCGCAAAGTGGGTGCGCGAAATCAGCTCAGGGTTGCCCACATATTTGAGCGCGCCTTCGTAGGCACCTTTGATGCCGACCTTCTCCAACTGGGCAGACATTTCGCGTGCCCGCGCGCCGCGTCCGCCGCGGGTGGCTAGCAGGCCGGCGTGCATGGCGGCATCATTGGGGTCAAAGCCCAATCCCACAATGTGGACCGTTTCGTGGGCAAAAGTCACCGAGATTTCGGTACCAGTGAGGTAGTGCAGGCCCTCAGCTTTGGCAGCCGCTGCAGCGCGCTGTTGGCCGCCAATCTCGTCATGGTCGGTCAAAGCCCAGAGTTCCACGCCATTGAGCTTGGCGCGCTGGGCAAGGGCTTCGGGGGTCAGGGTGCCGTCGGACACTACGCTATGGCAGTGCAGATCAGCGTTCAAAATGGAAGATGCAGACACCACTGTATTTTACTGTGCCTGCCCTGGCCACACCGCCATAGCTGGTATGACCCTGCTCGCGCCTCAGGCCTGCGCCCAGAAGACAGCGAAATAGCCTTTTTCATCACACCAAGCCTGGCTGGATCGAAAGCCTGCAGACTGCAGCAGGGCAGAAAAATTGTCCAGCGTCCATTTGTAGGAATTTTCGGTGTGGATGCGCTGACCCGATGCAAACCGCACTTCGCAGGCCTGGCCCTCCAGCTGCCAGCGCACCGTGACATCACGCCGTGCCTGCACATGCATCTCGATGCGCGAGAGGGTGGTGTTGAAAAACGCCACATGCTGCCAGTCGCGCACGTCAAAATCGCTGCCCAGCAGGGTGTTGATGTGGCGCAGCATATTGAGGTTGAACGCGCCCGTCACGCCCAGCGGGTCGTCATAGGCCAGTTCCAGCATATCGATGGACTTGACCAGATCCACGCCAATCAGCAAGCCGCCACCGCTTGCGCCCTGCGCGCACAGGCGCTGCACGCGTTGCAAAAACGCCAGGGCTTCATCGGGCGTGAAATTGCCAATGCTCGAGCCTGGGTAAAACGCGTTGATAGGGCGCTGCCGGGCCTGGGCCAGCAGATCAGCAGGCAAATCCAGCGATGCCGAAAAATCCGTGCCCACCCCGGCCATGTCGATGCCAGGGTGCTGCTCGCTCAAGGCGGCCAGCACGCCGTGCAGGTACTGCACAGAGATATCCACTGCGATGTACTGGCTGGGTTGGAGCGCGCCAAACAGGCTGGCGGCTTTGGCGCAGCTGCCAGCGCCCAAGTCCACCATGCAGGCAGCTGGGGGCAGTGTGCTGGCCAAGACCTCCCGCTGGGCCGCAAAAATAGCCGCCTCGGTGCGCGTGGGGTAGTACTCGGGCAGCTCGGTGATGGCATCGAACAGGCGTGAGCCCAGGCTGTCGTAGAGGTATTTGGGGGAGGTAAATGGCGCGGCGGCCAACAGACCATGACTGAGTTCCGCCCGAATGCTGCCGGGTTCGGAGGTATGCAGGTCGTAAAAACGTAGATGGGGCATGTACTTTGTGCTTGGTTTTGTAAGGAATCATCCATGCAACAGACGAATGATGGGTATCAGTCCGTCATACCGCAGTCAATCTTACACGCAGTATGGTGCCGTGACTGATGACAGGCTACGCAGGACAGGCTCCGGCAGATTCAAAAACCTCTGCGGGCTTTTGCCAATGCAAAACCCAGGCTTTCCTGCGACAATCGTAATCAATCATTATTTTGAGGTTCCCATGCGCCGTACATTCATAAAATCTCTTGTTGCCATCTCTGCCATGACCGTGGCTGCAGCAGCGTTTGCCCAGCAAGCTGCGGTGTTTCGCGTCACCACCATTCCCGAAGAAGCGGCTACCGAGCAAACCCGCAAGTTTGGCCCCATTGTGAAATACCTGGAAAGTAAACTGGGCCAAAAAGTAGAGTTCATTCCTGTCAGTGACTACCCCGCTGCTGTGGAGGCCCTGGTCAACAAGCAGGTCGACATGGTCTGGTTTGGCGGCTTTACGCATGTGCAGGCCAATGTGCGCTCCGGTGGAAAAATCATCCCCATCGCCCAGCGTGAAGAAGATACCCGTTTTCAGTCGGTATTCATCGCCAAGCCTGACTCGGGCATCAAAAGCTTGGCCGATCTCAAGGGCAAGCAGGTGAGTTTTGGTTCGCAATCGTCTACCTCGGGCCACTTGATGCCACGCAGCTTTCTGCTGGACGCCAAGATCGATCCTGACAAGGACTTCAAGCGCGTAGCCTATTCCGGTGCCCACGATGCCACCATTGCCTCAGTGGTCAGCGGCAAGGTAGATGCTGCTGCGCTGGACATCACGGTGTGGAATAAATTTGTCAAGGAAGGCAAGGTCACTGACAAGGAGGCCATTGTTTTTCACACGACACCGGGCTATTACAACTACAACTGGTCTGTGCACGCTGACATGCCTGCCGCGCAGCGCGAGCGTGTGACCAAAGCCATCTTGGACATCGACCCCAAAACGCCAGAAGGCAAAGAGATTCTCGATCTCAACCGCGCCACCCGCTATATCGCCACCAAGCCCGAGAATTACAAAGGCATTGAAGCTGCGGCACGCAGCGCTGGCTTGCTGAAGTAAGCCCTGTGCAGATCACACTGACCGCTGCCTGCGCTCGCCATCCTGCTGCCCACGCTGACGCGCCCGATGCGCTGCGCGCTGTGTCGCTGTCTGTTGCTGCAGGTGAGCAGGTGGCCGTTATTGGCCCTTCTGGTGCGGGCAAAACCACGCTGTTGCACTTGCTGGGCTGTGCGTTAAAGCCCACTACGGGTAACGTGCAGCTGGGCGGGCATAACCCCTGGGCCATGCCTGCGGCGCAGCTCAAACAGCTGCGCGGCAGCCTGTTTTTGGCGCCCCAGGTGCCGCCCCTGCCGCCGCGCCAGCGGGTGATCACTGCCGTGCTGGCAGGGCGCCTGCCCCAGCTAAGCCTGTGGGCCAGCCTGCGCAGCCTGTTTTATCCCAGCGACATTGCGCTGGCCGATCAGGCGCTCAAGCGCTTTGATCTGAGTGACAAGCTGTTTGAACGCGTGGACCGGCTGTCTGGCGGCGAGCGCCAGCGTGTGGGCCTGGCCCGCATCCTCGCCTCCAATGCGAACTTACTTTTGGTGGATGAGCCCTTGTCTGCGCTGGACCCTTCCCGCAGCGAGCAGGCCATTGCTGCGCTGACGGCTATCGCCAGCGAGCGCGGCGCCACCTTGATCGCCACGCTGCACCATGTGGAGATGGCGCTCAAAGCCTTTCCGCGCATCGTCGGCATGCGCGATGGGCAAGTGGTGTTTGACCTGGCGGCAGCTCAGGTGACGCAGCAACACCTGCACGATTTGTATGCGCAGCACCTGCACGAGCTGACAGGCCCCGCGCCTGAAGTTGACGACATGCTGGCTGCACCCGTTGGCCCTGCTGTGATGCATTGCCGCTAGCGCAGGCATGGCTACCTTGTCAGTCTCTGCACACCACCGAGATCCTGCCTGGGCAGCCCGCGTGTTCTGGTGTCTGGCGGCTGTGGCCTTGCTGTGGCCTATGTTGGTGCTTACCGAGTTCAAGGTATGGACTCTGTTTGAGGCCAGCAACCTCAAGCCGACGCTGAAGTTTTTGGGTGATTTTTTTCCGCCCAAGTTTGAATCGGAGTTTTTACTGTTGATAGCCAAGGAGACCTGGCGTACCGTAGCCATGGCAACAGCAGGTATCGCACTGGCTTTGCTGCTGGCAGTGCCTCTGGCGCTGCTGTCGGTCAGGGCGCTGTCGGTGTCCAGCCTGACGGGCCGCATGCATGCCCTGCCAGCCGCAGTGCGCACCGTGCTGCGCTGGACGATGGTGGTGCTGCGCAGCGTGCCCGAACTGATCTGGGCGCTGGTGTTTGTGCGGGTGGTGGGGCTGGGGCCGACCGCTGGCGTGATTGCGATTGCGCTGACCTATGGCGGCATGCTGGGCAAGGTGTATGCCGAAATTCTGGAGAGTGGCGAAGCCCATGTCACGCAGAGCCTGATGCGCAATGGCAGCGGGCGGATGCAGGCTTTTTTCTATGGGCTGCTGCCGCAAAACGCCGCCGAGCTGACAAGCTACACCGTCTACCGCTGGGAGTGTGCCATCCGCAGCTCGGCGGTGCTGGGCTTTGTGGGGGCAGGTGGCTTGGGCCAGCAGATGGACGCGTCGATGAAAATGTTCAATGGCTCGGAAGTGGCCACCATACTGATTGTGTTCATGCTGCTGGTCTGGCTGGCAGACAGGGCCAGCGCGTGGCTGAGAACGCAGCTGGGGTGATGTGATGCCAACGCCTTCCACACATTCAGACCACGCCGCCAAGCTGCCACCGCCGCTGTTTGACGCGCGCTGCAAGGCCTGCTGGTTTGTGTTTGGATTGATCTGTCTGACGATAGCCAGTTTCTGGACGCTGGAGCTCAAGTGGGCGCAGTTTTTCAGCCTGGATGCCATGCGAAAAATGGGCAAATTTGTGGGGGAGCTGCTGGTGCCAGAGCTCAGTGCGAAATTTCTCACCAAGCTGTTCTGGGCCAGCCTGGAGACCCTGGCCATGAGTGCGCTGGGCACGGTGATAGCGGCAGTGCTGGGCCTGCTGCTCGCGCTGCCTGCAAGCAAGGCTTATGCAGACGACCCCGCCCGCTGGCGCGGCCTGACGCGCCTGGTGCTCAATGCGCTGCGCAGCATCCCCGAGCTGGTGTGGGCAGCCCTGCTGCTGATCAGTGCAGGCCTGGGGCCTTTCGCAGGCACGCTGGCGCTCGCTTTGCACACTGCGGGCGTGCTGGGCCGTCTGTTTGCCGAGAGCTTTGAAAACGCGCCCAGCGGCCCAGCCTTTGCGCTGCGCACGCGGGGCGTGAGCGAAGGCCGTGTGTTCTGGTATGCCACGCTACCGCAAGTCTTGCCGCAGTTGCTGAGCTACACCCTCTACCGCTGGGAGAACAATATCCGCGCTGCCGCGGTGCTGGGCGTGGTGGGCGCTGGCGGGCTGGGGCAGCTGCTGGCTTTCCATATGGGACTGTTCCAGATGGGCGAGACCAGCTCGATTCTGATGGCGATGATGCTCTTGGTGGCGCTGGTCGACGCAGCCAGCTATTGGTCACGCAGGGTTATGACTCGGTAACCTCTGTGAAATGCGGATCACTATGAGTTTAATAGCTGCTCCCGCGATATTCTATTGGGCTGGGGGCTTGTTTGGCTTGTAAAAGCGGTGTCTTTTGCTGTTTATCTGGCTTCTGTAGTTGCTGATCCGGGGCCGCACGCTGGCCAGGTGCTCTGAGGTGGTTCGCTTGGCTTTTGTAGTTCCTGATCTTGGTCCGCACGCTGCCCAGGCGCCCTGGGGTAGTCCACCCGAGCGCCGGCCCGCTTCGCGGGGAGCCTCTGCAGTACTCCCGCTTTGGGGAAAACGTCGAAACTCGCGCTGCGCGCTCAGACACCGACGTTTTCTGATCCCAAAGCGGTCCGTGCTTCGAGCCCGGCGCTCTGATTGGGTGGACCACCCCAGGGCACCTGGGCAGCGTGCTCTTCACTGACTTGGGGTTTCGCTCGGCGGTTTCGCGGCTTGGCTGTTCGGCCTTGGTCGGTCAGGACCTAACTCCCCCGGCTTGGATTAGCCTCTCGAAGTCCCTGCAACGCCAAGGCAGACACGGACCGCGCAGAGTGCACATAGCGCACATAGCGCACAGAGCGCACAGAGCGCACAGAGCGCAAAGAATCCCCCGTCCTCCCCCGGCGCGCGGGCTTTCAACAAACCCATTAGCCAGGGTGAAGCGATGGGAGCGTGTCGATGAAAAAATCGCAGAAAGGCGCGGCCCACCATCTCCAGATGACTACCAAGCATCACGCGTGTTTTCGGAGATTTTTTGCAGCGACATGTCCCATCGCCCGTCCAGGGTCAACTTCAGCTACAAGAGCCTTGCCGCGGGCTGTTCAAAGACCTAAGACAAACAAAGTACTATAAAAACAATAGCTGCCCCCGCGATATTCCATTGACCTGGAGCACTAAAGCACCAGAAAATACAGCAACCCGAGACGACAAAGAAGACCAAAAACAAGCGCCCATCAGGTTTCCCAAGCCACTGCCCTAGCCAGCCGCTCAAAGCCCATATCGACAACGATAGCCAACATGCCCACCAGCAATGCGCCTTGCAGCACATAAGCCGTGTTGAAGCCGCTCAAGCCCACGATGATTGGAGAGCCCAGAGTTTTGGCGCCTACTGTGGAGGCGATGGCTGCTGTGCCGATATTGATGATCACCGACGCGCGCACTCCTGCCAGCCACACCGGCAAAGCCAGCGGCGCTTCTACCTTGTACAAGCGCTGCCAGGGCGACATGCCCATACCCTGGGCTGATTGCCGCACGGCCACAGGCACGGCTTGCAAACCCGCCATGGTGGAGTGCAGCACCGGCAACGTGCCGTACAGCGCCAGGGCGATCAGCGCGGGCAGCTCGCCAAAGCCCACTACGGGCACCGCCACGGCCAGCACGGCCACGGGTGGAAAAGTCTGGCCCATGGACACCAGCGCCTGCACTACCGACTCAAAAGCCCGGCCCGCATGGCGCGTAATGGCTATCCCCGCTAGGGTGCCTGCCAGCACGGCTATGCCGCTGGAGATGCCAACCAGCTTGCAGTGCTGCCACAGCAGCTGCGCAAACGGCTCCTGCAGATACAGCGGGCGCTGGATGGCTGGAAACAGGGCCTTGAATAATGGCGTGGAATACGGCAGCGCCACCAGCAAAGCGGCCAGTGCTGCGAGCGCCCACAGCAAGGGGTCGCGCCAGCCTCGGGCTGCAGGTCTGGCAAGGGCTGGCTTGGCTGACATCATGTGCCCTGCGCAAAAATATCTGCCGCATGCACCACGCCCGCATGCTGGCCCGCGCTGTCCAGCACATTCACCTGCGCGATGTGGTGCACCGTCATGAACGATACCGCCTCACGCAAAGTCGTCTCTGGTGGCAGGCTGGGGCCAGCAACAGCGGCCTGTGCGCGTGCCAGGGCTACGGCGGGCTTGAGCGACAGCAGCTTGATACCTCTGTCACTGCGGCCCACAAAATCCACCACAAAATCGTTGGCAGGCGCAGCCAGCAGCTGCAACGGCGAGCCCTGCTGCACCACGCGGCCTTGGTCGAGCAGAACGATTTTGGTGGCCAGCAGCAGGGCCTCGTCAATATCGTGGGTGACCATCACGATGGTTTTGCCCGACACCTGGTGCACCCGCTTCATCTCCAGCTGCAGGGCGCTGCGGGTGGCGGGGTCGAGCGCGCCAAATGGCTCGTCCATCAACAGCACATCGGGGTCGGCGGCTAGCGCACGCGCCACACCAATGCGCTGCTGCTGGCCACCGGAGAGCTGGTGTGGATAGCGGCCGCGGTACTGCTCGGGGTCCAGCTGGAACAGTTGCAGCAGCTCGGTCACGCGCTGGGCTATCTTGTCCTTGCTCCAGCCCAGCATCTGCGGCACGGTGGCGATATTGCGCTCTACGCTCCAGTGCGGAAACAGGCCCACTGACTGGATCGCGTAGCCCATGCGCAGCCGCAGCTCGCGCACTTTGAACTTGTAGATCTCTTCGCCACCCAGCAGGATTTTGCCCTCGTCATGGTCTTCCATGCGATTGATCATCTTGAGCAGGGTGGACTTGCCCGAGCCCGAAGGACCGATGATGACCACAAACTCACCACGTGCGATCGACAGGTTCAGGCCGTCGATCACGCGGGTGCCGCTGTAAGACTTGCCGATCTGGATGAATTCGATCATGCCAGTGCGCCTTGTGCGGCAGTGTTCTGACTGTCTGACACCGCAGGCTGCGCAGTGTGGGTGGCGTGCAGGGTGAACTGGATCAGCAGCTTGAACAGCGCATCGGTCAGCACCGCCAGCGCCACGATGGGCACTACGCCCAGCAGCACCAGATCCTGCGCGCTGCTGAACAGGCCTTCAAACATGATGGCGCCCAGGCCGCCCGCGCCAATCAGCGCAGTGATGGTGGCCATGCCCACCGTGGCAATGGTGGCGCTGTGCACGCCGGACAGCAGCACCGGCAAAGACAGAGGCAGCTGTACCCGCCAGGCGGTCTGCGCAGGTGACATGCCCATGCCGCGCGCCGCGTTGACCACCGCAGTGGGCACCTGCTGCAGCCCCGCCAGTGTGCCGCGCACCACGGGCAGCAGGCTGTACAGCACCAGGGCGATCACACCCGGTGCCAGGCCGACACCGCTGATGCCCGCCTGCGCCAGTGCCGGAAAGCGTGCTGCCAGCAGGGCCAAAGGAGCCATCAGCAGGCCAAACAGGGCAATCGACGGGATGGTCTGGATGACGTTGAGCACCGCAAACACACTGCTGTCGGCACTGCGCCGCTGGTGTACCCACCAGCCCAGCGGTATGCCGATGGCCAGGGTGGGCAGCATGGTGAAAAGCACAATCTGCATATGCCGCAGCACCGCTGCGCCAAAAATGTCTGAGCGGTTGGCAAATTCTTTCATGATCGACAGCTCGTTGCACCAGCCACTGTGCAGCAGCCACACCAAGGGCAACAGCGCAGCGAGCATCAGCACCGTGCGCCACAGCAGGCGCGCGCGCAGGCGCTGCAGGGCCTCAGCCGCCAGCAGCCAGGCCAGCACCATGACCGACCAGAAGGCCGAGCCCAGCGAGGTGCGCGCAATCGGCGATTGGGTGAGCGCAACCTGCTGCGCGTAGCTGCCTGCCATGGCCAGCAGCGCCGCCATCAGCCCACACGCCAAGCCTGCCTGCAGCCACAGCACGGTGCGAGCAGGGCGCAGTACGCAGCTGGCCACGATCAGCAGCAACAAGGCTGCCAAGAAGGCAGCCAACCACAGCGGAGAGGCCTGCAGGACATCCCACAGCGCCACAGCCTGGCCAGAGACCATGCGGTTAGGGGCGCTGCGCACAAAAGGCAGCCACAGCAGGGCGCAGGCAGCCAGCAGTGTCAGCGTGATGCTGACGGGGCTAAAGGCCAAGGCAGCAGGCCGCACAGGAAGCTGGTGCAGTGGAGGTCGGCAAGGCTGCGGCAATCCGTCTATTTCAGCAGGCCTTTAGATTTCAGGAAATCACCAGCGACTTTTTTCGCGTCCTGGCCTTCGATCTGGATTTTGGCGTTCAGCGACTGCAGGGTAGCGCCGTCAAGGGTTTTGAACACTGGTGCAAGGATGCTCTGGATCTTGGGGTTTTTGGCCAGCACCTCAGCGCGCACGATCGGCGCGGGGGCATAGATGGGCTGCACGCCTTTGGGGTCTTCCATCACCACCAGGCCCAGTGCGGCCACCGGGCCGTCGGTGCCATAGGCCATGGCCGCGTTGACGCCCGAGGTTTTCTCTGCCGCTGCGCGGATGGTGACGGCCGTGTCGCCACCAGCCAGGGTCAAAATCTGCTCGGGCTTGAGCTTGAAGCCGTAAGCCGTCTGAAACGCGGGCATGGCGTCAGCGCGCTCGACGAATTCTGCTGACGCAGCCAGTTTGAACTGCCCGCCGCCGCTGATCCATTTGCCCAAATCGTCCAGGGTTTTGAGCTTGTTGGTCGTGGCCACATCCTTGCGCACGGCAATCGCCCAGGTGTTGTTGGCCGGGGCGGGCTCCAGCCAGACGATTTTGTTTTTTTCCATGTCCAGCGCCTTCACACGCTCATAGCCCGCCTTGGCGTTTTTCCACACCGGGTTGGACTCGTCGGCAAACATGAAGGCACCATTGCCGGTGTATTCGGGGTAGAGATCGATCTCGCCTGCGGTGATGGCACCCCGCAAGACCTTGGTGTTGCCCAGCGCGGTTTTGTTCTCTGTCTTGATGCCGCCTGCCTCCAGGGCCAGCACGATCATGCTGCCGAGCAGCTTGCCTTCGGTGTCGATTTTAGAGCCCACGCGTACAGCGGCCGTCTGGGCCAGTGCGCTGCTGGCCAGCAGACCAGCCGACAGCACAACGGCAAGCTGGGTGATGAAGTGCTTACGTTTGAGTTGGTTCATAGTGGCTTTCGTGATGACGTCTGAAGGATGGGTACTGGAGACAATTACATTTCATTATGCCCATGCTGAGTAATATTTTCTTGTTACTGGTTGCATTACTTGGAGCAAATTTCTCACTGCTGTCTTCAACAAAACTACCAAGCAGAGGTACCAGGCTCGCCTTTGAACGGACCTACCAGCTCCGGCGTGATCCAGCCACCGTAAAAGCCCCCGGGCTGCGCTTGCACGCGCGCACCGGCGACGGTGCAATGCAACTGCGCTGGGTAGAACGCCACGCAGTCGGCCAGCGCTTGCGCGCCATCGAAGGGCGATGGATAGCTCCAAGCCACCTGGGGCAGCATGCGATCACCGTCCTTGAGCGACCAGTACTGCGCCGGGCCTTTCCACTCGCATAGCGAGCTGCCGCTGGCACTGACCAGCAGAGTGCGCGTCACGTCGGCCCAGGGAATGTAGAAGCTCGGTGGGTGGGCGGTCTCCAACACCAGCACACAGCGCTTGGAGTGGGCCACCAAGGTGTCACCCCAGTGGACTATGACTTCGCGCGTGTCCAGCACCAGCTGGGGCGGGCGCGGAAAATCCCACACCGAGACCTGGCCTGGGCCGGGCGTTTGCGCAAAGGGTGGGCGGTCTGCGCCGCGCCAGCGCCACTGCGCCTGCGCGGCCTGCAGCCAGTCGGGGGTGTTTGCCATGCATTACAGCGTACACCGAAAACCCGCCTGCCGTGGCGGGGCTGGCCATAGCCCGTCGGGCTATGCTGGCATCAGCCTAGGCGGGCATCAGGCCTGGTGCCACACCACCGTCTTGCGGGCTTTAGCCCATTTCTCGAAATGGTCGTGGTAGTGCTTTTCCACCACATTGCGTTTGATTTTCAAGGTGGGTGTGACAAAGCCGCTCTCCACCGTCCACTGCTCAGGCACCACAGCCACGAAGTCCAGGCGCTCGTGCGGGTCGAGTTGTTCGTTCACTGTTTTCAGATGCGCGTCCAGCTCTTCGGTAAATTCCTTGCGCGCATCGGCATCCTGCAGCGCCTCCCACTGGCCTGCGGGCAGCATGGCCAGCGCAAAGGGCTGCGGAAAGGCCACGCCAGAGACCAGGCAGGCTTCGATCTTGGTGAAGGCACCGAGCTTGTTTTCAATCGGCGCGGGCGAGACATACTTGCCTTTGCTGGTTTTGAACTGCTCTTTGGCGCGGCCCACAATTTTCAGCCGACCCTGCTCGTCGATCGAGCCAAGATCGCCGGTTTTGAGCCAGCCGTCGGCCGTCATGGTTTCTGCGGTTTTCTCGGGCTCTTTGAAATAGCCTTGCATGTGTGCAGGGCCGCGAGTGAGCACCTCGCCCGTGTCGGACAGCTTGATCTCGCAGCAGCTGGCAGCGTTGCCGACATAGCCGATGCGCGATTTGCCGGGGATGGAGGCGGTGGCCGCAGCAAACTGCTCGGTCATGCCATAGCCCTCGAGCAGTTCCAGGCCCAGCTTACGGTACCAGGTCATCACTTCAGGCGGCAGGGGCGCTGCGCCAGTGCCTGCAATACGCATGGAGTCCATACCCAATTGCTTGAGAATCTTTTTGCGCACTACGCCACCCAGGATCGGGATCGACATCAGGCGGTCAAGCTTTTTGGCGGGCATTTTTTTGAAGATGCCCTGCTGGAACTTGACCCACAGGCGGGGCACTGAGAAAAAGATGGTGGGCCGGGCGCGCTGCAGGTCAGCCAGGAAGGTGTCCAGGCTTTCCGCAAAGAAGATGTGCATGCCGTGGTAGATCATCTGGCCTTCGACCAGGCAGCGCTCGGCCACGTGGGCCAGCGGCAGGTACGAGAGCATGCGGTCGTTGGTGTTGGTCTGGATGTTGTCCACAAAAGCCAGCGCAGTGTGGGCAAAGGATTCAAAGCCGTGCACCGCGCCCTTGGGCATGCCCGTGGTGCCTGAGGTGTAGATGATGGTGGCAATGGCGTTGGCCGCAAACACCGGGCTGGCTTTCATGGGCGCTGTGTTGGCAATGATGTCGTCCCAGGTCTTGAACTGGGTGGCATCGCACAGCGGGGTGCTGATGCAGGGCATGTCGGCCGGAATGCCCGGCTGCATGGATTTCCAGTCGTCAAGCTTGCCGACGATGCACAGCTTGGTCTCGGAGTGCTCCAGTATCTGGCGCACGGTCTCGGCGACCAGGTTGGGGTAGATCGGCACGCTGATATAGCCTGCCATCCAGATGGCCAGGTCGGACATGATCCACCAGGCTGTGTTTTTGCTCATGATGGCGATGCGTGCGCCAGGCTCGTAGCCCAGAGACTGCAGATAAGCCGCCATACGCCGCGTCTCGTCCATGGCCTGGGCCCAGGTCATGTCACGCACCACGCCGCCGCCCATGGGCTGGGTAAACATCAACTGGTCGGCGCGAGCCTTCTCCCAGTGGTAGGCCCGTTGCAGGGGAAGGTGCTTGGCGTCAATGGTCATGGGTACTCCTGAGTTACATGTTGTTCAAAGCAATACCATAGCGGAGAACCCGGCTCTTGTATCTTATTGTTGTCCCTAATACGGCGCAGGCACTGTGATGGTGCATGCACCTGCGGTTTAATATGTAAACAGGCCTCTAGCCCAATAGAATATCGCGGGGGCAGCTATAAATTCAATAGCGATTAGACAGGCAATATCCATACTGCAAGCTCAGCACAGGCTGGGCGTGTGCAGACCAAGAGTGTGTAACCAGGCCGGCAGCTGCCCGGCCATCACATCCACCCTGCATCGACCGCGTAGGTTTGTGCCGTGCACATGGCGGCGGCCTCACTGGCCAGGAACAGCACCATATAGGCGACATCTTCGGGCTTGATATCGCCCTGCAGGCACTGGCCGGCAGCAATCTGCGCCACAGTCTGGGGGTCGCGCCACAGGGCTTTTTGCCGCTCGGTGGCTACTGCGCCCGGGACCACGGCATTGATACGGATGCCGTCTTTGCCGAATTCTTTGGCTGCAGACCGGGTCAGGCCGACAATGGCAGCCTTGCTGGCCGAATAGACAGGCATGCCGCCCAGGCCTAGAACGGGCGTGACGGAGCCCATATTGACGATCACACCTTGGCGCGCCTGCTGCATGGCGGGAATAACCTCCTGCATGGCGAAAAACACATGGCGCAGGTTGACAGCGATGCGGCTGTCCCAATAGTCGGCCGTCACACTGCCCCAGGCGTGGCGGTCGTCATGGGCAGCGTTGTTGACCAGCACCTGCACGGCGCCGTGCTTGGCCACAGCGGCAGCCATGGCGGCTTGCAGCGCGGGAATCTGCGTCAGATCGCAGGGATAAAACACGGGCGTCTGGCCGCCGGTTTGCTCGCATAACGCAATGGTCTGCTGCGCGCCTTGTGCATCGATGTCCAGGAAGCTCACATGGGCCCCTTGGCCCACAAAAGCCTGCACAATCGCGCGGCCAATACCGCTGGAGCCGCCGGTGAGCAGCACATGGCGGCCCTGCAGGCCGGGAAGTCGAAAAGTATCTGGGTGCATGGTGGTGCAATCAGGACAACAGGCCGCGCCGGGCCAGGCTGCGCATCAGATCGCGTGTGCCATAGGTCCATGGGGCGATCTGGTCGCAGGTGTTGATGGTGTTGACCAGGCTGCCCAGTGCGGGTGTGCCCACACGCACCGTGTCGCCTACCGCGTGGGTAAAGCCCTGACCGGGGCCAAAGCGGTCTTGCGTGGGGGCAAACATGGTGCCCAGAAACAGCATGAAGCCATCGGGGTATTGGTGGTTGGCGTTGATGGTCTGGCCCACCAGGTCCAGCGGGTCGCGGCTGATCTGGCCCAGACTGCTGGTGCCCTGCATCACAAAGCCGTCACGCCCCGTGACCTGCAGGCTGATGTCGCATTGGCGCACGGTGTCGATGGTGAAATGGGCGTCAAACAGGCGGATGAAGGGGCCTATCGCGCAGGAGGCGTTGTTGTCCTTGGCTTTGCCCAGCAGCAGGGCGCTGCGGCCCTCAAAATCGCGCAGGTTGACATCGTTGCCTAGAGCCGCGCCCACCGCCTTGCCGCTAGGTGACACGGCCAGCACGATCTCGGGCTCGGGGTTGTTCCACTGGCTTTCGGGGTGAATGCCGATCTCGCTGCCCCAGCCCACAGCGCTCATGGCCTGCGATTTGGTAAACACCTCGGCGTCTTTGCCAATGCCCACCTCCAGGTACTGGCTCCACAGGCCCTGCTGCATGAGCAGCGCCTTGACCTGCATGGCTTGGTCCGAACCCGGCACCACAGCGCGCAGGTTGTCGCCCACGATCTGGGAGATGCTCGCGCGCACCGCCTGCGCGCGCGAGGCATCGCCGCGGGCCTGCTCTTCAATCACGCGCTCGAGCATGCTGGCCACAAAAGTAACGCCCGCAGCCTTGATGGGCTGCAGGTCGCAGGGGGCGAGAAAGTAGGGCTGCGACGTATCACGCGCGGCCTCGATGCTGTTGGCCAGCACGGCAGGGGTGTCTGCGATGCGTGGTAACTGTGCGCGGGCAGCAGCAATGGCGAGCACAGGCGAGGGCAAGGACAGCAGATCGGCGCAGGTGGCGGCTAGGCTGGATAGGTTGTAAACCGCATCAGGTGTGACGAGGCACAGCACGGGGCCAAGGTCAGCGAGCCATACGCGGCCAATCAGCAAGGCGCGGTCTGCGTCGGTGGGTAATGTGTGCATGTGGGACATGGGTAAAAATATACACTAAAAAGGATCAATTTTCTTGAGTGATTTGATCTGCAAGCCAATGAATTATCGCGGGAGCAGCTATATTTTATATAGCAAATAAGATCAACAAAAATCCGCCCATATCACTGGCAGACCTCGCTCATTCGAAGCGTCGCAAGGGATAGCAGATGGCCTGCAGAGCAAACTCAGCGCGCCAAGCGGGCTGGAAATGGAGCGGACAGTACCGTTGCGCTGGCGGAAAATTCCGCGATAGATGGTGTTCAATGCTGGCATATTCATATCCCAGGCGTTACGATTCCGGGCTGTCGGTCCATTGCTTTGGAAGCCCAATGATGAGCCACTCAAAAGTTTCACCTCTTTGCCTGCACCATGCCGGACAGCGCTTGGCCTTGCTGCCCGACATGGGCGGTGGTGTGGCTGCATGGCAGATGGAGTGTGCGGATGGCACGCTCGTTGATTTGTGGAGACCCTGGGATGGTCAAAGCGAAGACATGTATTCGCTGGCATCGTTTGCCATGCTGCCTTGGTCCAACCGTATCGGCTCAGGAGGCTTTGCCTGCGAAGGGAAATTCCATGCCATTCAAGCCAATCGTCTCGGTGAACCATACCCTATCCATGGTGAAGGTTGGTTGCAACCTTGGCGCGCCAGCCAACTGGGCGATGGTGTCGTTGAAATGCACTTGTCTTCCTGCAGGCACCTGGGCAGTCCCTACGAATACCAGGCATACCAACGGTTTTCTCTGGTGGACGGTGGTCTGGATCAAAGCATTGAGGTTTGCCACCAGGCGGCTCAGCCACTACCGTATGGGCTTGGTTTGCATCCATGGTTTCCTCGCACCGCAAACACCCGGGTCCTAGCCGATGTCGATGGTGTCTGGCTCAGCGCAAGCGACCCCATGCCTACCTCACACAGTATTACTTTCCCGCACGGTTGGGAGCTTCGCAATGGCATCAGCGCATATGGAAGCCTGATCGATAATGCCTACTCCGGCTGGAATGGCCAAGCCCGCATTGATTGGCCAGAACGCAACCTGAGCCTGACACTGCGGCAAACAGCGCCCCTCGACGGCGAGCTTTTCTGTCTGGTCTACCGTCCACCTGCGGGAGAAACCTTCTGCTTCGAGCCTATGACACATCCCATCAATGCATTTCATCTCAAAGGACAGCCAGGATTGCGCCTGCTCCACCAAGGACAGCGCCTGCGGCTAGAAGTGCAATGGCGCTTTCATGAGCTGGACAAGTGACCATTAAAAAAGCCCGCTGACTGGTGAATCAGCGGGCTTTGCAGGGCAGATGCTTTAAAAATCAGCGCTTGGCCAGTGGCTGTACGTCGCGTTTGACCGAGCCGGTGAACAGCTGGCGTGGGCGGCCGATCTTGTACTCGGGGTCGCCAATCATTTCGTTGAGCTGGGCGATCCAGCCCACGGTGCGTGCCAGTGCGAAGATGGCGGTGAACATGCTCACGGGGATGCCGATGGCGCGCTGCACGATGCCGCTGTAGAAGTCGACGTTAGGGTAGAGCTTGCGCTGCACGAAGTAGTCGTCTTCGAGGGCGATTTTCTCCAGCTGCATGGCCAGCTTGAACAGCGGGTCATTGTGCAGGCCCAGTTCGTTGAGCACTTCCTTGCAGGTTTCCTGCATCAGCTTGGCGCGCGGGTCGTAGTTTTTGTACACGCGGTGGCCAAAGCCCATGAGCTTGACGCCGGAGTTTTTGTCCTTGACCTTGTCGATGAACTCGCCTACTTTGGCCACGCCGCCCATTTTCTGGATGTCTTCCAGCATGTTCAGCGCGGCTTCGTTGGCACCACCGTGCGAAGGGCCCCACAGGCAGGCCACGCCCGCTGCGATGGCCGCAAACGGGTTGGTGCCCGAGCTGCCGCACAGGCGCACCGTGGAGGTGGAGGCGTTTTGCTCGTGGTCGGCATGCAGCGTGAAAATGCGGTCCATGGCGCGCTCGATCACGGGGTTGACCTTGTATTCCTCGCAGGGGTTGGCAAACATCATGCGCAGGAAGTTGCCGGCGTAGCTCAGATCGTTCTTCGGATAGACAAAAGGCTGGCCGACGCTGTATTTGTAAGCCATGGCCACCAGGGTGGGCATCTTGGCAATCAGGCGAATGGCCGAAATGTCGCGGTGCTCGGCATTGGTGATGTCGGTGCTGTCATGGTAGAAGGCCGACAGGGCACCCACCAGGCCGGTCATGATGGCCATGGGGTGGGCATCACGGCGGAAACCGCGCAGGAAGAACTGCATCTGCTCATTGACCATGGTGTGCATGGTCACGCGCTTGGTGAAGTCAGCCTTTTGTGCGGTGTTGGGCAGGTTGCCGTACAGCAGCAGATGGCAGGTTTCCAGAAAGTCGCAGTTGGTGGCCAGTTGCTCGATGGGGTAGCCGCGGTACAGCAGCTCGCCCTTGTCGCCGTCAATATAGGTGATGCCTGACTGGGTGGCCGCCGTGCTCATGAAGCCGGGATCGTAGGTGAACATGCCGGTCTGGGCATAGAGCTTGCGGATATCGACCACATCGGGGCCAATGCTGCCCTGGTAGACGGGCAGCTCAACGCTGGGGCTGCCGTTGGAGAACGACAGGGTGGCTTTGTTATCGGATAGTTTCATTCAGGCACCTTTACTGTTTCGCGATATATGTTTTTAAACGGGGGCTTTTTGCTGCAGCATCTGCAATATGTGTTGAATATCAGGGGTATCAAACTCGGGTCTGACCTGGGCCACGGTCTTGCGCTTCAAATGCAGATCCAGCAGGTCATTGTCCGACAGATCCATTAGAGCATTCAAACTATTCGCCTGCCTGACGGTGAGCTGTCCGGCATACCGGTTGAAAAACCGCTCGATGAACAGATCGTTTTCCAGCAGGCCACGGCGGGTGCGCCAGCGCAGCTTGGACAGCTCGCGCTCGCCCAGCAGGGCGTCTGGGCCATCAGGCGCATCGATCGTGGCAACCAGATCGGTCATGGTGTGTGCCAGGTCAGGGCCAGCGCACTCAGACGGCGCGCAGCACCATCATTTCCTTGATCTTGCCAATCGCCTTGGTCGGGTTCAGGCCCTTGGGGCAGACGTCCACACAGTTCATGATGGTGTGGCAGCGGAACAGCCGGTAGGGGTCTTCCAGGTTGTCCAAGCGCTCGGCGGTGCCCTGGTCGCGGCTGTCAGCGATGAAGCGGTAGGCCTGCAGCAGACCGGCCGGGCCGACGAACTTGTCGGGGTTCCACCAGAAGCTGGGGCACGATGTGGAGCAGCTGGCGCACAGAATGCACTCGTACAGGCCGTTGAGCTCTTCACGCTCTTCAGGCGACTGCAGGCGCTCTTTTTCGGGCGGGATAGTGTCGTTGATCAGGTACGGCTTGATGGAGTTGTACTGCTTGAAGAACTGCGTCATGTCCACGATCAGGTCGCGGATCACCGGCAGGCCCGGCAGGGGCTTGAGTGTGATGACCCCGGGCAGCGTGCGCATATTGGTCAGGCAGGCCAGGCCGTTCTTGCCATTGATGTTCATCGCGTCCGAGCCGCACACGCCTTCGCGGCAAGAGCGGCGAAAGCTGATGGTGGGGTCCTGCTCCTTGAGCTTCATCAGCGCGTCCAGCAACATGCGCTCCGAGCCGTCCAGCTCTACCTCGATGGTCTGCATGTACGGCTTGGCATCCTGGTCAGGATCGTAGCGGTAGATTTTGAAAGTGCGCTTGGTCATGTCTAACTCCGGTAATACTGTGTCGAATGCGTCTGCTCAGCGGGGCCTGCGCCCAGGGCCATCAGAAAGTACGTGTCTTGAGCGGCACGGACTCCACGGTCAGCGGTTTCATCTGCACGCCCTTGTAGCTCAGGCGGTTGCCGTCTTTGTACCAAAGACTGTGCTTATGCCATTCCTTGTCGTTGCGGCCGTTGGGAAACTCGGGCGTGTCGTCATAGTCAGCCACAGAGTGTGCGCCGCGGCTTTCCTTGCGGGCTGCAGCGGACATGATGGTGGCCTGGGCCGACTCGATCAGGTTGTCCACTTCCAGCGCCTCGATGCGCGCGGTGTTGAACACTTTGGAGTTGTCTTTGAGGCCAATGGCGTTGACGCGCTCGCGCAGTGCAGCGACTTTCTTCACGCCTTCGTCCAGCGAGGCCTGGGTGCGGAACACACCGGCATGCAGCTGCATGGTGTCGCGGATGTCGTTGGCCACGGTCTGGGCGTATTCGCCGTCCTTGGCGCTGTCCAGGCGGGCCAAACGTGCATTCGTGAGGTCGGCCGCTTCTGCAGGCAGAGCTTTGTGCGACTTGGTCTTGTTGTGGTGCTCGACAATGTGGTTGCCCGCCGCGCGGCCAAACACCAGCAGATCGAGCAGGGAGTTGGTGCCCAGGCGGTTGGCGCCGTGCACGCTGACGCAGGAGCATTCGCCCACCGCATACAGGCCGCCGACCACCGCATTGTCCTGGCCGTTCTTCTGTGTGACCACCTGGCCGTTGATGTTGGTGGGGATACCACCCATCTGGTAGTGGATGGTGGGCACCACGGGGATCGGTTCCTTGGTGATGTCCACGTTGGCAAAGTTGTGGCCAATCTCATAGACCGAGGGCAGGCGCTTGTGGATGGTGTCTGCGCCCAGATGGTCCAGCTTGAGGTGGATGTAGTCCTTCTTGGGGCCGCAGCCGCGGCCTTCCTTGATCTCCTGGTCCATGCAGCGCGAGACAAAGTCGCGCGGAGCCAGGTCTTTCAGTGTGGGGGCATAGCGCTCCATGAAGCGCTCGCCATTGCTGTTGAGCAAGATGGCGCCTTCGCCACGGCAGCCTTCGGTCAGCAGCACGCCTGCGCCAGCCACGCCGGTGGGGTGAAACTGCCAGAACTCCATGTCTTCCAGCGCAATGCCTGCGCGTGCGGCCATGCCCAGGCCGTCGCCGGTGTTGATGAATGCATTGGTTGAGGCAGCAAAGATGCGGCCTGCGCCGCCGGTGGCCAGCAGCGTGGTCTTGGCTTCAAAAATATGCAGCTCGCCGGTTTCCATCTCAATGGCTGTGACGCCCACACACTCGCCGTCGGCATCCATGATCAAATCCTGCGCCATCCATTCGACGAAGAACGTGGTCTTGGCCTTGACGTTCTGCTGGTACAGGGTGTGCAGCATGGCGTGGCCTGTGCGGTCAGCCGCGGCGCAGGCACGCTCGACAGCTTTTTCGCCGTAGTTGGCGGTGTGGCCGCCAAATGGGCGCTGGTAAATCGTGCCATCGGGGTTGCGGTCAAAGGGCATGCCCATGTGCTCCAGGTCATAGACTACCTTGGGGGCTTCGCGGCACATGAACTCAATCGCGTCCTGGTCGCCCAGCCAGTCACTGCCCTTGACGGTGTCATAGAAGTGGTAGTGCCAGTTGTCTTCGTTCATGTTGCCCAGAGAGGCGCCAATGCCGCCTTGCGCAGCCACGGTGTGGCTGCGGGTGGGAAACACTTTGGACAGTACGGCCACATTCAGGCCTGCGCGCGCCAGCTGCAGCGAGGCACGCATGCCCGAGCCACCTGCGCCCACAATCACGACATCAAATTTGCGTTTGGAAATAGCGGCCATTTTCAGATTCTCCACAATACTTGGACTGCCCAGCCTGCACAGCCCACCAGCCACACCATAGTGGCAACCTGCAGTGACAGACGCACAGCCACCGGCTTGACGTAGTCCATCCAGATATCTCGCATACCCACCCACACGTGGTAGAGCAGGGCAATGATGATGACGAAGGTCAGTACCTTCATCCATTGCGGGGCGAAGATTCTCGCCCAAGATTCATAACCCACCGGGCCTTTGATCAGCGCCAGGCGGATGATCACCAGCACGGTGAACAGCGCCATCAGCGCTGCGGTGACGCGCTGGCTGAGCCAGTCTTTGAAGCCATAGTGCGCGCCCACCACCGAGCGCTTGGAGCCGTAATTCACTGCCATGTTGGTTTACCTGTTCGTTGTATGTGTATTGGACGGTGTGGGGTATCAGTACAGGCCAAACAGCTTGGCGCCGAGGATCAGTGTCAGGCTGATGCTGATGGCCAAAGTGGCGATAGCCGAGCTTTTGCCGAATTCCTTGGTCACCGCGTGGTTAATGTCCATCCACAGGTGACGCAGGCCCGCAACCAGGTGGTGCAGGAAGGCCCAGATCAGGGCCAGTGCCACCAGCTTCCACAGAAAACCGGGCAAGCCCAGCATGCCCACATTGAACGCAGCCTTGAATTTGGCAAACGAGATCTCCGACGACAGCGAGGTGTCGAACATCCAGATGATGAAGGGCATCAGCAAAAACATGATCGCGCCACTGATGCGGTGCAAGATGGACACGACGCCAGCCATGGGCAGGCGGTAGGTGGTGAGGTCTTTGAAGGCGTTGATGTTGCGGAACTCGGGCCGCTTTTTGGCTACGTTAGTCGCTTCGATTGACATAGGTGGCTTTCTTTGGGAGAGGTAACTGCTCGGTAACTCGGCTATTGTGCCAAACCTTCAAATTCTATTGCAATGCAGCATCATTCTTGTGCACGGCGGTGTAATGTCATCGATTTTTATCGGAAAACTGTCTTTCAGGCGGCATTAGGGGTGCGCAGCGCGCAGCTCAGGGCTTGAGGGAGCCAAAGGTCTTTTGTTGGGCTGTCAGCTTGACGAAATTTTCCAGACGTTTGGTGTATTCGCTGGGATTTTTGCGCACCTCGTCGATATAGCCCACGCGGATGCGGCGGTAGTACTCGGGCTGCTGGTTGAAAAAGCGCCAGGCCTTGGGCTGCGCCTTGAGCGCCGCAAGGATGTCTTGAGGGTAGTCAAAGGGGCGTTCCAGCGCGTCGCCCAGCGCTGCCAGGCCTGCCTGCGTCATCAGCTCCTGGGCTATCAGGCGGCGGCAGCGCTCTTTGTTGAGTTCAGACCAGTTGCTGCGCGGCTTGCGCGGGGTGTAGCGCTGGGCGCTGCTAGTGGCGTCAAACTTTTTGGCCAGCCCGTCAATCCAGCCAAAGCACAGCGCTTCTTCCACAGCGTCGTCATAGGCCACGCGTTCTCGGCCCGAGTCTTTGCCCGGATAGATCAGCCACATCTCATCACAGCTGGCATGGTGCTGGGCCAGCCATATGCGCCAGGCCGCACGCGTGGGCAGGTAGATCGAATTGTGTGCTTCAGGAGCGAGTGCCATGGCATGTGAACTGAAGTTAATTGCTATAAATTAAATAGCTGCTCCCGCGATATTCTATTGGCCTGAGGACTGATTTGACCTATCAATTCACTGTCCTGTGGTCAGCTCAGGCGGTTGTGATAGTGGTGGGTGTCGGTGCGGTAGTAGCCGCGGCGCAGCTCCATCGGAATGTCCTGGTAAGTATAGGCAATCCGCTCTACGCTCAGCAAGGGGGTGCCTGCGCTGACCTGCAGCAGGCTGTCCAGGCCATCGGCGGCGGGCACGGCGCGGATTTTTTCGTCCGCGCGCACCATACGCACATTGAACTCGGTTTCAAACAGCGCGTACATCGGGCCGTGGTAGTCAGACAGGCGCTCTGCCGTCAGGCCCTTGAATGGCGTGGCAGGCAGCCAGAGGTCTTCCACAATGGTGGGCACGCCTGCATAGCTCAGCACGCGGCGTGCCTGCAGCACGGCATCGCCAGAGCGCAGCGACAGCGCGCGGGCGATCTCGGCACTGGCCCGGATGCGGCGGCAGTCAATGATGTCGCGCTGGGCTGGGCCTTCGCTGCCAGGTGCGCCAGTGTCGGGCACCAGCTTGAGAAAGCGAAACTGCACATGGTTTTCTGCGTGGGTGGCTACAAACGTGCCTTTGCCCTGGCGGCGCACCACCAGGTGATCTGCCGCCAGCTCGTCAATGGCCTTGCGCACTGTGCCCTGGCTGACGCGGTAGCGCGCGGCCAGCTCCATCTCCGAGGGGATGGCCTCGCCGGGCTTCCACTCGCCCGACTGCAGGCTCTGCAGGATCAGGCCCTTGATTTGCTGGTACAGCGGGCTGAACGCCACGGCTGCGCCTGCAGCGGCATCTGCAGACGGATCAGCGAAGGGAGGAACGGCAGCCATTGAAAAAGGGGAATAATGCGCAAAAAATGGGGAAAAACAACTTGAAATCCAGCCATGACATCATATCTTATATAAGACATAAGACAAATTGACCAAAGCGGCTTTTCGAGGGTAAACTCTAGGGCTTTGTAGCGCACAACATCTGCTTTACAACAGGCTGCCTCGTCTGAGGCGCGCCTTGCCTGAAGTCGTCGTTCTGTCACCCGTTTCCCCTATCATTTTTATTATTCTTTGGAGTCTCCCATGAGCAAAAAGCCTGTTCGCGTGGCCGTCACCGGTGCCGCTGGTCAAATTGGTTACGCCCTGCTGTTTCGCATCGCCAGTGGCGAAATGCTGGGCAAAGACCAGCCCGTGATCCTGCAGCTGCTCGAAGTGCCCGTGGAAGGCCCGCAAAAAGCGCTCAAAGGCGTGATGATGGAACTCGACGACTGTGCCTTCCCCCTGCTGGCTGGCATGGAAGCCCATTCTGACCCAATGACCGCGTTCAAAGACACCGACTACGCCCTGCTGGTTGGTGCCCGCCCGCGCGGCCCTGGCATGGAGCGCGCCGACCTGCTGGCCGCCAATGCACAGATTTTCACCGCCCAAGGCAAGGCACTCAATGCAGTAGCCAACCGCAATGTGAAAGTCCTGGTGGTTGGCAACCCAGCCAACACCAATGCCTACATTGCCATGAAGAGCGCGCCCGATCTGCCACGCAAGAACTTCACCGCCATGCTGCGTCTGGACCACAACCGTGCGGCCTCGCAAATCGCTGCCAAAACCGGCAAAGCCGTGGCTGACATCGAAAAACTTGCGGTGTGGGGCAACCACTCGCCCACCATGTACGCGGACTACCGCTTTGCCACCATCAAGGGCGAAAGCGTCGCCAAGATGATCAACGACCAGGTGTGGAACGCTGACACCTTCCTGCCTACCGTGGGCAAGCGCGGCGCAGCCATCATCGAAGCGCGTGGCGTGTCATCTGCCGCATCGGCTGCCAATGCGGCCATTGACCATATGCGCGACTGGGCGCTGGGCACTCAAGGCAAATGGGTCACCATGGGTATCGCATCGGATGGCCAGTATGGCATCCCCAAAGACACCATGTTCGGCTTCCCGGTCACCTGCGAAGGCGGTGAGTACAAGCTGGTGGAAGGCCTGGGGATTGACGCATTCAGCCAGGAGCGCATCAACAAGACGCTGGCCGAGCTGGAAGGCGAAAAAGACGGCGTCAAGCACCTGCTGTAATTTGCCATGAACGATGTCGGGCTATCCCTAGCTGCCGTTACCCCCTCGGGGCGCAGCGCAGTGACCGGCGTGGGGGCTAGCCACCCACGTGAGGTACTGCTGGGAGCCCAGGCGGGCAGGGTGCAACTGCCCGTGTGTGACCATTACAGCGGCGTCGAGGCGCGCATGCGCAAGTCGCTGGCGCTGCAGGCGGAGATGATCGAGGAGTTCGGCGCCTGCGTGTTTGATGCATCGCTGGATTGCGAAGACGGCGCGCCCACTGGCGGCGAAGTGGACCACGCCCACTTGGTGCTAAGTCTGGCCACGGCAGCGACTCAAACCACTGCAAATAAAGCCAAGTCGGCTGCGCGGGTAGGCGTGCGCGTGCACCCTGTGGACCATCCAGCCTTTGCCTCGGATATTGACATTTTGGTTAACGGCGCTGCGTCACCATGGGCCTACATCACCATTCCCAAAGTTGAATCCGTGCGCGATGTACAGCAGGCTGCACGGGCGCTGGATGCAGCCGGGGGCGTGCATATTCCGTTGCATGTACTGGTTGAATCATCGGCAGCGATTGCCCAGGTGTTTGCCATCGCGGCGCACCCGCGGGTGCAGTCCATCAGCTTTGGTTTGATGGATTTTGTATCCTCCCACGGCGGGGCCATTCCGTCTGAGGCCATGGGCAGCGCAGGGCAGTTTACGCACCCCTTGGTCATGCGTGCCAAAACCGAAATTGCCGCAGCCTGCCATGCCCATGGCAAAGTGCCTTCGCATTGCGTGGTCACTGAGTTTGCCGACGCACAGGCCATGCAGGCCGCTGCGCGCAGGGCGTACCGCGAGCTGGGCTACACCCGCATGTGGAGCATACATCCTGCCCAGATACGCCCCATATTGGCTGCTTTCGCGCCGAGCCAGGCCGAGGTGGAAGTTGCTATACAAATAATAGCTGCCGCCGCGATTGTTGATTGGGCTCCCACGAGTTTTCAGGGCCAATTACATGACCGCGCCAGTTACCGTTACTATTGGCAGGTCCTGGAGCGCGCCCAGCAAACGGGGATCAGTCTTCCTGACAACATACGACACTACTTTGACTAACCCAAGGAGATCAGCGATGCGTATCTTGACTTTACTCGTAGCAGCCAGCCTGTCTATCGCAGCTTTCGGTATTTCCTGGGCGCAGACCGCGCCAAAACCTGCGGCCAAGCCGGCTGCCAAACCAGCGCCCAAGCCAGTAGCCAAAGCCGCACCTGCAAAAGCACCTGCCGCACCTGCGCCCCTGTCTTCGGAGCAGCTGTCCATCGCCCAAATCGTTACCACCGGGCGCATTGCCTGCGGTGAAGGCAAGAGCGTCACTATTTCCCCTGATGCCAAGCTGGAAGGTGCTTTTGATCTACAGTTTGGGTCCACCCGATACGACGTGGTCCCCATGCCCACCAAATCCGGGGCAGTACGCCTGGAAGACACCAAAACCGGCGTAGTCTTTATGCAGCTGGCCAACAAGTCCATGCTGTTCAACGAGCGCCAGGGTAAACGCCTGGCCGATGACTGCATCAGCCCTGCTCAGCAAGCGGTGGCCGATCAGATGAAAGCCAACCCCACCCCAGGTGTGCTGGAAGCCGTGAAGTAAGCATCAAAGCTACGAAAGTAGTAGCTGCCAGCGCAGGTTTCACGGGCGCTGGCGGTTTTTGAGTCAAGTGAAGGAGTAAGTAACCATGCCATCCGCATTCATGCAAACCTACCAGGCCCATGTGGCTGAACGTGCCGCTTTAGGCATCCCACCGCTGCCGCTGTCAGCCAAGCAAACCGGCGAGCTGATTGAGCAGCTCAAGACCCCCACGGCTGGCGAAGAAGCGGCTTTGGTGGAGCTGATCGCCCATCGCGTGCCAGCAGGTGTGGACAATGCTGCCAAGGTCAAGGCCTCGTACCTGGCCGCTATTGCGCATGGCACCGAAAAGTGCAGCTCCATCAGCCCGGCCAAAGCGACCGAACTGCTGGGCACCATGCTGGGCGGCTACAACCTGACGCCTTTGATTGACCTGCTGGATAACCCTGCCGTAGCGCAGGTGGCTGCCGATGGCCTGAAGAAAACCCTACTGATGTTTGACCAGTTCCATGATGTCAAAGCCAAGGCCGACAAAGGCAACGCGCAGGCCAAAACCGTGCTGCAAAGCTGGGCCGATGCCGAATGGTTTACCTCGCGCCCCGAAGTGCCCCAGAGCATCAAGCTGGCCGTCTTCAAAGTGCCTGGCGAGACCAATACCGACGACCTGTCGCCCGCGCCCGATGCCTGGAGCCGCCCTGACATCCCCTTGCATGCGCTGGCCATGCTGAAAAACAAACGCGAAGGCGCACCGTTCACCCCTGAAGAAGATGGCAAGCGCGGCCCGATTGCGCAAATCAACGCACTGCATGCCAAGGCGCAGGCCTCGGGCGCTGTCGTGGCCTATGTGGGCGACGTGGTGGGCACCGGCTCATCGCGCAAATCGGCCACCAACAGCGTGCTGTGGTTCACTGGGGCTGACATTCCGTTCATCCCCAACAAGAAGTTTGGCGGCGTGTGCCTGGGCAACAAGATTGCACCGATTTTCTACAACACCATGGAAGACGCAGGCGCGCTGCCCATTGAGCTGGATGTTACGCAGATGAATATGGGCGACGTGGTCGAGCTGCGTCCCTACGAAGGCAAGGCTTTCAAAGACGGCAAGGAAATCGCGTCGTTCCAGCTCAAGAGCGATGTGCTGTTTGACGAAGTGCGTGCGGGTGGCCGTATTCCGCTGATCGTGGGCCGTGGCCTGACCGCCAAGGCGCGTGAGGCGCTGGGCCTGCCGGTGTCCACACTGTTTCGCCTGCCGACACCACCCGTCACCTCCACCAAAGGCTTCACTTTGGCGCAAAAAATGGTGGGCCGCGCTGTCGGCTTGCCCGAAGGCCAGGGCGTGCGCCCGGGCACGTATTGCGAGCCCAAGATGACCAGTGTGGGGTCGCAGGACACCACTGGCCCGATGACGCGCGACGAACTCAAAGACCTGGCGTGCCTGGGCTTCAGCTCCGACCTGGTGATGCAGTCCTTCTGCCACACCGCAGCCTACCCCAAGCCCGTGGACGTGAAAATGCACCACGAGCTGCCTGACTTCATCAGCACGCGCGGCGGCATCAGCCTGCGCCCGGGCGATGGCATCATTCACAGCTGGCTCAACCGCATGCTGCTGCCCGATACCGTGGGCACTGGCGGCGACAGCCACACGCGCTTTCCGATCGGTATCAGCTTCCCCGCGGGCTCTGGCCTGGTGGCCTTTGCCGCTGCTACCGGCGTGATGCCACTGGACATGCCCGAGAGCGTGCTGGTGCGTTTCAAGGGCACGATGCAGCCCGGCGTAACCCTGCGCGATCTGGTGCACGCCATTCCGCTGTACGCCATCAAGGCAGGCCATCTGACTGTGGCCAAGCAAGGCAAGAAAAACATCTTCTCCGGCCGCATTCTGGAGATTGAAGGCTTGCCAGACCTAAAGATCGAGCAGGCTTTCGAGCTGGCCGACGCATCGGCTGAGCGCTCGGCCGCGGGCTGCACCGTGGCGCTGAACACCGCGCCTGTGATCGAGTATCTCAACAGCAACATCGCTCTGCTCAAGAGCATGATTGCCAACGGCTACTCTGACGCCCGCACCATCCAGCGCCGCATTGGCGAGATGGAAAAGTGGCTGGCCAAGCCCAGCTTGCTCAAGGCCGACAAAGACGCTGAGTACACGGCGGTCATCGAGATTGACCTGGCCGAAATCAGCGAGCCCATCGTCTGCTGCCCCAACGACCCAGACGACGCCAAAACCCTGTCCGATGTGGCAGGCAGCAAAATCGATGAAGTGTTTATCGGCTCCTGCATGACCAACATCGGCCATTTCCGTGCAGCCTCCAAGCTGCTGGACGGCAAGCGCGATATTCCCGTCAAGCTGTGGATGGCCCCGCCCACCAAGATGGACGCCGACCAGCTCACCCGAGAAGGCCACTACGGCGTCTTTGGCGCAGCCGGTGCCCGCATGGAGATGCCAGGCTGCAGCCTGTGTATGGGCAACCAGGCCCAGGTGAAAGAGGGCGCCACGGTGATGTCCACCAGCACCCGCAACTTCCCCAACCGTCTGGGTAAAAACACCTTCGTCTACCTGGGCAGTGCCGAACTCAGCGCGATCTGCTCCAAGCTGGGCCGCATCCCGACCAAAGCCGAGTACCTGGCCGACATCGGCGTGATCAATGCCGACAGCGCCAACGTCTACAAGTACATGAACTTTGACCAGATGGAAGACAGCGAAAAAGTAGCTGCCTAAGCGCACAAGGCTCTCGCAGAGCCTTTATCGCCCATCCGAAGCCTCGCAACGTTCGCTGCGGGGCTTTTTCTTTTGTGGCACCGTTCTGATTTAGCCCTTCCGGCTCGCGTAAAATCGTCACAAATCCTTCATACAACTGTAACAATTTCGTTTAGGTCACTCATGCTATTTGGCAAACTCCTCCCCCGAGAAGGCAACTTCTTTGAAATGTTCAACCAGCATGCGGACCGCATTGTGGAGGCGGCGCGGGCCTTCTCCAGTCTGGTGGCCAACTACAACGACCCCCATCTGCGGGAGCAGTACAACCGTGATGTAGACAACGCCGAACGCGCAGCTGACCGCGTGACGCACGATGTCAACAAGATGCTGCATCAGACCTTCATCACGCCGATCGACCGCGAGCAGATCCACAAGCTGATCAACACCATGGACGACGTGGCGGATCTGATCCAGGACTCGGCCGAGACGATGGCGCTGTACGACGTGAAGACGATGACCGAAGAGATCAAGCGCCTGACCGACATCAGTGTCAAGTGCTGCGAGCGTCTGGCCGCTGCGGTCAAGCTGCTGGGTTCGATCAGCGATCCCGGCACTGCAGAAGCGGCGCTCAAAACCTGCGAAGAGATCGACAAACTGGAAAGTGATGCGGACCGCGTGATGCGCTCGGCCATGAGCAAGCTGTTTCGCGAGGAACCGGATGTGCGCGAGGTTATCAAGCTCAAGGCAATTTACGAACTGCTGGAGACGATCACCGACAAGTGCGAGGACGTAGCCAACCTGATAGAGGGCGTGATCCTCGAGAATTCCTAATTCCACGCGCGCCCTAGCTATGCAAAACGTACAAACCGCGTTGTGGGTGGTCATGTTGCTGGTGTTTCTGGCACTGGCTTTTGACTTCATGAACGGCTTTCACGATGCCGCCAACTCCATTGCCACGGTGGTCTCCACTGGCGTGCTCAAACCCGGCCAGGCGGTGGTGTTTGCGGCATTTTTCAACTTCATCGCCATCTTTGTCTTCCACCTCAGTGTGGCCGCTACTGTAGGCAAGGGCATTGTGCAGCCGGGCATTGTCGATACCCATGTGGTGTTTGGCGCTCTGGTGGGTGCCATCACCTGGAACGTGCTGACCTGGTACTACGGCATTCCCAGCAGCAGCTCGCATGCGCTGATCGGAGGCATTGTGGGCGCGGTGATTGCCAAGGCAGGTGCAGGCGCGCTGATCTCGACGGGTATCCTCAAAACGGTGACCTTCATTTTTGTCTCTCCACTGCTGGGTTTTACGCTGGGCTCGTTGATGATGGTGGCAGTGGCATGGATATGCCGACGCACCAAGCCCTCCAAGGTGGATAAATGGTTTCGCCGCCTGCAGCTGGTGTCTGCCGGGGCTTACAGCCTGGGGCACGGCGGCAACGACGCACAGAAGACCATCGGCATCATCTGGATGCTGCTGATCGCTACCGGCTATGCCGCAGCAGGCGACAAATCGCCGCCCACCTGGACGATCGTGAGCTGCTACCTGGCCATTGGCCTGGGCACCATGTTCGGTGGCTGGCGCATCGTCAAGACCATGGGCCAGAAGATCACCAAGCTCAAGCCCGTGGGTGGATTTTGCGCCGAGACAGGTGGCGCGATGACGCTGTTTCTGGCCACGGGTCTGGGTATTCCGGTGTCCACAACGCATACCATCACCGGCGCCATCGTCGGTGTGGGCAGCACCCACCGCATGAGTGCTGTGCGCTGGGGTGTCGCAGGCAATATCGTCTGGGCCTGGATCTTCACCATTCCCGCTTCGGCCTTTGTAGCCGCTATTGCCTACTGGGTCAGTCTGCAGCTGTTCTAGTTTGTGGCCTGAGCATGCTATATATTAGATAGCTGCTCCCGCGATATTCTATTGGCTTGGCGGCCAATAACGTCCATATTTCATGGCTTGGGAAGGGCTGGCGGCCGCGGGTGCAGCCTGCCCATGAGCAGCGTGTCCTGGTACTGGCCGTCACGCAGCGCATGGGCACGCAAGCGCCCTTCCTGCACAAAGCCGTGGCGCTGGTAGAGCGCAATGGCCCGGGCATTGTCGGCAAACACCGTCAGCTCCACGCGCAGCACACCAGCCCAGTTGTCGGCCCAGTCCAGCAGGCCAGTCATCAACTGCTTGCCGATGCCTTTGCCCTGCCACTGCGCGGCCACCACAATGCCCAGGCCCCGCACATGGGCGCAGCGCAGACTGGTGTGGATGGAAAACAGCCCCGCATGGCCGACAATCTGCTCGCCTTTGTCAGCGTCGTGCGACACAGCGACCAGTTGCAGATGGTTAGTGTCAATCTTGCTGTACCGCTCCACCCGTGAGGCCACCGCAGCAAAAGGCATTTGCAGTGTGCCCTCAAACACGCCCGGGCTGCCTATCATGGCGGAGATGGCGGCAGCGTCTGTGGGCTCTGCTGCGCGCACGCTGATGGACTGGCTGCGTTGGCGGGTTTTGGCCTTGCGCTTGGTGGATGAGGCATCCATAAGTGGTTCCGTTTTGAATCAGTGGACGCTCAATGCTAACTCAAGGCTACGCACCCAGCCGTTGTATGCTGGCGACAATTTGACATGCCCTCGCACAGCAGACGCTACGAACCGTATAGCAAACTAGGTAGAAACTGCACGCTGCGCACGCAGTACGGTAGGCGTGCGGGCGAGGGTGCGCAGCACGGTGTCCAGATGCGCTGTGTCGCGCACCGCCACCACAAAGCGCAGATCCGCCGTAGGCGCGCCTACTTCGCTGTCGCGGCCCAGATCGACCTGCATGATGTCTGCCTCGGCGCTGGCCATGGCGGCCGCTACGCGGGCCAGAACGCCTTTGCCGCTTTGCACGGTGACCACAACGGCCGCTACGAAGGCTCGCACCAGCTCGTCGGCCCATTCCACTGTAATGAAGCGCTCACTGTCTTTTTGCAGAAGTTTTTTGCCTACCGCGCACTGGTTGGTATGCACCATCACCCCTTCGCCGCGGCCCAGATAGCCCACAATGCCGTCGCCCGGCAGAGGCCTGCAGCAGGGTGCGTATTGCACGGTGGCGCTCTCCGAGCCGTCCAGCACGATAGCGCCCTGCGAGATCGACTCGTGCGCTGTGAAGCGCTCTTTGCTCATCAGCAAGGCATCGGGCTTTTCGCCCAGCTCGCCCAGCAGGCTGACCAGGCGCTTGGCCACGATGCTGGCGATGCGCTTGCCCAGGCCAATGTCCACCAGCAGCTCGCCACGCGTCTTGTTGCCCGAAAAGCGCAGCAGCTTGTCCCACAGCGCCTGGTGCGCTGCGTCTTCTGTGGGCACGCGCTCAATGCCTTCCGAGCGTAGGGCTTGGGTCAGCAGTTTGTCGCCCAGCGCCTGTGATTCGTCCAGCGCCATGGTTTTGAGATGGTGGCGGATTTTGCTGCGCGCGCGTGCCGTGCGCACAAAGCCCAGCCAGGCGGGGTTGGGGCTGGAGGTGGGCGCGGTAATCACTTCAATCACATCGCCGTTTTGCACCTCGGTGCGCAGTGGCACCTGCTGGTCGTTGACCTTGGCTGCCACAGTATGGTCGCCGATGTCGGTATGTACGGCATAGGCAAAGTCCACCACGGTGGCGCCGCGTGGCATGGCCATGATCTTGCTTTTGGGCGTGAACACATACACCGCATCAGGGAAAAGATCGACCTTCACATGGTCCCAGAACTCCGCTGCGTCGCGCGTTTCGTGCTGGATGTCCAGCAGCGACTGCAGCCACTGCGTGCCCAGGCGCTCAGCCTCGGCACCACCGGGCGCATTGGCCTTGTATAGCCAGTGTGCGGCTACGCCCGACTCGGCCACCACATGCATGGCCTCGGTGCGCATCTGAAACTCCACGTTCACACCCGAGGGCCCCACCACGGTGGTGTGCAGGGACTGGTAGCCATTGAGCTTGCCAATGGCGATATGGTCCTTGAACTTGCCGGGCACTGGCTTGTACATCTGGTGCAGGATGCCCATGGCGGTGTAGCAGTCGGTCACCGTGGGCACCACCAGGCGAAAGCCATACATATCGGTCACCTGGGCAAAGCTCAGGTGCTTCTCGTCCATCTTGCGGTAGATGGAGTAGAGCGTTTTTTCACGACCCGAGAGGTTGATGTACATGCCGGCCTGCTCGAAAGTGGCCTGCACATCGCGCTCGACTTTCTGGATCAGGTCGCGCCGTCGGCTGCGAGCCTTGGCCACCGCCTTGGACAGGGTGGCGTAGCGCCAGGGCAGCAGGTAGCGAAAACTAAGCTCCTGCAGTTCGCGGTAGGTCTGGTTCAGGCCCAGACGGTGGGCGATGGGGGCGTAGATATCCAGCGTCTCGCGCGAGATGCGGGACCACTTGGGCCGGGGCATGTCGCCCATGGTGCGCATGTTGTGGCTGCGGTCGGCCAGCTTGATCAAAATCACCCGCACATCGCGGGCCATGGCCAGCAGCATCTTGCGGAAAGACTCCGCCTGGTTTTCCTCGCGGGTGGTGAACTCAAGCTTTTCCAGCTTGGTCAGGCCATCGACCAGTTCGGCTACGGGGGCCCCGAACTTTTCTATCAAATCGGGCTTGCTGATGCCGCAGTCTTCCATCGCGTCGTGCATGAGGGCGGCCATGATGGCTTGGGCATCAAGCTTCCATTCGGCGCACTGGGCGGCTACCGCAATAGGGTGGGTGATATAGGGCTCGCCGCTGGCGCGCAGCTGGCCTAGGTGAGCCTCGTCGGCAAAGCGGTAGGCTTTGCGCACCTGTTCAATGTCGGACTTGTCCAGATAGTTCAGCTTGCTAGTCAGGGCAGCAAAACTGGCGGAGGCGGCGTTGTGGGCCGCTTTGCGCGCTGCGGCGGTTTGCGGTGCACTGGCATGCAAAGCGGGTGCAGGAGGGGCTGTTTTGCGCGGCGCACGGCGTGGCTTGGCCTGCGCAGCATGGGACGGCTGCGAGGCGGGCTCTGCGGTCGAAGGGTGTAAAACAGGGGTGTCCAAGCCCCTTACTCTACCTAATTTGTCCCGCGCAGCCGCTTACAAATGAAAAAAGCACCTGTATTGAGGTGCTTTTATGACGGCTAGATGTCGCGCGAAGGCCAAAACCAGCCCGCTGCGAGACCCTATTGGCGCCTGCCTGGGCGCCACAGGGCAATTACAGCGGTACTTTTTTGAGCATCTCGATGCCGATTTTGCCATCGGCAATCTCGCGCAGTGCGGTCACGCCTGGCTTGTTTTTGCTGTCGATCTTGGGGGTATGGCCCTGGCTGAGCATGCGGGCGCGGTAGCTGGCTGCCAGCACGAGCTGAAAGCGGTTGGGGATCTGTTGCAAACAATCTTCAACGGTAATGCGGGCCATGGAGCAAATCCTTTAGTGTGGAGGGCGAGCGCTCAGCTGATGGCCAAGGCTCTGAAGGTGTCGGGGCGTGCGCGGCGCTGGGCTGAAAACTTCAATCGCTGGGCATGCACGATGGCTTTCAGGTCAAACAGCGCGCTGTCAAACAACTCGTTGATTATAACGAAGTCGAACTGGCTGGCCTGTGCGATCTCGCTTCGGGCGTTGTGCATGCGCAGCTCGATCTTCTCGGGGCTGTCTTCGCCCCGGCGCTCGATGCGGGCACGCAACTCGTCCATGCTGGGCGGCAGGATGAAAATCAGCACCGTATTGGTAAAAATTTTCTTGATCTGAAACGCACCCTGGTAGTCGATCTCCAGGATGATGTCCTCGCCATTGGTGATGCGCGCCTCCACTGCGGTGCGCGAGGTGCCCGAGCGGTGGCCATGGACATGTGCCCACTCCAGAAACTGGTTGGCCGCAATCATGGCGTCAAACTCGGCGTCGCTGACAAAGTAATACTCCCTGCCATGCTTTTCCTGGCCCCGCGGGGCGCGGGTGGTGTGCGAGACCGAGGGCTGCACTTTGGCGTCCAGCTCGCGCAGTGCCTTGACCAGGCTGGATTTTCCCGCCCCGCTGGGGGCGGCCACTACAAAAAGATTACCAGGATAATCCACGTCTAGCCTTTTAAATAATCGCGGGAGTAGCTATTAATTATATAGCAAATTAGAGGGGTCAATGGCTTACTCGATGTTCTGTACCTGCTCGCGCATCTGCTCGATCAGCACTTTCATATCCACGCTGATGCGGGTGATTTCCAGTGTGGACGACTTCGAACCCAGGGTGTTGGCCTCGCGGTGCAGCTCCTGGATGACAAAGTCCAATCGCTTGCCGATTTCGACGGTGCGGGCTGAAGTTGCAACATTTTTACCTGTTTTGCTGACTGAATTTTCGCTATCAGCCGTTAAAAGACTGTCAATTTCGTCTAAATGGGCAGCTAAACGCGTGATTTCCTCGGCAACATCGATGCGGATGGCGAATGCGGTCGCTTCGGTCAACGCCCGGTCGTGGGCCGCCTGCTGGCTGATGGGGCTGGCGCCCGAGGCATCGCTGGCAGTCAGAGCCTGCATAAAGCGTTCGACAAACTTCTGTTTTTGCTGCTCCACCAGCTGGGGGATCAGCGGCGCGGCAGCCTGGGCCAAGGCGCGCAGCTGGCTGGTGTGGCCCAGCAGCATCTGGGCCAGTCGCGCGCCCTCGCGCGCGCGGGACGCCAGCAAATCGGCCACGGCCTGCCGGGCCAGGGTCAGTACGCGCTCTTGGGTGTCTGTGTCATCACCGCTGGGGTGTTGGTCATTACTGGCCAGGCGCAGCACATCGGCTACGCTCAGGGGTTGCGCGTGGGGCAGCCAGCTGAGCACATTGTCCTGCGCATGGTTCAAGCGCTGTAACAATTGGGCGCTGGGCGGCTGGGTAGCGCTGTCTCTGGCAGCACCCACAAAAGCGCGCAGCTCCACCTTGCCGCGCTTGAGGCTATGGGTCAGCAACTCGCGCAGGGCCGGCTCACAATGGCGCAGTTCGTCCGACAGGCGAAAGCCCAAATCCAGAAAACGGCTGTTGACCGAGCGGATTTCCAGTCCAATGCGTGGGCTGTCTGCCACACCTTTGGCGCTGTCTGGGTTGTCTGGCGTCAGTGGGCGCGTTTGCACACTGGCATAGCCCGTCATGCTGTAAACTGGCATAAATTTGGTCTCCACCCTATTAAAAAAATATCCCAACCCCACTTTTATAAGGCAATAAAGCGCGTTGAGAGCCCCGGTAGTGATCTACAGGCTTGAAACAGATGCATGCGTGATGTGCGATTATGTCAAAGGTTAAACCTGCGTCCCTACCCCCGGATACCGTGATCGGCGGTTACCGCATTGTGCGCAAGGTGTCTTCAGGCGGCTTTGGTGTGGTGTATCTGGCGGTGGACAATGAAGGCCAGCAGATCGCCATCAAGGAATATTTGCCCTCGTCACTGGCTACGCGCGCCCCGGGCGAGCTGCTGCCCCAGGTGCAGCCCGACAAATTGTCGCTCTACCGCCTGGGCCTGAAAAGCTTTTTTGAAGAAGGCCGCTCGCTGGCGCAAATCTCCCACGCCTCGGTGGTGAGCGTGCTGAACTTCTTTCGCGAGAACGAAACCGTCTACATGGTGATGAACTACCTGGAGGGCGCGACCCTGCAGGACTTCATCATCACCGCCCGCGAGCTGAAAAAACAAAAAGTCTTCCGCGAGTCCACCATCCGCAGCCTGTTTGACGAGATTTTGCGTGGTTTGCGCATCGTGCACCAGCACAAGATGCTGCACCTGGACATCAAGCCAGCCAACATCTTCATCACCGACGATAACAAAGCCGTGATGATCGACTTTGGTGCGGCGCGCGAGGTGCTGTCCAAAGAAGGCAACTTCATCCGTCCGATGTACACGCCCGGCTTTGCCGCGCCCGAGATGTACCGCCGCGATTCATCCATGGGTCCGTGGACCGATATTTACGCCATTGGCGCCTGCATCTACGCCTGCATGCAGGGCTATCCGCCCAACGACGCGCCCCAGCGCCTGGAAAAAGACCGTTTGTCACTGGCGCTGTCGCGCCTGCGCGGCGTGTACTCTGACAACCTGATTGAGGTGGTGGAGTGGTGCATGTCGCTGGACCCCCTCTCACGCCCCCAGTCGGTGTTTGCGCTGCAAAAAGAGCTCAGCCAGGAGAACGAGCGCCGCTACACCAAGCTCAGCGTGGGCGAAAAAATGCGCCTGCAGTTTGACAACATGATGGCAGACACCAAAAAAGGTCTTGCCAAAGCCACCGGCTTTGGTAAAGCCAAATAACAACAAACCGAGCAGATGCCATGAAATTTTCTGTATTCCAGGTCAGCCGCAAAGGTGGACGCGAAAAGAACGAAGACCGCATGGGCTACTGCTACACGCGCGAGTCGGGTCTGTTCATTTTGGCCGACGGCATGGGCGGCCACCCTGAGGGCGAGGTGGCGGCGCAACTGGCGCTGCAGACCGTGTCTGCGCTGTACCAAAAAGAAGCTCGCCCGTTGATCAAGGACGTCACCAGCTTCCTGGCTAGCGCCCTGATGGCTGCGCACCACCAAATCATCCGCTATGCCAGCGAAAAAGGCATGCTCGATACACCGCGCACGACTTTTGTAGCCTGCGTAGTGCAGGGCGGCGCAGCCACCTGGATTCACTGTGGCGACTCGCGCCTGTATCTGGTGCGCGATAACGAGCTGGTGACCCGCACGCGCGACCACTCTTACCTTGAGCAACATAGCGCGGGCATCATCCGCATGGACCGCCTCAACCGCAACATCCTGTTCACCTGCCTGGGCTCGCCCACCAAGCCCGTGTTTGACGTGGCAGGCCCTGTGCCACTGCAGCAAGGCGACCGGCTGCTGCTGTGCTCGGACGGGCTATGGGGTACGGTCAGTGACAACGATATCGTGCACCAGCTCTCCAAAGGCCCGGTGGCCAACTCGGTGCCTGATCTGGTAGAGATGGGCCTGCGCAACGGCGGCGAGCACTGTGACAACGTCACGGTGATCGCCCTGCAATGGGAAACCCCCGATGCTTTCGAATCCACCCAGGGCATTTCCACCGACAGCATCAGCGACGGCGTGTTCGCCTCTACCATCCAGGCGGGCGTGATGGACACCTTCGTGGACGACCTGGACGACGCAGCCATTGAACGCTCGATTGCCGAAATCAATGAAGCCATTCGCCGCAGCGCAGCTAAAAAGGCTTAGTTTTTAATACCGAACTTCCGAACGTCCGAACGTCCGAACGTCCGAACTTCCGGACGCGAAGGACGCGAAGATTGCGCGAAGGACGCGAAAGAAGAAAAAGAAAAATCAGATTTTGAATACGATGATTCGATTTATTTGAACTTCAGTTGTATATTTTTGGTATTTCTTTCGCGTTCTTCGCGTGACCTTCGCGCCCTTCGCGGCCTGTATTTATTTCTTTGAATGAACAAACCATGACTTTCCAACGCTCAGACAAGCGCGCCGCCAACCAGATGCGCCCCGTCAAAATCACCCGCAACTACACCATGCACGCTGAAGGCTCGGTGCTGATTGAGTTTGGCAACACCAAGGTGCTGTGCACCGCCAGTGTGGAAGAGAAAGTGCCGCCGCACCAAAAGGGCAGCGGCGAGGGCTGGGTGACGGCTGAATATGGCATGCTGCCGCGGGCCACGCACACGCGCTCCAGCCGCGAGGCGGCCAAAGGCAAACAAACCGGACGCACGCAGGAAATCCAGCGCCTGATTGGCCGCAGCCTGCGCGCGGTGTTTGATCTGAAAAAGCTGGGTGAGCGCACGATTTCGCTGGACTGCGATGTGCTGCAGGCCGATGGCGGCACGCGCACTGCCAGCATCACTGGTGCCTTTGTGGCTGCGCAAGATGCGGTCAGCAAACTGATCAAAGAAGGCAAACTCACCGAGTCGCCCATCATCCAGAGCGTGGCCGCCATTTCGGTGGGCATCGTGCAGGGCACCCCGCTGCTGGATCTGGAATACACCGAAGACTCGGCCTGCGATACCGACATGAACGTGGTGATGACCGGCGCAGGGCACTATGTGGAAGTGCAGGGCACCGCGGAAGGCGCCGCATTCAGCCGCAAGGAAATGGATGCGCTGCTGGTGTTGGCCGAGAAGGGCATTGCCGAGCTGATCGAGTTGCAAAAGCCCTAGTTCAGGCAAGTTATTTGCTACTGAAATAATAGCTGCTCCCGCGATATTCTATTGGTCTGGAAGCCTGTTTTGTTATTAAAACTATCCTCCCCCGCATGAAAATCGTGCTCGCTTCCAATAACGCTGGCAAACTGGCCGAGTTGATGCCCCTGTTTGCGCCGCTGGGTGTGCAGCTGGTGGCGCAAAGCGCACTGGGCGTGCCCGAAGCGCCTGAGCCCTACAAGACCTTTGTGGAAAACGCACTCGCCAAAGCGCGCAATGCAGCCGAGCATACCGGCTTGCCTGCGATTGCTGACGATGCCGGTCTGTGTATTGACGCATGGGGTGGTTTGCCCGGTGTAGACACTGCGTATTTCTGCACCACCCTGGGCTACGAAAAGAGCGATGATAACAACCGCCGCGCGGTGCTGGAAAAAATGGCCACTGAGACCAATCGCAGCGCCCGCATGGTCTCCACCATCGTTGCAGTGCGCAGCGCTTTCGATCCTGAGCCCCTGATTGCTGTGGGCCGAGTTCAGGGCCAGATCACGCGCGAGAGCGTAGGCACGGGGGGCTTTGGCTTTGATCCGGTGATGTTTATTGCGTCCCTGGGCAAAACCATGGCCCAGCTGGAGCCAGAGCATAAAAACCAGATCAGCCACCGCGGCCAGTCTGCCCGCCAGATGGTGGAGCTGATCCGCACGCACTGGCTGCCATGAACGACATCCAGCACTACATGCGGCCAGGCCTGCTGCAATTGCCCAGTCTACCGCCGCTGTCGCTGTATGTTCACTTGCCGTGGTGCATTAAAAAATGTCCGTATTGCGACTTCAATTCGCATGAGTCGAAGAATGGCCAGCTGAGCAATGAGATGGAGCAGCGCTACCTGGATGCGCTCATGGCTGACCTGGAAGCTGCGCTGCCCCTGGTCTGGGGCCGCACGGTGCACAGCATTTTTATCGGTGGCGGCACGCCCAGCCTGTTTTCGCCGCAGGCCATTGACCAACTGCTTGCTGGCGTGCGCGCCCGACTGCGGCTGGAGGCCAACTGCGAAATCACCCTGGAAGCCAATCCCGGCACGTTTGAAAAAGACCGTTTCAAAGCCTTTCGTGCAGCCGGTGTCAACCGCCTGTCGATTGGCGTGCAAAGTTTCAATGACGCGCATCTGAAGGCTTTGGGTCGTGTGCATGACAGCGCACAGGCCCAAGCTGCTATCGAGGAAGCTGCTGCACATTTTGAAGCATTCAACCTGGACATCATGTACGCGCTGCCGGGCCAGACGCTGGCGCAGTGTGAAGACGATGTGCGCAAGGCGCTGGGCTTTCAGCCGCCCCATATCAGCATTTACCATCTCACAATCGAGCCTAACACCTACTTTGCCAAGTTCCCGCCCGTGATCCCCGAGGATGACGCAGCCTACGACATGCTGGACCGCATCACCGAGCTGACGGCGCAGCAAGGTCTGCAGCGCTACGAGGTGAGTGCCTTTGCCAAGTCGGGCTTCCAGTGCTGGCACAACCACAACTACTGGCAGTTTGGCGACTATCTGGGCTTGGGCGCAGGCGCGCACAGCAAACTCAGCTTTGCCCACCGCATCGTGCGCCAAGTGCGCGCGCGCGACCCCCAGCTGTATATGGACAAAGCGCTGGGCGTATCTGCTCTCAGCACACTCACCACCTCAGGCGCCATAGCCGGCCCGCAAGGGGCGGTGGTGCAGGATACCGAAGTTTCTCGCGCTGACCTGCCTTTTGAATACATGCTCAACGCCCTGCGCCTGACAGGCGGCTTCAAGCTACAGGACTTTTGTGATCGCACGGGCCTGGCCATCACCGCCATCCAGAAAGGCTTGGGCGAAGCCGAAAGCAAAGGCCTGATCACGCGCGACTTCACCAGTGTGAAGCCCACCGCGCGGGGCATGGATTTTTTAAGCGATCTGCAAAGCCTGTTTCTTGCAGACTGACCCCGCTGCAGCGCCAGCCAGCTGGGTTAAAATACAAACTTCAACTCAGGAAGCTTGGCAGAGCGGTTGAATGCAGCAGTCTTGAAAACTGCCGAGGTTTTACGACCTCCGTGAGTTCGAATCTCACAGCTTCCGCCACCTACCCACCCCTAGCCAACAGGCTTCTCGCCGCAGGCCTCAGGCGCTTATCAGTTTAAAACAGCACCGTACCTCGCCCACCTTTGTGCCGCGCGCGTTGGTCAGCAGCTGGTATACCCAGGGCTGAAGCTGCTCGCGCTGCGATGCGTCCAGCCAGCCCAGCTGCTGCAGGGTGTGCACCGCCGCTGCATACAGCGCTGGCATATGTCCGCTGATGACTTTGATGGCCACCGCTTCCTGGCGGCTGATGCTGGCAATCACCTGCACGCCATCGGCACCGATCTTGGTGATCCAGTCGCCGCGTCCTGCCTGGGTGAAGGCCAGATCATTGCGGCCTGTGCCAGAGACCATCTCGGGGTGCTGCACCATGGCGTTGGCCAACATGGACAGATGCTCGCCTAGCTCGGTGTCGCGCTCGCCACTGGCCAGGCGCGCAAAGGCAAATGCGAGTTTGGACAAAGGCATGGCGTAGTTGGGGGCAGAGCAGCCATCGATGCCACTGACCAACTGCGATGGTGTGGCGCCCGTCACGCGCATCACCTGCTGGCGGATAGCCGCCTGCAGCGGATGGTCAGGCGCAAGATGGTTGTCTATGCCCAGGCCGTGCTGCACGCAAAAGGCCAGAAAACCCGTGTGCTTGCCACTACAGTTATTGTGCCGTTCGTCATAGTGCAGATCGGCCGGTGGCGTTTGGCCACTGTAGCTGAAACGCAGGGGTACATGGCAGCCGCATTGCAGGCTGCGGTAGGTATGGCCGATTTTGCGCAGCATGTCGTCCACCTGGGTGACATGCATGTCCTCGCCATTGTGGCTGGCGCACAGCAGCGCAGTCTGTGCGGGCGTGAAGCCAAACGCCTTGATGCCACCGCCTTGCAGCAAGGGCAGGGCCTGAAAAGGCTTGAGCGTAGAACGCGTAAAGCACAGGGCATGCGCATCGCCCGCGCTGGCCAGCAGCTTGCCCTGGGCGTTGACGACAGCTACAGCGCCTGCATGCACGATTTCGGCCAGAGTGCCGCGGGTGTGTTCGACCAGAGGGACAAATTTCATGCGATGGGTTCCATGCAAAAAGCCGTGGCGTACAGCGTTAGCGCCTGTGGGCGCTCTTGCGGCTGTTGTCGTAATACTCGGGGATTTTTTTCTGCACCCAGGTGATAAAGCTGGCAATCTCGGGGTGGCCTTGCAAGGCAGGCCAGGTGGAAAAATCACGCGCCAGTTCTTTCTCGCTCAGGCTCGCATGGATTTTGCGGTGGCAAATGCGGTGCATGGTGAAGGTCTGTCTGCCGCCCTGGCTTTTGGGCACCAGATGGTGTTCATCCACACTGCGCCCGGCTACCAGAGGCCTGCCACACAGGGGGCAGTTACCCAGGGGCTGTGCGGTATAAGTTGTTGCGTGCGCCTGCTCAGGCGTGTTTCGTTGCGCACGCTTGGCGACCACGCTCAGGCCCGCTCGCTCACCCAGGCCTGCACGCTGGCCAGCGCGGCGCCCAGCTTGCTTGTATCGGTGCCGCCCGCCATGGCCATGTCAGGCTTGCCGCCGCCTTTGCCGCCCACCTGCTGGGCCACAAAGTTCACCAGATCACCAGCCTTGACTTTGCCGATGGTGTCGGCCGTCACGCCTGCCGCGATCTGCACCTTGTCGCCCTCGGCTGCAGCCAGCACGATGACAGCGGTTTTGAGCTTGTCCTTGAGCTTGTCCATGGTGTCGCGCAGGGCCTTGGCATCAGCACCTTCCAGCTTGACCGCCACCACCTTGATACCCTTGACGTCGACAGCGCCTTCCATCAGCGAGTCGCCTTGGCTGGATGCGAGCTTGCCTTTGGCACTGGAGAGTTCTTTCTCCAGCGCCTTCATGTCGGCCTGCATTTGCGCAATGCGCGCGCTCAGCTCTGCGGGCTGGGTTTTCAGCGCTGTAGCAGCCTGGTTGACCGTGGCTTCAAGGCTTTGCACATATTCCACAGCGCCCACCCCGGTGACGGCTTCAATGCGTCGCACGCCAGCGGCTACACCGCTTTCAGCCACGATCTTGAACAGGCCAATATCGCCAGTGCGCTGCACGTGCGTGCCGCCGCAGAGCTCTTTGGTGCTGCCGATCTCGAGCACGCGCACTTCGTCGCCATACTTCTCGCCAAACAGCATCATCGCGCCGGTCTTTTTGGCGTCTTCAATCGGCATCACCTTCGCGCTGGTGGCTGCGTTGGCTAAAATCTCCGCGTTGACCTGGGTTTCAATCGCCTTGATCTGCGCGTCTGTGACGGGAGCGTTGTGGGTAAAGTCAAAGCGGGTGCGCTCAGCGTTGACCAGCGAGCCTTTTTGCTGCACATGGCTGCCTAGCACTTCGCTCAACGCCTTGTGCATCAAATGCGTGGCGCTGTGGTTGCGCATGCTGTGCGCGCGCACCAGTGTATTGACCTGTGCATCTACACTGTCGCCCACTTTGATCGGCCCTTGCAACACCACACCATGGTGCCCATAGACATCCGACTTGATCTTTTGCGTGTCGTGCACCGCAAAGCTGCTGTCGCTGCCGTTGATCACGCCCTCATCACCTACCTGGCCGCCACTTTCGGCATAAAACGGCGTCACATCAAGCACTACCACACCGTTTTGCCCCTGTACAAGCTGCTGTACCGGCACGCCGTCAGCGTACAGTGCCATGACCTTGGCCTTGCCTTCCAGCGTGGTGTAGCCGGTAAAGGTGTTGGCTTGGCCTGCATACTCCAGCGCCTTATCCATTTTGAACTTGCCTGCAGCGCGGGCTTGCGATTTTTGCTTTTCCATCGCAATCTTAAAGCCCGCCTCGTCCACTGCGAGGTCACGCTCGCGGCACACATCAGCGCTCAGGTCTAACGGGAAGCCATAGGTGTCGTGCAGCTTGAAAGCCACATCGCCAGGTAGGGTCTGTACTTTGGCTTTGCCGCTAGCTGCGTCGTAGCCCAATGCAGAGTCCAAAATCTCCATGCCCGTGGCGAGCGTTTCGTAAAAACGCTCCTCCTCGACCTTTAAAACATCCATCACGCGCGCAGCATCTGCCTTCAGGCGCGGGTAAGCATCGCCCATCATGCGCACCAGGTCGGGCACCAGCTTGTGGAAAAACGGGGTTTTCTTGCCGAGCTTGTAGCCGTGGCGAATGGCGCGGCGGATGATGCGGCGCTGCACATAGCCGCGCCCTTCGTTGCTGGGTACCACGCCGTCGCTGACCAGAAACGCGGTAGCGCGGATATGGTCGGCGATCACGCGCAGGCTCTTGTTGTTGAGATCGGTGATGCCGGTCTCTCGGCCAGCGGCTTTAATCAGCTGGTCAAAAATATCGATCTCGTAATTGCTGTGCACATGCTGCAAGATGGCAGCCAGGCGCTCCAGGCCCATGCCCGTGTCCACGCAGGGCGCAGGCAGCTTGACCAGCGAGCCATCGGTCTGCATGTCAAACTGCATGAACACGTGGTTCCAGATCTCGATGAAGCGGTCACCGTCTTCGCCGGGGCTGCCCGGGGGGCCACCGGGGATATGCGGGCCGTGGTCATAAAAAATTTCACTGCACGGGCCGCAGGGGCCGGTGTCGGCCATCATCCAGAAATTGTCGGAAGCATATTTTTTGCCTTTGTTGTCACCGATGCGGATCACGCGCTCGGGCGGCAGGCCGATCTCTTTGGTCCAGATGTCATACGCCTCGTCATCGTCGATATACACCGTAGCGGTCAGTTTGTCTGCAGGCAGCTTGTAGACCTGGGTGAGCAGTTCCCAGCCCCATTTGAGCGAATCGCGCTTGAAATAATCGCCAAAGCTCCAGTTGCCCAGCATTTCAAAGAAAGTGTGGTGGCGCGCGGTGTAGCCCACGTTTTCCAGGTCGTTGTGTTTGCCCCCAGCGCGCAGGCAGGCCTGCACCGAGGCAGCGCGCACATACGAGCGCTTGTCAGCACCGAGAAATACGTCCTTGAACTGCACCATGCCCGAGTTGGTGAACATCAGTGTGGGGTCGTTGCCTGGCACCAGTGGGCTGGATTCGACCACGGTGTGGCCCTTGGAGGCGAAAAAGTCGAGAAAAGACTTGCGGATGTCGGCGACGGAGAAGGTCTGGAGTGGGCTGGCTTGGGTCATGCCCTGTATTTTACGGGCTTGTCAAAGCACTTTTGCAGGGGCGGCATAGCCGGCAGATCAATCGGCCACTATCTTGCGCTCAGCAATGATGGCTTTCCATTTGTCGTGGTCGGCCTTGACCACCTGGGCAAAGCGCGGCGCGCTGCCGCCCGTAGCCTCTGCGCCCAGGCGGGCAAAGCGCTCTTTCACCTCGGGGTCGGCCAGGGTAGCGTTGAGGGCGGTATTGACGCGCTGCACGACGTCTGCAGGCAGCGCCTTGGGGCCGTACAGTCCAAACCAGGTGGTGGACTCAAAGCCTGGCAGCACTTCGGCCACGGCTTGCAAGTCGGGTGCCAGGGGGGTGCGGGCCGCACTGGTGACGGCCAAAGCCCGCAGTTTGCCGTCCTTGACATGGGGCAGGCCGGTGACGAGGGAGTCAAACAGCACATCGACCTTGCCGCTGACCAGATCGGGGATGGCCAGCGCGGTGCCGCGGTAGGGGATGTGCACCATGAACACGCCTGCCATGGCCTTGAACAGCTCGGTGGTCAGGTGCACGATGGTGCCATTGCCGCTGGAGGCGTAATTGAGCTTGCCGGGGTTCTTTTTGGCGTACTCGATCAATTCCTTGGCGGTTTTGGCTGGAGAAGTGTTGGGCACCAGCACCAGGTTGGGCGAGCTGGCTACGTAGCCTAGCGGGGTGAAGTCTTCAAAGGCGTTGTACGGAATTTTGGGGTTGATGGCGGGGCCGATGCTGTGGGTGCTAGAGGTGGCCAACAGCAAGGTGTAGCCGTCGGGGGCAGATTTGGCCGCTGCGTCTGAGCCAATGGTGCCGCCTGCGCCAGGGCGGTTTTCCACCACCACGGGCTGGCCTATTTTTTCACCCAGCTTGATGGACAGGGCACGCGCCAGAATGTCGGTAGCGCCTCCTGCCGGGAAGGGCACGATCAGGCGGATGGGTTTGGTGGGGTAGCTCTGGGCAAAGGCTGCGCTGGGGGCTGCAGCAAGGGGCAAAGAAGCTAGGGAGAGGGCGAATTGACGGCGTTTCATAGCCGCATTATCAATAAAAACGGCAACCGAAGTTGCCGTTTTCCACAAGATTTACAAACTATGAGCTTGTTTAATCTTCCACAAAGGCTTCTTCTCGTTTGTTCTTGACCGATGGCAGGAGCACGATTATCAGCAGCAAGGCCGCCATGGCCAGCAAGGTAGCCGACAGGCCACGCGTCACAAACACGCTCCAGTCACCACGCGAGAGCAGCAGGGCGCGGCGCAGGTTCTCTTCCATCATCGGGCCCAGGATGAAGCCCAGCAGCAAAGGCGCGGGCTCGCAGCCCAGCTTGGCAAACAGGTAGCCCACAAAGCCGAAAATCGCCACCATCCAGATGTCAAAGGTGTTGTTATTGGTGGAGTACACGCCAATCGCGCAGAACAACACAATCGCCGGGAACAGGTAGCGGTAAGGCACTGTCAGCAGCTTGATCCAGATGCCAATCAGCGGCAGGTTCAGGATGACGAGCATCAGGTTGCCAATCCACATCGACGCGATCAGGCCCCAGAAGAGTTCGGGGTTGCTGGTCATCACCTGCGGGCCAGGCTGGATGTTGTGGATGGTCATCGCACCCACCATCAAGGCCATCACGGCGTTAGGCGGAATGCCCAGGGTCAGCAGGGGAATGAAGGAGGTTTGTGCGCCTGCGTTGTTGGCCGCCTCAGGAGCTGCCACGCCGCGGATGTTGCCCTTGCCAAACGGTACTTCGCCTGGCTTTAGCGGTGTTTTCTTTTCAATTGTGTAGGCTGCAAATGCGGCGAGCAAGGCGCCACCACCGGGCAAAATGCCCAACAGCGACCCCAGCGCAGTTCCGCGCAATACAGCTGGCGTCATGCGCCTGAAGTCTTCCTTGGTGGGGAACAGGCCTTTGACTTCGGCCGTGAAAACTTCGCGTTGGTCTTCGGGCTGGGCCAGGTTGGTGATGATCTCACCATAGCCAAACACGCCCATCGCGATCACCACAAAACCGATGCCGTCGGTCAGCTCGGGAATGTCGAAACTGAAGCGTGCCACGCCCGAGTTCACATCGGTGCCGACCAAGCCCAGCAACAAGCCCAGCAAAATCATGGAAATGGCTTTGAGCAGCGAGCCCGAGGCCAGCACGACCGCGCCGACTAAGCCCAGAATCATGAGCGAGAAGTATTCGGCAGGACCGAATTTGAACGCCAGCTCCGTCAAAGGCGGCGCAAATGCGGCCAAGATCAATGTGCCTACCGAGCCCGCAAAAAACGAGCCCAGGCCAGCCGCTGCCAGCGCAGGACCCGCACGGCCCTGGCGTGCCATTTGGTAGCCGTCAATGCAGGTGACCACCGAAGACGATTCACCGGGCAGGTTCACCAAAATCGCAGTGGTTGAGCCGCCGTATTGCGCGCCGTAGTAGATACCGGCCAGCATGATCAGCGCGGCGATCGGGGGGAGTGCGTAGGTGGCTGGCAAGAGCATGGCAATCGTGGCCACGGGGCCAATGCCAGGCAACACGCCAATCAAGGTGCCCAAAATGCAACCGATAAAGGCATACAGCAGGTTTTGTGCGGTGAACGCGACACCAAAACCCAGCGCGAGATTGTTGATTAAATCCATGTGTGCTACTCCTTAAGCAATGAACGTAGGCCACACAGGAAACTGCAGCTTGAGCAAGACAACGAACGCCACGTAGCACAGTAGGGCCAATGCCGTGGCGAGGAAAAATACTTCCTTGGGGTTAAATTTCTCACTGGCCAAGCTGGCCACAAAGGTCAGTGCGTAGATGCCTACGATCAGTCCCATGGCAGGCAATTTGATGGATGGCAAGCCCCCCAGCATGATGCCGAAAATCACGTTGGCACCCAGGATGCAGGCCATAGGCTTCCAGGCCCATGTGCCCAACTTTTCGCCGTCTGCGGTGGCTACCGTCAGCGCCTTGAATGTGATCACACAGCCCAGAATGGCCAAAAGCACACCCAACATGCGCGGGAAGTAGCCCGGCCCCATGCGTGCACCATCGCCCATGTTGTAGTTGTAGGCACCGATGGCAAAAGCCATGCCCACCACCAAAAACATCAGCCCCGAGAAGAAGTCTTTTTGACTTTTGATATTCACAAGTTGCTCCAATTATCAGTAATAACCATTCAGCGATTGTGGCGTGACAAGCCCCCGCGCGGTGTGTGGATTCCACCTACGGACCTAGCAATAACCCTGAATTTAATGTGAGGGCAGCGGCTCAAAGGCATTTTGCCGGCCTCAGGCCATCGGCGGTGTGGCGCTGAGCACTTCTTCCAGGGTGGTGATGCCCTCGGCTACACGCAAGACTCCTGCCAGACGCAGCGGGCGCATGCCATCGGCCACCGACTGGCGGCGCAGCGCATCGATGCTGGGCTCTTTGTTGACCTGCACCTTGAACAGCTCGGTGGTGGTCAGCAGCTCGTAGATGCCCATGCGGCCCATGAAGCCGGTCATGCGGCAGTCCACACAGCCTACGGGTTTGTAGGGCTGGTAGCCACCGTTGATCTGCCAGGGCTTGATGATCTCGTTCAAGGCCTCGCGGCTGGTGCTTTTGTCGGGCTGCTTGCACTGTTTGCACAGGGTGCGCACCAGGCGCTGGGCCAGCACGCCCAGCATGGTGGCGTTAAGCAGATAGGGCGGCACACCCAGCTCCATCAGGCGGGTGATGGCACTGGGCGCGTCGTTGGTGTGCAGGGTGCTGAACACCAAGTGGCCGGTCAGCGCGGCCTGCACGGCCATGTCGGCGGTGGCCAGATCGCGAATCTCGCCGACCATCAGAATGTCGGGGTCTTGGCGCATGAGCGAGCGCAGGCCTTCGGCAAAGCCAAAGTCCAGCTGGGGCTGGGCCTGGGTCTGATTGAAAGCCGGTTCGATCATCTCGATCGGGTCTTCGATGGTGCTGACATTGACCTCTTCAGTGGCTACGCGCTTGAGGGTGGAGTACAGCGTGGTGGTTTTGCCTGAGCCTGTGGGCCCGGTGACCAAAATGATGCCGTAGGGCCGCTTGACCAGCTCTTCCCAGCGGGTGGCGTCGTGCTGGCTGAAGCCCAGGCCGTCCAGGTCCTTTACAGCAGTGTCGGGGTCAAAAATACGCATCACCATCTTCTCGCCAAAGGCGGTGGGCAGGGTGGACAGACGCATCTCGATCTCGTCGCCGCGCGGGTTGCGGGTTTTGATGCGGCCATCCTGCGGGCGGCGCTTTTCCACCACGTCCATGCGGCCCAGCAGCTTGATGCGCGAGGTCATGGCGGTCATCACCGCGGGCGGCAGCTGATAGACCGTGTGCAGCACACCGTCGATGCGAAAGCGGATCACGCCCTGCTCGCGGCGCGGCTCCAGGTGAATGTCGCTGGCGCGCTGGTCGAAGGCGTATTGCCACAGCCAGTCCACCACCTGCACCACGCCCTGGTCGTTGGCGTCCAGGGTTTTGTTGTTGCGGCCCAGCTCCACCAGCTGCTCAAAGTTGGCTGCGTTGTTGCCGCTGCCCGACTTGACCGCAGCGCGCACCGACTTGGCCAGTGCAAAAAACTCTGCGGTGTAGCGGTGAATATCCTGCGGATTGGCCACCACAATGCGCACGCTGCGCCGTGCCTGGCGCTCGACCTCGCTGATCCAGTCGTTGACAAAAGGCTGGGACGTGGCCACCACTACCTCGGTGGGCGTCACTTGCACAGGCAGCACGCCATGGCGCTCGGCATAGACCGCGCTCATGGTGTCAGATACCTTGCCCACATCGACCTTGAGCGGGTCAATGCGCAGATAGTCCATGCCGGCTTTGTGGGCCAGGTATTGGGTCAGGGTTTCAATGTCCAGCGGCTTGCCATCGGCCACGCGGGTCATGGCCACGCTGGCCAGGCGCACCAGCGGGTGTTGGGCGCTCTCGGCCTGCGAGCAGCGGGCGATGGTGCGGCGTGCTTCGTCCTGGCTGATCACGCCATCGGCATTGAGCCATTCGACCAGTCGGCGCCAGTCCACCAGACCGGTGAAGGGGGCGTTTTTGCTTTTGGCGGGGGCAGCGGGTTTGACAACAGCGTTCATGGCAATTCAGGTGGGCAGCACGGGTTTGAAGATTCGCAGCCATTTGTGTGCGGGCAGGCCAAAGCGAGTGTGGATGATTTCGGCGTTTTCAGCAAGTTTGGCACGCGGCTGGCTGCGCGTGCTGCGGTGGGCCAGCACAATCGCATTGCCCTCGCGGGTGGGCTTGAAAGCCCAAACGTTCTCGGCGCCAAAGGCTTTGCAGATCTTCTCGACACTCTGTGCATAGCTGGACATGCGGCCAAACAGGTTGACTGTCATGATGCCGTGCTCAGTCAGGGCCATGCGGCAGTCTGCATAAAAACCCACGCTGTCCAGCACGGGCGCTGCGGCCTCATGGTCATACAGGTCCACCTGCAGTGCGTCTACCGTGCCCCTGCGCTCGGGCTTGGCAATCTCGCTGCCCGCGTCGGCCAGCACCACATTGAGCCGTGCGTCGTTCTCAGGCAGCTTGAACCAGGCCTTGCAGGCTGCGATCACCTCGGGGTTGATCTCCACTGTGGTAACGCGGCAGCGCAGGTGCTTGTAGCAAAACTTGGTCAATGCTGCAGAGCCCAGGCCCAGTTGCATGGTGTGCAGGCTGGCCAGCTCACGCAGGTCGGCCCACAGCAGCCAGGCCATCATGCGTTGCACATAGTCCAGCTCTATGGCAAAGGGCTGCTTGATATCCATGCTGCCTTGCACCCATTCGGTGCCCAGGTGCAGGTAGCGCACGCCGTCGAGTTCGCTGGTGCTGACTTCGGGTAAATCGTTCATGTCAAATACGGTTGCAACACATCCCGCCAGACAGCCAGCTTGCGCTCAAAGCTCCAGCTGGCATTGGCAGGGCTGCTGGAGGGCAGTTTATGGACAGGCAGTCCAAGCTGGGAAGTGTGTCGGGCATGTTTAAAGCTTTCCCCGCCATTATGGGCGATGGCGCGCAGCTGCGGGCAGAGCCTGTGCAGGCTGGCCAGATCGTTGAGCTGGGCGCTGCGGATGGCACTGTCCAAGCTGCCTTCGCGCTCGCACGCGGCGTAGACGTCCCACAGTCCGATGCCTATACTAAGAAGCTGTTTACTATTATTTTCATAGCTGCTCCCGCGATATTCTATTGGGCTGGAGGCCGAAAAGACACTGAAAACAAGCCTCCAGAACTGGTTTTGAGGGTGTGCGTAGTACTGCTGAAGCTGCAAAGAGCGCACCCCCGGAAAGCTGCCCAAAATGACCACCCGGGTATGGCCCGCCAGCAAGGGCGGCAGGCCCTGCAGTGGGGCACCTGTGCTCACAGCAGGGCGCCTAGCTTGGGCAGCACGCGCTGGGCATTGGCTGCGGTGATGGCACGCAAGGCCTCGCTGCTGATGCCGCGCAGCTCGGCCAGCACAGCGCCAATGCGCGGCAGCTGGGCGGGGCTGTTGATACCCTGGGCCACACCGGCGGCGCGCTGCTCGGCGGTGACATACAGCCAATGCGGAGGAATGTCAGGCGCGTCGGTCTCCAGCACCAGGGCCTGGGCGGCCAGGGTGGTGGCCAGGTGACGCAGCTGTGTGGCCCGCTCGTAAGTCACTGCGCCACCAAATCCCAGTGCAAAGCCGCGCTCGATGAACTGCTGGGCCTGCTGGTCAGAGCCGTTGAAGGCATGGGCGATGCCGCTGGGCACAGCGATCTCGCGCAGGCCCTTGAGCAACTGGTCTGCCGAGCGGCGCACATGCATGATCACCGGCAGGCCGTGTTTGCGCGCCAGCTTGAGCTGCGCACGGTAAAAGCGCTCCTGTTTTTCGCGCAGGGGGCTGGTGGTGAGGGCAGGAACAAAGTAGTCCAGCCCAATCTCGCCCACCGCCACCAGGCGCGGGTCGCTGCGGTGCTGCAGCAAGGCGGCGTCCAGCCTGTCCAAGTCCTCATCTGCCGCCTGCGGTACATACAGCGGATGAATCCCCAATGCGTAGCTGTCCCCGCACAGATGCGCCAAGCCGCGCACCGCTTCAAAATTGGCTGTCTCTACAGCAGGGTAGATGCAGTGCGCTACGCTTTCAGTAGCTGCCAGCGCACGGATTTCCTGGGCTTTATCTCCGAATTCTGCGGCGTCTAAATGGCAATGGGTGTCTATCCACATAGTCCAATGATGCCACTTTTTCGGATGCGCTTGCAGCCTCGTCTGGCATAGACCATGCGAATGCGCTGGCTGCGAATATGGATGCTGGATCGGAAATGCTCAGGCGCGTGCAACAACGATTTCCCACAAGGCTTTTGTCTTGATGTACTTGTCTGTAGTGTGGTGTTCCAGCGAGCGGATGCTCCAGCCCGGGCCAAATAGCGATTCGATGGAAGCCTGGTCGAAGAAGCGTTTGGGTTCGCCTTTGACCAGGAAGAAGTTGGGCTCAATCTCTGGGTAGCCTGTGGCACCGAAGTGGTGGTCCTGTGTGGAGTTGAGGCGGCACAGTAGCAGGCCGCCTGGACGCAGTGCGCTGTGGATGCGATGCACCAGAGCTTGTGTTTCAGCCCATGAGAAGTAGTGCAGAGACAGGCTAGCAATGATGACACCAAGGTCTCTGGCCTGCTCGGGCAGGGGCTCGCGCGAGTCTCTGCATTCAATCAAGGCCGAAGGAGCGCGCAGTCTGGCTGCAGTTGTTGCAGATTGCGAAAGATCAAAAGCGTGCACTGCAAATCCGGCCGCTGTCAGGGCAGCCGTGTCTTCGCCGATGCCACAGCCGATCTCAAGGATGGTCGTGTTGGTTGCATGCTCCCGTATGACAGGCAACCAGCGCTCAAGCCACGGATCGGGGCGCATGGTGTTGGAGTTGCTTAGCATGGTGATTTATACCGAAAAACCTGTTGAACTGGAACGATTTCAAATATTGCAGAGTAAAACGCTACATTTTTAATAGCTGCTTCCGCGATATTCTATTGGGCTGGGGGCTTGTTTGGTTTGTAAACGTTGATCTTTTTGCCTTTTGTAGCTCTTTGTCTGAGACCGCACGCTACCCAGGCGCCCTGGGGTAGTCCACCCGAGCGCCGGCCCGCTTCGCGGGAAGCATCTGCGGTACTCAAAATTTGGGGAACCGGGCAAACTCGCTGCGCTCAGACAGCGCCCGGTTCTGATCCCAAATTTTTCCGTTCCTCGAGCCCGGCGCTCTGATTGGGTGGACTACCCCAGGGCACCTGGGCAGCGTGCTCTTCACTGGCTTGGGGTTCCGCTCGGAGGTTTCGCGGTGGGGCATGCGCCTTGGTCGGTCGGGTCTTACTCCCCCCTTCAGACGCGCCTGTCAGTCCTTGCAAATCCAGGGCAGGTGCGGAGTGTACAGAGCGCACAGAGCGCAAAGAATCCCCCATCCTCCCCCGGCGCGCGGGCTTTGAACAAACCCATCCGCCAGGGTGAAGCGATGGGAGCGTGTCGATGAAAAAATCGCAGAAAGGCGCGGCCCACCATCTCAAGATAACTACCCAGCATCACGCGTGTTTTCGGAGATTTTTTGCAGCGACATGTCCCATCGCCCGTCCAGGGTGAACTTCAGCTACAGAGCCTTGCCGCGGGCTGTTAAAAAACCTGAGACAAACAAACCATCTCAAATCCCCAAGCAAATGGCAAAGCACAACCAAGTCATAGAAAACTAAAAACATGTCCGAAAACGATCGACACTTGTCGTTCAACGAACGGCTTAGTCATAGAATATCCATAAAAATTTAGACTCTTAAGCAAAGGAGCCTGACCCATGAAAACCTGTCTGATAGTGATTGATGCACAAGAATCGTTTCGCCATCGTCCCTACTACACCGAGCACAACATGCCCGCCTACCTTAGCGCGCAAAACATGTTGATTCAAAACTGCGCGGCCAAAAACATCCCCATCGTGCGGATTTTCCATGTGGAGGGCCCCAAGACCGCTGACAACGCTTTTGCTGTGGAGTCGGGCCATATCCAGGCCATCCAGGGCCTGGCAGATTTTGACGCTGCGGCCACTTTCCACAAAAACCGCCATAGCGCGCTGGTGGGCACGGGACTGGAGGTGTGGCTGCGCCAAAACCAGATTGGCAAAATTATCGTCAGCGGCATCCGTACCGAGCAATGCTGCGAGACCACCACACGGCATGCGTCTGACCTGGGATTTGCCGTGGACTACGCGCTGGACGCCACCCTCACATGGGACATGCGCCAGCCCGATGGCAGCACGCTGAGTGCGGCAGATATCAAAATGCGCACGGCCACGGTACTGCAAGACCGCTTTGCCAATGTCATGACGGCCCAGGCGACCTTGGCGCAGCTTGCCGCGCAATAACCCAGGTGCCAACCCAACCCAAGGAGAATGCCATGCTAGCCCTGCGACCCGGTTGCGAATGCTGCAATGCGGACCTGCCGCCCGATTCCATGCTGGCGCGTATCTGTTCGTTTGAATGCACTTTTTGCCAACACTGCGCTGACGATAAGCTCAAAGGCATTTGCCCTAACTGCGGAGGCGAGCTGCTGCGCAGGCCTATTCGCCCTGCGGGCAGATTGGCCAAATACCCACCTTCTACCGAGCGGGTGTTCAAACCGCAGGGCTGCCTTTGAAAACTACTCTCGCCCCTTTGCCATCCGTGCGCACCAATGCGGCAAGTGCGGCCATCGAGGTGCTGTTTGTCTTGCTGCCCGACACCTTGATCCTGGACTGGGCCGGCCCTGCGGAGGCCTTTCGGATAGCCAACCAATCACTGGAGCGCCAAGGCAAGCCCGCGGCGTTCAAGCTGCGCTTTGTGGGGCCGCACAGCGACGCATACAGCTCGGTCGGCGCACAGATTGCGCAGATCGAGCCGCTGCCGCTGGAGCTGGCTGCGCCCACCTGGCTGGCCTTGCTGGGCAGCCCCGATGAAGCGAGCGGCAAGCATGGCGCACAGGTGCGGCAGGTTACGCACTGGCTGCGCAGCGTAGCCAGGCAGTTGCAGGCGCCCCATTCGCCGCACCGCCTTGTCACAGTGTGTGCGGGCGCGCTGCTGGCGGCGCAGGCGGGCCTGCTGGCCCATGCGCGCGTGGCCACCCACCATCTGGAGCTGGACGCGCTCAAGCGTATCGAGCCGCTGTGCGATGTGCAGGCCAACCGTGTGTTTGTCATTGACGAAAAGCGTGGTGTGTATTCGAGTGCAGGCATTACCACGGGCATTGACCTGGCGGTGCATTTGATCGCCCAGGTGTGTGGCGAGGCCATAGCTGCCCGCGTGACGCAGGTGATGGTGCTGCCCCTGCGCCGTGGCCCCAACGCCCCTGAACTGTCGCCGTTTCTGCAAGGCCGCGCGCACCTGCACCCCAGCGTGCACCGCGTGCAAGATGCCATCAGCAGCACGCCGCTGGGTGACTGGAGTGTGACCCGCATGGCCGAAGTTGCCTGCACCTCACCCCGGCATCTGGCGCGCCTCTTTGGCGACCATGTGGGCCAGGCCCCGTTGGCTTATCTGCGCAGCATCCGGCTGGCGTTGGCAGAAAATGCTTTGGCGGCGGGGCAGTCGGTAGGGCAGGCAGCGCAGACAGCGGGCTTTCATTCCGATACCCAGCTACGCAGAGCCTGGCATGCAGCAGGCAAACTGGGCACGCCATCGGCAGCGTAGACGCTACTTATTTAATAGCTGTTCCCGCGGCTTTTTATTGGGCTGGAGGCCTAAAAGACTTATAAATAGTCTGAAAAAACACTACCCCGGCATGCTGCGCAGCTCGGCCACGCGCTCGGCGATGGCGTCCAGGTCCAGGGCTTCTTCGGCTTTGGCCAGGTAGGTTTCCAGGTCGGGCACCGCGCGTTGCAGGTGGCCCAGCTCGGCGTGGGCCAGGCCGCGGTCGCGGTAGTCGCTCCAGGAGTCTGGCTGCAGCACTATCACGCGGTCCAGCACGCTGACCAGGCGTGACCAGTCCTCCTGGGTTTTGTGGATTTCCTTGAGGTTGCGCAGCATGCGGGCAATGATGTCGCGGGGCTGGGCAGGCTGCAGATACAGGCCCATGGGCACGTCGTAGTCGTCGATCAGGCCGCTGCGCCGTTTGTAGGGCTCCAGGCGCTCGCTCAGGTCTTCACGGCTGAGGCTCTGGCCGTTGAGCGGGTCAATCACCACCTGGCCTTTGGGCAGGTTGATCTTGATCAGGAAATGCCCCGGAAAAGCCACGCCGCGGGCGTTCAGCCCGATAGCCTGCGCCACCTCCACCCAGAGCACCGCCAGGCTGATGGGAATGCCCTTGCGGGTGCGCAACACGGCGTTGAGGTAGCTGTTGTCAGGGTCGTAGTAGTTGTTAACGTTGCCCGCAAAGCTGAGGTCGCGGTAGAAAAACTGGTTGATCGCACGCAGGCGCTGGATGGCAGGGGCATCGGCGGGGATGCGGCGCTTGAGCCGGGCAATCAGTTGGTCCACATCGCCCAGCACCTGCTGCACGTCCAACCCGGGGTATTCGTCTTGGGCCAGCGATGCTGCGGCCTCCAGCATGGGAAACTGGTCGTCGCTGGCTACCAGGCTGGCGAAATACTCCAGCGGCGTAGGGATGTCATAAGGAATTTGCACGCCCATACTGTGGCATAAAAACGCTCTCTGCGAAAGCCCTGTGCATGAATCCAGGCCTGTGCGCAGGGATTCATCATCTTCGCAACAGCGCCATGAGTTTCAGGCCTGCGGCCCAGCATGCTATGAAATAAATAGCTGCCCCCGCGATAATTACAAGGGCTAAAAGCCCAATGCGTATCACAATCGTGCTTTGCAGAGCCAGCCAGGGCAGCAGGGCGCTGTGGCTGGCCCACATCAAAAATACAGCAAGCAAGGCACTGGCCGCCAGCACCTGCAACACCAGCCGCCCCCAGCCAGGTTGCGGTATGTAAGTTTTGTTACGCAGCAGCCCCCACAGCAGGCACAGCGCGTTGAGCAGGGCGCCCAGGCCAATAGACAAGGCCAGCGCAGCGTGCTGCAAGTAGGGCACCAGGATGTAGTTGAGGATCTGCGTAAAAATCAGCACCAGCACAGCGATTTTGACCGGGGTCTTGATGTCCTGGCGGGCGTAGTAGGCGGGGGCCAGCACCTTGATGGCCACCAGGCCGATCAGGCCTACGCCATAGCCCATCAGCGCGCGGGCCACCTGGGGCACATCAGCATCCTTGAACGCGCCGTAGTGGTACAGCACCGCCACCAGCGGCTGCGAAAACGTCAACAGCGCCACCGCGCTGGGCACTGACAGCAAAAGCACCAGGCGCATGCCCCAGTCAATCATGTCGGAATATTTCTGGTCGTTGCCAGCCGCTTTGGCCGCGGCCAGCTGCGGCATCAGCACCACGCCCAAGGCCACGCCCAGCATGGCGGTAGGAAACTCCATCAAACGGTCGGCATAGGTCAGCCAGCTGACCGAGCCGGTGGCCAGGTGCGAGGCGATCTGCGTGTTGATCAGCAGCGACAACTGCGCCACGCTCACACCCAGCAGCGCGGGCAGCATCAGGCGCAGAATGTTTTGCGTGCCGTCGTGCTGCCAGGCGGCTTGGATGCCTGCCCAGCGCAGCGAGATGCGGGGCAGCAGGCCCAGAGCACGCAACGCGGGCAGTTGCACTCCCAGCTGCAGCAGCCCACCGGCCATCACGCCGACTGCCATGGCGTAAATCGGCTCTATCCCGCGGGCTTTGAACCAGGGCGCCAGCAGCCAGGCTGCGCCGATCATGCACAGGTTGAGCAGCACCGGGGTGGCTGCGGGCACGGCAAACTTTTTCCAGGTGTTGAGCACGCCCGCAGCCAGCGCTACCAGGGACATACAGGCAATGTACGGAAACATCAGCCGCGTCATGAAACTGGCCGAGTCGAAAGCCTGCGGGTTTTGCTTCAGGCCACTGGCCATCGCATACACCAGGATTGGCGCGGCGGCGATGCCGATAATGCTGACCACCAGCAGAGCCCAGGCCAGCACGGTGGCCACTTTGTCCACCAGTGCTTTGGTGGCTGCGTCGCCGTCTTTTTCCTTGCTGGCCGCCAGAATCGGCACAAACGCCTGACTGAACGCGCCTTCGGCAAACAGGCGACGCAGCAGGTTGGGAATGCGAAACGCCACATTGAACGCATCGGTCATGGCGCTGGCGCCAAACATGGCCGCCATCAGCAGCTCACGCACCAGGCCGGTGATGCGCGAGGCCAGGGTCAGCAAGGAAACTACGGAGGCGGATTTGATCAAACTCATGACTGGCCCATAGTGTAGCCCGTAGCAGTGCCCTACTAGGCCACAATACCGCCATGTTTAACGTCGTTCTTGTCCACCCCGAAATCCCGCCCAATACGGGCAATGTCATCCGCCTGTGTGCCAACACTGGCTGCGCGCTGCACCTGATTGAGCCGCTGGGCTTCAGCATGGAAGACCGCTACATGCGCCGCGCCGGGCTGGACTACCACGAGTATGCCGATGTGAAGCGCCATGCCTCGTGGGACGCATTTTTATCCTCGCAGTCGCCCAAGGCAGACCGCATGTTTGCCATGACCACCAAAGGCAGCCACAGCGTGTTTGCGCAGGCCTTTGCAGCCGGAGATTGGTTCGTGTTCGGGTCAGAGACTGCAGGCCTGCCAGTGGCGGTGCGCGAGTCATTTGCCACAGCACAAAGGCTGCGGTTGCCGATGATCGAAGGACAGCGGAGTTTGAATCTGTCGAACTCGGTGGCGGTGACGGTATATGAGGCTTGGCGACAGTGTGGATTGGTGGGAGGTGGTTGATGGTCTTTGCTATTGACAGCAGGAGTCTTTTATAACAAGATTTATTGCGTCAGTTCAACACGCTTTATTGAAGCCTTGTCTGAGATTCAAAAAGGAAAAATAAAATGAACTTCACGACTGAGTCCATTCGGTTTTTTGCACTGATTTTGTTACTGTTGCTGGGAGGTTGCACTACAGTCGCCGAACTGAAGCAACCGTTACTCAACAAGACTATAACTGCTTTGTCGTACTCGGACATGGCGTTTGAAGATTTTCTCGGTGCTGATAGCAAAGCCATCGAATTTAACGAGAACTCATCAGTTTTTTCCTTTCCAGAAGGTAAGAGCTACTTTAAAGCTTTCGCAATCCCTCAAAATGGAAAACAGGGCTATCTCGAATTTCAGTCCCCACAGTTTGATGTTGATGTGATCAAACGGCAATCAAAAGTAATGATTCCGCAGTTCGCATTTCTTGACGAAAACAAAGCGCAACTAGGGACGCTGACCGCTTCAACCATCCGGGATAAATCAGATTTTTGGCGTGGACTATTGTTTACTGGGCGCGTAGCCATTCCACCCAAGGCTAGATTCGTCATCGTCTACCCTGCGGAAACAACTGAAAGACCTATCCGCCACCCAGCTCAAGATACAGCGCTCAGACAAATGTTTTTGGCTCCGCTTGGTAAAACGGACTTGTCTATCTCGACCCAAATAGTGGCAACAGTAGAAGACTCAGGACAAGCTGAGAGCGGATCGAAGGCGCAGTTGTTTGTGATGGCTGAAATAGACGGCAAATCAATTAGAAATTCAATTGTAGATAGCCAAAGAAACAACTCTGGGAGGGGCTTTTCATTAAGCACAAGCCTGACTGCTCGCGAAGTACCCGCGCAAAGAATGAAAGTCAAGTTGATTGGTACACATCTAACCGGAGCACCCATTCAATCGATATTTAGCCAGATTGCTGGCTCTTTCTACCGCGTTGAAGGCATCGTTGACTTCGACCCTGTACCCAATAAACGGTACATCGTCAAAGGAGAGCTCGGGAAAAATAGTTCTTTCGTCTGGATAGCAGATGCTGAAACTGGTCAGCCTGTTACTGAGAAAGTAGGTCCCCAGTGAGTTGCAAGTGAAGCTTTACTTTGTGAACTCTCCATACTTCATGACATCTTCTTGAAATTTCAACGCACTTTGAGGTGTTGCGAGCGGCGATAACTGCAAAAAAAAGCCCGGAAGGAGGTGTTCCTTCGCGGGCTTGTTCGTGGTGCCGGAAGCCGGAATCGAACCGGCACGATCTCTCAATCGGCAGATTTTGAGTCTGCTGCGTCTACCAATTTCGCCACTCCGGCAGTGAGGAGTTTGCGACATCGACGCGATGTGCTAAGCCCATAATTATGGCACATTACGGGGATGACTATGCAAAATACCTATCCAACGATTGAAGACGCCATTGGCAAAACGCCCGTGGCGTGTCTGCAGCGCATTGGCGCGGCAGTCAACGCCGAGCGACGCAATATAGTTTTGGGCAAACTCGAGGGCAACAACCCCGCAGGCAGCGTGAAAGACCGGCCTGCGCTGTCGATGATCCAGCGCGCGCAAGAGCGTGGCGATATCCGCCCCGGTGACACGCTGATTGAGGCCACCTCGGGCAACACGGGCATTGCGCTGGCCATGGCCGCAGCGATCAAGGGCTACCGCATGGTGCTGATCATGCCGGAAGACCTGAGTATTGAACGGGCGCAGACGATGAAAGCGTTTGGGGCAGAGCTGATCCTTACGCCCAAGAGCGGCGGCATGGAATATGCCCGCGATCTGGCCGACAAGATGCAACTGGAGGGCAAGGGCAGGGTGCTGGACCAGTTTGCCAACCAAGACAATCCCCGGGTGCACTTTGAGACCACCGGGCCCGAGATCTGGGAGCAGACAGGCGGCAAGGTGACGCATTTTGTGAGTGCCATGGGCACCACGGGCACCATCACCGGCGTGTCGAAGTATCTCAAGTCCAAAAACCCCGCCATCCGCATCGTCGGTGCCCAGCCCTCGGAGGGCTCGCGCATTCCGGGCATCCGCAAATGGCCGCAGGAGTATCTGCCCAAAATCTACGATCCCACGAACGTGGACGAACTGATTTATGTCAGCCAGCAGGACGCCGAGAACATGTGCCGCGAGCTGGCCAGCCAGGAAGGCATCTTTGCAGGCATCTCGGCTGCAGGGGCCTGCTGGGTAGCCCAGCAAGTGTCGCAGCAGGTGCAGGATGCGGTGATTGTGTTTATCGTGTGCGATCGGGGTGACCGCTATCTTTCTACGGGTGTGTTTCCTGTCTGAGACTGCTTTTTATATAACAAATCACGCTGCAGCCCAATAGAATATCGCGGGAGCAGCTATTTAAAACATAGCAAATGAATCCTTCTCCACAGTATTGCACGCAGTGTGCCACCCCCTTGCAGACGATTACTGCCCTGGAAGATGCAGGCCAGGTGCAACGCCTGCGCTGTCCGGCCTGCGGCTGGACCCACTGGAACAATCCCACGCCCGTGCTGGCCGCCATTGTGGAGTACAACGGCCAGTTGCTACTGGCGCGCAACGCGGCTTGGCCGGGCAAGATGTTTGCGCTGATCACGGGCTTCATGGAGGCGGGCGACACGCCCAAGGGCGGCATCGCGCGCGAGGTGAAAGAGGAGACCAACCTCGATTGCAGCGAAGTGAACCTGGTGGGTGTGTATGACTTTCAGCGCATGAACCAGGTCATCATTGCCTACCATGTGGTCGCCCACGGGGAGGTGCAGCTGTCGCCCGAGCTGGCCGAATACCGCCTGTTTGATTTTGACAAAGCCAAGTGCTGGCCTGCGGGCACGGGCTATGCGCTGGCCGACTGGCTGCGCAGCCGGGGGATTGAGCCGCAGTTTGTCGAGCTGCCCACCAGGGCGCAGCCCAAGGCAGACTGAAAGTGACCCTATAAAGACAAGTCTGCGAAAAACCTTAGAATACGCATATGGACATTAGCAAAGAACTCGACACTCGCGGGCTGAACTGCCCCCTGCCCATTCTCAAAGCCAAAAAGGCCCTGGGAGAGCTCAACAGCGGCCAGCTGCTCAAAGTGGTGGCGACAGACGCGGGTTCGGTGCGCGATTTTCAGGCTTTTGCCAAGCAAACCGGCAACGAGCTGGTCGAGCAGCAGACCCTGGGCGTTGAATTCATCCACATCCTGCGCCGCCGTTGACCGGCCCCTGCGGGCGCGTGGCGCCTAGGCGCGCGCCGCCAGATACTGCGCAAACTCTGCGCTCACCTCGGGGTGCTGCAAAGCCAGCTCTACCGTAGCCTGTAAAAACCCCTGTTTGCTGCCGCAATCGTAGCGCTTGCCCTCGTATTGGTAGGCATAGACGTTTTGCTGGCCTATCAAGGCAGCAATGCCATCGGTAAGCTGGATTTCGCCGCCGACGCCGCGTGGCTGGGCGCGGATGGAATCAAACACCTCAGGCGTGAGCACATAGCGCCCCGCCACCCCCCAGGCCGATGGGGCCAGCTCGGGGGCAGGCTTTTCGACAAAGCGGTCCAGCTGCATCAGCCGCTCGCCCACCATAGAGCCGCCCACCATGCCGTAGCGGCGCGTCTGCTCTTTGGGTACCTCCTGCACCGCCACCATGCAGCCGCGCTGTGGGCTGGGCATGGCCTCAAACTGCTGCACCATCTGGCCCAGCACCCCCAGCCCAGGGGTAGTACCCACCATCAAGTCGTCTGCCAGCAGCACGGCAAAAGGATGTGGGCCCACCAGGTGTTCGGCGCACAGCACGGCGTGGCCCAGGCCCAGAGAGCGGGGCTGGCGCACATAAGAGCAGTTCATATCGCCGGGCTGCACCGAGCGCACCAGCTCGATCAGGGCCTGCTTGCCAGCGCTCTCCAGCTCGGCCTCCAGCTCGTAGGCCGTGTCAAAGTGGTCTTCAATGGCGCGCTTGTTGCGCCCCGTTACGAACACCATGTGGCGAATGCCCGCGCCGTAAGCTTCTTCCACGGCATACTGGATCAGGGGCTTGTCCACGATGGGCAGCATTTCCTTGGGCTGGGCCTTGGTGGCTGGCAGAAAACGGGTGCCCAAACCGGCCACAGGAAATACCGCTTTGGTGATGGAAGGTGTGATATTCGACATAGACAAAGCCACAATGCAACGTTAAAGTATATACAAGTGCTTTGTGATGCAGATTCTCACAGCGCCAAGAACAACACTACTTTCGATTACACAGGCCCCTCGCTTTGGATATCTTACTGCTCGAATCGCTGATTCCCGAAGCCATGGCCTGGCTAGAGGCAAGACACAGCATAGCCTACCGCCCATCGCTGGCCGATGATGAGCGCGGCCTGCGCCATTCGACCAACCAGGTGCGCGCCATTGTGGTGCCCAATCAGGTGCTGATCAACCAGGACTTCCTGGACTTTGCGCCCAGGCTGGAGGTGGTCGCCCGCATGCAGGTGGGCACCGACAATATCGATCTGGAAACCTGCCGCGAGCGCGACATCAAGGTGCTGCAGGCCCGCAGCGCCAATGTGCGCGCCAATGCCGAATTCATGCTCGGTGCCTTGATCATGCTGTTTCGCCGCAGCAGCCTGGATGCCATGGTAGGCAAAGCTGGCGGCCAGGACAGCGCACGCGGTGCTGATCGTGAGATCAATGGCGCAACCATCGGACTGCTGGGCATCGGGCCTGCGGCCCATGCTCTGGCAGGGCTGCTTAACGGCATGGGCGCCCGGCTGGTGGGCTATGACCCGGCGCTGCACCACAGCTCGCCGATATGGCAGCAGATGCGCGTGCAACCCGTGAGCCTGCTGGACCTGCTGAGCACTGCGGATGCGGTGTCGGTGCAGATGCTGTATGCCTCGCGCTTTCGGCGCTTCATCAACGAGCGCATTCTGGGGGCTTGCAAACCGCACCAGACCTGGGTCAGCATTTCGCGCAGCGCGCTGTTTGACACGGCAGCCATGGCCCAGGCCATGCAGGACGGGCGCATCAGTGCCTGGTTGACTGACAGTGTGGATGCCGCGCTGGACGAAGCCTTGCCGCTATTGCGCAGCCTGCCCAATTTTTATGCCACACAGCGCACCGGCTCGCTCACCCGTGAGGCCAGGGTGCGGGCAAGCTGGTATTTGGCGCACAAGCTGACCGAAATCCTCAGTCCGGACAGCAGCGATGTGACGCGGCCCAGCGCGCTGGGCCCGGTCAGCGTGCGCTCAGCTCTGGGCTGGCCAGACTCCACGCCGCAAAGCAGCCTGCCGCCTTCCAATCTGCTGCTTGACGGCAAATCACCCAAGCCCTGAGCCTGGGCGGCTGATACGCTCAGCCCAGCCGAACCAACTGCTCGTGTAGCTTGTCCAGCGCCGCAGAAAAATCGGCCAGACGCATGCGCCGCTCCTCCAACACTGCCGCCGGGGCCTTGGCCACAAAAGCCTCGTTGCCCAGCTGGGCATTGGCTTTGGCGATCTCGCCTTGCAGGCGCGCCACTTCTTTGCCAATACGCAGCTTCTCGGCTGCAGCGTCCACCTGCATGAACAGGCACAGGCGGGCCTCGCCCACCACAGCCGTGGGTGAGGCGGCAGCAGCGCTCTCCCAATCGGCTGTGCTGTCGTAGAGCTTGACCTCGCTGAGCTTGGCCAGCGCCTGCAGCACCGGTGTGGCCTGGGTCACAAACTCTGCATCGCCTGTCACGAATAAAGGCAGTTTGGTCGCTGGCGATACCTTGAGCTCGCCGCGCAGGTTGCGGCAGGCGTCCACCAGGGCCTTGAGCTTGGTCACGTGTGCCTCTGCCTGGGCATCAATGCGCTCGGGCTGGCTGACGGGGTAGGCCGCAATGCTTACGCTGTCACCTGCACGGCCAGCTACTGGCGCTACTTTTTGCCACAGCTCTTCGGTAATGAACGGAATGATCGGGTGCGCCAGGCGCAGGATGGTCTCCAGGGTGCGGATCAAGGTGCGGCGCGTGGCGCGCTGGTGCGCTTCGCTGCCAGTCTGGATCTGTACTTTGGCAATCTCCAGATACCAGTCGCAGAACTCATTCCATACAAAGTCGTAGATGCTGTTGGCCACGTTGTCCAGGCGGTATTCTTCAAAGCCCTTGGCCACCTCAGCCTCTACGCGCTGCAGGGTGGACGCAATCCAGCGGTCCGCCTGGCTGAATTTCAAATACCCGTGTGCCGGGCCGCCCACAGCGCATTCTTCCTTGGTGTGCTCCTTGAGGCCACAATCCGTGCCCTCGCAGTTCATCAGCACAAAGCGGGTGGCGTTCCACAGCTTGTTGCAGAAGTTGCGGTAGCCTTCGCAGCGCTTGGTGTCGAAGTTGATATTGCGGCCCAGGCTGGCAAGCGCGGCAAAGGTAAAGCGCAGTGCGTCGGCACCGTAGCCAGGGATGCCGTCGGGAAATTCTTTCTCGGTGTCTTTGCGCACGCGCGGCGCAGTCTCGGGCTTGCGCAGGCCGGTGGTGCGCTTGTCCAGCAGCGGGGCCAGTGCGATGCCGTCAATCAGGTCCACCGGGTCCAGCACATTGCCCTCAGACTTGCTCATCTTGCGGCCCTGGCTGTCGCGCACCAGGCCGTGGATGTACACATGCTTGAACGGCACACGCCCGGTGAAGTGCGTGGTCATCATGATCATGCGGGCAACCCAGAAGAAGATGATGTCATAGCCCGTGACCAGCACCGTGCTGGGCAGGTACAGGTTGTAATCGTCGGTGGCTTTGTCGGACTGGCCAGGCCAGCCCATGGTGCTGAAAGGCACCAGCGCGGAGGAATACCAAGTGTCGAGCACGTCTTCATCACGCCGGAGCTTTTTGCCTGGTGCCTGTGCCTGCGCGGCGGCTTCGTCACGTGCCACATAGATATTGCCGTCTTCGTCATACCACGCAGGAATCTGGTGGCCCCACCAGAGCTGGCGGCTGATGCACCAGTCCTGGATATTATTCATCCACTGGTTGTAGGTATTGACCCAGTTCTCGGGCACAAATTTGACCTCGCCGCTTTGCACGGCATCAATGGCTTTTTGTGCGATGGATTTGCCGGTTGCATCATTCTTGGTCATCGCTACGAACCACTGGTCGGTCAGCATAGGCTCAACCACCTGGCCGGTGCGCGCGCAGATCGGCAGCATCAGTTTGTGCGGCTTGATCTCGATCAAAAAGTTCTGCTCTTCCAGGTCTTTGAGCAAAGCTTTACGAGCGACAAAGCGGTCCATCCCTTGGTAAGGCGCGGGGCCGTTCTCGTTGATCTTGGCATCCAGCGTAAAGATCGTAATCAGCGGCAGGTTGTGGCGCTGCGAGCAGGCATAGTCGTTGAAGTCGTGCGCGCCGGTGATCTTGACGCAGCCCGAGCCGAAGTTGCGGTCGACAAAATCGTCTGCAATGATGGGGATCGTGCGGTTGCACAGTGGCAAATCTACCCTTTTGCCCACCAGGTGTTTGTAGCGTTCGTCTTCAGGGTGCACACACAGCGCGCCGTCGGCCATCATGGTCTCGGGGCGGGTGGTGGCGATCTGCAGGCCGCGTGCTTGGTGCGCAGGCTGGTCACCGCTGGCGCCAATGGTTTGCTCGCCGTCGGCGAACGGGTAGAGGATGTAGTGCATCTTGCCATCGGCCTCGGTGCTTTCTACCTCCAGGTCGCTCACGGCAGACTTGAGCACCGGGTCCCAGTTGACCAGGCGTTTGCCACGGTAAATCAGGCCCTGCTCGTACAGTTTGACAAAGGTGTCGGTCACCACGGGCGAAAGTTTGTCGTCCATGGTGAAGTACTCGCGGCTCCAGTCCACGCTGTCGCCCATGCGGCGCATTTGGGTGGTGATGGTATTGCCGGATTTTTCCTTCCACTCCCACACCTTGCTCACGAAATTCTTGCGCCCCAGGTCGTGGCGTGACTGGCCCTGCTCCTGCAACTGGCGCTCCACCACGATCTGGGTGGCAATGCCAGCATGATCGGTGCCTGGAATCCAGACTGTATTGGCCCCGCGCATGCGATGGTAGCGCGTGAGGCTGTCCATGATGGTCTGGTTGAAGGCGTGGCCCATGTGCAGGGTGCCCGTCACGTTGGGGGGCGGCAGCTGGATGGCAAAGCTGGTTTCACCGGCCTTGGGGCTTTTGCTGCCCCGATAACCCGCCTGGCCATAGCCACGGCGCTCCCACTCGGGACCCCAGTGGGCTTCCAGGGCGGCAGGTTCAAACGATTTGGACAGAGAGTCGAGTCCGGGCTGGGCAGATTTTTCGGTCATGGCAATGGGTATGTGGCACCGCTGATCGATGCGCTGGACGGGGGCGTTGCTCTGGAAAACGGCGCAGCGCAAAGCTGCACGCGCGAGCTGCTATTTTAGGGCACTGCAGCGCAGTCCAGGCTCTGTATGAGCTGCCAGAGGGCTTCTGCATGGCTGCGCAGGCATGCGCGCGGTGTTGCACAAGGCAATTTATATGTCTTTTAGGGTCCCAGGCCAATAAAACATCGCGGGAGCAGCTATATTTTAAATAGCAAGACTGCTCAAAAATGCAAGCGTCAATTGGGTCAAGCTTGCTACAAGGCCAGGCTTTGGGCCACAGAAATGAAAATGCTTGTACTGCCCAGCTTGGGAGCCGGCAGCCTGATTGTTGCAATTCTTTGTGCTTCCTGCTGGCTGACCCCCAGACCTTTGAGTACGCCTGCAGCCACTTGCTCAGGGTAGTTGCTGGGTGCAGAGCCGGTACTCACTGTATGAATAGCGCCGATCATGGAGCCAGCCAAGATGTTGGAGGCTACATCCAAGTGCATGCGATCGAATTTTCCTGTGCGCATACCCAACTTGATATCTCGCAGTGCAAAGGTATAAAACATGTGTTCATCGTGATTGAGATGGGGCCATCCCAAGCGGGTCACGAAACTGCCCAGCACGGGATAACTGCGCACAAACCGAAGCATCAGCCGCATGCCAGCAGCTAGTCGCTCTGCTGGATCGTCAAATTCAATAACCATCGGATCGAGCACACGTATCATTTCATTTGACACTTCGATGGCTAATGCAACCACCAAATCTGCTGGTGCGTTAAAGTATTTATAGAAAGTGCCGCGTGAGACCTCAGCATGATTGATCACATCGTCAATTGAAATCTGTGTTGGCCCATGAATCGCCATCAATTGCAAAGCACTTTGCATCAGACGTACACGCATTCTGTGGCGGCGCTCGGCGGCAAAGAGCGTTCGGTGATTGGTATCTGTCATGTCCAAATTATAAAATCTTACCCCACGGCTTGGTTTAGCTTGAGCTATTGAAATATGCCATGGCTTTTTGAGCAATCTCTTCGCCATGGTGCTCTTGCAGAAAATGGCCTGCCTGCGCAAACTGCAGTGGCTCTGGGCAGCCCTTGATCACTGTGCGCAAACTGTGCATCACCGCTGGTGTAATGACCGTGTCTTGCATGCCGATCGCCATGAACGACTTGCCTTGCCAGTCAGTGCTCCACCATTTGGCAGCGGTTTGGGAATCAACCGCGCCATCAGCCTCCGGAGATTGCGGCACAAGATTGGGAAAGCGCCTGATGCCAGCTTTGTATTGCACATCAGGAAACGGCGCGTCGTAGGCCGCCTTTTCAGCGGCTGACAGATGCGTTGCTGTACGAGACAACACAGCCGCAGGACTAAAATCAGGATTAGCTCTGACCCAGGCAAGCCAAGCTAAAAATCCCGCTCCCATTGGCATGGTACCAGTGCCAAGCGCGGTATTCATCACCACTAGGCGCTTGAAACGCTCTGGCTGAGCATGCGGCAGCGTAAGCCCCAAAAGACCGCCCCAATCCTGGCAGACGAGTGTCACATTTTTCAGATCCAGATGATTGATGAAGGCCAGCAAAGCATCGCGATGCCGCGTGAATGTATAAAACTCTTCCTTTGTGGGCTTATCTGAGCGACCAAATCCAAACAGATCAGGCGCCAGAACACGAGCGCCTTCCCCGGCAAAAACGGGCACCATCTTGCGGTACAAATAACTCCAGGTTGGCTGCCCATGCAGGCATAAAAAAACGGTATCAGCATCATGGGGCCCGATATCCACATAGTGCATGCGCAAACCCTCAAAGCCCGCGAGCGTGTTGGTGTAGTTTGGCTTGAATGTGTAATCTGGTAAGCCCGCAAAACGTTCATCTGGCGTGCGCAGTGTGTCAGGTAAGAGTTTCATAGAAGTGATTTCCAGTTTGTGTTGTTGAAGGACGAAATTAACCAGCAATGATCTGTGACGTTTGTCGGCCTAAATCAATCGCACCATCGTCTGTTGAAATGGAGACCTGCAGTTGATCACCCGGCTTCAGGTACTTAGGATTGCTTGCCGCTTTTTTCATCATGAGCTTCCACTTTTTGGCATCACTCATGAAATGCTTCACGATGAACATGACAAGCTTGTTAGGTGCTTTCAAGGCGCAGCCCGCTGGAGTGCCTGTCGCAATCAAATCACCTGCAAAAATATCCTGCAAACCGGCTAGTTCTGTCAGCGTTGCTGCTGGTTGGTGAATCATTTCACCGCAATAGGCATCTTGCCGGGATTGGCCATTCACGCTCAGGTGCATATGAAGCTGAGGCCAGCGTTGCCACTCTTCGTCGTTTAGCAGGGCGATGATCGGGCCTACCGGACCGAAGCCTCGATAGCTCTTGCCTTTATAAAACTGGCCCTGAGGCAACTGCACATCCCGCGCCGACAGATCATTCACTATCGTAATGCCCGCAAGATATTCGTGCAGTTGATCCGGCTTGACCACTTCGCCCGCCCTAGGCGCGCGTCGCACCACGAGACCCAATTCCACCTCGTAATCCAGCAGCTTTACATGAGCGGGTCTTACTACAGGCGCATCTGCGGATGTGATGGATGACCCGGCTTTGGTAAACAAGGTGTTGAAGGGAATTTGCGTGGGATCCAGGCCTGATTCACGCACATGACTCGCATAGTTAATCCCTTGACAGATAAACTGCTGACCTGATGTCACAGGAGAAAGCAGCTTAACACTGCCTTTTGTAATACTTGCCTGCAAAGCATTCATGCTCAATATGTTTTGCCATTGCTCGATGATTACATCTCCAGTGCTTACAGCATCAGTCTGCAAGGGTGCAATTTTTCCATTGAACAAGACACCCCACTGTCGATGGTTGTTGTGCTCGTAGCGAATCAGGTATTGAGGCATGCGCTTTACTCCTAAGTGATGTTGCTGACTTATTTCAGCCAAGGGCGGCCAGGATCTTTCATGATTTGATCGAAGAGCTTCAGCTTATTTACGGTGATTTTCTTTTGGAGCAAGCGCCTGATCACCAGCCGCAGGGACTTTAGATTTTTAGGTGGCTTTAACGTCTTGGGTGCATCAGCGCCCCATGCCCACACCGAGCCAAACTCCATCGGCGCATACTCAGTTTCTACATCTGCTGTAAATAGATCTCCATCAGCGTAATGCTCAAATTCAAAACCATCTGGGTCATACCAATAATCAAAATACTGACTACCGAAAAAATGCCTCCCAATTCCCCACATGTGCTTGTAGCCTTGCGCTCGAAGCGTCTGCTGGCCTTGGCCAATCGCATCGAGATCTATCACTTCATAGGCACTGTGCTCATACTTGTCTTCAATACCACCGCTGAACACCATCGTGTGATGATCAGCAGGCTTATCGCCCAGATTCAATCTGCAAAATGCCAAGGTTGGACTGCCATCAGCCAAGTATTGAACGTCTGTGGGTATCAAACCTAAAACGCGCATGTACCATTGCGTCATGGCCTGGAAATCAAGGGTTTGTACAACGACATGTCCAATGCGAACGATGCAAGCTGGCTCTATGGGTGTACGCAAAGCACGATTGACACGTACTTTAGCTTTGGGCGAGTTGATAAGATCGTTTACAGGTTCGCGATTGGGCAACTCAGGCAGCTTTGTTTGACCTTGAAGCAGCCAGACGCTGTGGCTACCTGGATCGACCAGCTGCACACCACGCCCGCCACAAGGTATGCGGGCAGGGTCAAGCATGGTTGCACCCATTTGCTTGATGTAAACCTGCAAATCCGTGTCATCAGACATAAAAAATGCAGCGCCCAAATAGCGGTTGCTAGTGCCTTGCGTTGCTAAAAAAATCGCTGACGTTGACCCCGTGCCGCGCGCACTCAAATCATGCGCACTCAGCTTGACTGACTGAAACCCAAAATCAGTCAGGAACTTGGCCGTCGCTTCAAGTGAGCGGCGCTCCCATCTCAAAAATGCCAGCTCTACTGCACGCCCTAGCACCTGTGGTCTCTTCAAAGCCTCAACGTGATCAGGCAGGTCGCGCTCTTTAGTGGAGACCGGTGCGCGCAAGACGCCAGATGTGTCGTGTGTCTGATTCATGCTTTTGCTCTTCGAGTAAACGAAATGGGAATGACGTGGCCGACTAGCCAAGCACGAGAATTTTTCCTCAGGATGACTTTTTGTACACTAGGTAAAACGATATGTTTGTCATCTTGACATTTATTATATTATTAAAACATCAGATTGAGATAGTCAAATTACAGTCTGCAGTTCACAAGGAATCTCTTGCATGACATCCGCTAAACAACCTCTTCAACGCAAACAAATCCTGATCTTGTTTGCTACTGCCTTGGGATTAAGCTGTGGCTTTGGTGCTCTTTACTTCAGCACCATTCCGATTTTTCTCAAGCCATTGGCCTCGCAATTTGGCTGGAGTCGCGCTGAAACCTCAGCGGCGACTGCCCTGGCTATGCTCGGTCAGGCGGTAGGTGCTGTAATGATTGGCCGCTTGATAGACATTTTGGGCATCACTTTCACGATTGGCTTATCTATTGCAGGGCTTTCAGTTTTTACTGCACTGATGTCTCAGCAAATTGGCACACTTACGATGTTCGCAACAGTCAGTTTTTTTGTTGGCCTGCTTGCTGTTGCCACGACAGCGCTTGGCTATATTACGGTAGTGACGAGATGGTTTGAGCAACGATTGGGGCTTGCTCTTGGCGTGGCCATGCTAGGTGCCGGCGTTGGAACTGTGATTTTCCCAATACTGACTCAAACCCTAATTACACAAGTGGGTTGGCGTAATGCCTATCTTGGCCTTTCAGCTTTCGCATTAGTTCTCGGAGGTCTTGCGTGGATCCTGTTGTTCGTTGTAGCACGTGCGCAGAGTATCGAGCAGTTAATTGCTCTGCATAAGCACGCGAATGCGTTGGTCATGGGCGACAGCTTCTGGCAAGCCCTTCGCAGCTCACTGCTTTGGTATGTTGCATTAATTGTTTTTTTAGTCTCAGCCGCAAGCCTGGGTTTCGCAGTGCACTTGGCGGCTTTGCTGTCTGATCGCAATGTCACGGCAGACACTATTGCACGAATCGTTGGTATCACGGGTCTAGGTGTTGTGATTGGCCGCCTCTTTGCTGGTGCATTAATGGATCGTTTTTCTGCATCGTCAGTGGGGGGTTACGCCTTCATGTCGGGCGCGATTGGCTTGATGCTCCTTGTATTAGTGCCAGCCAATATGCTCTGGGCGATCAGCATTGGGGCTTTCTTAATCGCATTTACCATCGGTGCGGAAGGCGATTTCATACCTTTTGTAGTCAAACGCTATTTCGGTACGCAGAATTTCGGCAGTATCTACGGCAGTCTGTTTGGTGTATTTGCCCTTGGCGGTATTGCAGGCCCTGTTCTCTTTGGTTTGAGTTTTGACAAATTGGGTAGTTATTCACCAGCACTTACCGGCGCAGCACTAGCCGCTGCGATTGCTGCGATCTGCACATTATTGCTTGGTCCCTACCGTTACGAAGCAACTCAAAAATAGCATTTCTAAAAGCGTAAAGCCGTGCATTGTGAAAAATGCCTAGCTGATTGCAATACTGCGCGCCGTGGTCAATTCAATCGCACCAACTCGTATGACTAATTTTTCAACTCAAAAAAATCAAGAGATGATCCAGGTAGATGTCCTCATAGTTGGCATGGGCCCTGTGGGTGTCACTTTGGCTAATTTGCTGGGCAAGCTACATGTCAAAGCACTGGTGATCGATGCCGCCACAGAGATTTACGACAAGCCTCGCGCCATTTCGCTGGATAACGAAGCATTGCGCATTTTGCAAGCTGCCGGCGTGGGCGATGGTGAACTGGAAATGGATGTCATCCCACAAGTTCAGTATTACTCCCCGATCTTTGGTCGTTTTGCCAGAATGAATACGGGAGTGGTCGTTGACACGCATCCGGCAGTAATCTGTTTTTACCAACCTGATCTTGAGCGTTTGCTAAGAAAAAAGCTGGAGCAATACCCACATATTCAAGCTATGCTTGGGGTGTGCTTAGAAGGCTTCATGCAAGATACATCGCATGTTCATGCTAGGCTCTCGCGCATGGATGGCAGCAGCCTGCAAGTCAAGAGTCGCTATATCGTGGGCAGCGATGGCTCGAACTCCAAGGTGCGGCAAATCTTGGGCATCGATTTTGAGGGGCAGAGTTTCCAACAAGATTGGTTGATTGTCGATGCTCGCAACGTGCCTACCCCCATTGACCATGTGGAGTTCATGTGCGATCCCAAGCGTCCCAGCCCCCACATGTGTGCACCAGGCAACCGGCAGCGCTGGGAATTTATGCTGCAGCCACATGAAAGTCGGCAGGAGATGGAAAAGCCTGAGACGATCAAACAACTTCTAAAGCCTTGGTGTGATGCAGAAAAAATAGACATTGAGCGAACTGCTGTATATCGATTTCATGCACGTTTGGCGCGTGAATTTTCCAAAGAACGAGCCTTTCTGGTTGGCGATGCAGCGCACATAACGCCCCCGTTTGCTGGGCAAGGCTTGGTATCAGGTCTGCGTGATACTTTTAATCTTGCTTGGAAGATATCTTGGGTGTTGCATGGCAAAGCTAACGAGAAAATATTAGAGAGCTACCAAGCAGAGCGTCGGTCTCACGCCAAAAAAATTATCAATCTGGCACTCTTTCTTGGCAAACTTATCATGCCAAGCAATATAGTGATGGCCTTCATCGTGCATGGCATGATGAAGATCACACGCTGGATTCCTGGCTGCCGGTCTTTGTTTGAAGAGATGAAGATCAAGCCTGAAAATACTTTTAGTAGCGGCATGTTTCACCGCGCTAATGGGCGTGATCGGCTGCGCGCAGGATCTACCATCGCGCAAGTGCGCGCGCAGCATGCAAGCGGCGCACAAGCGCAGCGAAGTGATGACGTGATTGGCTTGAATTTAGCCTTGATTGGTATTGATGCAGATCCAATGGCTCATCTGTCAGCGCAGTCTCTTCAGAAGCTACAGCAGATGGGTGGCAAGATATGGCATTGGCACAAACATGGCGATGCACATGCCACGAGCGCATCGCAAGCAGATCACCTGCATATACTGGGCGATGCCTTTGATCGAAAAATTCCAGCCAGTGGCTGGCTCGCAGTTGTACGACCCGACCGCTGCATTTTGGTGGAAGGGCCTGCTGAGCAAGCTGATCAATTGATACAAGAAGCTTTTGATTTGTTGGCGGCAGCACCGGCTTAAAAACAAGGAACCGGTTGTGGCAATCTTCCCAAAATTATTCAAGAGGTCTGTTGGTCGCCCAACAGCACAATTGCCGCGTGCGCGGATTGAGCCTGGCAAGGGCAAGCCCTTGAATGTACTTTTCATCGTGACCGATCAGGAGCGTGCCTGGAGCCGCTACCCCAAGGGTTTTATCGAAATGCATGCACCAGCCAGAGCCTGGCTGATGGACAACGGCGTCACCTTTGCCAACGCGCAATGCAACACACCGATCTGCTCCACATCACGGGGCGTGATGTACACCGGCGCGCACTCACCAAACAATGAGCTGTGGGACAACACGCCCTTGCCCTATTCATCGGATTTACGCCGTGATATCCCAACCTTGGGCTCGGTATTCACAGATGCGGGCTACATTACGGGCTACAGCGGTAAATGGCATTTGTCTAAGCTGGATATCAGGTTGAAAAAGCGCAACCCCGAGCTTGCCCATCGTGAAGTGAGCTCCTATGGGTTTTCTGATCACTCGGTGAACGGAGAAATTGATGGTCCGTTCGCCGGCCTTCAAACGGATGAGCGCACAGTCAAGCATGCTATGGAATTCATTCAGCGCAACAAAGACCAAGACAAGCCTTGGTTTCAGGCCGTGAACCTGCTCAATCCGCACGACATCATGTATTACACCTCGGGCGATGAGATGACGAAAAGTCGTGTCATCAATTTTCCCGATCGCAGCGAGCGTCCGCCGCAAACCTCGTTCTACAAGACGGACCTGGGCTATGAGCTGGAGGCGCACTATGGCCCTGCCACGTTGGGTATTCGCCCCAAGGCCATCAAGGAGTATCACGACACATGGAGTAGTGTGATGGGTTTTCTTGACTACGGCAATGCTGCACATGGTCGCGAGATGCAAAACTATTACTGGAACTGCACACGGGATTGTGATCAATACCTCAAACAATTGCTCGATGGTCTCAAAGCCTCAGGCCAGCTTGACAATACAGTCATCATGCTCGTGTCAGACCACGGAGAGCAGCTTGGACGTCATGGCATCCGAGGTAAAGGCACCATGCCTATGGGCGATATGGTCAACATTCCGTTTTCAGTAGTGCATCCCGCAGGTCAAAAAGGCGTTACCACCCAAGCGCTTGTCTCGCAAGTTGACATCATGCCCACCCTGCTCGGCTTAGTGGGTATTGATCCAACCAAAGTGCGCGATCAACTGCCCTCAATGATTGGGCGCGATGCTTCTGCTCTGGTGGCCCATCCCACCGCTGAAGGGCCACGCGCTAAAGATGGTGTTCTCTATCACTGGACGAGCTTTGCTTTCATGAGCAGTGCTGGCGTCAAACGGTTTGGCGATGCCATCAAGCTGAAGAATCCTGTCACCAAGACCTACGAGATGCTGGACATGCTCCGTGAAAGTACGAAGAACCGAGGTCTCATGCGTGGCAGCCTTAATGGGCGCTACAAGTTCGCACGCTATTTCAACTCCCGTTATACGCAGCATCCCCAGACTTGGGATGAAATGCTGGCCAACACCGATTTTGAGCTTTACGATGTGGTCAACGACCCTTTTGAAATCAACAACCTGGCAGCCAAGCCCGATGCGCACAAGGACACCTTGCTGCATATGAACGCATTAACCAATCAGCTCATCAAGCAAGAGATCGGCGCAGACGATGGCAAGTACATGCCATTTTTCGCTAAATTCTAGTTGCCATCCCGCTGGAGTAGAAGACTTCAGCGGGATGCGATTCGATTACTTCTTGTTCTTCTCCTTATCGCGGAAAGCAGTCAACTCTTCTTTGGAGAGTTGACCGTCCTTGTTGGTATCGATCGCATCGAAGTTCTTCTCCAGTCGCGGCATGCTCTTGGCTTCTTCCCGGCTGATCAAACCATCTTTGTTTTTATCAGCCTCTTGCATTTTTTTCGTAATCCTGCTTTCCATGAAGCCTTGAGCCGAGGCGGTTGACAGCATGCTTAGGGACAATGCAGATATTGCTGCGACGATGATTGTTTTGTGAAATGTCATATTGAAATCTCTCTGATAACTAAAAATAAAACTTCTATGGATGTGAGTTAAATGCTATTAACGTTGTCTACTCCCTGTGTTGATTGCTTTAGGAATTCTTTAATCTTTTCGTCATACGGTTTTAATGCGTTTGCAAAGAGCCGCAATCTATGCAAAGCCTGATTTTTCAGTGGCAAGATGTTGGCTGCTGTGCACTGCCGCCATTCTGGCGCGCAGACGCAGTGCTTCAGTGGTTTGGTGCTGGCCGTCTGGACGCCAGCCTGGAGGCATGAAGATATGGCCGAGTACCGCTCGCAGACTTCTCGCGGCGAGCAAATCCTTAAACAATTTGCGCCATTCCACAAACTCTATCTTGATCGGGTTGTTGCTCAGCTCAGGCTCTACCAGACCATAGCGAATCTTGACATCATCCCGTTCTGCCACATAGGTGCCAAACAGACGATCAAAAATAATCAACATACCGCCATAGTTCGCATCGAGGTACTCCAGATTGGAGGCGTGGTGCACACGATGCGACGACGGTGAGTTGAACACGTATTCAAACCAGCCCAGCTTGGGAATCCAGGGCGCATGAATCCAGAATTCATACATCAAGGTCACTGACAGGGTTGCCAGAACAGCCTCTTTGGGAAAACCCAACCACACCAGTGGCGCATGAAACGCGGCAATGCCCATCAACCGGCCAAAACTTCCCAACCGCATGGCAGCGGCCAAGCTCATTTGGTTCGAAGAATGGTGTACGGCATGATTGGCCCAAAACCAGCGGATGCGGTGCGAAGCACGATGTGCCCAGTAGTGGAAAAATTCGTGCGCGATGAACAGCAGCACAAAGGCCACGGCACCGTTAATGGCAATGGTGGCTATGCGGTACTCTGATGCCAATGCAAAAATGGGCACTGCCAGTGAAATCGGCAGTGCAACCTGCACACCAAAGCGGATGAGTGAATTGACCATGCTCGCGGCAGACGCCTTCCAGTCGTAATTACGGTATTTGGCATGCAGCACCAAGCCTTCAATGATCACGATGGCAAACACGACAATTAAAAATAATCCTTTGCCCATTTTGCAATTCCTCAAAAAAGTAGGTTTGAATTCAGATGGCCTGTTCTGAATGTAGAACGGACAGGTTTCTGGACGCTATCTAACAGGTAAATTTGCGTAAAGCGGGCCAAGGTAAATGCGGGGTCTGCGTCACGCGGTCGCGCATGTGTTCAACCTGTTAAGCTGCACTTTTGCCTGAGTGTGCCCCGCAGTCGCACGCTCGAGTCTGCGCAAGCCCTATTGGAGCAATTTTTATATGCTTTTTAGGCCGCCAGGCCAATAGAATATCGCGGGGGCAGCTATATTATTAATAGCAATCAAAAGGGAGTAAATCGCTCATGATTTGCGCTGTTTTTGCGCAAACGCCTGTCTTAAAAACTCAATCAGCAGCCTCACCCGCGTGGGGATCAGATCGCGGTTGGGGAAGATAGCGGACACAGGGCGCTCATATTCCTCTCGCCAGGCCGGCAATATCTGCACCATGCGCCCGCTGGCAATGTCGTTGCTCACAGCGTAGTCGGGCAGCAAGGCCAGGCCTGCGCCACAGAGCACAAACTCGCGCGCTGCGATGCCCGAATGGGTGCGTATGGCCGCCCGCAGCCGCAGCACCGCACGCTGGTTGCTGCGGCTATGCACGAGGCTCAGGCGCTCAGGGTGGGGCAGCTGGTCGATACTGATCCACGGGAACTGCAAGATATCGTCCGGCGTGGTGATCTTGGGCTGCTGCTGCATGTACTGAGCGCAGGCGCACACCAGCATGCGACATTTGCCCAGCTCGGTGGCATACAGTGCCGTGTCGTTCAGGCGGCCCACGCGCAGTGCCAGGTCAAAGCGCTCCTGGATCATGTTGGATACCGAGTCTTCCAGCACCAAATCGATCAAGACCTCAGGGTATTTGCTGCGAAACAGCGCCAGTTGCGGGATCAGGAAATTGACCGCAAAGTTATACGACGAGGTGAGCCGGATAACCCCGGTAGCCCCGCTGCGCTGGGATTCGACATGGGCCAAGGCGCTCTCACCGGCGGCCAGCATTTGCCGGCAGGCCTCGTAAAACTCCACACCCTCCTGGGTCAGGGCCAGCGTGCGGGTGCTGCGGTTGATCAGCTTGGTGCCCAGGTGTTTTTCCAGTGCAGCCACATGCGCGCTGACCACCGATTTGCCCAGATTAAGGCTCACAGCAGCTTTGGAAAACGAGCCGTTTTCAATAACTTGGGCAAACACGGCCATGCGCTGCAATTGCTTGATCATGGTGCTTTACCTTTCGGTTGTAGCCTGTGACACAAATGTAATTGTCCGCTTTCATCGTACTATAAATCCCGAATTTACCGCCTAGTTATTTTTAGACGGAATAGTTAAAGTCCACCAACGGTATAGGTCTGATTTGCCAAATCAGCCTTCACACGATAAGGAGACAGAGATGAGTGGGCCTTTAACTGGCGTGCGCATTGTGGACATGACGACCATGCTGTCGGGGCCATGGGCGGCCATGATTTTGGCGGACCAGGGCGCTGATGTCATCAAAGTGGAAGTGCCCGGCACAGGTGACCATGTGCGCTCCCTGGGCAACCAGCGCGCGGGCATGTCGGCCATGTTTCT
>JAAFIP010000003.1:0-239790 GCA_013297865.1 Polaromonas sp. | reverse complement strand
ACAAGCGCTCCATTACGGTGGATATGAAGCAGTCCCAGGGCCGCGAGATTGTGCGCGACCTGGCGAAAAACGCTGATGTGTTTTTACAGAACTTCCGTCCCGGCGTAGTGGACCGGCTGGGTGTGGGCGAGGCAGACATCCGCGCGGTCGCGCCGCAGATCATTTACACCTCGGTCAGTGGCTTTGGTGACGAAGGACCCTGGGTGGGCAAGCCCGTGTATGACCCGATTATTCAGGCGGTGTCGGGCCTCACCACGGTGCAGGCAGGCGCAGACTCCGAGCGCCCGCGCCTGATCCGTACTGTGCTGCCCGACAAACTGGCAGCCGTCACGATCGCCCAGTCCATCTCTGCTGCCCTGGTCTCCAAATTCAGAACCGGCAAAGGGCAGCACCTGCGTGTCTCGATGCTCGATTCGGTGCTGTATTTCCTGTGGGCTTCGGATATGGGCGCGCAGACCTACCCTGACAAAGTGGTGAGCAACCAGGAAGCCGCCAGTTTCATCGACCTGATCTATGAAACCCTAGACGGCTACATGACCGTGGCGGTGATGAGCAACAAAGAATGGGTCGGCCTGACCAAGGCACTGGAAAAACCCGAATGGTTGGCCGATGAGCGCTTTGCCACGCCCAGCGCGCGCGACAAGCATGTCAATGAGCGCCTGGTACTGACACAGGAAGTGATCAAAACCCGCACGACGGGTGAATGGATGCAGCGGCTGGAAGCCCAGGATGTGCCCTGCGCCCCTGCGTTGACCCGCAATGACGTTATCAAGCACCCACAGGTGCTGGCCTCGGGCACCATCGTGCAGTACCAGCACCATGCGGCAGGCCCACTGCGCCAGGCGCGGCCACCCGCACGCTTTGGCGGTACGCCTGCAGGCGTGCGCTTCGGCGCACCCCTGCTAGGTGAGCATAACGACGAAATCCTGCGTGAGCTGGGCTACAGCGACAGCAAGATTGAACAGTTGCGAGCCAACAAAATCATTGGCAGCGAAGTACAGGCCGTGCCTGCATAAAAACAAACCAGCATACCCATGAAAAATATTCTTGTAGTTGGCGCAGACCGCGGCATTGCCAATGCCATATGCCTGCAGCTGCAGGCGCGCGGTGACCATGTGATTGCAGTGTGTATGGGCACGACCGAGCCCTACACCGAGGGTGGGGTGGAGACAATTGGCGGCATCGATGTGACGGATGCGAAGGCAGTGGCCCGCATGGCGCAAGAGCTTGGCCGCCGTAAAACCAAGCTCGACTGGGTGCTGCATGTAGCAGGCGTGTTGGGTCTGGACGAACTGGGCAAGATCGACTACGACGACATGCGACGCCAGTTTGAGATCAACACCCTGGGGCCTTTGCGCGTCATCGAGGCCAGCATGCCGTATATGGCGGCCAACGCCAAAGTGGGTGTGGTCACCAGCCGGGTGGGCTCGCTGGGTGACAACAGCTCAGGACAGATGTATGCCTATCGCGTGTCCAAGGCTGGGGCCAATATGGTGACCCTCAACCTGCACCACGACCTGAGCAAGCGCGGCATTGCGGTGGTGGCGCTGCACCCGGGCATGGTGGCCACCGACTTGACCAAAGATTACCCGGGCAATTTCAACTACATCCAGCCTCAAGACGCGGCCAAGGGCCTGATTGCACGCATGGACGAGTTGACTTTAGCCACCTCAGGACAGTTTCGCCATGCCAATGGAGACCAGTTGATGTGGTGAATTGCACCGCGATATCGTTTTTCTGTACGCGTTAAACCAAGTAACTAAAAAGGAGACATCATGATTGCCCTGTACCAATATCTGCCCGCCTGGACCGTGCCTTGCATCAGCCCCTATGTGACCAAGGTGGCGTATTACATGACGATGAATCGCATCCCCTACGAGATGAAGCCGGGCAACCTGGCCACTCTGGACCGCGACACCCCAGCGGGCAAGCTGCCCACCATTGTGGACAACGACGGCACCACTATGAACGACTCAACCCACATCATCGAATACCTTCGCGGCAAATACGGCCAGGGCATTGATGAAGGTGCCACAGCGGCTGACCATGCCACCATGATGGCGTTCAACCGCCTGATTGACGAGCACACCTATTGGGTGGCCGTCATCCAGCCGCGCTGGCGCGAGATTGCAGGTTGGGAAAAGTACATCCGCATCATTGCAGGCACTAACGATGTGCCTGCGGGCCTGCGCTCGTTTGCTGACGATTTTCGTTTCCGCATATTGAACGAGTTCATGAACGGCGGTTGGGGTCGCATGCCCGCCGATGTGATCTACCGCCGTGCCCGCACCGATATGGATTCACTGTCCAATTTTCTGGGTGACAAAGCCTTCTTCATGGGCAACTCGCCGCGCTGGGTTGACGCGTCGGTGCTGTCCATCCTGCGCCAGACCATCGACTCGCCATTTGACTATGACACCAAGGACTATGGAGCCAGCAAGAAAAACCTGGTGGCCTATATGGGCCGCATGAAAGAGCGCTTCGGCATCTGAGGGCGCTGGCACTCACACCCAAGGCACAGCTAGGCAAGGCACCGCATGATTACCCTGTACTACTACACCTCTCCCAACGCCCGCAAGGCGCTGATGATGCTGGAGGAGACAGCCTTGCCTTACCAGGTGCAGTGGGTGGATATCAGCGCGGGTGAGCAGCACACCGAGGCATATGGCCTGGTCAACCCGAACCGCAAGATACCCGCCATGCTGGACGACGACGGGCCTGGCGGTCAGCCCGTAGCACTGTTTGAGTCGGGTGCCATCTTGCTGTACCTGGCCGAAAAGACCGGACTGCTGCTGCCCGCCGACCCGTTGGCAAAATGGAAGGTTATCCAGTGGCTGTTCTGGCAAACCTCCAGCCAAGGCCCTCTGCTGGGCCAGGCGGCACACTTTGTGAGCCACGCTGCGCAGCGCGGCATTGACGCACCTTATGCCAGTGAGCGCTACCGCAACGAGGCCTTGCGCCTGTATGGCGTGCTCGAGCGCCAGCTGATCCAGCAGGACTATATCTGCGGTGAGTTTTCCATTGCGGACATTGCCGCCTTCCCCTGGGTGCGCGTAGCCAAAGGGCAGGGCGTGGACATCAGCGCTTTTCCCAGAGTCAACCAGTGGTGCACTGCGATTGCCGCGCGGCCCAGCGCCCAGAAAAAGCTCGAACGTGACGCTGCCACCCTGGCCGCCGCCAAAACCGGCTATTACACCGACACCACCTGGCGCATGCTGTTTGGCTCTGCCACTTCGGCCGCAACGCCAGCCCCTGCCCAACCACACACCGTCTGAGAACTGCCATGTCCATCTCCATGAATGCCTCGCTTGTCATGTCGCCCCTGATGACCATCAACGGGCAGTCCGTGGGCAGCCCCAGCACGCTGGATGTCATTGACCCGGCGCTGAACGCCTGCTTTGCCAAAGTGCCTGACTGCACACGCGCCCAGTTGGACGACGCGATAGCCGCCGCCCAGAAGGCTTTCACAAGCTGGAGTGCCACGCCGCTGCAAGAGCGCCGCAGCATGGTCAACGCCTACATTGAGCGCGTACTGGCCGATGCCGACACGCTGGCCCCGCTGATCACCAGCGAGCAGGGCAAGCCTCTTGCCAAGGCGCGTAGCGAGATCAACTCTGCTGCCTTCTTTGGGCGCGGCTACACGGCGGTGGATCTGCAGCCCGAGGTGCTGCAGGACACGCCGGAGAAATATGTGGCGGTGCATCGCCAGCCCCTGGGTGTGGTGGGTGCCATTACCGCATGGAACTACCCGGTGCTGCTGGCCATGTGGAAGATCGTGCCGGCAGTGTTGACGGGCAACACCATCGTGCTCAAGCCATCACCCAATACGCCCGTGGCCACCCTCAGGCTGGGCACGCTGGCCAGCGAGATTTTTCCGCCCGGCGTGGTCAACGTGGTCAGTGGCGGCAATGCCCTGGGCGCCTGGATGACCGAGCACAGCGGCATCCGCAAGATCGCCTTCACCGGGTCTGGTCCCACAGGCAAGCGCATCATGGCCAGCGCCGCAGGCAACCTCAAGCGCCTCACCCTGGAGCTTGGCGGCAACGACGCAGGCATTGTGCTGGCTGACGCCAACCCGGCCAAGATTGCCGCAGATTTGTTCTGGGGCAAGTTCTCCAACTGTGGCCAGGTCTGCGCAGCCCTCAAGCGCCTGTATGTGCACCGCAGTATCTACCCCGCGGTGTGCGACGAGCTGGTGAAGTTTGCGCAAACCGTCAAGATTGGCCCCGGCACGCAAGGAGGTGTAGACATCGGCCCGATTCAAAACCAGATGCAGTTCGAGCTGATCCAGCAGGCCGTGCAGGAAGCCCTCAGCCAAGGCGCCAAGCTGCTCTACCAAAGCCCTGCCATCCCTGGCCCCGGCCTGTTTTTGCCCATTACCTTGCTGACCGACGTGACCCACAGCATGCGCGTGGTCAAAGACGAAATGTTTGGCCCGGTGCTGGGCATCATGCCCTTTGACGATGAAGAAGAGGCCCTGCGCTTGGCCAACGACAGCGAGTACGGCTTGGGAGGCTCCGTGTGGGGCACGGATGTGGAGCACGCTGCCCAGGTGGCTGCACGGCTCGAATCAGGCGGTGCCTGGGTCAACCAGCATCCCGCCATGGGGCCAAGCATTCCGTTTGGTGGAGTCAAAGGCTCTGGCATCGGCGTTGAGCTGGGCCAGGAAGGACTGCACGAATATACCTCGGTGCAAGTGCGCAACATCAAGCGCACTGGCTGAGGCCGTTGCCGCGCCATGCGGCTGTTGTTAGTGGTAGTAAAAGGAGTTGACTATGGTAATGCTAGCGAGAGATGACTGGTATGACATCGCCCGCGATGTGGAGTGGACGCTTTCTTATGTGGATGAGAAAGAGGCCTTTCCAGAGTCGTGGACCGGTGTGGGTCCAGTGCCCAAAGAAGCATGGGACGCGTGGGATGAGCCCTTCAGGGTGACCTACCGTGACTATGTGCATGTGCAGCGCGAGAAAGAGTCGGGCGCCTATGCGGTGCGCGACGCCTTGAAACGTGCCAACATTTACGAAAAACTTGACCCTGCGCATATTGCCTCATCGCAGTTGCACATGGGCACCACCTGCATGGTGGAGCAGATGGCCGTGACCATGCAAAGTCGGTTCTGCCGCTTTGCACCCACGCCCCGCTGGCGCAACCTGGGGGTGTTCGGCATGCTCGACGAAATCCGCCATGCCCAGCTGGACCTGGCCTTCTCGCACGATCTGCTCAAGCACGATGAGCGCTTTGACTGGTGCAACAAGGGCTTTCACACCAACGAATGGGGCGTGCTGGCCACGCGCAACTTCTTTGACGACTGGATGCTCAACGCCAACTGCATCGAGGCGGCCATGGCCACCAGTTTGACGGTGGAGCACGGCTTTACCAATATGCAGTTTGTGGCTTTGGCAGCCGACGCCATGGAGGCCGGAGATGTGGATTTTTCCAATCTGCTCTCCAGCATCCAGACTGACGAGGCACGCCATGCCCAGCTGGGCTTTCCCACACTGGAAGTGCTGATGAAGCACGACCCCAAGCGCGCGCAGTATGTGTTTGACGTCTCGTTCTGGCGCTCGTTCAGGCTGTTCCAGACCCTTACTGGCACCTCGATGGACTACTACACGCCCGTGGCCCAGCGCAAGATGTCGTTCAAGGAGTTCATGCTGGAGTGGGTGGTGCACCACCATGAGCGCACCATGAAAGACTATGGTCTGCAAAAGCCATGGTACTGGGACACCTTCCTGCAGTGCCTGGACCATGGCCACCACGCCATGCACATCGGCACTTGGTTCTGGCGGCCCACCTTGTTCTGGAAGCCCAACGCTGGTGTCTCCAAGGCAGAGCGCAAATGGCTCAATGCGCATTACCCCAGCTGGGAAGACAGCTGGGGCGTGCTGTGGGACGAGATCATCCACAACGTCAACAGCGGCAAGATGGAGCAGACCTATCCTCTGACCCTGCCTGCGCTGTGCAATGTGACCCACCTGCCACTGGGCTCTGCCTGGGACAGACACCACCTGCAGATGTACACCAGCGAGTACAAAGGCCGCCTGTACAACTTCGACTCGGATGTCTCCAAGTGGATCTTCGACACCGAGCCCGAGCGCTATGCAGGCCACACCAATGTGGTTGACCGCTTCTTGCTGGGCCAGATCCAGCCCATGGATCTGACCGGTGGCCTCAAGTGGATGAGCATCACCCCCGAGGTGATGGGCGACGATGCCTATGCCTACTCCTGGGCCAAGGAGTATATGCAGCCTGAGCGCAAAGCTGCATAAACCTAACCCAAGGAGCAATCATGGCTTTATTTCCAATCTATGGGGTATTCAAAGGCGACTTTGTGCCCCACTTGGTGGCAGTGGACACCGAGGACACCATGGCTCAAGTGGTTGACAAGATCGCGGTGCATTCGGTGGGCAGACGCATGCCGATCAAGCCTGGCGGCAGCTATCAGGTGCAAATTGCCCAAACCCTGGTGGATCTCAAAGCGCCGCTGAGCCAGGTGATGGCGCAAACCGGCCTCAAGCCCCTGCAATGGGTCACCGTGGATTGGGCCAGGTAACAACTGGCTTCACGCAAAGGAGGGTACTTCCCATGTCACAAGCCAATGTCTGCAAATTTATCGACGTCTGCGCCAGCGACGATGTATGGATTGGCGAGATGCTTGTTTTTGACGTGGGCCAACGTGAAGTGCTGGTGATGAATGTGCAAGGCGAGTTCCACGCTTACGACAACGTATGCCCCCACCAAAGCGTGCCTTTGGCGGAGGGCTCGTTCGAGGACGGCGTGCTGACTTGCCGCGCACACCAGTGGACTTTTGATGCCCGCAGTGGCTGCAGCATTAACCCCAGCGCAGAGCGTTTGACCAAGTACCCCATCCGTATTGAAAACAATCGGGTCCTGCTGGGCGACAGCCCGCTTGATACCTGAACCCTTCACATAACGACCAGGAGACCAGCATGCCAGCCAACCGCGTTTACATGACCCAGAGCGTGGAATACGATGCCGTAGGCCCCATCCTGCGCGGCGGTGAAATGGCCGACGCAGTGATCGACGCCATCGAAGAAGACAACCCCGGCAAGGATATTTTTGTGACCGACCGCGGCGACTATGTGCATATCCATGTGCTCAATGACTGCCGCCTCACGCAGGCCAGCCTGTCCAAGCATCTGGGGCGCGAGTACGCCTTGCCCATGCTGGAGATTGAGATGACATCCTTTGCCGGGCGCATGCACACCAGCGACAGTGAATACCGCTGGTATTTCAAAACCTGAAACCCCTTGATCCCTCACGGAGACCCGCATGACTACCCATCCCTCCCCCGCCAGCGACGGCACGGTCGTTCCTATCCAGACGCGCACCAAGCGCATGAAAACCTGGTCCAGCCTGGGGAACCTGGGCCGCAAACCGACCGACTACGAGATCGTCACCCATGGCATGAACCACACCACCTCCCTGGCCGAGCCGCTGGAGATGGGGCCCGATGTCAATGGCAACCGCTGGCTGAAAAAACACCGCAACGGCATCGCCCTGCGGGTGGAAAAGCTTGACAAGTTCCGCGACCCGGACAAGATGACCTACCGCAAATACACCCAGGCCATGGACGAGCAGGAGACCTATGTGGACGGCCTGCTGCTGCAGGGCAGCACGGGCTCGGGAAGCGATGCCCAGCTCAGCCCCCAGGCGCTGGATTTTCTGGCCTTGACTCTGACCCCCACGCGCTATCTGGGCCATGGTTTGCAGATGGTCTCGGCCTATATCCAGCAGCTGGCGTATTCCAGCTATGTGGGCAATTGCGCGGCCTTCCAGACGGCCGATCAGCTGCGCCGCGTGCAGCGCGTGGCCTACCGCACCCGGCAACTGGCGCAGGCGCATCCATCGCGCCAGTTTGGCAGCCAGGAGCGCGCTGTGTGGGAAAAAGACGCCGACTGGCAGCCCACACGCGAGCTGATCGAGCGCCTGATGGTGAGCTACGACTGGGACAAGGCCTTTGTCGGCCTGAATCTGGTGTGCAAACCGCTGGCCGACGAGCTGTTTTTGCATGCCTTTGCCCAGCAGGCACACCAGCACGGTTGCCATATGGATGCCATGCTGGCTGACAACCTCTACCTGGACGCGCAGCGCAGCCGCCGCTGGACGGCCGAGCTGTGCAAGGAGCTGATCGCTGTGGATGCTGGCAACCAGGCCGTGCTGATGGAGTGCCTGTCTGCCTGGAGGCCACTGGGTGACCGCATGCTGGACAGTGCAGCCCGTTTGATCGAGCGCCATGCTGGCAATACTCAAAAGGGCGCTATTGCGACAAGCTGCAGATCGTCCTGGGCTGCCTTCCTGTCGGAGTGTGGCCTGCAGGCCCATGCTTGAGCCTGCGCAGGGCCTGCTGCAGCGCTTTTTATATATCTTTTAGGCCGCCAGGCCAATAGAATATCGCGGGAGCAGCTATTTATTTTGTAGCAAATAGCTCTCTACCTGCTGTCTGCTGGGAGTGCCCAGCACGCCGTGACGCTGGGTGCATTTGAGTGCGGCGGCCGCGCAGGCAAATCGGATGGCAGCTTGTTCGTCGTCTGCTGGCATCTGCGTGAGCGCCATGGTAAGCGCCGCGTGGAACACATCGCCTGCGCCCGTGGTGTCCACCGCCTTCACGGTAAATGCGGGCACGCTGTGTAAGCCCTGTCCGCGCGTCCAGACCACGCCGCGCTCACCCAGGGTGACCATCGCCACCTGCGCGCCCGCAGCCAGCGCCTGCTGCAGTGCGTCGGCGAGCGATGCACAGTGCGGCGCATAGCTGTGCAGCCCGGGTTCGGAGAACACGGCCCACTGCGCCGCAGGCACCAGCTTTTGCAACACCTCGCGGGGGGCTACATCGGCATCGAGTATGCCCAGCACGCCTTGCTGCCTGGCCCAGTGCAAGGCCGCCAGCGCGCCATCGCCCCAGCGCGGATCGGCCAGCACGGCCAGCGCGCCTTCCAGCTGGGCTGTGTCCAGGCCATGGGCCTTGGCCAGGGCATCGCCGCGGTGGTTGAAAATCTGCCGCTCGCCGCTGGCGTCCACTACCACGCTGGACACTGAGGTATAGGCCTGCGCCACCGTCTCGAGCATCGCATCCACACCGCAGTCACGCACGGCCTGGCGTACAAAGCCGCCCGCCTCGTCGTCGCCAACCCTCCCCAGCAGGCGCACCGGCGCGCCCAGCCGGGCCATGGCCATGGCCGCATTGGCCGCCATGCCGCCAGCAATCATGCGGTAGCTTTTGGCGGGGGTTTTGGTGGGCTGCGAGGGGAAGGCCTCCACCTCAAAATGGTGATCTACCGAAGCGTGGCCAATGCAGGCGAAAAATGCTGTCATCGCCTGATCATAAGCGGCAGGGCACTACGTTTGGCTAGTGGCAACTACCATGCTGCTTGCGAAAATCGCGCGGTGGCTGGGGCGTGGCTGCCGCCCACAGGCCCAGCCGGGCCTGGCGTGCCGCACGCTCCTGCGCGGCATAGGGGCCTGGGTTGTTGCGGTAGTGGTAGCTCCATGCATGGCCCTGGGCGACCATCCACCCACCGAGGTCTTCGTTGTTCAGGCTCACGCGCGCCAGCATGCGGCCATAGTCGTCGCGCGCGCGGGTGTTGAGCTGTACCGTTTTGCCCATCGATTTGTTTTTGAGCGCGCTGGCGGCCTGCGCGCCCCAAGCCTGGCACACCTCCGGTGCGTCGATCCCCTGAAAGCGCACCTTCACAGGCTCGCCACCCTGCGCCAGGCGCACCCACAGGGTGTCGCCATCGCTGACATGCGTCACAGTGCCTTCCAGCAGCTTGGCCTGCACAGCGCCTGCCAGACACATACCTGCGCACCACCACACTATCCGACCCACAACCCTGCGAAACGTCATACCAGCCACCATATTGCCAACCCCAACACAACAGCCCACAGCACCACCACCAGCAGCAGACCCCATAAGGTCTTGGCCAGGCGCAGGGGATGGGCCTGCGCCTGCGCCACCATCTCGCGCCACAGCGGTGCAGGCGTGAGCCGGATGGCCAGTGCAATACCCAGCGGCAGCAAGATGATGTCATCCAGCATACCCAGCACAGGAATGAAATCCGGAATCAAATCGACCGGGCTGAGCGCGTAGGCCACCACTAGAGCCGCTACGATTTTTGGGGCCAAGGGCGCCTGCGGGTTGCGCACCAGCAGCCACATGGCCTGCACATGCACCCATAGCTGCTGCCGGTTGGCCTGTCGCCAAAATTGCCAATTCATGGTGGGTATTGTTCCATGCTTTGGCAGGCCTGAAACAGCCATGTAAGCCCGGCTTTATTTTTGGCTGGATAATGGTTGGTTTCCCCATTTTCCAAGAGACCCTAAATGACCTACGCCAATACCGAACTTTTCATTGACAACCAATGGCGCCAAGCCCAAGGCGGCAAGAGCCTGCCCGTGGTGAACCCTGCCACCGGCGCAGAGATCGGCCGCGTGGCCCACGCCGCCATTGCCGACCTGGACGCCGCCCTGATCGCCGCGCAAAAAGGCTTTATCACCTGGCGCGCCATGCCCGCCATTGAACGTTGCAAGATCATGCGCCAGGCCGCTGTGCTGATGCGCGAGCGCGCCGAGAGCATTGCCATGCTGATGACGATGGAGCAGGGCAAGCCACTGGCCGAAGCCAAGGTGGAGTGCATGTCGGCTGCCGACATCATCGAATATTTTGCCGAAGAAGGCCGCCGTATCTATGGCCGCATCGTGGCCCCGCGCGCCCTGAATGTGCAGCAGCAGGTGCTCAAGGAGCCCGTGGGTGTGGTGGCGGCTTTTACGCCCTGGAACTTCCCGATCAACCAAGTGGTGCGCAAAATGTCTGCCGCGCTGGCCACGGGCTGCTCCATCATCGTCAAGGCGCCGGAGGAAACCCCCGCTTCCCCTGCGGCACTCATTCGTGCATTTGTCGACGCGGGCGTTCCTGCGGGCGTAGTGGGCCTGGTCTATGGCAACCCGGCAGAAATTTCGTCCTACTTGATTGCCCACCCCATCGTGCGCAAAATCACTTTCACAGGCTCTACCGCCGTGGGCAAGCAGCTGGCTGCGATGGCGGGCCAGTACATGAAGCGCGCCACCATGGAGCTGGGCGGCCATGCCCCTGTGATCGTGGCTGAAGACGCTGATGTGGCCCTGGCAGTCAAAGCCTCGGCAGGCGCCAAGTTCCGCAATGCAGGCCAGGTGTGCATTGCGCCCACCCGCTTTCTGGTGCACAACAGCGTCAAGGCAGAGTTCACAGCGCAGATGCTGGCGTTCACCCAGAAAATCAAAGTGGGCGACGGCATGACCGCAGGCACCACCATGGGCCCTTTGGCCAACAGCCGCCGCCTGGACGCGATGAAACAGGTGACCGAAAAAACCCTGGCCTCCGGAGCCAAGATGCAAACTGGTGGCGAGCGCATTGGCAGCGCGGGCAATTTCTTTGCGCCCACCGTCTTCACTGACGTGCCGCTGGACGCTGATCTGTTCAACAATGAGCCCTTTGGCCCGCTGGTGGGGATTCGCGGTTTCGACACCATCGAAGAAGCGATTGCCGAGTCCAACCGCCTGCCTTATGGCCTGTCCAGCTATGCCTTCACCAAGAGCTTGAAAACCGCCCACGCTATCAGCCACGGCATCGAAGCCGGCATGGTGTGGATCAACCAGCCTGCCGCGCCCGTGCCCGAAATGCCCTTTGGTGGCGTGAAGGATTCTGGCTACGGCTCCGAAGGCGGCATGGAGGCCCTGGAGGCGTATCTGAACACCAAGACTGTGTCTACCGTGATGGTCTAAATGCGCAGGGCGCTGGCGTAGCCTGTCATCTCCAGGTAGCCGCGCCCCACGAGTTTGCCATTGCTGTCAAACAGATCGCTCAGGCCTTCCCAGTAGATCGCGCCCGTGGTGCTGCGGCTGTCCAGCTCCTGGTTGGGGATCACCGCCTTGACGGTGTAGTAGTCAGCCGGTGTGCGCACCAGCCATTCGATCGGGTATTTGGCGGCCGTAGCAGGGCTGGTCCAGCCTTTGATCGCCTGAAAGGCTACTTCTCCCCGCTTGGCAATAAAGGTCTGCAGCCCGCTGCTGGAGGTGGCGCGAAAGGCCCCGCCGGTCCACAGGCTGCTGCCGTCTTTGCGGCGCAGCTGAAAAGCCATCAGCGCGCTGCCATCGAACAGGTTCATGCCGATCCAATCCCAACCTACCGCCTCGGGGTGCAGCAGCTCCTGGCTCCACTCGTGGTCCAGCCAGGCCTCAGCCGCCTTGTCAGCGCCTATCGCAAAGCGCTCGCCCTTGAGGCTCAGTGTGCCGCTCGTGGTCAGCTGAGGCTGGCTGTAGTAGTAGCTGGCCTGCTTTTCCTCGGGGCCTTTGCGCGACAGGCCCTGGCTGCCCTGCAGCAGCAGCGGCTGCGTGGGGCTAAAGCGCAGGTCAAAGGCAAAGTCGCGCGCCTGGATGCGGGCGCTGTAGACGCCAGTGGCTGCGCTGCGCTGCAAGCTCCAGTCGCGCAGTTTCACATCGGTATCGAGCTCGCTGGCCTGCGCTATGCCAAAGCCCTCGCGTGCAATGCGTTGGTCATGCCATAGCTTGCGGCCTTGCACATCGGTGACGGCGCAGTGTGCAAACAGCAGCTGCCTGGCGGCAAACTTCGACTGCATGTTGTGCGTGCCCTCCACGCGCGAGCGGAAAAAAGTCACCTGGTAGCCCAGCTGCCTGCCGCCCACCTGCGCATGGCCCGTGATGTACCACCACTCGGTGCGGTAGTCCGGGTGTGCGCCGTGGTCGCGCGGAAACTCCAGGGTGCGTGCGGGCAGGGCGCTGGCACCCGGCGCAAGTGCGGCGGCCGTGCTGGCCAGCGCCAGCTGGGTGAAAGAGCGCTTGGACAGGCTGAGCGGGAGCCGCGGCAAGCGGGGTGCGAAGGGGCCCGTGCGCATCACCAGTCCTCCTTCACGGCCAGCACTGCATCGCGCCCCGCAGCCGCGCGGCCCGCCAGCCAGGCCGTGACCGTGCCTGCAGCCACCACCGCCAGACACAGCAGGGCCAGGCGCAGCCAGGGAATCGTCAAATCCATCGTCCAGTGAAAGCTCTGCGGGTTGACCACATGCACCAGGATGGTAGACACCACAAGCCCCAGCGCGCAACCGGCGATGGAGCCTATCGCCGTCCATGCCGCGCCCTCGCTGGCCACCACCTGCAGAATCTGCCTGCGCGTGAGCCCCAGATGCGCCAGCAGGCCAAACTCCTTGCGCCGCGCCAGCACCTGCGCACTGAAGCTGGCCGCCACGCCAAACAAGCCAATCGCAATCGCCACCGCCTGCAGCCAGTACGTTACGGCAAAGCTGCGGTCAAAAATTTTCAGTGACACAGCGCGTATCTCGTCAGCGCTGGCAAACTCCACCAGCTTGTTCACATCCACGCCCGCAGCCGACCCGCTGAGCTGGCTTTCGATCACACCGCGAATGCCCTGCTGCAGCGCTGCAGTGTCGGCAGAAGCCTGCGGCCACACCGCCAGATCATTCACCTGGGCATCCCCCGTGATGCGTACATACGTGGCCTGGTCGATGGCAATGGCGCCAAACTGGCGTGCGTAATCGCGCCATACACCGGCAATATAGTAGTTCGGGTTTACTATGTTTTTAATAGCTGCTCCCGCGATATTCTGTTGGGCTGCAGGCAGATTGAGTATAAATTTCTCACCCGGTTTTGCCTGGTACAGATCGACCATCGCCTCGCTCACATACAAGGGCACGGCATCCTCAGGCACGTCCGCAGCGCGGGGCACCGGGCCTTTGACCATGGGCAAATCTTTGGCCGGGTCATCCACGCTGCGTGCCACCAGCATCACGCTGGGCTGCGCCGGGTCGAGCTGTAAAGCCACCGAACGGATGCCCGCGACGCGCTGCACGCCGGGCAGCTGGGCAATGGCCTGCACCTGCGCAGGTGAAAAGTTCAGCACCTGTCCGGCGGCCGTGCTGGCCGCGGTGCGCACATACAAAGGCGCGGGCAGCACCACATCAAGCCACTGCGTGACCGACGTGCGAAAACTGGCCACCATCACCGTGAGCGCCACAGCCAAGCTCAGCGCGGCCACCACACCGCTGACTGCTACGGCAGCGGTCTCACGCACACGCCGCGCCCGCTCAATCGCCAGTAAGGGCAGGGCACGCGTGGCCACCAGGGGTGCAATGCGGTCATAGGCCAGCGCCACCAGCTTGGGCAGCAGACCAATGCCGCCTACCAGCAGCAGTGCGATAGCGACATACGCGCCCAGCGGCAGGCCCCACAGCGGCGGTGCCCATACCAGCGCGGTGCCCGCCGCAGCCAGGGCCAGCGCCAACCAGGCCCCCTTGCCGTGCCGCACTGCGCTGCCCAAACCCTTCAGTGTTTGTGCCAGCGGCAGGCCCTGCGCCTGGCGCGCGGGCCACCACGCGCCCACCACCGCAGCCACCACGCCCAGCAGCCCATACAGCAGCGCTACACCCGCGCTCCACTGCAGCGAGGGCGCTACCCCCGCAAAATAGCCGCCGCCCAGGTCGCCACCCAGCAGGCTGAGTGCCAGGGCCGCCAGCGCACTGCCCAAGGCCAGCCCCAGCGCACTGCCTGCCACGCCCAGCACACCGGCCTCGGCCAACACCAGCTGCAGCCGCTGCTGCGCGGTCAGCCCCAGCACACCCAGCAGCGCCATCTGCTGGGCCCGCTTCGCCACACTGAGTGACAGCACCGAAAACACCAAAAACGCCCCAGTAAACAAAGCTACCAGGGCCAGCACCGTCATGTTGACGCGGTAAGCACGCGAGAGGTTGCTCACGCGCTGCTCGGCATCGCCTGGGACGAGTGCCTGCACCTGGGCGGGCAGGGCCAGCTCGCGCAGCACCGTGGCGCGGTCTGCGCCCGCGGCCAGGCGCAGGTCCATGCGGGTGATCTGCCCCTGCAGGCCAAACAGCTCCTGCGCGGCGGCAATGTCCATCACCGCCAGTGGGCCGCCGCCCGCGGCCACCGTGCCTGCCACCTGCACCGTGGCGCTGCGCAGGCCGGTAAGCAGGGCCAGCGTGCCGGTGGGGCTGGTGGCCAAGCTGCGTGCGGCGGGGTTGAGAAACACGGTGTCTGGCGCGAACATGACAAAGCGCTCATCTTGCCCCGCGCTGCGCTCGCTGGCGCGCGGCAGCAGGCTGGGCGAGACACTGGCCGCCACCAGCGGGTCAATGCCCAGCACCTTGATGGCGCGTTTGCCAGCTTTGGCATCCAGTGCATAGGTGGACACCTCCAGCACCGGGCTGGCCACCTCCACGGCAGGGTGCTGCGCCACGCGGGCATACAGGCTCTCGTCCAGGTTGCCCGTGGCCGCGCGCAGCTCCAGGTCGGGCTGCCCGTTGACTGCACGCACCGCGCTGGAAAACTCCGACAGGGCGCTGGCGTTGATCAAGTGCACCGAGAACGCCAGTGCCACGCCCAGCATGATGGCCACCACGGCGGCTGCGCTGCGCCACGGGTGGTGCAGCACCTCGCGCCAGGAGAAGGTGCGCAGCAGGGCTAGCAGCATGGCGGCACCTTCAGGCGGCGATGCCGTCGGCCGTCAGATGCAGCACACGGTCGGCGCGGGCGGCAGCGGCTTCGGAATGGGTAACCAGCACGAGCGAGGCACCATGTTCGCGGCTTTGGGCCACCAGGGCGTCCATGGTGCGCGCCGCAGTGGCCGGGTCCAGATTGCCCGTGGGCTCGTCGGCCAGCACCAGGGGCGGGCGGTGCACCATGGCGCGTGCAATGGCCACGCGCTGCAGCTGGCCGCCTGAGAGCTGCTGGGGCAGGCGAGCGCCAAACTCAGCCAGGCCCACCGCGCTGAGCATCTGCGCCACGCGCTGCTCAATCAGCGCCTTGGGCTGCTGTAGCAGCATCAAGGGCAGGCCCACGTTCTGTGCCACGTCCAGATGCGGCAGCACATGAAAGGCCTGAAACACAAAGCCCACGGCTTGCCTGCGCCACACGGCTAGTTGCTCGGCATTCATCTGGCCCAGGTCGGCATCGGCCACCTGCACGCTGCCTGTGCTCCAGCTGTCCAGCCCGGCCATGCAGTTGAGCAGGGTGGATTTGCCCACCCCCGACTCGCCCACGATGGCGACAAACTCTCCGGCTTGCACCTGCAGTGACACATGGGCAAACACGGCAGTGTCACCGTAACTTTTACCAAGGTTGTCGATGCGCAGGGTCATTTATCTTTGGGTCTCGGATGGTCATGCCCACGACTGTACCAAGTTGAGCACGTTGTGCGCAGCCTGGGGTTGATCGCAGGGCACGATCACGCGCTCGGGCATGCTGCGCAGCCAGGTGATCTGCCGCTTGGCCAGCTGGCGCGTGGCGGCGGCGCAGCGCTCGGCCAGCTCGGACGCGGCAAACTCGCCGTCCAGCATCTGCCAGGTCTGGCGGTAGCCTACACAGCGCATCGAGGGCAGGTTCAGATGCAGGTCGCCGCGTGCACGCAGGGCCTTCACCTCAGCGAGCAAGCCGCTTTGCAGCATCAGCTCAAAGCGCTGTGCAATGCGCGCGTGCAGCCAGGCGCGTTCGCTGGGCTCCATGCTGATCAGTATGGTGTTTGCTATTTTTTTAGTAGCTGCTCCCGCGATTGAATGGTGGTCTGAGAGCGTTTTTCCGGTAGACATATACACCTCCAGCGCCCGCTGGATGCGCTGCGAGTCGTTGGGCGAGAGCCTGGCTGCCGTGATGGCATCCACTTCTGCCAGCCTGGCGTGCAGCGCGGGCCAGCCCTGGGCAGCGGCCTGCGCGTCCAGCTGGGCGCGCACGGCGGGGTCGGCAGGGGGCATGTCGTCAATGCCGTCCAGCAGGGCCTTGAAATACAGCATGGTGCCGCCCACCAGCAGCGGCAGCGCGCCGCGCGCGCGGATCTCGCCAATCAGGCGCTGCGCATCGCTGACAAACTGCGCAGCGCTGTAGCTTTGGGCCGGGTCGAGGACATCAATCAGGTGGTGCGGCACCACAGCCTGTTCGCTGGGGGTGGGCTTGGCGGTGCCGATATCCATGCCGCGGTAAACCAGCGCAGAGTCCACACTGATGATCTCCACCGGCATGTGCTGCGCAATCAGCAGCGAGGCCGCGCTCTTGCCGCTGGCGGTGGGGCCTGCCAGGCAGACAAAGTCGGGCTTAATGCTTGGCAGGCTCGCCATAACGCTGCACCAACACCCAGGCGGTCAACACAATCAGCACGGCCCAGGCGGCCACACCATAGGCCAGCGGCCGCACTGTGCCATCCATATGGCTGCCCAGCCAGCCGCCCATGGCAAACGCACACACCATCATCATGAAGCCTGCCAGCGCCGAGGCAGCGCCCGCCGCTTGCGGGAACGGCCCGGTAGAGCCCGACTGCCCGCAGGACTGGTGCACGCCATGCCCCAGCATGAACACGCAAAACGGCAGCAATATCGCCCACACCGTGTGCACCCCCGCATAGGCCAGCGCCGCCAGCACAGCGCCCGATACCAGGGTCAACCAGCCGCCGAGCCAGACCGTGCGTAGCACGCCATAGCGCGTCAGCAGGCGGCGGCACATGAAGGTGCCGGTGATGTAGCACAGGGACATGCTGGCCATCGCCAATCCGTACTGCGTTTTGGAAAGGCCCAGCACCTTGATGAAGACAAATGATGACGTGGCCAAAAACGTGAACAGCCCGCCATAGGAGGTGGTGGCCAGCAAGGCATACGCCCAGAAGGTGGGATGGCGCACGATCATGCCCCAGGTGCTCAGCAGCACAGCAGGCTGCAGGGCCTTGAGATTGCGCTGCGGCAGGGTTTCTTCAAACTTGACATAGGCCAGCACCAGGGCCACCACGCCAAAGGCAGACAGCGCCGACATCGCTGCGCGCCAGCCCAGCCAGTCGCTGAGCAGCCCGCCCAGTGGCGAGCTGATGCATGCAATTACGCCCAGCCCAGTGAGGCCTTTGCTCATCACACGTGCGCCGTCGGCGGGCACATACAGGTCGCGCGTCATCGCGCGGGCGCACACCACAGCGGCCCCCATGGCCAGGCCCTGCACGGCGCGCCAGATAATCAAAAGCTCCATGGTGCTGGCAAACACGCTACCCAGGGAGGCGACAGCATAGGCTGCCAGGCCCCCCACCAACACCGGCCGCCGGCCAAAGCGATCTGACAGCGGCCCCCACACCAGTTGCGATATGCCAAAGGCCAGCAGCAATGCAGTAAGCGTCAGCTGCGCCTGCGCCATGGACGCACCAAAGCCTTCAGTAATGGCAGGCAGGGCAGGTAAATACAGATCGGTGGTGATGGGCTGGATGCCCAGGAGCACGCTGAGAAAAAGGACGACAGTGTTAGCTTGCATGTAGCTGCCAAGGGTAGCAGATTCATGCGGTGTTTTTGATGCCGCTGGAATATTCAAGCTGCCAAGCCCCGAAAGAAAAAACCGCCCGGTGCAGAACACGCGGGCGGCTTGGGGTGAAGAGCTGTCGGGCTTAGATCGAATCGATGAAGCTGCGCAGCTTGTCTGAGCGGGTAGGGTGCTTGAGCTTGCGCAGGGCCTTGGCTTCGATCTGGCGGATGCGCTCGCGCGTCACGTCAAACTGCTTGCCCACTTCTTCTAGCGTGTGGTCGGTGGACATCTCGATACCAAAGCGCATGCGCAGCACCTTGGCTTCACGCGGGGTCAGGCCGTCCAGGATGTCTTTGACGACATCGCGCAGGCCGGCCTGCATGGCCGCTTCGATCGGCGCGGTGTTGGCGCTGTCTTCGATGAAGTCGCCCAGGTGGCTGTCATCATCGTCACCAATCGGCGTCTCCATGGAGATCGGCTCCTTGGCGATTTTCATGATCTTGCGGATCTTGTCTTCAGGAATCTCCATCTTCTCGGCCAGCAGGCTGGCATCGGGCTCAAAGCCGTGCTCCTGCAGATGCTGGCGCGAGATGCGGTTCATCTTGTTGATGGTCTCGATCATGTGCACAGGGATGCGGATGGTGCGCGCCTGGTCGGCAATCGAGCGGGTGATAGCCTGGCGAATCCACCAGGTGGCATACGTTGAGAACTTATAGCCACGGCGGTATTCAAACTTGTCCACCGCTTTCATGAGGCCGATGTTGCCTTCCTGGATCAAATCGAGGAACTGCAAGCCACGGTTGGTGTACTTCTTGGCGATCGAGATCACCAGGCGCAGGTTGGCCTCGATCATCTCTTTCTTGGCCGCACGCGAGCCGCGCTCGCCGTCGTTCATGCGTTTGTTGATGTCCTTGAGCTCATCGAGCGGCACCACCACACGGCTTTGCAGGTCCATCAGCTTTTGCTGCAGTTCCTGGATCGGCGGAATATAACGACCCATGGTGGTTGACCAGGGCTTGCCTGCAGCGGCCTGCTTTTCAACCCACTTGAGGTCCAGCAGATGCGAGGCGATCTTGTGGTTGTTTTTGTCGCGGCCCGAGAAGTCGCGGATGAAGTCGGCCTGCGGGTAGTGGCACTTGTCCACGATGATGCGGCGCAGCTCGCGCTCTTTTTTGCGCACATCGTCCACCTGGCTGCGCACCAGGTTGCACAGCTTCTCAATGCTCTTGGCTGTAAAGCGGATCAGCATCAGCTCTTCTGTGACGGCCTTTTGGGCCTTCACATAATTGGGGGTGCCGTAGCCTTCCTTGTCATAGATCTTGTGCAGCTTCTCAAACAGGCTGCGCAGCACGTCAAAGCGGCGGAATGCCTCGGCCTTGAGCTCTTCGAGCTTTTTGGTCATGGCCTTGGAGCCGCCCTTGCCGTCGTCGTCATCGGCTTCGTCGTACTCGTCAAAGTCTTCTTCGGCCACAAAGTCGTCGGCTTCGTTGGGGTTGCTAAAGCCGTCCACCACCGAGGAGATCACCACCTTGCCGTCGGCAATCTCCTGCATCATGTTGAAGATTTCCTGGATCGTGGCCGGGCTGTTGGAGATGGCCTCCATCATCACATTCAGGCCGCCTTCGATGCGCTTGGCAATCTCGATCTCGCCTTCGCGCGTCAGCAGCTCCACGGTGCCCATCTCGCGCATGTACATGCGCACGGGGTCAGTGGTGCGGCCAAACTCGCTGTCCACGGTGGACAGGGCGGCTTCGGCTTCTTCTTCGGCCTCTTCCTCGCTGGCCGCGGTGGGCGCGTTGTTGTTGAGCAGCAGGGTCTCAGCGTCAGGCGTCTGTTCGTACACGGCCACGCCCATGTCGTTGAGCAGCGAGTGCACGACTTCCAGGGTTTCGGCATCGGCCAGCTTGTCGGGCAGGTGGTCAGAGATTTCGCCGTGCGTCAGGTAGCCACGGGTTTTGCCCAGCTTGATCAGCGCTTTCAGGCGTAGGCGGCGCTTGGCCAGGTCTTCTTCGGACAGCACGGTGTCGTCCAGGCCAAATTCTTTCATCAAGGCGCGTTCTTTCGCCTTGGACAGCTTCATGCGCAGAGGCTTGATCTTTTCGCCGTCCTCGCCAATCAGGGGCGCAACGGGAACATCCGGCTCCAGATCACTCAGATCGATATCGTCAGGGTCGGGCGTGCCGTTGATATTGCCTTTGGGCTTGGGGCCGCGCTTGGCAGGGATCTTGTCGCCCGGCTTGCGCACAGGTTGCACGGCAGCGGGTTTAGCTGCAGCAGTTTTTGCAGGGGCAGCTTTGGCCACAGCGGGCGCTGCGGCTTTCTTTTTCGGGTCTTCAGCAGCCGCTTTGACAGCAGGCTTGGCGGCGGGTTTGGCAGCAGCTTTGGGGGCGGGTTTGGCAGCAGCTTTGGGGGCGGGAGTTTTCGATGCGGGCACGGGTTTGGCTTTCACGGCAGGTTTGGCTGCGGCCTGGCTTTTGGCTTTGGGTGGCGCTGCTTTGGATGCCGTACTTTTGGACGCTGCCGCTTTGGCGGCAGGTTTTGCTACGGGCTTTTTCAGGGGCTTAATGGCCATAGAGAGTCCTCAAACAAATTGAACGAAACACAAAAAATCAACGCTACCTTCAAAGCGGCTCCAGGGCGCAGAAAGGATCATTCCAGTTACATGCAGAGCGCAAAGGGGTTTTGCAAGCGGCAGCAACCGAGGATGAACCGAAGGTCAACACAACATAACGGGGAGGGAAACGACGCGGCAAGTGTCGGGCGATCATTTGGTGTGCAGTCCTTGCGAGAGTGGCGGTTGAGACGCTGTGGTGCTCGGTGCCGGTACGGAGGTGCTGCTGTCGCGCTTACCTGTTGTTACACGGATTATACCCAAAGAGGGTGATTTTGTCCAGAAATTAAGGGTTTTGGGTGTTTGAGACGCTGTTTTTGCGTGGGTTTTAGGTACCGGGCAGGGTTTTGAGGGCGTTTGCTTTGCTCGGTGCTGATACTCGTTGGGGCAGGTTTTGCTCTGAGCAAGTAACACTGCGGGCGAGATAGCGTATGCCCAACGCGCTCATACTGGAGTACCAGAAATCGCGCCTTGTGCACACGCTATCCCGCCTGCAACCAAGGTAGCGCACTACCGGTATTGAACACAAAGGCTTGCCGGAGACTACGGGTAGCGCGCTACCGTGTGTGGAGGCGATAAAGCGTATGCAAATCGACCGATTTCTGGTACTCCAGTATGAGGGCGATTTGCATACGCTTTGTCGCCCGCAGTAACGCAACCCATGGCGACGCGCACATGGTGACGCAAGCCGTAGCGCGCAACCTATAGAGTCTCTGCAAGCACCAACAACGTACTCAATTCGCCAAAGGCACACTGCGCGCCTTGCGCCGCTCCATCAGCTCTTTGTAACGCGCAAACTTGGCCGGGTCAGCCACTTGCGAAGACAGATCGCGCAGTTCTGCGTCTTCGGCCTCGTGGTGCATTTTCTGCACAATCAAGGCCAGTTCCTGCGGGTCGCTTTGGATGTCGTCTGGTACCAAACTTACCAGTTTGCGTGCCACGCTCTCATGGGTGTGTCCGCGCAGACCTTCGCTCAGCGCGCCCCAGGTTTGCGGGCCATGCTCGGCGATCTGGGCGTCCAGCCAACTCAGCAGCTCGCCGTGCGGCGCAGGCAGCTCGCACAAAAGGTGGTGTTCGGCGCTGGACAGGCGCTCCCAGGCGGCGTTGTCCAGCAGCAGGATTTGCAGGGCGCGGTCGGCGCGGCTGGTGGGGGCGGCGCGGCCGGGCAGGGGGCTGACGCGGGGCTGGGGGGTGTAGCCCGCGTTGTAGGGCGTGCTGTAGCTGCTTTTTGCGCCTTTTTGCCACTTGCCAGCGCGCGGGGACTGGGCCGGGTCTTCGCCGTCGCGGCTGCCGGGCACATAGGGGGCATTGGCGGCTTTGCGGGCTGCCGCTTGCGGCGCGGCGGGGGGCAGCCACAGCTCGGTCAGCTCGCGCTCGCCCAGTGCCACCAGCGTGGCGATCTCGCGCAGCAGCTGGCGTTTGAGCGCGCCGTCGGGCAAGGGCAGCCACAGCGGCTTGGCCTGGCTGGCAAAGCGGGCGCGGCCCTCGGCGCTGTCCATGTCGCAGCCGTCACGGGCGGCGTCGATCAAAAAGCGGCTCAGCGGCACGGCCTCGCTGATATAGCGCGAGAAGGCGTCTGCCCCATGCTCGCGCACAAAACTGTCGGGGTCGTGCTCGGGCGGTAGGAACAAAAACTTGGCCGTGCGCGTGTCGGTGGCATACGGTATGGCACCATCGAGCGCTTTGCGCGCTGCGCGCCGGCCGGCCGCGTCGCCATCAAAGCTGAACACCACATGGTCAGTAAAGCGAAACAGCTTTTGCACATGGTCGGTGGTGCAGGCGGTGCCCAGTGTGGCTACGGCATTGGGAAAGCCCAGTTGCGCCAGGGCCACCACGTCCATGTAGCCCTCGGTCACCAGAACGAAGCCTGATTTTTGCAGCGCGGCGCGCGCCTCAAACAGGCCATAGAGCTCGCGGCCCTTGCTGAAGACGGGGGTCTCTGGCGAGTTCAGGTATTTGGGCTCGCCTTTGTCCAGCACGCGGCCGCCGAAACCAATCGTCTCTCCTTTGACGTTGCGGATCGGAAACATGACGCGGTCGCGGAAGCGGTCGTATTTTTTCTTCTCGCCTTCGGGGTTGCTGTCGTCCTCGGGCCGCTCAATGACCAGGCCGCTTTCCACCAGCAGCGGGTCGTTGTAGTCTGGGAACACGCTGGCCAGGCTGCGCCAGCCTTCGGGCGCGTAGCCCAGCGCGTAATGCTTGGCGATCTCGCCAGTCAGGCCGCGCTGGCGAAAATACGATTTGCCACGGTCAGAGCTTTTGAGGTGCTCGCGGTAGGCATCAGAGGCTCTTTGCAGTACGTCTGTCAACGTGGCCTGGCGGGATTTGGCCTCGGCCTCACGCGCACGTTCCTGCGGGCTGCGCTCGTCCTCGGGCACCTGCATGCCCATGCTTTGCGCCAGGTCCTTGATGGCCTCGATAAAGCTCATGCCGTTGTGTTCCATCAGGAAGCTGATGGCATTGCCGTTTTTGCCGCAGCCAAAGCAGTGGTAGAACTGCTTGGTGGGGCTCACGCTGAACGACGGTGTTTTCTCGCCGTGGAAAGGGCACAGGCCCGAGTAGTTGGCCCCCGCCTTTTTGAGCTGCACATACTTGCCCACGATATCGACCACGTCAGCGCGTGCGACGAGTTCCTGGATAAAGCTGTTGGGTATGGCCACGGGTGGTTAGATAATGATGATTGCTATCAATTAAATAGCTGCTCCCGCTATATTCTATTGGGCTGGAGCCTTAAAACACTGATAAAAGCAATGCGCAGATGGGCCCCTAGCGGCGTTTTTTCTTGCTCACCACAGCCTTGCTGCTGCGCGATGACTTGCCCGCTTTGGCCGATGTTTTAGCGGACATTTTGGTACCTTTGACAACTTTGCCGCCTTTCATGACCTTGCCACCTTTGACGCTGCGCCCGCCAGCGACTTTGGCTTTTTGAGGCAGATACAGCACTACAGACTGTTTGGCTTTGAAGCTGCCAGTAGCACTGACCTTGTTCCAGCCCGCTACGCTGGCAGCGGTCACTTTGTAGCGCTTGGCAATGGACGCCACAGACTCTGCTTTGCGCAGCTTGACTGACTGACGCACCAGCACGATCTCGGGTGCGAAGCTGACCTGGCCGTTGTCAGCCACCTGCTCGCTCACGTCTTTTTGCTGCGCGGAGCCACGTGGCACCAGCAGGGTGGAGCCGGTTTTGATCAGCATGCGCGGCGGGATGCGGTTGATTTCACGCATCTGCTCTTCGCTCATGCCCACGCGACGTGCGGCGTCGGACACTTTGAGTGTGCTGGGCGCGGTCCACACCGTCCAGCCCGAGGTCTGGCCACTGTGGCGTGCGAGGTTGCTTTCAAAAATGCCTGCGTTGTCCCAGGGCAGCAGGATGTAGGGCGTGCCTGCCTTGAAGATGACAGGCTTGTTGGCCGACGGGTTGAGCTGTTTGAAGTCTTCCAGCTTGATCTCGGCCAGCTTGGCGGCCAGCTGCACGTCGATGTCGCGCGTGATCTGCACGCTCTGGAAATACGGGTGGTTGGGGATGGTGGGCAACTGGCTGTTGTAGACCTGCGGGTTCATGACGATGTTTTTCACCGCCTGCAGCTTGGGCACGTAGTTGCGCGTCTCGTTGGGCATGTTCAGATCGAGATAGCTGGTGCCCAGGCCTTCGCGCTGGTTTTTGGCGATGGCGCGCTGCACCGAGCCTTCGCCCCAGTTGTAGGCAGCCAGGGCCAGGTGCCAGTCGCCAAACATGTTGTAGAGCTTTTGCAGGTAGTCCAGCGCAGCGCGGGTGGAGGCCAGCACGTCGCGGCGGTCGTCGCGAAACACGTTTTGCTTGAGCGAAAAGTGTTTACCAGTGGCTGGCATGAACTGCCACATGCCGGCCGCCTTGGCGCTGGATACGGCCTGCGGATTGAACGCGCTTTCGATAAAGGGCAGCAGGGCCAGCTCGCTGGGCATGTTGCGCCGCTCCAGCTCTTCGACGATGTGATAGAGGTATTTGTTGGAGCGCTCGGTCATGCGCGTGATGTAGCTGGCGCGGCTGGCATACCACTGCTCCTGGCTGGTGACCAGCTCGGTTTGCAGGTCGGGCATGCGGTAGCCGCTGCGGATGCGGCTCCACAGGTCAGCGTCTGCTGTCTGGCGCAGCACGGGGATCGGGGCCTCCTGCTTGGGCGTAGCCGTGGCGTCGATAGTGATGGCGGGCTGGTTGGCTGTTTCAGTAGCTGGAGCTGCGGGGGCAGTCTCGGTAGCGGCCACTGGCGCGGCAGCCGCTGCGGGCGCTGCGCTGGGGACTGCGGCGGCGGGGACCGCGGTAGTGGCAGGGGCGTTGCCTTGGGCCAGGGCGAAGGCGGCCTGGGCTAGCAGGGTGAGCGCGAGGGCGCTGTGGCGCAGGGGATGTTGGTGTTGAAAAGTAGGGATGCTAGGGTTCATTGAAACGTATTTTTCCATTGGCGAATTGCAGTAAACACGCTCACCGCATCGGTGGCCGTGGCACCGCGCGAGAGGGCTGCGCGCTGCACATCGGGTGTGCGGCTGCGCAAAAAGGGGTTGATGGCCAGCTCACGCGCGAGCGTGCTGGGCAAGGTGGGCTGCTGCTGCGCGCGCAGCGCCATGCAGGCCTGCTCATACTGGGCCAGGTCGGTATTGCCAGGCTCCACGGCGCGGGCAAAGCGCAGGTTGGACAGGGTGTATTCGTGGGTGCAGCACACGCGGGTGTCTGCAGGCAGGGCGGCCAAGCTGTCCAGCGAGGCCAGCATCTGCGTGGGTGTGCCTTCAAACAGCCTGCCGCAGCCACCAGAGAACAGCGTATCGCCACAAAACAGCAGCGCAGAGCGCTGGTCGGACGGTGCGGCGCAGTAGTAGGCGATATGCCCGGCGGTATGGCCTGGCACGTCAATCACTTCAAACTGCTGACCCAGCACCTGCAGCGTGTCGCCGCCCGACAGGCGGCGGATGGGCTCGGGCATGGTCTCGCGCTCAGGGCCAAAGACGGCTGCGCCTGTGCTGTCACGCAACTGTGCTACACCCCCAGTATGGTCAGCATGGTGGTGGGTGACTAAAATGGTATCCAGCTGCAGCGACAGGCGTTGCAGCGCATCCTCCACCACTGTGGCGTCACCGGGGTCGACTACGATGGCGCGGCGCGTGTCGTGCAGCATCCAGATGTAGTTGTCGTTAAACGCGGGCAGAGCAAGAAGGTTCATGGCTGATCAAATTATAGGTTTGCACGACTGGTTTCAGACCGCCGCTGGGCAGTATTTACTGCAATGGGAGCGCGCACAGCTGGATAATGTGGTGGCAGATGTGTTTGGTTACCACGCTTTGCAATTGGGTTTACCCGAACTGGACGCCCTGCGCGCCAACCGGATACCGCACCAATGGCTGGCCCTGGCCCACCTAGCGGACGCCCCTGCGCCCTCACCAGACCCCGCGCAAGCCGCCCCGCGCGTGGCCCTGATCACCGATTTTGCTGCGCTGCCCTTTGCCGAGGCCAGCCTCGACCTGTTAGTGCTGCCGCATGCGCTGGAGTTCAGTTCCGACCCTCACGCCACACTGCGTGAGGCGGCGCGTGTGCTGGTGCCTGAGGGCAAAGTGGTGATCACGGGCCTGAACCCTGCCAGTCTGTGGGGCTGGCGGCAGCGGCGTGACCGCCTGCGCCAGCGCATGGGCTTTGGTCAGCTGTATCTGCCCGATGGCGGCGAGTTTATTGGCTACTGGCGGCTGCGTGACTGGCTGCGACTGCTGGGCTTTGAGGTGGAATCGGGCAACTTTGGCTGCTACCGCCCTGCCGTGCGCAGCCCGCAGTGGCTTGAGCGCATGGCCTGGATGGACGCGCTGGGCAGCCGCTACTGGCCCATCCTGGGCGCGGCCTACAGCGTGACAGCAGTCAAAAAGGTGCGCGGCATGCGCATGCTGGGCGCGGCGTGGAAAAAAGTCCCGCGCATGGCCAGTGCCCCGGTGTCGGTTGCGCCGCGGGTGCACAAGTCGCAGGAGCCTGAGTAAAGCACATCACCGGGCTTATCTTTTACCTGAACCATGCATACCTTTACTATCAAAAATATAGCTGCTCCCGCGATATTCTATTGGGCTGCAGGCCTAAAACACTCTTCATCATGAACACTATTGACATCTATACCGACGGTGCCTGCAAAGGCAACCCTGGCCCCGGGGGCTGGGGCGTGCTGCTCAAGTCGGGCGGCACCGAAAAAGAACTCTTTGGCGGCGAGGCCAACACCACCAACAACCGCATGGAGATGATGGCGGTGATCCAGGCGCTGGAGGCCTTGAAGCGCCCGTGCAAGGTGAATCTGTACCTGGACAGCAAATACGTGCTGCAGGGGATTACCGAATGGATTCACGGCTGGAAAGCGCGCGGCTGGCGCACCGCAAGTAAGGAACCCGTGAAGAATGTGGAACTTTGGCAGCGTCTGGATGCCATAGTCAGCACAGGGGGACACGAGATTGACTGGCGCTGGGTCAAGGGGCACGCGGGCGACCCTGGCAACGAGCGCGCTGATGCACTGGCCAACAAGGGCGTGCAGTCGATTGCCTAGGCCCAAGGCGAAGTAAAAAGGGCTTTGTAAAGCGGATGTAAAGATGCGCCGCCCGCGCTCGGTGCAGATACAAACTAAGCCTAGGGTTTAACCTAGCGGCGGCGTCTGGCGATATGCAGGCCTGCTACATTTAACAGGTTAAACATTTTTACAAATAACGAGACGAGAGTTCATGGCTTCCAAGGCGATTTATTCGATAGTGGCAGTAGCTGGCATTGCAGCAGCATCAGGCGCGGCCTATTGGTATCAGAACAAGCCCAAAGGTCCGCAGGAAATCACCACGGCAGGTGCAGCATCGGGTGCCTCGGCGCCTGCTGGTGGTGCCCCCGGCGGTGCGGGCCGTGGCCCGGGCGGCCCGGCAGGTGTGGAAGTGGCCAAAGTGGAAGTCACCAGGCTGCAGGATGATGCGCAGACCGTTGGCTCGCTGCGTTCACGCCAGAACGTGATGCTGCGCCCTGAAGTGGCTGGCCGCGTGCAGACCATGGGATTTAGCGACGGCGGCCGCGTGCGCAAAGGCGAAGTGCTGGTGCAGCTGGACGATGTGCTGCAGCGCGCTGAAGTGCGCCAGGCCGAGGCCCAGGTGTCGATTGCCCGCGCCAACCTCAAGCGCAACCAGGAGCTGGTGGCGCAGAGCTTTATTGCGCAGCGCGTGGTGGATGAGGCGGCGGCCAACGTGCAGGTGGTGGAGGCGCAGATGGCGCTGGCCTGCGCGCGCTGGGAGCGCATGCGCATTGTCTCGCCGTTTGACGGCACTGCTGGCATCCGCAACATCAATATCGGCGACTATGTGAAGGACGGTGCCGACCTGGTCAACATTGAAGACCTGTCATCGATGTATGTGGATTTCAGGCTGCCTGAGCGCTTTCAGGGCAAGCTGCGCCGCGAGCAGCAAGTAGAGCTGCAGCTGGATGCCATGCCCGGTCGCCTGTTCAAAGCGAAGATTGAGGCGATTGACCCGCAGATTGATGCCAACGGGCGCTCGATTGCCGTGCGTGCCGTACTGCCAAATTCAGCCGGCGAGCCTTTGGCACAGCGCCCTGCAGGTGCGCCGGGTGCCGGGGCTTCGGCCCCGCGCGGTGGCGCTAGTGGCGCAGCCACCATGGCCAAGCCTGCAGCCCGCCCCGCGGCAAAAGCCCCTGTGCGTGGCGCGTCCAGCCCAGCTGCGGCTGCTCCACGCCCTGTAGACCCAGTGGCCTCGTCTTGTGCGGCCAACACTGCGGCCATGCGCGCAAGCCCAGTGGTGGCTGGTGGTGTAGGTAGTGGTGCAGCCAGTGGTGGGCGTGGGCCTGGTGGTGCAGGTGGTGTGGTTGGTGCAGCAGCGGGGCAGCGCGGAGCAGGTGGCGCAGGCGGCGGTAGCGCTGTGGGTGGCGCTGCGCCATCAGCTGAGCGTGGTGCTGCTATGGCCGCTGCTGGTGGCGGCGCAAGGCCTGCAGCAGGGGCTGCGCCCAGCGCAGGCGGCAGGCCCGGTGGTGCAGGTGGCCCGGGTGCGGCGGGAGGCGGAGGGCCTTTGCGCCCCGGCATGTTTGCGCGCGTGACCACCGTGTTCAGCATCAAGGACAAATCGCTCACGGTGCCTGAAGAGGCCATCGTGCCGCAAGGCGGCCGCCAGTTTGTGATCAAGGTGGTGCCGCAGACCGAAGAGCAGTACAAGGTGCTGGCTGAGGCCGCCAAGGTCGCTGCTGCCAGCGCAGCAGCGTCTGCCGCAGCAGCTGGCGTCAGTGCGCCTGTAGCTGGCGCGCCCGGTGGCCCGGGCGGCGCGGCAGCGCCAGTGCAGCCGCCCGTGTTTGTCGATGGCAAGCGTCTGGTGTCGCAGCGCGTGGAGGTCAAGATCGGCATCCGCAGGCCTGGCCGCGTGGAGCTGACCGAGGGCGTGGAAGAGGGCGAGACCGTGGTGGTTGCAGGCCAGCAGCGCCTGCTGCGCGACAACACGCCGGTACGTGTCGTTGAATTGGGTCGCGGGCCAGGCGGGCCTGGCGGCCCCGGTGCAGGTCAAGGGGGTGCAGGCCAGGGCGGTGCAGCCCCAGGTGCTGCGCCAAGCCAGGCTCCAGGGGGCAACGCGCCCTCCAACGCTGCAGCAGGCGCGGTCACTGCTGCGCCCGCAGCCCCTGCGGCCAACCGCTAACCCAACCCGTAGGAGCACACCATGCAACTGCCAGAGATATCCATCCGTCGCCCGGTGTTCGCCACGGTGCTGTCGCTGTTGATTTTGCTGTTGGGTTATGTGTCGTTCAACAAGCTGGCGGTGCGCGAGTATCCCAAAATCGACGAGCCCAACGTCACGGTAGAAACGCGCTACCGCGGCGCATCCAGCGAAGTGGTGGAAGCGCAGGTCACCAAGGTGCTGGAAGATTCGCTGGCCGGTATCGAAGGGGTGGACGTGATCACCTCGGTCAGCCGCCAGGAGCAAAGCCAGATCACGGTGCGCTTTGTGCTCTCGCGCGATGCTGATAGCGCCGCAGCCGATGTGCGCGACAAGGTCAGCCGTGTGCGCCAGCGCCTGCCAACCGATATTGACGAGCCGGTGGTGGCCAAGGTGGAAGCCGATGCCCAACCTGTGATCTGGCTGGCTTTCAGCTCGGACACGCTCAATGTGCTGCAGCTGTCCGACCTGGCCAACCGCATTGCCAAGCCCATGCTACAGACCGCGCCCGGCGCCGCTGATGTGCGCATCTTTGGTGAGCGGCGCTATTCGATGCGCATCTGGATTGACCCGGACAAGCTGGCCTCCTACCGCCTGACCACCCAGGATATCGAAGACGCGCTGCGCCGATCCAATGTGGAAGTGCCCGCTGGTCGCATTGAAAGCAAGCAGCGCGAGTTCAACGTGACGACGGCCACTGATTTGCAGCGCCCCGCAGAATTTGCACAGGTGGTGATCCGCACCGTCAATGGTCAGCCCGTACGCATTGGCGATGTGGCCCAGGTGCGCCAGGGCCCTGCAGCCGAGCGCACTTCTACCCGGCTGAACGGCAAGGACGCCATCACCCTGGGTGTGATCCGCAATGCCACGGCCAATCCGCTGGAGCTGTCTGCAGGTGTGCGCGCCATGATCCCGCGGATCAAGGAAAACCTGCCGCAAGGCGTGGACATCGACATTGCCAACGACAACTCCGTGTTCATCGACCGCTCGATCAAGGCGGTGTACACCACGATTGCCGAGGCCGTGGTGCTGGTGGCGCTGGTGATTTTTGTGTTCCTGCGCACCTTGCGTGCATCGATCATTCCACTCATCACCATTCCCGTGTCGCTGATTGGCACCTTCGCCCTGATGGCACTGTTTGGCTTCACCATCAACACCCTGACGCTGCTGGCCTTGGTGCTGGCCATTGGCCTGGTGGTGGACGATGCCATTGTGGTGCTGGAGAACATCTACCGCCACATCGAAGAAGGCAAAAAACCACTGGAAGCAGCCATCATTGGCTCCAAGGAAATTGGTTTTGCCGTGGTGGCGATGACCCTAACCCTTGCGGCAGTGTACGCACCGCTGGCTTTCACACCAGGACGCACAGGGCGGCTGTTTACCGAATTTGCGCTCGCCTTGGCGGGCTCGGTGGTGGTGTCGGGCTTTGTGGCGCTCACGCTCTCGCCCATGATGTGTTCCAAGCTGCTCAGGCACAACCCCAATCCCTGGTTCTTTGACCGCTGGATTGAGCGTGGTTTGCAGGCGCTCACGCGCGGCTATGCCAAGCTGCTGGGCTGGACACTCAAGGTGCGCTGGCTGGTGGTGTTGGTGATGCTCGGCTCGGGCGTGGCCAGCGTGCTGCTGTACCGCGGCATGAAGCAGGAGCTGGCACCGCTGGAAGACCGGGGCGTGATCATCAACAACATCAATGGCCCTGACGGTGCCACGCTGGACTACACCACGCGTTATGCCCAGTCTATCGAGCGCGTAGGTCAGGGCTACAAGGAGTTTGACCGCATTTTCACTGTGGCAGGCAACCCGACCGTGGCCCAAGGAATAGTTTTTTTCCGCGCCATACCCTGGGAAGAGCGTACCCGAAAAACCACCGACATGGCCCGCGAGATGACCGGGCGCATCGCCGGGTTGCCGGGCGTCACAGCGTTTCCCAACACACCGCCATCGCTGGGGCAGGGCTTTAACTCGCGTCCAGTGAGCTTTGTGATTGTGACCTCGGACAGCTACCAGAACCTGAGCCAGATGGTGCGCGCGATGCAGGACGAGATGGCCAAAAACCCCGGCTTTGTGCAGCCCGATACCGATCTGCGCCTGAACAAGCCTGAGATCAAAATGGAAGTGGACCGCGAGAAGGCCGCTGACCTGGGCGTGAGCGTGGAGGCTGTGGCCCGCGCCGTGGAAACCATGCTGGGCGGACGCAATGTGACGCGCTACAAACGCGAAGGCGAGCAGTATGACGTGATCGTGCAGACCAATGCGTCCGAGCGCGATACGCCTGACGATATCGAACGCATTTTTGTGCGTGGCCGCAATGATACAGTGATCCCGCTGTCTGCTTTGGTCAAGCTGCGGGAGGTGGTGGTGCCGCGCGATCTGAACCACTTTGGCCAACGCCGCTCCGCCACCATCAACGCCTCGCTGTCGCCTGACTACGCGCTGGGCGAAGCACTGACCTTCATGGACGCAACTGCCAAAAAGGTGCTGCGCCCAGGCTATGCCACCGACCTGGCAGGCCAAAGCCGCGAGTTCCGCAATTCATCGTCTTCACTGGCGGTGGTGCTGGTACTGGCGCTGCTGTTCATCTATCTGGTGCTGGCAGCGCAGTTTGAGAGCTTTATCGACCCCTTCATCATCATGCTCAGCGTGCCGCTGTCCATGGTGGGCGCGCTGGGGGCGCTGCAGTTAAGCGGCGGCACACTCAATGTATTCAGCCAGATCGGGCTGATTACCCTGGTGGGCTTGATCACCAAGCACGGCATTTTGATTGTCGAATTTGCCAACCAGCTGCGCGAGCAGGGCATGGAGATGTGGCAGGCCATCCAGCAGTCGGCAGCGCAGCGCCTGCGCCCGATCTTGATGACGACCGGTGCCATGGTGCTGGGGGCTGTGCCACTGGCCATCGCCACGGGTGCAGGTGCAGAGAGCCGTCAGCAGATTGGCTGGGTGATTGTGGGCGGCATGTCACTGGGCACGCTGCTGACCATTTTTGTGGTGCCCACGATGTACACCCTGTTCGCCCGCAAGAGCGCACCGGGTGCGATCAAAACCCCTATTGCGTCGCAAGAGCCGCCTGCTGTGGTGCACGGCGAAGTTTTGGTGAAATAAAATACGCTATCAATTAAATAGCTGCTCCCGCGATATTCTATTGGCTTGGAAGCCTTTTTCACTATAAATCTAGGCTTGAAAAATCTCCAGCACGCGGTCAAGGCCGCCGCTGTTGATCGCCACCATCGCCTGCTCACGCACCTTGGGTTTGGCGTGAAAAGCCACTGACAGGCCAGCAGCGCCCATCATGGGCAGGTCGTTGGCACCGTCGCCTACAGCGATGGCCTGCTGTGCATCAATACCCAGCTCAGCGCATTTTTCCAGCAGGGTCAGGCGCTTTTGTTCGCCATCACAGATGTCGCCCCAAGGCTGGTCGACCATGCGACCCGTGAGCTTGCCATCGGCCACTTCGAGCACGTTGGAGCGCGCCCAGTCGATTTGCAGTCTGTCGCGAATGCGGTCAGTGAAAAAGGTAAACCCTCCGGAGACCAGCAGCAGCTTCATGCCTGCCGCCTTGAAGGCTTGTGTGAGCTGCTGCGCGCCGGGGCTGAGTTGCAGGCGCTGGGTGTAGACCTCTTCCATCGCGCTGACGGGCACGCCACGCAACAGCGCCACGCGGCGGCGCAACGAGTCTTTGTAGTCGGTGATTTCGCCGCGCATCGCTGCTTCAGTGATGGCGGCTACCTCGGCTTTGCGGCCTGCAGCATCGGCAATCTCGTCCACACATTCGATGGTGATCAAGGTGGAGTCCATATCAAACGCGGCCAGCTTGAACTGGCTGAGTTTCAAAGGAGATGTGAAGCCCTGAATGACAAGACCTGGAGAAATTTCGTGTGATGGCGGCATGGGCTGAAGGGGCAGGGTCATGACAAACTGAATGTGAAGAACCGTAAATACAAGGTAAACAGTTGCAATGCACGATATCGTGCCTGCTGGTGCGTCAACCCTGTGGCATGCCAGGGCGTTGTAACTGCATACCCCGCATAGATCATTGTGATCTCTGGCGTGATGGTATTTTACGGGAGCGCACACCTATGCGATTCATCACCAGAATTTTCAGCGCTGCATTGCTTGCCACTGCAGCTGTGCTGGGTGGCTGTGGCGGTGGTAGCGCTACCGTGGATGCAGAGGTCGTGGTGCCAGTCGCTGTAGCCACGCCCGTGGCCACCTTTGATCTCATCATGTTTGCCAATGGGCAGCGTGTATCGGGTGTGAATCTTTTTCCATCACAGGAGCAGGATGTTTATCTCGTGGCAGGCAGCAATTTCGAGCTGGCCAGTTCTGGCCCTGTGGCCTGGACAGTGGCTGTCAATGGCGCCGTGGTCAGCGCGCCTGTAGGCAGCGTGATCTCCTATACCAATGCCAACGTCCTGCCCACACTGATTACCAATGCACGTTACGCTGCCAACACCAACCGCTCCGGTCCGCTGCCCTCGCAGGGTGTGGTGCTGTCCGTGATTGCTACCTCGCTGTCTGATCCCAGCCAGGAAGCGCAGATCAATATCGTCTTGACGAACTGACAGCAACTCATGCGGTTGCCACTGCCGTGGTCGGCGCGCCCAGGCTCTTGAGCACATCGCGCACCATCTGCGCGCGCGCTGTGGCTGAGGGCAGCTCGCGTTCGATACGCAGTTTGTCATTGCCAGCCAGTTTGATGTGCTTGTTTTTCTGGATCAGCTGGATGATGGCCATGCTGTCAATTGGCGGGTCTTTCTGGAAGTTGATGGTGATCATGCCCGGCGCGGCGTCTACCTTGACCACGCCATAAGGCCTGGCAATCACGCGCAGCCGGTGCACATCAATCAGCGTTTGCGCCTGTGGTGGCAGCTTGCCAAAGCGGTCCACAATTTCTTCGAGCAGTTGGTCTATCTTGTCGGTCGTCTTGGCGGTGGCCAGCTTTTTGTAGAAGCTTAATCGCAGGTGCACATCGCCGCAGTAGTCACTGGGTAGCAGGGCAGGGGCGTGCAGGTTGATTTCGGTGGTCACATGCAGTGGTGACAGCAGATCAGGCTCTTTGCCCGCTTTGAGGCTGCGCACAGCCTCGGCCAGCATTTCGTTGTACAGCTGAAAGCCCACTTCCAGCATGTTGCCGCTTTGGTTTTCGCCCAGCACCTCGCCTGCGCCGCGAATCTCCAGGTCGTGCATGGCCAGATAAAAACCGCTGCCCAGTTCCTCCATCTGCTGAATGGCTTCCATGCGCTGCGCGGCCTGCTTGGTCAGGCCTTCAACGTCGGGCACCATCAGGTAGGCATAGGCCTGGTGGTGGCTGCGGCCCACGCGGCCGCGCAGCTGGTGTAGCTGGGCCAGACCAAATTTATCGGCACGGCTCATGACGATGGTGTTGGCCGTGGGCACGTCGATGCCGGTTTCGATAATGGTGGAGCACAGCAGCAGGTTGTAGCGCTGGGCAATGAAGTCTTTCATCACTTTTTCGAGCTGGCGCTCAGGCATCTGGCCGTGGGCTACCGCAATGCGTGCCTCGGGCAGGATCTCTTCCAGGCGGGCGCGGCGGTTTTCAATCGTCTCCACCTCGTTGTGCAGAAAGTACACCTGGCCGCCGCGCTTGAGCTCACGCAGCACGGCCTCGCGGATCACGCCGGTGCCTTCGGTGCGCACAAAGGTCTTGATGGCCAGGCGGCGCTGCGGCGCAGTGGCAATCACGCTCAGGTCGCGCAGGCCTTCCAGTGCCATGCCCATGGTGCGCGGAATCGGTGTGGCCGTCAGCGTGAGCACATCGACCTCAGCGCGCATGGCCTTCATCATTTCTTTGTGGCGCACCCCAAAGCGGTGTTCTTCGTCCACGATCAGCAGGCCCAGGTCTTTGTATTTGACGGAAGGGCTCAGTAATTTGTGCGTACCCACGACGATGTCCACGCTGCCGTCCTGCAGGCCCTTGATGGCTGCAGCAATCTCTTTGGCGCTGCGAAAGCGGCTCATCTCCATGATCTTCACGGGCCATTTGCTGAAACGGTCAGTCAGAGTGTCGTAGTGCTGCTCGGCCAGCAGCGTGGTGGGCGCAAGAATGGCCACCTGCTTGCCACCCGTCACTGCCATGAAGGCAGCACGCAGAGCGACTTCGGTTTTACCAAAGCCCACATCACCACACACCAATCGGTCCATCGGGCGCGGCGAGATCATGTCCTGCATGACGGCGTGGATGGCGGCGCGCTGGTCGGCGGTTTCTTCAAAGCCAAAGTCATTGGCAAAGGTCTCGTAGTCCTGCGGCGAAAACTTGAAGGCATGGCCCTGGCGGGCAGCGCGGCGTGCGTAGATATTGAGCAGCTCGGCAGCGCTGTCGCGCACCTGCTCGGCGGCTTTGCGCTTGGCTTTTTCCCACTGGCCCGAGCCCAGGCGGTGCAGCGGCGCTTCCTCTGCAGACACCCCGGTGTAGCGGCTGATCAGGTGCAGCTGGCTTACAGGCACATACAGCTTGGCATCACCTGCGTATTCGAGCAGCAAAAATTCCTGCAGCGCGGGCGTGCCGTCAGGCATTTTTTGCCCCACGTCCATATTCATCAGCCCACGGTAGCGGCCAATGCCGTGCTGGCTGTGTACCACTGGGTCACCGACATTGAGCTCGCTGAGGTCCTTGATCAGCGACTCAACATCGCTGACCTGCTCTTGCTTGCGCCGTCTGCGTGCGCTGCCGCCGGTGGTGGCGAACAGCTCGGTTTCGGTCACCAGATCAATGCCGCCCTGCGTCCAGCTAAAGCCCGCGTTGAGCGCTGCAGTGGCAATGCCCAACTTCTCGTCGCTGGCCTGAAACTCGGCCAGCGAGTCAAACACCGGTGGACTAACATGGCTGGCGCGCAGAAAATCGAGCAGGCTTTCGCGCCGTCCGTCGCTTTCCGCCAGGATCAGTACACGGTGGGTAGTGCCCACCAGATGCGATTTGAGCAGCGACAGCGGCTCTTCCATGCCGCGCTGGGCTGCCAGGGCAGGCAAGGGCTGTGCTATGAATTCAGTAGCTTCCTGCGCGGTGTTGCGGATGGCCAGCTGGCAAAAGCCGTTGGAGATGCTGTAGAACTGCTCGCTGGTGAGAAACAGCGCCTCGGGCGGCAGCACCGGGCGGTCAGGGTCGCCCTGCACCAGGCGGTAGCGCTCTTTGGTGTCTTGCCAAAAATGCGCAAAGGCAGGCTCCAGCTCGCCATGCAACACGATGGTGGCCTGCGCGTCTTCGCCGCCAGCGCCATGGCCCAGGTAATCGAACACGGTGGCCGTGTCGTCAAAAAACAGCGGCAGATAGTATTCAATGCCCGCTGTGGCAACGCCATTGCCCATGTCTTTGTAGATGCGGCTCTTGGTAGGGTCGCCCTCCAGCAGTTCGCGCCAGCGCTTGCGAAATTTGGAGCGCGCAGCATCATCCATCGGAAACTCGCGCCCTGGCAGCAGGCGCACCTCCGGCACTGGGTACAGGCTGCGCTGGCTGTCGGGGTCAAAGGTGCGGATGGAGTCCACCTCATCGTCAAACAAGTCCACACGGTAGGGCACCGCGCTGCCCATGGGGAACAGGTCAATCAGTCCACCGCGCACGGCATATTCGCCGGGGCTGACGACCTGCGTCACATGGTTGTAGCCCGCCAGGGTGAGCTGCGCCTTGAGCCGGGTCTCATCGAGCTTTTGCTTGATCTTGAAGTGGAAGGTGGTGCCCGCCAGAAAGGCTGGCGGCGCCAGGCGGTACAGCGCTGTCGTAGCAGGCAGCAGCACCACATCTGCTGCGTCCTTGGGGTCGCGCTGCGAGATGCGCCACAGCGTGGCCAAGCGCTCGCTGATCAGGTCCTGATGGGGAGAAAAGGTGTCGTACGGCAGGGTTTCCCAGTCGGGGAACATCACGGTCTGCAGATCAGGGGCAAAAAAAGCGATCTCGTCCAGGATGCGCTGCGCGTCGGCCGCATCCGCAGTGACGATGGCGGTGATGCGGCCTGCCGCTTTCTCGCGCGTGGCAAATTCGGCCAATAGCAGGGAGTCAGCAGAGCTGATGGGGCGCGGCAAGGTGTAGCGTTTGCCAGGGCTGAGTTTGGGGTAATCCACAGTAAAGAGGGCTTAAATGTTGTTTGTGCGCAGAAAATGCAAAACACCCCAAAGCCGCTGCAGTGGGGTGTGCGATAGTGGCATTTTAAAATACCGGCTTAAGATACGAACAACTATGCCATCAAGTCCCCAATTTTTTGCATTGATTCCCTGCGGAGGCTCTGGCACACGTGCCGTGGGCGCTGCCTCCAGCCTGCCCAAACAATACCAGACCCTCGCCGGTCAGCCGATGGTGGCGCACACCCTGGCTGCCTTTGCGGCAGTGGCCCGCATTGCCGAGACGCTGACCGTGATTGCGCCCGGCGATACGCTGTTTGCCCAGCATGTCGGCTCCACCCAATGGGTGGCAGCCTGCGCGGGCGATACGCGGGCTAAAACCGTACTCAATGGCCTCAAAGCCATGCTGTCCCAGGGCGCCAAAGCCAGCGACTGGGTGCTGGTGCACGACGCGGCGCGCTGCCTGGTCACGCCAGAGCAGATCAATACCCTGATCGATGCCTGCCAGCACGATGAAGTGGGCGGCTTGCTGGCACTGCCGCTGCCCGACAGCCTGAAAACCGCCCAGACGGGCCGCGTTGCCAGCACGGTGAGCCGGGCTGACAAATGGCTGGCCCACACGCCACAGATGTTTCGCATCGGTGCCTTGACGCATGCCCTGGAGACCTGCTTTGCCAGCGTGCTGGACGAGTCGGGCGCGATGGAGGCGCTGGGCCACCATCCCAAGCTGGTGCACAGCAGCGCGCAGAACTTCAAGGTCACCTACCCAGAGGACTTTGCATTGGCTGAGGCGGTTTTGCTGAGCAGGAAGAAAACGGCATGAGCTTAAGTGCGGGTTTCAGAATCGGCGAAGGCTGGGACACCCATGCCCTGGTGCCGGGGCGCAAGCTGATGTTGGGTGGCGTGCTGGTGCCCCATGACAAAGGCCTGTGGGGCCACTCTGATGCCGATGTGCTGCTGCACGCCATTACCGATGCCTTGCTGGGGGCCGCAGGCCTGGGCGATATTGGGCGGCATTTCCCGGATACCGATGCGCAGTTCAAGGGCGCTGACTCGCTGCTGCTGCTGCAGGAGGCGGCCAAGCGTGTGCGCGCGGCGGGCTATGAGATTGGCAATATCGACAGCACCATCATCGCGCAGGCACCCAAGCTGGCGCCGCATATTCCGTTGATGTGCCAGCGCATAGCTGCTGCTCTAGGCCTGGCTGCAGAGTGCGTGAATGTGAAAGCCAAAACCGCCGAGAAAATCGGCCCGGTTGGCGAGGGCCTGAGCATGGAAGCCCGTGCCATAGCGCTGCTGTTTAGCCGCAGCAGCACTTGAAACTGCGGTGACTGCTCAGAGCTTGGCCAGTCGCTCCAGAGCCAACTGCAGGGTATCGTCTTTCTTGGCAAAGCAAAAGCGCACGACGCGCTGGTCAAAGCCATTGCCATAAAACGCAGACAGCGGAATGGCGGCCACGCCAATCTCTGTGGTCAGCCATTGACAGAAATCCGCTTCGTTCAGATCGCTCACCTCGCTGATGTCCACACACTGGAAATAGCTGCCCTGCGTGTGCAGCGGCTTGAGGCGGGTTTTACGGATGCCATGCAGGAAGAGATCGCGTTTGCGTTGGTAAAACGCAGGCAGCTCCAGATAGGGCGCTGGGTTGGCCATGTAGCTGGCCAGGGCGTGCTGCATGGGGGTGTTGACGGTGAACACGTTGAACTGGTGGACTTTGCGAAACTCCGCAGTCAACGGCGCTGGTGCTGCCACGGTTCCGACCTTCCAGCCCGTGACGTGGTAGGTTTTGCCAAAGCTGCTGACTACAAAGGCGCGTGCGGCCAGGCCCTCAAAGCGCGCTGCGCTCTCGTGCTGCTGGCCATCAAACACCATATGCTCATAGACCTCGTCGCTGATCAACAGCACCTCGGTGGGCGCAAGGAGGTCTTGCAGCTGCAGCATCTCGGCGCGCGTCCAGACGGTGGCGCTCGGGTTGTGCGGGCTGTTGATGAGGATGGCACGTGTCTTGGGGCCGATAGCCGCAGCGATTTTGTCAAAATCCGGGCGGAAGGTGCCTGGGGTTAGCGGCACGCGCACCACTTTGCCGCCTGCCAGCTCGATATTGGGCACATAGCTGTCGTAGCAGGGCTCCAGCACAATCACCTCATCGCCCGGGCGCACCACCGCAAAGATGGCGGTAATGATGGCTTGGGTGGCTCCAGCGGTGATGGTCAGCTCGGTAGCTGGGTTGTATTGCCTGCCGTGCAGCGCCAATATCTTGGATGCCACCGCCTCGCGCAGCGCAGGAATGCCGGGCATGGGCGGGTATTGGTTAAGGCCTTGTGTCATGGCCTCGGTCACGGCATTGACCAGGCCGGGGTCACAGGCAAAATCCGGAAAGCCCTGTCCCAGATTGACGGCGTTTTTTTCTGCTGCCAGGGCAGACATGACGGTAAAGATGGTGGTGCCTACATTGGGCAGCTTGGATTGCAGGGTGGGGGTGTGCATATTTACTTTAAGATTTTAATCACTTGAATACTGGGTCAGGACGAAAGCGGGGTCAGGACGAAAGCGGGGTCAGGACGAAAGCGGGGTCAGGACGAAAGCGGGGTCAGGACGCGAAGGACGCTAAGGTTACGCAAAGGACGCGAAAGAAGACAAAAATAAAATTCAAAAAATAATAATTAATAGTCTCTCATTTTTTTATTTGCTACTTCACATTCTGAATTTTTTGGTATTCCTTTTGCGTCCTTTGCGTAACCTTAGCGTCCTTCGCGTCCTGACCCCGTATTCGTCCTTCGCGTCCGGCTGTTCAATCCCCCAAACCATCACATTTCAAAATCATCCGCATGCCCGCTCATGGCTCGGTCGATGAGTTTGCGGTTCAGGCGGTCGCTTAGCAGCTCGGAGAAGGTGTAGACAAAGTTGCGCAGGTAGGCGCTGCGTTTGAATGCGATGCGGGCGATGTTTTTGCCAAACAGCTGGCCTGCTGGCTTGATGACCAAGTCGCCAGGCATATCGTCCTTCACCGCCATTTCAGCCACGATGCCCACGCCCAAGCCCGTGCGCACATAGGTTTTGATGACGTCCGAATCTATGGCTTCGAGCGCGATGCGGGGGGTGAGTTTTTTGGCGGCAAAGGCGGCGTCAATTTTGGTGCGGCCTGTGAACGAGGGGTGGTAGGTGATGATGGGTTCTGTTGCCAGATCGGCCAGCGTGATCTGGCTCACCTGTGCCAGCTTGTGGTCTGCGGGCATGACCAGCATGTGCTGCCATTCGTAACAGGGCAGGGTCACCAGCTCGGCGTAGTCTGCCAGCGACTCGGTGGCAATGCCTACCTCGGCCACTTCGTCGATCAGCATTTTGGCTACCTGGTCGGGGTTGCCCTGGTGCAGGCTGACGTTGACTTTGGGGAACGCATCACGCAGTTTGGAGATCGGCTGGGGCAGCACATAGCGCGCCTGGGTGTGGGTGGTGGCGATGCTCAGGGTGCCGCTGTCCTGTAGGCTGAACTGCTCGCCGATGCGCTTGAGGTTGCCCACTTCGCGCATGATCAGCTCAATGCTTTTGAGCACATGGCTGCCCGGCTCGGTAATGCGCTTGAGCCGCTTGCCGTGGCGTGCAAAGATCTCTACCCCCAGCTCTTCTTCCAGCTCGATGATGGCTTTGGACACGCCGGGTTGCGAGGTATGCAGTGCCTTGGCCGCCTCGGTCAGGTTCAGATTGCGCCGCGCGGCTTCCTGGACAAAGCGGAATTGGTGCAGGTTCATAACGAAAAACTACTAAAAACTACTTTCATTATGCCGCAAACAGGCAATTGAGCACACTCAAGGGCTGCTGGCAAACGTACGGGCCAAGGTACTGGCCGTCAAGGCCTGGTTGGCAGGCCACTGGTCGGCTGCCAGGCCATGGCGGTAGGTGCCTGTGCAGGCGGCTGCAAAACCGTCCTTCCCAGCGGCCAGCAGCGCCCCTATCAGGCCCGCCAGCACGTCGCCTGTGCCTGCAGTGGCCAGCAGGGCGTTGCCGGTGGGGTTGAGGCAAGGCACCTGGCCAGGCGCCGCAATGACGCTGCCAGCGCCTTTGAGGACCACGGTGCAGGCCCAGCGCTCGGCCAGTTGCTGGGCTGCGCTCAGGCGCTGCCCCTGCACCTGCGCGGTGCTCTGGCCCAGCAGGCGGGCGGCCTCCAGCGGGTGGGGTGTCAGCACACTGGCGTAGCCCCGGTCTGCGCGGGCGCGCAGCAGGGCCTGCAGGGCGGTGTCGGCGGCAATCGCGTTGAGGGCATCTGCGTCCAGCACCAGCCGGGGCGCCTGCGACAGCACCGATGGCAGCACCTGGCGCACAGCGTCGCCACCGCCGCAGCCGCACACGACGGTGCCCTCACGCAGGTCGATCTGGCTGAGAGAGCGCAGCATCAGCTCAGGCTGCTGCACGTCCACGTCGATGGGCTGGCCCAGCAAAGCCACCAACACGCGGCCCGCCCCCGCATGCAGGGCAGCGCGCGCGGCCAACAGCGCCGCGCCCGTCATGCCTGGCGCACCGCCGATTACCGCCACATCGCCCCAGCTACCTTTGTGGCTGGCGTGCGGGCGCGCTGGGCTTTGCATGCGGTCCGCGCCCAGCAGCCACGCGTCGGGCGGCGCTGCGCTGCTGTCCACCGCCAGATCGTCCCACCACACCCGTCCTGCGGCATCTTTGCCCTGCGCGGTGAACACGCCGGGCTTGAGGGTCAGTAAATTTAAACAAAAAAGGGCTGCAGGCCAATGAAATACCGCGGGAGCAGCTATTAATTGTGTAGCAAATGCAGGGTCTGTATAGGTGCCTGTGTCAGCGTCCAGCCCGCTGGGCAGGTCAATGCACAGCACGGCGCGTGCGCTGCGGTGCATGTGCAGCAGGTGCTCGCGCAGCAGGCCTTCCACAGGCCGGGATGCGCCCAGACCCAGCAGCGCGTCGATGGCCAGGTCGCACTGGGCTGGGGGCTGGGCGGCGATCTGCACCCCAGCCTGGAGCGCCCGCGCCAGCGAGGCGGCAGCGTCTGCGGGCAGGCGAGAGGCGTCGCCACACAAGGTCACCACAGGCCGGTAGCCCCAGCGCTGCAGGTGCATGGCAGCCTCCAGGCCGTCGCCACCGTTGTTGCCCGGCCCGCAGGCTACCCAGAGGGTCTGTGCATGCGGTGCCAGCGCGCGGGCCAGCCGGGCCACGGCCAAGCCTGCGCGCTGCATCAGGGTGTGGGGCGCCAGCTGGGCCGCGGCGCTGTGCTCCAGGCGGCGCGTGGCGGCGCTGGAATGTAACGGCCAGGAGCGGGTGGTGGGGACGCGTTGGAGCATAGTGGTAACTGGTGAATTGGCACAAAGCGCTGCCTGTCAGTATGCCAGCGTCTGAATAAGATCACGAACTGCCCCATTCAGGTGTAACACTGCTTGCAGCAAGGCGTCAAAAAATGTCAAATTTGGTAAATGATGTCAATGCAGTGAGGTTCTCGATGACAAGGCGCGTGATGGACAAGGGGTGGTATCGCATGGCTGCGATCGTGGTGGGCATGGTGGTGTGCCTTGGTGTGCAGGCGCAGAGCCTGCCCAACCTGCAACTGCGCGTGGTGTCGTACCAGGAAACGGTGCAGTTCAAATCCTTGCAGCAGATGGTGGTGACCACGCGCACCGAGCGCGAGGCACTGACCGACAGTGGCGCGCAGCAGATGACCAAGCACACCTATGGCTTCAACGGTGCGCTGGAGACCATCGAACTGGTAGAAGCCTACACGCTGAAAAAATCAGGTGAAAAAATCCCGCTGGCCAAGGAAGGGCTGACACGCCAGAAAGGCTATGTCTCCAGCGGCGTGGGCATCACCGTGCCAGAGTGGGAGGTGCATCAAATTGCGTTTCCTTCGCTGTCGGTGGGGGACAAAACAGTCATCCATTCGCGGCGCACCATCAACAAAGCCCCGCTCGAAGGCTGGCTGTCCTACAGCGACTACCTCTGGCCGTCGATTGAAATACAGAAAGCGCAATGGCGCATCGAAGCGCCTGCAGAGATGGCGTTGACGGTGCGCAGCACTGTGCAGGGCGCACAGCAGCCTGTGCTGGAGGCAGGCGTCAAGGTCTGGCAATTTAACGGTGCCACCTCAGCTAAGGCGATAGACAGCAACCCCACCAGCACGCGCGTGGCGGTGCCCTATGTGCTGGCCAGCACGGTGGCGCAGCACGAAGAGGTGGGGCGTCTGTTTGCCCGCCAGGTGCAGGCCAAGGCTTATCTGAACGATGGCCTGAAGGCCCTGGCCGCGCAGATCACCCAGGGCCTGACCAATGACAAGGACAAGTCGCGTGCGATTTACGATTGGGTGCGCAAAAACCTCAAATACACCGCTATCTACATGTCCAACGGCGGCTGGGAGCCGCACGACACCGACCATATCCTGAAAACCCGCTACGGCGACTGCAAAGACCATGTCACCCTGATGTATGCCCTGCTCAAGCAGGTGGGCGTGCAGGCGCAGCCCGTGCTGATCAGCGTCAACAACGAATTCCAGCCTGATCCCATTCCCGTAGCAGGTTCCTACAACCACACCATCCTGTACCTGCCCAGCCTGAAAAAATACCTGGATCCCACCGCCAGCCAGACGCCGTTTGACGGCATGAGCTGGGCGCTGTCATCACGCCCGGTCACCCGCTCGGATGGCCAACACGCCCAGTTGGACCGCACACCCGTGATCAGCCCGCAGGACAACACTTCGTCGGTACACACCACCGTCACGGTCGCTGCCGACGGCTCTGCGCGCATGCAGATTGAGCACAAGGTCACTGGTATCAGCGCCGCAGCAGCGCACGAGCGCCTGACCAGCTACCGCCAGGAGTATGAGGCGGCAGAGGTCAACCGCGTGCTCAATGGCTCGGGCTACTCAGGCAGTGGACAGTTCAGCCACACGCCAATCAACCGCGATGTGCTGGAGCAGACCATGCGCTGGGATGTGGCGATCAAAAACTTCATGTCTGACCCGCAGGCCGGTGCCACCTCGGTGCATCCGGGCCTGAACCTGCACACCCACATCGTGCAGTACATGGGCAGCTATATGCAGGACAGGCGCGAGTTCAGCGCGCTGTGCGGTGCCTACAGGGTGCAGGAGACCTTTCACATCAGTTTTGATCCGCGCTTTGACATACTGCGCGTGCCCAAAGGCCTGGAGCTGGAGAAGCCCGGTGTGCGCTTTCGCTCCAGCGTGGAGCGGCAAAGCAACACGCTGCAGGGGCAGCGCGAGATGGTTTTTGACCACGACAGTCTGGAGTGCAGCCCGGCAGAATATGAGCGCCACAGGGCCTTGATGAACCAGATCACGCGCCATATGCGCTCGCCTGTGCTGTTCACGCAGCTGGAGTAGGCGGGTTTCGGAGGCTGCACGCAGCCGCAAATGAGCTCGCAGCAGCGAATCAGGCGCCGGTGGCTCTTTCGGCTGACTCCAGCGTGTTGACCAGCAGCATGGTGATCGTCATCGGGCCCACACCGCCGGGCACCGGGGTGATATAGCTGGCCACCTCTTTGATCCCGACAAAATCCACGTCACCACACAGCTTGCCTTCGTCATTGCGGTTCATGCCCACATCGATCACCACCGCGCCGGGCTTGACCATGTCCGCAGTCAGCGTGTTGCGCCGCCCCACGGCCACCACCACCACGTCGGCCTGGCGGGTGTGGTAGCCCAGGTCAGGTGTGGCGCTGTGGCAGATGCTTACCGTCGCGTTGGCCTGCAGCAGCAGCAGGGCCATGGGCTTGCCCACGGTGTTGCTGCGGCCAATCACCACCGCGTGTTTACCGCGCAGGTTCAAACCTGTGGACTCGATCAATTTCATGCAGCCATAGGGCGTGCAAGGCCGAAAGCCAGGCATATTGGCCATCAGCTCGCCCGCGCTCAGCACTGAGTAGCCGTCGACGTCTTTGCGGGTATCGATGGCAGCAATCACTTTGTTGGGGTCAATGTGCTTGGGCAAAGGCATCTGCACCAAAATGCCATGGATCGCAGGGTCGGTATTGAGCGCAGCGATGCGCGAGAGCAGATCAGCCTCGCTCAGAGTGGCTTCGTATTTTTCAAACACCGAGTGCAGCCCTGCGTCGTGGCAGGCTTTCACCTTGTTGCGCACATACACCGCAGAAGCAGGGTCGTCACCCACCAACACCACGGCCAGGCCTGGTGTGATGCCTCGGGCTTTAAGGGCGGCAGTGCGGCGGGCGACATCGGCGCGCAGTTGGGCAGAGAGGGCGATGCCGTCAATGAGTTGGGCGGTCATTTTTTGAACTCAACGGGAGGGGAAAGGGGAGCGGGGAATTTTGAACGCAGAGGACGCGAAGCTTGCGCAAAGGGCGCAGAAAAAAACCAAAAAACACCAAAATTAAAAATAAAAAAAGATATGAAAGATAACTTCAATTCATTTTCATTTTTTGGTTTTCTTTATCTTCTTTTGCGTTCTTTGCGCGACCTTCGCGTCCTCTGCGTTCAAAAATTCTTCTCTAAGCCTTCGGAGCGTTTTGCCCCAGAGCGATCTTCAGCAGATCAGCCACGGTATTTGCGTTGAGCTTTTCCATGATGTTGGCGCGATGCGCTTCGACGGTTTTGATGCTGATGCCCAAGTCATCGGCGATCTGTTTGTTCAGGCGGCCGGCGACGATGCGCTCTAGCACCTGGGCCTCGCGGCCGGTCAGCTTGCCCAGCAGCGCGTCGCGGCTGGCGGCCTGCTGGTGGCCTGCGAAGCTGGTCTTGGCCTGTTCCAGCATGCGCTCCACCAGGCTGACGAGTTCTTCTTCCTTGAACGGCTTCTGAATGAAATCCATGGCGCCTTTTTTCATGGTATTGACCGCCATCGGCACATCGCCATGGCCGGTGATGAACACCACGGGCAGGGGCGACTTGCGCTCCACCAGCTTGTCCTGCAGCTCCAGGCCGGTCATGCCGCCCATGCGGATGTCCACGATCAAGCAGGCCACCTCGCGCTGGTCGTAGCGCGCCAGAAAGGTCTCGGCCGAGTCATAGCAGCGCACGCGGTAATCTTTGCCTTCCAGCAGCCACTGCAACGAGTCGCGCACCGCCTCGTCGTCATCCACTACATACACGGTGCCTTTTTTCGGAATCAAGCTCATGATTTACTGCCTTTTAAGTCTCTAGCCCAATGAAATACCGCGGGAGCAGCTATCAAATGAATAGTGTCAATGGACTGCATTGACCGGTTCATGACTGCTTGCGTCCAGCGCGTCCTGCGCCGTGGGCAACCAGAAGCTGAACCTGCAACCGCTGATATCCCCACCATTGTAGAGGTTCTCGGCCTGCATCCGGCCCTGGTGCGATTCGACAATGGTGCGGCACAGGTTCAGGCCAATGCCCATGCCCTCGGCCTTGGTGGAGAAAAAGGCCTCGTACAGCCGCCCCATCACTTCAGGTGCCAGGCCCTTGCCAGTGTCGGTGACGGTAAACTCCACCGCGCCCACGCCTGCTGCGCCCTGACCCTCAATCACCTTGGGCAGCACCCGCAGCTCCACGCTGCGCCGCGCGGAGGGGCGCTGCGCGTTGTCCACCGACTCGGCGGCGTTCTTCATCAGGTTGACCAGCACCTGCTCGATCAGAATCGGGTCTACCAGCAGTTTGGGCAGGCGGGCGGCGACATAGTGTGTCAGGCGCACGTTGCGCCGGCGTAGCTCGATCTCGGCCAGCTCCACCGCCTCGGCCACCATGGCACTGATATCTGACGGTGTGCGGTTGGGCTCAGAGCGTTTCACAAAGCTGCGGATGCGCTGGATGATCTGTCCGGCGCGCTGCGCCTGCTTGGCGGTTTTCTCCAACGCGGCCAGCAGGTCCTGCTCGTTGATCTGCTTGCTCTGGATGCGACTGACCATGCCGTTGCAGTAGTTGTTGATGGCGGTCAGCGGCTGGTTCAGCTCATGCGCCACGCTGGACGCCATCTCGCCCATGGTGATCAAGCGGCTGGCAGATTGCGCCCGCTCGGCCTGCATGGCGGACTGCTCCTCGGCATGGCGGCGCGGTGTGATGTCGGTCGCAATCACCATCTGCGCCAGACGGCCATCGGTCCAGCTCAGGTAGCGCGAGCGCACCTCCAGCCATTTGCCCAGGCTGCTGATAAAAATCTCTGCGTTCTCGCTTTGCGCTACGGTCAGCTCACCCACAGGCAGGCCCACCAGCACGTCCACATCGTCGTCGGCCTCGCCACGTGGTGTGTCCGGGCGGCCCGCTTGCGCTACTAGGTTCAGATGGCCCTCGGTGTGCGAGCCAAACCACTGGCGGTACAGCTTGTTGGCAAACAGCAGCTCTTGGCTGCCCAGGGGCGCTACCGACACGCTGGCGTCCAGGCCTTCGAGCACGGTGGTAAAGCGCTCATACGACTCGCTGAGCTGCTGGCGCACGCGGTTGGGCTCGGTGATGTCGGTCATCGAGGTCATCCAGCCGGTCTGCTGGCCTTTGGGGTCGATCAGGGGCGACACATACATGCGGGCGTCAAACACATGGCCATCCTTGCGCTTGACGCGCACCTGAAAGCCGCCCGGCGTGGTGCGGCCTGCCAGCTCATCTTCCAGCTTGGAGGCCAGGGATTCGCGGTCTTCCTCGGGCCAGTAGGGGAAGGGCGCGGTCAGGCCCACCAGCTCGGTCTCGCTCCAGCCGGTCATCTGGCAGAAGGCGGGGTTGACATAGCTGATGCGGCCTTGCATGTCCAGCGCGCGCATGCCGGTGAGCATGGAGTTTTCCATCGCGCGGCGGAAATTGGTCTCTTTGATCAGCGCCGATTGCGCCTGCATGCGCCTGCGCGTGTGCCGCCAAGTGCCCAGCAGCATCCAGGCCGTCATCAGGCTGAGCGCAGCCACCAGCCAGAACAGGCCGCTGCCTACCAGGCCCAGCGAGGTGCGGTAGGCCTGCGCGCGGATGACCAGGCCATTGCCCACGGGCGAGACCGGGATTTCGTAGCTGTTGTCCTGCGCGGTCCAGGGCAGAAACCTGGCGGCCGCGTTGCGCGCTGGTGTGGTGTTGCCCGCCAGCAGCTTGCCCTGGTCGTCTAGCAGGGCCACGGCGTATTTGGCGGCGATCTCGCTGGGCACGGCATAGCGCATCAGCCCGTCAATCTGGTATTCACCCACCACCACACCCGCAAAGCGCCCGGCATCGGCCAAAGGCACATGCACCTGCAGCACCGCCTGGGTGCCTGTGCCCGTGTTGAACGGGGTGGAGTACACCGGCTGGCGCACATCGCGCGCCAGGCCAAAGGTGGCCTCGGTGGCGGGCAGCCTGACCATTTCGCCCGCAGTGCGCACCTGGGCGTTGGGCACGCTGGGCGAGGTGTAGCCCATCTTGACCCGCTTTTTGGCGTCAATCCACACGACCGATTGCAGCTCGGGGTATTGCTGCACCAGGGCTTCGGCCTGGGTGACAAATTCTTCGCTGTCGATCTGCTGGTTGCTCACATCGGCGGCCAGGCGCATGAGCTGCTCCTGGCGCTCCAGCAGGCGCAGGCGCAGGCGCTGCTGGGCATATTCCACATCGCGTTTGACGGCCTGCTGCTCGCGGTCGATCTCTTCCAGACGCAGATAGCCAAAGGCCGCGGCAATGGCGGCCAGAAACATCAGCACCGCCAGCAGCGGGGCCAGCATGGCATAGCGGTCTTGCCGCGCGGGGCTTTGCGAGCGCCACCAGCGCTTGTGCCAGGCCAGCGAAGGGCGGCTGGGCAAGGTGCTGGACAGATCGGGCAGGGTCATAGGGCGATTGTCCAGCAAAACCTGGGTAGTTTCCCGGGGTGGCGCACGAAGGCCTTGGGTGTCTGTGCCGCTTGAGAAAGCACGCCTCATCCTATAATTTCATATTAAGAAATATAAAAGCACGATTTGAAATTTAGATTTTTTATGGAATAATAGAGTCCAGTACCTAAAAAGCCACTCACGCGGTATCCTGCGTGTCTTGGCCCCTACCCCGCAGCACCATAGGAGACACCATGTCTGCAGTTCCCAGCAACCTCTTTGGCTCTGCCGCCAATGACACCGATGCCCAAGAAACCCGCGAATGGATGGACGCACTGTCCGCCGTGATCGCCAGTGAGGGGCCAGACCGCGCGCACTTTTTGCTGGAGCAGCTGCTTGAGCATGCGCGCCAAAGCAGCATCGACATGCCGTTTTCTGCCACCACGGGCTATGTCAACACGCTGGAGCCCGAAGAAGAAAAGCACTGCCCCGGCAACCTCGAAATCGAAGAGCGGCTGCGCGCCTACATGCGCTGGAACGCCATGGCCATGGTGGTCAAGGCCAACCGGCATAACCCCGCAGACGGCGGCGACCTGGGCGGCCATATCGGCTCGTTCGCCTCGCTGGCCAGCATGTTTGGCGCGGGCTTCAACCATTTCTGGCATGCCGAAAACGAAAACCATGGCGGCGACTGCATCTACATCCAGGGCCATGTGTCGCCCGGCGTGTATGCGCGTGCCTACCTCGAAGGCCGCCTGACCGAAGAGCAGCTGCTGCACTTTCGCCAGGAGGTGGACGGCAAGGGCCTGTCCAGCTACCCGCATCCCAAGCTGATGCCCGAGTTCTGGCAGTTCCCCACGGTGTCGATGGGCCTGGGCCCCTTGATGGCGATTTACCAGGCGCGGTTTTTAAAGTATCTGCATGCCCGCGGCATTGCCAACACTGAAAACCGCAAGGTCTGGGTGTTCTGCGGCGATGGCGAGATGGACGAAGTGGAAAGCCTGGGCGCAATTGGCCTGGCTGCGCGTGAGAACCTGGATAACCTGATCTTCGTCATCAACTGCAACCTGCAGCGCCTGGACGGCCCGGTGCGCGGCAATGGCAAGATTGTGCAGGAGCTCGAGGGCGAGTTTCGCGGCAGCGGCTGGAACGTGATCAAGCTGCTGTGGGGCAGCGGCTGGGACCCACTGCTGGCACGCGATAAGGACGGCGCACTCAAAAAGCTCATGATGGACACCGTGGACGGCGACTACCAGGCGTTCAAGGCCAACGACGGCGCCTATGTGCGCAAACATTTCTTTGGCCGCGACCCGCGCACGCTGGAGATGGTGGCGCACATGAGCGACGACGAGATATGGAACCTCAAGCGCGGTGGCCACGACTCGCAGAAGGTGTATGCAGCATTTGACAGGGCCGTCAACCACACGGGCCAGCCAACCGTGCTGCTGGTTAAAACCGTCAAGGGTTTTGGCATGGGCAAAATCGGCGAAGGCAAAAACACCGTTCACCAAACCAAAAAGCTCAGCGACGAAGACATCAAGGCCTTCCGCGACCGCTTCAACATTCCCATCCCGGACAGCCAGATCGCAGACCTGCCGTTTTACAAGCCCGCTGACGACACGCCAGAAATCAAATACCTGCACGAGCGGCGCAAGGCCCTGGGGGGCTACCTGCCACACCGCCGTGTGAAGGCTGATGAGAGCTTCACCGTGCCCGCCATCGACGTGTTCAAGTCGGTCATGGAGCCGACAGCCGAAGGCCGCGAGATCAGCACTACACAGGCCTATGTGCGCTTTTTGACCCAGCTGCTGCGCGACCAGGCCCTGGGCCCGCGCATTGTGCCGATTCTGGTGGACGAGGCGCGCACTTTTGGTATGGAAGGGCTGTTCCGTCAGGTCGGCATCTACAACCCCGCAGGCCAGCAGTACACCCCGGTCGACAAAGACCAGGTGATGTACTACAAGGAAGACAAGGCCGGGCAGATTCTGCAAGAGGGCATCAACGAAGCCGGCGGCATGAGCAGCTGGATAGCAGCGGCTACCAGCTACAGCACCAGCAACCGCATCATGGTGCCGTTCTATGTGTATTACTCGATGTTCGGCTTCCAGCGCATTGGCGACCTGGCCTGGGCGGCGGGCGACATGCAGGCGCGCGGCTTTCTGCTGGGCGGCACCTCGGGGCGCACTACGCTCAACGGCGAGGGCCTGCAGCACGAAGACGGCCACAGCCACATCATGGCCAACACCATCCCCAACTGCGTATCGTATGACCCCACTTTCGCGCACGAGGTGGGCGTCATCCTGCACCATGGCCTCAAGCGCATGGTGGAAAAGCAGGACAACGTGTTTTACTACCTCACCCTGCTCAATGAAAACTACGCCATGCCTGGCCTGACGGCAGGCACAGAAGAGCAGATCATCAAGGGCATGTACCTGCTGCAGCCCGCCGCCAAAAAAGACCTCACGGTCAACCTGCTGGGCTCGGGCACCATCCTGCGCGAGTCGATGGCAGCCAAGGAGCTGCTGGAGAAAGACTGGGGCGTGGGCGCCCATGTGTGGAGCTGCCCCAGCTTTAACGAGCTGACGCGCGACGGCCAGGACGCGGACCGCTACAACCTGCTGCACCCCGAAGCCAAAGCGCGTGTGAGCTTTGTAGAAACGCAGCTGGCCACCACCAGCGGCCCTGTGGTGGCATCCACCGACTACATGAAGGCCTATGCCGAGCAGATTCGCCCTTACGTGGGCAAGGGCCGTAACTACAAAGTGCTGGGCACCGATGGTTTTGGCCGCTCTGACTTTAGAAGCAAGCTGCGCGAGCACTTTGAGGTCAACCGCCATTACATCGTGGTGGCATCGCTGAAGGCCCTGGCCGAGGACGGCAAGATGCCGCTGACCAAAGTGAGCGAAGCGATCAAAAAATACGGCATCAAGGTGGATAAAGTCAATCCACTGAACGCCTGAGCACAGACAATAAGGTGGGACGGCCCCGCGCAAGGCAGGGCTGCGTCCACCACTGATGAAGGACAACAATATGGCATTGGTAGAAGTTCAAGTTCCCGACATTGGCGACTTTGATGAAGTCACCGTCATCGAGCTGATGGTCAAGGTGGGCGACACGGTGAAAACCGAGCAGTCGCTGATCACTGTGGAAAGCGACAAGGCGTCGATGGAAATTCCCTCCAGCACGGCGGGTGTGGTGAAGGAGCTGCGCGTCAAGCTGGGCGACAAGGTCAAGCAAGGCTCGATCGTGCTAGTGGTGGAGGCGGCTGCTACAGCACCTGCCGCACCTGCCCAGCCCGCCGCAGCGCCTGCTCCCGCACCTGCTGCAGCCCCTGTTTCAGTATCCAATACGGCTCCAGCCCAACAGAATATCGCGGGAGCAGCTATTAATTCTGTAGCGGGTATCAAAGAAGTCAAAGTACCCGATATTGGTGACTTCAAAGACGTGGCCGTAATCGAGCTGCTGGTCAAGGTGGGCGATACCGTGAAGGTAGAGCAAAGTCTGATGACCGTGGAAAGCGACAAGGCGTCGATGGAAATTCCGTCCAGCCATGCAGGCGTGGTCAAAGAGCTCAAGGTCAAGCTGGGCGACAAGGTCAATATTGGCGATGTGATTGCGATGGTGGAGGGTGCAGGCGCAGCGGCTGCAGCACCCGCATCTGCGTCTGCACCAACGCCTGTTTCATCGCCTGCCCAGCTAGCTATATCAGCGCCTGCCGCTATGGCAGCCGCTTCGTCGTCTGCAGCAGCCAGCGCGGTTGCCGCACCTGCCCATAACCCCACCATCGCCCCCACAGGCAGCCTGCCGCATGCATCCCCCTCGGTGCGCAAGTTTGCACGCGAGCTGGGTGTGCCGCTGGGCGAAGTCAAGGGCTCTGGCCCCAAAGGCCGCATCACCGAAGAAGACATCCAGGGCTTTACCAAATCCGTGATGAGCGGCGCTATCAAAACCCTGGCTGCCGCAGCAGCCTCGCCATCAGGCAGCGACGGCGGCGCAGCGCTGGGGCTGATCCCCTGGCCCAAGGTGGACTTTGCCAAGTTTGGCACCGTCGAGCGCAAAGACATGTCGCGCATCAAGAAGATCAGCGGCGCCAACCTGCACCGCAACTGGGTGATGATTCCCCATGTCACCAACCATGATGATGCCGACATCACCGAGCTGGAAGCCTTCCGCGTGCAGATGAACAAGGAAAACGAAAAGGCGGGCATCAAGATCACCATGCTGGCCTTCCTCATCAAAGCCTGCGTGGCGGCACTGAAGAAATTTCCCGATTTCAACAGCTCGCTGGACGGCGACCAGCTGGTGCTCAAGCAGTATTTTCACATCGGCTTTGCGGCTGATACCCCAAGCGGCCTGGTCGTGCCCGTCATCAAAGACGCTGACAAAAAAGGCGTGCTGCAGATCAGCAAAGAGATGGGCGAGCTGGCCGCCAAGGCGCGCGAAGGCAAGCTCTCGCCTGCCGACATGCAGGGCGCGTGCTTTACCATCAGCTCGCTGGGCGGCATTGGCGGGCGCTATTTCACCCCCATCATTAACGCGCCCGAGGTGGCCATTCTGGGCGTGTGCAAAAGCCAGATGGAGCCCGTGTGGGACGGCGAGAAGTTTGCGCCCCGCCTGATGCTGCCCCTGTCGCTCAGCTGGGACCACCGCGTCATCGACGGCGCATCAGCCGCCCGCTTCAACGCCTACCTGGGCCAAATCCTCGGCGACTTCCGCCGGGTGATGCTGTAAGGACACTTCATGACCACTGTTGTTGTTGTTAAAAAATCCGGTCAAGTGGCCGTAGGCACCGATTCGTTGGTGACCTTTGGCGACACGCGCTTGCCGCACCGCTTTGAGGCCAATGAAAAAGTCTTCAAGGTGGATGCCGTAGGCGGTGCCAGCTTTGTGGCCACTGCGGGCACGGTGGCGCACTTTCCCGCGCTGCGCAAGGCGCTGGCGGCGCTGCCCAAGGGAGAGCTTAAGCTGCACAGCAAAGACGAGGTGTACGACACCTTCCTCAAGCTGCATCCCATCCTCAAAGACAACTTTTTCCTGCAAACCAAAGAGGAAGACGCCGATCCGTATGAGTCCATGCAGTTCAGCGTGCTGATCGCTAATAGCGCAGGCATCTTTGGTCTGTACAGCTACCGTGAGGTGTTTGAGTTCAAGGAGTTTTGGGGCATCGGCTCGGGCCGTGGCTTTGCACTGGGCGCGATGAACGCGGTGTTTTCCAAAGCCAAAAGCGCCCGCGAAGTCGCCATTGTGGGCGTGGAAGCGGGCTGCGAGTTTGACAAAAACTCTGCAGGCCCCGTCAATGTATTCACGATGAAACTGAAAGCCTCCAAATGAGCCTCATCGATATCCAGGTTCCCGACATTGGCGACTTCGACGAAGTGGCCGTGATTGAGCTGCTGGTCAAGCCCGGCGACACCATCAAGGCCGAGCAATCATTGATTACCGTGGAGAGCGACAAAGCCTCCATGGAGATTCCCTCATCGGCAGCGGGCGTGGTCAAAGAGCTCAAGGTCAAACTGGGCGACAAGGTCAAGCAGGGCACCGTGGTGCTCACGCTGGAGGCTGCTGGTGCGCCAGCGGCAGTCAGCGCATCAGCATCGTCTTCTGCCGCTCCTGCAGCCACAACTGCAAGCCAAGTTTCAGTGCCAAATCCGGCTCCAGCCCAACAGAATATCGCGGGAGCAGCTATCAATTCAGTAGCGTCCAGCTATCAAGGCAAGGTAGACATGGACTGCGATGTACTCGTCCTGGGCGCAGGCCCTGGCGGCTACAGCGCGGCTTTTCGCGCTGCAGACCTGGGCCTGAAAGTCATCATTGTGGAGCGCTACGCCACCTTGGGCGGCGTGTGCCTGAACGTCGGCTGCATCCCGTCCAAAGCACTGCTGCACGTCGCAGCGGTGATGGATGAGGTGAACCACATGGCCGACCTGGGCGTGGACTTTGGCAAACCAGTTGTCAACATCGACAAACTGCGCGGCCACAAAGAAAAAGTCATCGGCAAGCTCACCGGTGGCCTGGCCGCTATGGCCAAGATGCGTAAAGTCACCACAGTGCGCGGCTACGGCGCTTTCGTCAGCGCAAACCACGTGGAAGTAGAAGAAACCTCTGGTACCGCGCAAGAGAAGACGGGAAGCAAAAAAGTCATCCAGTTCAAACACTGCATCATCGCCGCAGGCAGCCAGGCCGTGCGCCTGCCCTTCATGCCCGAAGACCCCCGCGTGGTGGACTCTACAGGTGCACTGGAACTGAAAGAAGTGCCCAAACGCATGCTGATCTTGGGCGGCGGAATCATCGGCCTGGAGATGGGCACTGTCTACAGCACTCTAGGCGCGCGCCTGGACGTGGTGGAGATGCTGGACGGCCTGATGCAAGGCGCAGACCGCGACCTGGTCAAAATCTGGCAAAAGATGAACGCCCACCGTTTTGACAACATCATGCTCAAAACCAAAACGGTGGGTGCCAAGGCTACGCCCAAAGGTATTGAAGTCACTTTTGCCGCGGCAGAAGAGGGCGGCACAGTGCCCGCCCCTCAAACCTACGACCTGGTCCTGCAAGCCGTAGGCCGCAGTCCCAACGGCAAAAAAATCGCCGCTGACAAAGCAGGGGTTGCGGTGACAGACCGCGGCTTCATCAACGTCGACATCCAGATGCGTACCAACGTGCCCCATATCTTCGCCATCGGCGACATCGTAGGCCAGCCCATGCTGGCCCACAAGGCCGTGCACGAGGCGCATGTAGCGGCCGAAGTGATAGCCGGTGAGCAACAAGGCAACAAAGAGCTGGCCGCAGCCGCCTTCAACGCCAGAGTCATCCCATCAGTAGCCTACACCGACCCCGAAGTCGCCTGGGTAGGCCTGACCGAAGACCAAGCCAAGGCCCAAGGCATCAAGGTCAAAAAAGGCCTGTTCCCCTGGATCGCATCAGGCCGGGCGATTGCCAACGGCCGCGACGAAGGCGTCACCAAGCTGCTGTTTGATGACAGCGAGTCAGCCCACGGCCACGGCAAAATCCTCGGCGGCGGCATGGTAGGCACCCACGCAGGCGACATGATCGGCGAAATCGCCCTGGCTATCGAGATGGGCGCAGACGCAGTAGACATAGGCAAAACCATCCACCCACACCCCACGCTAGGCGAGAGCATTGGCATGGCGGCGGAGATTGCGCATGGGTCTTGTACGGATGTGCCGCCTGCGCGGAAGTAAGCTAAGTGCTAAACCTTGACCACGAGTCGGTACTGGTAACAGTTCGGGCTCTTTTGCTGTGCATGTCAATCGGGACTGTGGCCGCACAAATTGCACAGGTCAAGGGCCTTTGCTAGCTGCAAAACTGTACGATGCTTGGCCTCATGCGGTTGAATTGCTACCCTTCATAGCGCAGCCATGCAAGCTTTCACCGAGGCCGTCCCCGACCAATACCGCTGGATAAATTGCCACTTCGCAATGCAGTTTGTCTCGATGGCGTTGATGGTTTCATTAAGATTGTTGGTGTTGCCATTGATCCGGCCTGAATCGCCTGCAAACTCAATGAAGGCTTCAGCCATCTGCATTGCCTGTGGCGCACTGGGTGCAGTATCGGTTTTCAAGCAAGGCAGCACTTGGGACACAACGCGGCCGACCAAGGCGTTACATTCCGGACCATCGGCATATTGCAAGCGCGCCGCGGTCGTGCCAGCAGCTGCTGGAGCAGGCGTTTGGGCCGAGATCGGATCGCTGCGCACGCTCCTGCGCTCGAACACCCAACGTTTGCTGAACCAGTCCTTGTGCTCCACAAAAAGTAAGGTGCCCGCAATGCGCCGCGCCAGTGTGCCATCTGCAGGTACGCAATCGGCCTCATAGGCTACTTCTACTGCCTTCACGTTTGTGCCATCATCGGTTTTTTTCACTGGCTTGCTGTTCGATACCCATGTACAACCTTGCCCAGCGTTGGTGCGGATGTCGTTATCAGAAGGACTGCTGGAGCCTATCGAGCAGGCACTCAGCAAGGCCAGGCTAGTAAGCCCGACGAATTTGAAGATAGACAAACAATACATCAACAGCATCATATCCGCACACCGAGCGAAAACCTTTACTGCTCAGATACAAGCACTTTCAGAAAAACCGGATGAACCTAAGTGAATCCCTTGCATCGACCTGGAACTTTCAGACTAGTGCAGCAAGCCTGAGCCGGACGATGTTGAAAGCGGAACGATCTATGTATTACGCAGTTTGTCCAAACACCCGTTTGTTACGGAGCACCTCGAATTGATTCACAAGTTAGGGGTAATAGGTGGCAAGGTAGAAGCTCGAATCGCAGGCGCGGATAAAGATACCACCTATCTGCTGGCTGAAGTAGGTGCTACGTATGAGTTTCACAATCCAAACCGCGTTCAGCTAGAGAGCATATTCCATCATCTTTTCAGCGCGGCTCAGCTTGACTTGAGCATCAATGACCGATGTAGAAACCAGATCAAACCGAGGGAGTGGTTTTAGTACCTCTTCAAGTGATCGACCATGCGGTGCAGCGCATTCTGGATAGGTTAACTATTAATGCAGCGTATGACCCCAAGCTGGCTCGATTGACTACTGTTCAATAGAGACTCCTATGTTTTAGCAATAAGACAATTGGGTGCAACTGCTATTGACCTAATTGCAGGTCAATATTTGCTACGTATTCAATAGCTTCTCCCGCAATATTCTATTGGTCTACAGCCCGATTAACCTCTGAAAAAAGGCTCCAAGAGCACCGAATTTTCGGGCTTCTTTCGCTTTTGAAGCACCAGAGCCTCCCAAGTGCGGAAAACGGTGAATCTAAGCAATAGAACAATGCAAGCAGCTACTAATTCATAGTGACTGCTTTTGCTTGCGCGAGAGCCTTGCTACTGGTCACGCACCAAGCGTATAGGCGAAGTGCCTGCACGAAAACTTATGAAGCTGTCGCCATATTGAAATTTAACTTGCCAAACTAACCTCACATCTTTACCGTAGGGGGTTGATGAGAAAAAATCCAGGTTGGGCGTAGATGGGAAAACAGCCGGTTTGATAGCAGGCAGATCGCGGCTTTTATCGACAATACTGTAGAGCTCTTTCACATTGGGTAATCTCCAAGCTTTCCCTGTTGAGGCCGCAAAGGCACTGGCGCGCGCAAGAGCGGCTTCGTGGGTATAGTCGGCAGCAGAGCCTGTGCAAGCGCCTACAGTTGCTACCATGCCTTCGGGGCATTGCCGCCAGATCAACCCGGTGGCAGTGTCGGTTACCTCTTGGCCATCAGCTGAGGCGACAAAAGATGCCGTAGTTAAGGCCTTGCCACGCACCAAGCGTACGGGTGTAGGCTCACTGCGTATGGTGTCTTCCACATTTCCAAAACCAAAGCCTATCGTGCGGGCCCTGTACTGCTCTAAACGGTAGGGTGCAGATGTCCAATGACTGCCTGTTTGCGCACCTGTAAACCAGGTTGTGTCGATAGTAGGCCCGGGGAAAGCAATACTGAAGTCAACCAGGCTGTGAAGCTCATCCGGTGTAGGCAGGCGCCAGTCTTTAGCGCCGCAGTAGCCCGCAGCATTGACCGCGCTGATAAAACCAATCGTGTTTGTCACTGCGTTGATTTGCGCCTGGGTGGGCTGGGTCGCGATATTGGTGGTGCTGTTAAACACCTGGGCAATCGCGGTGTTGTCGTAGTGGGTGTAGCGATTGTCTTTACTATGCATGCCGGCGGTGTTGGTCTTGCCCTCCCATATCAGGCCAGTGACATTGTCTTTGATGCAGCTCCAGACCACAGCGTCGGCTGGAAGAATCTCGCCCTGAGTGCCTATTTTGGTAAAACTGAAACCCAGCTTGCCATCGGCTTGGCTGTTGGTTGCAGCCACGGCATCGCGGCCATACATACCGTCTTGCAGGCTATTCAGCGCCAAGGCTGCCGCACTGCTGCACAAGCTCAATGTATTGGTTGCGGCTGTATTGCACTGCGTGGCAAGTATGCCAGTATCGTTGAGCTTGCCTGTAGATTCAGGGGCTGGAGGAAAGCTTAAAACTGGTGGAGTGGTCGGTGTTGGTGAGCCTGGTGTGATTTCACCACCACCTCCTGATCCTCCCGTCGCATCACCACCGCCGCCACCGCCTGAGCAAGCCGATACGGCTATCCCTAAAATCAAACCGCAGCAAAATCGGAGCACTATGCTGCGAAGCGAAGTATTGTTCATATTTGGCCCATTGATTAGAACTTAATGCTTATCAATGATTATTGCATAGGCCCTGATTTTTAGGTGCTTTGCATGCGCGGTGGCAAGCCGGTGTGCTGACGGCAGCGGTCAGTGACTTTTGAGTGCCCCCAATTCGTGCCATACGTGGTCTCATGCGATTGAAGTTCCTATCCGTACCAATTACGCTGTGACCTAAGCGATCCGAATGGGCAATCGAAATAGCCTTCCACGAGTCTCCCAACGCCCCGGCCCTTCTTGCGGTGCCTGCTGTTAGACGAGAAAAAACGGGATATTAAAAATACTTTTCACACCAAGAATATAGTTCAGTTATACGGGTGCTTCTACCCCCCCCCTTGGAATGGGAGGTTGGCTTTGCGTGGGCTCATCTGTGTGGATCACGCCTCAAACCAGCGTGCGAGCAATTCGTGCAATATGGCGACATCAACAGGCTTATGCAACACCAGATAACCGTCGTTTTGGGCCTCGATCAGCTCGGGCGAACTAAATTCGCCGCTAACCATTGCGCCGCTGGCTTGCGGGCAACGCTCCATCAGTGCACGCAGAATCTCAAATCCACTCTCCCCCGAGCGCAAGCGCTGGTCACACAAGATCGCATTTGGCTTAAAGCCTTCATCTAGCGCCTGCATCGCTTCTTGCGAGTTGCTTGCAAATCGCGCATCCACTTGCCATGCATGCAGCATCGCTTGCCATGCTGAAATAACTTGGGGATCATCTTCCACGATTAAACAGCTGCCGCGCAGCGGGCGCAGCGTTGCATTGAGAGTGTCAGAAGTAGCCGCTGTACTCAGAAGCAAGGTAGCGCTGCCCGGCGATGCTGCGGGCAGCTGCAGCCAAAAACGCGAGCCTTTGCCCAAGCGTGATGCCAAACCGTAGTTTGCTCCCATCAAATCAGCGCAGCGCGCAACAACGGACAAGCCCAGTCCATGGCCTGCGCTATCGATGCGCCAAGCGTTCTCGTTGCGATAAAACGGCGTGTAGATCTGATCTTGCTCTTCGTCAGACACCCCCACGCCAGTGTCCCATACCTGAATTTGCCAATCATCACCTCGCTTGCGAACAGCGATCAGCACGCCACCGGCTTGGGTATAGCGCAAAGCGTTTTGCACCAAGTTTTGTAGCGCTTGGCGCAGCAGTAGCGCATCAACACACACCCAAGCATCTACTGGGCAAGGTCGCAGCCTCAGTTGCAAGCCACGGCGCAGAGCCTCATCGCGAAACATCGCGCAAACCGTATGCAGCATGGGTTCCAAGTGCACAGGTTTGGGCTGCCCGCTGGGCTGACCAGACTCAATTTTGGAGAGATCGAGCAACGAATTGAACATCAAATTAACGGACTGCACACTGCTTTTGATATCACCCAGCAGGGGCATCAAGTTCGGCTGCTCATTGCGCTGCATCACAGCTTCAATCAACATTCCCATCGCATGCACAGGTTGGCGCAAATCATGGCTCGCCGTCGTGAGAAACATATTTTTAGCACTCAAAGCCTCTTCTGCTTGCTCCTTGGCTTTTTTGTAATCGGCAGCCATCTTTATGCTGCGCTCCTCCAGCACCATTAGCATCGTGTAGAACCGATAGGCGACGCGCGCTTGGCGATAAACACCCAAACCAAACACCACAGATATGGGTAAGACGTACATCCAATGCGCTGGAAAATTCCAGTAAATCAAGAGCACCGTCAAACACCAACCCGCGACAAAAAATCTTGTGAACATATCAAAGCTCGGCGTGTGATATGCGGCATTGTTGATGGTGATGGCGGCGACCACAAGCAGTAGCAAAATCTGAAACTCAAAGGGTGCTTTACCCAGGGAAATCAAGGATGGCGCAAACAAAGACAGGCCGTAAACGGCGCTGATCTTTCGTGCAAAGGGCATCCATTGATGGAGCACCTCCGCATCGCTCAGTTGAAGGATATCGCGAGAATATTGCGCATGCCGCCCGCGCAAATACACGGCAAACACCGCTTGAAAGGCCGCCCAGGCCCACATCAATGCCGCATCGTTTTGTTGTGCATAAAGCCATGCCAGAGATAGAGCAATCACCGGCACGAGGTAAACGCTGGCAGGTATCCTTGAAAAATTAAGCCGCATCAGGGTAGCGCGCCCTGCCGGGCTGAGTTCTGTATCGCCAGGCGCTATATCACCCATCATCATGATCAGCTACCATCCGTTAACACTACACCGCGCAATTTAGCAATCAGTTCAATACGGTTGCGCACCTCAAGTTTGCTCAAGATAGCGGACACATGCTCTTTCACTGTGTGCTCTGATACCGACAATGCATCGGCGATTCGGCGGTTAGGCAAGGCCTTAAGCAGCATCCCCAGTATTTGCCCTTGGCGCGGTGTCAATCCCAATTCGCTGATGCTGACATTAACGTTGCGTGAGCTAGGCAAATCCGTTCGTTCTGCGTCTTCAGAATCAAACCACAGATCGCCTTTTAGCAATGCTGTCACAGCGTCGCTAAAGCTGCTGGGTGGATGCTTTTTCGAAATAAATCCATGCGCACCGCAGGCTCGCACTTTGCCCACAATGGCTGGGTTGTCATCTCCGCTCATCACCAAGATTTTGGTTTTTGGCCAACGCCTGCGCACCAAGCTGATCAGCTGATCTGTCGCGCCCGTGGCGAGCCAAAAATCGATCAGCATGATCGTAGGCGGACCTCTTTTTTGAAAAGTATCCAACACTTCTTGCGCGTGGCTGGCTATCACTGCATCTTGCAATTGAGGGTGGCCTTGGAGGTATTGCGCGACACCACGACCTACCAAAGGATGATCATCAACGACCAGAACGTAAGCAGCTAAATCCATCGAGAGAGCACAATCAAACAGATATCGTACTGCGTGTCATACGCTGAATTTAAGTAACTCTTTGTAGGCTCAAGCGCGATTTGGGCATTTTTTCACGCATTGCCTCAGGCCATAGAGCACTTGCTTACATAAACCCCTCCTAGGTGGGGTGCAAGGCCAAGCAGCTGACCTTGACACTTGCGTCCTGTCTGTGGTGCGCAAGAGCACAACAGTTTATTTCATACAACTGGATCAGTGATGCGATTACTCCATTTAAAAACTTCAGGGCTGCGTTGCTTGGCAACTACTTCATTGATGTGTGCCCTGCTGCTCGTAGGCTGCGGCGGCGGCAGCGATAACGAGCCCGCTCCAGTGGGCAGCAACCCCACCAACCCAACGCTCACCATGCCTGACCCCACCATGCCTAACCCCACCCAGACGGGGCCCATCGGGCTGCAAGACGCTGCTGTCTATTCACGCCCGAATGAAGGAGGCAACGAAGCGCCCAAAGTGGTGATTGACGCTACAGGCAATGCCGTTTCAATTTGGCGCCGCCAAGTCAGCAGCTCGCCCTTCATCTATGAGCTGGTGGCGCGGCGCTATGTGGTGGGCAGTGGCTGGCAGGCCTTCGAGTCACTGGCGATCGATAATCCGAGCGGTGCTGTGCGCGAAATTCAACAGCCCATTCAATTGAGCATTAATCCTGCAACGGGCGCTGCGATGGCCGTATGGGTGGAAAAGCGCCAATCCGCCAATCCCGATGCTGCAGGGCAGCTCACCAGCAATGTGATGGCGCGTGCTTACAACCCCGCCACAGGCTGGGGGTCAGCACTCGTCATTGACAACGATCAGCCTATGCTCCGCTCCGATGTAGCGCTTGCCATGGATGCCAATGGCAACGCTATGGCTGTCTGGACCAGATATGTGAATTTGCGTGTCCCTGTGTACGCCAGCCGCTATAGTGCCGGGGGAAGCTGGAGCGCACCCACACGCATTGAAGACAGCAATGAATTGGGCGTGGGCGGCAGTGGTATGCTGGTCACGTTTTTATCGAACGGCAACGCCTTGGCGGTATGGAACAGCTCGCGCGGCGGCACAACATCCAATATTTGGGGCAATCAATACACCCAGGGCTCAGGCTGGGGAACGAATGCGCTGGTAATGAGCGGCTCTGGCGCGCAAACCTCTGGACTGATACGTTTACTGGGTGGCGTGCGCGCACTTGCGGCTGATCAAAACGGCAATGCCATGCTCACTTTTGAAAATCAACAGCTGTTCAGCAGCCCATCCAGATACGAAATCAACCTGTGGTCTAAGCGTTACAGCGGCGGCGCCTGGGGCGCAGACGATACAGCAAGGCCTGTTGGCGTGCCCTACACCTGCACCAATTGCCCATCCGTGTTTGGCGGCAACCTGCAAATCAATGCGCAAGGCGAAGCCGTGGCCACCTGGGAGCTGCGCAATGCCGCCAATAAGAGCGTGATCTGGGCCGCCCGCAGCAGCAATGGCGGCCCGTGGGTATCCGCACAGTTAAACGACAACATCGCACAATTCACGCGAAGCGGTGAATTTTCGCAAGCGGGAATTGATGATCAGGGTAATGCCACGGTCGTTTGGTCTGCAGTGGACGAAGCAACCGGCAAAACCAACATCAACTTTTCGCGTTACGCGGCAGCTACGGGCTGGACCGCCACGGCTTTGTTTGAAAATTACGAAACCGACTCTGATCGGCCACAAATAGCCATGAACGCGCGTGGCAATGCGATGACAGTATGGCTGCTCTTTGACAACACCTTGGGCACGGTGACAACCAGCCGATACATTGGTTCTGGGCGTTAACTCTGATCCTTACAGCATTGGAGCGGCTGCTGCGCTATTGCGCCCGTCCTGCGTTTTCGATGTTCTGGGATCTGGCGGGGCAATCCGCCCCAGACTACGAGGTCGATCACCGCGTCAATTGGTGTTCAGTAAGCCGCGCATGCACCCAGTGCGCAGCGGCCAGCAAGCGATGGTCATCGCCATAGGCGCCTACCAGTTGCAGCCCCACCGGCAGGCCATTGCGGCCATGGGCAAAGGTCAGGTGAATGCAGGGCAGGCCTAGCAATGTCCAAGTGCGGTAAAACAGTGGGTCGCCCGTGGTGCCTAGCGCCAAGGGGGGTGCTTCGCCGATACTGCTCGGGGACAGCAGCACGTCAAAATGGCTAAACAAGGTGGCCGCTTGGCTGCGAGCGTTTGCCGTAGTTTGCAGATTGCCCGCATGCGCCTGGCCGCTGATCGTCAAGCCATAGGCCAGCAGCGCTTGCAGCGGGCTGCTTAACTGGCTGTGGTGTTGCAGCCGCTCGTGGCTGAGGGAGCGGGCAGTCTCAAATGCCTGAATATCTTTTTGCACTTGAACCAAGTGATTCAATCCCTGCGGCAACTCCAATGCAGCGCCAAAGCCATGTAAGGCTTTCTCAGCCTGGGCCCACACCTGCTGCGTATCGCCGTCGGCCTGGTTCCAGTCTGGCGTTTGGCAAAATCCGATGCGCGGTGCGCTGGTTTGCGCATATGTAGCAGGGTCGGCCATGCGTGCATCGCCCGTCAGCGCCGCGCCTAGCAGGCCCACATCGCGCACACTGCGACCAAAACCGCCAATGGTGTCCAGCGTTTCAGACAGGCTTTTCACACCCGCCTTTGGCACGCGGTTATGGCTGGGCTTAAAGCCGACGATGCCGCAAAACGCTGCAGGGCGAATCAGCGAACCCGCCGTCTGCGTGCCCAATGCCAGCGGCAGCATGCAGTCTGCCACCGCAGCAGCTGACCCGCTGGATGAGCCGCCGGGCGTGTGCGCCAAGTTATGTGGGTTGCGCGTAACGCCCGGGGACATATTGGCCAGCTCGGTCGTCACCGTTTTGCCCAGCAGCACCGCGCCCGCCTCGCGGCACAGTGCCACTGCCGCAGCGTCGGCCAGAGGCTGGTGCTGCGCGTAGATGGGCGAGCCATAGGCGGTGGGAAGGTCATGCGTGTCCAGCAAATCCTTCACGCCTAAAGGCAGGCCGTGCAACAGCCCGCGCACCGGGCCGGCGTCTAACTGGCGGGCATGGGTCAGGGCGGCATCGGCATTCAACTGAACAAAGGCGCGCACCTGCGGTTCGCGCTCGGTGATACGGTCCAGGCAGGCGCGTACCAAATCTACAGCTTTGAGTTCGCGGCGGGCCAACAGGGCGGCGGCTTGCCAAGCATCGAGTGGATGGAGTGGGGTGGTCGCTTTCATATGGCCCAAGTATCTGCGTTTTCGAGTTGCACAAAAATTGCTGCTGTCGCCTATTTTGCAGAGCACATTTCAGCAAAATAAGAGACATCGCTGTGCACACCATCATGGTTTCAGCGCTGCTCAGCTTGGCTTAACTATGATGGACCGATTTGGAACCTGGCGAAACCGAGGGATCGGTTTTTAGCTGCTTTTAAAGCACCAGAGGCTCCCAAACGCAGCAAAGCGCTGAATTTGATTGATTATTGATATGCAAATGGGCCTTTAGCCCAATGAAATATCGCGGGAGCAGCTACAAAATAAATAGCGTGTGTTTTCCCATGGAATTCCGCTCAGCTAGAATGCCTACTCATCGATAATGTCGACATTATTGACGGCATCGCCTGACATAGGTGATTAACAACAAACACTCATAACCTATAGACAAAAATGAGAAAAATTACTTCCCCCATCGCTTCACTCCTTTTCGCACTCGTATTGTCAACACCAAGCTACGCCCAAACTCTAGCGGAAGGATTCCTGTGCTGTACCGTAAGGTTTGATTACTATCGAAATGTCAATCGAGCGAGTGACGCCAACTGGGTGGAGTTTCGTTCCCATCTTCAGGCTGGAACGCCCGTGAAGGTCACTCCCTACCTATCCCTTGCCCAATCGCGCAACCCGTTTGCCACTGCAAACCCCTATGAATTTGCGATTGCGGGTGATAAAAAAGAACTTGCATTGAAGAACGAGTACACCAAGCATCTCAGCCCTAAGGACTACCTCAGCCAGCTCGTAGTCGCGACCGATCCTAAGATAAAAATCGAGACCTTCGCACCAGAAATCAAGGCGGCCATCGCAGGCGGCAGAGTGATGGTAGGTATGACCAAAGAACAGGTGACCATGGCGCTGGGCCACCCTCTGAAGAAAGAAAATCCGAATCCTGCTACGTCACCCATGTGGCGTTACTACTACGGTAGTTTCGATGAGTTTTTTATCGTGTTCGACGCCGATGGTACGGTCAAAGCCATTGAAGGACTGCCTTTTACTCTGGCAGACGCAGTGTATCCACCACCAGCTGCGGCTAAGAAATAGGATCCATTGATGGGCTGTTCGGCGCCACATGCTGGGCGCGCCACTGGCGGGCGCTGATGCCAAAGTGTTTGGCAAACCAATGGCCAAACGCGCTCACGCTGGCAAAGCCCAGCAAATAGGCAATGTCGGTGGTACTGCGATCACTGTCCCTTAGTTGGCGCACCACCAGCTCGCGCCGCATGGCTTCGAGCAGGCTGGCAAATGACGCGCCTTCTTTGGCCAAACGGCGATGAATCGTGCGGCGATCTACGCGCAATTGCAAGGCGACTTGATCGGCCGTGCAGCGGCCCTGAGGCAACAGGGCAGACATCAGTTGCCGCACATGGTCACTGGTGCGGGGCGCCACCTGCCGCAAAGCCTGGTCCAGCTGGCTGCGCGAATACTGTGCCCAGGCTGCATCGCGACCAGGCAGCTCTTTTGACAAGCTTGCTGCGTCGCAGACTAGACCGTTGAATTCAGCGTTGTATTCGATAGGGCAATCAAACAGGCGTTTGGTATAGCTGGTGGTGCCACTCGCTGGGCCAGTTCCAGCGCCTGATGCACGATGGGCAAAACACACGCGCCGGGCCCGCCAGCTATCGCCAAGCAGTTCCCGCAGCACCCCATGCATCACGCCCACGGCCATCTCCATCGATTGGCGCATGGGCAACTGTGTGCTTACCAAAAGCGTCTCGCGAATGATCACCAAATCGCCCGCGATATCTACATCAGTAAACAAGGAAGGATTGACCAGCTGCAAATAACGGCTCAGCGTCTGCATGGCAGCCAGCCCGGTGGGCTCCTCGCGCAACACTATGCTGACCTGTCCCAAATTCGCCAAGCGCCGCCGCGCAGCCAAACGCAGACCAAAGTCGTCCCAGCCGCTGGCTTGCGCTGAGCGCTCCAGCAGCTCGCGCACAGCGTCCACGGCGATCAGTTGATCCGGGGTTTGCAAAGCCCGCTCTGGGATACCGCAGTTTTGCAGCAGCTTGCGCATATTCAGCCCTGCAGAGGCGGCCAGCTCTGCAAATCCATAGAGCGTTGCACTGCGAATAAGGCGGTGCACGGGGATAAGGGGGTGGAGGGGAATACCCTGAGTCATATGTCCCAAAAAAACAAATCAATGTCTCAAAATATCAAAAATAATGAGCCCACAGTGTCGATACTTCAGGCACATTTGTCAACAAATAGGAGACGCTTTATGAAACCTGTTTCAATCACTTCACGCCGTCGCTGGATGATGGCTATCACCGCCGCATTCTCTGCCGCCCTTTGCGCCACCAGTACCTGGGCCTGGACGGACAAACCCGTCAAACTCCTCGTGCCAGCGCCAGCGGGCGGCACGATGGATGTGGTGGCGCGCGTGATCGCGCAGCAGCTTTCAGCAGACATTGGCCAGCCGGTGGTGGTGGACAACCGCCCCGGCGCTGGCGGTGGCATTGCCGTGCAGGCGCTCTTGCAGGCTCCGGCCGATGGCCTGACCATTATGGTGACAGCAGACAACATCCTGACGGAAATCCCGCATGTGATGAAGCTGCCTTACGATCCGCTCAAAGACGTGAAGCCCATTGCCACGGTGGCGCGCGCGGGCATGTTGCTGGTGGCAGCACCCAATGTGCCAGCAGACAATGTGAAAGCACTGGTCTCGCATGTAAAAGCCAATCCGGGCAAGATCAGCTTTGCTTCTTACAGCGCAGGCACTACATCGCACTATGCCGGTATGATCCTCAATCAAAAAGAAGGCTTGGATATGCAGCATGTGCCTTTTGCTGGCTCGCCGCCTGCGCTTCAGCAGTTGATGGGTGGCCAAATTCAAGTGATGTTTGATGGCATTGTCACGTCTATGCCACAGGTCAAAGCGGGCAAGCTCAAGGCCTATGGTGTTGCCGCCAAAACGCGCTCTGCACATTTGCCCGATGTGCCTACCCTCACTGAGTTGGGTTATCCTGAGCTGGTGTTTGGCAACTGGCTGGGCGTGATTGCATCGAGTGCCTTGCCAGCAGACATCACGGCCAAAATCAATGCGGCCGTGATCAAAGCTGCCGATGCACCAGCTATCAAATCACGCCTGCAAGCCGCTGGCTTTGAGCCCAATACGCCAGCCAGCTCTGCGGAGCTGGCGCAGGGCCTAAAAGCCGATTTTGAGCGCAACGCAGCAATTGTCAAACGCTTTGACATCAAGCTCAACCAATAAAGCGCATCATGACCGCTGCTGTGATTACCCATGGCGCGCTGCGGGTGCTGCCCCTGACGTGTGCGCTGGGTGCGGAAATCCAGGACATGCAATTGGGCGATGCTGCGCATAGCGATGATCTGTTTGCGCAAGTCAAGGCACTGCTGTTGGAATACAAGGTGCTGTTTTTGCGCGATCAAAGCATGAGCCGCGCTGAGCATGTGAAGTTTGCGCGGCGTTTTGGTGAGCTGGAAAGCCACCCTGTGGCAGGCTCGGACCCCGAGCATCCCGGCCTGGTGCGCATCTATAAATCGCCTGAACAGCCCAATGATCGCTATGAAAGCGCTTGGCACACCGATGGCACATGGCGCGAAAAACCGGCTTTGGGAGCGGTGCTGCGTTGTGTGGAATGCCCGCCCGTCGGCGGCGATACGATGTGGGCCAATATGGCGCTTGCCTACGAGAATTTGCCTGCCAACATCAAAGCGCAGATTGCTGGTCTGCGTGCACGGCACAGCATTGAAGCCACGTTTGGCGCGGCCATGCCCGCTGAAAAGCGCTTGGCACTGAAGGCGCAATTTCCAGACGCAGAGCACCCTGTGGTGCGTACCCATCCCGAAACAGGCGAGAAAGTGCTGTTCGTAAATGGCTTCACCACGCACTTCACTAATTTTCATACGCCAGCCAATGTACGGGTAGGGCAAGACTTCACGCAAGGCAGCAGTGCACTCTTGCAATACCTGATCAGCCAAGCGGCCATTCCAGAGTACCAAGTGCGCTGGCGTTGGAGCCCCGGAGCCGTAGCGATCTGGGATAACCGATGCACGCAGCATTACGCCGTGATGGACTACCCGCTTTGTCACCGCAAGATGGAGCGCGCGGGGATCGTGGGCGATACACCTTTTTGAGCGAGAAAATATGAACTTCCTAGACGGTCATTTGCTGCCTGAAAACCAACCTCCACTTGTCATCACTGCCGCGCCTTATGCGCCCTCGTGGGTACCGTCTGATTTTGCGGAAGACATTCCCGTCACGATGGAAGAGCAAATCCAGAAAGCGGTGGATTGCTACAACGCAGGCGCAGCAGTGCTGCACCTGCATGTGCGTGAGCTTGATGGTAAGGGCAGCAAGCACCTGTCGAAATTCAATGAACTGATAGCTGGCGTGCGCGCGCGTTGCCCGCAGATGCTGATTCAAGTCGGTGGCTCGATCTCGTTTGCGCCCGAGAGCGATGGCGCAGCAGCCAAATGGCTCTCTGACGATACGCGCCACATGCTGGCCGATCTCGACCCCAAGCCCGATCAAGTGACGGTAACGGTCAATACCTCGCAAATGAATATCCTGGAGCATATGTCGTATGAAGACATTGCAGGCACGTCGATGGACGATCCTACGGTCTATCACGCCTACAAGGAAATGACGGTGCCTGCCCAACCAGGCTGGGTGGAGGAGCACATCCGCCGTTTATCCAAAGCGGGGCTGCAAAGCGCTTTTCAGTGCTACAACATTAACAGCTTTGAGTCGGTAGAGCGCCTGATGCGCCGTGGCATCTACAAAGGCCCGCTGGTACTCAACTGGGTGGCAATCAGCGGCGGCATGGATCAGCCTAATCTTTATAACCTTGCCAATTTTGTGCGTGCTGTGCCCGACGGTGCGGTGCTTACGGTGGAGAGCTCAATGCGCAATGTGCTGCCAATCAATATGATGGGCATTGCCATGGGCTTGCATGTGCGCTGCGGTATTGAAGACAATCTGTGGCAACAAGACCGCAAAGCAAAGATGAGCACGGTGCGTCAAGTGGAACAGCTCGTGCGCATATCGCGCGATTTTGGCCGTGCGATTGCCGATGGACCTACGGCCAAGCGTCTGTGCAAAATCGGTCAGTTTTACGACACCACAGAAGAGACACTGGCCGCCAATGGCTTTGCGCCTAATCCGCCCAGCGGCCATCAAGGCTTTTTACGCAAATGGGAGCACCTCACTGCGTCCGAGAAAGCCAGCACATGACCAGCGCACGCAGATTTCGCTTTTATGAAACCGGCGGCGCAGAGGTGCTGCGCTGGGAAACCGCCGAGCTCGCAGAGCCCGGCCCCGGCCAAGCGCGTGTGCGCCACACAGCCATTGCGGTGAATTTCATCGATATCTACTTCCGTACGGGCCTGTACCCCGCCGCTTTGCCCAGCGAGCTTGGCAGCGATGCTGTAGGCGTGGTGGAGGCGGTGGGCGAGGGCGTTACGGATATTGCCGTGGGCGACCGCGTTGGGTACCTGATCGGGCCGCAAGGTGCTTACAGTGATGTGCGCATCATGCCTGCTGCGGTGTTGATCCGTTTGCCTGAGGCTATTTCAGACCAAACCGCCGCCACGCTGATGATGAAAGGTATGACAGCGCAGTACCTGTTTCGCCAAGTTTATCCTTTGAAGGGCGGCGAGACTATTCTCTACCATGCCGCTGCTGGTGGCGTGGGGCTGCTAGCCAGCCAGTGGGCGCGAGCCCTGGGCGTGCGCATGATCGGCACGGTGAGCACGGATGCCAAGGCCGAGGCTGCACGGGCCAACGGCTGTGCCGAAGTGATCGTCACATCACGCGAAGACACTGTGCAGCGCGTGAAGGAATTGACCGACGGCAAAGGCGTAAGTGTTGTCTTTGATTCTGTAGGCAAAGACACTTTGCAAACATCGCTTAGCTGCTTGCAGCCGCGCGGCACCTTGGTGAGCAACGGCACCAGCTCTGGGCCCGTGGTGATAGACGCCATGCAACTTGCCGCCAAAGGCTCGCTGTGGGTAACGCGCCCGGCCATGATGCATTACATCCAGCCACGCAGTCACATGCTGGCCATGGCCGATGAAGTATTTGGCATGGTGATCTCGGGCAAGATCAAAAGCGAGCCGGGGCAGGTTTTTGCACTGGAGCATGCTGCGCAGGCGCACCAAATGCTGGAGTCTCGCCAGACCGTGGGCTCTACGGTGTTGTTACCATGAACAAGCGCCATATCCATTTGCTGTAGTGATGCTGGACTAGTATGAGGATGAGCAAGCATTTAGCGTGAGCTAGATGTTATGCAAATATTTCTGCCTTTCGACGGGCAAGCATCAACGCAATGCATCCCAGTTATTGGCAGGCGCAGGCCACATGGCCTTGCCCCAGTCTGCCATTCGTTTGATGGTGGCGGGGCTTACGCCTATCTCTTTGAAATACGGGATAGCGCTGTACCAGCAATTGGCGGTGTTGCTGACAAAGCATGTTTCCCCAAGCTGACTGCGAGCAATGGCTTTGTTGGTAAGGACATAGTCTGCTGCTTCCACCCTGGCTCCGCCGTCAGGTTGGCCGCGCGGCCAGACTTGTGGTGGATAGGCTTCCAGTATGTCCATGGTGGAGGCCAGTAACGACTCATAAGTGCTTAGTCTGATAGATGCAGGCAACGCGTCCAGCAGGAGGCCATGCGACTGCCCGGGCACATAGCGCTGGATGTGTATTTGGCGAAACCCCAACGCTGTTTTACCCATCTCCATTCCATCTGCGAATTGCTGATGCATTTTGGTATGCGATGCGACCCACCGCAACGGGTGGGCAGGCCCGCCCGCTTTGGTATTCAGGTCAAGGATGTGATCGGGGGTGTAGTTCCAGTCGACCGGGGACAGGGTAATGCCTTTGCGGTTACCTGCATTGACTATGAGCTGCAACTGATACCACGCTGTCGATTGGTATTTGCCCACCAACAAGCTTTGGTAGGGAAAATTATTGATGTTGTTTGCCGACCTGTGCGGCGCTATCTCAAACATATTGCGGCTCAAGGTCAGCCAGCTGCGCGGTTCACCATAGGTGCCATGTACTTGAGGTGCTTTGTCTTCCAGTGCAAATTCCTGCATCACTTCCCATTGCTTGACTGCGCTCCATCTTGCGATGGAAGACCGCGCATCTTCTTCGTTAACACCTGCCTTGATCGCCTCGTTCAGGGTGTAATTGGGGTCGTGAAAATGACTTGAAGTATATGCAAAAGCATGCAGTGAGTTATATAAACCTGCATTGCGAATCAAATCTGCAGCAGGGGCACTTCCAAGATAGGTACGCATATCAAGGTATGCCTGATAAATCGAGGCAGCGTTGCCTGCGGTGCGCGTGGTCAAAAATTGCGTCTCAAACAGGTCCAGAGGATGCTGATGCGGCAGCCAATCATTCCAATCGGGCAACTGCATCGAAATGGGTATTTCGCGCATGTTGAGAGTTTTTGCTTTGTCAATGACAGCGCGTACAGACCCAGCAGAGGTGCCGCTGGGAAATAAATAAGGCAGTATTTCTGCATCGCTTGCAAGCACGGCTTGCAGGCCTGCCCCAGCTGCCCACTCCGCCAGGGGCTTGGCATCCAAGCCCGGGCCAGGTTGATAGGGCGGATTCCAAGGACGTGCCTGCGCTGGCGCTGGCGCATTCAAGCTGCGGATGTAAGCCGCAATTTGTTGCCCTTGCTCACTGCTTAAACCATGGAATTGGCTGCGCGCCTGAATGCTCCAACTGGAATAGTTAAAGTATTTGAGATCACGTCCATCTGCTGTATGGCAGCTGGCACATGCCGCTTTCAGGGTTTTGCCGCCAAGAGGGCTTTCTTTCAGGGCGACTTTGCCGCTCCATAATGCTTTACCTTCTGCGATGGCGGCAGTATCGCCCGTGACCTGCCATTGTTTGGGATCGTCGCTATGAAATGCACTCAGCGGCAATAACTGCTTGCCAGTGCCATCGAGAAAATTCAAAGCAAGAATACGATAACCATTGGTAAGTCCATCGTCTGCATTGAAGCGAAATTCGAGCGTGTTGGCACCTTCTTTGACGCCCGTGATGGGCAGCGAGAAGCGTGTGGTGTTTTGGGAGTTTGACAGCAAAGAACCATACGCTCTGTCCGCAGCAAGCAACTCTGCGCTGGTGTCGTTCATGTCAATCCAGGCACCTCCGTTGATTCGCACGCTGCCCTTGGCGCCACGCGCCTGGCCGCTTTGTACACTGCCGTCGCGCCAGCTACAGCGGTGGCATTGCAATGAAAGCCGGGTAGCGCTACTGCTTGAAACATCTGCAGGCCAATCAAACTCAACGGATTCAACATAGCCTGCGGGGCCGAGCACTTCAACAGGCAGAGTAATGGTTTTGCCTGCAGAGCCAGCTTCGGCAGAAAGTGCAATTGGTGCAGTCGCCGTGCTGGCATTGGGCGTGCTGATATCGGCTGCAGAATTTGCAGTTTTGCCAGAGCCGCCACCACAAGCTGTCAGCACCACCAAGCTGGCTATGCTTGATAACAGCGAAAGCATCTTTACAACGTATTGCATTGAGTCAATTTCCATCTGAAGGATATCGAGACTACACGGTAATTCCCCGAATCGGCGTGGGCGTGAAAACAGAAGAGTTACGCAGTGTTAGCCACATACTTTCTAGGCATGCTGCCCATAGCGATGCTGGTGCGTATGTGACTACAGCCCAGATGCAGCGCGTTACAGGCTGTTGGCTATGGAGATTCAGCAACCCACCCCGTTGCAAGAAACCGAAAAACCGCTTAGCTTGTCCGGGTGCTAGGGTTGGTTCATAGGGTCAAAACGTATATGCGGGACAAGGCTGGTTACGGTATAAACAGACTTTCACAGAGACAACCCGTTTGCGCGGTAATAACTTTAAAGGATTGACCACATGATCAAGCTCAATATCAATGGTAAAGACCATTCGCTGGATGTCGAACCCGAGATGCCTTTGCTGTGGGCGCTGCGCGAAGTACTGGGTATGACGGGCACTAAATATGGCTGCGGCATTGCGCAGTGCGGGGCTTGCACCGTGCATCTGAACGGCACGCCTGCACGGTCGTGCTCCATTCCTGCTTCGGCACTGGCGGGCACACCCATCACCACCATCGAAGGCCTGTCCAAGGACACCACACACCCTATCCAGCTGGCTTGGGCGGCGGTCGATGTGCCCCAGTGTGGCTACTGCCAGTCGGGCCAGATCATGGCGGCTGCGGCACTGCTGAAAAGCAACCCCAAGCCTACCGACAAAGATATTGACGAGGCCATGACCAATATCTGTCGCTGCGGTACTTACCAGCGCATCCGCGCCGCCATTCACCTGGCCGCAGGCAACAAAAAGCAAGCCGCAGCCAATGGCTACACCGGCGAATTCACCGGAATCTACGCTGTCGAGCATTCGGGTGCGCGCGCTTTTGAAGTGCTGGCCGCCACCTTGCCCGCAGCGCCATGCACACCAGTTGCCGCCGCTTGCGAGCACCATAACCATCACGTTGCTTGATACACCAAAGGTACTACCATGAACACCACAATACCTTCCGTATCACGCCGCTCATTCATCATCAGCTCGGGCGCTATGGCCGCTGGCGGCCTGGCCATTGGCTTGCCTGCATTAATGCAAGACGCCAGTGCACAAACCGTAGCCAGTCAGGATGCTGAAGTCAACGTATGGGTGGTCGTCAAACCCGACGATACCTGCGTCATCCGCATTGCCCGCTCCGAAATGGGCCAGGGCACACGCACTGGCCTGGCCCAGCTGGTAGCTGAAGAACTGGAATGCGACTGGAAAAAAGTCACTACCGAAATGCCCACACCCGGCCAAAGCGTGGCCCGCAAACGCGCCTGGGGCGAGATGTCCACCGGTGGAAGCCGGGGCATTCGCATATCGCAAGACTATGTGCGCCGCGGCGGCGCAGCAGCCCGCATGATGCTGGTGCAAGCTGCGGCCAACCAACTAGGCGTGCCCGTGGGCGAGTTGACTGTGAGCCAAGGCATCATCACCCACACTGCCAGCAAGCGCAGCCTGCGCTACGGCCAAGTGGCCGCTGCGGCCGCCAAGCTGCCCGCACCAGACCTGAAAGCCATCACTTTGCGTGACCCCAAAGAATGGCGCATTGCAGGCAAACCCATGGCGCGCATCGACACTCAAGAAAAACTCAACGGCAGCTTGGTGTATGGTGCCGACATTCGCCTGGATGGCATGCTGTGCGCAGCTATCAAAGACTGTCCTGTGTTTGGCGGCAAGCTGGTGAGCTTTGACGATAGCGCTGTCAAGTCCATGCGGGGCATTAAAAAGGTCGTGCGGGTGAATGACAGCACGGTTGCTGTGGTGGCTGACACGTGGTGGCGTGCCAAGGCGGCGCTAGACAAACTGCCTATTGTGTGGGACGAGGGCGCCAACGCCAAAGTTAGCAGCGCCAGCATTGCTGCGCATTTGGCCGAAGGCCTGGCTGCGCAAGTACCATTGGGCAGCGTTGCAGGTCGCGTGGAGGGCGATGCTCTGGGCGCGATTGCCAAGGCCGCTAAAAAGATTGAAGCCACCTACACCTCTCCCTTCCTCGCCCACGCTCCCATGGAGCCGATGAACGCTACCGTCAAGCTAACCGCCGGGGCTGATGGCAAGATAGCCCGCGCCGAATGCTGGGTGCCCACGCAAAACGGTGAGGCATCGCACGCGGCTTTGGCCGAGGCCACTGGCATACCGCTGGCGCAATGCGAGATTTACAAGATGGACTTAGGGGGTGGGTTCGGCCGCCGGGGCGGCACGCAAGACTATGTGCAGCAGGCCACCGCGATTGCCAAACAGTTTATGGGCACCCCCGTCAAGTTGCTATGGAGCCGTGAAGAAGACCAGGCGCACGATTTTTACCGCCCCATCTCGCAGGCCAAAATGTCAGCCGGCTTGGACGCACAGGGCAACCTGGTGGGCTTGCATGTGCGCGTGTCGGGCCAGTCCATCAACGCACTGCTCAACCCGCTGGCCATCAAAGAGGGCAAAGACGAGCGCCAGTTGCAAGGCTTTTGGAAAACCCTGGAGGGTGACGCGCAGTTCGGCTATACCGTGCCCAATCTGTTGACCGAATACGTCATGCGCAACACCCATGTGCCTGTCGGTCCCTGGCGCGGTGTCAACACTAACCAAAACGCTGTGTATGCCGAGTGCTTTCTGGAAGAGGTCATTAAAGCGGCAGGCAAGGATTCAGTCGAGTTTCGTCGCGCACTGATGCAAAATCACCCCAAGCATCTGGCGGTTCTCAATGCTGCTGCAGAAAAAGGCGACTGGGGCAAGCCACTGCCACCTGGCGTCTTCAGAGGCATCGCACAGTTTATGGGCTACGGCAGCTACTCTGCCGCTACGGCTGAAGTGTCGGTCAGTGCCAGCGGCCAGCTCAAAGTACACCGCATGGTGCTGGCCACCAACTGCGGCCACGCAGTGAACCCCGACCAGATTGCTGCGCAAGTAGAAGGCGGCGTAGCCTATGGTTTGAGCGCCACTTTCTTTGGCGAAAACACCATCGAAGCAGGCCGCGTGAAAGAGCTGAACTTTGACACGTACCGCATTTTGAAGATCAAGGAAATGCCCAAGGTCGAAACTGTCATCGTCCCCACCTACGACTTCTGGGGTGGCGTGGGCGAGCCCACCATTTGCGTGGTGGCTCCAGCCGTGCTGAACGCCATTTTTGCTGCGACCGGCAAGCCTGCACGTCACTTGCCGCTCAAGAACCACGGCTTTACGTTTGCCTAAATAGCTGAACAGCTTCCTGGGCAGGCTGTAGCGGCCAGAATTTAAATCATTCTGGCCGCTAGGCCAATAGATAATCGCGGGAGCAGCTACAAAAATAGTAGCAATTAGTCACTCTGTCAACGCCGGATGGATGGCCCATCCAGTGGCATGCCGTTGGCACGCACCTTGATAAACAGCTCCAAATCACGCAGGTCAGAGCTGCCTGGCGCAGGCAAGGGCGCTTGCACGCCGGAATAGCAGGCGCGCAGGCGGCGTTCGGTGGAGCCCAGGGTTTGCCAGCTCATGCGGTAGATGGGAAAGCCAGTAGGGTGGCCTTGGCTGATGGTGTCGGCGCGCATTTGGGCGCCTACTTTCTGGTCGTGGCAGTGCATGCAGGCCAGGTTGATGCGGCCCATGCGGGTTTGGTAGATCTGCTGGCCGCTGGCCAGGCGGGCTTGCCATGCAGTTTCTTGCGCAGGCGGGGCGGCTACGTTAATGGGTTCGCCTTTACCGACCTGGTGTAGCGCGGCGCTGAGGGCCAGTACGTCGTCATTGTCATTCACTGCAGTGCTTGTACTCGTAGCACTGGGGTTACGCTGCTGGCACAAGGCGATTTGGTCTTCCAGGTTGTGCAGGGTTTTGCCGCCCTGGGCCAGGCGCGGGAAGCTGGCAGCGCTGGTTTTGAGCTTTTCCATATTGCCATGGCAGCTTTGGCACTGGGCCTGCCACAGGTTTTGGCCGCGGCTCTGCCAGAGGGTCACAGGGTTCTTGTCGGGATCGTTTTGCAGTGTCTTAAGCTGCGGAGACAGGTAGACGTTGCCACTGGTGCGCGGCTCGGCGGCACTGGCTGTTGCAAGTACAGCGACAAGTGCAATGCCGTAGACATTCATTTCAGCTCGCGCACAATCTCGCCGCGCTGGCCTTTGTCGTCCAGCCACTGCGCTGTCAGCTGCAGGCCGGATGCGGGAATGACAACGGGCAGCGGTACGCTAAAGGCCAGGTAAGGGTGCGCCGACACGCCGATACCGGTTTCAGCCTCTAACAGCAACTGGCCGTTGAGCTGCACGCGGATGGTTTCAATCACGTTCTTGGGTACGCGCTGGCCCGAGTCAAGCGTGCGGTAGCCCGATTCCATGGGGTGGCCTATCAGCAGCACAGCGGCCAGCGTGGCACCGGGGGCTACCGTGCCGCTGATGTTCAGGCGCATGGGGATGGGTGGGTTAGGTTCCATGCCAGTCAGCTCGCATCAAAACAGGCTGACGATGTCAACACAGTGGGCGCGTGGTCGCCCATGAGGCTGCCGTCGGACAGCTTGGCCACCAGCCACACGTCTTGGCCTATGCCCAAGCGCATGCGGGTGTCAAATTTGTAGCTGGCCTGCGGCGTGCCCAGCTTGATTTTGATCACGCGGGGCACCGGATTTTCGGGGGCGAAAACTTCAAACGATTCAATGGTGAGGCCCGGCGGGGCTTGCAGGCGAATGCCAATGGGGATGGCGTTGCCGGTGTCGGACAGAGGTTCAAGTTCCAGCCGCGCGCCTTCGGGGCGCAGTTTAAGCTGTTGCAGGGCGGCGGTGTCCATGGTGTGTGTGAAAGTGGGTGAGCAATACTAGCGCAGAGTCTGCAGGGCAGCAAGCACGTCTGTGAGCTGCTGTGGGCTGAGCATGACTGCAAAGGGTGGCATCAAGGTGTCGGGGTTGATCTTGCGGGCATCTACCACCCATTGGCGCAACTGCGCTGTGCTGTAGCGCGAGGCTACGCCGTCCAGCGCTGGGGCGAAGGTGCTTTGAATGCCACTCTTTGCGCCTTTTTCGTCGGGTATGGAATGACAAGCCACACAGTTGCCCGAGCGTTGGTCAAACAGGATGCGCCAGCCTTGCTGTACCGATGCGGTGTTCGGTGCAGCGATGTCGTTGGTGGGTAACTGAGTGCATGCAGCCGATAGCGCGAGCGCTGCCCAAAGCAAAACGCGACTCGCGCTGCGTAGCTTGCCGTGCATCATGTTCATGCTTTGGCCTTCATGCCGACACTGTGCTGCACGCGCGCGAGTGGACGGATTAGAAAATGAGTTTTTGCTCCAGGCCATGCCGCACTTTATAGCACGCTAGTGCCTTGGCTACCTTGCTTTGAGCTAGTGCCCGTAGTGCATGGCGACGCCACGTTCGCGATCTTGCAACGCGAAGCATCACTGTGGGCGTAGCAATGCGAGCTGGCAGCTTTGATGGATGCTGAACCTGGTAGTGGTAACTGCGCCGCCAGATCTCGCAGAACTTACCTAGGCCCCGATGGACGCAGCATGCCTGAAAATATCGCCAGGTGTGGTCATCCAGACCTGCCCCTTGTCTCGCGCAGCGGCCACATGCTGCAGGGCCCGCCGCAGATGGCGTAGCCTATAGGGCTGGCCGACGATGTAGGGGTGCAGTGCAATGCCCATCACCAGGGGCGCGGTGTTTGCTGCCTGCGTTTGCTGCAGCATTTCATCAAGCTGGTCGATGATCATCTGCGCAAAATCCTTGCCGTCCATTTGGCGGGCAATGATCATCGGGATGTCATTGAGCTCCTGCGGATAGGGCACAGCCCATAGCGGCTGACCGCTACGGGTGCGCATGGGCAGGGGCTGGTCGTCATGGCACCAATTGAGCGTATAGCTATAGCCTGTCTCAGCGAGTAAATCAGGCGTGTGCAGGCTTTCTGAAATCCAGGGCGACAGCCAACCGGTGACTGTCTGTCCACTTTCCTTTTGCATGCGCTCGCGGCACATTTGCAGCAGAGCGCGTTCGCTGGCTTCAGCAAGCGTGCCTTGTCGCTCGGCATTGCTGTGGCCATGGCCCACCAGTTCATCACCGCGTTGGACGCAGGCAGCAATCAACTCGGGGCAGTGGTCATACAGCGCAGTGTTGATGAGCGCTGCGGTGGGCATGCCAAGCTGGTCAAACAGCTCCAGGCAGCGCCATGCACCCACGCGATTGCCGTATTCCCGCCAGCTGTAGTTAAGCACATCGGGCTGCGGGCTTGCCGGGCCAATCGCTGCGCCCAGGCCTTCGCCAAAGGCGAAATGCTCGATGTTGAAGCCCAGATACACCGCCAGGCCAGCTCCACCAGGCCAGCGATAGCCCTTACGGCGCGTAATAGGCACGTAGTCAAAACGGCCGTGACCTGGCAGGACGCCGCTGTAGAGAGCTGTCATGGTCCGTTAGAGTACGGCCAGGCCCGCACGAACCAGCATCCATTCAGCGCTGTCGTTCCGTACATCCATCTGGGTGATGAGGCCGTTTTTCACGACATAACGGTCCACATAGCGGTTACCTTCAAAGGCTTGGCCATCGGGCCACTCGCCATACAAAGTGCCGATGCTGTACACCACGGTTTCGCCCAATTCAGCCTCTTGCGCGCTGGATAGCACCACATCAGTGCGTTCAATGCGTTTTTTCACCCATTTGTAGCGCAATGCGTTGAATTTGGTGCATTGCGCAGGTTCGCGCATGGTGCGCTTGCCTGTAAAGATGATTTTCAGGTCTGCAGCTGTGTAACGGCTGGCCGCTGCGGGGTCAGGAATCATGACCAGACGCAGGAATTCGTTGACAACTTCGGCGGCTTTGGACGGGCTCGCCGGCGTGGCGTGATCGGTTGTCAAACGAATATCTCCTGCGGCTGGTGATGCCCCATTCTAAGTTACGTGATCACTTCTACGTTAGCCTGTTTGGCCACAGCGCGCCAGGTGTCGATCTGCGAATTGATGATTTGCACAAAGTCGTTGCCCAGCACAGGGGTCTTGCGCGGCAAGGTCTGCAGTTCATCCAGTCTGGCAGCGACATCGGGCTTGGCCAGAATTTCAGGGATCAAGGCAGACAGGCGCTGCACGATCGGCGCGGGCAAGCCTTTGGGCGCAGACAAGCCCAGCCACTGCGAACCGGTGAGCTTGGGGTAGCCCAGCTCGGCAAAGGTGGGGATATTGGGCAAAGCAGGCAGACGGGCGGGCGTGGAAACAGCCAGCGCACGCAGCGAGCCGCCTTTGAGCTGCGCCACGTTGGTGGTCACTGGGTCGAACAGGCTGTCAATCTGACCACCGAGCAAATCCTGCATGGCCGGTGCACTGCCCTGGTAGGGAATGTGGTCATGCTGTGGCGCTTTGCCTTCGAGCTTGAGCATCTCGCCAAACAGGTGGTTGGCCGAGCCAATGCCCGAGGAGCCGTAGCGTACAGGCTTGGTCTTGGCGGCAGTGACATACTGCTCCAGCGTTTGGTAGGGCGAGTTGCCACGCACCAATAATGTCATCGGCGCTTCGACCAGCATGCCCATGTGGGTGAAGTCACCCACGGGGTCAAAAGGCATGACCTTGCGCGTCGCCGTGGCATACACGTGCACGGAGGCATGGCTGACCAGCAGGGTATAGCCGTCAGCAGGCTGGCTTGACACGTATTGCGTGCCGATCAAGCCACCGGCACCAGCACGGTTTTCAACCAGCACCGTCTGTCCCCCCAGCGCTTGCGACAGGTGCGGCGCAATGAGGCGCGACACGGTATCTACCAAGCCGCCAGGCGGAAACTGCGCTACCAGCCGAACCGGGCCACGGGTGGGCCAGGCAGGGCTTTGCGCTCCCACCCAGGCGGGGGCTGCTACAAACGATGCCGCACCAGCGGCCAAAACATCACGACGCTTCATGGTTGCTCCTAGTGAAATATTCATTCTTGTATCGGAATGAGATGTGGTTGGAATGACTAATAAGTCATTTCACTTACAGCAACTAATATGCCATCCCTGCGCTGGTCTACACGATTGCAGGCAGAGTGAGAAGTGCTGGGTGGGGTTTTCGCCGATGGATGCAGGGCGCTTGCTGTCCAAGGCGTGTCATACTTTGACCCCTACAAAAAGGAGACACATATGACCCACCAGATCGCCACCAGCCATGTAGGCAGCCTGCCGCGCGGCCCCGCACTCACACCACTTTTGCTGGCGCGCGATGCGGGCAAGCCCTATGACGCAGCTGAATTTGACACGGTGGTGCAAGACGCGGTGGACAAGGCGGTGATCAACCAGGTCGCTGCTGGCGTGAGCATCGTGAGCGACGGCGAGCTGGGCAAAGTGGGCTATTCCACCTACATCATCGAGCGGCTGACGGGCTTTGGCGGCAACAGTCCACGCAAGCCCGCGCTGGATCTGGCGCCACTGCCTGAGCTGACCAAAAAACTCTCTGCCATCATGGGCGTGCAGGAGTTCACCCGCGCCAGCTGCATTGCCCCCGTGACCCTGCGCACGCTGCAGCCGCTGCATGACGACATCCGGCGCTTTCGCAGTGCGCTAGATCGTCACGGCAAAGGCACGCGCGCGTTTTTGAACGCCGCTTCTCCCGGCCTGATCACCGCGTTTCAAGCCAACGCCTATTACCCCACGCACGAAGCCTATCTGGCAGACCTGGCTGCCGCCATGCGCCCCGAATACGAAGCCATTGCCGCTGCAGGCTTTGAGCTGCAGCTGGACTGCCCCGACCTGGCCATGTCGCGCCACACGGGCTACCAGGACATGGATGAAGCCACCTTTCTCAAAACCATTGAGATGAATGTGGAGGCGCTCAATGCGGCCACTGCCAACATTGCACCAGAGAAAATGCGCATGCACATTTGCTGGGGCAACTATGAAGGGCCGCATGATCACGATATTGCGCTGGAGAAGATCATTCACATCATTCTGAAAGCGCGCCCCGCCACCATCCTGTTTGAAGCCGCCAATCCACGGCATGAGCATGAATGGAAAATCTGGCGCGATACGAAGTTGCCGCAAGACAAAGTGTTGGCCCCTGGCCTGATTGATACCTGCTCCAACTATGTGGAGCACCCCGAGCTGATTGCGCAGCGCATTGAACGCTTTGCGGCGATCGTCGGACCAGAGCGCGTGATCGCCAGCACGGATTGCGGCTTTGGCACTTTTGCAGGCTACGGAAAAATCGACCCCGCCGTCACCTGGAAAAAGCTCACCGCATTGCGCGAGGGAGCAGATATTGCCGCCGCGCGGATAGGCTGAGCGGGCCTTTGGAGGAATTCCAGGGCAGACGTTGCAAGAGAAGTAGGCGGCGGTTATACTGTTTAAATGTACAGTATTCCCGTTCATGCCATCAAAGGCCGAGGCACAGCCAACCAGATTGCGCATCGGTTTTCGAAGGATGCGCGCGAAGGGTTTGATGATGGCTGGGGCACGCTGGATGATGAAGCGCTGCAGCAGTCCGAGCGATTGCCGCCGGTGACGCAGGTGATCCTGGAGGACGCCAAGTCGATCATCACGCGCAACGATTCACCAGACATCTATTTCGACTACTCGATCAACCCCTACCGGGGCTGTGAGCATGGCTGCATCTATTGTTATGCACGGCCCACGCACAGCTACCTGAACCTGTCGCCGGGACTGGATTTTGAGACAAAAATTGTGGCCAAGCGCAACATCGCAGCGATATTGCGCAATGAGCTGTCCAGCGCCGCCTATGTGCCGCGCCTGCTGAACATTGGCTCGGCCACCGACTGTTATCAGCCCGTGGAGCGCGAGCTGGGGCTGACACGGCAGGTGATTGAGGTGATGCGCGATACCCACCATGCATTCAGTCTGGTGACCAAGTCCAGCGGGGTGGAGCGTGATGTAGATCTGATCGCGCCGATGGCCGCGCAGAAGCTGGCGGCGGTATATGTCACCATCACCACGCTGGATGCCAAACTGGCCCGCATTCTGGAGCCACGCGCCGCAGCGCCCCATCGCCGTCTGCGTACCATCGAAACGCTGGCGCAAGCTGGGGTGCCCGTGGGGGTAAGCGTGGCGCCGCAAATTCCGTTTATCAACGAGGACATGGAGCAGGTGCTGGAAGCTGCGTGGGCGGCCGGTGCACGCAGCGCGTTTTACACGGTGCTGAGGCTGCCATGGGAGCTCAATCCGCTGTTTCAGGACTGGCTGCAACAACATTATCCGCAGCGTGCTGCCAGGGTGATGGCGCGGATACGGGAGATGCGGGGAGGGCGCGACTATGACAGCGACTTCGCCACGCGCATGAAAGGCCATGGTGTGTGGGCGCAGCTAATTGCCACGCGGTTTGCCAAGGCGGCGCACACGCTGGGTTTCAACCGCACGCGAGTGGAGCTGGATATGCAGGCATTTCGTCCGCCTGGAGGAGTGCAAGAGGCGCTTTTTTAGGGTGTTTTAGTGCTCCAGGCCAATAGAATATCGCGGGGGCAGCTATTGTTTTTGTAGTACCCTGCTTGTTTGCATCAGTCTTTTTGCAGCCTTCTGTTTGGCTTTTTTCTGTGGTTTGTTGGTTGTTCCTTGCTGCCTTTGAACAGCCCGCGGCAATGCTCTTGTAGCTGAAGTTGACCCTGGACGGGCGATGGGACATGTCGCTGCAAAAAATCTCCGAAAACACGCGTGATGCTTGGTAGTCATCTGGAGATGGCGGGCCGCGCCTTTCTGCGATTTTTTCATCGACACGCTCCCATCGCTTCACCCTGGCGGATGGGTTTGTTCAAAGCCCGCGCGCCGGAGCGAGGACGGGGGATTCTTTGCACTCTGAGCGCTCTGAGCCCTCTGTGCACTCCGTGCCTGCCTTGGAGTTACAAAGACTTCCAGGCTAGTCTGAATGGGGAAGTGAGACCCTGACCAACCAAGGCCTAACAGCCCCACCGCGAAACCTCCGAGCGAAACCCCAAAACAGTGAAGAGCACGCTGCACAGGTGCCCTGGGGTAGTCCACCCAATCAGAGCGCCGGGCTCGAGGAACGGAAAAATTTGGGATCAGAACCGGGCGCTGTCTGAGCGCGTAGCGCGAGTTTGCCCGGTTCCCCAAATTTTACGTACCGCAGATGCTTCCCGCGAAGCGGGCCGGTGCTCGGGTGGACTACCCCAGGGCGCCTGGGTAGCGTGCGGACCCAGATCAGGAACTACAAAAACCAGAATACGGAAAACGACCGCACTTTACGCAACGACCACCTGTTCCCCAGCACCTTGCGGGGCAATCACCCCAATCTCAAACACCTTCTCCCCCGCAGCACGCAAAGTAGCTGCGCATGCTGCGGAGTTGGAGGGGTCGATCACAACGACCATGCCAATGCCATTGTTAAACGTGCGGTTCATCTCGATATCGTCAATAGCCGCCGTCTTCTGCAGCCAGGCAAACAGCTCTGTTTGCGGCCAGCTGCCTTTCTTCAAATGCGCGGCAGTGCCCTCGGGCAGTACACGTGGAATGTTCTCCAGCAGGCCACCACCAGTAATGTGCGCCAAAGCCTTGATAGGATGCGCAGCCAGCGCGGCCAAAACGTTTTTCACGTACAGACGGGTAGGCTCCATCAGTGCCTGCTTGTACGGCTTGCCGTCCAGCGTGGCGGGCATGGCCGCACCTGCGCGCTCCACACACTTGCGCACCAGCGAGAAGCCGTTGGAATGCACGCCGCTAGAGGCCAGGCCCAGCACCACGTCACCCGGCTTCACGTCTTTGCCAGTCAAGATTTTGGACTTCTCCACCGCGCCCACGCAAAAGCCCGCCAGGTCGTACTCGCCCGCAGGGTACATGCCCGGCATCTCGGCTGTTTCACCGCCAATCAGCGCGCAGCCCGACAGCTCGCAGCCGGTGGCAATGCCGCCTACCACCGCGGCTGCGGTGTCTACATCCAGCTTGCCGCAAGCAAAATAGTCCAGGAAGAACAGCGGCTCCGCGCCCTGCACCAGCACATCGTTCACGCTCATGGCCACCAGGTCAATGCCCACGGTGTCGTGCATGTTCCATTCAAACGCCAGTTTCAGCTTCGTGCCCACACCGTCCGTGCCGCTCACCAGCACCGGTTCTTTGTAGCGCTTGGGCACTTCAAACAGTGCGCCAAAGCCGCCAATGCCGGCCAAAACACCTTCACGCATGGTCTTTTTGGCCAAGGGCTTGATGCGCTCGACCAGGGCGTCGCCTGCAACAATATCGACGCCTGCGTCTTTGTAGGATAAGGGGGTGGAATTGCTCATGATTTCATAGCTGTTTAGGCGCTCTGAGCGGCGGATATCGCTCCAAGCAGGATAAAAAGGACGCGCTGCGGGACGGTAATTGCGTGTTTTGCCCCGTAAAATTGGCCTAATTCTAGGCCTTATCGCCCATTTCACTGTATGCAATTTACGAACGCCCAAAAAACCGCTGCTGCCTGGGTGGCTATCGCCATGCTGGCTGCTCTGCTGGTGTGGCTACTGGGCCCCGTATTGACCCCGTTTGTGGTGGCCGCAGTGCTGGCCTACATGCTCACCCCCGTGGTGGACAAGCTGGACGGTCTGTGGGGCGGCAAGCTGCCGCGCGCACTGGCCGTGGTGCTGGTGGAAGTGGTGTTTATTTTGGTGATGCTGGCAGTGCTGCTGCTGGTGGTGCCCATTCTCGCCAAAGAAATCCCCTTGCTGCGCGAACAGCTGCCCGCGCTGATTGACAAACTCAATGCCTGGGCCTCGCCCCTGCTGGCCAATCTGGGTATCAAGTTCACCATTGATGTTGCCAACCTCAAAGCCCTGCTGCTCAAATACATCAACACCAATTTGGAAGAAAGCTTTTCCTCCCTGCTGTCCTCGGTCAAGCTCGGTGGCAGCGTAGCCCTGGTTGTCATTGGCAATCTGGTGCTGATTCCTGTGGCCCTGTTTTATCTGTTGATGGACTGGAAAAACCTGGTCGCCAAAGCCAAAGAGCTGGTGCCGCGCCATCTGAAGGCGCGCTTTGAGAGCTTCACAGGCGAGTCTGACGAGGTGCTGGGCCAGTATCTGCGTGGCCAGCTGCTGGTGATGATGATTTTGGCTACGTACTACAGCACGGGCCTGGCCCTGTTTGGCCTGGACCTGGCGCTGCCGATTGGCGTGTTTACGGGCTTGGCCATGTTCGTGCCTTACGTGGGCTTTGGCATTGGCCTGATCCTGGCGGTGCTGGCTGGGCTGCTGCAGTTTGCCTCCATCAAGGCGATCGTGATGGTGGCCGTGGTGTATGGCTCGGGGCAGATCATTGAGAGCCTGTTTCTCACGCCGCGTCTGGTCGGCGAGCGCATTGGCCTGCATCCGCTGGCAGTGATTTTCATGCTGCTGGCATTTGGCCAGCTGTTTGGCTTTGTCGGCGTGCTCATCGCGCTGCCTGCCAGCGCCGTGCTGCTTGTGGCCATCCGCCGCCTCAGGGCAAGCTACATGGCTTCCAAGCTGTACCAGGGCTAGACCACGATGCAGCAGATCGCACTGGACATCGGCCTTACGCCCAGCGCCAGTCTCGACAATTTTCTCGCTGGCCCCAACGACGCTGCGCTCACCCATCTCAAGCTGTGGACCAGCAGCGCCATGCGCTCGCCCGTGCCGACCTACCTGTGGGGCGAGACCGCCAGCGGCAAAACCCATCTGCTCAAGGCGGTGCGCGAAGCGCTGCGCGAGCAAGGCGCGTCCGTGGGCTGGATCGACGCCAGCGTGCACGAGCCGCCAGAGTTTGACCGCGCCTGGAGCGCCGTGCTGCTCGACGATGTGCACCTGTACACTGCCGTGCAGCAGCATGCCGCCTTCAACTGGTTTATCAACGCCCAAACCGAGCAGCGCTGGGTGCTGGGCGCTGGCGCGCTGCCCCCTGCCGACCTGCAACTGCGCGACGACCTGCGCACCCGCCTGGGCTGGGGCCACGTCTTTGCCCTGCATGTCCTGTCCGAAGCCGAGCGCCGCGCCGTGCTGCGCCAAGAGGCCGACGCACGCGGCGTGTTTTTAGGCGACGATGTGATGGACTTCATGCTCAAACGCTTCAGCCGTGATTTGGGCTCGCTGATGCAATTGCTCAAACAGCTCGATGGCTATGCTTTGTCTACCAAACGGGCGATCACGATTCCGTTGATCAAGAGTATGCTCGAGCATGCTTAATGAATGCTACAAATCAAATGATATTTTGTTGTTTAGCAAGCTAAGACCCACTTTCAACCATGAACCTCGCCCTCTTCGACCTAGACCACACCCTGCTGCCGATTGACAGCGACCATAGCTGGGGCGAGTTCACCATTGCGATGGGCTGGCGTGACCGCGATGCGTTCAAGCAGGCCAATGATGCGTTTTATGACCAATACAAAGCGGGCACACTGGACCCGAATGCGTATTTGCGCTTTGCCACCGAGGCCATTCGCGCGCAGGGCAAGGCCAAGTCGCAGGCTGCGCATGCGCAGTTTATGGACACGGTCATTGAAAACAACATCCGCCCCTCTGCCCTGGATTTGCTGGCGCAGCACCGCGCAGCGGGCGACACCATGATTTTGGTGACGGCCACCAACGAGTTTGTCACCGCACCCATTGCCAAGCGCCTGGGTTTTGCACATTTGATCGCCGTGGAGCTGGAAAAAGACGCCAGTGGCTGGTACAGCGGCGAACGCAAGGGCACGCTGAGCTTTCGCGAGGGCAAAGTCACCCGTGTGATGCAGTGGCTGGCTGAGCGCGGCAAGACGTGGGATGATGTAGCCTACAGCACGTTTTACAGCGACAGCATGAATGACTTGCCGCTGCTGGAAAAGGTCGATACCCCCGTGGCGACCAACCCTGACGACACTTTGCGTGCCCTGGCCATACAGCGTGGCTGGCGGATACTGGATCTCTGGAACACATGATTAAAAAACTGATAGAAAAACTCATCTCCCCCAAGTCTGCCAGCAAGGCAGCCAAGCGGGTGGAAATACCGCAGTCTGAGCACAAAATCAACCGTGAGCTGGTAGACCCCCGCGCGTGGGAGGTGGTTACGGCTTTGAAAGATGCAGGCTTTGAAGCCTATATTGTCGGTGGTGCCGTACGCGACCTGCTGCTGGGCCTGCGGCCCAAAGACTTTGACGTAGCCACCAATGCCACGCCCGAGCAGGTCAAGCAGCAGTTCAAGCGCGCCTTCATCATCGGGCGGCGCTTTCGCATCGTGCACGTGGTGTTTGGCCGTGGACGCGAGCATGAGGTGATTGAAGTGTCTACCTTTCGTGCCAATGTGCAGAGCGTGGATGCAGAGCAGGTAGGCGGCAACGAGCGGACCTCTAAAACCGAGCTGGCGGGCATGAAACATGCCGTTGACGCAAGTGGCCGCGTGCTGCGCGACAACGTATGGGGCCCGCAAGTGGACGACGCAGCGCGGCGCGACTTCACCATCAACGCGATGTACTACGACCCCGAGACGCAGGTGGTGGTGGACTACCACAACGGCCTGGCCGACAGCAAAAAGCTGACCCTGCGCATGATCGGCGACGCCGCCACGCGCTACCGCGAAGACCCGGTGCGCATCATCCGCGCCGTGCGCTTTGCAGCCAAGCTGTCAGGCCTGGGCTTCAAGATGGACGCGAAAACCGCCAAGCCCCTGGCCGAGTGCAAAGCCTTGCTGGGCGATGTGCCGCAAAGCCGGCTGTTTGACGAAATGCTCAAGCTGCTGCAAACCGGCCATGCGCTGGCAAGCATCGAGCAGCTGAAAAAACTGGGCCTGGCTCAGGGTATCTATCCCCTGCTCGATCTGGTGGTGGAGCGCGCTGTACAGCCCTTTATCACCGCAGCCCTGCAAGACACCGATCGCCGTGTGGGCGAAGGCAAGCCGGTGGCACCCAGCTTTCTGCTGGCCTGCGTGCTGTGGGCCGATGTGCGTGATGGCTGGGACAAGCTGCTGAAAAAAGGCCATCACCCTTTCCCTGCGCTCACCGAGGCGATTGACGATGTGTTCAACCTGCGTATCGGCGATGTGAGTGGGCGCGGCAAGCTGGCCGCAGACATGCGCGAGATCTGGATGATGCAACCGCGCTTTGACAAACGCATGGGCTCCACCCCTTTCAGTCTGGTGGAGCATCTGCGTTTTCGGGCGGGTTTTGACTTTCTGCGTCTGCGGGCCGATATTGGCGAAGTCGACATTTCCCTGGCCGACTGGTGGCAGGAGTTCAGCATGGCAGACCATGCCACGCGGGAAGATTTGGTACAGCAGCTGCGAGAGCAGCAACGCAACGAGCCGCGCGCCCCATCCAAACCCAAAGCCGAGCGTATAAGCCGCGTGCACCAAGCCCCCAGCGATGCACTACCGCCAGATGCCAGCCCCGCAGAAGGCGACAGCGAGGAAGCACTGATCAAAAAACGCCGCCGCCGACGCCGTGGTCCGCGCCGTGATGGCGATGGTGACGCACTACCTGATCCTATCACTGGCCCTAAGCAAGATTAACTTGCGAACTCCTATGCGTACATTGATTTTTTTGAGCTTTGTATTCTGGCTTTTTACAGCTAGCGTACTTGCAGGTAATGACAAAGTTTATAAATCCATCGATGCCAATGGCAGAGTCGTTTACAGCCAATCACCCCCTGCAAGCAACACCTCGACCGGGACAGGCAACAACAGGGTATTGGAGTTCAACAATTTGCCCGCATCACCACTCTCAGCGGAGACACTGAAGTTTCGCGCTGATATGGAAAAGAGCATCGCCAATAAAGTCGCCACCGGTTTTGCGCAACCTGCGCAGACCGGTGCGCTGCTGTATTCAGCCAAGTGGTGCGGTTACTGCAAAGTAGCCAAGGCTTACCTGCAAAGGAACAATCACGCTTACCAGGAGCTTGATATTGACACACCAGAAGGCATGCGCAGTTTTGTACAAGTGCTACCCAAGTCTGGCATCCCGGTATTGATCAAGGATGGCAAACGCCTCAATGGTTTCAGCCAGCAGGCCTACGATCAATTTTTCCAGGCAGGCCGTTAGCGCTGCCGTTGCTATGCATACTGCAGCAGTAGAGGCTTTTATTGGAATAGGAGCCAACTTGGGCAATGCCAGTGCGGCGGTGTTTGAAGCGATACAGGGATTGAAGCGAATTCCCAACACACGTGTATGTGCACACTCGAGCTTTTATCAAAGCGCGCCTATCGACAGCACTGGTCCGGATTACATTAACGCGGTAGTGCGAGTGGCAACGCTGCTTTGTGCCCCTGATTTACTGATCCATCTGCAGAGCTTGGAGATCAGTGCTGGGCGCGAGCGGCCTTTCCCTAACGCACCGCGCACACTGGACCTGGATTTGCTGCTCTATGGGAGCGCCACTATCAGCAGTGACCGTCTTAACGTGCCTCATCCACGCATGTGGCAACGCGCTTTTGTCGTGGTTCCATTGGCAGAACTCAACCCCGCACTGGTACCTTCCCAGGTTTTGCTAGGGGTGCAGCAGCAGGTTATCCGCAAGATATAGATTCTTATCTTTTCTGGCTGTAGGCCAATGGAATATCGCGGGGACAGCTATTTTTTTTATAGTGTTCTTATTGCTCTTTGCTGTTTTTTAACAGCCCGCGGCAAGGCTCTGTAGCTGAAGTTCACCTTGGACGGGCGATGGGACATGTCGCTGCAAAAAATCTCCGAAAACACGCGTGATGCTGGGTAGTTATCTTGAGATGGTGGGCCGCGCCTTTCTGCGATTTTTTCATCGACACGCTCCCATCGCTTCACCCTGGCGGATGGGTTTGTTCAAAGCCCGCGCGCCGGAGGAGGATGGGGGATTCTTTGCGCTCTGTACGCTCTGTACGCGCTGTGCGCTCTGTGCACTCTGTGCACTCTGTGCGGTCCGTGCCTGCCTTGGAGTTGCAAAGACTGACAGGCTAGTCTGAACGGGGTAGTAAGGCCCTGACCCACCAAGGCCGAACAGCCAAACCGCGAAACCTCCGAGTGAACCACTTAGCCAGTGCAGAGCACGCTGCCCAGGTGCCCTGGGGTAGTCCACCCAATCAGAGCGCCGGGCTCGAGGAACGGAAAAATTTGGGATCAGAACCGGGCGCTGTCTGAGCGCAGCGAGTTTGCCCGGTTCCCCAAATTTTGAGTACCGCAGAGGCTCCCCGCGAAGCGGGCCGGCGCTCGGGTGGACTACCCCAGGGCGCCTGGGCAGTGTGCGGTCTCAGACAAAGAGCTACAAACCCCAGCGAACCACCTCAGAGCACCTAGCCAGCGTGCGGACCCAGACAAAGAGCTACAAAAGGCAAAAAGATCAACGTTTACATGCCAAACAAGCCGCAAACCCAATAGAATATCGCGGGATCAGCTATAAAATTGATAGTATTCACACCATGACCAACCTATTTGCTTTCATCCCCCTGTCCGTTCAGACCGTGGTGCTGCTGGTCATGGGCAATGTGTTCATGACTTTTGCCTGGTATGGGCACTTGAAAAACCTTGCCACTGCGCCCTGGTATGTCGCTGCGCTGGTCAGCTGGGGTATCGCGCTGGCTGAGTATCTGCTGCAGGTGCCCGCCAACCGCATTGGCTATCTGCAAGCTGGCTTCAGCGTAGCGCAGCTCAAGATCATGCAAGAGGTGATTACGCTGGTTGTCTTTGTGCCGTTCGCCATGTTTTATCTCAAGGAGCCGCTCAAGCTTGACTACTTGTGGGCGGGGCTGTGCATGGTGGGGGCGGTGTATTTTATTTTTCGCGGTTCGTAGCTCTACATCACCCGGTTAAACCACAGCATCGACAGCACCCCTGCGATCAGCGCGAGCAGCGCGCCAGCGAGTGCCAGCAGCGCGGTGACTTCGGTTTCTTTTTTCTCCACTGTCAGGCGCGACGACAGCTTGGTATAGACCTTCTTCAGATCATCCGCAGTGCCTGCATAAAAATATTCGCCCTGCGTGCGGTTGGAAATCGCTTTCAGGCTCTCTTCATCCAGACGCACGCGCATCGACCAGCCCTCAAAGCCGATAGTCTCACCTTCCTTGGTGCCAATGCCCACGGTATAGACCCTCACACCCTTGTCCGCTGCCATCTTGGCGGCTTCCAGTGGGTCTACGCCTGTGGTGCGCTGGCCGTCGGTGAGCAGAATGATTGCAGCAGAGGTGTAGCTGCCCGGTGGCACGGGCGGGGTGTCTTTTTTCTCGCCCTCTTTGGCGCCACTGCCCAACGGCTTGCCCACAGGCTTGCCGCCGTACTGCATCTGCGCCAGATCAATGCCCGCATCGGGAAACAATGTAGACAGCGACACCACGATGCCATTGCCCGTAGCGGTGCCGCGCTGCATCTGGAAACGGTCAATCGCAGCCACCAGGTCTTCGCGGTTGACTGTAGGCGCCTGCACCAGCGAGGCAGTGCCTGCGAAAGCGACTATACCCACCTTGACCGAACGCGGCAGGTCGGTGAGAAACGCTTTGGCTGCGTTTTGCGCGGCTACCAGGCGGTTGGGCTGCACGTCAGTGGCGCGCATCGAGCCTGACACATCCATCGCCAGCATGATGGTTTCCTGCTGCATCGGCAGCGTGACGACCGCCATCGGGCGCGAGGCAGAAAACAGCAGCAGGCACAGCGCCAGCAGCATGATGAACGGGGGAATGTGGCGCTTGACTTTGCTCTGCGCGCCAGCGGCTGCCTTGACCATGGCCACATGGCTGTAGCGCACCGCGCTGCGCGACTTGCGCCGCAGCAGCCAGACATATAAAAGCAGCAGCAGTGGCGCGATCAGCATCAGCCACAGCAGTTGGGGCCATACAAAATTCATGCTGCCTCCTTCAATGGGCGGGTGCTGCCAGCCGCGCCGCGCGCGCGCTGTTTGCGCATGCGTGCAAACTGCACAATGGTGTTGACCAGCGAGGTGTCGGTGGCCAGCTCCAGCGCGTCCACACCGGTGCGCGCCAGGCTGCCAAAGAGATCAGCTTCGCGCTGCGCAGCCAGCTCTTCAAAGCGGATGCGAAACTTTTTGTCATGCATGTCCACCCAAATCTGCTCCCCCGTCTCGGGGTCTTGCAGGGTGACCATGCCAATATCGGGCAAAGACGTCTCCGCCGGATCAATCAGGCGTACTGCAATCACCTCGTGGCGCTGGGCCAGCTGACCCAGGGGCTTTTCCCAGCCGGGCGTGCTGATGAAGTCGGAGACGATAAACACCAGGCTGCGGCGCTTGACGTGGCCCAGCGCGGCATGCAGCAAATCCCCCAGATTGGTCGCTCCAGCCGCTGGGGCTGACGCTGGGCGCTTGGCAGGCGCTGCGGGCGCCAGCAGGCTGTGCAGCAGATGCAGCACATGCAAACGCCCGCTACGCGCAGGGATCACCCGATCTAGCTGCTGGCTATAGAGCAAGGCACCCACTTTGTTGCCATGTCGCGTCATCAGGCGCGACAGCACACCGACAAACTGGGCCAGCACGTCGCGCTTGCGCGTATCATGCGAGCCAAAATCAACAGACGCGCTCAGGTCCAGCACAAACCAGGCATTGACCTCGCGGTCTTCGATGAACTGGCGCACATGGGGCACCTGCAGGCGGGCAGTGACGTTCCAGTCAATGTGGCGCACATCGTCATGGTGCTGGTATTCGCGCAGATCGGCCAGGTCCAGCCCCGCGCCGCGAAACAGGCTGCGGTAGTCGCCCTGCAGCATGCCGTCCAGACGGCGGATCACCGTCCATTCAAGCTGCTTGAGGAGCTGGTCGGCGTTTTGCATGGCGTCAGGCGCTGGCCGCCTCGGTGCTGGCAGGCGCTGCTACGGCTGCGCTGGCCGGGCTTTCGTAATGGCTGATCGGCTTGGCAGGCGGCGCGACCTTGGCCATGATGCTGCTGACAATCGAGTCAGGGGTGATGCCCTCGCTCAGCGCCTCATACGACAGCGCAATACGGTGGCGCAGCACGTCGGGCACAAGATCCTTCATGTCTTCGGGCAGTGCGTAGCGCCGTCCGCGCATCAGCGCCAGCGCGCGTGCGCCTTCGGCCAGGCCAATCGTGGCGCGTGGGCTGGCACCGTAGGTGATAAAGCGTGCCATGTCCTTGATGCCGTGCTTTTCGGGCGTGCGCGTGGCGCTGACCAGGCGCACAGCGTATTGCACCAGCGAAGGGTCCAGATAGACTGCGCGGCATTCCTTTTGCAAGGCAGCCAGCTGCTCCAGGTTAGCCACGGCACCAATATGGATGGGCGCGCCAATGACGCGCTCGACAATAACCGCCTCTTCCTCGTCACTGGGGTAGTCCACCAGCACCTTCATCATGAAACGGTCTACCTGGGCCTCTGGCAGCGCGTAGGTGCCTTCGGTCTCAATGGGGTTTTGGGTGGCCATCACCACAAAAGGCGAAGGCACTGCGTGCGATTCGCCTGCAATGGTGACCTGCCGCTCCTGCATCACCTCCAGCAGCGCGCTTTGCACCTTGGCAGGCGCACGGTTGATCTCATCGGCCAGCAGCAGGTTGGCAAACACGGGGCCCAGGCTGGTGCTGAATTCGCCGGTTTTCTGGTTGTAGATGCGCGTGCCCACCAGGTCGGCGGGCACCAGATCGGGTGTGAACTGGATGCGTTTGAAGCTGCCCTGGATGGCCTGGGCCAGCGTTTTGACCGTGAGCGTCTTGGCCAGACCCGGCACCCCCTCCACCAGCAGATGGCCTTGCGCCAGCAGCGCCACCATCACCCGCTCCAAAAACTGGTCCTGCCCCACGACCATGCGCTTGACTTCGTAGAGGATTTTTTCCATGAGTTCGCCGCTGTGGACGCTGGATGTGCTCATTGCAGTTCCTTAAAAAGGTGGCATGCCGACGGCCGAGGCCGCGTTTTCAATCGGCACAGCAAAGCCAATGCCGATAAAAGTGCGCTGTTTGGACGGATTGAGGATGCCGGTGACGATACCAACCACCTCACCCTCGGAGTTGACTAACGGGCCACCAGAGTTGCCCGGGTTGGCCGCAGCGTCAAACTGGATCAGATTGGACATGTTTTCGCCACTCTCTGGCGACTTGAACTCGCGCTTGAGGCCCGACACGACACCGGCCGATACCGAGGGGCCAATACCAAACGGAAAGCCCACCGCAGCCACATGGTCGCCAGGCTGCAGATCGGCCGTGCTGGCCAGAGCGGCTGCGGTCAGGTCATCAGGAATTTTGTGGGCCTGCAGCACAGCCAAGTCGTCCTCGACCTTCACCCCGGTGATATGCGCCGTGGTCGTCAAGCCGTCCATGAAGGTAATCTCCAGCCGGTCACCGCCGCGCACCACATGCAGATTGGTCAGGATGATGCCCTTGTCCACGATGACCACACCCGTGCCCACGCCGTGCTGCTGCTCTTCCATCGGGTTGCCTTTTTTGTCGCGCGGTGTAACAAAGCTGCGCACCCGCACCACCGAGGGGATGATCTGCTCGTAAGCGCGGGCGGTCACCGACGGAATGGGCACAGTTTGCAGCGCGCTGAGCACAGCTTCGTCGATGTCCTCCTGCGTCAGCTTTTGCCCCGACTGCTGCAGAGCAAACTGCATGGCAAACACACATGCCATGAGGGCCACGCCCAGCGTAAATGCACTGAATTTGGGATAACGGCTAGGCCAGGAGCTGATGGCACGCTTGAACCGGTGCCAGCGGGAGGGTTTGGGTGATGCAGGAGGGGTTTGCTCTGGCGCAACCGTATCTTGCCGCACCACTTCGGCTGAAGTAGAGGGGCTGCCAGTTTTGCCGTGACGGCTATAGAGCGCGGGACGCTTCATTGGAGTGGCCTGTATGAGTCGCTACGTTAGCACGAATTGGGATTTTTTGCGATTGGCGGTGATTTTTGGGGGTTGGGTGGTTTTTCACAATCCTGTGCTGGGCTTTTGTTGCTTTTTCTCTGTGGTGGGTTGGCTGTTCTTTGCTGCCTTTGAACAACCCGTGGCAATGCTCTTGTAGCTGAAGTTCGCCCTGGACGGGCGATGGGACATGTCGCTGCAAAAAATCTCCGAAAACACGCGTGATGCTGGGTAGTCATCTTGAGATGGTGGGCCGCGCCTTTCTGCGATTTTTTCATCGACACGCTCCCATCGCTTCACCCTGGCGGATGGGTTTGTTGAAAGCCCGCGCGCCGGGGGAGGACGGGGGATTCTTTGCGCTCTGTGCGCTCTGTGCGCTCCCTGCGGTCCGTGCCTGCCTTGGAGTTGCAAGGACTGACAGGCGCGTCTGAACGGGGAAGTAAGACCCTGACCGATCAAGGCCCAGCAGCCAAACAGCGAAACCGCCGAGCGAACCACCTAGCCAGTGAAGAGCACGCTGCACAGGTGCCCTGGGGTGGTCCACCCAATCAGAGCGCCGGGCTCGAGGAACGGAAAAATTTGGGATCAGAACCGGGCGCTGTCTGAGCGCGTAGCGCGAGTTTGCCCGGTTTCCCAAATTTTACGTACCGCAGATGCTTCCCGCGAAGCGGGCCTGTGCTCGGGTGGACTACCCCAGGGCGCCTGGGCGGCGTGCGGACCCAGATCAGGAACTACAAAAGCCCAGTGAACCACCTCTGAGCACCTAGCCAGCGTACGGACCCAGACAAAGAGCTACAAAACCCAGCGAACTACACGCAGAACACCTGGACATCACACAGACCGAAATTCAAGTGCAAAAAGAGCCTCTTTTACAAGCTAAACAAGCCGAGAGGCCAATAGAATATCGCGGGAGCAGCTACTAAATTGATAGTAACTACTCCAAGCTAAAACACTGATTTTGCAATACGCTCAATCCCCCATCACCACGCCTTCGCGACGCGGATCTGCGCCGCCGAAGAAGCCGCTGGGTGTGCGCTGGATGGCTTGCAGTCCGCTGGTCATGTTTTGCTCACGCACCTCGTGGCCGCGGGCTTTAAGGGCGTCCACGATAACCGGGGGGAAGCGTTTTTCTTCCAGCAAGGTGGGTGCGCCGGTGGCGCCAAAGTTGGGTAGATTGATGGCCTGCTGGGTGTTCAGGCCCCAGTTGAGCACGCCGTAGAGCGTTTTGGCGGTGTAGTGGATGATCAGTGCGCCGCCGGGGCTGCCACCGCTCATCACCACTTGGCCGGTGGCCTTGTCAAACACCAAGGTGGGGCTCATCGAGCTGCGCGGGCGCTTGCCGGGCTGCACGCGGTTAGCCGTGGGCTTGCCTTCAGCGTCGGTGGGCGCGTAGTTAAAGTCAGTCAGCTCGTTGTTGAGCAGAAAGCCCCCTGCGCCGACACCGCTGGGGTTGACCATCTGGCGCGAGCCAAAGGCGTCTTCAATCGTCGTCGTCATCGACAGGGCATTGCCATAGCCATCGATGATGCTGATATGGCTGGTGCCGTATTCGGGCTGCTCGGCGGGCATGCCAAAGGCCAGCGGGGTACCGCCGGGGTTGCCAGGTTTGCCGGTTTTCATGCTTTGCTGGCCGATCAGCTTGGCGCGCTCGGCCAGATAGGCGGGGGCTACCATGCTGGCCCAGTTGCCGCCGATTTTGCCGTCAGGCGCGGGTACAAAGTCAGGGTCGCCCAGGTACTGCGCGCGGTCGGCAAAGGCCAGACGCGAGGCCTCGGTGTAGTAATGCAGCCAGTCAGCGGAGGGGCCCAAGGGGATGCCTGGCGCATTGCCAGGGCAGGGCGTGGTGACGCATTGAATGGCTCGGCCGTTGTCCATGTTGACAGCCTGCATGCTTTGCGCGGGCGTATGGGTCAGCATGCCCAGAATTTGTGCCACTGCAATGGCGCCCGAGCTGGGCGGTGGGAAGCCGCACAGGCGATATTCTTTGCCGCTGTTGGCTTTGTAGTCGGTGCACAGAGCCTCGCGTTTTTTGACCTGGTAAGCCGCCATGTCGGCCATGGTCAGCTTGCCGGGGTTGTCGGGGTGTTTTTGTACCTTGTCGACGATAGCCTGGGCAATCGGGCCTTCGTGCATCGCCTTGCTTCCTTCGGCTGCAATGCGTTTGAGCACATCGGCAAAAGGCTGGTTGCGCAGATTGACACCTACGTCACGCGGGTCGCCATCGGCTTTGAAAAAATAGGCGGTGGCCGTAGGGTCCTTCTTCAAATGCGCGTCGGCCTTGACCAGGGTGTTCAGGCGGGGGCTGATCTTGAAACCACCCTCGGCCAGCGCGATGGCTGGCTCAAAGAGTTTGGCCCAGGGCAGTTTGCCGTGCTGCTTGTGCGCAGCTTCGAGCATGCGTACCGTGCCGGGCACGCCCACGCTGCGGCCACCCACCACGCCCTCATAAAAGGCCAGGGGTTTGTCGTCCTTCATGAACAGGTTTTCGTCTACGCCAGCCGGGGCCGTCTCGCGGCCATCAAAAGCCTCGGTGGCCTTGCCGTCGTGGTGCAGCAAAAACGCGCCACCGCCAATACCGCTGCTTTGCGGCTCCACCAGGCTGAGCACCATCTGCACCGCAATGGCGGCATCTACCGCGCTGCCGCCGGCCTTGAGCACCTGGTAGCCCGCGTCGGTAGCCAGCGGGTTGGCAGCAGCTACCGCAAACCTTCTGGTCGCCCAGCCCGGCTTCTCGGTGATGCCACTGGCTCCTTCGGGTTGCTGGAAAGGGGTGTAGCTGAAATTGCCGGGCTGGGTGGCACAGGCGGTAAGCAGAATGGCAATTGCCAGGGTACTGTAGGGGCGGCGCAGCATGATGGTCCTTGTCATGACAATAAGTACCCAACAGTCTAGCGCGCTTGCAGGCACTGCGCCAGTAGGTATCAGCCGCACTCTGGGCTGTGTGCCTTACACGCAGGCCAGGTTTTCTTCGTTTTTGCGACGTACTTCGTCGCTTACACGCAGTTGCTCACGGCGCACGATGTGGCCACCCTCGATCCACAGCAGCTGGCCAGGCTCCAACTGCTGCCAGTGCTCATTGCGCGTGAGCGGCTGGGTGGCGATGATGCACAGGCGGTCGTTGGAGGCATTGGTCTGCGCAAAGTCCATGCTCAGATCGGCGTCAATCAACTGGGCATTGGAAAACGGCCATTGGCGCACCAGATACCACAGCCGGGTCGAGCAGTGGGCAAACATGGCTTGCCCGTTGGACAGCAGGAAGTTGAATACGCCATGCTCAGCTGTGCGCTGCGTAACCTCGTGCAAGGCGTCAAACACCTTGTCCAGTGAGCACGGTGCTACTGAGGTAGCGCCGTCACTGCACATGGGCGGGTTGACAGCGCGCAGCGTCTGCATGATGTCGCAAAACGCCAGCTCACTGTCTGTGCTGCCCACGGGCAGATAGTTGCCATCCAAACGGGGTCTGTAGCCCTGCAGGTCGCCGTTGTGGGCGAACAGCCAGTGGCGTCCCCACAGCTCGCGGGTAAAGGGGTGGCAGTTTTCCAGGCGCAGGGCATCGCCCTGGGTGGCTTTGCGGATATGGGCCACCACGTTGCGCGATTTGATGGCGTAGTTTTTGAGCAGGTCGGCCACAGGCGAGGCCGAAGCGGGCTGGTTGTCCATGAACAGGCGACAGGCCTTGTCTTCAAAAAAACCCACACCGAAACCATCCCCGTGGTGGTCAGTCAGGCCCCCGCGCGCCGCAAAGCCGGTGAATGAAAACCGCAAGTCCGCTGGATTGGCGGAATTCATACCTAGTAGTTGGCACATAGCACAATTGTAATGTTCTTGTGCTATGAGTTTGGTAGTACCCGCAGTGAATTATGGAGAATTATCACAAAAACATCACAGTATTCGGGTGTGCAGTGTGGTGTGCTGAACTCAATGCCCCAGGATTTTGGACAGAAAGTCCTTGCTGCGGTCTGTTTTGGGGTGGTTGAAGAATTCTTCGGGCGTGTTTTGCTCCACGATCTGTCCCTGGTCCATGAAAATCACACGGTCAGCCACTGCCTTGGCAAAGCCCATCTCGTGCGTCACACACAGCATGGTCATGCCGCCATCGGCCAGGCCAATCATCACGTCCAGCACTTCCTTGATCATCTCGGGGTCCAGCGCAGATGTGGGCTCGTCAAACAGCATGATTTTGGGCGTCAGGCACAGTGCACGGGCAATGGCCACGCGCTGCTGCTGCCCGCCCGAGAGCTGCAGGGGATACTTTTTTGCCTGCTCGGCAATGCGCACGCGCTCCAGCTGCGCCATGGCGCGCTCGGTGGCTTCCTTTTTGGGCATGCCCGCCACCCAGGTGGGTGACAGGGTGAGGTTCTCCAGCACCGTGAGGTGCGGGAACAGGTTGAACTGCTGGAACACCATGCCCACTTCGCGGCGCACCGCATCGATGGCCTTGATGTCATCGCCCAGCACCGAGCCTGCCACGGTCAGGGTGCCTTCCTGATAGTCTTCCAGCGCGTTGATGCAGCGGATCAGGGTTGATTTGCCCGAGCCTGAAGGCCCGCAGATGACCAGGCGCTCGCCCTGGGTGATCGTCAGGTCAATATCGCGCAGGACGTGAAAGTTGTTGCCATACCATTTGTTGACTTTTTGAAAAGTAATGATGGGTTCAGTCATCTGTGTTCCTTGATTTTTCATTTCACTATGCAGTTAGGCGCTATGGTGCATCAGTCTTCAGCGGGCCTTGCCCACAGCGACACGCTTTTCAATCCACAAGCTGTAGCGGGACATGGCAAAGCAGAAGCCAAAATAGATGGCAGCAATGAAGAAGTAAGCCTCAATCTTGAAGGGCCGCCAGTTCGGGTCTGAGCCTACGGCCAGGCTGAGCGCACCTGTCAGCTCGAACAGCGAGACGATGGTGACCAGCGAGGTGTCCTTGAACAGCGAGATGAAGTTGTTCATGATGCTGGGCACCACGGTGCCCAGGGCCTGGGGCAGCACGATCTTGATCTGTGTTTGCCAGTAGCCCAAACCCAGGCTGGCTGCTGCCTCGGTTTGCCCTTTGGGCAGGGACTGCAAACCACCGCGAATGATCTCGGCCATATAGGCTGCTGCAAACAGGGTAATACCCACCACCACGCGGATCAGCACATCAGGCGATTTGCCAATCGGCATGAACAGCGGCAGCATGAAAGACGCCATGAACAGCACCGAAATCAAAGGCACGCCGCGGATGAGCTCGACATAGACGACGCACAGGCTTTTGATGGCGGGCATATTGGAGCGTCGACCCAGCGCGACTGCCACAGCAATGGGGAATGCCATCGTCATGGAAATCACGGTCAACATGATGGTCAGCGGCAAACCACCCCATTGGTCGGTAGGTACTTTGGTCAGCCCCATCACCCCACCGCCCATGAGCGTGAAGAAGGCAGCCAGCACGGCCGCCCATAGCAGGGGCAACCAGGCCTTCCAAAAGCGCGGGCTGCAGCTGCTGACGACCAAGCCCAAAAGCAGCACGGTAGCCAAGGCGGGCCGCCAATGCTCTTCACGCGGATAGCGACCCATGACAATCAGGCGTGCTTTCTCATTGACTACCCCCCAGCAGGCACCCAGCCCTCGGTTGGCCTGGCACAGGTCGGCATTGGCGGCGGTCACGGCGTTGATAATGCCCCAGCCCACAGCGCCCCAAGCTGCCCACAGCACTACGGCAAGCATGGCAACAGACAGCAGGGTGTTGGGCAGGCTGGAAAACAGATTGCTGCGGATCCAGGGCAGCATGCCCTCTGTCTTGATGGGGGCAGGGCGGGCTGGCAGAGGTACAAAAACATCAGACATGGCGGCCTACCTTTCCTTGATGGCCGCGCGGGCATTGAACCAGTTCATGAAACCTGACGTGACCAACGAGGTTGTCAGGTACACCAGCATGATGATGGCAATACATTCCACGGCTCGGCCAGTCTGGTTGAGCGAGGTGTTGGCAATGGACACGACGTCGGGGTAGCCGACAGCCACAGCCAGCGAAGAGTTTTTGGTCAGATTCAGGAACTGGTTGGTCATGGGCGGAATGATCACCCGCAAGGCCTGCGGCAGCACCACCAAGCGCATGGAGTGGGCCCGCGACAGACCCAGCGACGCGCTGGCCTCATGTTGACCCAGGGACACCGATGCAATGCCACCGCGCACCACTTCTGCCACAAATGCCGAGGTGTACAGCACCAGGCCAATGGTGACAGCCAGGTACTCGGGTGACAGCGCACCGCCGCCTTCGACCTGCGTTTCTGTGAGTTGAGGAAGATTCCACTGGTTGGGCGCACCACCCACGAGCCAGCCCAGCACGGCGCCACCCAGCACGAGCGCCACGGCCACCCAAAAGACGGGCCGCTGCCTGCCAGTCTTCTCGAAATGTGCCCGCGCTGAGCGGGCGTGCAGATAGGCCAGCACGCTGCCTATTGCAGCGCCAGCCACCGCCAGCGTGTGCCCCGATTGCCACACCAGGCTGGGAAAGGAAATGCCGTTCTTGCTGAGAAAGAACATATTGCCCAATTGCAGCGCACTGTCCACCTGTGGCAAGTACTCGGTAAATAGCAGATACCACATCAGCAACTGCAGCAGCACCGGGATGTTGCGGAACATTTCTACATAGCAGTAGCAAATGCCGCGCACCAGGGCGTTGCGTGAAAACCGGCCCACGCCCAGCAAGGTGCCCAAAATGGTCGTGAGAAAAATACCGATCACTGCCACGCGCAGGGTGTTGACCAAGCCGGCCAAAAATGCGCGCCAGTAATGGTTGTTTGAGTCAAAGCCAATCCACTCCTCACCAATGTCAAAGCCTGCAGGCTGCAGCAGGAAGTCAAAACCGCTCTGGATGCCCCGGGCCTTCATATTGGCCAGGGTATTGGTGACCAGCAGCCAGATCAAAAAGCTGATGGTGGCCAGAGCGAGGACCTGGTAGATCACGCTGCGCGCCTGCTTGCTGCGCCAGGAAAAGGCGCTGCGCCTGGGCGGCGGCATGCTGCGTGCCTCGATCATGCGGTGCGGTGTGGACGAAGGGTCGGACATAGGTAGTCTTTATAAAAATACAAACCACAACGAGAAACGGGCCACACCTGGTGCATTGCTGCGAAGGATGCGGCCCGTGGAGGATCTAAACGCCTAAGCGTCAAATCGGGCGGGAATGCAGATCAGGATCAACGTACGGGCGGTGCGTACATCAGGCCACCCTGGTTCCACAGATTGTTGCTGCCGCGGGGCAGGGCCAGGGCAGTTTTGGGGCCGACGTTGCGCTCAAAAATCTCGCCGTAGTTGCCCACAGCCTTGACAGCGCGCACCAGCCAGTCCTTGTCCAGGCCCAGCAGCTTGCCAGTATCTTCACCGCTGCCGGTGAGGCGACCGACCACGGGGTCTTTGCTGTCCTTGGCCATGGCTTCCACATTGGCCTGAGTAACGCCGTATTCTTCAGCTTCGAGCAAACCGTAAACCACCCATTTCACGATGGCAAACCACTCGTCATCACCACGGCGCACCATGGGGCCCAGGGGTTCTTTGGAGATCAGCTCGGGGAGGATCAAATGCTCTTTCGGGTCTTTGGCTTCCTTGTTGCGCACCGAGGCCAGGCCCGAAGCGTCGGTGGTGTAAGCCTGGCAACGGCCAGAGAAGTAAGCAGCGTTGACGGCTTCCTGTTTTTCAAACACGACGGGCTTCATGTTCAGGTTGTTGGCCTTGCTGTAGTCGGTCAGGTTCTTTTCAGTGGTGGTGCCAGACTGCACGCACACCGTAGCGCCCTTGAGGCTCTTGGCGCTTTTGACTTTGCTCTTTACAGGCACCATGAAGCCTTGGCCGTCATAGTAAGTAACAGCGGTCATATGCAGGCCCAACGAGGCATCGCGGGTGAGGGAGAAGGTGGTATTGCGGCTCAAAATGTCCACTTCACCGGATTGCAGTGCTGTAAAGCGTTGTTGGGCATTCAGCGGCACCCACTTCACCTTGCTGGCATCGCCCAGCACAGCTGCAGCAATCGCCTTGCAGTGGTCTACATCCATACCGGTCCATGCGCCATTGCTGTCAGCCACCGAAAAACCGGCCAGGCCTACGTTAACGCCGCAGACGACCTGACCGCGGGCTTTGATGGCGTCCAGGGTTTTGCCTGCATGGGCTGGCATGGCGGTGATGGCCAAGGTAGCTGCCGCTGCAGACAGCAGACTGAGCTTTTTAAGGTTCTTCAACATGGGATTCTCCAAATAAGCCTGTATAGATTCAACAAGGCGGTTAATTAACGAGGTGGTATGCCTTGTCAGGGTGCTTTTCAGACAGTTGCATAAAACATACCAACTGTCTGATAGTAGCTCAGACCTTGCGTGCTTGCGCTGTGGTGTGAGCGATCCATCACTAGGAAAAACCCTCTGCACCAATATGCTTCTCTTAGTCGGCCTGGCGCACTCCCTGGGTGCACTCTAGTCCAGCACTGTCAGCACAGACCCTTACACTTGCGCTATGAATACCCCCGTAGTGAGCGCCCTGTTACCTGTTGTGATGCTGATTGCATTAGGTGTGCTGGCTGGACGCATGGGCTGGATCAGCAGCCATGCCGTCAAAGACCTGTCCAATTTGATCTTCATGGTGGTGCTGCCCGCGCTGCTGTTTCGCACCATGGCACAGGTGCACCCCGAAGGCGTGGATGTACGCAGCCTGGTGGCGTATTTTGGTTCTATGTGGCTGCTGTTTGCCTGCGTATTGGCGGTGGTGGGCTTCACGCGGCGTGGTGCCGTGGTGGCGCTGGCGGCAACATTCAGCAATACGGTGATGATCGGCATTGCGTTGATAGGTATTGCGTATGGCAGTGCAGGGCTGGCTGTTTTGCTGCCACTGGTGTCCTTGCACGCGCTGGTCATGCTGACGGTGGCCACGCTGGTGCTGGAGTTTGCGTTGCTGCGCGAGCACCGGCTCGATTCTGCTCAGCGACCAGCCTTGTGGCGCACGGTGGCACTGTCTGCACGCAATGCCATCATCCATCCGGTGCCATTGCCCATCATTTGTGGCCTGCTGTTTGCACAGACGGGCCTGGCCATCCCTGAGGTGATTGACAAGCCTTTGCAATTGCTGGGCCAGTCCTTCAGTCCGCTGGCCTTGATCCTGGTGGGAGTTACTTTAGCGGGCAGCGCCATGGGCGCGCAACTGCGTGGAGCGCTGTGGATCAGCCTGGCTAAAAATCTGCTGTTGCCCTTGCTGGTGGCCGCGCTGGCCTGGCTGCTGGGGCTGCGTGGTCTGCCGCTGGCTGTGGTCATTGTGACTGCCTCGTTGCCTATTGGTGCCAATGTGTTTTTGTTTTCCCAGCGCTATGAAGTGGCAGAGGACTTGATCACGGCCAGCGTAGCGCTGTCCACGGTGCTGGCGCTGCCGACGGTGGCGTTGACGATGTGGCTAGTGCAGTATCTGTGAACGCGAGGATGAAAACACAATGGATATTGAAGGCATAGAGCGCTGCACTATCGCAGCCGTGGCGCCGCAAGCTGTGCAGAGCTTGCCGGGATGGTTGCTGCCGATGGATGCGGGTTCCATAGGCCGTGCGCACAGCGCAGTGCCTTTGTCCCACGCGGCAGACAATGCCGCCCCTGGACTGATCGAAGACATGATTGCGCGCTATGCGCAGCAGTGCATGCAGGCCAAGTTCCGTCTGCCTGACAGGCCTGCATTTGCCCCTTTCTGCGCCAAGCTGCATGCGTTGGGCTATCGACCTGCCTATCCTACGTGGGTGCAAACCCACGAGGCTGCGGCGCTGTGCACCGCAGTGGCCTCCAAAGCCGTTGACTTGGCCAGCGAACCTGACCCAGGCTGGGTGCGCGTGTTTGCCAAAGGCCGCGAGCCTGCGGCCGATGACGTTGCCCGTGTGAGCAACTTTCGAAGGGGCGCTGGCGTGGTGTTCGCCAGCATTCGCCAGCCTGTTGCGCAAGGCATACAGACAGTAGCTGCAGGGGCGGTGGCGTTCGGCCATGGATGGGCTTGTGTGCACGGCCTCAACACCTTGGAGGCTTACCGTGGTCAAGGCTTTGGCACGGCGGTGCTGGCAGGCTTGGCGCGCGCTGCGCTGGCGCGCAGGGTGCAACAGGTGATGCTGCAAGTGGAGGAAGACAATACCAATGCACAGGCTTTGTACCAGCGACTGGGCTTTCGCACCGCCTGGAAATACGTGTACTGGCAGTTGCCAGGTTAAAGCTGTGGCTTGGCAGCGCTGTTGGCTGATGCGCTGCCCACCACCACGCGCGCATGTCGCGTAAAACTGAGGTAGGCGCTCACCCAGTCGAGCAGCACCACAAAGCGGTTGCGAAAACCGATCAGAAAGTAAATGTGCGCGAACAGCCAGAACAGCCATGCAAAATAGCCACTGAACTTGAAATGGCCCAGCGGTGATGTCAGGTCCACCACGGCAGCGTTGCGGCCAATGGTGGCCAGGTTGCCGTAGTCCATATAGCGGAAGGCCTGGGTGGGTTTGCCCTGCAAGCGCAGCACAATGTTGGCGGCGGCGCAGCGGCCCATCTGCTTGGCCGCAGGAGACACGCCCGGCACGCTGGTCTCCAAACCTCGGTGGTGACTCTTGGCTGCAGCCATGTCGCCCACCACCGAGATGCTGGCAAAGCCCGGTACGCTGAGATCGGGCAACACCACTACGCGGCCTGCGCGGTCGATACTGCAGGCAGTAGTGTCAGCCAGCTGCTTGCCCAGGGGTGAAGCTGCCACACCAGCGGCCCAGACTACGGTTTTGCTTTGGATACGGTTGCTCGTAGTGGTGCCATCAGTGTGGTCCACTGAGATGCCATCCGCATCAATGCCCGTGACCTTGCAGCCCAGCATCACCTGCACACCCAGTTTTTCCAATTGCTTCAAAGCCTTCTCGCTCAGGTCAGCAGGCATGGCCTGCAGCACGCGTGGCCCGCCTTCTACCAACAGCACACGTGCACTGGACGGATCAATGCTGCGAAACTCACCCGGCAGGGTGTGGCGCGCAATCTCGGCCAGGGTGCCTGCCATCTCGACACCTGTAGGCCCCGCGCCGATGACCACAAACGTCAACAGCGCTTCGCGCAATACGGAGTCTGTTTCGCGCTCGGCCGCTTCAAAGGCAAACAGAATGCGCTTGCGCAGTTCCAGCGCATCGCCCAGAGTTTTAAGGCCGGGCGCAAACTGCTCCCAGCCGTCATTGCCAAAATAGCTGTGTGTGGCCCCGGCAGCAACAATCAGGTGGTCGTAGGACACCTTGGATGCCGTGGCACTGCTGCTTTCCAGAGTAATGGTCTGTGCAGTGGCGTCAATGGCAATGACATCGCCGAGCAGGGTAGTGACGTTATGCTGTTTGCGAAACAGGTTGCGGATGGGCGCTGCAATCGCTGGGGCTGCCAGACCGGCCGTGGCGACCTGGTAGAGCAAAGGCTGGAACAGATGGTGATTGCTGCGATCAATCAGGGTGATGTCCACCGGGGCTTTGCGCAACGCCTTGGCGGCTTCCAGTCCTCCAAAACCGCAACCGATGATGACGATGTGACGGTTCTTTTGTGTTGCCATGGCTGCATTATGGGGCGAATGGTGTAAAAATGCTTTGATGTCTGCTGTGAAACCCTTATCTCCATGAAGCTGTCCATTCTTGATCAATCCATTGCTGCTGCAGGCCAGCCCCAGGCTGACAGCTTGCGCAACACGCTCGCGCTGGCGCAGCATGCCGAAGCGCTGGGCTATCACCGCTTTTGGGTCAGCGAGCACCACAGCCATCCCAGCATTGTCGGCACGGCACCTGAAGTTTTACTGGCCGCCATCGCCGCCCGCACGCAGCGCATTCGTATCGGCAGCGCAGGCGTGATGCTGCCGCACTATGCACCGCTCAAAGTGGCAGAGCAGTTCAGGGTGCTGGACGCGCTGGCGCCTGGGCGTATTGACCTGGGCGTGGGACGAGCCCCTGGCAGCGACCAGCGCACCAGCAGCCTGCTGAACGCAGATCGCCATCGCGCACACGACTTTCCCCAGCAGGTGCTGGAACTGCAAGCCTGGGTGCAGGAGGGCGCCAGCCTGCCCGAAGGCAGCCTGAACACGGGCCTGCCACTGGGGCACCCTGGTTATGGGGTGCATGCTTTCCCCCACGGCCCTACTGCGCCCGCGCTGTGGATGCTGGGCAGCAGCGACTATGGCGCGCAGTTGGCCGCGCAGCTGGGACTGCCCTATGCCTTTGCCCATTTCATTACCGACGGGCAGGGTGCCCAGGAGGCGCTGGACATCTACCGCAGCAGTTTCAAGCCCAGCGCCCTCACACCCAAGCCGCATGCCGCGTTGTGCGTGTGGGCGCTGGCTGCTGACACCGAGCAAGAAGCGTGGCAGCTGTTCGCCAGCCGCGAGCGCTGGAAAATGGATCGCAACCTGGGCCACATCGGCGCACTGCTACCGCCCGATCAGGCGCAACGCGACTATTCTGCCGCCGAGCTACCTCGCCTGAACGCCCTGCGCAAAGATGCCATGGTGGGCACGGCGCAGCAGGTGATGGCTAAATTGCGCGCTTTGGCGCAGGAGCTGGAAGTGGACGAAATCGCCATCATCACCTGGACCCATGATCCCCAGGCACAGCAACGCTCGTACACGCTGCTGGCCCAGGAATGCGGCATGGATTATGAAGAAAAAGTGGCTCTAGCCCAATAGAATATCACGGGAGCAGCTATTAAATTCATAGTGAATTACATGATATTCAACCTGTGTTCCTGCCCTAGGCTGATTGCCTGCCAGGCAGTTCTCACGTGTTGTGCAAACGATTGACCATGCGCTCACACCATGTCGAAACCCATCGCGCCCACCGCATTGGCTGGCTGCGTGCCAGCGTGCTCGGTGCCAACGATGGGGTGGTGTCAGTAGCCAGCCTGGTGGTGGGGGTGGCGGCCAGTGGCGCAGCAGCGCAGACGGTGCTGCTCACGGGTATGGCAGGGCTAGTAGCAGGCGCAATGTCGATGGCGGCGGGAGAGTATGTGTCGGTGCAGTCGCAGCGCGACACCGAAGAGGCCGATCTGCGCCAGGAGCGCGCTGAGCTGGCGGCGGACCCGGTGCATGAGCAGGCCGAGCTTGCAGCTATCTATGCCAGCCGTGGTCTGGACAAAGCGCTTGCGATGCAGGTGGCCCAACAGCTGATGGCGCGCGACCCCATCGCGGCCCATGCCCGCGACGAGCTGGGCATCACGGATACTCTGCGTGCACGCCCCTTGCAGGCTGCGCTGGCTTCGGCCGCTGCCTTCAGCGCAGGCGCTGTGTGTCCGATCGCAGCAGCTGTGCTGGCACCCGCTGCGTCTGTGTCCATCTCGGTAACTGTGGTCACCCTCCTGGTGCTGGCGGCTCTGGGTGCCACTGCGGCCTATGCAGGCGGGGCTAACCTGTGGCGCGGCGCGCTGCGTGTAGTGATGTGGGGCGCGCTGGCGATGGCGGCCACCGCAGCAGTAGGTCGACTGTTTGGCGCAAGCCTGTAATGTTGCTATCGGATGCCAAGCGCATTCTATGGCAGTGACTTTTATATACAAATAGGCCTGCAGATCAATAGAATATCGCGGGAGCAGCTATTAGATTTATAGTAATTGCCTTGCGTTATGGCGTGTGCATTCATTGTGTGTACGCCATGGCACTTGGGGTGATTGGCTCCGCGGCTGTCCCCCGCCCTTCGGGCTCCTCCTTGATGCCGCTGCGCCACTCACCCCAAGCGCCGAGGCAGCGGTCGGAGTGGATAACAACGGTTGAATACCAGTCACTTCGCTGAAATCAAGCATGGTGGGTGTGCTGCGTTTGAATAATCACCACCTTAGGCTGATCTGGTCGGTGGTGCGCTCAGCGCAGCGGCATCAAGGAGGAGCAGGCGGCCCTAGGCCGCCGCGGGGGACAGCCGCGGAGCTGAGCGCGCCGCCGGCCAGATCCCGCGAAGCACAACAGATCCCGCGAAGCACAACCGTCTTAACACTACGAGCCTGCTGCTCTGTAGAAGTGCAATCAGCCATCCTCAGCACAAGTGTTCTCTTACAATAGCACCAGACAAGTAATACTTCAAGGCATGTAGTCTCAATAAAAAGAGTCCCCAGCCCAATAGAATATCGCGAGACCAGCTATTAAATTCATAGTAAAAGAAAGACAACACCATGTTCCCAACCTCCATCGCTGGCAGCTTGCCTAAACCCGCCTGGCTATCTGAAACCCACAAACTCTGGCCCCAATGGAAAGCTGAGGGAGGTGACCTGGCGCAGGCCAAGCTGGACGCTACATTGCTGTGGATCAAGGCCCAGGAGGACGCGGGGCTGGATATCATTGGCGATGGCGAGCAGTCGCGCCAGCATTTTGTCCACGGCTTTCTGGAACAGGTGGAGGGCATTGACTTTGAGCACAAGGTCACCATGGGCATCCGCAACAACCGCTATGACGCACAGGTGCCACAGGTGGTATCTGCGCTCAAGCTCAAGGGCCGCGTGCATGGCACCGAAGCGCGGTTTCTGCGTGCCCATACCAAGAAGAAAATCAAGTTCACCCTGCCTGGCCCGATGACCATCATCGACACCGTGGCCGACCGTTTTTATGGTGACAAGGTGAAAATGGCTTTTGCCTTTGCCGAGCTGCTCAACCAGGAGGCACGTGCCTTGCAGGCCGAGGGTGTGGACATTGTGCAGTTTGACGAACCCGCCTTCAACGTCTACATGCAAGACGCCGCCGACTGGGGCGTTAAGGCACTGGAGGTAGCCTGCGCAGGGCTGACCTGTACCAAGGCCGTGCACATCTGCTACGGCTACGGCATCAAGGCCAATACCGACTGGAAGGCCACGCTGGGCGACCAGTGGCGACAGTACGAAGCGGTGTTTCCTGCGCTGGCCCAAAGCAGCATTGACCAGGTGAGCCTGGAGTGCTTTCACAGCCATGTGCCGCCCGATCTGATGGCGCTGTTGAAGGGCAAGGACGTGATGGTCGGCGTGATTGACGTGGCCAGCGACGTGATTGAAACGCCAGAGCAGATTGCCGATACCATTGGCACGGCGCTGAAGTTTGTCGCCAAAGACAGGCTGTTCCCCTGCACCAACTGTGGTCTTGCGCCGATGGACCGCAATGTGGCGCTGCAAAAGCTGCGTGCCCTGGGGCTGGGTGCGGCGCTGGCGCGCAGCCGGTATGCTTGAAGCTTCAGCTTGGATTGAGTGTCTGAGGTAACGAGAAAAACGCAGAAAATTCGCAAAAAGCGCAAAATTAGCGACCTGTAGATAGTGAAGGAAATGGCCATGTCTAATGTAGGTGCACCCTTGACAGCTACCGCATCGGTTGAACAGCGCGCAGATGCCATCCAGGCTGTGCTGCATGCGCGTGGCATGGAGCCTGCGGCCTTTATCGAGCAGGCCAATCACCTGGTGGAAGAACAATGGCTGCCGCGCAATGGCGCGCGCGTGGTGGCCAAGGCCTGGAGCGACCCGGCTTTTCGCCAGCGCCTGATGGCCAACGGCAAAAGCGCTGTGGCCGAGCTGGGCCTGGACATGCCGCGCCACCACCGGCATCTGGTGGTGCTGCCCAATACGCCCACAGTGCACAACGTGATCTGCTGCACATTGTGCTCCTGCACGGCGTTCACCATCATTGGCTTGCCGCCCGATTGGTACAAAGACCTGGAATACCGTGCCCGCGTGGTGCGTGAGTCGCGCACGGTGCTGCGCGAGATGGGGCTGGACTTGCCGCCGGAGACAGAAATCCGCGTGTGGGACACCACAGCCGACACACGCTACATGGTGCTGCCCGAGCAGCCGCCACACACCATAGGCTGGCCCGAAGACCAGCTGGCCGCCTTGGTCACGCAAGACGCCATGATTGGCGTGGCGCGTCTTTGAATGCCTGATGCTTGCATCGTGCTTTGATCCCAGCGCAACGATAAGGAACCCACACCATGGACGGCATACATGACTTAGGCGGCAGACAGGGCTTTGGCCGCGTGCGCTATGCGCCCAAGGCCCCCGCTTTCCACGCCGCATGGGAAAAGCGCGTCAATGCCATGTATTCGCTGGCCGTCAGGCAAGGCGTGTTCAACATGGACGAATACCGCCACGCCATCGAGCGCATGGAGCCGCGCCACTACCTTGCTGCCAGTTATTACGAGCGCACCTTGACCAGTCTGGCTACCCTGTGTGTGGAGAAGGGCCTGGTGACACGGCAGGAGCTGGAGCGTTTGGCAGGCGGCGCTTTTCCGTTGGCTTTAGCCAGCGCAACAGGCCGCGCCAACGCTGCGGACAGGCAGAGCTTTCAGCCCGGGGACCGTGTGCGTGTGCGCACAGACCACGTGCTCGGCCACCATCGCCTGCCAGCCTATATTCGCGGCAAAACCGGCGAGGTGGTAGGCGTATCGCCTGTCTATCCCTTCCCCGACGCGCACGCCCACGGCGTGCCAGCCGATGATGAGCCAACCTACGATGTGCGCTTTAGCTCCAGCGACCTGTGGACGGGCGCTGCCGATAAGGCATTCATCCATGTAGGTGTTTTTCAAAGCTATCTGCAGCCGCATCAGCCGGGCTAGGCCGTTCAGCGGTGGCGGGGATTCTGCGCAATATCAGCAATATGCTACGATTTCAATAGCTGCTCCCGCGATATTTGATTGGTCTGCAGCCTTGTGGCAATGTGCATAGGGTGCACTGCTCTGGCATTGCGAATGAATATCGCGGGCGCATCCTTCGCATTGGCCGCACTGTGTAGCGACACCCAAATCCAGCTGGACATCGTCAAAACTCATGCCCGCATGCGCATGGCGTGCGATGTCGCGGTCAGACACTCGATGGCAGATGCAGATGATCATGCTCGTATTGTAAATGAGAATGATTCGTAAAAACAAGTCGAATCAGATGAACGCCATATTTTTACAAAAAATAGCGCTTTCAAAGCGAAAAACCGCCCGAAGGCGGTGGAAATGCAACGCAACCAAGGCGGTAACAGGGGTCAATCCCGGGCCAGTCCCGGGCCACGGTGCGTCAGCTTGCTTCGCTCATCTGGCTTTGGCAGTAGTTCTGCAGCCCCACGGTTTTGACCAGGTCAATCTGGGTTTCCAGATAATCGATATGTTCTTCGGTGTCGTCCAGGATGCCCTGCAGCAGATCGCGCGAAACATAGTCCTGTGCGCTCTCGCAGACGGCAATGCCTTCCTTGATCGTGGCTTGCGCAGCTTGCTCTGAAGCCAGATCGCAGGCCAGCAGTTCCGGCACATCCTCGCCTACACGCAGCTTGCCCAGGTCTTGCAGGTTAGGCAGGCCGTCGAGCATGAAAATGCGGTCCATCAACTGGTCAGCATGCTTCATCTCACCGATGGACTCGCTGTACTCTTTTTTGGCCAGCTTGCCCAAGCCCCAGTGCTTGAGCATGCGGTAGTGCAGAAAATACTGGTTGATGGCGGTCAACTCGTTTTTCAGCTGCGCCTGCAGCAGCGCAATCACTTTAGCGTCACCTTGCATGGCATTCCCTTGAATGAAAACAAGCTTAAATTGTCATGGCAAGACCGGGCTTTGACAAGCTTGCAGTGTAAGACCCTGCAAATCATCCGGTGTGCGACTGAGAGCGAGAATGGTTTGCATTCCTGCTCTGTCATGAACTTGCACTATCAATACGTTTTAGGCTGCCAAGCCAATGAAATATCGCGGGAGCAGCTATTTAAAATATAGCAAAAAGCATCAGGCTACTTGCTGCTTCATGCGCCCAGCACGCTCTTTGGGGCTGGGGTGTGTTGACAGCCAGGCTGTTCCACCCCCACCGCTCATGGCGTCAAGCTTTTCCAGCGCGGTGACGCAGGCCTGCGGTGCGTATTGGTTGGCCTTCATGAATTTCATGGCGTAGTCGTCAGCCTCGCGTTCGTTGGACTGCGAGTGTTGCGCCTTGATGACCTGCTCAAACAGCGCGCCCAGCTCAGACTCGGCCAGCACGGAAGCTTTGCCGCCCGTGGCGGCTGCGGCGTTCTTGAGGGCACTGGTGCGCATGGCGGTTTGGATGCGCGCCTTGGTGTGGCCTGCTTTGACGTGACCAATCTCGTGGCCGATCACATAGCGCACTTCATCGTCGGTAAACTTGTCCATCAGGCCGGCAAAGATGCGTATGGTGCCGTTGGCCATGGCAAAGGCGTTGACGTCAGTGACAAGATAGGCTTTGATGTCCAGATTCAGGCCGTCGTAGCTTTGCAGCTTCTGGCTCAAGGCGGCAACACGTTTGCCATAAGGGTCGCTGGGGCCAGCGACGGGGTTCTTTTTGTCGCTCTCTGCGGCCATTTGGTCGAAGTAGCTTTTGAGTTCTGCATCTGACAGGGTTTGCGATTTGGCCAGATCTTTGCCAGCGTCCAGCGCTTTACCTAGGTTGAACTGTGCCCACACTGGTGAGACTGCGCTCACGCCAGAGGCCAGCGCGCTGAGCAGCATAATTTGACGGCGATGCATTATCGAACTCCCTGTTTAAACGGATACTACTAGACGAATCAGCGCACAGGTTTTTGAAAGCTCCATCGGCTGGTGAGAGTCATGCCTTGGTGCACTGCAAGTTGCAGGGCGTGCCTTTGCAGAGCGCGAAATACACTGCCCCAGCGCACTTTTTACAAGCTAAATAGCCTTCCAGGCCAATAAAATATCGCGGTAGCAGCTACAAAAATAATAGTAACTACATGTCAGGATTGCCGCGGCAAGGGGCATCAATCCGTTGCCACCTGCAGCACCAGCTTGCCAAAGTTCTCGCCGTTAAACAGCTTCATCAAGGTCTCGGGAAAGGTGTTCAGGCCCATCACCACATCCTCTTTGCTCTTCATGCGGCCGTCTTTCAGATACCCTGCCATCTCGGCAATCGCCAGGTGGTAGCGGTCGGCGTAGTCAAACACCACGATGCCTTCCATGCGGGCGCGGTTGACCAGCAAGCTGAGGTAGTTTTTCGGGCCTTGCACAGCAGTGGTGTTGTTGTACTGGCTGATGGCGCCGCAGATGATGATGCGGGCCTTGCGGTTGATGCGGGTCAGCACGGTGTCCAGGATTTCGCCGCCTACGTTGTCAAAGTAAATATCCACGCCCTTGGGGCAATGCTGCTTGAGGCCGTCTTTCACGCTGGTGGGGCCTGCCTTGTAGTCAATGCAGGCGTCAAAACCCAGCTCTTTGACGACCCAGTCGCATTTGGCAGCGCCGCCGGCAATACCCACCACGCGGCAGCCTTTGATCTTGGCGATCTGGCCCACCGTTTGGCCCACTGCGCCAGCTGCACCACTGATCACCACCGTCTCGCCAGCTTGGGGCATGCCCACATCCATCAGGCCAAAATAGCCTGTCATGCCGGGCATGCCCAACACGTTGAGCCACTGTGTGGGGGTGCCCATGCGCAGATCAATTTTGAACAAACCATTGCGTTTGATCTGTGCGCCCGGTACCAGGCAATACTCCTGCACATCCAGGCCGCCGTTGACATAGTCGCCCACGGCAAAGGCCGGGTTGTTGGACGCGACGACCACGCCCACACCGCCCGCGCGCATGACCGCGCCAATTTCCACGGGAGGGATATAGCTCTTGCCTTCGTTCATCCAGCCGCGCATGGCAGGATCGAGCGAGAGGGCCAGAGTTTTGACCAGAACGTCGCCCTCGCCTGCAGGGTGGGGCACTGGCTCTTCGGTAAAACTCCAGCATTCACGGCCGGGCGCGCCTACGGGGCGCTGGGCCAGGCGAATCTGGTGGTTGGTGGAGGCGATAGTTGGGCTACTCATGATGGTGTTTGCTAGGTAAGTGGACAAGGTAGGAAAAGAATACAACGGATGGTACTTCAGCTCTTGCACGAGCGCGGTTGCTTGTGCGACACTACATTGAATACCAAAGCATTATTTCAATGAAATCTTCCCGGCGTAAATACGATGTTGTTCTGTACGGAGCAACAGGTTTTGTGGGCCAGCAAACAGTGGCTTATTTTGCCCAGCATGCCAAGGGCCTATCGTGGGCTATTGCGGGGCGCAGTCGTGACAAACTGACTGCCATACTGCGCGAGCTGAACATTCGTGTGCCCGTGATTGTGGCCGATGCACAGGACAGCCTGGCGCTGGCTCGCCTGGCCATCGAGACCCAGGTGGTGCTCTCCAGTGCAGGGCCCTATGCGCTGTATGGCAGCGAGCTGGTCGCCGCGTGTGTGCGCCACCAAACCCACTATGCAGACATCACCGGGGAAACGCCCTGGGTGCGCCAGATGATTGACGCCCACCATGCCCAAGCCGCACAAGAGGGCACGCGCATCGTACCAGGCTGTGGTTTTGATTCGGTGCCGTCCGATATCGGCACGTATGTGGTGGCGCAGGAGATGCTTCGCCGGCACAGCGAGCCCTGTGTGGATGTCAAGGCCTGTTTCTCGTTGCGCGGTGGCCTCAACGGCGGCACGCTGGCTTCCATCCTCAACATCATGGGTAAAGGCCAGGCTAAAGAGTTTGCCCAGCCATTCCTGCTCAACCCTGGGCATGTGGCCGATGCCAACGACGCTGCGCACCAAGACCCGACTGCTCCCTACCGCGATGCAGACTTTGCTGCCTGGCTTGGTCCCTTCTTTATGGGGCCGATCAACACCCGGGTAGTGCGCCGCAGCGCAGCACTGCTGCAGGCTGCAGGGGACCAGGCCTACGCAGCGCAATTTCACTACCAGGAATATCTACGATTTGGCAAGGGCGCTGTTGCCGCTGTGGCCGCTGCTGGCCTGAGCGCGGGCAGCCTGGTTACGCAAACGGCATTGCAGTTTTCTGCTGTACGCAGACTCACCGCCGCCTTTGCGCCCAAGCCCGGCGAGGGGCCGAGCGAGCAGGCAATGGATAGCGGCTCGTTTCGCTGTCAGCTGATAGGCCGGTCAGCGCAAGGCAACATCGTGCGTGCCGTAGTCAGCGAACAAGGCGACCCTAGCAACCGCGCCACTACCAAAATGGTCTGCGAATCTGCGATGGCCTTGGTCCATGGTGCTGCGCAATTGCCTGGTGGCAGGCAGCGCGGTGGTGTGATTACCCCAGCCTATGCCCTGGGTGACGTACTGGTGCAGCGCCTGCGCGCGGCGGGGATGCAGATCGAACTGCAATAAAGCGGCCTACACGCCGCGATGCGTGTAAATGCAGCCTAGTTGAGATAACGTGGCTTTGACCCAGCTGCGTCTTCACCCGGCAAGCTGCCCAGGGCGTGCGGCGCAGCCAGTTGCGCTCCTTCGGCCCACTGTGAAGCGGCCAGAGCCTTGTCCAGCAAATGCACAAAACCGTGGATCAGATTGGCTTCCAGCGCGATCTGAAAGCCGCGGGGCTGCGGCACGTCGGGCAGTTTCTCGTTAAACACCATCTGCAGCTGGCCATTGGGCAGTGGTGTCACATTGACTTCTGTGACCAGCAGGGGCTCGGCCCCCAAGGGCAACTGGGCTGGGGCGTCCTTGAAGGGGGTGGTGAAATCTGCTTTTTCCAGGGACTCTGCTTTTTTAAACTCCACCAGCATCTGCTGGGTCAGGGTGTCTGCAGCAGTGGTGGGCGAGATATGGGGCGAGGTGATCGCCTCCTGTTTGGCGATGTGCTGCGCAACGATCTTGGCCAGCAAAGGAGACAGCCCCAAGGTTAGACGCCGTGTCAACCACAACCGCAGCTCTGCGCCTTGCGTGGTGTTGATCCGCGCCAGAATGCGGTCCTGCTCCTGCAGGTAAGTGACACTGAGTTGATGGATGTTCATGGGGTGATTTTAGAGCCACTGCAAGCTGACCGACGCGGTTGCAATAACAGCTATTTCAACGGTGACCCGAATCGTGCACACGATGGCTTACATTCGTTGCTTACACTAGCGAAGCACCATGGACAACGATCACACTACAAAAAACCATCCTAAGCGCCATCCAGACTATCTGCGCATCGCCACAGAAGAGGCCTTTGCACCAGTGGAGATGCTGGACATCTACCGCAAAATCTTGGCTCAACCCGATGTTGACCCCGGGTTCAAGGGGTTGATGGGCTTTTACATGAGCAGCCCCAGTGCACGCGCCCAGCACATCATGCGTTGCCTGACCGACCTGGGCGACATACGTCTGCAGCATATGGATGAAGCGGGCATTGACCACCAGGTGATCGCGCTGACAGCCCCTGGTGTACAGGTGATGGACACTGCCACCGCCGTGTCTTTTGCGCGGACGGCCAATGACCAGCTTGCTGCAGCCGTGCGCCGCCATCCTACGCGCTTTACCGGCATGATCGCCGTGGCACCACAAGACCCTGCGGCTGCGGCCAAAGAGATCGAGCGCGGTGTCAACCAGCTGGGCATGCACTCGGTCATCATCAACTCGCATACCCAAGGCGAATACCTGTCTGACCCGAAATTCTGGGACATCTTTGCTGCTGCCGAGGCGCTGAATGTACCTATCTATCTGCACCCCAATTCGCTGCCACGCAATATGTTCCAGCCATTTCACGAATGCGGCCTGGATGGTGCGATTTATGGGTTTGGCGTAGAGACAGGACTGCACGCACTGCGCATCATCACCGCCGGGGTGTTTGACCGTTTCCCCAAGCTGCAGATGATCATTGGCCACATGGGTGAGGCACTGCCGTTCTGGTCGTATCGCCTGGACTATATGCATAACGCTACCGTGAAGTCACAGCGCTATGACAGCGTGAAGCCCCTAAAGAAAAAACCCAGTGACTACCTGCGCGAGAACTTCTACATCACCAATAGTGGCGTGGCCTGGGAGCCAGCCATCAAATTCACCCAGGCCGTGGTGGGTGTAGACCGTGTGCTGTATGCCATGGACTACCCATACCAGTATGCTGCCGATGAAGTGGTGGCACTCGATGCCATGACAATGCCTGACGAAGACAAGAAGAAATTCTTCCAAACAAATGCACAGCGGGTTTTCAAGATTGCGCCCCGTTGAACAACACACCAGAATCATCCATCCAACACCTACACGAGAGACAATGATGCGACGTCTATTCATCCAAGCCCTTGCCGGCGCCGTATTTTCAACCACAGCGCTGTGCGCCCTGGCACAAACCTGGCCAGCGCAGCCCATCAAAATCATTGTGCCCTTCACCGCCGGAACAGGCATGGACACCATTGCCCGCGCCGTGTCGCCACGCCTGTCAGAGCGTTTGGGCCAACCCGTGGTGGTTCAGAACCTGCCAGGTGCAAGTGGCAACATCGGCGCAGACGCAGTAGCCAAAGCCAACCCTGATGGCTACACAGTGCTGATGGGGGCCAACACTATGCTCATGGCATCTCAGCTGTACAAAAACGTGCCTTTCAGCCCCGTGCGTGATTTTTCCTCCGTCTCGCTGGCGGCGTGGGGCACACTGATGCTGGTGAGCCACCCTAAAACGGGTATCAAATCCGTAGACGACCTCGTCAAACAGTCCAAGGCCAAGCCGGGGTCGATTAGTTTTGGCTCGCCCGGTGTCGGCACACCCCACCATATGGCCATGGAGCTGTTCAAGGCCAAGACCGAGCTGTTCATGCTGCATGTGCCCTACCGCGGCACCGCAGGCTATACGCAGGACCTGCTCTCGGGTGAGCTCAATGTGGGCTTTCTGCCTGTGCATATTGCCCAGAATTTTGTCAACACTGGCAAGCTCAATGCCTTGGCTGTTGGCAGCCCCAAGCGCCACCCCGTGGCGGGCAATGTGGCGACGTTCAATGAGCTAGGTATCAAAGGGGTGGAGGTAGATCTCTGGTACGCGTTTTTCACGCCCAGCAAAACGTCCTCTACCGTAGTAAACCGTCTGAACACCGAGATCAGTGCCATTCTCAAGCTACCCGAGGTCAGCGAGCTGCTCAAGCGCGCGGGCATGGATGCGGCCGCGTCAACCACCGACGAGCTGACCTATCTGGTCAACAAGGACTATCCCCGCTGGGGCGAGGTGATCCGGCGCAACAACATCAGCGCGGAATGAACACCATGGCGCCACGCATTGCAGTGGTCGGTGGCGGCATTGCGGGCCTGGGATTTGCGCTGCATCTGCACCAGTTGGGCCTGGCTTGTGAAGTGTATGAGAGTGTGCCCGAGGTGCGCGAACTGGGCGTGGGCATTACCCTGCTACCCCATGGCATGCGCGAGCTAGCTGCGCTGGGCCTGCAGGATGCGCTGGAGGCAGCAGGCATTGAAAACCTGGAGAGCGTCTTCTTCAACCGCTTTGGTCAATACATTTACCGCGAGCCGCGAGGCCGCCATGCGGGCTATCCCATGCCCGAGGTAGGTATCCACCGAGGCAAGCTGCACAAAATTCTGTTCGATGCAGCGCTCAAGCGCCTCGGTGCTGCACACATCCATACCAATCACCGCTGCACCGGCGTGAGCCAAAGCGCGCAGGGCGCCCAGGTGCATTTTGTGCAGCACAGCGATGGTGCCAGCCTGCCGTCGGTGCAGGCTGATGTGGTGATTGCCTGCGATGGCATCCATTCGGCGGTGCGCCGCCAGTACTATCCCGATGAGAAACTGGCTTTTGCAGGCATCAACACCTGGCGCGGTGTGACGCGGCACAAGCCCATTCTGACGGGCAAGAGCTATATGCGGGTAGGGTCCATCAAAACCAGCAAGATGGTGATCTACCCCATCGTGGACAACATAGACCGTCAAGGCAACCAGCTTATCAACTGGATGGCCGAGATCGAAGGCAACAGCCGCGACATGAACGACTGGAACACTGGTGGCAAGGCCGATGATTTCATCCATATCTTCAAAGACTGGCAGTTCGACTGGCTTGATGTGCCTGCGCTGATCCGCAATGCTGACCAGGTGCTGCAGTATCCGATGGTCGACAAGGACCCCGTGGCCCAGTGGACCTTTGGCTGCGTGACCTTGATGGGCGATGCCGCGCACCCGATGTATCCGCGTGGCTCCAATGGCTCCGCCCAGGCCTTGATTGATGCACGCATTCTGGCCAAAGAGCTGGCAACGCAGTCTGACCCGCTGGCTGCATTGCAGGCCTATGAAACCCAGCGCCGCGAGCAGACGGCACGTATCGTGCAAACCAACCGCAGCGTGCCGCCGGATTTCATCAATATCAAAGTTGACGAGCTGGCAGGGGACAAGCCTTTTCGCCATATTGACGATGTGATCAGCCAGGCTGAGCTGCGTGAAATCTCCGAAAGCTATAAAAAAATCGCCGGATTCTCTTTGGAGGTCGTCAAAGCTTGAAAATGGCCGATTGCACCCCAGCTAGGGCGTAATTCGGAGATTTTCCATGCGACTTGACAAACTGACTACCAAATTCCAGGAAGCGCTGGCCGACGCCCAAAGCATCGCGCTGGGCAACGACCATGCCTACATTGAGCCAGCCCATGTGCTGGCAGCCATGCTGCGCCAGGACGACGGCCCCAAGGCGCTGCTGCAGCGTGCGGGGGTGAATGTGGCGGGTTTGCAGGCGGCAGCTGACAGCGCAGTCAAGAAGCTGCCCCAGGTGCAGGGCCAGGAGCAGGTGACCGTAGGGCGCGATCTGGCCAGCCTGATTCAGGGCGCAGAAAAGGAAAGCATCAAGCGAGGCGACCAGTTCATCGCTGGGGAGCTGTTTTTGCTGGCCTTGGCTGACAGCAAGCAAGACCTGGCCAAAACGGCCAAAGACCACGGCCTGAACCGCAAAAGCCTGGAAGCGGCCATTACAGCGGTGCGTGGCGGGCAGGGCGTGGACAGTGCAGATGCAGAAGACCAGCGCGAATCGCTGAAAAAATACTGCCTCGATCTGACCGAGCGCGCCCGCATGGGCAAGCTGGACCCGGTGATTGGCCGCGACGACGAGATCCGCCGTGCCATCCAGGTGCTGCAGCGCCGCACCAAAAACAACCCCGTGCTGATTGGCGAACCAGGCGTTGGCAAAACAGCCATTGTCGAGGGGCTGGCGCAGCGCATTGTCAGCGGTGAAGTGCCTGATTCGCTCAAAGGCAAGCGGGTGCTGTCGCTGGACATGGCGGCGCTGCTGGCGGGGGCCAAGTTCAGAGGTGAGTTTGAAGAGCGGCTGAAAAACGTGCTCAAAGACCTGGCCAAGGACGAAGGCCAAACCATTGTCTTCATCGATGAGCTGCACACCATGGTGGGCGCGGGCAAGGCCGAGGGCGCGATGGATGCCGGCAACATGCTCAAACCCGCGCTGGCGCGTGGCGAGCTGCACTGCGTGGGCGCGACCACGCTGGACGAATACCGCAAATACATCGAAAAAGATGCTGCTCTGGAGCGGCGCTTTCAGAAAATCCTTGTTGGTGAGCCCACAGTCGAGGCGACGATTGCCATTTTGCGCGGCCTGCAGGAAAAATACGAAGTGCACCACGGCGTGGAAATCACCGACCCGGCCATAGTGGCTGCTGCTGAGCTGAGCCACCGCTACATCACCGACCGCTTTCTGCCCGACAAGGCGATCGATCTGATCGATGAAGCCGCCTCGAAAGTGAAAATCGAGATTGATTCCAAACCCGAAGTGATGGACAAGCTGGACCGCCGCTTGATCCAGCTCAAAATCGAGCGTGAGGCCGTGCGCCGGGAAAAAGACGAATCCAGCAAAAAACGCTTTGATCTGATCGAGGAAGAAATCACCAAGCTGCAGAAAGAATACGCTGACCTGGAAGAAATCTGGAAAGCCGAAAAAGCCCAGGCGCAGGGCAGTGCCCACATCAAGGAAGCGATGGACAAGCTGCGCTTTCAGATCGAGGAACTCACCCGCAAGGGCGACTTCAACGCTGTGGCCGAGCTGCAGTATGGCAAGCTGCCTGAGCTGGAGAAGCAATACAAAGACGCGCAGGCCAAAGAGGACGCCAAAAACAAGTCTGCCAAAGACGCAGGCCGTCCTACCCTGCTGCGCACGCAGGTGGGTGCCGAAGAGATTGCCGAAGTCGTAGCCCGCGCTACTGGCATTCCCGTGGCCAAGCTGATGCAGGGCGAGCGCGACAAGCTGCTAGTGATGGAGCACAAGCTGCACGAGCGGGTGGTGGGGCAGGGCGAGGCGATTGAAGCCGTCTCCAACGCCATTCGCCGCTCACGCGCAGGCCTGTCGGACCCCAACCGTCCTACGGGCAGCTTCCTGTTCCTGGGCCCCACTGGCGTGGGCAAAACCGAGCTGTGCAAGGCGCTGGCAGGCTTTCTGTTTGACAGCGAAGACCACTTGATTCGCATTGACATGAGCGAGTTCATGGAAAAGCACAGCGTCGCCCGCATGATTGGCGCGCCCCCGGGCTATGTGGGCTATGAAGAAGGCGGCTACCTCACCGAGGCTGTGCGCCGCAAACCCTATAGCGTGGTGCTGCTGGACGAGGTGGAAAAAGCTCACCCTGATGTGTTTAACGTGCTGTTGCAGGTGCTGGATGATGGCCGTCTGACGGACGGGCAGGGTCGTACCGTGGACTTTAAAAACACCGTCATTGTGATGACCAGCAATATCGGCTCGCCCATCATCCAGAGCATGACAGGCAAGCCCTATGAAGAGATGAAAGACGCAGTGTGGGATGAGCTTAAAAACCATTTCCGCCCCGAGTTTTTGAACCGTATCGACGAGACGGTGGTGTTCCACGCTCTGGATGCCCAGCATATCGAAGCCATTGCCAAGATTCAGTTGCAAACCCTGAAAATGCGCCTGGAAAAAATGGACTTGCAACTGGAGGTGTCTCCTGCTGCATTGGCTGAACTGGCCAAAGTGGGCTTTGATCCGGTGTTTGGCGCGAGACCTTTAAAACGTGCCATCCAGCAGCGCATTGAAAACCCGCTGTCCACGCTGATTCTGGAGGGCCGCTTTGCACCCAAGAGCGTGATTCCGGTTGAGGTAGACCCGATCCATGACCCCGGCGTGTTCAAGTTTGAACGCGTGGTGCATTGAATACCGACATGCACCGGGGTTTGCTGAACGCGCTAATATTGTCATCATGAATACTCTTTTGCGATGGTTGCTGCGGGCGGTGTTCGTTGCCGCGGCTTTGGTGTTTGCGCTCAGCCTGGCTGTGATGATGGCCGTGCTGCTGGCGCTATGGAGCCTGCGTGCGCTGTGGTTGAAGTTAACACGGCGCGCTGTCAGCCCGTTTGTGATGCGCATGGGTCCACGTGAGGGCTTTAACCAGATGTTCAAGTCACGTTTCAATACGACTTCACCCGATCCAGCGCCCACGCCTGCAAGAACCAAGCCCTTGGACGTAACGGATGTCGAAGTCAAGAAAATCCGCACACCCTCGCGTTGATCTGTGGATACCTTTGACTGTCTATTTGCTATAAATTAAATAGCTGCTCCCGCGATATTCTATTGGTCTGGAGCCCTAAAACACTATTGAGATAGCTTGCGGGACTCTTCAATCTGGTACTCAAAGTAGCGTTGGAAGCTGAATACGATGCTGCTCATCAGGCAGGTCGCGCCGACCAGCAGCGCAAAGACGATGGCGCCGATGGTGAGCCAGTTGGTGCGGCCCGCGGCGGCTTCCTCGCTGAGGGTGGGGTTGAATCTGGCGTTCCACTTCTCCGGTGTCATCAGCCCATAGATGATGGCGGTCAGGCAGCAGGCGGCAATGGTAAAGCCCAGTAGGGGAATCAGCAGCCAGCTCCATAGATCATCCTGGCCAAACTGCTGCACGCGCTGCACACCGTAAAAACCCAAGGCGGTAGGAATGGGCAGCAGCCAGCCGAGCATATCGCCCAGGCCATGCAGATAAAAACGGTGCAGGCCCAATGGCCCGCCTACGAAGGCAAGCCAGGCGGCGAGGGTTTTGTGTTTGGTCATGCGGCGATGGTACGTGAGGCTGCGGGCTGCATTGCCAGCCGAGGGCAAATAAAAGGTTTATTCAGCGGGGGTGCTGTCGCCAGCCCCAAGCGTTTTTTCCATCAGCACAATGTCGCGCCATTGGCCAAACTTCCATCCGCAGGACGCAACCACGCCAATTTGCGTGAACCCGCAACTGCGGTGCACGCCAATGGAGCCGTGGTTTTGAGAATCCCCGATCACGGCCATGGCCTTGCGGATGCCGCCACGCTCCAGTTGGGCCAGCAGCTCGGTAAGCAACAGCTTGCCCAAGCCTTTGCCGCCCGTGCCCTGCGCCATGTAAATGGAGTCTTCGACGCTGAAACGGTAAGCGGGGCGGGGCTTGAACCAGTTGGCATAGGCAAACCCCAGCACCTGGCTATCCTGCACCAGCACGAGGTATGGCAGCTTTTTGCCCAGCACATCAGCGCGGCGCGCTGTCATGTCGGCCACGCTGGGTGGCTCGGTCTCAAAGGTGCCCGTGCCGTGCAGCACGTGATGGGCATAAATGGCCTGGATGGCGGCAATGTCAGCGTCTGTGCTGGGGCGAATCAGGAGCATGTGTCTGGGACCTTGAGGCAGGTGTAAAAAACGGCTGGCTGGAGGAGATGGTCAAGCAGGAGAATCAAGGCTATAATATAAGGCTTTGCAGCGTGTCGCTGGCCGGGTGGCTATGTCGCGTGTCTCAAACGCTGCCAAAGAAATTTCACCCCACCCGAAGGAACACACCATGGTCGTCATTCGACTCTCACGCGGCGGCGCAAAAGCCCGTCCGTTCTACAACATTGTGGTCGCTGACAAGCGCACCCGCCGCGACGGTCATTTCATTGAGCGTCTGGGTTTCTACAACCCGATCGCCATCGAAGGCGAGGAAGGCCTGCGCATTGCACAAGACCGCTTGACCTACTGGAAAAGCGTCGGCGCGCAAGCTTCCCCCACCGTTGAGCGTTTGATCGCTCAACTGGCCGCCAAAACCCAAGCTGCCTGATTTTCAGGCGCATGCGCTGTCTGGGCTTCTGAAAGACATGTTGCCATGTCTGGAACCTGCGGCTTTGCCCGCAGACGCCATTGAAGTAGGGCGCATTGCTGATGCCTGGGGCATCAAAGGCTTTTTCAAGGTCATCCCCTACAGCGCCTCGCCCGAGGCGCTTTTTTCTTCCAAACGCTGGTATCTGCTGCCGCCTGAGCCCCGCGCAGGCATCGTGGCCAAAGCGCAGGCCTTTACGGGCTGTCAGTTGCTCAAAATCCGCAGCGCCAAGGACCACTCCGACACTGTTGTTGCCCAAGCCGACGCCTGCGATGACCGCAGCAGCGCCGAGCTGCTGCGTGGTGCCAGAGTCTTTGTGGCGCGCTCATCATTCCCCACGGCAGCTAAAGACGAGTTTTACTGGGTGGATTTGATCGGCCTTGCCGTAGTCAATCGTGAAGGCCTTGCGATCGGTGTGGTCAGGGACCTGCTGTCCACCGGCCCGCAAACCGTGATGGTGATTGAGATGGAAACCGACGGCAAAAAACAGGAAACCCTGATTCCGTTCGTGTCGGTCTATGTAGACGAGGTGAGCTTGGCAGACAGACGCATCACCGTGGACTGGCAGCCCGATTACTGAAGCCATGCGTTTCGACATCATCACACTGTTCCCGGAGCTGTTTGCACCATTCATGCAAACTGGCATCAACCGGCGTGCGTTTGAGGCGCAAGCTGACGGCAGCCGCCTGGTGGATGTGCGCTTTACCAGCCCGCGTGACAAAGCTGACGGCAACTACCGCCGCACCGATGATCGCCCCTTTGGCGGTGGCCCTGGCATGGTCATGATGGCGGAGCCACTGGCGCGCTGCGTAGAAAGCATCCAGGCTGAGCGTCAGGACGCGTGCCCTGTTGTCCTGTTTTCCCCGATTGGAGCCAAACTCGACCATACTCAGGTGCAGCGCTGGTCCGACAGCCGCGGAGCCATTTTGGTCTGCGGCCGCTACGAAGGCCTGGACCAGCGTTTTATCGACCAGTTTGTGACAGCGCAGATCAGTCTGGGCGACTTTGTACTGTCTGGCGGTGAAATCGCTGCGATGGCATTACTGGACGCAGTGGCCCGTCTGCAACCCGGCGTCCTCGGTGATGCAGACAGCCACGCCCAGGACAGCTTCAACCCCGCTGTAGGCGGCTTGCTGGACTGCGGCCACTACACCCGACCTGAGGTATGGCGCGGGCAGGGCGTGCCCGCTGTGTTGCTTTCTGGCAACCATGCTGAGATTGAACGCTGGCGTAATGCCCAGCGTCAGGCGTTGACCGCACAGCTGCGGCCTGACTTGCTATAGTTTTCAGCTAAAGCAGGTCAAAGCGGGGCTTCACCAGCCTCATAAAACTGGCCAAGTCGTGTAAAACTTGCGTAAACCCAGTCCTGATTGGAAGCAGGGTTTGTGTCGGAATGCTAGACTAAACAGACGTATTCGTCTTTGCAGTGAACAACATCCACCGCCACAAGAAGAGCAACATTGTCATGACACGGTTTTACACAGGTTTGCGCTGCTTGCCACACCAGGCGAGGGTAACCGTGGTCGTTTTGGCTACGGCTCTGTCAGCCAATTGCGCGTGGGCGCAGCTTAAACCGCAAAGCAACACCCTCAAGCTGGGCTTGGGCATCGTTGCCAGCGACGACGGTTACAAAGGCTTGGGCATCAAAACCACCGTGATTCCCGCGTTACAGATACAGACCCAGCGTTTTTCCTTGCGCGGCACCAGCGCCGAATTTACCGTAACCGACCCTGCCAACACTGATTTCTCGGTGAATTTGCGTGCAGACGCTTTGCTGCAGGGCTATAAAGAGTCGGATGCCCCCATTTTTGCAGGCATGGCGCGGCGTAAACCCAGCGTCTTGCTGGGCGTTGGCACCAAATTCACGACACCGGTAGGCCAGATATGGCTGGAGGCGGGAGCCGACGCAACGGGTAACAGCAAGGGCCTGCGCACCGAGGTGGGCATTGGCTGGCGTGCTGGGCTGGGCGACTGGTCGTTCACGCCCTATGTCAGTGCCCAAAACAACAGCTCCAAGCTGACCAATTATTACTATGGGGTCACTGCAGCAGAAGCGATAGCAGGCCGTCCTGCCTATGAGCCGGGTTCTGCCACCAATTTCAACATCGGCCTGTCCGCCAGCACGGACTTGACGCCTAGCCTCAGTCTGGTGTTGGGCGCACGCTACAGGGCCTATGGCAGCCGTATCCGCCAAAGTCCGTTGATGGACAGTTCCGGTAGCCTGAGTGGCACGGCGTCCTTGCTGTACCGTCTGTACTGAACCAGGCCTGCCCGCATAGGCCAGTGCCAGCCGTGCTTGGCACCCCCCGCATTTGCTATAATGGAGAGCTTTTCGATCCTATACCCGCCGCGACACACTCGACTGCCCAGAGCAGCCACAGCAGTGAAAAACGTCGCCCCTAGCGTAGCCGGCATGATCTAAAACTGATGTGAGTCTCAACATGAACTTGATCCAAACCCTCGAACAAGAGGAAATCGCCCGTCTGGGCAAAACCATTCCCGCATTTGCCCCTGGCGATACTGTGATCGTTAACGTCAACGTTGTTGAAGGCACCCGCAAGCGCGTGCAGGCTTACGAAGGCGTGGTCATTGCCAAGCGCAACCGCGGCCTCAACAGCAGCTTCATCGTTCGCAAGATCTCCAGTGGCGAAGGCGTGGAGCGTACGTTCCAAACCTACAGCCCGCTGATCGCCAGCGTCGAAGTCAAGCGCCGTGGCGATGTACGCCGCGCCAAACTGTATTACCTGCGTGACCGCAGCGGCAAGTCGGCACGTATCAAGGAAAAGCTCACCCGCAACAACAAAGTGGCTGCCGAGGCACCAGCCGCCGCCTAAGCTGCAGCTGACCAGACCCAAAACCGCTGAGGTGCAGACCGAAGCGGTTTTTTTGCGCCTAAGCCTGGTCGCATGGCCTTATTCGTCGCACATACGCTGGCAATTTACAGCCTTCACTATCCAGCCTATTACACTCCTGCATGACCTTCGTTCCCCTGTCCAAAATCCCGAATTTCGACCCACGCACCGTCCCCATCGTGGGCTACGACACGCACCTCAGTGCTGTGCCCGCACATGCCTTGACGCCAGACAAGCTGCGTTCACGATTTGCCAGTCCACCCCAGTGGGCGCCTGAGCTGAGGGAAGAGCCCCGTTTCAGTGACCGCGCCCCTGCACAGGCCGCTGTGCTAATAGCACTGGTGATGCATGAGGAGCCCACTTTGCTGCTGACCCAGCGCACGGCCCATCTGTCTACCCATTCAGGTCAAATCGCTTTTGCAGGCGGCAAAGTGGATGACACCGACGCTGATGCGGCAGCCGCTGCACTGCGCGAAGCGCGGGAAGAGGTAGCACTGGCCAGCGAATACTGCGAAGTGCTGGGCAGCCTGCCGCGCTACATCACAGGCACAGCCTTTCACATCACCCCAGTTGTCGCTTTGGTACGGCCAGGATTTACGCTGCAGGCTAATCCGGACGAGGTGGACGATGTGTTTGAAATACCACTGTCGTTTTTGATGAATCCCGCCCACCATGCGCGCCATCAATTTGCTTGGGGCGAGGTGCAGCGCGAATGGTTTTCCATGCATTGGCGCGGCACCCCACTGGCACCACAAGACCGTTTTGTTTGGGGTGCCACAGCGGGAATGTTGCGCAATTTGTACCGTTTTTTAATGGCTTGATGCCTCAAACTGCCCAAGCCTGAGTCTGCGCGCTATGATGGTTGCAATCCATTCCATGACAACGCATGAGCTTTTTTGCCATTCTCTTTGCCCTGCTGGTGGAGCAGATCCGTCCACTGCCGCTGAATAACACGGTGTATATGGCCGTGCGCAGTTGGGCGCGCACCGCCAGCAGAACGCTGGATGCCGGTCAAACGCCCCATGGCTGGTTGGCCTGGAGTGCCTTGGTGCTGCTGCCTGCGTTGGCAGCACTGGCCTTGCATTGGGCCTTGATCCTGGCACTGGGCTGGTCAGGGGTGGTGATTGCATTTGTGCTGCATGCCGCAACACTGTATGTCACCCTGGGTTTTCGCCAGTTCAGCCATCACTTCACTACCATTCGTGAAGCCCTGGATGCCGGTGATGAAGTGGCAGCCCGCAGGGCACTGGCAGCCTGGAAACAGGTAGATGCCAGCGACTTGCCCAAAAGCGAGATCGTGCGCCATGTCATCGAACACTCTGTTCTGGCCGCCCATCGCCATGTGTTTGGTGTCCTGGGCTGGTATGCGCTGTTGGCGGCGTTTGGTCTGGGGCCAGCGGGTGCCATCATCTACCGTATGAGCGAGTTTGCCAACCGCTACTACACCCGTCATGCAGCCCTGCGCAACGCCCCCATGAGCAAGCTGCAGGTAAGTAGCAGCCTTCTGAACGCAGCACAGCAAGCCTGGGCCGCAGTGGACTGGCTGCCAGCACGTGTGACCTCTCTGGGCTTTGCGGTGGTGGGCAATTTTGAGGAAGCCATCGACAGCTGGCGCAACTTTGCCCAGCGCCTGGCACGCAACAATATGTCCGACGGCATGAACGATAACGACGGCGTCATTCTCGCGGCTACCTCAGGCGCAGTGAATGTGCGTTTGGGGGGCGAAGCCCTCAAAGAAGTGTTTTCACCCATGGCTTCTCAAGCCTACCAGACTGATGCCACCATGCCACTGGGAGCCAATGCCCCCGAAACCACCGCAGGCCGTGAGCCCAGCGTGACCCATCTGCGCAGCATTGTCGGTTTGGTCTGGCGCAGCGTTGTCTTGTGGATGCTTTTACTGGCGTTGCTGACAGTGGCACGCCTGCTGGGGTAGCGTGACGCACCCTTGGCGTGCACTGGGGAAACACAGCTGAAAGCTAAAACATGCCAAAAACAGCCCTTACACAGATTTTGGTTACGTCTTAGCAGTATCATTGTCAAATTAGCGTAACCAGGCACCCATTCATGGCCGACCGTAAAGGCTCTCAGAGCGAAAAAACACTGTACTGCTCCTTCTGTGGCAAAAGCCAGCACGAGGTCAAAAAGCTCATTGCTGGGCCGTCAGTGTTCATCTGCGATGAGTGCATTGATCTGTGCAACGACATCATCCGCGATGAAATCCTGCCTGAGACCGAACGCGAGGCGCGTGGCGATCTGCCCACACCGCTGGAGATCAAGAATAATCTGGACAATTATGTGATCGGCCAGGATGCCGCCAAGCGCGCATTGGCTGTGGCGGTTTATAACCACTACAAGCGTCTGCGCTACAAAGACAAATCCAAAGCCGGTGATGTCGAGCTGACCAAAAGCAATATTCTGCTGATAGGCCCCACTGGCTCGGGCAAGACCCTGTTGGCCCAGACCATGGCACGCATGTTGAACGTGCCTTTTGTGATGGCTGATGCTACAACGCTGACGGAAGCTGGCTATGTAGGCGAAGATGTAGAAAACATCATCTCCAAGCTGCTGCAAAGCTGCAATTACGAAGTGGAGCGTGCGCAGCAGGGCATTGTGTATATCGACGAGATTGACAAGATTTCGCGCAAATCCGACAACCCCTCCATTACGCGTGATGTGTCGGGTGAAGGCGTACAGCAGGCCTTGCTCAAGATCATTGAGGGCACGATGGCTAGCGTACCCCCTCAGGGCGGGCGCAAGCACCCCAACCAGGACTTCCTGCAGATCGATACCACTAACATTCTGTTTATCTGTGGTGGTGCGTTTGCCGGTCTGGAAAAAGTCGTTGAGGCGCGCACCGAGGCCTCAGGTATTGGTTTTGGTGCCACAGTCAAAAGCAAAAAACAGCGTAGCCTGACGCAGAGTTTCCAGGAAATTGAGCCCGAAGACTTGATCAAGTATGGACTGATTCCCGAACTGATCGGGCGTATGCCCGTGGTAGCTTCCTTGGCCGAGCTGAGCGAAGAGGCCATGGTGCAGATTCTGACGGAGCCTAAAAACGCGCTGGTCAAACAATACGCCAAGCTGCTGGCCATGGAAGGCGCTGAGCTGGAGGTGCGCCCCAGCGCGCTCAAGGCCATTGCCCGCAAAGCCCTGGTGCGCAAAACAGGCGCACGCGGTCTGCGCTCCATCCTTGAGAATGCCCTGATTGACACCATGTTTGACCTGCCCAATGCAGGCAATGTGGAAAAAGTCGTGGTGGATGAATCCACGATCGATGAAAACAAGCCACCGCTGCTGGTGTACCGTGAGGCGGCCAAAAAGGCCTGATGCATGGGCCATGCACTTATGTCGCAGCAATGGGCATAAGTGTGTGCAGCCCTTTCTTGCGTTTTGGCTCTGAACACCTGATCACGCCTGAAACATCTGGGGCCTTGAAATCCACGAACTTTGCCCCGATATTTCAATCTACACCCCATTAAAGCTGAAAGACAACCATGTCAGGCAACACCACCCTTCCTTCTGAGCCGATAGATCTGCCGCTACTGCCCTTGCGCGATGTAGTGGTTTTTCCTCACATGGTGATTCCTTTGTTCGTTGGACGCGCCAAAAGCATCAAGGCGCTGGAATCTGCCATGGAGGCCGAGCGCCGCATCATGCTGGTCGCCCAGAAGGCTGCGGCCAAGGACGAGCCAGCAGTGGAAGACATGTTTGCCGTAGGTTGTGTGTCTACCATCCTGCAGATGCTCAAGCTGCCTGACGGCACCGTCAAGGTGCTGGTTGAAGGCCAGCAGCGTGCCAAGGTCAACAAGATTACCGATGGTGAAGTGCACTTCAGCGCCAATGTCACGCCCATTGAACCCGAGGCACCAAGCGAGCCACGCAGCAATGACATTGAGGCCCTGCGCCGCGCCGTCATTGGCCAGTTTGACCAGTACGTCAAGCTGAACAAAAAAATCCCGCCGGAAATACTCACCTCTATTTCCAGCATCGACGATGCAGGCCGCTTGGCCGACACGATTGCAGCCCATGTGCCGCTCAAGCTGGACAACAAACAGGCTGTGCTTGATCTGTCCGACGTGAAGGCTCGTCTGGAGAATGTGTACGAGCAGATCGAACGCGAAGTCGATATCTTGAATGTCGACAAGAAAATCCGTGGTCGCGTCAAGCGCCAGATGGAAAAAAACCAGCGCGATTTTTACCTGAACGAACAGGTTAAAGCCATTCAAAAAGAGCTTGGTGATGGAGAAGAGGGCGCCGATATTGAAGAGCTGGATAAAAAAATCAAGCTTGCCAAGATGCCCAAGGACGCACTCAAGAAAGCAGAGAGCGAACTGAAAAAACTCAAGTTGATGTCGCCCATGTCAGCAGAAGCCAGCGTGGTGCGCAACTATATTGAGGTGTTGATCAACCTGCCGTGGTCCAAAAAGACCAAGATCAAGCATAACCTAGGTCATGCTGAAGAGGTGCTTAACGCAGACCACTATGGCCTGGAAAAAGTCAAAGACCGCATTCTGGAATATCTCGCAGTCCAGCAGCGTGTGGACAAAGTCAAAGCGCCCATCCTGTGCCTGGTAGGCCCCCCAGGCGTGGGCAAAACCTCGCTAGGTCAGTCGATAGCCAAAGCTACAGGGCGCAAGTATGTGCGCATGGCACTGGGCGGCATGCGCGACGAAGCCGAGATCCGTGGCCACCGTCGCACCTACATCGGCGCCCTGCCTGGCAAGGTGTTGCAAAGCCTGACCAAGGTCGCCACGCGCAACCCGCTGTTCCTGCTGGACGAGATTGACAAGCTGGGCACAGAGTATCGCGGTGATCCATCCAGCGCCCTGCTGGAGGTGCTGGACCCGGAGCAGAACCACACCTTCAGCGACCATTATGTGGACGTGGATTTCGATTTGAGCGACGTGATGTTTGTGGCCACGTCCAACTCCATGAACATCCCCCCAGCGCTACTGGACCGCATGGAAGTGATCCGTCTGTCAGGTTACACCGAAGACGAAAAAACCAGTATTGCACTGCGCTATCTGGCACCCAAGCAGTTGGAGAACAACGGCGTCAAGGACACCGAACTCGAAATCACCGAGTCTGCCGTGCGCGACATTGTGCGCTACTACACCCGCGAAGCCGGTGTGCGTTCGCTGGAGCGTGAACTCTCCAAGATCTGCCGCAAGGTGGTCAAGGGTCTGCAACTGAAAAAATACACCAGCAAAGTGGTGGTGACTGGGGCCAATCTGAACGACTTTTTGGGGGTGCAGAAATTCACCTATGGCCGCGCTGAAAAAGACAACCAGGTGGGCCAGGTGGTTGGCTTGGCATGGACCGAGGTGGGTGGCGACTTGCTGACCATCGAGGCTGCTTTAATGCCCGGTAAAGGCAACATCACCCGTACTGGATCGCTGGGTGATGTCATGAAAGAGTCGGTGGAGGCGGCCCGCACGGTGGTGCGCTCGCGAGCCCGCCGCCTGGGTATCAAGGACGAAGCGTTTGAGAAAAAAGATGTCCACATCCATGTGCCTGATGGTGCAACGCCCAAGGACGGGCCCAGCGCTGGCGCAGCGATGACAACCGCCTTTGTGTCTGCCTTGACGGGCATCCCCGTGCGCGCCGATGTGGCCATGACGGGGGAAATTACCTTGCGCGGCGAGGTCACTGGCATTGGTGGTTTGAAGGAAAAACTGCTGGCTGCTTTGCGAGGTGGTATCAAGACGGTGCTTATCCCCGAAGAAAACGCCAAAGACCTGCAGGACATCCCGGAAAACGTCAAAAACGGCCTTGAAATCGTGCCTGTGAAATGGATCGACCAGGTGCTGGCTGTTGCGCTGGAAAGACTGCCCGTGGCTCTGCCAGATGACGAGCCTGTCGTGGTGTCTGCAGAGACAGCGAAAATTTCGCCTACAGAGACAGCCGCCTCTGTAAAACACTAAAAGTTCTGCTACAATAATGCCTTCAACGCGGGAATAGCTCAGTTGGTAGAGCGCAACCTTGCCAAGGTTGAGGTCGAGAGTTCGAGACTCTTTTCCCGCTCCAAATCGTTGAAAAAAGGGAAGCAGTCGCTTCCCTTTTTTTCTCAAAGTGTTGAGAGCCTGGTCAGTGTCGACAATCAGGCAGAAAAGTTCGATGAGGCGCGGTAGCAAAGCGGTTATGCACCGGATTGCAAATCCGTGTAGGTCGGTTCGACTCCGGCCCGCGCCTCCAAAGTGCTAGTCTGTTGGGCAGCTCAGTGCCCGACGGTACAGCCTGAGTGGTGGAATAGGTAGACACAGCGGACTTAAAATCCGCCGCTTCGTTCATAGCGGGCGTACCGGTTCGATTCCGGTCTCAGGCACCACTCACCCTGCACACCATGCTCTCAAAAGCCATAATAATCCACACATTTACCCACTTGCACTTGCCAGCAGTGGTACTACACTCTAGCTATGCCATCGAATTCCCAGCCCTATGAAATCCACGTACATGGTGATGTGCCACTGCGTGAAGACGTTACATTTGCCCAGCTTGAAGAAGCACTGAAGCCTTTGTGGTCGTATGCGGGTGCCAAGTCGCTTGCGCGCGGCGCTGCCAGCTCCTACGAGGAAGAGCCAGGCTTGCGTATGGATGCCAAAGCGCATGTACTTCACATGTGCTGGACGGTGCCTGCGGATGAGGATATCCGCCAGGCGCTGGAGGAAATGTGCATGGGGCTGAATGAACTTGCTTCGGCAGGTGCCGCCATCGAGATCAGCATCTATGACACCGAGTTTGACGAAGACGAAAGCGATGAAGAGGCCGAGTCACGTGACGATTTCATCATGCTCTTTGTAGGCCCCACACCAGGCGACATCATGCAGGTGCAGCGCGACATGCTGGTGGAGGATGTCATGGCTGTCGTGGAGCGGCATTTTGACCGCGCCGAGATGCAGGGCATTGTCACCGAGGTAGACAAGCTGTTTACCCAGCGGTTTGACGCGCTGGTCAATTCGCTGCAGGTGGGCCGGCCGCCGCGTGGTGTGGGCGGGCATGGTGGCCGTAAGCCACGCCATCTGCACTGAATCGGCGCTAATCCGCCAGGAACGCGTCAATCATCGCTGCCAGCTGCTCTGGCTGGTCGTGGTGCAGCATATGCGCTGCATCCTGAATGACCTTGATCTGCACATTGGGCACCGACGCAAGGCGCTCATGGTACTGCGCCAGGGTGTAAGCACCTTTCCACCATGTCACCAACGAATCGTCCGAGGCTTCCACGGCCAGCACAGGCGCTGTGATGCGCTCATAGCAGGCAAGCACCTCGTCCACTCGAAACAGCTGCGCATTGGTGATTTTGTGCGCTGGATCGCCCAGTATCTGCCACTGGCCCTGCGCGTTGGGCGCTGCCCACTGCTGGGCCAGCCAGTCGGCTTTGTCCTGGGACAGACGCGGGTTGGTTTTCATCAGCCTGCGCGCCACGCCGCTGACGTCCGGGTAAGGCTTGAGGTCCATCTCGCCGCGTTGCAAAGCCTTGAGTTCGTCCATCCACTTGGCGTAGCGCCCCGGAGCTTGTGCAGGCTTGGTGGCAGCCATGCCGAAGCCTTCGAGATTGATCAGGCGGCGGATGCGCTCAGGCCGGGCGCCCGCATAGATCATCACCACATTGCCCCCCATGCTGTGCCCAACCAGGTCTATGGCGGTGCCTGCAGCGTAGCGGTCGAGCAAAAAGTCCAGATCGGCCAGATAGTCAGGAAACCAGTAGTTGTCGACCTGTGGCCCCGTGGTTTGGCCGTAACCACGCCAGTCGGGTGCAATCACCCAGCGGTCCTGGTGCATCGCGTCCACCACAAACTGAAACGACGCGCCCACGTCCATCCAGCCGTGCACCATCACCAGGGGCGGGGTGTCGGGGCGGGGTGTGCCCCAGAGATGAACATGGTATTGGTGGCCCCGTATAGGGACAAACTCGCTGCGTGAAGGGCGCTTGACTTGGTACATTCTCAGCATCATACGAGAGCGCAGCACGCAGCCGCGTCACCGATTTGACCCGCGCTGACAGCGCAATGACCCGCCAAGCCACTTGAACCGCATGCAAACAGACCCTTACCACCGCATTTACGACAGCTTTCGCTGGCAAGTACCTGAGATGTTCAACATGGCCCAGGTGTGCTGCCGTCGTTGGGCGCAAGATACAGCCACCGCCAACCAGGTTGCTGTGCGTGCGCACACGGCAGGCGTTGCCCAGGCCCAGGACCATCACACTTTGAACTATGGCGCACTCGCAGCGCAGGCCAACCAGCTTAGCCATGTGCTCGCACGCCTGGGTGTGCAGCGCGGCGACCGCGTGGCTATTGTGCTGCCACAACGTTTTGAAACCGCCGTAGCCTATATGGCGGTGCTGCAGATGGGCGCTGTGGCGATGCCACTGTCCATGCTGTTTGGTCCGCAGGCGCTGGAATACCGCCTGCAGGATTCCCAGGCCGTGGTGGCCATCTGCGATGAAAGCAGCGTAGACAATCTGCGCGCTGTGCGCAGCCAATGCAAGGCCTTGCGCACCCTGGTGGGCGTGGGCGATGCGGTCCAGTGGACCGAGGTGGACTATGCCTTTGAATGCGCGCTGATGCCCCAGGAGTTCGACCTGGTGCCCACGCGTGCGGACGATGCTGCAGTTCTGATCTACACCAGCGGCACCACCGGGCCACCTAAAGGAGCCCTGATCGCCCATCGTACCTTGATTGGCAATCTGACAGGCTTTGTAGCCAGCCAGAACTGGTTTGGCTTTGACGGCGTCGATAACCATTCATCCCAAGCCGTTTTTTGGTCGCCCGCGGACTGGGCGTGGACCGGTGGCCTGATGGATGCGCTGCTGCCCACGCTGTACTTTGGCCGTGAAATCATTGCACTGCACGGGCGCTTTTCGCCAGATGTGGCGTTTGAGATTTTGCAAACACACAAGGTGACACACACCTTTTTGTTCCCTACGGCGCTCAAGGCCATGATGAAGGCGCACCCCAAGCCGCGCCAACATTTCCGTCTGCATCTGCAGGCTTGTATGAGCGCAGGTGAAGCCGTGGGCGATGCCGTGTTTGCCTATTGCCGCGATGAGCTGGGTGTCACCGTCAACGAGATGTTTGGTCAAACCGAAATCAACTACATTGTTGGCAACTGCGCAGCCCTGTGGCCCGCCAAGCCGGGCAGCATGGGGCGGGCCTACCCAGGCCACCGCGTCGCGGTGATTGACGACGCAGGCCATGAATGCCCCAGCGGCGTCGTGGGCGATGTGGCGGTGCACCGGCATGACATCCACGGCACCAGCGACCCGGTGTTTTTTCTGGGCTACTGGAAAAACGAGGCGGCCACGCAGAAAAAATATTCTGGCGATTGGTGCCGCACCGGGGACCTGGCCACCCAGGATGCAGAGGGCTACCTGTGGTACCAGGGCCGCAGCGACGATGTGTTCAAGGCGGCTGGCTACCGCATCGGCCCCAGCGAAGTGGAAAACTGCCTGTTCAAACACCCCAGCGTGGCCAATGCCGCCGTGGTGCCCAAGCCCGATGCGCAGCGTGGGGCGGTGGTCAAGGCCTATATCGTACTTACTCCTGATTTGATAGCTGCCCGCGCGACATTCCAGAGGACTGGAGACCGAAAAGGCTTAAAAAATCATGACGACACGCTGGTCTACAGCATTCAGCAGCATGTCAAGGCGCTCCTGGCGCCTTACGAATATCCCAAAGACATCGAATTCATCGACGCCTTGCCCATGACCACCACAGGCAAGGTGCAGCGCAATGTGCTGCGCCAGCAGGAAAAGGATCGTTACGCGGCAGCAGAAACTGTGTAACCTTGCACACTTTATTCGTGATACGGTAACGCTAAAAGCTTAATTGGCATTCTTTACAATAAATCGTGGCTACGAGCATTACATCCAAGACAGTATTTGTCAAAACCGAGCGAGGCAAGGCAGCCGTCTTGCAGCGGGACAGGCATTTGTCTTTGCTGCAGCGACGCGTGTTGATATTGTGCGATGGCGCGCGCTCTGTGGCCCAGCTGCAAGGCATGGTCAGTGGCTCGCAGGAGCTGTTGCTGCAGCTGAACTCCATGGGCATGATTGCGTCGGCAGACGCGGTTACCCAGCCTTCGGGGTACAGCACGCAGCACGCTGATATCGCACGAAATTTTCCTTCACCCGTTCCACCGAATGTGCAGCACCCTATGCCCAGAGCAGACTTCTCCGCCACGGAGCCTGCCGATTTGCCCTCTATGGAGCTGTCACAGTGGTCTGAGGATATACCCGGCCAGGATGATGTGCACGATACCCATATCGAAGAGCTGGCGAGCAATTTTGAGGAACAGCTCAGCGCCCACGAAAGCAGCCAGTTTGAGCGCGATATCTCAGGCTTTAACCATCTGGACCGCTCAGAAGGTGATTCCCCCACCAGCTCGGGCCTGCAGCGCGCGGCCTCGGTGCGTGGCATTGCGCTGGGCAAAGCCTATCTGCTGAGCATCTCCAGCAGCGTGCTCGATTCCCGCGATGCCACTTTGGTGCGGCGCATCGGCCTGGTCAAGAATGACAAGGAGCTTTATCAGTGCTTTGAAGAACTCATCGAGGTGGTGAGCAGCCGCTATGGCACCCATGCGATCAACAATATCCTGGAGCGCTTTGACGAAGAGATCAACCGCTGAAGCCTTGGGCCACAGCGTCTTTTTGTCGCTACACTTGAGCGCATGCAATCCCTTCACATCACCAAAAAGCCCCTCGGCCAGTCCGACCTGCTGGTCCATCCCATCTGCCTGGGCACCATGACCTTTGGCGAGCAGGTCAACGAGGCCGATGCACACCGCATCATGGCGCGCAGCCTGGAGCGCGGCGTGGACTTCATGGACACCGCGGAAATGTACTCGGTGCCCACCAAAGCCGAAACCTTCACCCTGACCGAGCAGATCATTGGCCGCTATTTTGCAGCCAACCCTGGCGTGCGCCAGAAGTGGACCGTAGCCACCAAAGTGGCGGGGCCTGCGCGCGGCATGGACTGGGTGCGCGCAGGCAGCATCAACGTCACCCCTGCGCAGATGACGCAGGCCTGCGAAGACAGCTTGAAGCGCCTGCAAACCGATGTGATCGACCTCTACCAGATCCACTGGCCGCTGCGCCATGTGATGGCGTTTGGCATTCCTTACTTTGACCCCGAGCAGGACAAGGCGCGTAGCGACAACACGCCCATCCACGAGCAGCTGGTGGCCCTGGACAAGCTGGTCAAGGCTGGCAAAGTGCGCCACATCGGCCTGAGCAACGAAACGCCATACGGTGTGATGGAATTCACCCGCCTGGCTGAGCAACACGGCCTGGCGCGCATTGTCAGCGTGCAAAACCCGTACTGCCTGGTGAACCGCACGGTAGACAACGGCCTGGACGAAGTGCTGTACCGCCAGAACGTTGGCCTGCTGGCCTATTCGCCGCTGGCCTTTGGCCTGTTGACGGGCAAATACGATGCGACAGGTATTCATAGCGCAGACGCCCCCAAGGGCCGCATGAGCGGCTACGACTCGATGAAAAAGCAGCGCTGGGGCAGGCCCGAGGCGCTGGACGCGGCGCGCAAATACAACGCGCTGGCCCAAGCCAACGGCATGAGCCCCACCCAGATGGCGCTGGCCTGGTGCTACAACCACTGGAAGGTGGCCAGCACCATCATTGGCGTGACTTCGCTGGCGCAGTTGGACGAATGTCTGGATGCCTGGGGCACCGTGCTGAGCAAAGAGGTGCTCGCAGAGATCGACAAGATCCGCTGGGAAATACGCGACCCGGCCCTGTAGCACTTGGCAAGAGGCATGCAGCAATGGCCAGGAAAGACCATGTCAGCGAAACGCCTGCCACAGCGCTGCTCAAAGCCCACAAAGTAGCTTTTACCGAGCATCCCTACGATTATCTGGAGCATGGTGGAGCCCAGCATAGCGCGCAGGTGCTGGGCTTTGACCCGTTCATGGTGGTCAAAACTCTGATCATGCAGGACCAGGATGCCAAGCCCCTGGTCGTGCTGATGCATGGCAACCGCAAAGTCAGCACCAAGAATCTGGCGCGCCAGATCGGCGCAAAGTCGGTAGAGCCCTGCAAGCCAGAGACGGCCAACAAGCACAGCGGCTACCTGGTGGGCGGTACCTCGCCATTTGCAACGCGCAAAACCATGCCTGTGTTTATGGAAGAGACCATCCTCGCGCTGCCACGCATTTTGATCAATGGCGGGCGGCGTGGCTATCTGGTGCAGATGGATCCCCAGGTCTGCGTCCAACTGCTGGGCGCATGGCCCGTGCAATGCGCCTTGCAAGAAGACTGAGCTGGCCACGCGGCACGCGGCACGCAGCACGCAGCACGCAGCACGCAGCACCCAAGGTGTCCGCCGGCACTTGACCCTACTGCGTACAAGGGTATGTCCGAATAGCCCGACAGGATTACACGCCCTTACAATCATAAAAAAGCACGATCGTTCTTTTTTATAAATACACTTTGAAGTCATGGCGCTCGTCGTGGCGAACAAAGCAGGGTGTGCAGTTGGATTTTCCCCTTCACTACTTTGGAGACACGCATGATCAATGCAAACACGTTGGCCCGCCGCTTGCTGGGCGCGCGCCGTTTTTGGGCAGTTGCTGCTGCAGTTGTGGCCTGCACGGCAGGGGTGGTCTATGCCACCAATTACAGCCTGTGGATCAATGGCCGCAGCAACACCGCCGTGCCAGGCAACCACGCTGACTTCACCTACTGGGGCCCTGCCAGCACGGCAGCCGGTGTGAACAAAAAATCCGTCAACTGGGACGGCTACAACCGCATCTCTGACCAGAACTACCGGGTGCGTGACGCGCTCGACTGCTACTGCACAGGCGATAACTGGTGCTACGTGGCTGCGCACAGCGCGGGCAACCTGCAGATCGGCTATGCGCTGTCGCTGTATGGCGGCAGTGCCCGTCCCAAGCAAAACGCCACGCCCAATGCCAGCGGCCAGTGCGGTGCGGCTGCCGGTGGGGGCACGCAGACTGGCTGGAACATCAAGTGGGTGGATGTTGCTGCAGGCGCAGGCGGCGGCAGCGAGCTGTCCAACGCGGGCAGCTGGGCCGTGTCGGAGCCTTTGGTGGGCGATCTCAAAACCACCACTGCCCGCGCAATGTATGACCACAACCAGACCCGCAGCAAGATATTCTACATGTACGCGGGTGCCAAAGGCACGCTGTACTCTGCCATCCTGCCAGGCCAGGACGACGAGGCCGTGGCTTACCACTCGGCGGGGGGTGTGTCGGGCAGTGGCGGCGCAGGCTTTTGCAACCCGTCAGACTGGTTCTGCAACGACCTGACCCTGGGCACTGCAGCCACCGAAGGCGGCACGGCCAAGTGGGCGAACCACTCCGTGGTCTTTCGCGATGACGCGCAGGCCTACAACCACTATGCCAACGGTAACTGGCAAGGCGTGATCTCCAAAGTGCGCGCCGATATGGCAGCCAACGCCAACTAAAGCGCATGCGGCGCTCGGTACGCATCGCTCTGGGCTGCACCGCAGCGGCCCTGGTGGCGCTGGCAGTCAGCCTGGTCTTGCCCGGCGACGGGGCAGACGCCAGCCCCGCCGTCGCAGCTACAGCAGCAAGCCATGGCGCGACTGCCCACACCGTGCTGGCCAGTGCACATGCCAGCACAGGCCCGCTCAGCGCTGAGGGCCAGCGCAACCGCGCCGCCCAGCTGGCCCTGTGGCAGGGCCGCTACGAGCGCGCAGAGCAGACCTATGCCCATTACCGTGACGCCACGCGCTACCCCCATGAGTCGCGCCCCCTGGCCGAGCACCCTGACCAGGTGCGCCCCTTCGCCACCATCAGCGAAGAAAACAAGCTGCGCAATGCCAAAGGTGAGCCTGTCAAAGGTCTCAAGCTGCGCACCACACAGGAGCGGGTGTTCGCCAGCGGGCCAGACACGGTCAAGCTCACACTCACGGCGGTGGACGACGCGGGCCAGGTGCTGCCGCTGGTAATCAGCAGCGCCAGCGCCCAGTCGGTAGCCGAAAGCAAAGTGCTGGCCCAGGCCATCCAGGTGGGCTTGCCGTTTGAAGACCAAGGGCAAGGGGCTGACAGCCAGGCGGGCGACGGCACCTACAGCGCCCGGCTCAACCCCAGCCAGCAGGGCTTTGCCAGCTACGCAGGCACCATCCGTGTGCTGGTCAAGTTCAATGCCCAGGGCGAGCAGGGCCTGGCGCATTTTGATGTGGTCTACAACCCCGACGTGCCCGCCACCTGGACAGGCGTGCGCGAGGCAGTGGAGGGTGGTTCGCTCAATTTCTATCTGCAGGTACAGGTCAATCAGCCAGGTCGCTATGTGGCCAGTGCGCGGGTGGACGATGCCAATGGCCAGCCCTTTGCGCTGCTGCAGTTCAACCAGCCGCTGGCCGCAGGGCCCGCTGAGTTCAAGATGCATGTGTTTGGCGCGCTGATCCACGACAAGCGCCCGGCATTTCCGCTGCGCCTGCGCGATGTGGAGGGCTTTCTGCTGCACGAAAACCGCTATCCAGACCGGGCCATGATGGCCCGTCGCGAGGGCAATATCCACACCAGCGCGCGCTACAGCGTGGAGAGTTTTTCTGCTGCCGAGTGGAGCAGCGAAGAGCGCGAGCGCTATCTGGCCGAATACGCCAAGGACGCTGAACAGGCGCGCACCCAGGTCGATCGTTACTCGCGCCGCTAGCTTGCCGCTGCGCAGCCCAGATTGGCCTGGCGCAGCGCATAGAATCCGTGCATGGATGTTTTGTTGGAGACAGTATGGAGCTGGTGACCCCTTTTTTAGCCACGGTGGCGGCGTATCTGATCGGCTCGCTGAGCTTTGCCGTGATCGTGAGCAAGCTCATGGGGCTGAACGACCCGCGCACCTACGGCAGCAAGAACCCCGGGGCTACCAATGTGCTGCGCTCAGGCAGCAAGCCTGCGGCCATCATCACCCTGGCACTCGATGCGCTCAAAGGCTTTGTCCCGGTGTTTGTGGTGCAGCAGTTTGGCGGCGCGCTGGGCTTGGGGAGCGGCACCGTGGCCTTGGTGGCGCTGGCCGCGTTTGTGGGGCATCTGTACCCGGTGTTTTTCAAGTTCAAGGGCGGCAAGGGCGTGGCCACAGCCGTGGGCGTGGTGTTTGGGGTGCATTGGGTGCTGGGGCTGGCCTGCCTGGCCAGTTTTGCGATCTTGCTGTATTTCTTTCGCTATGTGTCGCTGGCGTCCATTGCAGCGGCGGCCTTTGCGCCGTTTTACTATCTGTTCGGCGACCGCATCCAGTGGTATACCTCCAAGCCGGTATTGCTAGCCATCTTTGTGATGGCGCTGCTGCTGGTGATCCGCCACCGCGAGAACATCAACCGCCTGCTGGCAGGCACCGAGTCCCGGCTGGGGCAGAAGAAGACGTGACAGAGGCCTGAAAAAAGGCTCGAAAGCAGCCTGAAACAGGCGTCAAGTGGCCTAGTAGCGGCGCTCCAGCACCATTTGGTCGCTGGTTCGGTTCATGCTAAAGCGGCTTAGAAAGCTGTTGCCCAGCAGCGCAAACGGCATGTCGGGGCCTACCACGGCCTCCACCTCATAGACCTCCACATCGCCGATGCGCACCGAATTGAGCTTCACGCGCCAGCCCTGGGCGATGCCATTGGCGGTGCCCATACGCATGGGCTGGCCTTTGAGATAGTCAATCCCCATGCGCTTGGCATCGCTCACCCCCATGGCCACGCTGGTGGCGCCCGTGTCCACCATGAACTGGATGGGCCGGCCGTTGATCGAGCCCTGCGCCATGAAATGGCCGCCGCTGCCCACTGGCAACACGATCTTATTGCTGCTGGAGGGGTCGCGCCGCGCGCCCACGCTCACAGGGGCATCACCCACGCGCACGGTGCTGCGCTGGTTCTTGATCTCGATGACCGCCTGGTCGCCATTGACGCTGACCAGCTTGACGCCCAGATGTGTCTCGCCCACGCCCAGCGCCTTGGGCGCGCTGCCGTCCACCACCACCAGGGCCTTGCTGCCCAGCACCCCGCTTAATGCAACAGACTGGGCTGCAGCCCAATGGAATGTCGCGGTGGCAGCTATAAAAAGAGTAGCGCTACGGAGAAAATGGAGCATATCAACCTGTGGGTGAGGGGAGGCGACTTAGTCGCGGAAATTGTTGAAAGTCAGCGGTATGTCGTCGATCTCTTTCTTGATCAGCGCCATGGCTGCCTGCAGGTCGTCGCGCTTGGCACCCGTCACACGCACGCTGTCGCCCTGGATGCTGGCCTGTACCTTCATCTTGCTGTCCTTGAGCACCTTGACAATCTTCTTGGCCTGCTCGGACTCGATGCCTTCGCGCACCTTGGCCACCTGCTTGACCTTGTCGCCGCCGATCTTTTGCACATCGCCCACGTCCAGGTAGCGTGCGTCCACGTTGCGTTTGGTCAGCTTGGCACGCAGGATGTCTTCCACCTGCTGGAGCTGGAAGTCCGCATCGCCAAACAGGATAACGTCCTTGTCCTTGAGCTCGATGTTGGCCGAGGTGCCTTTGAAGTCAAACCGCGTACCGATCTCTTTGGCGGTGTTTTCGACCGCGTTTTTGACATCCACCATATTCGGTTCACATACAGTATCAAAGCTGGGCATAGTTAATTCTCTGAGAACAGGGTTTCACAACAAACACAATGCGACAATTGTGGCATGTTTGTTGAGAAAAACTATCCCTTGCAACGCCACAACAGCTTTGGCATCGTCGCCAAGGCCCAGCAGCTGGTGCACATCACCAGTGTGGACGCGCTGCGCCAGGCCGTGGCCGACACCCGCGGCACGGCGCTGGACTTTGCCCAACACCCGCCCTTTATCCTGGGCGGCGGCTGCAATATTGTGCTTACCGGGGACGTCAAAGCCCTGACCCTGAAAATCGCCATTCTGGGCAAACGCCTGGTCGCCCAGACCGACAGACACTGGATTGTCGAGGTGGGCGCTGGCGAAAACTGGCACGACACCGTGGCCTGGACGCTGGAGCAGGGCTGGGGCGGCCTGGAAAACCTGGCGCTGATCCCTGGCAGCGTGGGCGCCAGCCCGGTGCAGAACATCGGGGCCTACGGGGTAGAGCTGCAGGACCGCTTTGACAGCCTGGACGGCGTGCACCTGCACACCGGAGAGAGTTTTACGCTCAATTCGGCCCAATGCGCCTTCGGCTACCGCGACTCGGTGTTCAAACACGCCTCGGGCCTGGGCCTGCTGGGCAAAGCGGTGATCACCCATGTGCGCTTTGCACTGCCCAAGCAATGGCATGGCGAGCTGGGCTATGTGGATCTGCAGCGCAAATATGCCGCTTTTTTAGAAGAAAAAGGCCTGCAGGCCAATAAAATATCGCGGGAGCAGCTATCAAATACAGAGCATACTGAACAGTTGTTGGCCCTAGGCAAAAGCGCAGGCTTGCTGCCTACTGCGCAACAGATCTTTCAGTGGGTGTGCGAGATCCGCCGCGCCAAGCTGCCCGACCCGGCCGTGATTGGCAACGCAGGCAGCTTTTTCAAAAACCCCCAGGTCAGCCCCGAGCAGTGCGCCGACATCATCGCGCGCGAGCCCCGGCTGGTGCACTACCCCATGCCCGACGGCAGCATCAAGCTGGCCGCTGGCTGGCTGATCGACGCCTGCGGCTGGAAGGGCAAAACCGTGGGTAATGCGGGCGTCTACGACAAGCAGGCTTTGGTGCTAGTCAACAAAGGCAGCGGCACCGCCACGCCCGCCACGGGCGGCGAGGTGATGACCCTTGCCAAAGCCATCCAGACCAGCGTGTACGAGCGCTTTGGCATTTTGCTTGAGCCAGAACCGGTGGTGGTGTAGCCGCTGTACGGCGCTAGAGGAGGGCCGTAGCGCTGTCACCACACGGTCATAAAATCGTCACAAAACCCTGCAAAACTCGAAGAAACAACAACTAGAAAGGAGATAAAAATGACAAAAACACAACTCTTTTGGGTCAAGCTCTCGCCCAGTATGGGCACGGTAGCAAAGCTCTCGCTATTTGCCATCATTCCAGGGTTTGCGATTTTGAGCATCCTTCAGCGTGGACCGGCTTGGTCAGTATTCCCCATTTTCATCGCACTGGCCATCGCCTGCCTTGCACTGGTCATCTGGTCCCAGCGCATGCGCGAGCAGCATATCCGCGAGGCTCCCATGCCGCGCTTTCTCAAGAAAAAGCTGATCGAGGCCTATCCGCACTTCAGCGCCAAAGACTGCGACCTGGTCGAGCGCGGCCTGCGCCAGTTCTTTCTAGCCTGCAGCCGCAGCCAAAAGAAATTCGTCGCCATGCCGTCCAAGGCGGTAGACGCCATGTGGCACGAGTTCATCCTGCACACCAAGGCGTATGAGGCCTGGTGCAGCGTGGCGCTGGGCCACTTTCTGCATCACACCCCTGCCGAGGCCTTGGGCAAAAAAGCCAAAGGCAACGACGGCCTGCGCCGCGCCTGGTACTGGGCCTGCAAAGACGAAGCCATCGACCCCAAAAAGCCCAGCCGCCTGCCCCTGCTGTTTGCCCTGGATGCCAAGCTTGCCATAGCAGGCGGCTTCAGCTACCTGCCCGACTGCAGCGACATCGCCCGCAAAAGCGCCGAGGGCGGCACCGGTACCGACAGCTTCTGTGGCACCCATTTCTCCGACGGCAGCTACAGCAGCGAGAGCAGCACCACAGGTGATTTTGGCGGCGCAGACGCTAGCAGCAGTTCAGGCGATGGAGGGGGCGGTGATGGCGGCAGCTGCGGGGGCGGGTGTGGTGGGGGAGATTAGTCGTGAGCTACTCTTTTGTGGCTGCTTGATCTGAGGCCACGCCCTGCTGTTTGTAGTCGCTGATCAGAGACCGCCCGCTGCCCAGGCGCCCTGGGGCAGTCCACCCGAGCGCCGGCCCGCTTCGCGGGAAGCCTCTGCGGTACGTAAAATTTGGGGAACCGGGCAAACTCGCTGCGCTCAGACAGCGCCCGGTTCTGTTGGTGGCCACATAACTTTGCTGCGCAAAGTGAGTGTCCCCCCGCTAAAGCGAGCCCAAATTTTTCCGTTCCTCGAGCCCGGCGCTCTGATTGGGTGGACCACCCCAGGGCACCTGGGCAGCGTGCTCTTCACTGGCTTGGGGTTTCGCTCGGCGGTTTCGCGGCTTGGCTATTGGGCCTTGGTGGGTCAGGGCCTTACTGTCCCGTTTGGACGAGGCCTGTCGACGTCCTTGCAAGCTAAGGCAGGCGAGGAGTGTACAGAGCACGCAGAACGTACAGTGGGCACAGAGCGCGCAGTGCACAACGCAAAGAATCCTCCGTCATCTCCCGGCGCGCGGGCTTTGAACAAACCCATACGCCAGGGTGAAGCGATGGGAGCGTGTCGATGAAAAAATCGCAGAAAGGCGCGGCCCACCATCTCAAGATGACTACCCAGCATCACGCGTGTTTTCGGAGATTTTTTGCGGCGACATGTCCCATCGCCCGTCCAGAGTGAACTTCAGCTACAAGAGCCTTGCCGCGGGCTGTTAAAAAAGCCAGAAGATAACCAGAACACTATAAAAACAATAGCTGCCCCCGCGATATTCTATTGGCTTGGACGGCTAAGATGTATCAAATACGAGCATCAAACGCTGCGTATCAAGGCATCACGGAGCGCAGCGCGACTGCGCACTTGCCAGCACCTTGCCGTTGGCGTCCTGCACCCAGCCCAGCACGCGCAGGCGCTCGGGGTTGCTGCCTTGGGGGATGCTCATGGGGCGGGATTCGAACAGGGGTTTGACGCCTTCTTGGGTGGGTCGGGCAAGCTGCTGGCGCAGGTCCCATGATGTGGTCAGCACGTTGCGCACCAGATTGCGCTCTACGTTGCTGCCTTCTGCGCCTGCGGGTAAGGTTTCTATCAACACCAGATACGCCGAGACGGTGGTGGAATGGTGCAGGGCAGTGAGTTTTGTGGGGGTGAGCGCATGCGACCGCAGTGCGGCGCTGGGCATGAACTGGATGGATGCGCCGATATAGCCGTTAAAGGGCAGGCCGTGGGCTACGCGCACGCTGTTTTGTGCGGCTTTGCTGCGCGCTGGCATGGCCAGGCGGGTGCTGGTTTGCATGTCGGCTTGGATAGCTGTCCAGGGCAGCGCCAGGGCTTGCAGGCGCGCTGTGGCGTCTGTGCTGGCCGCAGCGGACAGAGCGGCTTCGTCGCCGCGCGGGCTGGGCACGATCCAGTCGAGGCTGGCTTGGCCTTTGGCGGGCTGCGGCAGGCTGGAGCGGGTCCAGCAGCTGTCGCAGTCGGCGCTGATAAAGCGCTCGATGATGGCGCTGGGGCTGGGCTGTTGGTCGCTGGAGCAGGACGATTGGGCCTGGGCGGGGCTGCTTAGCAGCAGCGCCGCGCCTAGCATGGCGAATGCAGCGGCAGGCGCGGACACTGAAAAAAACCGCCGTCCGCCTGCGGACCAGCTAGCGGCTTGGCCCTGCAAGGCTTTGGCACAAAAAATACGCGGTAAAAAAGGGGTTTGCATGTTCTTGGCTTCACAATCTGGGCATGTTCACTGAAGTATCGCCTCATTCCAGTTTAGTCTCATCGGGCAGCAGCTCCTTACAGCCTGCACCCCATATGCCTTTGCTCAACAATCTCAACCCCGAGCAGCTGGCCGCGGTCACCTTGCCAGAGGCACATGCGCTGATTCTCGCCGGGGCAGGCTCGGGCAAAACCCGTGTGCTTACCACCCGCATCGCCTGGCTGCTGCAGACCGGGCAAATCTCGCCGGGCGGCGTGATGGCTGTCACCTTCACCAACAAGGCGGCCAAGGAGATGCTGCTGCGCCTGGGCAGCATGCTGCCAGTGAACGTGCGGGGCATGTGGATTGGCACCTTCCACGGGCTGTGCAACCGATTTTTGCGGGCGCACTACAAGGTGGCCGGGCTGCCGCAGGCGTTTCAGATTCTCGATACGCAAGACCAGCTCTCGGCGATCAAGCGGCTCATGAAGCAGCACAACATCGATGAAGAGCGCTATGTGCCCAAGCAGGTGATGTATTTCATCAGCGGTGCCAAGGAAGAGGGCGAGCGGCCCAAGGACATCGTGGTGCGCGACGCTGAGACGCGGCAGAAGGTGGAGATTTACGAGCTGTACGAAGCGCAGTGCCAGCGCGAGGGCGTGGTGGACTTTGGTGAGCTGATTTTGCGCAGCTACGAGCTGCTGCGCGACAACCCTGCTGTGCGCGAGCACTACAACCGGCGCTTTCGGCATATCCTGATTGACGAGTTTCAGGACACCAACAAGCTGCAGTATGCCTGGATCAAGATGTTTTCAGGGCACAATAGTCTCGCCAGCCCAATGGATAATCGCGGGAGCAGCTATCAAAATAATAGCTCATCGGTATTTGCCGTAGGCGACGATGACCAGAGCATTTATGCCTTTCGCGGCGCGCGGGTGGGCAATATGGCCGATTTTGTGCGCGAATACCAGGTACAGCACCAGATCAAGCTGGAGGAAAACTACCGCAGCTTCAGCAACATTCTGGACAGCGCCAACCAGCTGATCAGCCACAACACCAAGCGTCTGGGCAAAAACCTGCGCACCAGCCAGGGCGCTGGCGAGCCGGTGCGGGTGATGGAGAACCCCAGCGATTTTGCCGAGGCGCAGTGGCTGGTGGATGAGGTGAAAAGCCTGCAGCGCGACAGCGGCACCGAGCCGGGCTACAGCCGCAAGGAGATTGCCGTGCTCTACCGCAGCAACGCGCAAAGCCGGGTGATTGAAACCGCGCTGTTCAATGCCGGGGTGCCCTACCGCGTCTATGGCGGCCTGCGCTTCTTTGAGCGTGCGGAGATCAAGAATGCGCTGGCCTATCTGCGCATTCTGGACAACCCACATGACGACACCAGCTTTAGCAGGGTGGTGAACTTTCCGCCGCGCGGCATCGGTGCGCGCAGCCTGGAGCAGTTGCAGGACGCCGCCCGCGCTGCAGGCTGCTCGCTGCACGATGCGGTCAGCGTGGTCACTGGCAAAGCTGGGGTAAACATTGGCAGCTTTGTGGCCAAGATGGATGTGCTGCGCGAGCAGACCCAGGGCCTGTCGCTGCGCGAGATCATCGAACTGGTGCTCGACCACAGCGGTTTGATCGAACACTACAAAAATGACAAGGAAGGCGCAGACCGGGTAGAGAACCTGCAGGAATTGGTCAGCGCGGCAGAGAGCTTTGTCACCCAGGAAGGCTTTGGCCGTGACGCGGTGGCGCTGCCTGTAGATGAGGTGGCCAATGCGCCACTGCTCACGCAAAGCCCGGCCAGCCAGGGCGTGGACCCGGACCAGCCCACATCCACCGAGAGCATCGTCAACCAGGACACGGGCGAGACCATGTCTCCGCTAGCGGCATTCCTCACCCACGCCGCTTTGGAGTCCGGTGACAACCAGGCACAGGCGGGGCAGGACGCGGTGCAGATGATGACAGTGCACAGCTCCAAGGGGCTGGAGTTTGACGCGGTGTTCATCACCGGCCTGGAAGAGGGCCTGTTTCCGCACGAAAATTCGATGAACGATTACGACGGCCTGGAGGAAGAGCGCCGTCTCATGTATGTCGCCATCACCCGCGCCCGCAAGCGCCTGTACCTGAGCCTGTCGCAAACCCGCATGCTGCACGGTCAGACACGCTACAACATCAAAAGCCGGTTTCTGGACGAGCTGCCCGAGGCCGCGCTCAAATGGATCACGCCGAAAAACGCTGGCTTTGGCTCGGGCTTCAACACCCAGGCCAGCTATGGCAGCGGCTACGGCCAGCAGGGCCGCAGCAACCCGTATGCCAACTACAACAAGGCCGCCAGTGACGGCAGCGACTGGAACAAGGGTGGTTTCACCTCAGGCCCTGTGCCGCCGCAAGCCAGCGCGCCCGCGCACGGCATCAAGGCGGGCATGCAGGTGTTTCACAACAAATTTGGCGAAGGCGCGGTGATCAGCGTGGAGGGGGCGGGCGACGATGCGCGCGCCCAGGTCAAGTTTGGCCGCCACGGCATCAAATGGCTGGCCTTGAGCGTGGCCAAGCTGACGCCTGTGTGAGCTGCGTTGCAAATGGCATTGAACTAACAGGTTGCGAACAGAGTCTGTCAGTGGCATAACTTTCAAGGAGAACCCTGCGATGCGTACCCCGATGATGACCCTGGTTGCAGCCGCGCTGCTGGCCACCAGTGCAGCCGCCTTTGCCGCCGATACCACCCCCACACCCGCTGCGCCCAGCGCGTCCGAGCGCATGAACACGGCGCGCGCTGCGATCAAGGCCAAGGACTGGAAAAAGGCACTGTCCGAGCTGAACATGGCTGTGAAAGACGAGCCTAAAAACGCTGATGTGCACAATCTTTTGGGCTACGCCAACCGCAAACAGGCCCAGCCTAATTTGCCCAAGGCCTTTGAGCACTACAAAATGGCGCTGCAGCTGGACCCCAAGCACAAAGGCGCGCATGAGTACATCGGCGAGGCTTATCTGATGGACAAAAAGCCCGACGAGGCGCAAAAACATCTGGCCACGCTGGAGCAGCTGTGCGGCAACAAAACCTGTGAAGAGTATGCAGACCTGGCCAAGTCCATAGCGGACTACCGCGCCAAAAACAACTAAAGCCAAGTCTAGTGATCACAAAAAAAACGCTGCCTGGGCAGCGTTTTTTTATAGCGGCATGGTTATTTCTTGTTCATTGCCGGATGTGTCTGCCCAGGCTTTTCTTCCATGTAGCCCATGCCGTCCTTCACGCCTTTTTTGCCCATCACCTGCCAGGCCGTGCGCTGGTCCACCAGCCGGGCCAAAAACTCCAGCTCTTCATCGGTATGGTTGATGGCTTTGGCAGGGGCCAGAGCCAGGTCGTTGCTGCCTGCGGGGCTGCTCCAGAACGACTGGTGGTACTGCGCGGTGCTCAGGGCCCGGGTGGGGCCGGCGTTGAGCTCTACAGTGCCATAGCAGTTGCAAAAATAGCTGCGAAAGGCCTGGGCTTCAAACACTTCGGTGTACACGCCGGTGCCGCGGATGCCTGCGGTCAGGGTGGGGGTGGTGATGCGGCGCGTGCCGCCTTTGCCCCACACGCTGGCCACCGCGCCGGTCAGCAGGCGCAGCACGCTCACCACACTGAGGGACGCGCCGCGCTCCACTACCAGGCGCGAGTTCTGCCGCACCTGAAAGGCGGCATTGCCAATTACAAAAATCAGGTTTGCTCCGGGGCCAGTAGCAATCGCGTCGCCCGACTGGATGATCTGCTGGGGCAGCAGGCGCTGGCCATTGACCAGCGCATCGCCCACCAGCTCCACCACATTGCTGCGTTGCTGGGCCTGGGCTGCAGAGTAGCCACCCATGGCCGTCCAGGCTGCTGCAGCGCTTAAAAAGCTGCGCCGCTGGTACCACAGCACCTCGTCTTCGGTGCGGCCTTGCAGGATATGCTGTGTCATCGGGAAAGTCTCCTTGGATTATGGGGGTGCGTGACAATTACAGTACGGGCGAAACCTCAGCCTCATCATGCACGAAACTGTCTCTAAATGTAAAGTATATAGAGCTGAAGAACATGGCGGCCATCAGCAGCGCCAACGGCAGCATCACTGCGCCCGCCGCTGCGCCCAGGCCCAGCAGGCTTAGCACCGCAACGGCGACGATGGCAATCGTGGTGAACACAGCGATCCAGGTGATGCCGTAGACAAAAAATGCCCCCAGGTTGCGCCAACAGGCCGTGATGCTGAAAAACAGCGCTTTGGTAGGCGAGATGCCATGCCAGTGCACCAGCGCAGGCGCATGCCAGAACAGCAGGGACAGGGGCAGGTACAGGCCCATGCCCACCCACGCCGCTGCCTGAAAGCCAGGCTGCTCCAGCAGCGCTTTGTCCATTTTTCCGCCAATCAGGTATAGCTTGGCAAACTGCCCGCCGTCAAACATCGCACTTGCGCCCATCACCAGAAGAAAGCCCACTGCGTACATGGCCCCCAGCATCAACATGGCGCGCATGCGATCTTGCCCTGCGCGAAACGCCGTGGCCAGCACCGCAGGCATCGGAAACTTGCCCTGCAAGGCATGCAGCGTGGCCACCATCAGGCCCAGCGTGGCGGCGGGCAGCAGCGCCAGCGCCAGCACACTGCCCAGCAGGGGAATGATCGAGGCAATCGAGAGCACGGCCATGAACATGAAAAATAATCCGCCTAAAGCCAGCGGCTGTTTGAAAAAGGTGGAGATGCCCAGCTTGACCCAGGTCACGCCGGTTCTGGCAGGTACGATGTTGAGTTTCATGGGAAGTTCTGAAAGGGTCTGGGCGCGACAGTCAAAGACAGCAGCACCGTGATGAAGTTCACGCCTGCACTTAAGTCCATGCAGCAGCGCCGGTTTGGGTCACGCGCTGGCGCAGCACGCGCTCGAAGTGGCTGGGGTCGTGTGCGGTCAGCATGCTGGCGTCGCGCGGCAGGTGGTAGTCCCACAGGCGCGAGATCCAAAAGCGCAGCGCAGCAGCGCGCAGCAGGGCCGGCAGCAGCTGGCGCTCGGCCTTGGCCCAGGGGCGTACCGCCTCGTAGGCCTGCAGCAAGGCGGCCTCGCGCTGCGCATCGCGCGCACCCGTGGCCGGGTCAATGCACCAGTCGTTCATGCACACCGCAATGTCAAACAGCCAGGTGTCCACACCAGCGAAATAGAAGTCAAAAAACCCGGTGAGTCGGTCGCCGTCGAACATCACGTTGTCGCGAAACAGGTCGGCATGCACCGCGCCGCGTGGCAGCGCGGCATAGGCGCTGCTGGCAGCGATGTGGTTTTGCAAAGCCAGCTCACCCTGGATCAGCACGGCCTGGGCTGGCGTGAGAAAGGGCAGTACGACGGGCACGGTGTCGTTCCACCAGGGTAGGCCACGCAGATTGGGCTGGGCGCGGGCATAGTCACGCCCGGCGATGTGCATGCGCGCCAGCATCTCGCCCACCGCAGCGCAGTGGGCTGCGCCGGGCTGCAGTTGGCTTTTGCCCTGCAGCTTGTTGACCACGGCCGCGGGCTTGCCCAACACGCTGAGCAGGATGTCGCCAGCCTTGTCGGCCTGCGGGTCGGGCACCGGTATGCCGCGCTGGGCCAGGTGCTTCATCAGGTGCAGGTAAAAGGGCAGTTGCTGCGCGCTCAGGCGCTCAAACAGCGTAAGCACATAGTCGCCCTGGTCGCTGGAGGCAAAGTAGTTGGTGTTTTCTATGCCGCCTTCGCAGCCCTTGAGGCTGGAGAGCGTGCCCAGTTGCAGCTCGCTGAACAACTGCGCTGCCGTCTCAAACGGCACTTCGGTAAATACGGCCATAGGGTAATGCGTTACGAAAAAACGGTCACAGATTAAAAATTCAGGATCTTCCAGCTGCGCACGCCCTTGGTGCTGGCAGGCGCATCGCGCTGGGCAGGGTTGGCATTGCCGCCCGCCTCAGGGCTGACCTGGTAGGCCGGAGCGTTGCCTTTGGGCTGCACGTCTATTGACTGGGTTTGGCCGCCGACCCGCAGCTCGTCGATGCGCACGGCGCTGTCTTCGGTGCGGATACGCTCGATTTTTTGCTCACCAGGGGCGGTTTTTTGCTCTTCTTTTGGTAGCTGCTCCCGCGATATTTTATTGGCCTGGGGGCTGTTTTGACTATTATTTTGAGCCAGCGCAGGGCCTGCCAGCTGGGCGCAGAGGGCCAGCAGGATGGGCAGGGCTGAGGGGCGGTTCATGGCTAGATTGTAGAAGGCCCGCAGGCCGTGTGGTCAGGTGGTCGTAACAAGCACCCAGACTGGAGTGACAATGGAGGCTATGACCGACGTATCTCCTCCCGCTCCCGCCCCTGCCTCCACTACCGAAAACCGCCTGCTGCTGGTAGACGGCTCCAGCTACCTGTACCGTGCCTTTCACGCCATGCCAGACCTGCGCGCCGTGCCGGGCGACCCGGCCAGTCACGCCACCGGAGCCATCCGCGGCATGATCAACATGATGGCCGCGCTCAAAAGCCAGTTTCCGGCCCACCATGCGGCCTGTGTGTTTGACGCCAGCGGCCCAACCTTTCGCGATGCGCTGTATCCCGAGTACAAAGCCAACCGCTCGCCCATGCCACCCGACCTGCGCAGCCAGATTGAGCCGATCCACGAAGTGATGCGCCTGCTGGGCTGGCCGGTGCTCACCGTGCCAGGGGTGGAGGCTGACGACGTGCTGGGCACGCTGGCGCGCATGGGCGAGCAGCGCGGCATGGAGGTGATCATCTCCAGTGGCGACAAAGACCTGTCGCAGCTGGTCAATCCGCACATCACCATCATTGACACCATGAACGGCAAGCGCCGTGATGTGGCGGGTGTGACGGCAGAGTTTGGCGTGCCGCCCTCGCTGATGCTGGACTACCAGAACTTGGTGGGCGACACGGTAGACAACGTGCCCGGGGTGGAGAAAGTGGGGCCCAAGACGGCGGCCAAGTGGCTGACTGAATACGGCTCGCTGGCCAACTTGATGGCACATGCCAGCGACATCAAAGGAGTGGCGGGCGAGAACCTGCGCAAGGCCATTGACTGGTTGCCCAAAGGCCGCGAGCTGCTGACCATCAAAACTGATTGCGACCTGACCGACTATCTGCACGCCCAGGACCCCATCAGCGCACTGGCCATGCAGCCCGAGGACCAGGCTGCCCTGGTGGAGTTTTATGTGAAGTTTGGCTTCAAGGGCCTGGCTGCCTCGCTCAAAGCTGGCGGCACCAGCCACGGCGGTGCGCCCAAGCACACGCCTGCTGCGCAAGGCGCCACGGACGATCTGTTTGCCGAGCCTGCGCCTGCCGCATCGAGGGCGAGCGGAAAAGTCTACGACACGGTGCTGACCTGGGAGGCGCTGGAGGCCTGGCTGGCCAAGATCGAGGCGGCACCCTTGACTGCGCTGGACACCGAGACCACCTCGCTGGACGAGATGCAGGCGCAGATTGTGGGCATCAGCTTCAGTGTGCAGCCCGGTGAGGCGGCCTATATTCCACTGGCCCATGTGGGGCCAGACGCGCCAGAGCAGTTGCCCCTCGACCAGGTGCTGGCCAAGCTCAAGCCTTGGCTGGAAAACGCCAGCCGTCACAAGCTGGGCCAGCATGTCAAATACGACCGCCATGTGTTTGCCAACCACGGCATCGAGGTGCAGGGCTATGTGCACGACACCATGCTGCAAAGCTATGTGCTGGAGGTGCACAAGCCGCATGGCCTGTCCAGCCTGGCTGAGCGCCATGTGGGACGCACCGGCATCAGCTACGAAGACCTGTGCGGCAAAGGCGCGCACCAGATCGGTTTTGCGCAGGTGGACGTGGCCAAGGCCGCAGAGTATTCGTGCGAAGACTCTGACCAGACCCTGGACGTGCATTTGGCGCTGTGGCCCCGGCTGGAAAAAGAGCCCAAGCTGCTGTTTGTCTACCAGTTGGAGATCGCCAGCTCGGAGACGCTGTACCGCATTGAGCGCAATGGCGTGCTGATCGACGCGCCCACGCTGGCCGCGCAAAGCCACCAGATCGGCCAGCGCATCATGGAGCTGGAACGCGAGGCGCATGATCTGGCAGGGCAGCCGTTCAACCTGTCTTCGCCCAAGCAGATTGGCGAAATTTTCTTTACCAAGCTGGGTTTGCCCGTGGTGAAAAAAACCGCCACCGGCGCGCCATCCACCGATGAAGAGGTGCTGGAGAAACTGGCCGAAGACTACCCGCTGCCTGCCAAAATCCTCGAGCACCGCGGCCTGGCCAAACTCAAGGGCACCTACACCGACAAGCTGGCGCAGCTAGCCCACCCGCGCACGGGCCGTGTGCACACCCACTACGCGCAGGCCGTGGCCGTGACAGGCCGCCTGTCCAGCAACGACCCCAATCTGCAGAACATCCCTATCCGCACCCCCGAAGGCCGCCGCGTGCGCGAGGCCTTTGTGGCGCCTGCAGGCCGCGTGATTGCCAGCGCCGACTATTCGCAGATCGAGCTGCGCATCATGGCCCACATCAGCGGCGATGCGGCCTTGCTCAGCGCATTTACCGCTGGGCTGGACGTGCACCGCGCCACCGCCGCCGAGGTGTTTGGCGTGGCCCTGGACCAGGTCAGCAGCGAGCAGCGCCGCTATGCCAAGGTGATCAACTTTGGCCTGATCTACGGCATGAGCGCCTTCGGACTGGCGCGTAATCTGGGCATCGACAACACCGCCGCCAAAAACTATATCGAGCGCTACTTCCAGCGCTTTGCGGGCGTCAAGCAGTACATGGACGAGACACGCCAGTCGGCCAAGAGCAAAGGCTATGTGGAAACCGTCTTTGGCCGCCGCCTCATGCTGCCAGAGATCAACAGCCCCAACGGCCCGCGCCGCGCGGGCGCTGAGCGCGCCGCGATCAACGCGCCTATGCAGGGCACGGCTGCCGACCTCATCAAGATGAGCATGAACGAAGTGCAGCGCGTGCTCGACGCTGAAAAACGCGGCACCAAAATGATCATGCAGGTGCATGACGAACTGGTGTTTGAAGTGCCAGCCACCGAGGTGGACTGGCTCAAGCTGGAGGTTCCGCGCATCATGGCAGGAGTGGCCTCGCTCAAAGTGCCTTTGCTGGCCGAGGTGGGCGTGGGAGAGAACTGGGATAAGGCGCACTGAGCAAGCGTCAAAGGCCCATCAGCCTGGTGTGTCTCTGTGTGCCTCAGCGCATCCAGGCACAAGGCCACAGGCCTGCCGTATCAATATTGCGTTGCTGGTAGCTCAATGGTCATGCCGTCCAGCGCGGGGGTGGCGACCAACTGGCAGCTCAAGCGGCTGCCAGGCAGGCGTGGGGCCGCTGTCATCTCCAGCATGGACAGCTCATAGGCGCTGGCAGCAGGCAGCGCAGCACGCCAGGCCTCGCCCACATAGACATGGCAGGTGGCGCAGGTGAGGCTGCCGCCGCAGTCTGCGGCAATGGCCTCTACACCAGCGCGGGTGGCAGCCTGCATCAGCGACTGCCCCAGCTTGGCCTGAAAGCTGCCAGCCTCCTGACCGGGTGAGCCTGGCGCATTGAAATGGATGGTGATCATGGACATTGCTGCACCCTGAAAGCTTGCAACGCTTTAAAACCGCGAGAATATTTCGCGCCGTTGCCAGTCCACTGGGTCTTGCGCCGCGCTGTAGCGCGCGATTTCAAAGCGTTTGATCTGGCTGAAATAGTCCACAAAACTTTGACCAAAGCCTGCGCACAGCACGCTGTCAGCCTGCAGTGCAGCAAGCGCGTCGTCCAGCGAGCCGGGCAACTGCTGCGCACCAGCGGCATAGGGCGAGCTGCTGGCCAGCGGCGGCGCGGCCTGGCGCGCGATGCCGTCCAAGCCCGCGTAGATCTGCGCGGCGATGTAGAGGTAGGGATTGGCCATGGGTTCACCCACGCGGTTTTCGATGCGGCTGGCCTGCACTGCGTCACGCGGCGCAATGACGCGCAGCATGGCGCCGCGGTTGTCGTGGCCCCACACCACTGACTGGGGTGCCAGCGCGTGGGGTGCAAAGCGCGCATAGGCGTTGATGCTGGGGTTGCTCAGCGGCGCTGCACCACGCGCGTGGGCCAGCAATCCGGCAAGGTAGTGGCAGCCCACTGTGCTGAGGTAGCTGGCGGCCTCCAGCGGCTTGGGCAGGGGCAGCAGGGCCTGTAGCGGGGCCATGGCACGCTTGTACCAATCCTCGGTCGACTGCTCGGCCGCAGGCAGGGCCAGCGCGTTGCTGCCATCGCCCAGCTTGACCAGAGACTGGTGCAGATGCCAGCCGCTGCTCATGATGTGGGGAAACGGCGGGCGGCACATGAAGCTGGCGTGGTAGCCCGCGCGGCGCAGGGCCTGGCGGGTGGCGCTTTTGAACAGGGTCATCTGGTCGGCTGCTGTCATGGCATCGGTGGCTTCAAACACCGCCTCAAACTGCGATGGGCCAAACTCGATTTCCAGCGACGCCAGCGGCAAGCCCAGCGCCTGCGCGGTGTCGCGCACGATCGCCAGCGGCGCTTCGCAGGCGTCGGCATACTGCTCTGACAGCAGCCGGTAGCCAGGGTGCAGCATGGACACGGCAGGGGGCAGGCCGGGCCAGGCGGCCAGGTCGGGGTCCGTCTGCGGGCGGGTGCTTTCAATTTTGTAGATGTGAAACTCCACCTCCAGCCCGCAGCGCAGGCCGTAGCCCTGGGCCTGCAGCTGCTCCAGCGCAGTCTGTAGCACATGGCGCGTATCCACCGCCAGAGGCCGGCCATTGGCGTGGTACAGCTGGCCCTGCAGCCAGGCGGTGCCAGGCGCCCAGGGCAGTTCCTGGTAGCTCGTCAAGATCGGGCGCAGCGTGAGGTTGGAGGCATTGGCCAGCTCAGGCATGTCGGGCATACCCGCGGCCTCAAACACCTTGAAGGCAGTGCGGTCAGAGCTGTCTTTGAGTGCCAGGGTGCCCACCATGCCAATGCCGTTATGCAGCGCGTCTTCCACCGCCAGAGGCATCAACGTCTTGCTGCGCAGCTCGCCATGCACATCACACCAGGCCAATCGTACTTGTTTGATGCCGGAGGCCGCCATCCGCTTGAGAGTGTCTTCAATGTTCATGGAGGTGTTGTGGGATGGAGATAGGAAAGGGAGGTAATGCTAAAAACGCAAAACACTAACTCCATGAAGCCTTGGCGCGTTTGGCCGCAGCGCGCTGTTGCCACCAGTCTTGCCAGGTGGCCGCAGGGGCGAAGCCATCGATGGTATCAGGGCCGGTCATCTGTGCGCTCAGTGTGGGGTCGGCCACTCCCGGGGCGGTGCCGCCAGCGGCTACGGTTTCGATGGCTTTTTGCAGCACGCGGCGGTTGGCCATGATGACTTTGTCGCTGGTGCCCAGGTGTTCGCGGGTGCGGTCCTGCACCGCGCCCATGCTTTCTACGGCCCACTGGTCGTGCACATTGATGTCGTCTTCGCCCATGCCCAGGTAGGTGCTTGTTTGCTGCTCGGCGGCGTTATATCCCCAGGCGTTGTGGCGACCTGCCTTGGGCAGGTAGTCGGGCAGGGTGATGTACTGCAGGCGCTGTGCGCGCATGGCCTCTTTATCTACCGGGCCGTCAAAGCTGGTGAAGATGCTGTACCAATAGGTGTGGGTGTCATCCACGGGCAGATGCATCTGCGTGATGGTCATGGTCTCGCTGAGCGGAATGACAAAGGTGTGCGGAAAAATCGCGTTGGTCACCCGCACATGCATGGTTTTGTCGTTCAGCTGCCGCAGCGCTGTGAGGCGCATGCCAGAGGCTGTGGTGTCCATGCGGATATCGGGGCGGTGCAGCTCGCGCATGACCCGGGTCATCGGCCAGTGCTCGCCATCCACATCGCCTGCGCTGGCGCTGCGAAACTGTTTGCCTGCCGCGTTGTCACCCACTTCATCCCAGCCTGCATCGTTGAAAAAACGGTGCAAGAACGAGGGATGTGCCGGGTCAATGCCCACCTCAAAAGCCTGCAGCCAATTGGCCTGCCACAAGCCCTTGAAGGCAAAGGTGTGGCTGGCAGGCGCAGTGAAGCAGTCAAACGCGGGCAGGGGCGGAGGCACACTGTCCTCCTCGCCCAGCCATGCGAATAGCACGCCAGAGCGCTCCACCACCGGGTAGCTGCGCTGGCGAATGCGAGTGCACAGCGTGCTGCCCTCGGGCTCGGCAGGGGTCTCCACACACTGTCCGCTGGCATCGAACTTCCAGCCGTGGAAAGGGCAGCGGATGGCGGCCTGCTTGTGGCCTGCGCTGTCGATGGCGGTTTCGTAGCGCGCAAAGGCCAGGTCTGCGCCGCGGTGCGGGCAGTCGCGGTCCAGCAGGCTGTAGCGCTGGCTGCCGTCTGCCCCTGGCGTGTTCTGGAACAGTACAAAATCCTGGCCCAGCGCGCGCACCGCTTTCACGGGGCGAGGGCCTTGAGGCGTGGCCATGCGCGGGTCCAGTGTGGGGTTGAATTCGTCTACCAGCGCAATGGGCTGCCAGTAGCGGCGCATCAGCGCGCCGCAGCCTGTGCCCGGGCCCACACGGGTGAGGAGATCGTTGAGTTCTTGTTTCACGCTGTGAATGTACCTTGTCTGAGCAAAGCGCACCAATCGGGTTATCCTTATGCCCCATGAAACTCTACAACTACTTCCGCTCTTCCGCATCTTTTCGCGTGCGCATTGCACTGGCGCTCAAAGGCCTGCCGTACGACTATGTCAGCGTGCACATTGCCAAAGGCGATCACAAAAAACCTGAATACGCCAGCCTGGCGGCGGACACGCTGGTGCCGCTGCTGGACACCGGCGCAGCCAAGCTCAGCCAGTCCATGGCCATCATCGAATACCTCGACGAAACCCATCCCACACCTGCGCTGTTGCCTGCCGACACACTGGGCCGCGCCAAGGTGCGCGCGCTGGCGCAAAGCATTGCCTGCGAAATCCATCCGCTGAACAACCTGCGCGTGCTCAAGTATCTGGTCAAGGAACTCAAGCTGGACGAAGACACCAAAACCGCCTGGTACCGCCACTGGGTGCGCGACGGCTTGGTGAGCTTTGAAAAGCAACTGGCCCAGCTGCCCGCAGGCAAGTTTTGCTATGGCGACACACCCACACTAGCCGACTGCTGCCTGGTGCCGCAAATCTTCAACGGCAAACGCTTTGACTGCGACTTCAGCAGCCTGCCACGCACCATGGCGGCGTTTGACGCCTGCATGCAGCTGGACGCCTTCCAGAAGGCGCAGCCGTCGAGTTGCCCGGACTTTGAGGCTTGAGCTGCTGTCGGCTATTTTTTCACCAACAGCACTCGCTCATTTTAAAAAGCTTCGTCTGGGTTCTACTGCTTAAACCACACACCAACGCACTAACGCAGGCAGCGCATGCAAAGCTGTCATACCCGCTGCAACAGTCCACAGCGTATTGCCGCGTGTTTTGAGCGCCACGCCTATGGCCACCAGTGCTGCTGCGTATTTGGGCCACTGGTCCCAGCCACCGACTTTGCCGCCCACCATGACCACGCCGGTGAAGACGATGGCGGCAAAGATGGCGGGCACCATGAGCTTGAGGGCGTTCTCCAGCCAGGGCGGCAGCTCGCGCCGCGCAAACAGCCCGATGAAGGAGTAGCGAATCAAGAACGTGCCCAGGGCCAGGCCCAGCACGACTAGCCAGCTTTCGAGGTGCCCCATAGGCCTTGTCCTTTCTGAACTAAGAGACCTGCCAGCATGCCGACCAGGCAGGCTGCGATCAGGCCCAATTTGAGGGGTAGTGCAAACAGCAGTACGCTGGCGATGCCACCGGCCAATGCCGCCGCGCCCAGGGGCAGGCTGCGCAGGGTGGGCGCGCAGATGGCGATGAAGCTCAACGGAATGGCAAAGTCTAGCTGCCAGCTGGCAGGCACAATATTGCCAAACAGCACCCCCAGCGCACAAAACGCAATCCAGCAGGGCCACAGCACACAGGTCATGCCCGCGTAGTAGTGCAGCAAATATTTGCCTTGCGGGTGATCGGCCTGGCGCTGTTGGAGCAGGGCAAAGACGTTGTCCACCAAAAAGAACGCGGCCAGCATGCGCCGTGCAGGGCTTAAGTGGCGCAGCAGCGGGGCCATGGCCGCGCTGTAGACGGCCAAGCGCAGATTGACCACGCAGCCCGACAAAACAGCCACCCACAGCGAGGCTGAGTTTTGCAAAAACTGCATCACCACCGCCTGCGCCGAGCCCGCATACACGAGCCCCGACACAGCCAGTGCGGGCGGCGTGGTTAAGCCCGCGTTGACAGCGGCGACCCCGCAGACCAGGGCAAAAGGCAGATACGAGGGCGTGAGAATCAATACCTCACGAACACCCTCAAAAAAAGCAGCGCGTTGTGCGGGATGGCGCAATAGGGAGGCGAGCATGGGTGGTGTGGTGAGAGGGTGTAACCTTGCCGGGGCATAGCCGCACAAAGCGGTGGTTGTTGGTGGCATGATAGCAATACTACCGCTACTATTTTTGCACCCCATGATCCCCAGTCTGCTCCAACCTGCCTGGCCTGCGCCTGCCCATGTCAAGGCCGTGTTCACCACGCGTGCAGGCGGCGTGTCTGCTGCGCCGTTTGACTCGCTCAATCTGGGCGACTATGTGCACGACCAGCCGGCTCATGTGGCGCACAACCGCGCGCTGCTTGCGCAGTCTATCGGTGCACGGCCCGTGTTTTTAAAGCAGGTGCATGGCGTGCAGGTGGCTACTCTGGACGCCGCTACAGCGGACGGCACAGTCGCTGATGCCTGCATCACGCAAGCCCAGGGCCCGGCCTGCACCATCACGGTGGCCGACTGTCTGCCAGTGTTGCTGACGGACCGTGCGGGCAGCTTTGTGGCTGCTGCGCACGCGGGCTGGCGCGGACTGGCGGGGCAGGGCGGCCACGGCGTGCTGGAGGCCGCGCTGCAGGCTGCAGGGCCGCCTATTTATGAAGCAAATCAGCCCCCAGCCCAACAGAATATCGCGGGAGCAGCTATTAAAAATGTAGCAAATGAATACTTGGCTTGGCTGGGCCCGTGTATCGGACCGCAGGCCTTTGAGGTAGGCGAGGATGTGAGGGCGGCGTTTGTGAGCCTGCACAAAGATGCGGCAGCGCACTTCAAGCCCCTGACCACTCCCGGCAAATATCTGGCCAATCTGCCTGCGCTGGCACGCGACAGGTTGCGCGCCATGGGCATCACCCAGATCTACGGCAATGACGGTTCCTTGGACTGGTGCACTGTGAGTAACCCGTCACGGTTCTTTTCGCACCGGCGCGACGCCCTGAGGCTGGGCAGCACCGGGCGCATGGCCGCCTGCATCTGGCTGGCTGGTTGAATCTGCGTCCAAAGTGTGCGGCGCCCCGTCGTCATACGGCGCATCAGCCGCAGCCATGGCGTTTTGCTGCGCCACCCACTCGGCGCGCTCACGGGCCTTGCGCAGGCGGCTGCGCTGGGGGCTGCGCATCAGGTAGATGACGATGCTCACAGGCAGCAGCCCATACAACACAAAAGTCACCATCGCGCCCAGCACGGTGCCGTTGCTATTGGTGGCTTCGGCCACGGCCATCATCAGGGCCACGTAAATCCAGGCTATTGCGACAAGGTACATACTGGGTGAAAATAAGAGGGCGCGTTGGCCAGAGAATTAAGCTTATTTCGAAATATTTGTTGCGGCGCAACATAAATTCAGACATACTTAGGGTATTCCCTAAACATGCCAGCGACGTGCACAGACACGCCACCCGGAGACAACATGCATTTTGAATCACCTTGGGCCAACACGTCCCAGCCAATTCAGTTTGACCCTGCAAAGTGGCTGGAACTGCAGCAAAACTACCTCAAGGAGTCCCAGGCTTTATGGGCTGAAGGCATGCAGGAGGGCGCTGTGCCGGGCGATAGGCGCTTTGCCTCCGACGCCTGGGCGCACAACCCGATGGCCCGCTTCTCGGCCCAGCAATACCTGCTCAACGCCCGCACCCTGATGGAGATGGCCGACGCGCTGCAGGGCGACGCCAAAGCCAAAGCCAAAGTCCGCTTTGCGCTGGAGCAGTGGCTGGCAGCTACCTCACCGTCGAACTTTCTGGCCCTGAACCCCGAAGCGCAGAAAAAAGCCATCGACACCCAGGGCGAGAGCATCGGCAAGGGCATCCAGAACCTGCTGGAGGACATCCGCCAAGGCCATATGTCGATGACGGACGAGAGCCAGTTTGAAATCGGCCGCAACGTGGCTACCACTGAAGGCGCGGTGGTGTTTGAAAACGCCATTTTCCAGCTCATCGAATACAAGCCGCTCACAGCCAAGGTGTTTGAAAAGCCCTATCTGGTGGTGCCGCCGTGCATCAATAAATACTACATTCTGGACCTGCAACCCGCCAACTCGCTGGTGCGCCATCTGGTCGCCCAGGGCCACCGCACCTTTGTGGTGAGCTGGCGCAACCCCGATGCATCGATGGCGCAAACCACCTGGGACGATTACATTGAGCAGGGCGTTATCCAAGCCATCAGCAGTTGCGCAAGCATTGCCGGGGCCAAGCAGATCAACGCGCTGGGTTTTTGCGTAGGCGGCACGATTTTGACCACTGCGCTGGCCGTGCTGGCCGCGCGCGGCGAAAAGCCTGTGGCCTCGGCTACGCTGCTGACCACCTTTTTGGATTTCAGCGACACCGGCATTCTGGACATCTTCATTGATGAGAGCTTTGTGGCCTACCGCGAGATGCAGCTGGGCCAGGGCGGCCTGCTCAAGGGCCAGGAGCTGGCCAGCACCTTCAGCTTTCTGCGCCCCAACGACCTGGTGTGGAACTACGTGGTGGGCAACTACCTCAAGGGCGAAACCCCGCCACCGTTCGACCTGCTCTACTGGAACAGCGACAGCACTAACTTGCCTGGCCCCATGTACACCTGGTATCTGCGCAACACCTACCACGAGAACAACCTGATCCAGCCTGGCAAAGTCACTGTCTGCGGCGAAAAAATCGACCTGCGCAAAGTCGATCTGCCCGTCTACATCTACGGCAGCCGCGAAGACCACATCGTGCCCATCGGTGGTGCCTATGCGTCCACCCAGGTGCTACCCGGCAAAAAACGCTTCGTCATGGGCGCCAGCGGCCACATCGCCGGCGTGATCAATCCCCCCGCCGCCAAAAAACGCTCGCACTGGGTAGGCAAAGACAACACTTTCCCCAAAACCCACGACCAGTGGCTAGCCACCGCCCAAGAAGTGCCCGGCAGCTGGTGGGACGACTGGTGCAACTGGCTTAAGGCGCATGCTGGCAAGCTTATTGCTGCGCCTAAGACATACGGAAATGCTAAATTCAAAGTGATCGAAGCTGCGCCTGGGAGGTATGTGAAGGCTAAGGCTTAAAACCGAAATCGGACTTCCGGACGCGAAGGGCGCTAAGGTTGCGCGAAGGACGCGAAAAAGAAATACCAAAATTTTTAAAATGAGATAAAAAAGCAAAACTATTGAATTTGATGCATTAACTTCATTGGGATTACGCAAATTCAAAATTTTTATTTTGGTATTTTTTCGGTTTTCTTTCGCGTCCTTCGCGCAACCTTAGCGCCCTTCGCGTCCGGAAATTTTGTATTCAAAACCTCAACCCATTAACACCCTGACCAAAGAGAGAAAGAAATGCAAGACATCGTCATCGTATCTGCCGCCCGCACCGCCGTGGGCAAGTTTGGTGGCTCGCTCGCCAAGGTATCGGCTCCTGATCTGGGTGCCATTGTCATCAAGGAAGCCATCGCCCGTGCCAAGCTGGACCCTAGCCAGATTGGCGAAGTCATCATGGGCCAGGTGCTCACCGCTGGCAGCGGGCAGAACCCGGCGCGGCAGGCGATGATGAAAGCGGGGGTGGCTAAAGAGACGCCTGCGCTCACCATCAACGCTGTGTGTGGCTCGGGCCTGAAGGCGGTCATGTTGGCCGCGCAGGCTGTTGCCTGGGGGGACAGCGAGATTGTGGTGGCCGGTGGCCAGGAGAACATGAGCGCCGCGCCTCATGTGCTGCTGGGCTCGCGCGATGGCCAGCGCATGGGCGACTGGAAAATGCAAGACACCATGATTGTGGACGGCCTGTGGGATGTGTACAACCAGTACCACATGGGCATTACTGCGGAGAACGTCGCCAAGGCACACAGCATTACGCGAGAGGCGCAGGATGCACTCGCACTGGGCTCGCAGAGCAAGGCGGCTGCAGCGCAAGCCGCTGGCAAGTTTGCCGCTGAGATTGTCGATGTGGTGATTCCGCAGAAAAAAGGTGACCCGGTAGTTTTCAAGGCTGACGAATTCATCAACACAAAAACCACGGCCGAAGCCTTGGCAGGTCTGCGCCCCGCGTTTGACAAAGCCGGTGGCGTGACGGCGGGCAACGCATCGGGCCTCAACGACGGCGCAGCTGCCGTGGTGGTGATGTCGGCGGCAAAAGCCAAGGCCCTGGGCCTTACGCCGCTGGCGCGCATTGTGTCGTTTGGCACCAGCGGCCTGGACCCGGCCACCATGGGCATGGGCCCCGTGCCCGCCACCCGCAAGGCGCTGGTGCGCGCGGGCTGGAAGGCGTCTGACGTGGATCTGTTCGAGCTGAACGAAGCCTTTGCCGCGCAGGCCTGCGCCGTCAACAAAGAGCTGGGTATCGATGCCGCCAAGGTCAACGTCAACGGCGGCGCGATCGCCATCGGCCACCCCATCGGCGCGTCAGGCTGCCGCATTCTGGTGACCCTGCTGCACGAGATGCAGCGTAGCGGCGCCAAAAAAGGCGTGGCCGCGCTGTGTATTGGCGGTGGCATGGGGGTTTCCCTCTGCGTGGAGCGCTGATTTAGGCATTAAATAGGCTGCCAGCCCAATAGAATATCGCGGGAGCAGCTATTATTTCAATAGCAAATTATTTTCATCATTACAATTCAGAGGAACTACACACCATGAGTCAGAAAATTGCATATGTCACCGGCGGCATGGGCGGCATCGGTACTGCCATCTGCCAGCGCCTGCACAAGGATGGTTTCAAGGTCATCGCAGGCTGCGGCCCCACGCGCGATTTTGCCAAGTGGATTGATGAACAAAAAGCCCTAGGCTACACCTTCTACGCCTCGGTGGGCAACGTGGGCGAATGGGACAGCACTGTAGCCGCGTTTGAAAAGGTCAAGGCGGAGCATGGCCCCATCAGTGTGCTGGTCAACAACGCTGGCATCACGCGCGACGGCCAGTTCCGCAAGATGAGCAAGGCTGACTGGGACGCGGTGATATCCACCAACCTCAACAGCATGTTCAACGTGACGAAGCAGGTCATTGAAGGCATGATCGACGCGGGCTTTGGCCGCATCATCAACATCAGCTCGGTCAATGGCCAGAAGGGCCAGTTTGGCCAGGTCAACTACTCCACCGCCAAGGCGGGTCTGCACGGCTTTACCATGGCGCTGGCGCAAGAGGTGGCCAGCAAAGGCGTCACTGTCAACACCGTGAGCCCTGGCTATATCGGCACCGACATGGTCAAAGCCATCCGACCCGACGTGCTGGAGAAAATCGTCGCTGGCGTGCCCGCCAAGCGCTTGGGCGCCCCGGAGGAGATCGCCTCCATCATTGCGTGGATTGCCTCGGAAGAAGGCGGCTATGCCACGGGTGCAGACTTCTCGCTCAACGGCGGCCTGCACATGGGTTAAGGCTGGGTGGTTTCAGGCCCTGCCGGGGTCTGGATAAACCATGCCCTGCAGGCCCATCAGCGAGGGCTTGGCAAACGGCTTCCACTGGCCCACAGGCTGGGCCAGCCGGTCGGCCACGGCCCACCATGCGCTGGGGTTCAGGCCAATGCCGAAATGGCTGGCAATCACTTCGATGTTTTCAGTGTGCGGATGGCCGTCTTGCGCGGCCTGCACGCTGGCCTGCCAGGCCACCACACCGTCGGTGCGGCTGTAGATGCTGGTGGTGGGCACCGCAGGGGCTGTGGGCAGGTCGTATTTGGCGGCTTCGCGCTGGGCCTGGCGGCCACTGGTCAGCTCATACAGCCGCCAGGCGTTGGTGCTGTGTGGGCCACCTGCAAACGGCGTGCCCATGGTGATCACGCAGCGTACATCCAGGCCTTCCTTGATGAGCTCCTTGGTCAGCTCACGGGCATACACACCGCCCAGGCTCCAGCCGACCAGGCTGATCGCCTTGCCGCTGCGCTGCTGCAGCGCGCGCAACTGCGCCTTGCCGCTGTCGAGCACGCCAGCGCGGGGGCCAAAGTTAAAGCCCTGGTTCCAGCCGTGCGTGTCATAGCCCAGACTGGCCAGATATTTGCGCAGGGGCAGGGTGGTGGCGTCGCTGGCGCTCAGGCCCGGGTAGACCACCACAGTATGGCCGTCGCCCTGCTGGGCGCGCTGCAGCGCGGGCCAGGCGGGCAGCAGGGCGCCAAATTCCCAGGGCGCACGGAACTCCATGGCCAGCAGGCCCAGATGGGGCGGCGAAATCTTATAGGCGGGTGTTTTTGCGTGCAGGGGTTTTGCGGGCATGGAGAGCAGCATGTTGGGATGTGTCGGCGGACGGGGCTAAAGAAGTTTTACCTGAAAGGGCTGTCCTGGTCTTGCGCCGGATTGGAGTACTGCTGGATGCAAGGTTAACTGTTTTTACCGCTATGCTTTTAGGTGCAGGTATCTGTTTTTTTGTCGCTCGCGAGACGGGGGTTTTTACGGGGGTCTTGGCGACTGCAGCGCTTTGCTGCGAAGCAGCGTACAGGCCGCGCGCTTCTTCGAACGCTGCAGTGATGGCTTGGGCCAGATCGTCAGCATGGGGTAAGGCGTTTTGGGCCGCGATGATGCCGAAGTCGACACTGCCTGCATAGGTCTGGATGGTGATGTTCAGGCCCAGGCCGTGCATGACGATGCTCAGCGGGTGGAAGGTCAGCATGCGTGCACCCGCCATGTACAGCGGCACCTGCGGACCGGGCACGTTGCTGATCACCAGATTGGCCACCATCGGCAGGCGCTCGGCCATGCTGCCCCGCCCATAGGTTTTCAGCGCCAGGCGCGCCGCGCCGCCCACAATCCAGGGCGAGAGAAAGCTGGGGTAGTCGGTGGGCAGCATGGACTTGAACTGCGACAGCGCCTGCTTGACCTTGGCGGTGGACTCCATGATGGCCGCCATACGCTTGGCCGGGTGGGCGATATGGGTGCCCAGGCTGGCCAGCGACATGCTGGCCTGGTTGCCCATGTCCTTGTTGCTGTCATCGCGCAGGCTCACGGGCATGGCGGCGACCAAGGTTTTTTTGGGAATGCTGGCGTGCTGCGCCAGGTAGCTGCGCAGCGCGGTGGAGCAGATCCACATCACGATGTCGTTGAAGCTGCCGCCGACTGCTTTGGCCATCTGCTTGCATTCATCAAACGGCAGGCTGGCGGTGACGAAGACGCGCTCGGCGCCAATGCCGACGTTGAACGGTGTCTTGGGTGCCAGGCTCACCGCCGAGGCGGCCTTGGCGCGCAGGCTCTGCTGGGGGGCAGCAGGGCTGGTGGGCGCGCTTTGTGTCAGCGCGCTGCCCAGCTGGCTGGCGGCACCGGGCAGCGATTTGGCCAGCTTGGCGTATTGCGCGAGTGAGTTGCTGAACACGGCACCAATCATCTCGCCGATTTTGAGATCACCTGCACTGCGGGTTCTACGGCTCGGGTCAGGCGGGGCTACCTCGCGCGGTATGGCAGAGACGTCCAACACGGCATTGGCCAGTGCCGTGCCACCTTTGCCGTCCAGCGCGGCGTGGTGGATTTTGGAATAAAAGCCCAGGCACACACTGCCATCATCGCGCACGATGCGGTCAAACACATAAAACTCCCACAGCGGATGGTTGCGGTCAATCAGGCGGCCATGCAATGTGGCAGTCATGTCCTGCGCCTGGCGCACGCTCAGCGACTTGCCCGCCACTTTGCGGATATGGCGGCCCAGGTCAAACGCATCGTCGTGCACCCAGATGGGATGGCCCAAATCAAAGGGCATGAAGGCCAGCCGGTTGGTGAAAATCGATGACAGATGGATGCGCCGTGCCATGTGCTGCATAACGGCCTTATGGAAGCTGCCGCGAAAACCGGCAGGCTTTTCATACAGATGCAGGCTGCCCACATGCATGGGCGTTTCGGGGGTTTCGAGGTAGAGGAAGGTGGCGTCCAGGCCGCTGAGATGTTTGAGTGCAGGCTGTGTCATGGGTGTCTCCTGCGCCCCAATGTAGCCTGCCTGCGGCTTTAGCGCAATTGGAGCAAGGCCTGTTTGAGTGCCGGGGCCGACACGGGCTTGTGCAGCAAGGTGGCTTCGGTGTGGCGCGCTTCGCGCAGGCGCTCGGGGGCAGTGTCGCCAGTGATGATGATGGCGGGCAATGTTTTTTCCATGCCGCGAAAGGTCAGGTAGGCGCGCAGGGCGGTGATGGCCTGCCCGCCGGTGGCACCCTCGCGCAGGCGGTAGTCGGCCAGCACCACCTCGGGCTGCTGGTTCATGGGCAGCAAAGACACGCAGTGCAGGGCCGAAGACAGGTCGTCTGCGGTGTAGGCCACACAGCCCCAGGAATTGAGCAGCTCCTGCATGCCCAGGCGCACGGGCTCTTCGTCGTCAATCACCAGCACACGCATGCCCAGCAGGCTGTAGGTATGCGAGGCCAGCTCCGCCTCGTGCGACATGTAGCCCTGGTATTGGGGCAGCCACAGCCGAAACACCGACCCGCGCCCCGGCGCAGAGCGCAAGGTGACCTGGGCTTGCATGGCAGCGCTGATGCGCTCCACAATGGCCAGGCCCAAGCCCAGGCCTTTGCGCCGGTCGCGCTCGGGGTTGCCCAGCTGGTGGAATTCCTTGAACACCTCGGACTGCTGGTTGGGCGCAATGCCCATGCCGGTGTCCCACACCTCCACCACAATCTGTCCGTCCCGTTTGCGGCAGCCCACCAGCAGGCCACCACGGTCGGTGTAGCGGATGGCGTTGGAGATGAAGTTGCGCAGCACCAGGTCGGTCAGGTTGGGGTCGGCCAGGACGGCATGGTCTGTCTCGCGCGAGCGGTAGATCAGGTCCTTGGCATTGGCCTGCATGCCAAACTCCTGCTCCAGCTTGGCCAGCAGAGACTGCAGCAGGAAGGGCCGGGGTTTGGAGGTGACCACACCGGCCTCCAACCGTGAGAAGTCCAGCAGCGTGGTGAGCATTTCGCTGGCTGCAGTGGACGCAGCATGGGCATGCTCGAGCACGCTGACCTGCTGCTGCGTCATCTCGCTGCGCGACAGCGCCTCCAGAAACAGGCCCATCGCATGCAGGGGCTGGCGCAGGTCATGGCTGGCAGCGGCCAGGAAGCGGGATTTGTCGGCATTGGCTTTTTCAGCCAGGGCCTGGGCCTGCCGCGTGCTTTGGTAGGCCGCTTCGGCGCGCACCAGGGCCAGCTTGGACTGCTGCGACTCCTTGCGCAGGCGCTCGATCAAGTCGCTGTTTTCCTGCTGCAGCACAATGCTGCGGTAGGTCACCTCTTCGGCGGCACGCGCCTGCACACAGGTGAGGCTGAAGTAGACCAGGCACATGAACACCATCGGGGTAAAGATCGGCCCGCCGAGATAGGCGAAAGCGGCCAGCACCATGGCCACTGGCGACACCAGATAGGCCAGATAGGCAGGCAGCAAGACGGCGCCCAGGCCCAGAGCGCCTGAGGACACACCGCCCATGATCACGGTGGCAAAGATCAAGGCTTCGGGCTGACCATAGGCTACAGATACCAAGGCCAGGGTGCCCCAGCTCAGGCCCATGGCTGCCATGCAGGCCACCATGATCCAGGCGTTGACCCTGGCAGTGACGGACTTGGGCAGCAGCCAGCGGATGCAGGCAAACGTTGCGCCCACGACGGCGATGTGGGACGCCAGCCAGAGCAGCAGTACCGTACGGTCCAGCAGGGTGTACATGCTCCAGGTCGCGCCTGCCGCTGCGGCCAGCGAGGCCAGCAAGGTGACCGGGAAATTGCGCTGCATCAGGGCCACCTGGCCTTGCAGCACGCCTTCCTCGCGCCAGGCATACCAGGGCGGACGCGGCGGCGCGTAAGGCAAAGGGGGTGTGGCAGGCATGAACGACATCGCCTGGCCGCGCTATTTGACCGTGATCAGCCCGGCCTGCTGGGCTGCCAGCACCGCTGCGGTGCGGCTGTTGACGCCCAGGTGCATGAACATGGCAGACACATGCACCCGCACGGTGTTTTCGCTCAACGACAGTTCGCGTGCAATCACCTTGTTGGGCTTGCCTTGGGCTACCAGGGCCAGCACCTGCATCTGCCGCGCGCTCAGTGCAGGCGTGCAGGGGGTGTTGGGGTTGCGCTCAGAGCCCAGACCGGCCAGCTCGGGGAAACAGGTGCCGCCAGACAGCACGGTGGAGATGGCGTTGAAAATGTCGTTGGCGCTGGCGGATTTGGGCAAAAAGCCGTCGGCCCCGCGCTGGGCGGCGTCGACAATGGCGTCACCAGAGACACTGGCCGACACAAAGATGATCTTGGCCTGGCGAAACAGGCTGCGCAGCACGCCCAGGCCGTCCAAACCATTGATGCCGGGCATGTGGATGTCCAGCAGGATCACGTGGACCACCAGGCCCTCGTGCTCGCGCGCCAGCATGACCGAGCCAGCCTCCTGTACGTCACCGACACCGGGGAAGGACTCCACGATCATGCGCATCCCTGTGCGAAACAGGGTGTGGTCATCGATCAACAAAATCCGGGGTTTGGGCAGTGGGCGCTGCGATTCAAAACTGCTCATGGGGGGAGTATCCTGTAATTTTCTCTCGATGGGCATAATCTTTTTGTGTAAGTGTGTGGTGAAATACGTACATCTTGCAGTATGGGTAGTTTATGTCTGGAACAGAAGTTTTTACGCTAGGTCAGATTGCTGATCTGCTCAGCAGCAGCATGGCGTTTTCGGGGATGCCCAAGAAAGAGGCTATCCGGGTGGCCGAGATGATGGCCATGCGCAGGTTTGAACCCCATGACCATCTGACAGAAGAGGGCGCAGAAAACCAGGGCCACCTGATGCTGGTGGTCAGCGGCGAAGCCAGGATCACCTCCAAAATCGTCAACGACGTGGAGACCCTGGTCTACCGCCTGGCCAAGCCGGGCCATGTGATTGGGGAAGTGGGCTTCATCGATGGCAGACCCCACTCTGCCACCTGCACCGCAACCTGTCAGATGCAGGTGGCCGTGCTCAAGCGCGAGCAGCTGGCCGTGCTGATCGAGCAGGAGCCGAAGGCCGCCATGCAGCTGATGGCAGGCCTGCTCAAAATCATGGCCCAGCGCCTGCGCCACTCCAACACGACGATCCAGACCCTGGGTGTGGTGCACTTGGGGCTGCAAAAAGAGATTGAAAACCTCAAGAAAGCGCAGCAATAAGCCTGCGTTGTGCGGGCGGTATCAAGCCCGAAACGGGTTGCGCCCTTCCAGGTGCTCCACATAGTTGTCGATGCCCGCACCTTCGCGCTCCAAAAACCTGGCCACGGCATCGGCAAACTGGGGGTGCGCCAGCCAGTGGGCGCTGTGGGTGACGACCGGCAGCAGGCCGCGGGCCATTTTGTGTTCACCCTGGGCGCCGCCTTCAAAGCGGTGGTAGCCGTTGTCGATGCACCATTGCAGGGGCTGGTAATAACAAGCTTCAAAGTGCAGGCTGTCCACCCGGCCTAGCGCGCCCCAGTAGCGGCCGTAGGCGATTCTGCGAGGCGTGTGGGCGGGGCTCGCGTCGGCGCTAGTGCGCTCAGCCAAGGTTTGGATGGCAATCAGGCTGCTGGCGATCGGCTGGCCGTTGTGCTGCGCGATGAACAGCGCCCAGTTCTCGGGCATGGTATCGGCCATGGCCTGGAAAAATGCAGGGGTCAGGTAGGGCGCGTTGCCGTGCTCCAGGTAAGTGCGCTCGTAGCAGCGGTAGAAAAAATCCCAGTCACTGGCGGTAATGTCTTTGCCCACACAGGTGCGCCAGGTGATGCCGGCGTCAGCCACTTTGCGGCGCTCGGCGCGGATTTTCTTGCGTTTGTCCTGCGCCAGAGTGGACAGGAAATGGTCGAAGCTGCCGTAGGTTTCCAGCGTGCCGTCGGGGCAGGGCGTTCCATCAGCCAGCAGCTTGGGGGTTTGGTTGGTCCAGTGGAACTGTACGGTCTGCCTGGTCATGAGCTCGGGCGTGCTGGCAAGCTGGCGGTCGGCCTCGGAGATGAACAGCTGGTGCACTGAAGAGATACCCTTTTGCTCACAAAATAATAGCTGCTCCCGCGATATTCTATTGGCCTGCAGGCTGTTTTGGCATATAAAACGGGTGCCTGGCACGGGGGTGTAAGGCACGGCCACCACGGCTTTAGGGTAATAGCGCAGGCCATGCTCCTGGTAGGCACGGGCCCAGGCCCAGTCGAAGATGTATTCGCCGTAGGAATGGTCCTTCACATACATCGGCGCGCTGGCCAGCAGCTGCGCCCCGTCGCTGCTGTAGAGGCTGACAAACTGCGGCTGCCAGCCAGTCTTGGCGCAGGCCGAACCGCTGCTGTGCAGCGCCGCCAGGTACTCATGGCGCATGAAGGGCGTGGGCGCGTCGCTGGCGGCTAAAAGCGTATTCCACTGCAGGGCATCCAGCTGCAGCGGCGAGCTGTGCACCCGGGTGACATAATCGGACGATACATCAGCCACGCGCACACAGCCTCCTCATGGACTGAGTGTGTTCAGCGGCTGCGCAGCGACGGAATCTGAGATGGAACAGAGGCTTGGACTGGCCGGGCCCGAATGAATTGTGGTTTTTCATGACATTAAAAATCTGTGTAGCACAGCTTAACCTCACGGTGGGTGATCTGGCGGGCAACGCCGCCAAAATTGTCGCTGCCAGCCAGGCGGCCTATGCCCAGGGCGCGCGGCTGGTGCTCACGCCCGAGCTGTCGATCTGCGGCTATCCGGCGGAAGATCTGCTGCTGCGCCCTGCGTTTATCCATGCCTGTGATGATGCCATGGACAGCGTGGCCCGCAGCCTGGCGGGGTTAAAGGGGTTGCATGTGGTGGTGGGCCATCCGGTGGGCGGCGACCAGCGCACCAAGAGCGTAGCGGTGCAGCGGCGCTTCAATGCCGCCAGTGTGCTGTGTGAAGGCCGCAGGCTGGAAACCTATGCCAAGCGCGAGCTGCCCAACTACCAGGTGTTTGACGAGCGGCGCTACTTCACCCCGGGCCAGGGCGTGTGTGTGTTCCAGGTCGAAGGTATTTCAGCGGGCTTGCTGATTTGCGAAGACGCCTGGTTTGACGAGCCGGGCCAGTTGGCCAAAGAGGCCGGTGCCGAGCTGCTGGCGGTTATCAACGCTTCGCCATTCCACGTCGGCAAAAGCGGTGAGCGCATTGCGCGCATGAAGCAGGGCGCCCTGCACACCGGGCTGCCGCTGGTCTACGCCCACCACGTGGGCGCGCAGGACGAAGTGGTGTTTGATGGCGCATCGTTTGTGCTGCATGCAGATGGTACGCTGGCGGGCAATGCGCCCAGCTTCCGGGAAGACCTGTTTATTTTTGAAGCCCATCGGCCTGCAAGCCAGCAGAATATCGCGGGAGCAGCTATTGAAATAATAGCGACCAAGCAACCTGAGCGCACCGACGAAGCGGACTTGTGGGACGCGCTGGTGCTGGGCGTGCGCGACTACGTCACCAAAAATGGCTTTCCCAGCACCTTGCTGGGCCTCTCCGGCGGCATCGACTCGGCACTGGTGCTGGCCATTGCGGTAGACGCGCTGGGCAAGGACAAGGTGCGCGCCGTGATGATGCCCAGCCCGTACACGGCCGACATCAGCTGGATCGATGCGCGCGAAATGGCCTCGCGCATGCAGGTGCGCTATGACGAAATTTCTATCGTGCCGGAGTTTGAGGCGTTCAAGGCTTCGCTGGCGGGCGAGTTTAAAGGCCTGGCAGAGGACACCACGGAGGAAAACATCCAGGCCCGCATCCGCGGCACCATGCTGATGGCCCTGTCCAACAAATTTGGCTCCATCGTGCTGACCACCGGCAACAAAAGCGAAATGGCCACCGGCTACTGCACGCTGTATGGCGACATGGCAGGCGGCTTTGCGGTGATCAAGGACCTGGCCAAAACCACGGTGTTCAAGCTGGCCTGGTGGCGCAATGCCAACAACCCCTATGGCACCTGCGACAACCCCATCCCCGAGCGCATCATCACCCGCCCACCCAGCGCCGAACTGCGCCCCGACCAGAAAGACCAGGACAGCCTGCCGCCCTACGAGGTGCTGGACGCCATCTTGGAGCGCTACATGGAAAACGACCAGAGCATCGAAGACATCATTGCCGCAGGCTTTGCCAAAGCAGACGTCGAAAAAGTCACCCGCCTGATCAAAATCAACGAATATAAACGCCGCCAGGCCCCGGTAGGCATTCGGGTGACGCATCGCAGCTTTGGCAAGGACTGGCGCTATCCGATCACTTCGAAGTTTCGGGCTTAGGGGTTTGTTTTGGATGGGGGGTTAAAGCGGACTTCCGGACGCGAAGGGCGCTAAGGTTGCGCGAAGGACGCGAAAGGAAGACAAAAGAAGAAAATTTTTGGAATTGGTTTTCAATGATTTTAGAAAATGCTATCCTCTGGAAATCCTATCAATATTCATTTGATTTTTAGTTTAAATTTGGTATTTTCTTTTTCGCGTCCTTCGCGCAACCTTAGCGTCCTTCGCGTCCGGAAGTCCGCTTTCAGAAGTTCGAAATTTCTACCCCCATTTAAAAAGAGACATCTATGAAACAAATCACCGCCATCGTCAAACCTTTCAAGCTCGAAGAAGTCCGTGAAGCTCTGGCTGAATGCGGGGTGACGGGTTTAACTGTGACCGAGGTCAAGGGTTTTGGCCGCCAGAAGGGCCATACCGAGCTTTACCGCGGTGCCGAGTATGTGGTGGACTTTCTGCCCAAGGTCAAGGTCGAGGTAACGGTCAAGAGCACCGATGTAGACCGCTGCGTAGACGCTATCGTCAAAGCCGCCCGTACGGGCAAGATCGGTGACGGCAAGATTTTTGTGACCAGTGTGGAGCGTGTGGTGCGCATCCGCACTGGCGAAGAGGACGAAGCGGCGGTGTAAGCCGACCTGGGCAGCCCCACATCTCCAAACAAAAGGCGACCGAGGTCGCCTTTTTCATGCCTTGGGCTTTTGCTGTGGCAAAAACCGCGAGCGCTGCAGGTCAATCAAAATGGCTGGACACCGGGTTCATGCCCGCTGCTTCCACCAGGTGCTGGCATAGCGACTCGGCCTCGGCTTCCATGCGCACCATGTCCATCTGCCAGTCGCTGACGAAACCTTCGCTCACTGAGGTCTGCATGAAGCCGATCAGCTGTTCGTAATAGCCGTTGGTGTTGAGCAGGCCGATGGGTTTGTCCAGATAACCCAGCTGCTTGAGCGTCCAGATCTCGAAAAACTCCTCGAAGGTGCCAATACCCCCGGGCAGGGCCAGAAAAGCGTCGGCGCGCTCGGCCATCAGGGCCTTGCGCTCATGCATGGTGCTCACGATATGCAGCTCGGTACAGGCTTGGTTGGCCCATTCCCGGTCAACCAGGCCTTGGGGAATGATGCCCACCACTGTGCCGCCAGCATCCAGCGTGGCCTGGGCCACGATGCCCATCAGGCCGTTTTTGCCGCCGCCATAGACCAATTGGCCGCCGTGGCTGCCAATCCAGCGGCCCACCTCGCCCGCCACAGAGGCAAAGGCGGGCTGCGCCCCTTCACGCGAGCCGCAATAGACACAGAGGGAAAAATGCGGTTTTGCCATATTTAAGACCCCAGGCGTGAGTAAAGGGCGCTCGCCCATACGCCTGCGCATAGCAGCAGGCTTAGCAGCACAGCGGCCGAGCCCATGTCTTTGGCGCGCTTGGACAGGTCATGCCACTCGGGGCCAATGCGGTCAATGGCGGTCTCAATCCCGGTGTTGAGCAGCTCAGTGATCATCACCAGCAGCACCACGGCGACCAGCATGGCCACTTCCAGCCAGCCACGGCCCACCCAGAAGGCGGCGGGAATCAGCACAAAGCTGGCAATCGCCTCCTGGCGAAAGGCTGTCTCGCCCCAGCCAGCGCGCAGGCCTTGCAGGGAATAGCCGGTGGCATGCAGGATGCGGTGCAGTCCGGTACGGGATTTTTGGGGATTGACGTCGTCGTGAGGTGTCTGTGTCATAGCTTGGATTGTTACCGATACCGTGCGCAGTTCTGCGCAGGCAAGCGCCCAGATGGGGTGCGAAACGTTTACTTGCTCATGGGAGCGTGGCTGATCAGGCGCGTGCCTGCGAGGGCATCGTGCAGAAACTGCCGCTGGGGATGCAAACGGCTGAGCAGGGCGTAAAACACCACCCAGCCCAGGATGATCACCGTCATCTCGCCGCCCGAGAGCTTGAATGGCACCAGCGCTGCCAGTGGGGGCAGCAGCCACAGCCAGCTGAGCGCATAGCGCGCCAGTGCACGCCACTGGCTGATCTGCTGACCTGCAATATCCACCACCCGGATATGCCAGGTCTTCATGGCCAGGGTTTGGCCCTTGTGCCAAAACCACACAAAGTACACCCCAAATACGATGAATAGAAAGCCCTGCAGTAGCACGCGCCGCCCATCCATGGCGTTGCGCATCTGGCCGATGGTGCTGAACAGCCAGCCCGCGATAAACACCACGGCAAACAGCAGCATACCTTCGTAAATCCAGCAGGCCATGCGGCGGCGCAGGCTGGGGGCAAGGCCGGGTATGGAGGGGGGAAGAGGGGGTGTATTTGCTACACTATTCATAGCTGCTCCCGCGGCATTCTATTGGTCTGGGCCGCGATACGGTATATAAAACGGGGTGTGGGACACTGCTTACAGCAGCGCGCTGGCCCTATTGTCGCCGAGTTTGTTGCCAGGTTGATGGCTGGGTTGATCACCAGGCGTGCTGCCGCTGCTGGCTCTACCCGCTGGGCAGGCGGCTGCTTGGCTACTGGGAGGCCGCGCCGGGCGCTGCAATCGAGGCGGTCGCTGAGGTTTGCGGCATCAGGCTGTTGCTTTTTTGCAGATGGGGGGAAACCGCTATCTTGCTCGCAGGCTGGGCGGGCTTGGCCAGTACTTTGGCCGTGCCAAACTGTGGCGTAGGAGAGTTTTTCAGCGGATCAGCGGGCTTGGCCGCCACGGCGGTGCTGGGAGCAGGCTTTTGCGAGCTGGCGGCCAGCTGACGTTTTTCTTCGGGGCTGAGCAGTTGGTAGGCCTGCCATTGGGCCTTGCGCTGTTCAGGCGTGAGGCCTTGGGTCAGCGCCTGGTTCTCGGCAAAGTTGAGTCTGGCCTCTGCACGCTGCTGGGGCGTGAGCGAGGACCAGGTCGCCATCCGGTTGTGCAGCTTGGCTTGCTCTGGGGCGGGCAGGGTAGCGTAGTTTTTCGACAACTCAATCCATTTGCGCTTTTGACCGGCACTCATGGTTTGCCAATTGGCCGTCAGGGGCTTGAGCGCTGCCTGCTGCTCGGCACTGAGGTCTTTCCAATCGGGCTTGGTACTGGCCACAGGCGTGTTCTTGGCAGCGGCTGCTGCAGGGGTAGTGGCTGCAGCCGCAGGGGCTGGTGACTGTGCCAGGGCCATGCCCAGCGAGAGCGTCCAGACACACACCAGCGCAGTGCCAGCCCAAGGCATGGCGCGAGACGGTGTGTAAGCTGGATTTACATGCATGGCTCAGTACAAATTATTGGCCAGGAGGGCCAAATTTCAAATACTGGGCGAAACCAGGGTCGGTATGGGCAGCTGGAGGCAGCTCGTCAGTGAGCAGCTGTACATCCACTTCAGCCACTTCACGGGCGCGCTCGTCGTTGGTCACCATATTGACCGCGATCAAGCCAGCGGCCAAAGCCAACAGTGGCAGGGCCGAAGCAATACGGCCCATCCAGCCCATGTCGTCACCACCACCGAGCACGGCGGCGCCGCCAGACAGAGTGGCCGACGTAGCTGCCTGGGCAGCGGTTTGGGTTTTGTAGTGGGTCAGGGCCTGCTGGCGTGCTACGCGCAGGCGCTCGGAAATATCGTGCGGCAGAGCCTGCTCGTTCAGATGCGCCACCACTTTCAGGCCAAAACGGTCCAGTAAGGCTTCGTGGTGTTGTATTGTTGCATTTGTCATAGTGAAATTCCCTTGGCTTTCAGAGCCTTGCTTAGCGCTTGGACAGCCCTGGAACAGTGCGTTTTGACACTGCCCTCTGAGCATCCCATGGCTGCGGCCGTTTCGGCTACATCCATCTCCTCCCAGTAACGCATCAGGAAGGCTTCCCGTTGACGTGCTGGCAGTTGTTGCACTTCGCTGTCGATCTCACGCAAGGTTTGTGCCCGTTCTGTGCTGGTTTGCGCACTTTCTGTGCCTTCTGAGTCCTCCAGAGCCTCTAAAGTTTCCAGTAAATCAAATTCTCCGTCCTCGCCAGCCACCTCAAAGTCGCTCATATTGGAAAAAAGGGCGTTACGGGTCTTGCGGCGGCGGAAAAAGTCCAGCGTCGAGTTGGACAGGATGCGCTGGAACAGCATCGGCAGCTCGGCGGCGGGCTTGTCGCTGTAGTGCTCGCACAGCTTGATCATGCTGTCTTGCACGATGTCCAAGGCTGCGTCTTCGTCGCGTACGTGGTAGACCGAGCGTTTGAAGGCGCGTTTTTCGACGCTTTTCAAAAATTCGGAGATTTCTTGCTCGGTAGCCAAGGCGGTGGATGTCTGGTATTTTGATCGTAGGGCAAAGCCCGTGGCATGCGCCAAAGATGAAATTATGGCATCGCAAGGCTGATTTTGCGGCCTAAAAGCCAGTTTTTGGCCGCGCAGCTGTAAAAATGCTTTGGAGCGATGCGATAATACGCACTTGCTAGTCAATACCAGCAAACGGGTTCTGATTCGGGGCGCAGTGGCTCCCCCATAGTCAGAGCGCTTAAGTCCCGCAACGGCTTCGCAAGAGTGCGTGAGGGGCAACACTCAAGTTTCGTCAGAGAGACTTTGAAAGGTTGAACATGGAAATCTCCAAGGCTGAAATCGCCTCTGTTGCTACGGCCCCTGTGTCTGTAGCTCCTGCATCTACTGCTACTGGCCTTCTGCCAGAACTGCGCGGCGCAGAAATCCTCGTCAAAACCCTGCAAGCCGAAGGTGTCAAATACATCTGGGGCTACCCTGGTGGTGCAGTGTTGCATATCTACGACGCGTTTTACAAACAAGACACCATCCAGCATGTACTGGTGCGCCATGAGCAGGCTGCCGTACACGCTGCCGACGGCTATGCGCGCGCCACCGGCGAAGTGGGCTGCGCACTGGTCACCTCTGGCCCCGGCGTGACCAACGCGATCACCGGCATTGCCACGGCCTACATGGACAGCATCCCGATGGTGATCATCACAGGCCAGGTGCCCTCGCACGCGATTGGCCTGGACGCTTTCCAGGAATGTGACACCGTCGGCATCACCCGCCCCATCGTCAAACACAACTTCCTGGTCAAGGATGCCAAAGATCTGGCCGAGACCATGAAGCGCGCTTTCCACATCGCCCGCACCGGCCGACCCGGCCCCGTGGTGGTGGACATTCCCAAAGACATCAGCTTCAACAAAGTGCCTTTCGATGCAGCGGCTTACAAAAAGCCGGTCGAAATGCGCAGCTACCAGCCCGTGCGCAAAGGCCACGGCGGCCAGATCCGCAAGGCCCTGCAACTGCTGCTCAACGCCAAGCGCCCTTACATCTACACCGGCGGCGGCGTGCTGCTGTCCAACGCCAGCGCCGAACTGCGCACCTTGGTGGACATGCTGGGCTACCCTGTCACCAACACCTTGATGGGCTTGGGTGCCTATCCCGCCAGCGACCGCAAGTTCCTGGGCATGCTCGGCATGCACGGCACGGTGGAGGCCAACAACGCCATGCAGAACTGCGACGTGCTGCTGGCCGTGGGCGCGCGCTTTGATGACCGCGTGATTGGCAACCCCAAGCACTTTGCGCAAAACGAGCGCAAGATCATCCATATTGACATCGACCCGTCCAGCATCTCCAAGCGCGTGAAGGTGGACATTCCCATCGTCGGCGATGTGAAAGATGTGCTCAATGAGCTGATTGCCATGCTCAAGGAATCGACCACCAAGCCTGATGCCAACGCCCTGGGCGCATGGTGGACTACCATCGACGGCTGGCGCAAGCGTGACTGCCTGGCCTATGACAAGTCCAACAAAGACGTGATCAAGCCGCAGGCCGTGGTGCAAAGCCTGTGGAACATGACCAAAGACAGCGAGACCTACATCACCTCTGACGTAGGCCAGCACCAGATGTGGGCCGCGCAGTTCTACCGCTTTGACGAGCCGCGCCGCTGGATCAACTCGGGCGGCCTGGGCACCATGGGTGTGGGCATTCCGTATGCTATGGGCATCAAGCTGGCCAAGCCCGAGGCTGAGGTGTTCTGCATCACCGGCGAAGGCTCGGTGCAGATGTGCATTCAGGAGCTGTCGACCTGCCTGCAGTACAACACACCAATCAAAATTGTGTCGCTCAACAACCGCTATCTGGGCATGGTGCGCCAGTGGCAGGAGCTGGACTACGAAGGCCGCTACAGCCACAGCTACATGGACGCACTGCCCAACTTCGTCAAGCTGGCCGAGGCCTATGGGCACGTGGGCATGCTGATCGAAAAGCCACAAGACGTCGAACCCGCCCTGCGCGAAGCCCGCAAGCTCAAGGACCGCACCGTGTTCATGGACTTCCGCACCGACCCCACCGAGAACGTGTTCCCGATGGTGCAGGCAGGCAAGGGCATCACGGAGATGCTGCTGGGGTCTGAAGAGCTTTAAACCCAATACCGGAAAACCAACAGCCGGACGCGAAGGACGCTAAGGTTACGCAAAGGACGCGAAAGAAGACAAAAAATACAAAAAAGAAAAACGCTGAATTTAGGTTCATCAAATACTCTAAATTGATCTTCTTTTTCTTTTTCTTTGGCTGTTCTTTTGCGTCCTTTGCGTAACCTTAGCGTCCTTCGCGTCCGGAAGTCCGATTTCAATTCTTCCCAAACAAAAACCTAATCAGATAAATCTATTTGCAGCCAAGCCTGTGCATTACCGTGCACAGGGGAGGGCTCAGAAAAGAGGAATCCCATGAAACACATAATTGCAGTACTTTTGGAAAACGAAGCGGGCGCATTGTCCCGTGTGGTGGGCTTGTTTTCAGCCCGTGGCTACAACATCGAGTCGTTGACCGTCGCCCCGACCGAAGACAAATCGCTCTCGCGCATGACCATTGTCACCATTGGTTCAGACGACGTGATCGAGCAGATCACCAAGCATTTGAACCGCCTGATCGAAGTGGTCAAGGTGGTAGACCTCACCGAAGGCTCTTACACAGAGCGTGAGCTGATGATGGTCAAGGTGCGCGCTGTAGGCAAAGAGCGCGAAGAAATGAAGCGCATGGCCGACATCTTCCGTGGCCGAATCATTGATGTGACCGAAAAAAGCTACACCGTGGAGCTGACCGGCGACCACAGCAAAAACGACGCCTTCCTCGAAGCCATCGACCGCACCGCCATCCTCGAAACCGTACGTACCGGTGCCAGCGGCATCGGACGTGGTGAGAGAATACTGCGTGTTTGAAATCCAGACCTCCTGAATACCGAACTTCCGGACGCGAAGGGCGCAAAGATGACGCGAAGAACGCGAAAAAGATAAAGAAAAAACATTAGTTGAATCCCATCCAATTAGCGAGTATTTTTTTGAATTTATTTTTCTCTTCTTTCGCGTACTTCGCGCAACTTTAGCGCCCTTCGCGTCCGGAAGTCCGAATTAGATCCTTAACCCAACCCACCCCCCAACCGGAGAACACAAATGAAAGTTTTTTACGATAAAGATTGCGACCTGAGCCTGATCAAAGGCAAGACCGTGACCATCATTGGCTACGGCAGCCAGGGGCATGCCCATGCTCAGAACCTGAACGACAGCGGCGTGAAAGTGCTGGTCGGTCTGCGCAAAGGTGGCGCGAGCTGGGACAAAGTGGCCAAGGCCGGTTTGAAGGTGGCTGAAGTCAACGAAGCAGTGCAAGCTGCTGACGTTGTGATGATTCTGTTGCCTGACGAGAACATCGCCACTGTGTACAAAGAGATTGAGCCGCACCTGAAAAAAGGCGCGTCACTCGCTTTTGCCCACGGCTTTAACGTGCATTACAACCAGGTCGTGCCACGCGCTGACCTGGACGTGTGGATGGTCGCACCCAAGGCCCCTGGCCACACCGTGCGCAACACCTACACCCAAGGCGGCGGCGTGCCCCACCTGGTGGCTGTGCATCAAGACAAGAGCGGCAAAGCCCGTGACCTGGCTTTGAGCTACGCCATGGCGAACGGCGGCGGCAAGGCTGGCATCATTGAAACCAACTTCAAGGAAGAGACCGAGACCGACCTGTTCGGCGAACAGGCCGTGTTGTGCGGCGGTGCGGTTGAACTCATCAAGATGGGTTACGAGACGTTGGTCGAAGCGGGCTACGCCCCCGAGATGGCCTACTTTGAGTGCCTGCATGAGCTCAAACTCATCGTTGACCTGATCTATGAAGGCGGCATCGCCAACATGAACTACTCGATCTCCAACAACGCAGAGTATGGCGAGTATGTGACTGGCCCCGAAGTGATCAACGAGCAGTCGCGTGTGGCCATGCGCAATGCCTTGAAGCGCATTCAGACCGGTGAATACGCCAAGATGTTCATCTCCGAAGGCCGCACCAACTACCCAGGCATGACAGCCCGTCGCCGCCTGACTGCTGAGCATTCCATCGAAAAAGTGGGTGCCCAGCTGCGCGCCATGATGCCGTGGATCGCCAAGAACAAGCTGGTGGACCAAACCCGCAACTAAGCTGCATGCAGCGCTTTGCAGACAGCCGCCTTCGGGCGGTTTTGTCTTTCTGGAACTGTGCTTTACACTCTAGCCATGCATGATGGAACCGACACCTCGCCTTCGCCACTTCAGCCACTGAAGCCGCGCCGCAAAGGCATCTATATTCTCCCCAACCTGTTTACGCTGGCAGCGCTGTTCGGTGGCTTTTATGCCATTGTGATGGCCATGAATGGCCGTTTCCATGAGGCTGCCATCGGGGTGTTTTGCGCCATGGTGCTGGACAGCCTGGACGGGCGTGTAGCGCGCATGACCAACACCCAGTCTGCGTTTGGCGAGCAGATGGATTCTCTGTCGGACATGGTCAGTTTCGGCGCTGCACCTGCGCTGATTGCGTACGAATGGTCGCTCAAAGGCCTGGGCCGCTGGGGCTGGATTGCGGCTTTTGTCTATTGCGCCTGTGCAGCGCTGCGTCTGGCGCGCTTTAATGTGAACACCGGTGTGGTGGACAAACGGTTTTTCCAGGGCCTTCCAAGCCCAGCGGCGGCGGCCTTGGTGATGGGATTTATCTGGCTCATGACGGACCTGGGCATCCAGGGCGCAAACGTGCCCTGGATCATGTTTGGCTTTGCCCTGTATTCGGGCCTGACGATGGTGACGAATGTGCCGTTTTACAGCTTCAAGGAAGTCAACATGAAGCGCAGTGTGCCGTTTGCCGTCATTGTCCTGATTGCCTTGGGCATCGCGGCCATCAATATCGATCCACCCACAGTGCTGTTTGGCATTTTTGTAGCGTATGGTTTGAGCGGCTATGTGGTCTATATCTACCGCAAGGCCAAAGGCCAGCGGGTTAGTGTGATTGCCACCTCCAAGGACGAGCCCGAAGAGCGCGGCCTGCACTGATGCCCGCCCGGCCATCGCCACGCGCGATGCGCTGCTTCGGCATTCACTTGTGCCCTTCATCAAAATTGTGCTACAGTAAACCCATGAACCGAATTTCCCTTGCTCTGCTACTACTGCCTCCCGGGCGGAGTTGGTAGCGCACGCGCATACCCCCTCTTAAGGCCCGTTGCTCAACCAACGGGCCTTTTTCTTTGTCCAACCATTTTCAAACTTACTTTTACCTCCAGGAGCCGACCATGACCACCGCAGCCACCAGCCCCGACAAGCTCATTATTTTCGACACTACCTTGCGTGACGGTGAGCAAAGCCCCGGTGCGTCAATGACCAAGGACGAAAAGCTGCGCATTGCCCGCCAGTTGGAGCGTTTGAAGGTGGACGTGATTGAGGCGGGCTTTCCGGCCAGCTCCAACGGTGACTTTGAGTGCGTGCAGGCGATCGCCAACACTGTGAAAGACTCCATCATCTGCGGCCTGTCGCGCGCCAATGACCGCGACATTTCGCGCTCTGCCGAAGCCTTGAAGGGCGCTCAGCGCGGCCGTATCCACACTTTTATCGCCACTAGCCCTTTGCACATGGAAAAAAAGCTGCGCATGACACCCGACCAGGTGTTTGAGCAGGCCAAGCAGTCGGTACGCTTTGCTAAAAATTTGGTGGACGATGTAGAGTTCAGCCCCGAAGACGGCTACCGCAGCGACATGGACTTTTTGTGCCGCGTGCTCGAAGCCGTGATCAAAGAGGGCGCTACCACTTTGAACATTCCCGATACCGTGGGCTATGCCATCCCCGAGCTCTATGGCAACTTCATCAAAACCCTGCGCGAGCGCATTCCCAACTCCGACAAGGCAGTGTGGTCAGTGCACTGCCACAACGACCTGGGCATGGCCGTGGCCAACAGCCTGGCCGGTGTGAAGATTGGCGGCGCACGCCAGGTGGAATGCACCATCAACGGCCTGGGTGAGCGGGCAGGCAACTGCAGCCTGGAAGAAATCGTCATGGCCGTGAAGACTCGCAAAGACTATTTCAACCTGGTCATGGGCATCGACACGACGCAAATCCTGCCCGCCAGCCGCATGGTGTCGCAAACCACAGGCTTTGTCGTGCAGCCCAACAAAGCGGTGGTGGGAGCCAATGCCTTTGCGCATGCATCAGGTATCCACCAGGACGGCGTGCTCAAGGCGCGCGACACCTACGAGATCATGCGCGCCGAAGATGTGGGCTGGACCGCCAACAAAATCGTGCTCGGTAAGTTAAGCGGCCGCAATGCGTTCAAGCAGCGCCTGCAAGACCTCGGCGTGGTGATCGAAGCCGAAGCCGATGTGAACACCGCATTTGCCAAGTTCAAGGAACTGGCTGATAAAAAATCAGAAATTTTTGACGAAGACATTCTGGCTCTGGTCAGCGATGAGTCCATCACGCATGACAACGAGCATTACGGTTTTGTCTCTTTGTCCCAGCGCAGTGAAACCGGCGAGCGGCCCCAGGCCAGCGTCGTGTTTACGGTAGCGGGCAAAGAAGTCAAAGGAAGTTCGGACGGCAACGGCCCGGTCGACGCATCCCTCAAGGCCATCGAAACGCATGCCAAAAGCGGCGCAGAGATGGTGCTCTATTCTGTCAACGCCATAAGCGGTTCGACAGAGAGCCAAGGGGAAGTGACGGTACGTTTGCAAAACTCTGGCCGTGTGGTCAACGGTGTCGGTGCAGACCCCGATATCGTGGTTGCCTCGGCCAAGGCCTACATCAGCGCTTTAAACAAGCTGCACAGCAAGGCGGACCGCGTGGCTGCGCAGGGCTGATGGTTTAGTAAACAACAGATGGTTTTGTACGCACGGATGAACATACATCACCCGCCCTCATACTGGAGTACCAGAAATCGGTCGGCTGATATATGCCCATCCGTGCAGCAATCAAAGTAGCGCACTACCGGTGATGTCCTGAAAGACCGGATCTAAGCTACGGGTAGTGTGCCAACCCTGTGCGCAGGTGAGATCGCGTAGGTAAACCGACCGATTTCTGGTACTCCAGTATGAGTGCGGTTTGCATACGCGATCTCACCTGTGATCGAACCGCATTGGCAACAGCCTGCATACGCAATGGATCAAGAATCATCAGGGCCTTATGGAATTCCATATAGCAATGAATAAATTTCTCATAATGAAATTCATTTATTGCTGCAACGCCACATTTTTTCTCAATATAGGAAATTAAATACCTTATTGTGAAAAATATTCGTAAGCCATTGATTTTATTGAATTTAGAATTACTCTTCTATAAGATATAAGTCTTGTGAAAAGTCTTATACAAGACTTATAGTTACTTCATCGGTTTTCGATATTTACCAACCTTGAAGGAGTGACTCATGAGTGCAAACTGGACAACCCTGACCCGCGAACAGCAAATTGCCGCCCTGGAAAAAGACTGGGCGACCAATCCCCGCTGGAAGGGCATCAAGCGCGGCTACAGCGCTGCTGACGTGGTCAAGCTGCGCGGCTCGCTCAAGGTGGAGCACACCCTGGCCCAGCGCGGCGCAGACAAGCTGTGGAACCTGATCAACACCGAGCCGTTTGTTAACTCGCTCGGCGCGATGACCGGCAACCAGGCCATGCAGCAAGTCAAAGCCGGCCTCAAAGCCATTTACCTGTCTGGCTGGCAAGTCGCTGGCGATGCCAACAGCAACGGCGAAATGTACCCTGACCAGTCGCTGTACAGCGTGGATTCGGTGCCAAAAGTCGTCAAGAAAATCAACGCCACCTTCACCCGCGCTGACCAGATTCAGTGGGCCGAAGGCAAAGGCCCTGGTGACGAAGGCTACATGGACTACTTTGCGCCTATCGTGGCCGATGCCGAAGCCGGCTTTGGCGGCGTGCTGAACGCTTTTGAGCTGATGAAAGCCATGATCGAAGCAGGCGCTGCAGGCGTGCACTTTGAAGATCAGTTGGCTGCTGCCAAAAAATGCGGCCACATGGGCGGCAAAGTGTTGGTGCCTACCCGCGAAGCTGTAAGCAAGCTGGTTGCAGCCCGCCTGGCCGCCGACGTGATGGGCACGCCCACCATTTTGCTGGCCCGTACCGACGCAGAAGCCGCAGACCTGGTGACCAGCGATGTGGACGACAACGACAAGCCTTTCATGACCGGTGAGCGCACGATCGAAGGCTTCTACCGCAGCAAAAACGGCATCGAGCAAGCCATCAGCCGCGGCCTGGCCTATGCTGAGTATGCCGACCTGATCTGGTGCGAAACCGGCACGCCTGACCTGGCCTTTGCCAAGCAGTTTGCCGACGCGATCCACGCCAAGTTCCCAGGCAAGCTGCTAAGCTACAACTGCTCGCCATCGTTCAACTGGAAGAAGAACCTGGACGACGCGACCATTGCCAAGTTCCAGCGCGAGCTGGGCGCAATGGGCTACAAGTACCAGTTCATTACCCTGGCTGGCTTCCACGCGCTGAACTACGGCATGTTTGACCTGGCCTATGGCTATGCCCGCAACAACATGACGGCTTTCGTCGAACTGCAGCAAAAAGAGTTTGCCGCCGCCGACCGTGGCTTTACTGCTGTGAAGCACCAGCGCGAAGTGGGCACCGGTTACTTCGACTCGGTCACCACCACCATCGAAGCCAACGCATCGACCGCAGCGCTGAAAGGCTCTACAGAAGATGAGCAGTTCTTTGACAAGAAGCACGCTTAAATTGCAGTACTGAGTCTGTCGCCTGTGTCTTGAGTAGTCTGCAAGGCAATGTGGCAAGCCCGCGGAGTGATCTGCGGGCTTTTTTTATGGGTTGCAGATCTGTGTATTGCGTTGCTGCTTGGTATTTTTTGTGTGGTCACTGTTGATGTCACACGCTTTGTTTTGTACGGGAGCCGGCCGACGGCGTACTCAGCTCCGCGGCTGTCCTCCGGGGCGGCCTAGGGCCGCCACCTCCCCCTTGATGCCGCTGCGCTGAGCACACCATCGACCAGCTCTTGCGGTCTTGGCGGGTGTTCCACCGCCTGCCATCGACTTTTATCGCACCTGCCAACTTGGCGAGTATTCAACTGCCGATGATCGACCTCGGGCCGGTTACTGCATATTTGGCGAGTACTCTTCTCCTATGTATGCCCACCCGCTTCGCTGCCCCGGCGCTGGGTGTGAACGGCGCAGCGGCATAAAGGAGGAGGCCGAAGGCCGGGGGACAGCCGCGGAGCTGTTTGTACCCAGTGTCGGGGCGTACCAACCATCAGAGCTATCCACACCCAGCGCCGGTACACACCAGAAGACTTCAAAACCGTTCACACCCAGCGCCAGGGCATACCCCGCCAACAGAGCCAGTCAACGCGCACCCACAAACTACTCAAGCAAACCGCCAGCACGGGCCACCTGCAAGTGCCTTGGCGCTTGAGAACCCCAGTAGAGTTACAAATTACATGTATATTTACAAATTACCAATGTTCTAGGGGTCTTCAATGCGTCGTTTTTATCTGAGTGTCTTAGTTGTGTGTGGGGCACTGTTCAGCACACTGGCCAGTGCTGGTGAGGTGTTCCTCGAAACCTTCAAGTCTGAGGCCATTGGCCGCGACTACAAATACACGGTGTACCTGCCCGATGCCTATAAAACTGGCACGCAAAGCTACCCGATTTTGTATTTGCTGCACGGTGCGGGCGGTGATGAAAACGAGTGGCTGGCCAAGGGCGGCTTGCGCGAGACCATGGATGCGCTGATTGCGCGGCGCTTGATCCAGCCGATGGTGGTGGTGATGCCGGGGCACACCGGCGCATGGTGGGTGGACGGGGCCAAGGAAAAAGGTGAAACTGCACTGGTCAAAGAAGTGATGCCGCACGCCGAGGCTAAATACCGCGTGACTGCTGCCTCTGGTGGCCGCCTGATTGCCGGCCTGTCTGCAGGCGGCTACGGCACGCTGAACCTGATGATGAAGTATCCCAAGATGTTTGCCGCTGCGGCCATTTTGAGCCCCGCCATTTACGACCCCGTGCCCCCCAGCAGCTCTTCAGGTGTGCGCAACCCACCGTTTCAGAAAGATGGCAAGTTCGATGCGGACCTGTGGAAGTCGCTGAACTACCCGGTGCATATCGAGGGCTACAAAAAGTCGGGCACGATTGTGCCGCTGTACATCAACTCGGGTGACCACGACACCTTTGGCATCGCGCTGCAGGCAGCCATGCTGTACGAGAAGCTGCGCCTGCACCAGCCACGCGCGATTGAGTTTCGCGTGGTGGATGGCGACCATGAGTGGATGGTGTGGCGCGACACACTGGGCGATGCGCTGCAGTTCATGCATGCACGCCTGGGCGAGAAAAAATAGCTTTTTATAAGTGTTTTAGGCCGCCAGGCCAATAGAATATTGCGAGAGCAGCTATCAAATAGATAGTACTTCGGCTAAATTCAAAGTGATCTGCGCTGCGCCCACGGCGCGGCATCCCGCCGTGTTTTGCCCGCTCCACAGCGGGCTGAAATCCCTCACACCCATCTTCTCTGCTGCAGCGCGCAGCGGCGCGATGGCGGCTGTGGCGGTGGGGAAGGGCGGGGCGGCGTGGCTGAGCGGCCCCAGCTCACGCATCACGCGGTTGACGATGCCGCGCGCGGGGCGGCCTGTGAACAGGGTGGTGAGTGCGGTGTGCTGGGCTGCGGGGCTTTGCAGGGCCGCGCGGTGCACGGCGCTGGTAGTGGCTTCGGGGCACAGCAGGTAGGCGGTGCCAACCTGCACGCCCGCTGCGCCTAGCGCCATGGTGGCGCGTACGCCTGCAGTATCCGCAATGCCGCCCGCAGCAATCACGGGGCACTGCACGGCAGCCACGATCTGCGGCAGCAGGGTGAAGGTGCCTTGCTGGGTCAGCAGCTCGGTAGCCCAGTCGGTAGGCCAGGTGCCCGAGAGGCCAGCGTGCTCGCCCAGCGTGTTGGCAGGCAGGAACATGCCGCGGTGGCCGCCGGCCTCCACCCCCTGGGCGATGATGGCGTCCGCCCCATGCGCCTGCAGCCAGCGCGCCTCGGCCACGGTGGTGGCGCTGGACAGCACCACAGCGCCCCAGGCCTTCACACGCGCCAGCAGATCTGGCGCGGGCAGGCCAAAGTGAAAGCTCACCACAGGCGGTTTGAACGCCTCCAGCACATCAGCCGCCTCGTGCGAGAAGGGCGCACGGCCCGCGCCTGCCGCGATGGCTGCGGGGTCAATGCCATGCTCTGCATAAAACGGTGCCAATGCTGCACGCCATGCGGCTTCTTTGGCGGCGTCGTGCGCAGGCACGGTGTGGCAGAAGAAATTGACGTTGTAGGGCTGGGAGGTTTGCGCAGTGATGGCCTGCAGCTCGGCGCGCAGCGCATCCAGCGTGAGCATGGCGCAGGGCAGCGAGCCCAGGCCACCCGCATTGCTGACCGCCACCGCCATGGCGCTGCCCTGCACGCCGGCCATGGGGGCCTGGATGAGGGGCCAGCGGGTGGGGATGAGGTGGCGTAGGGTGGAGGCAGCGTTCATGCACTATATTTTAAAGAAAAAAGGCCTCCAGCCCAATAAAATATCGCAGGAGCAGCTATTAAATATATAGCGTTTATAAATGTCTAACGCTGCTTGGATTGCACTGCGCGCAGCAAATCAGCCAGGCTGCGGCCTGGCTCGTCTGCAAAGTGGCGCTCCAGCACATCCAGCGTCTCGATGCGGTCTACCCGAAAGCTGCGAAAGTCCTCGCGCGACTCGCACCAGGCTGCCAGCGTCCACACTGCGCCCCAGTAAAACACCCCCAGCGGGCGCACGGTGCGCTCGCTGCGGATCTCGGCCGCGTCGCGGTAGCTGATATGGGCCAGCCGCTTGGCTTGCGCTGCCTCGCGCAGTTGCTGCAGCACGCGCTGGGTGCCCGGCTCCAGGCCCACGGGCGGCACCATGACCAGCAGGCTCTCGGCGGCGGCGCGCTCCTGGCTGGGCAGGATGGACATCACGCGGCCCAGCGCGTCGGCGCTGGCTGCGGCCAGAGCGGGGTCAAGCCAGCTTTGGGCAATGCGCACCGCAGCCACCAGCGCCTGCGCCTCTTGGGTGGTAAACATCAGCGGCGGCAAGTCAAAGCCCTTGCCCAGCCGATAGCCCACGCCGGCCTCGCCCTCCAGCGGCACGCCCTGCGCCTGCAGGTCAGCCACGTCGCGGTAGATCGTGCGCTCCGACACCTCCAGCCGCTGGCTCAGATAGGCCGCCGTGGTCAAGCGGCGACCGCGGATGGTTTGCACAATCTGGAACAGTCGGTCAGCGCGGCGCATGGTGTTTTACAAGCTAAATCGGCCTGCAAGCCAATAGAATGTCGCGGGAGCAGCTATAAAATACATAGTGCTCTAGGCAGCACTACGCTTGGCAGTCTTGCCCTGATGGTACGTCAAGGCCATGGCAATGCAAAACCCCAGCTCTTCGCCAGGCAGGGCGTCCTTCATGTCAAACACCAGTGCGCGGTTGCCTTCAAAGTGAAAGCTGTGGGGGAACAGGCTGCGAAAGGTGTCTACCAACGTGGTGTTGCAGTTGAAGTAGATGGCATAGCGGTCCTGGTTCTTTTTGCGGTCAATGCGCACGGTGCTGCCCGACTTGCTGCGCGTCACATACGCAGGCTCGCCCCATTTGAGGCACTCCTCCAGCGGGCCTACGCCCTGGGTTTGCGCGGCGGTGTCCAGGATGAGCTGGCGCAGCGCCAACAGCTTTTTGCGCAATGCGCTCGGGTAGCTGTCAAACACGGCCTGCACGGCAGCGGGCATGGCGAGTGGGAGCTTTGTCATGGTGATGTGAGCCATAAATATAAGCCTTTTAGCCTTCCAAGCCAATAGAATATCGCGGGAGCAGCTATGTTAAATATAGCAAATCCAAGTGGGCTTGCATCGCGTGGGCAATCAGGCGCATGTCGTGATCGCTGATTTTGAAGAGCCCAAAGCGGAACTTATAACCCCAGCGTTGGCGGTCTTCGACAAATTCAAAGGCGTCCAGCAAGGGGGCAATGGGCGCCTCGTTGGCACGCAGATATTGCACATCGCGTCTGAAGGGCACAAAGCCGCCGCCCATGTCAAAGGCATACGGCGCGGTGTCCAGCACCAAGCCAATCGATACAAAGCTTTGCAGCCGGTCTTTGCCACCCATCGTTACGGTGGGCGCATAGTAGGCCACGCGATCACCTGGCTGCACCCGGGCCAGCGGCGCACGCTTGCCGTGGCAGACCTGCATGAAGCCGCTGGCAGCATCAATGCAGGCATCGCGCCCCCGGCGCGCATGTTCTGCGCTGGCCACGGCGATCCAGTTGCTGCGTGGGCGCTCAGGCGAGGGCATGCAGACCGACCCGGTTGCCTTCGCTGTCGACGATGTGCGCAAAATAGCCCATGCCTGGCGGTAGCGCCGTTTTGCCCACCACGATGCTGCCCCCTGCTGCAACGACGCGATCGAGCCACGCCTGGATGCTGGGGCCTGCATTCAAATAGACCATTGTGCCCTGGGCTGCCGGTTGGACCTGCGGGCTGCAGAGCAGGGCGCCGCTCACCCCGTTCTCATCAGACATCTCGAACACTGCCATCTCTTCGCCCGGCCCGCCATAGGCCTCCCGGCGCAGGGCTGTGCCTGTGAGGGTTTGGTAAAACCGCATGGCCCGGGCCATGTCGGCTACCGGAATCTCAAACCAGTTAATCGCGTTTTGCATCGTGTGCTCCAAAAATGAATGAAGACTGTACTGTGCACCGGCCCTACTGACAGCGTAGTGTCAGTAGACCATGAATGCTGTGCTATTCCTGGTGGAGACGGAGGGCTTCAGATGCAGAAGATAACGCGACCTAGCTGGGACGCAGCATAGGCATCTGCACTGCACGTGTCAGCAGCCAGGGCTACTGACATTGACTGGTGCGCTGGGCGTGCGTTGCAATGTGACAGGGCCCAGCAGGAGCTGGCCTGTGCTGTCCTTGATGCTCACGCTGACCGTGCTGCCCTCCAGGCCACTCGGGAAGACCAGTGTCAGGCTGGCGCTTTGGCTGCTGCGGGTGCTTTGGCCGTTGACTGTCGTGGTGCTCTCCCATACGCCTTGCACGGTGGCTTCTCCGGTGGCAGACAGCGTCCACGTCCCCGCATAGGTGAAGGTGGCGCAGGGCGTGCTCAGTTCGATGCGCTCGGGTTGCACCTGCAGGTTGATGGCCTGAGGAGCCGGATTGGCGGGGCAGGCCACAGTGCAAGTAGGTGCTGGCAGGCTGGGAGCGGCAGCAGGGGCGCCTGCACCAGTGAAGTAGCTGGTGGTAGATGTTGTCGGGCTGGCGCTGACAGTGGGGCCCGTGCCGGTGCCGCCCGTGCCCGGGCTGCAGGCAGCGAGCAGCAGTGCGGCGACAAGGCACAGGCTGATGGCGCAGCAGCTAAGGAGCTGTTTGATCGCGGGGGGTGTCGTCGGCATTGTGGTTCTCTTCTTGTGCATAAAAATAGCTGCCAAAGCGGGCGCGGTGGGTGCGCTGCTCGGGTGGGGCATGGGCTTTGTCGTCTTCAAATCTTTGCGCGGCTTCCAGCATCACGGTTTTAAAGGCGCTGCGCCAGGCTTTGGCCGACACGGCGTGCAGCCGCTGAGCCGATTGCGCGGTGATCTGGTCTACAAAAATCGACTGCTCCAAAAAGTTGCTGCCCCGGTCCAGGTTGTCCGCAGCGGCGGCGATATGGTCATGCGTGTTGGCCTGCAGCAGCTGGGCCATCTCGGCAAAGCCCTGGCGGGGCGCAAAGCCTGCGTCCAGCAGGCTGATGCCTGCCTCGCTCTCCTGCACGATACCCAGGCGCAGCATTTCCTCCAGCACGGCGCGCGGCCGCACATCAGTGCTGATGCTGGTGACCAGCGCGTCAAAGCCGCCGGCGGGTGTGGTGCGCGCTAGCGGGATAGCCTGGCCGTCCGCATCCTGGTATTGCGGCAGCGACAGCCAGCGCGCCACCACTTGGGTGGCCATGTTCATCGGGGCGCTGGCAGCCGGGTCGGGCGCTTTGTCCGGGCGGGTGAGGTTGCGCACATCGCGGCGGTGCACGCCCGAAAGCAGGCTCACGGCGCTGTCGGTCAAGGCGCGGTCATTGCTTTTCAGCTCGTCCTGCGCAGCCTCAATAAACACCCGCTTGAGCGCCGCTGCAAAAGCCGGATAGGCCACCCCATGGCGCAGCAGCAGCCGTGCCAAGGGCCTGAGTAGCCCTAAGACAGCTTCCAGGATGATGGTGGAGCGGGTGGTCATGCCTGCGAGTTTAGGTGGGATATGCGCGTTAAAAAAGTTTGACAGTACAGAATATGTGGGATATTATTCCACAAAATCAGGTCGGACGGGGAAAATACACAACCTGTCTGCGCACTTGTTTCACCGGGGACTTCACCATGGCAAAGCCTTCTCGATCCAGCGAATTGATCTACAGCCCTAGGCAGCTTATTGTGGTAGCCAGCATGGCCTGTGCGGGCGCAGCCCTGGTGGTGGCCTGCGGTGGCGGGGGAGGTGCCAGTTCGTCGTCCGCACCTGCAGAGCAGACTAAGCCCGAGCAGGCGGAGCTCACGGCATCCACACCGGGCGAGCTGCTGGAGTATGTCAAAACCAAGATCAAACAAGGTGGTGCGCAGGCGGGTAACGTGACCACTACGGCGGTCAATTCGACAGGGATTCCTGCGCCAGTGGCAGCAGCAGCTGGGGGCGACAGTGCCGCCACTTTCTCAGGCACCCGGCTGCAGGAGCTGGGCGTGGACGAAGATGATTTGGTGAAAACCGATGGCACCATGCTGTATGCGCTGACCAAGTCGTACTGGAGCGGTACCACCACCGTGCCAGCCCAGCTACAAGCCCAGCGCAGGCTCTCTGATGGGCAGCTGGCCGCCGCGGGCAGCCTGACGCTGGGCGCTGAGGAGCGCAGTGGTATCTATCTGGCCAGCGCCGCTCAACGTGTAGCACTGCTTGGTCAGCAGTACAGCTACAACCCTGCGGTCATAGACCCAGGCAGGCCGGGTGCCAGTGTGCCCATCGGGCCGTACCCAAGCAGCCAAAAAGTCAGTCTGGATATTGTCTCGCTGCAGGTGCCTGACAGCTTGACCTTGGCCAAGCGCATACGCATCGACGGCCAGCTAGTGGGCAGCCGCATGATCGGCAATACCCTGTACCTGGCCAGTACGTGGTCGCCCAACTTGTTCAAATACGCATTGCCTGCCAATGCCACTGCGGCCGAGCAGGACGCCCTGCTGGCCAGCCTGAGCACCGCAGAGATATTGCCTACCGTACAAATTGACGACAACCCGCCTATGCCATTGCTGGCCGACTCCGACTGCTATGTGCAGGCCAGCAATGCATCGCCGCAAGTGCAGATCACCACCATCGCGGCGTTTGATCTGTCCTCGCTCAGCTTGCAGCGCAGCAGCCGCTGCTTTGTCGGCGGCAGCGAGGCGCTGTACATGTCGCCCAGCAACGTCTACCTCACCAGCTCGCGCTACTACAGCTACGACCCCACGGCCTTGGCCAACACGGTCTTCCCGTCGGGCATCAGCACTGATATCCACAAGTTTGGCCTGCAGGGCTTAAGCATCAGCTACAAAGGCTCAGGTGCTGTGCCTGGGCATTTGGGCTGGAACAAAGACAAGCTGGCCTACCGCATGAGCGAATACCAGGGCGACTTGCGGGTGCTGAGCTTTACGGGCCAAACAGGCTGGGCGTTTCCCGCGCCGATGCCCGGTATCGCCATCAGCACCGGGACTGGCACACCCACGGTCACGGTGTCTACCAGCAGCGGCACGGCCATCAGTGCCACGCCCACGCCCATCACTGCCGCGCCCGCATCCCCTGCCACGCTGACCATATTGCGCGAGGTCAGTGGCAAGGGCCTGCAGGCGGTGGGCAGTCTGCCCAATGCCCAGCGCCCTGCGGCCCTGGGCCATCCGGGCGAGCAGGTGTATGCCGTGCAGTTTGTCGGCCCGCGCGCCTATGTGGTCACCTTCCGGCAAACCGACCCTTTGTATGTGCTGGACGTGAGCAACCCAGCGGATCCCAAAACATTAGGCGAGCTGTCGATGCCAGGCTTTTCCGACTATCTGTACCCCATAGGTGACCAACTGCTGCTGGGTGTGGGCAAGGACGCCACCGACACCGGCTTTTTGGGTGGCGTGAAAGTCGCACTGATGGATGTGAGCGACCCCACCAAGCCGGGCCTGATCAGCTCGGTGGTGATCGGCAAACGCGGCAGCAGCTCAACTCTAGACTACACATCGCACGGCATCAACGTATTCCAGCAAGGCAATGTGTACCGCATCGCGGTGCCAGTGCGAGTGCATGAGACTGTGTCAGACCTGGTGGTCGGGCCACAGACTTTTTACCAGCCCACCTACCAAGGCCTGCAGCGCTTTGAAGTGGACAGCAGCGCCAAAACCCTGCAGAGCAAAGCACCGCTCAAGAGCATAGAGTACCCAGCCAACCCCTACCCACAAACTTATGGACTATTCAATGTAGCCCAAGACCGCAGCGTGCAGATAGGGTCCATGGTGCACTACTTCTCGGGTGGTAGGTTCATCACCAGCAGTTGGTAGCGCAAGGCCTCTGTAGGGGGCAGCAAGGGGGGGTGGAGGGCGTGGTTAAATACCTTCTGATACAACGCACCCGACCACAGGACCTTCCACCATGACCACTGCTATTCCCACCACCGCTTTGCAGCTTCGCTCCCTCGTTCAGCCCAGCGGCGAGCTGGAGCTGTCTTTGCACACTATGGCCGTGCCCACACCTGCGGCAGACGAAGTGCTGATCCAGGTGCAGGCCACGCCGCTGAACCCGTCTGATATCGGCCTGCTGTTTGGCGCGGCTGATGTGACGACCGCCAAGGCCTCAGGCACGGCGGCCAGCCCTGTGGTGACCATGCAGATTGCGCAAGCCGCCATGAAGAGCATGGCCGGGCGCATGGGCCAGTCGATGCCGGTGGGCAATGAAGGCGCTGGCCTGGTGGTGGCTGCTGGCACCTCGCCCGCTGCGCAGGCCTTGCTGGGCAAAACCGTAGCCGTGCTGGGCGGGGCGATGTATTCGCAGTACCGCAGTATTAAGGCTGACCAATGTCTGGTGTTGCCTGCGGGCACGACTGCTGCCCAGGGCGCATCCTGTTTTATCAATCCGCTGACTGCGCTGGGCTTTATCGAAACCCTGCGCCACGAAGGCCACAAGGCCCTGGTGCACACAGCGGCGGCTTCCAACCTGGGCCAGATGCTGGTCAAAATCTGCCAGGAAGACAAGATCGGCCTGGTCAATATCGTGCGCAAAAACGAGCATGTGGCCCTGCTCAAATCCTTGGGCGCCGAGCATGTGTGCAATGCAGAGTCACCCACCTTCATGGACGAGCTGACTGCAGCGCTGGAGGCCACAGGTGCTACGCTGGCCTTTGATGCCACGGGCGGCGGCAAGCTGGCCGGGCAGATATTGACCTGCATGGAAGCTGCTTTGAGCAAAAACAGCAAAGAGTACAGCCGCTACGGTAGCGCCACGCACAAGCAGGTGTACCTGTACGGCGGCCTGGACACCAGCGCCACCACCTTTAGCCGCAGCTTCGGCATGGCCTGGGGCATGGGCGGCTGGTTGGTGTTCTCCTACCTGCAAAAGCTAGGCAGCGGCAAAATGCTGCAGCTCAAAGCGCGCGTGGCTTCAGAATTGACCACCACGTTTGCCAGCCACTATTCCAAAGAAGTGTCTCTGGCCGAAGCGCTGTCGCTCAGCGAAATCGCGGTCTATGGACAGCGCGCCACGGCAACCAAGTATTTGATCAATCCCAGCAAGGGGATGAAGGCGTAACCTGAGCCTGATCTTCGCGCAGACGGCTCTTTTGCGTTATGGGGTAGCAATGTATGCATCAGACAAACGACGTCGCAGCAGCAACATCCCCGTTAAAATGCGAGTACTTTGTTTTGCAGCCGTGCAGGCTCGCCAACCACCATGTCTACCCCCCAGTCCATCCGCTTGACCGAAATCAAGCTGCCCCTTGACCATTCCAGCGAAGCGCTGCACAGCGCCGTGCGCGAACGGCTCAAGCTCAAGGCTGATGAGATCGTCAGCGTCAGCATATTTCGCCGCGGCTTTGATGCGCGCAAGAAGAGCGACATTCACTTCATCTACACGCTGGACGTGGTGACCACCGACCCTGCTGGCGTGCTCGCGCGCGCGCAGCGCGCGCCCAAGTTGGCTGCACACACCGCGCCTACGCCCGATACGTCATACAAGTTCGTCACCCGCGCTCCAGACAAACCGTTTAAACGCCCGGTGGTGATTGGCACCGGGCCGTGCGGCCTGTTTGCTGCGCTCACGCTGGCACAGATGGGCTTCAGGCCGTTGGTGCTGGAGCGCGGCAAGATGGTGCGCGAGCGCACCAAAGACACCTGGGGTTTCTGGCGCAAAAGTCAGCTCAAGACAGACAGCAATGTGCAGTTTGGCGAGGGCGGTGCAGGCACCTTCAGCGATGGCAAGCTGTGGAGCCAAGTGAAAGACCCGCTGTTCCATGGCCGCAAGGTGCTGCAGGACATGGTGCGCGGCGGCGCGCCTGAAGAGATCATGTATGTCAGCAAGCCGCATGTCGGCACGTTCCGTCTGGTCAAGGTGGTGGAGTTTCTGCGCGAAGAGATTGTTGCTCTGGGCGGCGAGTTTCGCTTTTCATCGCAAGTGGCTGATTTGCATATTGACGCGGGCGTGATCAAAGGCCTCGGCCTGCAGGACGGCACGCAGATTGAGGCGGAGCATGTGGTACTGGCCATTGGCCACAGCGCGCGCGATACCTTTGAGATGTTGCATGCCAAGGGCGTGTACGTCGAGGCCAAACCGTTCAGTGTGGGCTTTCGCATTGAGCATCCGCAAAGCGTGATCGACCGCGCGCGCTTTGGCCCGTTTGCAGGCAACGCCATGCTGGGCGCGGCCGACTACAAACTGGTGCACCACGCAGCCAACGGGCGCAGCGTCTACAGCTTTTGCATGTGTCCGGGGGGCACTGTGGTAGCGGCTACCAGCGAAGAAGGCCGTGTGGTGACCAACGGCATGAGCCAGTACAGCCGTAACGAGCGCAATGCCAATGCAGGCATTGTGGTGGGCATCAACCCCGAAGATTTTGCTTTCGACGCTCTGGGCCAGCCGCTATGCGCTGAGAAAGAGCGTGGCCATGTACTGGCCGGCATGCGCTTTCAACGGGCGTTGGAGAGTGGCGCCTACACGCTGGGCGGCAGCACGTATGAAGCCCCCGGCCAGTTGGTGGGCGACTTTTTAAAGAATACGGCATCCACCCAACTGGGCAGCGTAGAGCCCAGCTACAAACCGGGCGTGCACCTCACCAATCTGGGTAACCCGCATCAGCCCAGCTTGCCCATGTATGCCATCGACGCCATGCGCGAGGCCATCCCCGCGTTTGCCAAACAGATCGCAGGCTTTGACATGTACGATGCTATGCTCACTGGCATCGAGACCCGCACCTCGTCGCCGGTCCGCATCAAACGCCACGAAGAGCGCCGCGCCGCCCTGCGCCAGGCCCACGACGCCGCCGCACGCAGCGAGCAAAACCCCCAGCGCTACCAAAGCATCAACACCCAGGGCCTGTATCCTGCCGGCGAGGGCGCTGGTTATGCGGGCGGCATCATGAGCGCTGCGATTGATGGCATCAAAGTTGCTGAGGCTGTAGCACTGAACATTGTGGCCCATTGCAACGTGCACTGAAACCAGACACTGTCGATTCACAAAGCCTAAGGTAAACACGCATTGACCCTGGGCGGAGGCAGCGCATGATCATTATTCAGGTGTGTGCTGTGCAAACGGTTACATGCGCGAGAATTCAATTTTTTTGGGGAATGACTTTGAAACACACTGCATTTACATTAACCCGTCGTGCTCTGGGCGCTAGCGCCACCGCGGCCTTGCTGGTTTGCTATGGTTCGGCTGCTTTGGCTGCCACTCCCAAAGACACCCTGGTGGTGGCCTGGGCGATGGACGACATCATCACCATGGACCCTTCGGAGGCTTTTGAGATTTCTGCTGGTGAGGTGATGGGCAATACCTACGACCGTTTGCTGCGCTATGACGTCAAGGACCCGTCCAAGCTGATTGCCGATGCGGCCAAAACCTGGAGTGTGTCTGCTGACGGTAAGACCTACACTTTCGAGCTCAAGCCTGGCCTTAAATTTGCCTCTGGCAACCCCATGACTGCAGAGGACGTGGTGTTCTCGCTGCAGCGCGGTGTCCTGCTGGACAAGTCGCCCGCATTCATCTTGGGACAATTTGGCTTTACCAAAGACAATGTCAAAGACAAGATCAAGCAAACCGGTCCTTTGACGCTCACCTTTGAGACCGACAAGAACTACGCTCCCAGCTTTGTCTACAACTGCCTGACAGCCAACATCGCGGCCATCATGGATAAAAAGCTGGTGATGAGCAAAGAGGTCAATGGCGACATGGGCTATGCATGGCTCAAGACCAACTACGCAGGCTCTGGCCCCATGAAGCTGCGCGAGTGGCGTGCCAACGAAGTCGTCGCGCTGGAGCGCAACGAAAACTACTATGGCACCAAGTCCATCATGGCGCGCGTGATCTACCGCCACGTCAAAGAGGCTGCCACCCAGCGCCTGCTGCTGGAAAAAGGCGATGTGGATGTGGCGCGCAACCTGACGCCCCAGGACCTGGCCGGCATGGCCAATAACAAGGACATCAAAACCACCGCTACGCCCAAAGGCACGGTGTACTACATTGGCCTCAACCAGAAAAATCCCAACCTGGCCAAGCCCGAAGTGCGCGAAGCCATGAAATACCTGGTGGACTATGCCGGCATCGGCGAGACGCTGATCAAGAACATTGGTGTCGTACATCAAAACTTCATGGCCATTGGCTTGCTGGGTGCTAGCACGACCAATCCCTACAAGCTGGATGTAGACAAAGCCAAAGCTTTGTTGGCCAAAGCGGGCTTGCCCAACGGCTTCAAGGTGACGATCGACATGCGCACGCAGCAGCCAGTGCAGGGCATTACCGAGTCGTTTCAGCAAACTGCCAAGCGCGCGGGGATTGATATTGAAATCCTGCCTGGTGATGGCAAGCAGACGCTCACAAAGTACCGCGCCCGCACACATGATATGTACATCGGCCAATGGGGCGCTGACTATTGGGACCCGCACACCAACGCCACCTTTGTGCAAAACCCCGACAACTCTGACGAGCCCAAAACCAAGCCCTTGGCTTGGCGCAACGCCTGGCCTACGCCAGAGCTCACCAAAAAGGCCGACGCTGCTGTGCTGGAACGTGACAGCAACAAGCGCAAGGCCATGTACGAGGAAATGCAGGCAGACTTCCGCAAAAACAGCCCATTCATCATGCTGTTCCAGCAGGTTGAAGTGGCCGCAATGCGCGCGGATGTGAAGAACCTGGTGATCGGCCCCACCTCAGATGCTACCTATATGTTCAAGGTGGCCAAATAGCAGCGTTGCGTTCTTGATGTCAGGTCATTTGTGAGTGGTGCGATATCCGATGCGCAACCAGCCAAGCTGGCTCGCGTGAACTGGGCCGCTTGGGCCAAAGCGCTGGGCAGCTTCCTGGGGGTGATTGTGCTCACCTACCTGGGGTTGCTGGCGGTCACGTTTTTTATTGGCCGCGTCATTCCCATCGACCCCGTGCTGGCCATCACAGGCGACCGTGCGCCCGAGCACGTGATAGCCCGTGTGCGTGAAGAGTTGGGGCTGAACAAGCCGCTATGGCAGCAGTTCTACATCTATATCAGCAAAGTGTTGCAGGGCGACTTTGGCACTTCGGTGCTCACGTCCAACTCGGTGCTGCAAGACATTAAACGCACCTTTCCTGCCACGATCGAACTGGCCACGCTGGGCATCATTATTGGTGCGGGCTTGGGTGTGCCACTGGGTGTGTGGGCTGCAGTCAGGCGCGGTGGGCTGGCCGACCAAGCCGTGCGGGTGATGGGCTTGATCGGCTATTCGGTGCCCATCTTCTGGCTGGGCCTGATGGCACTGGTCCTGTTCTATGCCAAGCTGGGCTGGGTTGCAGGACCAGGGCGCATGGGCATCAGCTACGAATACACTTTTACTGCTGTCACAGGCTTTCTGCTGTGGGACACGGCGGTGTCAGGGCAGTGGGAAGCGTTTGGCAACGTGCTGTCGCATCTGGTGCTGCCAGCCTCACTGCTGGGCTATTTTTCGCTGGCCTACATCAGTCGCATGACGCGCTCTTTCATGCTCAATGAGCTGGCGCAGGAATATGTGGTGGCTGCACGCGCCAAAGGCCTATCAGAGACGCGCATTATCTGGCGGCATGCGCTGCGCAACGCCGCCGTGCCGCTGGTAACGGTGATTGCGCTGTCGTATGCCGGTCTGTTGGAGGGCTCGGTGCTCACCGAGACCGTGTTTGCCTGGCCAGGGCTGGGCCTGTACATCACCAACTCCCTGCAAAACGCCGACATGAACGCGGTGTTGGGCGGCACGATCGTGGTGGGGTCGGTGTTTATTGGATTGAACTTGCTGTCAGACCTGCTCTACAAGCTGCTTGACCCCAGGACGCGTATCCGATGAACAAGCTGGCAGCACCTCCCAAAGAGTCTGTGCACGACTGGTTGATGTCTGACCGGCCTGGCTCGCGCAGGCAGGCCTCGCTGGGGCGCGCCTACAGTGCTTGGCGCAGTTTTGCGCGCAACCGGCTGGCCATGGCGGGCCTGGCGATTGTGCTGGTGCTGGTGCTGGTGGCGATATTTGCCAATGTGCTGGCACCATACTCACCTTACGTGGGCGACCTGACCACCACGCGCCTGTTGCCGCCGTCCAGCACGCACTGGTTTGGTACCGATGACCAAGGCCGCGACATTCTGTCGCGCATCATCCACGGCTCACGCATTACGCTGTTTGTCGTAGTGCTGGTGGCTGTTTTGGCTGCACCCATTGGCCTGTTGGTGGGCACCGTGGCGGGGTATGCGGGCGGCTGGCTGGATGCCGCGCTGATGCGCATCACCGATATTTTTCTGGCTTTTCCGCGCCTGATTCTGGCGCTGGCTTTTGTGGCGGCTTTAGGCCCCGGCATTACCAACGCCGTGATCGCCATCGCCATTACCTCCTGGCCGCCGTATGCGCGCATCGCACGCGCAGAGACGCTGACGATTCGCCAGACAGACTACATCGCAGCCGTGCAGCTGCTGGGCGCATCGCCCTGGCGCATTGTGCTGCGCCACATCATGCCGCTGTGCGTATCGTCGGTGATTGTGCGGGTCACACTGGACATGGCGGGCATCATCTTGACCGCAGCAGGGCTGGGCTTCTTGGGTCTGGGGGCGCAGCCTCCGATGCCAGAATGGGGAGCACTGATTGCCAATGGCCGCGCCTATGTGCTGGACCAGTGGTGGGTGGCGGCGGCTCCTGGTGCGGCGATTTTTATCGTCAGTCTGGCTTTTAACCTGCTGGGTGACGGGCTGCGCGATGCGCTGGACCCCAAAACCGCCAAATGAAGAGTGCCCAATGACAGCTGAGCACCACGCATCTGCACAGCCACTGCTGGTGGTGGACGATCTGCGCGTGGCCTATCCCTCGCGGGATGGCGGCATGACCGAAGTGGTGCGTGGCGTGTCGTTCAGCCTGGGCCGTGAACGTCTGGGGATTGTGGGCGAGTCGGGTTCAGGCAAATCCCAGACCGGGCGGGCAATTTTGGGGCTGACCGCACCCGAAGGGCGCATTAGTGCCAAGCGCCTGGCCTTCGACGGTATTGATCTGCTGAACTGCCCACCACAGCAGCGGCGCGCGCTGCGTGGCGGGCGCATCGCGATGGTGCTGCAAGACCCCAAGTATTCGCTCAACCCGGTGATGACTATCGGCAAACAGATTGAGGAGACCCTGTTGGCGCACACCCGGATGTCCAGCGCCGAAGCCAGGAAGAGGGCGCTGGCGGCTTTGGAATCAGTCAGCATTGACGACCCTGAGCGCGTCTACCGGCTGTATCCGCACGAAGTATCGGGTGGCATGGGCCAGCGCGCCATGATTGCGATGATGCTGATTGCCGAGCCTGACCTGCTGATTGCTGACGAGCCCACGTCTGCGCTGGATGTGACGGTACAACTGCAGGTGCTGTCCATCATGGACAAGCTGGTGACCGGGCGCGGTATGGGCCTGATATTTGTCTCGCACGATCTGCGGCTGGTGTCTTCGTTTTGTGACCGCATTTTGGTGATGTATGCAGGCAAGGTGGTCGAAGAGCTGCCTGCCGGGGGCTTGGCCAACGCACAGCATCCATACACGCGCGGCCTGATGGCCTGTCTGCCGCAGTTGGGCAAGCCCGTGCATCCGCTGGCCACGCTGGACCGCCAGCCCGAGTGGGCGCTGTGATGGCTGGCAACACCTCGGTAGGCCTGGCTGTGGATCAACTGCGTGTGGTCTATGATGGCTTTGTGGCGGTGGCTGACACCAGCTTCACCGTACAGCCCGGGGAGAGCTTTGGTATCGTGGGTGAATCAGGCTCAGGCAAATCCACCGTGCTGCGCGCCATCTGTGGGCTCGCGCCCAGGCAGTCAGGCACCGTGCAGCTTAGGGCAGTGCAGGGCGACACCGCAGTGCAGGCCGTGCCTGGCAGCAAGGCTTTTCGCCGGCAGGTGCAGATGGTGTTTCAGGATCCCTATGGTTCGCTGCATCCGCGCCAGACGGTGGACCGCATTCTGGCCGAGCCACTGGCTATCCACGGCATGGCTAATGCAGAAATGCGTATCGAAAAAGCGCTGGACGAAGTGGGGCTGGGCAACGGATTTCGTTTTCGCTATCCGCACCAGCTCTCGGGGGGCCAGCGCCAGCGCATTGCGATTGCGCGTGCGTTGATTCTGGAGCCACAGATATTGCTGCTGGACGAGCCCACCTCAGCGCTGGATGCATCCGTGCAAGCCGAGGTGCTCAATCTGCTGGAAGAGCTGCGCCACCGCCGGGGCCTGACCTTCATCATGGTGAGCCACGATCTGGCGGTGGTCACCCATCTGTGCGAGCGGCTGATGGTGATGCAGCGCGGCAAAACCGTGGAAATGCTGTCCTCTGGTGACCTGGCCACACACAAAGTCACCGATCCTTACACCATGAGCCTGATGCAGGCCTCCGAGGGCTTCAAGCGTGCGGCTTAAGCATCGAGTGCTGCAACGGCGCTGCTGACGTGGTGTAATTTCCAATCCAGTCCATACCAAGGCCCTACCATGATCCATTGGGAATCCCATGCCTGTCTGCCCCTGCACCCTGACGCAGACTTCACACCGATCGACAATTTCCGCAAAATGGGTGTGCACTATGTGTCCATCAACGTTGGCATGGACATGAACCCTGTGCCGCAGGTGATGTCGGTCCTGGGGGCTTTTCGCAGCAAGATTGCGGCCCAGCCCGACAAGTTTGTGCTGGCAGGCAGTGTGGCAGATATCGAAGCAGCCAAGGCCAAAGGCGCCATTGCCATTGGCTTTGACCTGGAAGGCGCGATGCCGCTGATGGAGCAGCCCGAGATGGTAGCCCTGTACAGAGACTTGGGGGTGCGCCAGATCCACTTCGCCTACAACCGCAACAACTCCGTGGCCGATGGCTGCCACGACGCGACGCGTGGCCTCACGCCACTGGGCAAACGCATGGTGCAGGCGGTCAACGAGGCAGGGCTGCTGATGGACTGCTCGCACACCGGCCGCCGCTGCAGCCTGGACATCATGGCCGCGTCCAGCAAACCCGTGATCTTCAGCCACTCCAATCCTCTGGCATTGGTCGAGCATGGCCGCAATGTGACCGACGAGCAGATCAAGGCCAGCGCCGCCACGGGCGGTGTGGTGTGCATCTCGGGGGTGTCGGCTTTTCTGGGCAGCGCCAACCCCAACGCTACTGATATGGCGCGCCATGCGGCCTATGTGGCCGACCTGGTGGGCGTGCAGCATGTGGGCATCGGTCTGGACATTAGCTTCCGGCAGCCCGAGCTCAATGACAACCCGCCTGGCAACTACGACCCTGTGTACTGGTGGCCGCGCGAGGCGGGCTACAACCGCACCATTGCGCGCATGGAATACACGCCGATGGAAACCTGGCACCTGCTGCCCGAGGCGCTGGCCAAAGTGGGCATGTCGGATGCCGACGTGTCACTGGTGATGGGGGACAATATGGTGCGGGTGGCGCGGCAGGTGTGGCATTGAGCCGTATCTGAGGGCCTGGCTTGGAAGGCCGCGCGACTCAAGGTAAAATAAAGCTATCTACACATTCCCGTAAGAGCGAGAAAGGCAGTGCTGGTTATGACACCGCGAACTACAACGACACTTTTCATGCCCCCGATGGCAGGAGTACGCGTGTAGATTGCGCAAGCAGCTACGACTTTCAGAGCAAACGCGGCTTCCATGCCGCGTTTTTCATTGCGAAACACCTTTATTTACAGACACACCATGGTTCAAATTACGCTCCCCGATGGCTCCCAACGTGACTATCCTGGCCCGGTCACGGTCGCTGAAGTAGCCCTGTCGATTGGCGCTGGCCTGGCCAAGGCCGCCTTGGCTGGCAAGGTGGGTGATAAAGTCGTTGACACCAGCTACACCCTCACTGACAACGCCAAATTGTCGATCATCACGGCCAAAGACGCCGATGGACTGGAAGTGATTCGCCACAGCACAGCGCACTTGCTGGCCTATGCGGTGAAAGAGCTGTTCCCTGACGCACAGGTCACCATTGGCCCGGTGATTGAAAATGGCTTTTTCTACGACTTTTCGTACAAGCGCCCGTTCACGCCCGAAGACCTGGCGGCGATAGAGAAAAAAATGACCGAGCTGGCCAGCAAAGACGAGCCGGTGACGCGCCGCGTGCTGCCGCGCGACGAAGCGGTGGCGTATTTCAAAAGCCTGGGTGAGCATTACAAGGCCGAAATCATTGCCAGCATTCCTGCCAATGAAGACGTGTCGCTGTACCGCGAAGGCAATTTTGAAGACCTGTGCCGTGGCCCGCACGTGCCCAGCACCGGCAAGCTCAAGCACTTCAAGCTGATGAAGCTGGCCGGTGCCTACTGGCGTGGCGACCACCGCAACGAAATGCTGCAACGTGTGTATGGCACGGCCTGGGCGACTAAAGAAGAATTGCAGCAGCATTTGACGATGCTGGAAGAGGCCGAGAAGCGCGACCATCGCAAGCTGGGCCGCGAGCTGGATTTGTTCCACATTGACGAGCATTCCCCCGGCACCGTGTTCTGGCACCCCAAAGGCTGGACGGTGTGGCAGCAGGTGGAGCAGTACATGCGCCGCGTGTACCAAGACAATGGCTACCAGGAGGTCAAGGGCCCGCAGATCATCGACAAGGCTCTGTGGGAGAAAACCGGCCATTGGGACAAGTACCGCGACAACATGTTCACCACCGAGAGTGAAAAACGCGACTATGCCTTGAAGCCGATGAACTGCCCCGGCCACATCCTCATCTTCAAGCAAGGTATCAAAAGCTACCGCGACCTGCCGCTGCGCTACGGCGAGTTTGGCCAGTGCCACCGCAACGAGCCTACGGGCGGTTTGCACGGCATCATGCGCGTGCGTGGCTTTACGCAGGACGACGGCCACATCTTTTGCACCGAAGATATGATTTTGGACGAGTGCGTGGCCTACACCGCACTGTTGCAAAAGGTGTATACCGACTTTGGCTTCAAAAACATCATCTACAAGGTGGCCACGCGGCCCGAGGCACGCATTGGCTCGGATGAGAGCTGGGACAAGGCCGAGGCCGCGCTGATCGAATCGCTCAAGCGTAGCGGCTGCCAGTACGAAATAGCGCCTGGTGACGGCGCGTTTTATGGCCCCAAGATCGAATACACCCTGAAAGACGCGATTGGTCGCCAGTGGCAGTGCGGCACCATGCAGGTGGACTTTTCCATGCCCGAGCGGCTGGATGCCGAATATGTGGCTGCTGACGGCAGCCGCCAGCGCCCGGTCATGCTGCACCGCGCGATTGTGGGCAGCCTGGAGCGCTTTATCGGCATTTTGATCGAACAGCACGCAGGCGCTCTGCCGGTCTGGCTGGCCCCCACGCAGGTAGTGGTCTGCGGCATTACCGATGCGCAGGCCGATTACGTGGCGCAAGTGGCACAAAAGCTGAAAAATCAAGGGCTTAGAGTGGCTACTGACTTACGCAATGAGAAGATTACCCTTAAAATACGGGAGCATTCGATGCAAAAGCCGCCCTACATTCTGGTCACCGGTGACAAGGAAAAGGCGTCTGGCTGTGTTGCAGTGCGCGCGCGGGGCAATGTAGACCTTGGCGTAATGCCCGTAGACGACTTTGTTGCAAAAATCGTTGCTGACATTGCTTCTAAAGCCTGACCATCACTTTCCATGGAGAGTTTTAGGACAGGTTTTAGGCCTCCAGGCCAATAGAATATCGCGCGACCAGCTATTATTTTTATAGCTAAAGTAACTATACTTGAATAGTGATTTAAAAGGATTTGAACCATCGCTACCGCACCATTTCGGCCTTTGGCACCCCGCCCGCCGCGCCCACCGCGCCCCTCCCGCTACCACCGCGAAGAGCGCAAACACCGACTCAACCGTGAAATCATGGCACCTGAAGTGCGCGTTCTGGGGCCCGACGGCGAAGCCCTGGGGGTGATGAGTCTGGCAGAAGCCCTGCGTAACGCCGCTGAGGTGGATCTGGATGTGATTGAGATTGTGGCCACCGCCACACCGCCAGTGGTTCGCATCATGGACTACGGCAAGTTCAAATACCAGGAACAAAAGCGCGAGCACGAAGCCAAGCTCAAGCAAACCGTCATCGAGATCAAGGAAGTCAAGTTCCGCCCTGGCACCGACGATGGCGACTACAACATCAAGTTGCGCAATATCCGCCGCTTTCTGGACGACGGCGACAAGGTCAAGGTCACTTTGCGCTTCCGCGGTCGTGAAATCACCCACCAGGAGCTGGGCATGGCCCTGTTGATGCGCCTGAAGGATGAGCTGGCCGACAGCATTCTGGTCGAAAGCATGCCCAAACTCGAAGGCAAGCAGATGGTCATGATGATTGCGCCAGGCAAGAAAAAGCCTGGTGGCAAGCCTGCAGAAGCCAAAGTGGCAGACAAAACCACGGACAAAACCACGGATAAAGCGGCCGCCAAGCCCGCCAGCCCCGAAGCTGCGCCTGCGCCAGCCGCCGAATAAGCGCTGCGGTTTTCCTCAAAAAAGGGCTCTTCGGAGCCCTTTTTACATGTCCCGCTGGCCCGCCGATGTCAAAAACCCTCGCCAGAGCCGGAAAAGTCGTTTATAATCAAAGGCTTTGCGCAATTCGGTACAGGTCACCGGATAGCAGCAAACGCAGTTTTTGCTGGGCAGGCTTTCGGGCAGGCTTTCAGTCAAACAACTGCTTTACGCTCGGGGTCTACAAGGCTGTACGGAATGTGCAGACACCTCACGAGATAAAAGTAAAGGAGCATCACAATGCCCAAAATGAAGACCAAGAGCAGCGCGAAAAAACGTTTTCGCGTTCGTCCAGGTGGCAGCGTCAAGCGCGGCCAAGCCTTCAAGCGTCACATTCTGACCAAGAAGACCACCAAGAACAAACGCCATCTGCGTGGCGCAGTTGCAGTGCATGAGACCAATATGGGTCACATGGCACAGATGCTGCCCGGCATGGGCGTGGCTTAACCTAGACGAACAAGGAGAAATACTATGCCTCGCGTAAAACGTGGTGTGACGGCCCGAGCCCGTCACAAAAAAGTTCTAGCCCTCGCTAAAGGTTTCCGCGGTCGCCGTGGCAACGTCTTCCGCATCGCCAAAGAAGCGGTGATGAAGGCGGGCCAATATGCCTACCGTGACCGCCGCGCCAAAAAGCGCGTGTTCCGCCAGCTGTGGATTGCGCGTATCAACGCAGCAGCCCGCACCTGCGGCATGACCTACAGCCAGTTTGCCAACGGTATCCGCAAAGCCGGTATCGCCATCGACCGCAAGGTGCTGGCCGATCTGGCCGTGCACGATATGGCGGCGTTTACCAGCATTGTGAACCAGGTCAAGGCTAAGCTGGCTGCTTGATGCACAGGCTGGGCCGCTATTATTTAAATAGCTGCTCCCGCGATTAAACAAAGGGCTAGCGCTTGAAAAAGCACTAGCCCTTGCTCGTTTCCAACAGTTATTTTTTGTTTTTTTACCGCAGCATGTTTCCTGAGCCTGCTGCACCACTGCCCACTGCCCTATGAGCGATTTAGATTCCATCGTATCCAGCGCCCAGGCCGCTTTTGCAGCAGCCAGCACACCTGCTGACCTGGAGAACGCCAAAGCCCTGTTCCTCGGCAAGGCAGGCCAGCTGACCGAGCTGATGAAGGGCATGGCCGCGCTGAGCAATGACGAGAAAAAAACACGCGGCGCCGCCATCAACGTGACCAAGCAGGCCGTGGAAGCTGCTTTGACTGCGCGCCGCCAGGCCTTGGCAGATGCCGAGCTGGAAAAGCAGCTCAAAGCAGAGGCCCTGGATGTCAGCCTGCCTGGCCGCCAGCGCGGGCAGGGCGGTTTGCACCCCATCGCTTTGGCCTGGGAGCGCGTAGAGGCCATCTTCAACAGCATGGGCTTTGACGTAGCCGATGGCCCCGAGATCGAGAACGACTGGTTCAACTTCACTTCGCTGAACAACCCACCCAACCACCCCGCGCGCTCGATGCAAGACACCTTCTATGTCGACATGAACGACGAGCAGGGCTTGCCATACTGCCTGCGTACCCATACCAGCCCCATGCAGACGCGTTATGCGGTGGCACATGCAAAAAAACACGCAGCGGCTGCTGCTAACGGCACCATGCCCGAGATTCGCGTGATCGCCCCGGGCCGTACCTACCGTGTAGACAGTGACGCAACGCATTCACCGATGTTCCACCAGTTTGAAGGCTTGTGGATTGGCGAGAACGTCAACTTCAAAGACCTCAAGGTCACTTTCCTCAATTTCTGCAAAGCCTTCTTTGAGACCGACGATCTCACGCTGCGCTTTCGCCCAAGCTACTTTCCCTTCACTGAGCCGAGTGCCGAAATCGACATCGCCTTCAGCTCCGGCCCGCTCGCAGGCCGCTGGCTGGAGGTAGCAGGCTCCGGCCAAGTGCATCCCAGTGTGGTGCGCAACATGGGGCTGGACCCCGAAAAATACATTGGCTTTGCGTTTGGCTCGGGCATCGACCGTTTGGCGATGCTGAGATATGGCGTGAACGATTTGCGGCTGTTCTTTGAAAATGATGTGCGCTTTTTGTCGCAGTTTCAATGAATAGTTGAAGACAGGACATCCGGCCGCAAAGGACGCAAAAGTTACGCGAAAGACGCGAAAAAAAATACCAAAAAATACAAAGTTGGATTGGTTTTGATTTGAAATTTTTGATGCTGTTTTAATTTTTGAATTCTTCTTTTGTATTCCTTTTGCGTCTTTCGCGTAACTTTCGCGCCCTTCGCGGCCGGAAACTTTGACCCCGAATTTTGAATTTATAAGTTAGCCCACCATGCAATTCCCTGAAAGTTGGTTGAGAGAATTCTGTAACCCACCCCTGTCCACCCAGCAGTTGGCCGACGCGCTGACGATGGCGGGGCTGGAGGTGGAGGAGACTGCGCCTGCGGCGCCGCCGTTTACTGGCGTGGTGGTGGGTGAGATCAAGGTGTGTGAGCAGCATCCGAATGCTGACCGTTTGCGCGTTTGCCAGGTCGATGTGGGCACGGGCAGCCTGCTGAGCATCGTCTGCGGAGCGCCCAATGCGCGTGTGGGCATTCGTGTGCCAGTGGCTACCGTGGGCGCTTTGCTGCCACCGGGGGATGACGGCAAGCCGTTTGAAATCAAGCTGGGCAAGCTGCGCGGCGTGGAAAGCCAGGGCATGCTGTGCTCGGCCAGTGAGCTGAAAATTACTGAGGAAGCCAGTGGCTTGTTTGAGCTGCCAGTCGATGCGCCGATTGGCACCAACCTGCGCGATTACATGAAGCTCGACGACACATTGTTCACCCTCAAGCTGACGCCCAATCTGGGCCATTGCCTGAGCGTGTTTGGCGTGGCGCGCGAGGTGTCAGCAATTACAGGTGCGGCGTTGAAAACCGCCAGCTTTCCTGCAGTGCCTGCTGCGCACGCTGACAAACTGGCTGTCAAAATCTCTGCGCCCGACCTGTGTGGCCGCTTCTCTGGCCGCATCGTCAAGGGCGTGAATACCCAAGCCAAAACACCGCAATGGATGGTGGACCGCTTGGCGCGCTGCGGGCAGCGCAGCGTGACAGCCCTAGTGGACATTTCCAACTACGTGATGTTCGAATATGGCCGGCCGTCGCACATCTTCGATCTGGACAAAATCCATGGCGGCCTGGATGTGCGCTGGGGCAAGGCGGGTGAATCACTCAAGCTGCTCAACGGCAACACCATCACCATCGATGACAAAGTGGGCGTGATTGCCGACAACCAGGCGGTGGAATCACTGGCAGGCATCATGGGGGGCGACAGCACGTCGGTGACGGACGATACTCAAAATATCTATATCGAAGCCGCCTTCTGGTGGCCTGATGCGGTGGCAGGCCGTTCGCGCCGTTTCAACTTTGCCACCGATGCAGGCCACCGCTTTGAGCGCGGCGTGGACCCAAGCCAGACGGTGGAACATATCGAGCGCATCACGCAGCTCGTGTTGGACATCTGTGGTGGCCAGGCCGGGCCGATGGACGACCAGCAGATCAACCTGCCCGTACGTAAACCTGTGGCACTGCGCGTGGCGCGGGCCAGCAAGGTGATTGGCATGCCAGTGACGGCGGCGCAGTGCCTGGATGCCTTCAAGCGCCTGGGCCTGCCCGCCGCAGAGCAGGGCGGTGTGGTCACCGTGACGCCGCCCGCCTACCGCTTTGACATCAGCATCGAAGAAGACCTGATCGAAGAGGTGGTGCGCATGCTGGGCTTTGACAACCTGCCCACCAGCTTGCCCATCGCGCCGATTGCGCCGCAGGTGCGCAGCGAGACCCAGCGTGGCCGTTTTGCTGTGCGCCGGGCGCTGGCTGGCTTGGGCTACCAGGAAACCATCAACTTCAGCTTTGTGGAAGAGCGCTGGGAAACCGAGCTGGCGGGTAACACTAATCCGATCAGGTTGCTCAATCCGATTGCCAGTCAACTGAGTGTCATGCGTTCGTCCCTGTTGGGCAGCTTGCTGCAGATTTTGAAACACAACCTGGACCGCAAGGCCAGCCGGGTGCGCATTTTCGAGCTGGGCCGCGTGTTCAAGCGGGACGCCTCAGTGGCCACCAGTGATAGCCAGGTGGCGGGCATCGCCCAGCCGCTGCGTATTGCGGGCCTGTCCTTCGGCGCGGCAGCGCAGCGCCAGTGGAGTGTCAAGGATGCTGCGGCTGACTTCTTCGACATCAAAGGCGATGTGGAAAGCCTGCTGGCTCCCCTGCAGGCCACGTTTGAGGCTGCTGAGCACCCCGCCATGCACCCTGGCCGCTGCGCCAGTGTATTGGTGGACGGCAAGGCCATTGGCGTGATCGGCGAGCTGCACCCGCGCTGGAAGCAAGGCTACGAGCTGCCCCTGGCCCCGATGCTGTTTGAGCTGGACTTGGCCGCCGTGATGCAGCGCGATATGCCGGTGGCCAGCAGTCTGAGCAAATTCCAGGATGTGGAGCGCGACATTGCCGTGATCGTGCGCGAGAGCGTGAGCCACGCAGCGCTGATGGCTGCCATCCACGCCGCGCCCTGCAAGGGCTTGCTGCGCGATGCGCTGCTGTTTGATGTATACCGCCCGAAGGACGCTTCGGTCGGCATGGAAAGCAGCGAGAAAAGTGTGACTGTGCGCTTGACCTTGGGCAGCTCTGAGGCCACACTGACGGATGAGCAGATTGAGGCGGCAGTGGCTGCCGTGCTCAAACAGCTAGAGGGCAGCGTGAGCGCACGCTTGCGTGCCTGAGGATGGTATTCTTATAGATCAATCGGCCTTCAGCCCAATAGAATATCGCGGCAGCAGCTATAAAAAAAGGAGCATATATGGAGTTTACGGTAGAGAGCTTGGAGACCCCCGCGCTGACCAAGGCGCAGCTGGCGGATTTGCTGTTTGAGCAGATTGGGCTGAACAAGCGCGAGTCCAAGGACATGATCGATGCCTTTTTCGAGCTGATCGCCAAGAGCGTGGTGGACGGCACCGATGTCAAGATTTCGAGCTTCGGCAATTTCCAGATCCGCACCAAAGCGCCACGCCCGGGGCGCAACCCCCGCACAGGCGAGGCCATCCCCATCGAAGCCCGCCGCGTGGTGACCTTCCACGCCAGCCACAAGCTCAAAGAGCAAATCCAGGGCTAAGTCGCCCCTGTGTGGCGTTTAAGCCATGTGCCACGCGGCATGGGAAAGGCGACCAAATATGATGGTTTTTGTACTTCTGAGCAAGCAGATGTTACAAAGTGCGCTCTACATTTCTGAGCGCTGAAATACAACAAATTCAACGATTTAGCGGCGAAATTGAAAGTAGTTTGCATACACGGCAAACTTGGAGTAAATTTGCAGGTCATGCTTGTAGAACGTTGATTTACATGGAGAATTCCCTCCCACCCATTCCTGTCAAGCGCTATTTCACTATCGGTGAAGTCAGCGACCTGTGCGACGTCAAGCCGCACGTGCTGCGCTATTGGGAGCAGGAATTTACACAGCTTAAACCGATGAAGCGGCGTGGCAATCGCCGCTATTACCAGCACCATGAAGTGCTGATGATCCGCCGCATCCGCGACCTGCTGTACGACCAGGGTTTCACCATCAGTGGCGCACGCAACAAGCTGCATGACATCGTGCAAAGCGAGCGCGACAAACGCAAAGCGGGCGAGGTCATGCTCGAAGGCATTGACGTGCTGGAGGGTGGCGACTCGGAGTTTCCTGCCGATATGGCCGAAGATTTTCAGGACAGCGTGGCCGACATCGAGCCGCACACCATCCATCTGCCCATCCTGCAGCTGCGCCGTGAATTGTTTGAAATTCGCGAGCTGCTGGCAGTCAACATCTGAAGCCCGGGCAGCTTCTCGCGCTATAATCAAAGGCTTCGGTGTGTGGCGCAGCCTGGTAGCGCACTTGCATGGGGTGCAAGGGGTCGAAGGTTCGAATCCTTTCACACCGACCAATGTTTTTTCCAAGCAACGGGCCTAGAGCAATCTAGGCCCGTTTTGCATTTTTGCGTTGGCAACCACACAGTTTATACAGCGTCATGCCCAGCTTATCCACAGGCCCGTCCACAGACTTATGCAAACTGTTTCGGATGGGCCGCTTGCCCGCACAAGCGCTGCGCACTAGCATCTAGGGTCAGGAAAATTAAAAACCATGTCAGCAGTTCTCACCTCCGTCGATGACGACTACACGCCCGATCTGTCCAGCTTTGGCGGCGATACCCAGATAGCGCAGTTGCGCATTCCGCCGCATAGCATAGAGGCCGAATCCAGCGTGCTGGGCGGCCTGCTGCTGGACAACGGCGCGTGGGACCGCGTGGGCGACCTGCTGGTTGATGGCGATTTCTACCGCTACGAGCACCGCCTGGTCTATGCAGCCGTCGGCGCGCTGATCAATGCCAGCCGCCCGGCTGACGTGATCACCGTGTATGAGCGTCTGCAGTCAGAGGGCAAGGCCGACGAGGTGGGCGGTTTGGTCTATCTCAACGCATTGGCCCAGTATGTGCCCAGCGCGGCCAACATCCGCCGCTATGCCGAGATCGTGCGCGAGCGCTCGATCCTGCGCAAGCTGGTGCGCGCCAGCGACGAAATATCCACCAACGCCTTCAACACCCAGGGCAAGGAAGTCGCCAAAATCCTGGACGAGTCCGAGCAGAAAATCTTTGCCATTGGCGAAGAGGGCTCGCGCATGAAAAAAGGCTTCCAGGGCATGGATTCTCTGGTGGTCGAGCTGATGGACCGTGTGGTGGAAATGTCGGAGAACCCCAACGACATCACAGGTGTACCCACCGGCTTTGTCGATCTGGACAAAATGACTTCGGGCATGCAAGCCGGTGACTTGATCATTCTGGCGGCGCGGCCCTCGATGGGAAAGACCGCATTGGCCATCAACATCGCCGAGCATGTAGCCCTTAACGAGCAGCTGCCCGTGGCGGTGTTTTCGATGGAGATGGGCGCCAGCCAGCTGGCGGTGCGTATCGTCGGCTCGATTGGCCGCATCGACCAAATGAATCTGCGCACCGGCAAGCTCAAGGACGACGAGTGGCCGCGCCTGACCGAAGCGATTGAGAAGCTGCGCAACATCAGCCTGCACATTGACGAAACCCCCGGCCTCACCACCAGCGAGCTGCGCGGCAACGCGCGCCGCCTGGCGCGCCAGATGGGCGGCAAGCTGGGCTTGATTGTGGTGGACTATCTGCAGCTGATGAGCGTGTCCACCGCCATGAATGACGAAAACCGCGCCACCGCCGTGGGCGAGATCTCACGCGGCCTCAAAGCCCTGGCCAAAGAGCTGCAATGCCCCGTCATTGCGCTGTCGCAGCTGAGCCGGGGGGTAGAGAGCCGCACCGACAAACGCCCCATGATGAGCGATCTGCGCGAATCGGGCGCGATCGAGCAGGACGCCGACGTGATCATGTTCATCTACCGCGACGACTATTACAACAAAGACAGCAAAGAACCCGGCGTGACCGAGCTGATCATCAGCAAGCAACGTAACGGCCCCACAGGCACGGTCAAACTGGCCTTCATCAAGCAACTGACCCGTTTTGAGAGCCTGGCGCAGGGCTATAGCAGCGGAGATTTTTAAGCGATCTGCGCTTGGACTGAGGCTTGATTTTGAATAATTTTCAGCCTCCAGCCCAATAGAATATCGCGGGAGCAGCTACTATTTTGATAGTAACTGGCCATCTAATCCATGGAGCGGGTGATGGGAATCGAACCCACGTTATTTGCTTGGGAAGCAAGAGTCCTACCATTGAACGACACCCGCAGTGCGAACACGATTTTACTTCAGCGCTGCTTCATTGAGCTCAGACCGTACCACTACCACCAGCCCGGCCAACACAGCGATCAGCCCGCCAAAAGCCAGCCAACCAGGCCGCTCACCCACAATCACGATAGCCAGCACAAACGCTGTCACCGGTTCAGCCAGCGCCAGTGCTACGCCTGTGGCACCAGAGATATGCCGCAGTGCATGGCTAAACAGCAGGTAGGCCACCGCTGTACTCATCACGCCCAGCCAGGCCACGACAGCAAGCTCATTCGACGTGATGCGGGGCACTCCCGCCAACAGCAACGCCACTGGCAAAGCCAGCGCCGCAGCCATCACAAACACTGCTGCCGTCACCACGCCAGCCGGTGCTGAGCTGACCATCTGTTTGTTGACCAGTGCATACACGGCATACGACAACCCCGCAGCCAGGCACATCACCACGCCAAACGCACTCAGCCTGGCAGCTGTCCCAGAGCTAACCATCATCGTCGCAATGCCTGCCACCGCCAAACCCGTGCCCAGCCACCACGCCACAGGCGGCGCGCGGCGCACAGCCATGGCTTGCAACAGCCCCGCCCAGATCGGCCCGCTACCCAAAGCGATAGCGGTACCCACCGCCACGCCACTGGCGCGCACCCCCGCAAAAAAGGCCAGGTTGTAGCCACACATGCACACCGCCGCCACACCGATGCCACGCCAAGGCAAGACAGCCAAGCTGCGCTGCGTCAGAGCAGGGCGGTCAGTCACAGCCAGCCAGGGCACAAAGAACAGCGCTGCCACCAGCAGCCGCAAGCTGCCCACCCAGTAAGACGACAACTGCGCCGGAGCCAGGCTTTGTGCCGTGCCCGTAGTGCCCCACAGCAGCGCAGCCGCCAGCACCATTAGCACGCCATGTAGGGGGTTGGTTTTCATGTCTGCATCATGCCGCGCAAAGGTCTGCAAAATCTTATTGCACTAAGCGTTGATGCCAGACTGTGCCACCAGGCCTTGCAGCACAGCGACAATGCCGCTTTCCCAGTCCAGCAGGGTGCCATAGCAGTCGAAGCTCGGGGCTTTGAAATCGGTCAGTTGCATAGGGTGGCTCCAGGGTGTTTCAGACAGTGTACGCAGGCAGTGCATGAATATTGTGTCGAAACAGACCTCTCAAACCGCAGAAAATGCGGAAAACCACACCTTCAATGGGCCGCGCTGGCATTGCCTTAAGGCCGCAGGTAATTCCAACCTTCGCTCTGACGACGCATGATGTGCACCACTCCGGCGGGTACATAACCCGAATCGGGGGACATATCGGCCTTGAGGAGCTTGAGGTTGCGCATGCTGTTTTCGCAGGCCATTATTTTTACGCCCGCCTTGGAAGCGTCGCCCAGGCGGGTGTTGACCACAGAGTCAAACTTGAGCATGTTGATGCCGGGGCCAAAGGCTACGATTTCCACATCGACATTGGCAGCCCCCAGCTCGTCCTGCACGTTTTTGGCATTGTTCAATGCCAGGTTCCATTTGGCTGGCTCGGCATCACTGACCTGGATCACCAGCCGCTGGCGCTGCTGGGCTTGGGCCAGTACAGGGAGCGCGCTGGTGCCAAGGAGCAGGGCGGCAGATAAGGTGTAGCGAAGTGTGGAACGTCGAAGCATGGGATGTCTCTCTTGGTTGTTGGTATGGAGCACAGTCAATCAGCAAGCGGCCAGCTGATGGGATGCTGGTTTCAGGCTGGCTTTGATTGTAGGTGCAGCCCGGCTGTAGTTTAAAACATAACAAACGCAGCTATTTAATCCATAGCAACAGGCATGAACCCAGGAAAAACTGTACATTCATCCAGCTATTTGCAAGCTTGGCACTACAATTACCCCATGGCAGATAAATTACCCACACAGTATTCCGAAGGCTCGATTCGCGTTCTCAAGGGGCTGGAGCCCGTCAAGCAGCGCCCGGGCATGTACACGCGCACCGACAATCCGCTGCACATCATCCAGGAAGTGCTGGACAACTCGGCAGACGAGGCGCTGGCGGGCTATGGCAAGAAGATCAGGGTCACCCTGCACACCGATGGCTCGGTGAGCGTGGATGACGATGGGCGTGGCATTCCGTTTGGGCTGCACCCAGAGGAGAAGGCCCCGGTGATCGAGCTGGTGTTCACGCGCCTGCACGCGGGCGGCAAGTTTGACAAAGGCAAGGGCGGTGCCTACAGCTTTTCGGGCGGCCTGCATGGCGTGGGCGTGAGCGTGACCAACGCCCTGGGCAAGCGCCTGGAGGCCACGGCCTACCGCGAAGGCATGGTGGCCAAACTGGTGTTTGCTGGCGGCGATGTGGTGGAGAAGCTGCACCTGCGCAAACAGGTGGAGGGCGACCGCAAACAGGGCACTAATGTGCGCGTGTGGCCCGACCCCAAGTATTTTGAATCTCCCGTGATTCCACTGGCCGAGCTGACGCACCTGCTGCGCAGCAAGGCCGTGCTGATGCCCGGCGTGAGCGTAACCCTGGTGAACGAGAAAACCAAGGACACGCAAACCTGGCAGTACAAAGGCGGCCTGCGCGACTATCTGGAGCAAACCCTGAACCAAGACGCCGTCATCCCCCTGTGGGAGGGCGATGGCTATGCCGATGCCAAGGACGATAACTTTGCCGAAGGCGAGGGTGCAGCTTGGTGCGTGGCCTTCACCGAAGACGGCCAGAGCGTGCGCGAGAGCTATGTCAACCTGATCCCCACCACCGCAGGCGGCACGCACGACAGTGGCCTGCGTGATGGCTTGTTCACCGCAGTCAAGAGCTTTATCGAGCTGCACAGCCTGCTGCCCAAGGGCGTGAAGCTGCTGCCCGAAGACGTGTTTGCCCGCGCCTCGTATGTGCTCTCAGCCAAGGTGCTGGACCCGCAGTTTCAGGGTCAGATCAAAGAGCGCCTCAATTCGCGCGACGCGGTGCGCCTGGTGTCCAACTATGTGCGCCCCGCCATGGAGCTGTGGCTGAACCAGCACGTGGACTACGGCAAAAAGCTCGCCGAGCTGGCCATCAAAGCCGCCCAAACCCGCCAGAGAGCAGGGCAAAAAGTAGAAAAGCGCAAAGGCTCTGGCGTGGCCGTGCTGCCCGGCAAGCTGACCGACTGCGAGAGCAAGGACCTGTCACACAACGAGGTGTTTCTGGTCGAGGGCGACAGCGCCGGTGGTAGCGCCAAGATGGGCCGCGACAAGGAGTGCCAGGCCATCCTGCCGCTGCGCGGCAAAGTGCTCAACACCTGGGAGGTGGAGCGCGACCGGCTGTTTGCCAACAACGAAATCCACGACATTGCCGTGGCCATCGGCGTGGACCCGCATGGCAAAGACGACTCGCCCGACCTCAGCGGCCTGCGTTACGGCAAAATCTGCATCCTGTCAGACGCCGACGTGGACGGATCGCACATCCAGGTGCTCTTGCTGACCCTGTTTTTCAAACACTTCCCCAAGCTGATTGATGCGGGCCACATCTACGTCGCCCGCCCACCGCTGTTTCGCATCGACGCGCCCGCGCGCGGCAAAAAGCCCGCCAGCAAGCAATACGCGCTGGACCAGGGCGAGCTGAACTCCATTTTGGACAAACTGCGCAAAGACGGCGTGGCAGAAAACAAATGGACCATCAGCCGCTTCAAAGGCCTGGGCGAGATGAACGCGGAACAATTATGGGAAACCACACTCAATCCTGATACGCGGCGTTTGTTGCCAGTGCAGTATGGCGAGCTGGACTCCGCCTTCACCGCAATCCGCTTCACCCAGCTCATGGGCAAAGGCGAAGCCGCCGCCCGCCGCGAGCTGATGGAACTGCATGGGGATGCGGTGGAGGTGGATGTATGACTACTTTGATACTCGTAGGGCGGGGGGCGGGATCGGGTACCGGACGCGAAGGGCGCGAAAGTTACGCGAAGGACGCGAAAGAAAACCGAAAAATACAAAAAATAAAAAAAATTGATTTGAACCCATCAATTTCAATGGTGAGTACTTGGTTCAAAGAAAATTCAAATTCAGTTTTTCATCTCTCTATTTTTCTTTTTTCTCATTTCCCTTTTCTTTGTCTTCTTTCGCGTCCTTCGCGTAACTTTCGCGCCTTTCGCGTCCGGAAGTCCGCTTTCGCCCTAAAAACAACCAGCCACCCAACAGAAAAAAAATGACCGCCAGAGTCCGCCTACGCCCCACGATGCAAAGTGATTTGCCCTATGTGCTGTCACTGGAGCAGGACGCGCAGAATTTGCCGTTTATTACGCCTTGGGATCGCACCCAGCATGAGGCGGCCATCAGGTTTCCGGATTTTCGGCACTTCATTATCGAAGCGGGCGAGGGCCTGGAGCCTGCGGGGTTTTTGATCCTGATTGGCTGTCGCAGCCAGCACCAGTCGCTGGAGCTCAAGCGCATGGTGGTGCAGCGCAAGGGGCAGGGCTATGGTCGCGCTGCGTTGCGGGTGGCCAAGCGGGTGGCGTTTGAGGATTTGAATGCGCACCGCTTCTGGCTTGATGTGAAGCAGCGCAACACCCGCGCCAAGGCTTTCTACGATACCGAGGGCTTTGTGGTGGAGGGCGTGCTGCGTGATGCGGTGCGCACGCGCCTGCACGATGGCAGCATGGGCCATGACTCGCTGGTGGTGCTGTCGATGCTGCGCAGCGAATACGCCCAGCGGCGCACGCAGGGGCTGGAGCTGCGCGTATGACAGCGATCTTTGTGACCCGACTGCGAGGCCTTTTTATAGGTCTTTTAGGCCTGCAGGCCAATAGAATATCGCGGGGGCAGCTATTAAATTGGAAGCAGATGCTCTGCAGTGCACTGCTCATGCTGGGCCTGGCGCAGAGCGCCTGGGCGGATATCTGGGGCTTTGTCGATGCCAAAGGCGTGCCGAATTTTGCGTCCTACAAAGTGGACGACCGGTATGAGCTGTACTACAAGGGTGGAGAAAATTTCGACACCAAGGACGGCGCAGCGGCCACGCCTGCACCTGCCAAATCTACTGGCACAACCACTGCCGCGCCGCGCTCTGAAGCGCCCAAAATCGCTCCCAGACTGCTGACATTTTTCGATGTGTCGCCCGATTTCAAGGCCGTCAAACACCATCTGCGCGAAGCCTCTGTAGCCCACAAAATCGATTTTGAACTGCTGCAGGCCCTGATCGCCACCGAGTCGGGTTTTGACACCAACGCGGTCTCGCCCAAGGGTGCTGTGGGCCTGATGCAGCTCATGCCGCCCACGGCCCAGCGCTACGGTGTGCAGGCCGATGCCAAGACCACGATTGAGAAAAAACTCACTGACCCTAAAACCAATATCAAGGCGGGTAGCCGCTATCTGCGCGACCTGCTGACCATGTTCCCCGGCAATACCGAGCTGGCCCTGGCCGCCTACAACGCAGGCGAGGGCTCGGTCAAGCGCTACGGCAACAAGATTCCGCCCTTTCCCGAGACGCAGAATTATGTGAAAACCGTGATGCAGATTTACACCTATCTCAAGCCGCCCACAATGGCCGCTTTGCCTGCCAAAGCGGGCGATACCAAACAGCCTGCGCGCGTGCGGATGGAAATCGGCGGCCCGGGCAGCCCCGGCGGCGCCACGGGGCGCGGCAATATGGTGCCGCCGCTGGCGGGCACGCCAGCGGCATCCTCCAGAGAGCCTGTAGCCGCCGTGCAGTGAGCGCGCAGCGTATTTGATATTTTTGATCTGACTCCATGAACGACCAACCGAATTTAGATTTTTCCGGCGAAACCGATGACAGCCTGAACCTGGCCACCTATGCGCAGCGCGCCTACCTGGAATACGCCCTGAGCGTGGTCAAGGGCCGTGCACTGCCCGATGTGTGCGATGGCCAAAAGCCCGTGCAGCGGCGCATCCTGTACAGCATGTCGCGCATGGGCCTGGGCTTTGGCGGGGCCAATGGCGCCAGCGGTGCCAAGCCAGTCAAAAGCGCCCGCGTGGTGGGCGATGTGCTGGGCCGCTTTCACCCCCACGGCGACCAGGCCGCCTATGACGCCCTGGTGCGCATGGCGCAGGACTTCAGCCAGCGCTATCCGCTGATCGACGGGCAGGGCAACTTTGGCTCCCGCGATGGCGACGGCGCTGCCGCCATGCGCTACACCGAGGCGCGGCTGAGCCGCATTACCAGCCTGCTGATGGACGAAATCGACATGGGCACGGTCGAGTTCATCCCCAACTACGACGGCTCCACCGAAGAGCCCCGCCAGCTGCCTGCGCGATTGCCCTTCAACATCATGAACGGTGCCTCAGGCATCGCCGTGGGCCTGGCCACCGAGATACCCAGCCACAACCTGCGCGAAGTGGCCGACGCCTGCGTAGCCCTGATCAAAAGCCCCAAGCTCAGCGATGAAGAGCTGTTTGCGCTCATCCCGGGCCCTGACTATGCCAATGGCGGCCAGATCATCAGCAGCCCGGCCGATATTGCCGACGCCTACCGCACAGGCCGCGGCTCGCTGAAAGTGCGTGCGCGCTGGAAGATTGAAGACCTGGCCCGCGGCCAGTGGCAGTTGGTGGTGACCGAGCTGCCCCCGGGCACCAGCACGCAGAAAGTGCTGGAAGAGATCGAAGAGATCACCAACCCCAAGGTCAAGGCTGGCAAAAAATCGCTCAGCCAGGACCAGCTCCAGCTCAAAGCCAGCATGCTGGCCCTGCTGGACGTGGCCCGCGACGAAAGCAACAAAGAAGCCGCAGTGCGCCTGGTGTTTGAGCCCAAGACCAGCAAGATCGAGCAGAACGACCTGATCACCGCGCTGCTGGCCCACACCAGCCTGGAGACCACGGCGCCGATCAACCTGACGGCCATTGGCATCGACGGCCGCCCCACACTCAAGAGCCTGCGCCAGTTGCTGATGGAGTGGATCGAGTTTCGTGCCCAGACGATCGAGCGGCGCTCGCGCTACCGTCTGGAGAAGGTGCTGGACCGCATCCACATCCTGGAAGGCCGCCAGATTGTCCTGCTCAACATTGACGAGGTGATTGCCATCATCCGCCAGAGCGACGAGCCTAAAGCTGCGCTGATTGCGCGCTTCAGCCTCAGCGACCGGCAGGCCGAAGACATCCTCGAAATCCGCCTGCGTCAGCTGGCGCGCCTGGAGGCCATCAAGATCGAAACCGAGCTCAAGGAGCTGCGCGAAGAGCAGGGCAAGCTCGAAGAGATTCTGGGCAGCCCCGCTGCGCTGCGCCGCCTGATGGTCAAGGAGATTGAGCAGGACGCCAAGCAGTATGGCGATCCGGCCAAAGACCCGCGCCGCACCCTGATCCAGACCGAGAAGAAGACCGTGGCCGAGGTCAAGATCATTGACGAACCAGTCACCGTGGTGGTCAGCAGCAAAGGCTGGGTGCGCGCGCGCTCGGGCCACGGCCATGATGCGAGCAGCTTTGCCTTCAAGTCGGGTGATGCGCTGTATGGCACCTTCGAATGCCGCACTATCGATACGCTCTTGGCCTTTGGCAGCAATGGGCGGGTGTACTCGGTGGCAGTGTCGCTGCTGCCGGGCGCGCGCGGCGACGGGCAGCCCCTCACCACACTGATCGAGCTGGAGTCTGGCACCTCGCTGATGCACTACTTTGCCGGTGCGGCCAGCGCGCAGCTGCTGGTCAGCGCCAGTGGTGGCTACGGCTTTATCGCCAGTGTGGAGAACATGGTCTCGCGCCAGAAGGCGGGCAAGGCCTTTATCAGCTGCGGCGAGGGTGAAACCGTCTGCAGACCCTCACCTTTAGAGATCAATCTGCCCGCAGCCCAACAGAATATCGCGGGAGCAGCTATCAAAACTGTAGTAGCCACGCATGTAGCCTGCGCCTCCACCGGCGGGCGATTCCTGACCTTCGAGATCAGCGAGCTCAAGGCCATGGCCAATGGCGGGCGCGGCCTGATGCTGATGGACCTGGAGGCCAAGGACAGCCTGGCAGGCGCGGCAGCCTACACCCGCAGCGTCAATATCATCGGCATTGGCCGCGGCGGCAAGGAGCGCGAGGAGCAGCTGGAAATCCGCAGCCTGAACAACGCCCGTGCGGCCCGCGCACGCAAAGGCAAGGCTGCGGATCTGGGCTTCAAGCCCACGGGTGTACTCAGGGTGGAGTAAGCGGGCGCAGAATGCTTGCCTGTGACCCGTGTGTGGTCAGCCGCATTCAGCGGCGTATCACCACCAGCAGCAGGCTGACCAGCAGGGCCACGCAGACGGTGCCCAGTGCAAAAGCGGTGTTGAACAGGCGCTGGTTCTCCCGGTCCAGCTTGATGGCTGCGGCGCGCAGGCGCTCCATCTTGGCCAGGCGGTGGCGCATGTTCTTGCGTTCGCCGCGCATAGCGTCCAGCAGCTTGAACAGGCTGTCGAGCTGGGCTTTTTGCTGGCTTGGGCTGACAGGCGCAGGCGGCGCTGTCTTTTTGGGCCTGAAGTCGGGCGACTCCAGCTGGGCCACACGCAGCATCTCGTCAAAGCTGCCTGCCGATGTTTTGCCATACAGCACATCGGCGGCCTGGGCCGAGTTAAAACGCGAGTCGTCCAGCAACTGGTTGAGCTCGGCAAACTGGTCCTTGGGTTCTGCTATCGATTTGACTTCTTGCGGCGCGCGCAGCGTTACCAGTCCCAGCCCAATCAGCTCGACCAGCAGTTCGGAAATATCACCAAAGCCCTTGAGCGTCTGCACATACAGCTGCACTGTGTGGCTGCCGTCAACAGCCAGCAGCAGCACGCGCAGCCTGCGCGGCATCTCGCGCGGATTGCGGCGCACCACGTCGTTGCCACGCTCTGTGCGCACCACAAAGTCGTCCAACCTCGCCTTCAAATCCTGCTGAGTAATCACTGCCACTTTATGAACTGCCTTAAATGTAGCTAGAGTACGCTTTCTGTGACAATTTGTGAATCGTACAAATTGATTAGGTGATAACTAGTAACTTGATGGTTTTAACACAGACAGAACGTGATTTATTGTAACTTATAGGCTAAACGCAGAGTGGAAATTCGCAAAAAACACAGCCGAAAGCGAAAGGGCTGGTGTCAGTTCAGCTCGGCAATCAGTTCAATCTCCACGCAGGCCCCCATCGGGATCTGCGCCACGCCAAAAGCGCTGCGGGCATGGGCGCCCACCACGGGGCCAAACACCTGGCCAATCAGCTCTGAGCAGCCATTGGTGACGATGTGTTGCTCGGTAAATTCGGGCGTGGAGTTGACCAGGCTCATGACTTTGACGATGCGCTTGACGCTGGTTAAATCCCCGCCGTTGGCAGCGCAGGCCGCCTGCAGGGCCGCCATCAACTGGATAGCGCAGCTGCGCGCGGCCAGCTTGCCTTCTTCCACACTGATGTTTTTGCCCAGCTGGCCCACCCAGGCTGCACCATCCTTGCGGGCGATGTTGCCCGAGACAAACACCAGCTTGCCGGTTTGCACAAAAGGCACATAGGCCGCAGCAGGCGCAGACACGGCGGGTAGTTCGATGGCGAGAGATTTGAGGTTAGCGTAAACGCTCATGAGAGGGCTCCTTGGAAGCAGTGAAGTTCATTGACAATTGTGCAGTTCAGACACAACACGCATATTACAGAGTTTGGCAACGGCGATGGCTGCTTGGATGGTTTTGCTCACCGGCTGGGTGCTGGGCTGTGCGCTGCAATTGCAGCAGGCAAGGCTGTGGCCAGGCGCTTTTTATGTGCTTATGGGGGCTGCAGCCCTTTGTTTTATCGCGGGAGCAGCTACTAAATTCATAGTAAGCAGAGGGTCTGCATTGCCCTTCATTAGCCACGCTACTGCACGCACTGTGCTGTGCATGCTGGGCGCAGCGCTGTTGGGCTTTGCGCTCACAGGCCTGCGGGCCGTGGCTTTTCAGGCCGATGCACTGGCCCCCGAGCTTGAGGGGGCAGACATCCAGGTGGTGGGTGTCGTGGCGGCCATGCCCCAGCGCAGCGAGGCGGGGCTGCGCTTTCGGCTGGATGTGGAGTCGGCGCAGCTACTGCGACGGGGCCTGGCTGCCGACAGCGCTGACAGCGAGCCGATGCAAGGCCCGACAGCGCAACCGACGCGCTCGATCAGCGTCAGATTGCCGCCGCGCCTGTCACTAGCCTGGTACAGCGGCCTGCAGCGCGCCGAAGACCCCGCTGCCGTGCCCTTTGCTGAGCTGCAGCAGGGCGCGCGTGCGCTGCAGGCGGGCGAGCGCTGGGCGCTGACTGTGCGGCTCAAAGCCCCACACGGCACGGCCAACCCGCATGGCTTTGACTACGAGCTGTGGATGTGGGAGCAGGGTCTGCAGGCCAACGGCTATGTGCGCGCCACCCCCAAGGATGTGGCCAGTGGCAGCGCCCCGCGCATGATCGGCAGCACCTGGCAGCACCCGATCGAGGCGGCGCGCCAGAAGGTGCGCGATGCGATCTTTGCGCGGGTCACCGAGCCGCGGCTGGCGGGTGTGATTGCGGCCCTGGTGGTGGGCGACCAGGCCGCCATCGAGCGCTCTGACTGGGACATCTACCGCGCCACGGGCGTGGCCCATCTGATGAGCATCTCGGGCCTGCATGTGACCATGTTTGCCTGGGCCGCGGCGCTGGCTGTGGGCCTGCTGTGGCGGCGCAGCCAGCGTGCCATGCACTGGCTGCCTGCGCAGCACGCCGCGCTGATCGGTGGTGTGCTACTGGCTACCGGTTATGCGCTGTTCAGCGGCTGGGGCGTGCCGTCGCAGCGCACCATCTGGATGCTGGCCAGCGTGGCCTTGCTGCGCCTGTCGGGCAAGCAGTGGCCCTGGCCGCTGGTGTGGCTGCTGGCGATGGCCGTGGTGGTGGCGATCGACCCCTGGGCTTTGCTGCAAGCAGGCTTTTGGTTGAGTTTTGTCGCCGTGGGCGTGCTGTTTGCCAGCGGCCGCAGCGCTGCGCCCGAGCCAGGGCCTGGTCTGCGCCACCATCCTTTCATCCAGAAGCTGGCTGGCGTGGCCCGCGAGCAATGGCTCATCACGCTGGCGCTGGCGCCTTTATCGCTGCTGCTGTTTCAGCAGGTCTCGCTGATCGGTCTGCTGGCCAATTCTGTGGCCATACCGTGGGTGACGCTGGTGGTCACGCCACTGGCCATGCTGGGGGTAGTGTGGACGCCGCTGTGGGACATGGCTGCGCTGTGCGTGCAACTGCTGGGCCAGGTGCTGCAGTGGTTTGCGCTGTGGCCCTGGGCGACGCTGTCGGTGGCCGCGCCGCCTTTTGTGCTGGGCGCTGCGGCCGTGGTGGGCGGTGTGGTGCTGGCACTGCGCCTGCCGTGGCCGCTGCGTGCCATGGGCCTGGCGGCCCTGCTGCCTGCGCTTCTGTGGCAGGCCCCGCGCCCGCCGCCGGGCCAGTTTGAGCTGCTGGCCGCCGACATAGGGCAGGGCAACGCCGTGTTGGTGCGCACCGCCCGCCACGGCCTGCTGTACGACACAGGCCCACGCTTCTCGCGCGAGAGCGATGCAGGCCAGCGCACCCTGGTGCCCCTGCTGCGTGCCCTGGACGAGCGCTTGGACACCCTGATCGTCAGCCACCGCGACAGCGACCACTCTGGCGGCGCACTGGCCGTGCAGGCCATGCAGCCGGGCGCGGCCCTGCTCAGTAGCCTGGAGGCAAGCCACGAGATCATCAGTGCACGCGCTGCAGGCCAGGCTACGCAGCGCTGCAGCGCAGGCCAGCGCTGGCAGTGGGATGGTGTGGACTTTCAGATCCTGCACCCGCAAGCGGCCGACTACGATGCCCCCGGCAAACCCAACGCCATGAGCTGCGTGCTGCGCATCAGCAATGGCCAGCGCACGGCCTTGCTGGTGGCAGATATCGAGGCCGCGCAGGAGGCCCGACTGCTGGCTGACGCCGCCCCAATCCGGGCGGAACTGCTGCTGGCCCCGCACCACGGCAGCAAAACGTCTTCCACCGACGCCTTCCTGGATGCGGTCAAGCCCAGCATTGCCATCTTCCAGTCGGGCTACCGCAACCGCTTTAACCACCCCGCACCCGAGGTGGCGCAGCGCTATATCGACCGTCACATTCGCCGCATCACCAGCCCTGACTGTGGCGCGGCCACATGGCGCAGCGACCAACCCCAGCAAGTGGTCTGCCAGCGCCAGCTTAAACAGCGTTACTGGCAGCACCAAGGGAATAATTGATCCGCCCGGCCTGAATCTTGCTATGCTGTAGCCAGGAGATAAACCCCATGGCCAGTACCGCCAAATACGATGAAATGCACGCCACGTCCACCAGCGTGCGGCCGCATTATGCTGCCTACGATGCCTGGCTGGGCCGCCAGCCCAGGGACGTGATGCGTTCGCGCCGCGAGGAGGCCGAGGTGATTTTTCGCCGTGTCGGCATCACTTTTGCGGTGTATGGCGAGAAGGACGAAGACGGCGCGGGCACCGAGCGCCTGATTCCGTTTGATTTGATTCCGCGCATCATCCCCGCCCACGAGTGGGCCAGCATGGAGCGCGGCCTGGTGCAGCGCGTTACAGCCCTCAACCGCTTTATCCACGACGTCTACCACGGCCAGGACATCATCAAGGCGGGCATTGTGCCGGCTGAGCAGGTGCTGCACAACGCCCAGTTTCGCCCTGAGATGATGGGTGTGGATGTGCCGCACGGCATCTATAGCCACATTGCCGGCATCGACATCGTACGCGCGCCTGATGCGCAGGGCAATGGCGAATACTATGTGCTGGAAGACAACCTGCGCGTGCCCAGCGGCGTGAGCTACATGCTGGAAAACCGCAAGATGATGATGCGGCTGTTTCCCGACCTGTTTGCACAGAACAAGGTGGCCCCTGTGGCCCATTATCCCGACCTGCTACTGGAAACCCTGCGCGCCGTCTCGCCCGACGCATCTGCGGACCCTACCGTGGTGGTGCTGACGCCGGGCATGCTTAATAGCGCGTATTTTGAACACGCTTTTCTGGCCCAGCAAATGGGCGTGGAGCTGGTGGAAGGGCAGGACCTGTTTGTCAAAGACGGCTTTGTGTACATGCGCACTACACGCGGCCCACAGCGCGTAGACGTGATCTACCGCCGCCTGGACGATGATTTTCTGGACCCTTCGGTGCACCGCCCCAACAGCACGCTGGGCTGCAAAGGCCTGCTCGACGCCTACAAGGCAGGCCACGTCACCATCTGCAATGCGCCAGGCACCGGGGTGGCCGACGACAAGTCGATCTACCCCTATGTGCCCAAGATGATTGAGTTCTACCTGGGCGAAAAACCGATCCTGAGCAACGTGCCCACCTACATGTGCCGCAACCAGAGCGACCTGCAGTACACGCTGGACCACCTCAAAGACCTGGTGGTCAAGGAAGTGCACGGCGCAGGCGGCTACGGCATGTTGGTGGGGCCAGCATCGACTAACAAGGAGATTGAAGATTTCCGCGGCGCGCTGCTGGCCAACCCCAGCAACTACATCGCCCAACCCACCCTGTCGCTAAGCACCTGCCCCACCTTTGTAGACAGCGGCATCGCACCGCGCCATATCGATTTGCGGCCCTTTGTGCTGTCAGGCAAGGCGGTGCAAATGGTGCCTGGGGGGTTGACCCGCGTGGCCCTCAAAGACGGCTCACTGGTAGTCAACTCGTCACAGGGCGGGGGGACTAAGGATACTTGGATTATGGAAAGTTAAGGGTTTTTTTTGAAGACAGGACTTCCGGACGCGAAGGGCGCTAAGGTTTCGCGAAGGACGCGAAAGAAGAGAAGAAAGATAAAAAGATAAAAAGAAAAAAAGAATAGAAAAGAAAATATGAATGAAGTTTTTTTGTTTGATAACACTACACCATCGAATCATTATTTTTGGCTGTTTTTTTGCGTCCTTCGCGAAACCTTCGCGCCCTTCGCGTCCGGAAGTTAATTCTTAAAAAAACCACCAAAAAACCGGAGAAAAATATGTTGAGCCGTACTGCAGACCACCTATTTTGGATGTCGCGCTACACCGAGCGGGCAGAGAATACCGCGCGGATGCTGGATATCAATTACCAGACTTCCCTGTTGCCGCAGTCAGCCGCTGCCGTGCAGGCGGGGTGGGAGGGGGTGCTGTCGATCAGTGAGTTGATGCCGCTGTTTGGCACCTGGCACAAGACCATCAATCCCAAGGAGGTGATGGAGTTTATGGTCAAGGATGAGATGAACCCGTCGTCGATTGTCAGCTGCATCAAGTCGGCCCGCGAGAACGCGCGGGCTGTGCGCGGCACGCTGACGACCGAAGTGTGGGAGACGCAAAACCAGACCTGGCTGGAGATCAAGCGCATGCTCAAGGCGGGCGAGTTTGAGGACGACCCAGCCAAGTTTTTTGAATGGGTCAAGTTTCGCAGCCACTTGAGCCGGGGCGTGACGGTGGGCACCATGCTGATGGACGAGGCACTGCACTTCATGCGCCTGGGCACTTTCCTGGAGCGGGCCGATAACACGGCGCGCCTGGTGGATGTGAAATTCCACGCCATCCAGTCAGACTTTTACGGTGACGAAACCAGCAAGGACCAGGAGTATGACTTCTACCACTGGAGTGCGATTTTGCGCAGCGTGAGCGGCTTTGAAATCTACCGCAAGGTCTACCGCAACGTGATCAAGCCCGAGCGCGTGGCCGAGCTGCTGATCCTGCGCCCCGACATGCCGCGCTCACTGCACGCCAGCCTGAACGCTGTGGTGGAAAACCTGTCGCTCGTGGCCAACGACCAGTCTTCAGAGACGCAGCGCGTGGCAGGCAAGCTGCGCGCCGAGCTGCAGTATGGCCGCATCGACGAAATCCTGGCCACCGGCCTGCATGCCTACCTCACGCAGTTTCTGGACCGCATCAACGCGCTGGGCGCGCGCATCAGCCGCGATTTTCTGGTGCCTTCGGGGGCCTGAATCTCCCTGTTTTTAAAGCGTTTTCGGGCTGCAGGCCAATAGAATATCGCGGGAGCAGCTATAGAATTGATAGTAATCTACAGCTGCCTTCAGTACACAGGCGGTGCGCTCAGCTCAGCGAACAGCTGTCCATAGAGCTTGTAGCGCCGCGCACAGATGTCGTCAGGCGAGGGCTGCGGCTTGACTGCCGCAATCACGCCGCAGCCTGGCTCGTGCAGGTGGGTGCAGTTGTAGAACTTGCAGTGGCCCAGATGTGCCGCGATATCGGGCATGAGGGATGCGAGCCCCGTGGGCTCAATATGGTGCAGGCCAAATTCCTGAAAGCCGGGGCTGTCGATCAGCGCGGTTTTTCTGTCATTGCCCACCCAATACAGCGTGGTGCTGGTGGTGGTGTGCTTGCCCGAGTTCAGCGCTTGGGAGATGTCGTTGGTCTGCGCGCGGGCGTGGGGCGCCAGCAGGTTGATCAGGGTGCTTTTGCCACTGCCGCTGGGGCCCAGGATGAGCGTGGTTTTGCCTTCCAGATGTTTCATCAAATGGGCTTTGTCCACATCGCTGGACAGGCGCAGGCACAGCGGCAGCACGCCATAGTGCATATGGCGATACGGCGCCAGTCGCGACCAGGCCAACTCAAAGGGTTCGACCAGGTCGCTCTTGTTGAGCGCGATGATGGGCGTGATCTTGGCTGCCTCGCAGGCGATCAATGCGCGGGTGAGCTGGTGCTCGGAAAACTCAGGCTCTGCCGCGATCAGGATCAACACCTGGTCCAGGTTGGCGGCAAACTCCTTGGTGCGAATCTCGTCCTGGCGGTACAGCAGGTTGCGCCGCGGGTCCACTTTTTCCACCGTACCTTCGTCGGTGCTGGGCAGCCACTGCACCTGGTCGCCCACCACGACTTGGGATTTTTTGCCTCTGGGGTGGCATAGCGTGCGTTTGCCCTCGGGCGACTCCACCATGCAGTGGCGGCCAAAGCTGGCCACCACGAGGCCGCTTTCCAGTTCTGCGGCTGCGCTCATCGGGGCACGATCAGGGCGTCCACTTCGGCAGCGCAGGCGATGTCGGTCAGCGAGATGCCCTGCACATCGTGGGTGTTAAAGCGCACCACGCACTTGCTGTAGTGCACGCTCAGATCGGGGTGGTGGTCGTGCCGTTCGGCGATAAAGGCCACGGCGTTGACGAAGCTGATGGTTTCCAGATAGTTGGCAAAGGTGAAGGTTTTCTGGATGGCGACCTGGGCACCGTCGCCGTCCAGCGTCCAGCCCGGGCGCTCCACTAGCTGGGTGATGATCTCGGTGGCCGACAGCGCGCGGCGCGGCGTCTTGGACCAGTCAGGTTTGCCCAGCACGCTGCTCATGCGCCCATCCTGGCCAGACGCTCGGAGGCGGGCGGGTGTGAGTAGTAAAACTTCACAAACAGCGGGTCGGGTGTGAGGGTAGAGGCATTGTCTTCATACAGTTTGAGCAGCGCATTTTTCAGGTCCGCGCCGTTGGTCTGGGCCACGGCGTAAGCATCGGCCTCAAACTCGTGCTTGCGCGAGAACTGCGCAAAGACTGGCGAGATGAACACGGTAAACACCGGTACTGCCATCATGAACAGCAGCAGGGCCAGGGCGTCGTTGGGGCCGCCCGGTACAGGCCGCACGCTCAGGCCCAGATAAAACCACAGCTGCTGGCTCAGGTAGCCCAGCAGCGCAAAACCCGCCAGGCTCATGGCAAACATGGACACGATGCGCTTGATGATGTGCTTGTGTTTGAAGTGACCCAGCTCATGGGCCAGCACGGCATCTACCTCGCCAGGATTAAGTTGTTTTAGCAAGGTGTCGAAAAACACCACGCGCTTGCTGGCCCCAAAGCCAGTGAAGTAGGCATTGGCATGAGCACTGCGCTTGCTGCCGTCCATCACAAACAGGCCTTTGGCTGCAAAGCCGCAGCGCTGCATCAGCGCGGTGACGCGGGTTTTCAAGGCCTCGTCGTCCAGGGGCTGAAACTTGTTGAACAGTGGCGCGATCAGGGTAGGGTATATCACCAGCAGCAGCAGATTGAAGCCCATCCAGAACGTCCAGGCATATAGCCACCACAGGCTGCCCGCAGCACCCATCAGCCACAGGATCAGCGCGGCAATGGGCAGGCCAATCAGCGCGCCAATCAAGGACGATTTGACGAGGTCGCCCAGCCAGAGCTTGAGCGTCATTTTGTTGAAGCCAAAGCGCTCCTCGATCACGAAGGTCTGGTACAGCGTGAACGGCAGGTCAATCAGGCCGCCAATCATCACAAAGCTGCCCAGCAGCGCCAGCTGCTGCCACATGCCAGGGCCCATGCGCGAGAGCAGGGCCTGGTTGAGCCAGTCCAGCCCGCCCAGCAGCGTCCAGCCCAGCAGCACGGCGGTGCCAAAGGCCAGCTCTAGCAGACCAAAGCGCGATTTGGCCACGGTGTAGTCCGCCGCTTTTTGGTGGGCCTGCAGGGTGATGCGGTCGGCAAAAGCAGCAGGCACGGCAGCGCGGTGCTGCGCCACGTGGCGCACCTGGCGAGAGGCCAACCAGACCTTGAGCAGAAAGCCTGCGACCAGCGCGATGGCAAAGGCGAGCGTGAAGGCCAATGGACTGATGGCCGATGAGGAGAGGGTGTCTTGCATAGGACGTGATTTTAGGCGCTGCGCCATAACATCACCATGAATCGGTCAAAATGCGGGATATGACTGCACCAACTCCTCCTGTTCTTAAAAAATCTGACCAAAACCTTGTCTGGCTCGACTGCGAGATGACGGGCCTGGACCCCAAGGAAAACCGCTTGATCGAAATTGCCATCGTGGTGACCAATGCCGACCTGAGCATCCGCGTGGAAGGCCCCGAGCTGGTGATTCACCAAAGCGACATCCAACTGGCCAAAATGGACAAGTGGAACCGCAATACCCACGGCAACAGCGGGCTGACCGCCAAAGTGCGCGCCAGCAAGATCAAAACCGCGCAGGCAGAGGCGCAGATTCTGGAATTTCTCAAGCACTACGTGCCCAAGCAGACCACGCCGATGTGCGGCAACACGATTGGCCAGGACCGCAGGTTTCTGGAACGCTACATGCCCAAGCTGGAGGCGTTTTTCCATTACCGCAACCTGGATGTCAGCACGCTCAAAGAGCTGGCCAAGCGCTGGGCACCCACGGTCTACAAAGGGTTTAAAAAGAAACAGAAGCACACGGCAATGGCCGATGTGCACGAGTCGATTGAAGAGCTGGTGTACTACCGCGAACATCTGCTGAAGCTGCCCACGGTGTAAGGCTACAGGCGCTGGTATCGACGCACAGCTGATATTGCGCGATACTGCGCATTGAGGGGATCCGACTATGCATACCCGTTTTCATCACTGGCTCGTTGCCTTCCTGTCCGCCATGCTCTGCGCTGCTGCGCTGACAGCCCACGCACAGCGCCTGTGGGAATCGCCCAACAACGGCCCTTGGCGCACCAGCAGCGATGGCGCTGACAGGAAGCTCATGCTCGAGGGTCACGACGCGGTAGCTTATTTCACGCAAAACAGCGCCGTCAAAGGCGACCCAGCCATCAAGCTGGAACACAAGGGCGTGACCTGGCGTTTTGCCAGCGAAGCCAACAAGGCCGAGTTCCAGAAATCACCCGACAAATACATGCCGCAGTTTGGCGGCTTCTGCACCAACGGCGTGAACTACGCCATCCCCTGGGGCGGCGGCGGTGGGCCCAACACCTGGCGCATCTACAAAGGCAAACTCTATGTCTTTGGAGGCCAGAGCTCGCGCGACCACTTCGAGATGGACACCGAGCGCAACCTCGACCTGGCCCACCAGCTGTGGAACGACCAAGTCGCAGGCAGCAACGCCGTGCTCACCCGTTACAAACGCCTGATTTTCCGCGTGCCACACTACAGGACAGGCAAGCAGCTTCAGGCAGAATACGATGCCAAATTGGCTGCTAAAACCCTGCCGGTGATGCCTGGTGCTGCGCAGATGGTGCCTGCGAATTGACGTACCTCTTCCCGGACAGACGCTTCTCCAGTTTGCGCCACGCACACTACTTATTGTGCGAAAGTGCAGTTCCAGTCGCACAAACAATACTGTTACAAAGATTTTTGCTGAATTGCAAGACAAATAACATTTAGACACTGAGACCGATGTGAAAATTTGTTTTTCACAAAGGATTAATATGCGTTCTGGGTCTTATTTACTGTCTGCAATTGTCAGTACTTTTTTGATTGCCTGTGGAGGAGGTGGAGACAGTAGTCCAGCTACCGTCGCTCCAATAGCCGGAGTTACTACAATAACTCCGGCAGTTGCAGATATGTCGGATTGCTATCGAATCAACTTGGGTAACTCACTTCGCGCTACTGTTACGCCTAGTGTGGATAGCGCTCAGTTCGTGGGTGCCAATACTGCTGCAAACAGAACTATTTACTATAATTACGCAACTTACGACAGGACATATGCAAATGCAACGTTTGGCGGAGCAGCTGTTACCGCACGTTCTGAGGTTGGAACCGGAACTGTCCCTAGCTTGTCAAGTTTTACACCTAGTCCTTACAAGGTCGAGACTTTCTTCAATGTGACAGCCACTACTTTTACAAACCAAGGCAGCTTAAGCTACGACTCTACTGGCACCGTTGCAAATATTGCTACCAACACGGGCGATATTCAAAATTTGACGTTGTTGCCTGGCCAATCTCAAACTTACAGCTCTACTACAACCAACAGTAACTTCACACCTACTACGGCCGTCCGTACCGTTACTTATACATTCGTAGGCCGTGAGGATGTGGTGACCGCAGCAGGTATGACCTGCCCCCAAGATCAGCTACGCATTGATTCAGAGTCCGGGGATGCAATCGTACTTGATTGCGAGGTTGATGCGCTATGTGCAGCATGCTGCACATAGCGCGCGGCAAACACGGCTGGAGGTA
>JAAFIP010000027.1 GCA_013297865.1 Polaromonas sp. | reverse complement strand
GACGTGGCCAATCGTGCCGACGTTGACGTGGGGCTTGGTACGCTCAAATTTTCCTTTTGCCATTTTCTATCGCTCCGAAATTAAACGACTAACAAATTAATAACTACTACACACCAGCGCTGCCATACATCTGCAGCACCTTGAAACTGGTGCCCATGGCGGGAATCGGACCCGCGACCTCTCCCTTACCAAGGGAGTGCTCTACCACTGAGCCACATGGGCAAAACTCTTCTTGCAGACCGATCTATGGAGCGGGAGACGGGAATCGAACCCGCGTCATTAGCTTGGAAGGCTAGGGTTCTACCATTGAACTACTCCCGCATCAGATCTGACCCTTCAGCATCCAAAGCGCGGCACCCAAACGGTTACCAAATACGCTCTACACATCGGTACTACATAACTCACAAGGCCTGGTGGAGAGAGCTGGATTCGAACCAGCGTACTCGTAAGAGGGCAGATTTACAGTCTGCTGCCATTAACCACTCGGCCATCTCTCCACGGCGAACCTCGGAATATACCATGGTTTAGGGTGTTTTGTCTGCATCAGGCGCTTTTGCCACGCAGTGTTTTGCAGCCCAGTTTAGGCATTAAATACGGCTTTGGCCCAATAGAATATCGCGGGAGCAGCTACTATTTTGATAGTAATGAGTTTGAAAACAGCAGCTAAATTTGTTGCGCCAGGCGCATCACTGTCACGCCTGCGCGCAGCTGGCGCAGGCTGGGCATCACCAACGTGCATTGGTCGTAGGGTGTTACAAACGATGTTTCTCCATCCTGGGCCAGCAAAGTCCCCGCCTTGGGCACTGTTTGCAGGCCCTGCCAGTCTTGGGCAAACCGCAGTTCAGGACTGCGCGCCACCACGGCATCCGTCACTTTGACCGCCTGCTGCCTCTGGGGCAGGGGTTGCAGCCAATCTTTGGATAACTGCCCAGGCTGACTGCCCATCTGCACACAGCCCGAGGCCTGCAAAAAGCGCGCAACCATATCCATGGCCACGGTTTTACTGGATAAATCCCCATGAAAACCGCACTCAATCAACAAAGCACATGCCTCTGACGCATGCGGATCAGCAAAGCGGCCGAAATCGCGCATGCGCACGCCATCCCGGTGCCCTGCGTCCACCACAATGTGCTGCGGTGCGCCCAGCAGGCGCGCCAAGGCAATATTTCTCGGCAGCAAGCCGGTGAGCAGCAAGGGGGCGCCTGGCTCGTGCATGGAGTGCAAATCCAGCAACCAGTCGGCGCGCTCCACAAAAGGCCGCAGTTGCGCTGCACGGCGCGTCTCCAGAGAGCCGGGGACCGTCAATTGGGCCAACGACCACACGCGGTTCATGTCTTCGTCAATGCAGCGTGATGCATCATGGTTGGTGCGGTCGAACCGGTCAAATGCGGCAAGATTGCACCACATCAAGGTAAGCTGGCCACAATCGGGCCGCACTCCTGCCTCCAGCAGGTTTTTCAAGGCCCAGGCACCGCACAGCTCGTTGCCATGCACCAGTGCCGTGATCAGCACCTTGCGGCCCGGCTTGCCACTGTCAAACTGCCAAACACCTTCAACCCCCGTGTTACCCGCCCGCAAAGCGGACAGATCGGGTGTGGGCAATTCAAAAAGCATCGGTTGGTTACTCATTCCTTGATCTTGGCGAAATCGATGATCTTCTTGTATTTGGCACTTTCCGAGACCAGATAAGCCGCAGCATCTTCTTTGCCCGTAAACACCTTGGAGCCCGAGTCTTCGAGCTTTTTACGCATCACCGGGTCTTGCAGCCCCTCCTGCAGGGCCTTTTGCAGCCTGGCTGTCACGGCCGCCGGCATGCCTTTGGGGCCTGCCAGAATGAACCATGAGCTGATGTCCAGATTTTTTAACTGAGGATGCTCTGCCAGCGCGGGAATCTGGGGTGTGACCGCACTGCGCTGGGCTTCTGTGGTGCCCAAAGCCAGCACTTTGCCGCTGCGGATGTGGGGCAGACCCGAGCTCAGCACAAACACCCCGAATTCCAGGTTGTTGCCCAGCAGATCATTGGCCAGCGGTGCCACGCCCCGGTAGGGAATATGCACCATGAAGATGCCTGCACTGTCCTTGACCATTTCTCCCGCCAGATGCAGTGCTGTGCCTACACCCGAGGAGCCATAGCTGAACTGACCGGGCTTGGATTTCACGAGTTTTACAAACTCATCGGTCGTTTTGACGCCGGTCTTGGCCGAAGCCACCAGCACCATGGGCTGCGACGCCACCAGGCCAATCGGCGTGAAGTCTTTGGTGCCGTCGTAGCGCACATTGCTGCTTACCAGGCGGCTGATCGCCATTTCGTTGTTGGCGCCCAGCAGCAGGGTATAGCCATCCGCCGGGGCATTGACCACTTTTTGCGCTCCTACCGTGCCACCCGCGCCGCCCACGTTCTCCACCACGGTGGTGACCTTGAGCTGCTTGGCCAAGATGTCCGCCACGACGCGGCCCGTCAGGTCCGTGCTGCCGCCTGGCGGATAGCCCACCACGATGGTGATGGGTTTGGCTGGGAAGTCTGCCTGCGCCCAGGCGCACCAACTGCTGGCAGCCATCAGCATGCCCAAGCTGAGCTTGCATACCCAAAAACTATAGGTGGTGTGTTTTGCCGTCATCGTGTTTCCTTGTATCAATGCATGCATTATCACTACGCTGCAGTGCATGCAGTATGCGCAATGCGCACCTGCGCATGCGTTTTGCGCAGACATGAAAAAGCCACCCGAAGGTGGCTTTTGAATCATGCAGATGAATTTATTTTTTCTGGCGGTACTTGCGCAATGCGGCGATCTGCGCGGCCATCACAGCCAGCTCGGACTGGGCCTTGGCCAGATCAATCTCGCTCTTGGCGTTCTTCACAGCTTCTTCGGCTGCCAGCTTGGCCGCATTGGCTTTTTCATCGTCCAGATCTTTGCCGCGCACTGCAGTGTCCGACAGCACCGTCACGCAGTTGGGCTGCACTTCAAGCAAACCACCCGCCACAAAGACAAACTCTTCCGTGCCGTCGGCTTTTTCGATGCGCACCGAACCCGCTTTGATGCGGGTGATCAGCGGCGTGTGGCGTGGGTAAATGCCCAGCTCGCCCGCCTCTCCTGGCAAAGCCACAAACTTGGCTTCGCCCGAGAAAATGGACTCTTCAGCGCTTACAACATCAACGTGGATAGTGTTCATAGATACTCCAGTATAAAAAGTGGATGGAAAGTGCGTAGTCGGGATACTTCGCTAGGCGGTGCGCGGAACTGTGCGAATAGCACAGTGAGCACACCAACAACGCGAAACGCCCGAATACGCGCCTTACGCCACCTTTTTGGATTTCTCGATGGCTTCGTCGATCGTGCCTACCATGTAGAACGCCTGTTCTGGCATGTGGTCGCATTCACCGTTGACAATCATCTTGAAGCCACGAATGGTTTCGGCCAGGGTCACGTACTTGCCGGGCGAGCCGGTAAACACTTCAGCGACGTGGAAGGGTTGGCTCAGGAAACGCTGGATTTTGCGGGCACGGGCCACGCTCAGCTTGTCTTCGGGGGCCAGTTCGTCCATGCCCAGAATGGCAATGATGTCGCGCAGTTCTTTGTAGCGCTGCAGCGTACCCTGCACCGCACGGGCGGTGTGGTAGTGGTCTTCGCCCACCACGTTCGGGTCGAGCTGGCGGCTGGTAGAGTCCAGCGGGTCCACCGCAGGATAGATACCCAGCGATGCGATATCACGGGACAGCACCACGGTGGAGTCCAAGTGCGCGAAGGTGGTGGCAGGCGATGGATCGGTCAAATCGTCAGCAGGCACGTACACGGCCTGGATGGAGGTGATCGAGCCCACTTTGGTCGACGTAATACGCTCTTGCAGGCGGCCCATTTCTTCGGCCAGTGTAGGCTGGTAACCCACCGCGGAAGGCATACGACCCAAGAGGGCGGACACTTCGGTACCGGCCAATGTGTAGCGGTAAATGTTGTCCACAAAGAACAGCACGTCACGGCCTTCGTCGCGGAAAGATTCGGCAATCGTCAAGCC
>JAAFIP010000026.1 GCA_013297865.1 Polaromonas sp. | reverse complement strand
CAGCATCAGCTTCACGCAGAAACCCAATGATCTGCTCTTCTGTGAATCTCTTCTTCATCGTCCAATTTCCTTTCAAGGCTAATTGGACTCCGAATCGCGGCGTTGCTGTTTATTGGGGGCAGGTCAGGTACATTCAAAAACAGTTGCAAAATAACTGCAGAAGCTACTCCTCGCAGTATTACAGGACTCAATAGTTTGCCGGCTACGGTGACCGCGATCAAAGATACTCTTTGGTATGCGCCTGGATGGGGTTTAGTTAAGCAAATAGCTACCGATAGCTATAACGACGGACGCTCGCCAGCTACCGTAACCAGATCGCACGAAGCTACCAAAATTCTCACCGGCAGTTTGTAACTCAGCGAATATGTTTCGGTACCAGTGCTCATCACAAGTGCTGGTACCGATTGGCGCTGCCGATCAGTGCCATCCATCCCCAGTTCAAATAAATTTGCGGGAAAACCCTTAATCGTGCGATAATCTCAGTCTTCGCTGAAAAATAGCGAATTTGTGCATCTGCCACACTCCATAGACCACGACACACTTTCGTGGTCATCGCGCCAAAGTTTGAAGGCTTCCCGCTTTTCCATACTTTCACGCTGAATTTGTTGGTTGGTTGATGTTTTTTGTATCAACCGGCCTTGCCCCACACGGGCACCGCCCTTTAAAGGAATGGTTCGCACCCTGTTGCAGGGTGCGCGCCTGTGCGTGAACATGAACGAAGATTTCCAGATGAATGACAGCGCTGCCGACCACGTGGTTGCAGAGTCTTTTGAGGCCGTAGGCCAACAGAATATCGCGGGAGCAGCTATTGAAAATATAGCAAATGACGTGATAGCCCATGAGGCTGTGGACGCCGCCGCCCCCGAAACAGACACCGCATCGCAGGATGAGTTGGTTGCAGACGCTGAGCCCGAGCAGCCTGCAGGCCCGAGCGATTTTGAGATCATGGGCTTGTCGCCGTCTCTGGTGCAAGCCACCAAGGACATGGGCTTTACCAAGGCCACCAGCGTGCAGCTCAAAGCCATCCCCATGGCCCTGCAAACACCAGGTGACAAAAAGTTTGTCGATCTGATGGTCTCCAGCCAGACCGGCAGCGGCAAGACCGCCGCCTTCCTGCTGCCCGTGCTGCACACGCTGGAGGCAGACATGTTTGCCAAGGAAGCTGCAGAAAAAGCCGCCTATCATGCAGAGGTCGAAGCGGCCAAGCTGCGCGGCGAAGTGCCCGCCAAAAAGCCCAAGCGCAAAGACCCCACCAACACCCGCAATTTCAAAGCGCCCACCCCGGGTGCGCTGATTGTGTGCCCCACACGCGAGCTGGCCCAGCAAGTGGCCAATGATGCGATTGACTTGGTGCGCCATATGCGCGGCGTGCGCATTGCCTCGGTGATCGGCGGCATGCCTTACCAACTGCAGATTGCCAAGCTGCAAAACGCCAACCTGATTGTGGCCACCCCTGGCCGCCTGCTGGATCTGCAGCGCAGCAGCCAGATCAAATGCCAGGACGTGAAGTTTCTGGTGGTGGACGAGGCCGACCGCATGCTCGATTTGGGCTTCAGCGACGATCTGGCCGAGATCAACCAGCTCACCATCAACCGCCAGCAGACCATGATGTTCAGCGCCACCTTTGCGCCGCGCATTCAGCAGCTGGCCGCCCGCGTCATGCGCGAGCCCCAGCGCATCACCATCGACACCCCGCAGGAAAAGCACAACAACATCAAGCAGGTGCTGTTCTGGGCTGACAACATGCAGCACAAGCGTAAGCTGCTGGACCACTGGATGCGCGACACCATGATTGAGCAGGCCATTGTGTTTGTGAGCACCCAGGTCGAGTGCGATGGCCTGGCCAACGACCTGGCCGACGCAGGCTTTGCGGCCGCCGCACTCCACGGTGCACTCAGCCAGGGCATGCGCAACCGCCGCCTGAACATGCTGCGCGAAGGCCGTATCCAGTTTTTGATTGCTACCGATGTGGCAGCCCGCGGCATTGACGTGCCCAGCATCAGCCACGTGTTCAACTATGGTCTGCCGATGAAAGCCGAAGACTACACCCACCGCATTGGCCGCACCGGCCGTGCAGGCCGCAGCGGCACCGCAGTGACGATTGCCGAGTTCCGCGACCGCCGCAAGATTGGCGATATTGAGTTCTTCACCAAGCAGCCCATCAAGTCGGAAGTGATTCCTGGCCTGGAGCCCACCGTGCGTGAGCGCCCAGCCCGTGCCGGCTTTGGCCCACGCGGTAATGACCGAGGCAATGACCGCGGTGGCGACAGGTTCGCAGACCGTGGCAACGACCGCAGTGAGCGCGGCGAGCGCAACTACGGCCCACGCCCCGGTGGCTTTAACGACCGCAACAGCGGTGGTGGCTTTGGTGGCCGTACCAAGAGTTTCAGCGATGGCGGCTTCGGTGGTCGTCCTCCACGTGAAGAGTCACGCGGCTTCGAGCAACGTGGCGGCGACCAGCGTGGCGCAGAGCAGGGCCAGGGCGGCTTTGGTGGCGACCAGCGTGGCAATCAACGGGGTTTTGGCAACCAGCGCCCCGAGCCACGCGGCTTCGATAACCGCGACAGCCGTGGTGACAACCGTGGATTTGAGAACCGCAATGCCGACCGTGGCGGCGACCGCAACTTTGTGCCCCGCGCACCGTTTGGTGCCGACCGCGTTCAAGAACGTGGCCAAGAGCGTGATACCCGAGGCCAGCAAGACCGCCGTGCCCAAGATACCCGCGGCGAGCAGCGCCCATTCCAGCGCCCCGAGCGCACCGCCAACTGGGCACCCCGCCCAGGCGACGACAAGCGCCCCGGCAAAAAGTTTGTGCCCGGTAAAACTGGCGCCAGCAGCTTCGCCAAAACCGGCAAACCCAAGATCGTAAAGATCATCGGCCGTTAATCTTAACGACTTTCATCAAAAAAATGCCTCGCAAATGACGAGGCATTTTTTTGGTCACTGCCCCGCTTTGCAAGGCACACTGTTGCCTCAGCCCGTATTGCGCAGCCCCGCCGCAATGCCGTTGATGCTGATGTGAATACCACGCTGCACGCGCTCGTCGCGGTCTTGCTCGGTTTTGCCTGCGCGGAAGCGGCGGATCAGCTCGACCTGCAGATGGTGCAGAGGGTCGATGTAGGGGAAGCGGTGCTGGATGCTGCGGGCCAGGGCGGGGTTGTTGGCCAGGCGGCTTTTTTCGCCGGTGATGAAGGCTAGCGCTTTGGCGGTGCGGTGCCACTCGGCTTCGATGTCCGCGAGGATTTTTTTGCGCAGCCTGGCATCAGGCACCAGCTCGGCATAGCGCGAGGCCAGGGCCAGGTCTGACTTGGCGATCACCATGTCCATATTGCTCAGCAGGGTTTTGAAGAAGGGCCAGTCGCGCTGCATTTTTTGCAGCAGCCTGCGTCTATCCTGCGCCTGCGCAGAGCTGTTTGCCACACTGCGCTGGCCTTCGGGAGCCTCTTGCTGGCTGGGGTTGAGATACTGCTCCACCGCACTGCCAAAACCAAACCAACCCGGCAGGGTCAAGCGGCATTGGCCCCAGCTGAAGCCCCAGGGGATGGCGCGCAGGTCTTCAATGCGCTGGCTGGGCTTGCGCGAGGCGGGGCGCGATCCGATGTTCAGGCCCGCGATCTCGCGAATGGGCGTGGCGGCAAAAAAGTAGTCGGTAAAGCCCGGCGTCTCGTACACCAGCTTGCGGTAGGCCTGCATGGACAGGGCTGACAGCTCGGTTGCTGCATCGAGAAAGCTTTGTGGTGCGGGCTTGGTAGGCGTGAGCAGAGTGGCCTCCAGTGTGGCGGCGACCAGGGTTTCCAGGTTGCGGCGGCCGATCTCTGGGTTGGCATATTTGGAGGCGATCACTTCGCCTTGTTCGGTTACGCGGATCTGGCCGCGCACGGTGCCCGGCGGCTGCGCCAGGATGGCCTGGTAGCTGGGGCCGCCGCCGCGGCCTACGGTGCCGCCACGGCCGTGGAACATCCTCAAAGTAATGCCGTGACTGGCCTTCAATTCGTCAAACAGCGCCACCAAGGCAATCTCGGCGCGGTACAGCTCCCAGTTGCTGGTGAAGATGCCGCCGTCCTTGTTGCTGTCGCTGTAGCCCAGCATGATGTCTTGCTCAGGCGAATGGCTTAGTGCGCCTTCAGCGGATGAGCGGCGCACCATGTCGGCGATGCCTGGCAGGGCATAGAACTCGCGCATGATGGGCGCGGCATTGCGCAGGTCTTCAATGGTTTCAAACAGGGGCACCACAATCAGCTCGGCGGTGCAGGCGTCGTCCAGCGTGCCGTGCATCAGGCCCACTTCTTTTTGCAAAAGCAGCACCTCCAGCAGGTCGCTCACGCTCTCGGTATGGCTGATGATGTAGTGCAGGATGGCGGCTTTGCCAAAGCGCTGGCGGGCTGTGCGTGCGGCCTCAAAAATAGCCAGCTCGCTTTGCGCATGGGCGCTGTAGGTGGCGTTCACCACGCGCAGTGCGCGGGTGTCGCCCAGCAGCTTGAGCAGCAAGGCGCGTTTGTCGGCTTCAGTCAATGCGGAGTAGTTTTTTTCTATCCGTGCTGTGGCCAGCAGTTCGGCGATGACTTCTTCGTGCTTGTCCGAGCTTTGGCGCAGATCAACCGTGGCCAGATGGAAGCCAAACACCTGCACCGCGCGCACCAAGCCCTTGAGGCGCATGTCCACCAGGTGTGCGCCATTGGTGGCCAGCAAAGAGGCCTCGATGGTGCGCAGGTCGGCCAGAAATTCTTCTGCATTCGGGTAAGGGTTTTGCGGGGCTACGGCGTGGCGCGCGGCCTCGGTGCCGGTCAGCTCCAGCAGTGTGGCAGCCAGGCGTGCATACACACCGATCAGCGCGCGGCGGTAGGGCTCGTCCAGGCGGTGCTCGCTGACATCCGGGCTGCGGTCGGCCAGGGCTTGCATATCTTCGCTCATGCCCACCAGCATTAACGACACCGACAGCTCAGCGCCCAGGTGGTGCACCTCGGTAAGGTAATAGCGCAGTACCACCTCGGCTTGGCGCTTGAGCGCGTGGTTAAGCGTGGCAGCGGTCACATTGGGGTTGCCATCGCGGTCGCCGCCAATCCAGTTGCCCATGCGGAAAAAGGCCTCGTCTACCTTGCCCACGCGCTCTTCCACATCGGCATAGAGCTTGGGGATTTCGCGCAGGAAGGTGGCTTCGTAGTACGACAGGGCGTTTTCAATCTCATCGGCCACCGTGAGCTTGGTGTAGCGCAGCAGGCGGGTTTGCCACAGCTGGGTGACGCGGGCGCGCAGCTGGGCATCGAGCTGGAGTTTTTCACGCGGCAGCAGATCTGTGGCATCGCGGGCCGTCAGTATCTGGGCGATAGCGCGCTCGGCATCCAGAATGCTCTTGCGCTGCACCTCGGTGGGGTGGGCAGTCAGCACGGGGGAGATGTAGGCTTGGCTGAGCGTTTTGGCAATGCCTTTGGTAGTGTGGCCGCTGGCGCGCAGGCGGGCAAAAGCCGCGTCCAGGCTGCCGTCCTGCACATCGCCGCGCTGCTCGTGCACTGTGCGGCGGCGAATGTGGTGGCGGTCTTCGGCCAGGTTGGCCAGATGGCTGAAGTAGGTGAAGGCGCGGATGACGCTGACGGTCTGGTCGTTGGACAGCGACTTGAGCAGTTTTTTCAAACCCTCCTGCGCGGCCTCGTCGGCGTCGCGGCGAAAAGCCACCGACAGCTTGCGGATCTGCTCGACCAGTTCATACGCGGGCGCACCGTCCTGTTCGCGGATCACATCGCCCAGAATGCGCCCCAGCAGGCGGATATCGTCCAGCAGCGGGCGTTCCTTGTCTTTTTTGGAGACGGATGCAGAAGATGGGGCGGTGGCGGCTGGGGGCGTGGTAATTTTGGGCATGGCTGAGTGCGGGTTTGTTCACATGCTAGCATTGGACACAGTGCAATGATTACAGATTGGTTACGAGTTTTATGAAGATCACGATCGCCACCCGCGAAAGCCGACTTGCGATGTGGCAGGCAGAGCATGTTCTCTCGCGTCTGCAGGCACTGGGCCACACTGTCAGCCTGCTGCCCATGACCACCCAGGGTGACCAGATTCTGGATCGTACCCTGAGCAAAGTCGGCGGCAAAGGCCTGTTTGTCAAAGAGCTGGAGACCGCGCTGGCAGACGGCCGCGCCGACATTGCCGTGCACAGCCTCAAGGACGTGCCGATGGAGCTGCCCGAAGGCTTTGCGCTGGCCTGTGTGATGGAGCGCGAAGACCCGCGTGATGCACTGGTCTCGCCCCGATATGCCTCGCTGGACGCTTTGCCTCAAGGGGCCGTGGTGGGCACCTCGAGCCTGCGCCGCGTGGCGCTGCTGCTGGCACGCCGGCCGGACCTGAAGATCGAGCCACTGCGCGGCAACCTGGACACCCGGCTGCGCAAGCTTGACGAAGGGCACTATGCGGCCATTGTGCTGGCAGCAGCCGGCCTCAAGCGCCTGGGCCTGGGGCAGCGCATCGTACAGACTTTTGAGCCCGAACAGATGCTGCCCGCCGCAGGGCAGGGGGCTCTGGGTATCGAGATCTGCGCGGGGCGTGACGACTTGGTGGCTGCACTGGCTCCGTTGGCACATGGGCCGACCTGGACGGCCGTGAGCGCAGAGCGCGAGGTCAGCCGCGCCATGGGCGGCAGTTGCTCGATGCCGCTGGCCGCCTTTGCCGTGTGGCAGGGCGCGCAGTTGCACCTACGCGCCGCTTTTGGCCATGTGCAGGGCGAGGCAGACCAGGGCGCTAGCAGCAAACCCCTGGCCACTGCGCGCGGCGAGGCCGCAGCAGCCAATGCAGACGAGGCCCGTGCGCTGGGCGCTGTGGTAGCCCAGCGGCTGAAGGCTGCATTGGCGCAGCAGCAATAACCCAAAGCCATGGGCACTGCAGCGCGCGTCATCATCACCCGTCCTGTGCAGCAAGCCGGGCAGTGGGTGGATGCGCTGACGGCGCAGGGGCTCCACGCCCAGAGCTTTCCGCTCATTGAGATCACCGGTGCTCTGAGCGCAACGCAGCGCGCCGACCTGCACACTCAGGCGGCACAGGTGGATGTGTGCATGTGGGTCAGCAGCAATGCGGTGGGCTATTTTTTTCAGCCTAATCAGGCTGCAGACCAACGGAATATCGCGGGAGCAGCTATCGATTCGATAGTAAATAGCCCACATATCAGGCATTGGGCAACTGGCCCCGGCACGGTAGCTGCGCTGCGCCAGCAAGGGGTGAATGCCCAGCAGATCGATGCGCCCGACCTGCAGCTGGCGCAATGGGACAGCCAGGCGCTGTGGCAGCGCGTGGGGCCCCAAGTGCATGCAGGCAGCAAGGTGCTGATCCTGCGCGGCCAGGACGTGGGCACGCCCAGCGCCAGCCGGGACTGGCTGGCCGATCAGGTGCGCCATGCGGGCGGGGAGGTGCAGTTTGCGGCTGTTTACCAGCGCCGTGCGCCGCAGTTCAGCGCGCAGCAAGTGGCTTGGGCGCAAGCTGCTGCGCAGGACGGCAGCATTTGGGTGTTCAGCAGTTCACAAGCCATTACACATTTGCCCCCTGTACAAGGCGGTTGGGGCAGGGCGCGCTGTATCGTGACGCATGAGCGCATTGCCCTCGCGGCGCAGGCCCAGGGCTTTGCTGTTGTTTGCATGTCACGCCCCGCCATCAAGGATATAGCGCAGTCTATAAAATCTCTCACATGACCGAGCCCCTGCGCATTGCCGACACCCCAGACGCTGCTGCTTCCGCGCAGCCCCAGGGCAGTGCGCCACCAGCCGCGCCTGCGCGTGCCTCTGCTTCGCCAGGCAAGCCTGCAGGCTCCAAGCTCACTCCATTTTTGATAGCTGCCTGTGCCGTGTCCTTGATAGTGAGCGGCTATTTATGGTCCAAGCTCAGCCACATTCAGGAAACCCTCGCGCGCCAAACCCTGGACGCCAGCACCCAATCGGTAGAGGCCAAAACCCTGGCCAAATCGGCCCAGGACAGCGTGCGCGAGACCGCAGCGCGCCAAAGCGTGCTGGAAGCCAAGATCAGCGAGGTGGCGCTGCAGCGCACCCAACTGGAGGAGCTGATGACCAGCCTGTCACGCTCGCGTGACGAAAACCTGGTGGTCGATATCGACTCTGCCCTGCGCCTGGCGCAGCAGCAGGCCATTCTGACGGGCAGCGCCGAGCCGCTGCTGGCGGCGCTGCGCAGTGCAGACCAGCGCATTGCACGCGCTGCCCAGCCGCGCCTGGCCCCGCTGCAGCGCGCGATGGCTAAAGATGTCGAGCGCATCAAAGCCGCATCCTTGGCCGACACCCCAGGCCTGCTGGTCAAGCTCGACGAGCTGGCCCGCTTGGTGGACGACCTGCCGCTGGCCAATGCGGTGGCCCAGCCTGCTACCAGCAGCCCCGTCAAGGCCGCTTTGACCAATACCCCTGCCAAAACCGCCGCCAAAACCGCCGCCAAGCCCGCCAGCGCCGCCAGCGCGGCCAACGCAGTGGCCGAAAGCGACAGCACCCGCAATACCTGGCCCCAGTGGCTACAGAGCATTGCAGGGGCTGTGCGCGACGAAGCGCGTGGCCTCGTGCGCGTGAGCCGCATTGACACGCCCGAAGCAGCATTGCTGTCGCCCGAGCAGAGCTTTTTTGTGCGCGAAAACCTCAAGCTCAAAGTGCTCAATGCCCGCCTGGGCCTGCTGGCCCGCCAGTCAGACGCCAGCCGTGCTGACCTGCAGCAGGCCGCAGGCAGCTTGGGCAAATATTTCGACGCCAACGCCCGCGCCACCCAGCAGGCCCTGGCCCTGGTGCAGCAACTGCAGGGGCAGATGAAGGCGATTGAGCTGCCCCGTATCGACGACACTCTGGCAGCGCTGGCCACCGCTGCTGCAGGCCGGTAGACGCCAGCATGCGCGGCGCACTCTGGCTCCTGGCCATCTTTGCAGCGGCAGTCGGTGTGGCGCTGTTTGCCTCGCGCTCCAGCGGCACTATCACTGTGTTCTGGCCGCCGCACCGGGTGGACATGTCGCTCAACCTCGTCTTGCTGCTGTTGCTGGGGGTGTTTGTGCTGCTGCACCTGGCACTGCGTGCGCTGTCCGCCCTGTTGGACCTGCCAGCCCAGGCCAAAGCCTGGCGCGCCGCCCAGCGCGAACGTGCCATGCACGGCGAGCTGCGCGACGCGCTGGCCCATCTGCTGGCGGGGCGCTTTAGCCGCGCGCGCAAGCTGGCCGAAATCTCCGCCACCCATGCGGCATCCCTCAAAGCGGCCGTGCCCCAGAGCAATGAAGTGCAGGCCATGGCCCATCTGGTGGCCGCCGAGGCAGCCCAGTCCCTGCAGGACCCTGTGGTGCGCGACGCGCAGGTGCTGGCGGCGCTGGATACCGATCTGCCCCCAAGTGCCGCCCATTTGCGCGAGGGCATCCAGCTGCGCGCTGCCACCTGGGCCCTGGCCGACCGCGACCCGGCTGCCGCACTGAGCCGTCTGGCCAGTCTGCCCCAGGGCGCCCAGCGCCGCACCCTGGCCCTGCGCCTGAAACTGCGTGCAGCCCGCCAGGCCCGCCACAATGCTGACGCGCTGGACACAGCCCGGCTGCTGGCCAAGCACGGTGCGTTTTCGCCAGCCGCCGCCCACAGCATGGTGCGCAGCCTGGCCAGCCACACGCTGACCGACGCCCACGACGCCGAGCAGCTTATGCGTGCCTGGGACAACCTGACCGACGCCGAACGCAAGCAAAGCGAGGTGGCCACCCACGCCGCCCTGCGCCTGGTCAACGTGTCGGCAGGCACCCCCGAAGCCGCCGCCCACCAGCAGCGCGCCCGCCAGTGGCTGCAAACCATCTGGGACAGCTACCCGGCGCTGAGCGACGCCGCCCAAACCCGCACGGTGCAGGCACTGGAGGCGACGTTCGACACGATTGACACGATCTGGCTGGGCAAGATTGAAGCGGCCCAGCGACAGCTGCCGCGTGATGGTCGTCTGCAGTACCTTGCTGGCATGGCCTGCATGAAGCGTGAGCTGTGGGGCAAGGCGCAGCAGCTGTTGACGCTGGCCACCGAAGATCTGAAAGACGAGTCTCTCAAGCGCAGTGCTTGGCGTGCGCTGGCTTTGCTGGCAGAGCATCGGGGCGATGCAGCTGCTGCGGTAAAGGCTTGGCGGCGTGCTGCTGGGGCTTAGTTGTTTGTCTGCCTTACTATTCTTTTTATAGCTGCTACCGCGGGTTTTTATTGGTCTAGGGGCGTATTTTGCTTCTGAAACCGTGTTGTTCTTTGCCTTTTTCCTGCTTTGCTTGAAGGGTTGGTTGATTGGGCGTTGATGACTTAGCTGGTGTCGCTACGGGCGACAAAGCGTATGCCAAACGCCCTCATACTGGAGTACCAGAAATCGGTCGTTCGGCACACGCTT
>JAAFIP010000025.1 GCA_013297865.1 Polaromonas sp. | reverse complement strand
TGTGCTCTTCCGATCTTGGGTGAGGGAGCTGAGTTTTTGCTGGTCGGGGCTGCCTTTGAGAAGGCGCTGGGCGCTGTCTTCGCGGTAGAACAGCCAGATGGGCTCCAGAAACAGGCTGCCCAGGGTCTGCAGCAGGGCATCGTCTTCCTCGGTGGTCTGGCTGGTGCCGCCCTGCACAAAGCCGATATCCGCCTTGCCTTCGCGCAGCAGGGTCAGATTGGCCGAGGAGCCTTCGGTCTGGATCACCTGCACTTCGATGCCACTGGCTTTGAGCTGGGCTACATATTTTTTGCCAAACTCATCGTAGGCACTTTGCGCGGGCCCGGTGGCCAGGGTCACCACCTTGGGCGGGTTGGGGTCCAGCCACCAGTAAGCCAGGGCCAGCAGCAGCAGGCCCAGCACGATGAAAGGGCCGAAGGAAACCATCAGGTCGCGAATGGACACCAGGGTGTAGCGTAAGGCTTGGGTCATAGCGCATATTACACAAAAAAAAGCTGCCTGCGCAATGGAATGTCGCGCAGGCAGCTACTTAATTTGTAGCAATTTGAACTACATCAAAAGCGGTTGCACAAAAGCAAACCAGCCGCCCACCAGATACACCGCCACACTCAGAAAATACATGCGTGCAGCGCTGCGGCGTGTGCGCAGGCAGGCGTTACGCAGCGCAGGGTCAGTGGGGCAGGGGGCTGTGCGGTTGTGCCACTGCAGCGCGCCACTGGCCACCAGCATCAGGCCCGCAAATGTGAACAGCCCCACCTTGTGCTCAGACAGCCACACCAGTTGCGGAAACACGCTGACCAGCGAGGACAGCGCCGCGCCCGCACCGAGGGCCACCAGCAAGGCCGGCAGCGCGCAGCATACCAACGTGGACGAGCTGGCAAACAGCGACAGCACGGATGTGAGCCAGCTGCTGCGCGTTTCTACGATGCCATCTGCGCTCATTTTTTACCCGTCACTTCCGTCTTGATGGTGGCCACGGTAGTGTTGGCCACGGTTTCGGTTTTGACGACGTCGTAGCCCGCATCGGTGATGCCTGCGCTGATCTTTTTCATATCCAGCTTCATGCCGTCCTTGGGCTCGACCGCCACGAGCTTTTTCTCCAGATTGACGTAGACCGCTTTGGTCTCGGGCATTTTGGCGAGCGTTTTTTCAATGCCCTGTGCGCAGAACGCGCACACCATGCCGTTGACGGTGACTTTGGCCACGTCGGCGGCCGAGGCTGCACCTGCAAGCAGTAGCGCAGTGCTGATAACTAAAAAAGATTTGAATGCGATATGAATGTGTGTCATGACAATACTCCTTAAAACGTATATCGAAAATTCACTTTGAGACCGTCGGCTTTGCCGTCTTTGAATGGCACGCCGGTTTCTATAAACAGGGTTTTGTGGATCAGCCGCAGGTAGGGCGTGGTTTCAGTGTCATCACGAAAATCCCTGCCCATCTTGCTGACCTCTATGATTGCCCACGGCTGCCACTCGTCATACTCCGTAGCATAGAACGAAAACCCCGCCGACGCTGCGCTGCGTGTACCCCGGAAGGTTTTGGCATAGTAGCCATGCCATTGCACAGCAGCATACACGCGACGGGTTTCATAGTCCAGCTGGATGCCTGGCAACGCCACGGCCTGGGTGCTGTCTGTGGCGGGCCCGCGCAGGGCATCGCCGCGGGCAGCGCCTGCACCCAGCAGCAGATAAATATTGGCTTGAGCTTGTGGCAGATTCCAGCGTGCAAGGCGCCGGTTGTAGTGCACGGAGAGCATGTCTAAACGCTGGTTGCGCTCTGCACCCAGCTTCCGGGCACTGATCGCATCCACTGACACTGCATCCTTGGCTGTGAATGTATACATCCCGCTGGCCTCACTCCAGCTGCGGCCAAAACTGCCCATGGTCATCCAGCTGTCTTTGAAACCGACCGGCATGGCCATGACTGGCGTAGCCAAAGCCAGGCTTGCGCACAACAGCCCGTAGCCTTGGAGGTGCTGGCGCAATCGCTGGCACTGTGAAACGGGTGTAGACATCTGCAACCTTTGGAACTGATCAGTCTGCAATAGTAGCTGCGCGGCTACCAATATGTTTGTGATGGCAATCATGGCTCAATGCTCTGGTTTGCATACTTCAAGCAGCCACAGCTGCTCCCGCCAACGACCCAGCCAATAGCCAACAATGCCTGCAATAGCGCTTGCTGTGCCAATCAGTGCCAGTGCGTAGAGGCAAGGCAGCCAATCATTCATTTTGTACCCGCCTTTTCTACGCCAGTGATGACATATGCACCCTGCAACTGCTCAGCAGTGAACATGATTTTTTCACCGACAGCCATTTTGTCAAACAATGTAGCATCGCGAACCTGGAAGACCATGGTCATACTGGGCATGTCCAGATTTTTGATAGGGCCATGTTTCAGGGTGACTTTTTTGGCGTCCTTGTCGATCTTGCGCACCTCGGCCTCCGCCATGTCCTTGGCGGCAGCTGTCTGCGATGCGGGTGCTGTTGCAGGTGCAGGTGCAGGTGTGGAGGGGGTTTGTGCTGCGGCGCTCAGAGTCAGGGCAGCGAACAGCAATGTGCAGCTAATGAGTTTCATGGTGTGAGTCTTTCATGGTGGATATGGGTTTAACGGATGGAGAAGAGCTTTTGATGACGCTGGCAGGCAGGGCAGCCTATTTTCGGGCCAGCACGGTAATCTTGCCTACCATGCCCGCCTGGTAATGGCCAGCGATCAGGCATGCAAAATCAAAATTACCTGCCTTGTTGAACGTCCATATGACTTCGCTTTTGCCAGCAGGTTTGACGTGTGCCATATAAGGTTCGTCGTGTTCCATGTTGGGAAATTTCAGCATCATGGCAGCATGTTCATCGAGCTCTTTTTTTGTGCCAATGACAAATTCGTGCATGGCCTGGCCCGCATTGCCAACGACAAACTTGATGGTCTCACCTTGCCTGACGTCGATCCTGTCCGGCGAGAAACGCATGCTGTCGAGCATTTTGATGTGAATAGTCCGTCTGACGGCCTTGGCATCGCCCGCGATGCCCCAGGCTTTTTGCTCCTTTTTCACCAGTCCGGTCTTGTTGCTGTGAGCCTCGTCACCGTGGGCGAAGGCTGTTGCGCTGCAGACGATCATCACGCCAAGCGCAGCAGACTTGAATTTTGTCTTGAGTGCCATGAAGAGTTCCTTTTGAAAATCAATGATTGCTGTGACCGCCTTGCGGTTTGCGAATGTTGACGGTGGTGGGCTTAGCCTCGGGGAAGTTATTCAATCCAGGCACGAAGCCATTGTTGGCTTTGACTTCAGATTGAAAGCGTGCAGGCTCGGGCAGTGCGCCTGTCCATTCAAAGGCTTGTGTGCCGGGCGGTTGCTTGTACCAACCGGGGTCTTTGTAATCTCCCGGCTTTTGATCTTTGCGCACCTTGAGCATGGTGAACATGCCGCCCATCTCGACGGGGCCATAGGGGCCCGTGCCTGTCATCATGGGTGCGGTGTTCTCCGGCAGCTCCATTTCCATCTCGCCCATATCAGCCATGCCACGCTCGCCCATGACCATATAGTCTGGAATTGCCTTTTGGATTTTTTTCACAAGGCCTTTGTGATCGACACCAATCATGGTGGGCACATCATGCCCCATGGCATTCATGGTGTGGTGGCTTTTGTGGCAATGAAAAGCCCAATCGCCTTCCTCATCGGCAAGGAAATCTATTTGCCGCATTTGTCCTACCGCCACATCGGTCGTCACTTCATACCAGCGTGTGGACTTCGGGGTCGGACCGCCGTCTGTGCCTGTGACCAAAAATTCATGGCCGTGCAGATGGATGGGATGATTGGTCATGGTGAGGTTGCCGATGCGGATACGCACTTTGTCGTTGTGCCTGACATTGAGGGTATCAATACCGGGGAAGACGCGGCTGTTCCAGCTCCAGATGTTTTGATCGAGCATCGTCATGATTTTGGGGGTCATGCTGCCGGGATCGATATCGTAAGAGCTGAGCAAAAAGCAAAAATCGCGGTTGACCTCATCAATCAACGGATGCTTTTCCTTCGGATGTGTCACCCAAAAGCCCATCATGCCCATGGCCATCTGTGTCATTTCGTCTGCATGCGGGTGGTACATGAAGGTGCCGGGCCTGCGGGCAATGAATTCATAGACGAATGTTTTGCCTACGGGGATCTGCTTTTGATTGAGCCCGCCCACGCCGTCCATGCCGTTGGGCAGGCGCTGTCCATGCCAGTGCATGGTCGTGTGCTCAGGCAGTTTGTTGGTCACAAACAGGCGTACACGGTCACCCTCCACCACTTCAATGGTAGGGCCGGGCGACTGTCCGTTATAGCCCCACATATTGACCTTGAAGCCTGGCGACATCTCGCGTACCACGGGCTCGGCGACAAGATGGAATTCCTTGACGCCATTGTTCATGCGCCAGGGCAGTGTCCAGCCATTGAGCGTGACGACGGGGTTGTAGGGCCTGCCTGTGGATGGAGCAAGTGGTGGCATGGTGTCAGGCTTGGCCTGCATCACGGGCTCTGGCAGTGCAGCCATGGCAACTTTGCTCACACTCGCTGCGGTGGCTGCCAGTGCGGTTGCCCCCAGGGTGGCCGAGCCGAAAAATTTTCTTCGATCCATTTCAATGTCCTTTTGCTTCGCCATTGCCTGCCGTGGTGGTGGCCTGCAGGCCAGCCAGACCACCTGGCGAGGTGCCAGTCAAAGCGGTTTGCAGATCCGTTTCAATCAACCAAAAATCGCGCAAAGCGTCGATACTGGCGCTAACCGCCGAGATGTTGGCGCGCGTGTCTCCGAGCAGCTCAAACACGCCAATCAGCATGCCGTTGTAGCGCAGCAGATTTTCGTCGTTGATGAATTTGCGCAGCGGTACGATTTCATCGCGGTAATGTTTGGCAATGTCATGCGCGGTTCGGTAGCTGTGCCAGGCTGTGCGGGCTTCGCTTCGCGCATCTACCGCTGTTTTGCGCACCCTCGCAACCGATTGCATATAAGTAGCCTGGGCACGTGCGTTGGCAGCACCACCCCAATCGAACAGCGGGATAGGCAGCTCCAGCTCCCAGCCGCGCAGCCGTTCTTTGTCGCCGGTAGCCTGATCCACGGTCGTTTCACGAATCAGTTTCAGATCCAGGGCGTTGATAAAGCCTGATGCTCTCACATATCCCAAGGACTTGGCCACGTTGTCGGCTTGCATCGTGGCCGATCGTACATCCAACCGTTGAGACAAAGCCTGGGCTTCTATGCCCTGGGCATCGCGCACCTCGCCGGGCAGTTCAGGCAGCCGATCAGGCAGATTGAAACGCGTTTGCTCACCCCACAGGCCCATCAGCCGAATCAGCCTCTCGCGCTCGGAAAAAGCCATGTTCTCTGCCCTGGCCTGCATGGTGGCAGTATCGGCCAGCATGGCCTGTTCCTTGGCTTGATTGAGTTTGCTCCAGTTGCCCACCCTGGCCATGCGCCGCGCCAGCTCGCCCGCTGCCTCAGCAGCCAGCTTGGCCTGCGCTGCATATTGCGCGCTTTGCTGCGCTGCTACGGCGCTGATCCAGGCCTTGCGCGTATCCGCAGCCAGGCGGATCACATCCTGCGCAGCCTGCAGCTTGGCCAGCTCCAGCTGCTGGCCCTGCCACTGGCTGCGCCAGGGCAGTGTGAGGATGCCGATGATGTTCAAGCCAATGGCCCGTTCAATCATCACCTTGTCGCCTTCCACCGCGCGCATGAAAGAAAAATGCGGGTTGGGCAGTGTGGCGGCCTGCACACGGTCTGCTTCGCTGATGCGCAGCTGGGCCATGCTGGCGGCAATAGCTGGGCTGTTGAGCAAGGCAATGCGCACAGCATTGTCCATCGTCAGTGTGGTGCCCATCAGGGCTTTGATGGTGTCCTGCGTCTGCGCAGTGGGAGCCGTGACTATCTGGGCGTTAGACACGCCCAAAGCCTTCAAGCTGGGAGAGGCGCTGTCCTGGATGGCAGATACCCCCCCGTCTGGGGACAGACTGGCGCAGCCCGCCAGGCTCAGTGCGGCGCATAGCAGGCCAAGTTGGTGCAATGATTTCATAGAGTGGCCTAATGCTGGTGCGCAGGTTTTGCAGGAGTTGGTGGTGTGCTCTTGCTGGTGTCCTGCATGGAGGGAGCAGCGGGCAGCGACTGCGCAGGTACCGGCGGCTTGGGTGCTGCACTGGGCACTGGCTTGGTCATCGGCTGCGCCGATTCAGCTTCCTCAAGTTTGAGAATATCCACATGTCCACGCACAAAACGTCCCACATCGTCGTTGGCCTTGCGCCAGTCGACCGTGTCTTTTTCTATACCTAGCGAAGTTTGCTTGAAAACAGAACGGTAGCTGATGCTGGGTACTTCAGCCTCGGGGCGGGCTACCGGGTCGGCTGCTGTGGTGACTGCAGGTTGCGCGATGGCGCTGCACCCCAGGGCAATACTCGCTATTGCCGCCGTGCGTGAAATTGAAAAACGTTGTATGCACAACATAAGAATGTCCTTGTAAAACCAAAGTGTGCAGACCATGAGCCATGGCGTGCGCGACTAAAGTGGTAGCGCATGCGCAGGTCAAACTGCGGACGCACTACGGGCAGGAACATTCAAACTACGGGGGTTTTCAGCAGCGGGCGCAGCTCGGCGCTGTGCCAGAGGAGGGGGCGGTGCAAGGGCAGCGCAGTGGTGAGGGCAGGCAGACTGGCTTGCCATTGCACAGGCGTTGCAGCACTCAGGTGACAGGCCTGGCAGGTGCTGCACTGGTTGACGCTGGCATCTGGCTCGCCTGCCTGTGCCACGTCCTGATGGCAAGGCATGCCAGCCATGCTCTGGGGTGCATTTTGATAGTCAAATAGGCCGCTGAGCCAATGGAATGCCGCGGGAACAGCTACAGAATTTGTAGCATCTGAATGACTGGCAGGTGTGTCAGCAGCGGCATTGGTACTGGCTGCCACGGCAGCTGGCAACATGCTGTAAGCCATGGCGTCGCCTACCAGCCCACGGATGGGCAGCAACAACAGCATGAAAACAACAATCCAACGACGCATGCTTTTATGATACTCCATACGGTGCAATAGTTCCACAGCCTAGGCGCTTGCCAGCATCCAGGCCGCCATCAGCACCATGCCCACATCTTCGACAATGGTGACCGTGCTCATGGGCAGCTTGAACACGGTGCCCAGGCAGGCGCACTGGATGCGGTTTTTGTTCAGCACCGCGCGGATCACGCCGATGGCTGAAAAGCCCATCACCACGATGGTGACCCAGTGGGTTATCTGGGGAGCGATGTGCGCCAGATAGGCGATGCCCAGGGCCAGCTCGACAAACGGGTAGATCAGGCCCCAGCCGTGCCAGCGCGCGGCCAGCAGATCGTAGCCTGCGTAGGCGTCGGCAAAGGCGCGGATGTCCAGCAGCTTGAAAAACGCAAACACCAGAAAAAACCCGGCCATGAAATAGCGCATGGTCTCGCCCGCCTGCAGGGCCGACAGCCCCATGCCATGCCCCGCATGCTGGCCCAGTTGCACCAGCACACTGGCGCCCAGGATGAAGGCCAGGATCAGCAGCAAGGGGTAGTAGGTTGCCAGCCAGGATGTGTTAGATGCTACATTATCTATAGCGGCTCCCGCAATATTCTGCTGGGCTGGCGGCTTGTTAGGCACTAAAGCATAGGCCCCCGCCTGGGCGACAGCGGCCTGCAGTTGCGCCGCATCAGCGCGCGGGTCGGTCAGCACCGCCTGCATGGGCTGCAGGCTGACTTCGACCTTGTCGGCCAAGGGCGTGAGCGCCTGGGTCACGCGGCCCACGCAGGCCTTGCAGTGCAGGCCTTGCAGTTGGTAGGTGATGGTGGTCATGCTTGGGTCTCCTGGTGATGATGGGGCGCAGGCGTAGCTAGCTCCCGGCGTGCCTGCGCAAGAATGCTGACCGCAGCGCTGACAGCCAGCGCCGCCATCAAGGCAGCGATGGCCAGATCGGGCCATCGGCTGTCCGTGCCCAGCACGCCCAGTGCGGCCAGCAGCACGGCACCATTGCCTATCGCGTCGTTGCGGGTGCACAGCCACACGCTGCGCATATTGGCATCCCCTTCGCGGTAAGCATACAGCAGCGCAGCCACGCCCAGATTGGCCAGCAGCGCCAGCGTGCCCACCGCGCCCATCATGGCAGGCTCGGGCGCGCTGCCCGCGTGGGCCGCCCAGGCCGCGCGCCCCAGCACCAGCAGCCCCAGGCCCAGCATGGTCAGCGCCTTGAATACGGCAGCCCGGCTGCGCCAGACACTGGCCATGCCCAGCACGGTCAGGCTGATGGCGTAGTTGCCTGCATCGGCAAAAAAGTCTATTGAGTCTGCCAGCAAGGACACTGACTGCGCGCTGGCGCTGGCCACGATTTCTATGCCAAACATCAATGCATTGATCCACAAAGCTGCCCACAATACGCGGCGATAGCGTGCGCTGGTGGCGGCAGTGGGGTTGCAGTCGTGGGGGCAATGGGCTGACATGGGGGCTCCTGATTCAAGGGGTATGGCATGATTGGAAACCTTCTAGTCACTCCAAGGTCAAGCGATGGCGTTTCAACCACCTTACAGCGCACAGGGTTATCAGATTGGCCAGGCCGCCAAGCGCAGCGGCGTGAGCGCGGCCAACATTCGGTATTACGAAAAAGAGGGCCTGATTCCTGCGCGCGGAACAGGCGACAACAGCTACCGCATCTACAGCGATGCCGATGTACACCAACTGCGCTTTATCCGGCTGCTGCGCAGCCTGGACATGTCGCTGGACGAGGTGCGCATTTTGCTGGGCCTGGACTTGCGCAAAAAAAGCCACTGTCAGATGGCGCGTGACACCCTGGACGAACACCTGGGCCATGTGCGCACCCGCCTGAAGGAACTGCGTGGCCTGGAAAAAGACCTGGTGGCGCTGCGCGCGCAGTGCGATGGCACGGGCGAGCAGTGCCATTTGATCCAGGCGCTGCATGCACGGGCGCAGGATGATATGCCGGCTGCCAGAAGTGGCCGCCATGGCAGCCATGTGTGAGGCTCTGTCGGGCCGCTAGCGCCCGGCGTGCTCGGCAGGGGTTTCCAGCTTGCGCGCAGCCAGTGTGAGCAGCCCGGTCATGATCAGGTACATCAGCGAAATCGCCAGGTAGGGCTCCCAGTAGCGCGAATAGGCCCCCGCCACGGTGCGCGCCGCCATGGCCAGTTCGGCCAGGCCAATGGCTGACACCAAGGACGAGTCTTTAAGCAAGGTCACCGCCTCATTGACCAGCGGGGGCACCATGCGGCGCAGGGCCTGTGGCAAAACGATAAAGCGCATGGCCTGCTGGTGGTCCAGGCCCAGGCTTTGCGCCGCCTGGGTTTGGCCGCGTGCGATGGACGCGATGCCTGCGCGCACAATCTCGCTGATGTAGGCTGCAGCGTTGAGTGTCAGCGCTACGGCACCGGATAAAAACGCGCCATGGTTCTGGCGCAGGCTGCTGGCGGCCTCGCCCGTGAGCAGCAGGCCGTATTCGGGATGGATCAGGCTGGGCATCAGCGCAAAATGCACCAGCAAAATCTGCACAAACAGCGGCGTGCCCCGGAAAAATCCCACATAGCCCAGGCACGCCCAGCGCAGTACGCGCCGCCAGCCCGTGGCGTGCTGTGACGTTACCAGGCCAATCATCAGCCCGGCCAGTAGCCCCAATGTCAAGGCGATCACCGTGAGCTGCACTGTCATCCACACCCCCTGCACAAACAGCGGTGCATAGGGTGTGAGGATGTTCCAGCGTAAGTCCATAGGGCGTATTGTTGAAGTGGTTTAACGCCGTTGGCTTGGCACTATTTGGACGCTGCTGCTGCGGGCGCTGCGGCTACGGGCGCGCCTGCCAAGGTGGACTTGGTGCCGAAGTATTTCATGTGGATCGCGTCATAGCTGCCATCAGCCTGGATGGCGGCCAATGCGTCGTTAACTTTCTTTTGCAGCTCGGCATTGCCTTTTTTCATGGCAATGCCGTACTGCTCGGGCGTGAAGGCCGCATCGCTGATGCTCTTGAACTTGGCGCCCTGGTTGTTGGCAATATAGTGCTGCACCACGCCGTTGTCGGCCACCACGGCATTGACGCCGCCCGCCTCCAGCTCTTTGAGTGCCAGTGGCGTGGATTCAAAGCGCTTGATGTTGGCGCTGGTTTTGCCCAACAGCTTTTGCACCACCTCGTCGCCTGTGGTGCCGGTCTGCACACCCACCTTCAGTGGCTTGAGATCGTCAAACTTGGTGACCTTGGAGCCTTCTTTCACGGCGATCAATTGGTTGGCGTTGAAATAGGGCGCAGAAAAGTCCATGGTCTGCTTGCGCTCATCGGTGATGGTGACGGCCGACACCACCATGTCGCGCTCGCCCGTGTCCAGGGTTTTGAAAATGCCTTCCCATGGTGTGTTGACAAACTTCACCTCCATGCCCGCCTTGGCGGCAATGGCCTTGACCACCTCCACATCAAAGCCCACGATCTCGCCGCCGGGGGCTTGCGATTCAAAAGGCGCATAGGCCGCGTCGGTGCCTACGACATAGACCTTGGCGGCTGGTGCGGGCGCAGCGGCGCTGGGTGACGGTGATGAGCTGGGAGCCGGAGCAGGTGCCTGTTTACCGCAGGCAGCTAGCAAGGTGATCGAGGCAAAAGCCAACAACACAAGGCGACGAGATGTAGGGGTGTCATTCATGGTGGTAATCACTTTAAAAATTTGGTGTATGAATAGTTTAAGCCGTTAACACGCAGCACGGGGTTTGTTATTAGTGTACGGAAAAATGCAAGGCTTATTTCAAACTGTTGGCCAGTCAATTGCGGTCAATAAGCTACTCGGAGCAGTTGTTATTCGTAAATGTGCGACACATATTGAATGAGATTAAAAAAACAAAATATACAAAGTAATTAGTTCAATTTTGGAATAGTCACTTTGGGAATTTATCCCTAAATATTTATTTATTTACTTAAGTTACAAAAAGTAATATTTAAGATCGTTCATCTTTTCCGAACTAAATTCCGATGAAATTAAGGAAAAAACACCTGCAAATCGAACTTAATATGCATTAAGTCACATTTGAAACTAAATCGTAACTTTAATAACAACATTTTTATTACCCCATGCCGGGTATTGAGTTGCGAACTGCCGCCACTCAAAATCAATTTAAGCCACGTTTTATTTGAAACAACGATAGAAAAATGTCGGTAAATGTTTCGAATTTGTCGCGGCCCAAGCTCCGAGCATGGAGGCCTTCTGACACGCAAGCGTGTTGATATCCATATCGGTTTAGTAATTTTTGCTTAAAACAGCAGCTGTGTACTGTCACAACACACTTGCTGGTAAGGCAATCGATAGAAAGAGTGATGTGGCCTTCGAGCGCAAAAGTTACAACCAATGCCACCTCTGGCTAATGCATCCACGGCAAGTACGTCGTCTGGCCAGCCGTCCGTACATCTATTGCTCGCTCAGAAACTGTCGCCTAACCAAGCTAAACGTGACATTTAGCACCCAATCCTTAACTCCAACACTGCATAAAAGGGAACCATCATGAGCACTACCAACTTCAAACTCAAGCCGTTCGTCATCAACCTGGACGACATCAATTATCTGTACCGCCAAATCACTTTCAAGCCGCTGTTTGATGTGGACGGCAATGCCTTGATCAACTGGAGTGGTATAGGCCCCATCTATGATGGCCAAGGCACCCAGATTTGGAATGGCGTGGGCCTGGACGCGGCTGCCGCAATTGCAGCCTACGGCACATCCTATGCGTCCACCACAGCGGCGCAAGGCATACGCGATGTGACGGGCCTGAACAACAACCTGAACCTGGCCCATGCCGCATGGGGAGCTGTAGACCAACCGTTTCTGCAAACCGTAGCTCCTAATTTCGACAATTACATCAAGCCACTGGCCAGCGGGGATACCAACGCATATTACGCAGCACATACCTTCAATCTGTCTACATCCCAACAGGCCATCGTGGCGCTGCAAAACGCTACGGGCGGCCCGGACTACATCAAAGATATTGGTAATACCGGTGGCGCTACCTACAACCCGAACACAGGCTTGGCAGAAGCAGGTGGTGGCAACATTGTGGACTACACCCAGCGCATGATCAGCCGTACCATCACCACCGGTGGTGCAACCCCACTGCAGGACCATAACGCGGTGATTACAGACCGGGTCGATGGCGGTCAACCGCTGCATTGGAATGCTGAGCGCTATGCTACAGATACAGCTTATGCCAGCGTGGTCGATGCATCTGGCGTCAATACCACGCAGTTGCTTGAGGGTGCAGCCATCATTTCCAACTATGGCCTGCTTGCCGAACTGGGCCAACATGACCCACAAAACCCGACTAACGGTGAGTTTTTTGTCGGCGCTACCAACCCCGGTGTGGCACCAGGCAATAGCTGGCTGGCGTATTTTGGTCAGTTCTTTGACCATGGCCTGGACTTCATCGACAAAGGTGGTGCCAAGATCACCATTCCGTTAGCCACCGATGATCCTCTGTACCGCGCTCCCGGCACCAATGGCCCCGGCGATCTGGGTAACACCAAGATCACCGTCACCCGCGCAAGCGTCAGCAGCTTCGATGCAGCAGGCAACCCGCTATGGGTCAACCACACCTCGCCTTACATCGACCAGAGCCAGACGTATGGTTCGCATGAGCAGATGACAACTTTGCTGCGCGAATGGGTACAAGACCCTGTCACGGGCCAGTACCGCGCTGGCGCGCAGATGCTGGATGGCAGCACCATGACGGCCTGGAAAAATGGCTTTGGCGAGATGACCCATGCCACGCTGCCCACACTCAGCGAGCTGCGTGCTCACCTGATTGCCACCGGTCGTGATGACATCACGTGGCAGGACGTATCGGACCTGCGTAATCGCGATGCCAATGGCCACGTGATTGACACGGATGCCAACACCGCTGGAATTCAGTCCACCGGTTCAGGCCAAGCGCTGCTACTGGACATGAATCCGCGGTTTGACACAACACACATTTCCGCCACAACGCAGGCCGCGCTGAGTGCATTGGGGATTCATCCCGATGGCAACGGTAACTATGCACTAGGCGGCCCCGGCAGTCTGGGCAGCATCATTGACTTCAGAACCTTCACACCACTGAGTGCGCTGGCTGAAGAAGTGCTGCTCGAATCCGTAGGTGACCATTACCTGGCCGGTGATGGCCGTGTGAACGAAAACATTGGCTTGACCACCATCCACCATGTGTTCCATGAGGAGCATAACTACCAGGTACGCAACCTGGAAATGAGCATCCTGGCGCAAGACGAAAACGCTGCGAACTACGCGCAAGCTGGTGGGCAGCCGTATGACCACCACATCGCCCGCGATTGGCAAGTAGCAGTGAGCGACGGTAATGGTGGTTTCTTCACTGATGCCAAAGGCAACTTTCTCGTGTCTGAAGGTGGCGCTATCTCGTGGGACGGGGACAAGGTGTTCAATGCAGCCAAGCTGGTGGTAGAGATGGAGTACCAGCACACGGCGGTCGACCAGTATGCACGCTCTATCACACCTGATTTGCCAGAGTTTGTCGGCTATAACAGCGGCGAGAACGCCACGGTGTCGCTGGAGTATGCGCAAGGTGCCTTCCGCTTTGGCCATTCGACCATGCGTGAAACCATTGACACAATGGACCCGAATGGCAGCATCACAGGCAAGGTTATGAGTATTGCACTGGAGCAGGCTTTCCTGAACCCAGCGCTGTTTGCGCAAAAAGGTGCTGCTTCCATTGCGCTGGGCATGACGCACCAGCAGATGAACGAGGTGGACGAGCTGCTGACACCAGCGTTGAACCAGGGCTTGCTAGGCCAGCCCTTGGATCTGGCTGCCATCAATATTGCCCGTGGCCGCGACTTGGGCCTGCCGACACTGAACGACTTCCGCGAAGCCGTGGGCTTGACGCGCTATGGTAGTTGGGCAGATTTTGGCAACAATATGATTCACCCGCAGTCGTTGGTGAATTTCATTGCCGCTTACTCGTTCGACGGTAATGTAGCCAAAGCCGCCGCCATCATTGGCCTTGAAAATGGCACTATCGCAGAAGGAGATCCAGCTGCTGAAGGCTACACGCTCAACGAAGCCATTGACTTCCTCAATGGCGGTGATGAAGGCTACAACCATATCGATACCTGGATCGGTGGTTTGGCTGAGGCCCACGTCATGGGTGGCCTGCTGGGCGAAACCTTCAACCTGGTGTTTGTCGACCAAATCAACCGCCTGATGGACGGTGACCGTTTTTATTACCTCTACCGTTTGAACAACCTCAATCTGGGCGACGAGATTGGCAATGCCCAGTTCAAAGACCTGATCGAGCGCAACACGGGTCTGGAGCATTTGAACGGCAGCGCGTTTGCCTATGCGGATCAGTATGTGGATCTGACAGAAAACGAAACGGCAAATGCCAAAACTGAACACAAATACGCTGATGCCTTGGCTGCAAACCCCACACTGGGTGTTTGGACTGGCGGTGGCAACAGCACCAACAGCAATGGCAGTGTCGTTACGATCAATACCGTAAATGGTCCGCAGTCCTATATCCGCGATGTGCGCCCGGAGAGCGCCTATGGCGTCAACAACATCAGTGCAGACGGATTGACATTGGATGGCACACCCCAGACCGGTGCCAACTCTAACGAAGTGCTGGTAGCAACAGACAGAAACGACTTTATCCTGATGGCGGGTGGCGACGATACTGCCTATGGCGAAGGTGGTGATGACATCATCTATGGCGGCGCAGGCATTGACCGCCTGTATGGTGGTGACGGTAATGACATCATCCACGGCGACGACAGCGGTGATTTGATCGACGGTGGCGACGGCGACGATATTCTGTACGGTGAATCCAGCGGCTCGGCTGCAGCAGGCGTAGACCAGATCATCGGCGGTGCAGGTAATGACATCATCTACGGTGGCATTGGCATTGACAAGCTGTCGGGCGGCCAGGGCGATGACGTGATCTTTGGCGGCGGCGACACCGATGCCTTTACCCACGGTGGTGATGGCAACGACTATATCGACGGCCAGATGGACGGCGATATTCTGTGGGGCGACGACGGCGACGACTTGATCGTCGGTGGCAACAACCAGGACATCGTTGCAGGTGGCGATGGCGACGATATTCTGCGCCCTGGCAATCCATCTTCTGCCTTGGGCGGCGGCCCGGATGAAGTGCTGGGCGGCGATGGCGCCAGCGACGGTGGCAACGGTGGTTTTGGTACAGGCTTTGACATGATTGACTTCAGCGACTACGTGCTGAACCCCAATGGCGTCAACGCAGACATGGCGACCCAGCAAAATCCGCTGGTAGCCATCGATGGCACCACACCATTCCCAGCCTGGGTGGGTATTGAAGGCATCATTGGTTCACGCAACAACGATAAGGAATCGGGTGACGACAACGACAACTGGTTGATTGGCGGTAGTGGTAATGATCAGCTCATTGGTGGTGCAGGCAACGACGTGCTGATTGGTGACGGCATCCGTCTTGACAGCTTGATTGGCACCTATGCTTCAGGCGATTACATCAACTATGTAGAGATCGAAGGTGCCAACAATCGTTCGATTGACCACGCCATCAGCAACAATGGCTTGCTGGGCAATGCTGCCAATGGCACGGAAGGTTTTGAGAAGCATTACACCGAGATGCTCCGGTCCAAGATTTACCAGAACCTTGAGCTGGGCAGCGGTGGCACGCAGAGCCTGATCGGTGGCGGCACCACAGGTGACGGTGGCGTAGCGGGAACAGACACGGCCGTGTTCTCAGGTGATCGTGCCAACTACACAGTACAAAAAATTAACTTCACCACAGCCAACCAGGGTGTGATCATTGCTTACAAGGTGACTGACAACGTGGGCAATGACGGCACAGATGTGGTGGTGGGCGTGGAGAACTTCAAGTTTGCAGACGTCACTCTGACGGCCGTGCAGCTGGGTAACGTGGCGCCCGTCATATCGGGTGGCGCAACAGCTGCAAAGATTGTGGCGGAAAATTCCACCGCAGTCACAACGATTGTGGCTACTGACCTGAATAACACCGTTGTAAATGATGCGTTGAATCCGCAAGTCTTGACTTATTCCATTGCGGGCGGTGCAGATGCCAACCGGTTTGCCGTAAACGCTACTACGGGTGCCCTGAGTTTTGTGAATGCCCCCAATTTTGAAGCCCCGACAGACGCAGACGGTAACAACGTCTATATCGTCAATGTAAAGGTCAGCGACGGATTGGCTACCGACATCCAGGTCCTCACGGTGACAGTGAAAAACGTCAACGAAGCGCCAACGATTGAGGCTAACCTTGCTATCGCCACAGACGAAGACGTCGTGGCCAACGTGACCGCCTTAGGTTTGGATGTGGATGCTGGCACGGTCTTGGCCTACAGCGCGGGCAGCGCCTCCAACGGCGCGGTCAGCATCGACAGCACCACCGGCGCCTGGACCTACACCCCGGTGGCCAACTTCAACGGCGCTGACAGCTTCACCATCACCGTCTCCGACGGTGCCCTGAGCAGCCAGCAGGTGGTCAGCGTGACGGTCAACCCCGTCAACGACGC
>JAAFIP010000024.1 GCA_013297865.1 Polaromonas sp. | reverse complement strand
CTTTGCACGCCGGTGAGCAGGCCGTTGTGCCAAAAGCCGCCGTCGCCCATGATGGCCAGCGTGCGCCGCTGCATCATGGGCGAGACGCCCGCGCGGCTGGCCAGGCTCATGCCGTAGCCCAGGATGGAGTGGCCCATGGAGAAGGGCTCAAAGGTGGCCAGTGCGTGGCAGCCAATGTCGCCTGCGATGTGCACCTCGCCTACGTCTTGCTGGGCCAGTTTGAGGGCAGAGAACACCGGGCGCTCGGGGCAACCGATGCAAAAGCTGGGTGGGCGGGCGGGCAGGGGGGCTATGAGTTGTTGCGCAATATCGGCGCGGCGGGTTTTGTTGCTCGCCAGCCAACGCTTGGCAACTTCTACTTCGCTACTCGGCAGGTACTTGGCCGCAAAAGTGCTCAAGCCACTCGACACCACCTCCACGCTGTATTCCCCCGCCATCGGCAAGAAGTCTTTGCCATGCAGCGGGGTTTGAATATCCCGCCTGCGCAGCGCGGTAGCTATCTCTTGCTCGATGTATTCCGGCTGGCCTTCTTCCACCACCAGCACTGCTCGCTTGCCCACGCAAAAATCCGTCACCTGCTCAGGCACCAGCGGGTAGGTGACGTTCAGCACCAGGATGGGAATATCCGTCTCGCCAAACGCATTGGCCAGGCCCAACTGCTGCAAGCTGCGCATCAGCGCGTTGTAGATGCCGCCTTGCACGATGATACCTAAATCAGCATGTTTGCCTGGCATCAGCTCGTTCAAGCCTTTCTCGACGATGTAGCGCCGCGCGGCGGGAATGCGCTCTTCACTCTTGCGCTTTTCCTGCGGGAAGGTGGCGGGTGGGTGGGCTAATTTTGCGTACTCAAACGCGCCGGGCTCTTGCATCAGCGCGCGGGTAGAGATGCGCGGGCTTTGGTTGTCACGCGTATCAAAGCTGCCGCGCACATGGCAGGCGCGGATGCGCAGCTCCATCAGCACGGGCATATTGCTGGCCTCGGACAGGCAAAAACCGTCTTCCACCATGCGCACCATCACCGGCAGATCGGGCCGGGGGTCTAGCAGACACATGCTGCTTTTGAGGGCAAAGGCATGCGTGCGCTCCTGGATGACCGAGGCACCCTCACCATAGTCTTCGCCCACCACAATCAGCACGCCGCCCTTCACACCGGGCGATGAGAGGTTAGACAAAGCATCCGCCGCCACATTGGTGCCCACAATCGACTTCCAGGTCACCGCACCGCGCAGCGGGTAGTGGATCGACGCGCCCAGCATGGCCGCTGCCGAGGCTTCGTTAGAGCAGGCCTCTACATGCACGCCCAACTCGTCCATATAGCCCTTGGCCTGCACCATCACGTCCAGCAGGTGCGACACCGGTGCGCCCTGGTAGCCGCCCACATAGGCCACGCCCGATTGCAGCAGCGCCTTGGTGATCGCCAAAATGCCCTCGCCATGGAAAGTCTGGCCATGGCCCAGGCGCAGTTGCTCTATTTCTTTGCTAAACGATACTTCCACGGCGGGATCCTTGGCGTTGAATAGAAAAAGTCTACCCTATGCCAGCGCGTATTCCATTAGCATTTCTACGCGCTGCTGCGCTGGAGCGTGCCAAATCCCGTTAATATCCTGCTCTATGTCTGTCTCTGCTGTCGCCCGCCTCACACTCGCGCATATTCGCAAAGCCTACCCGGCCGTGGTGGCCAATGACGACGTGTCGCTGACGGTACAGCCCGGTGAAATCCATGCGGTGCTGGGCGAGAACGGCGCGGGCAAATCCACCCTGATGAAAATCATCTACGGCGCGGTGCAGCCCGATGCGGGCAGCATCACCTTCGATGGCAAGGCGGTGACGATCAAAAACCCGGTGGATGCGCGTGCGCTGGGCATTGCCATGGTGTTCCAGCATTTCAGCCTGTTTGAGACCATCAGCGTGGCCGAGAACGTGTGGCTGGGCTTGGACAAGTCGCTGTCACTGGCTGATGTGACACAGAAAATTACCGCCAAAGCCGCGCAATACGGCTTGGATATTGACCCTGCGCGTCCGGTGCACACCCTGGGCGTGGGCGAGCGCCAGCGGGTGGAGATTGTGCGGGCGCTGCTGACCGAGCCGCGCCTGCTGATATTGGACGAGCCCACCTCGGTGCTCACGCCGCAGGCTGTGGACAAGCTGTTTGATACCCTGCGCCTGCTGGCAGCGCAGGGCTGCAGCATTCTGTATATCAGCCACAAGCTGCATGAGATCCGCGCGCTGTGCACCGCCTGCACCGTGCTGCGCGGCGGCAAAGTGACCGGCGTGTGTGACCCGCGCCAGGAGAGCAATGCTTCGCTCTCGCGCCTGATGATTGGCAGCGAGCCGCCCGCCCTGGTGCACCGCGATGCGTTAGCGGGCGCTGCAGTGCTGACGGTGAGCGTCCTGAGCTTGCATCGTGCAGACGAGTTTGGCATCGACCTGGATGGCATCAGCCTGACGGTGCGCGCTGGTGAGGTGTTGGGCATTGCCGGAGTGTCGGGCAATGGACAAAAAGAGCTGCTGTATGCGCTGAGCGGCGAGGACACGCGCGCCCCAGCGGGCAGCATCGCCATTGGCGCGCAGGATGTCAGCCAAGCCGCCCCCCAGCAGCGCCGCGCACTGGGCCTGCACTTTGTGCCCGAAGAGCGCCTGGGCCGCGGCGCCGTGCCCAGCATGAGCCTGGCCCACAACCTGCTGCTCACGCGCGACCAGGCGGTGGGCAAGGCGGGCTGGATCGATATGAACACCCTGCGCACGCAGGCCCAGCAGATCATTGCGCGCTTCAACGTGAAGGCCGGTGGGCCCAATGCGCCCGCGCGCAGCCTATCGGGTGGCAACTTGCAGAAATTCATCGTCGGGCGCGAGATGCAGGCGCAGCCCAAGCTGCTGATCATCTCGCAGCCCACCTGGGGCGTAGACGTCGGTGCGTCAGCGCAGATCCGCGGTGAGATTCTGGCACTGCGCGACGCAGGCTGCGCCGTGCTGGTGGTGAGCGAAGAGCTTGACGAGCTGTTTGAAATAGCCGACCGCCTGCAGGTGATGGCCAAGGGCCGCATCTCGCCTTCGGTGCCCATCAAGGAGGCCAGTGTGGAAAAAATCGGCGAATGGATGAGCGGGCTGTGGCAGTCGGAGGCAGCGCATGCTTAAGCTCACTCCCCGCGCCGAAGTCTCGCGCTTTTGGACCTTTGCCTCGCCCGTGCTGGCGCTGCTGGTCACGGTCATCATTGGCGTCATCCTGTTTGCGGCGCTGGGCAAAGACCCGGTGCGCGGGCTGCAGGTGTTTTTCTGGGAGCCCATCAAAAGCAGTTACGCCCTGGGCGAGTTGATGGTCAAGGCCACTCCGCTGCTGATCATTGCGCTGGGCCTGGCGGTGTGCTTTCGCTCCAATGTGTGGAACATCGGCGCTGAAGGCCAGTTTGTCATGGGCGCGGTGTTTGCGGGCGGCGTGGCCCTGTTGGCCGACAAAGACACGGGCCGCTGGATTGTGCTGGCCGTCATGCTGGCGGGCGTCGTGGGCGGCATGGTGTGGGCGGGCATCACGGCGCTGCTGCGCGACAGGTTTAACGCCAACGAAATTCTGGTCAGCCTGATGCTGGTCTATGTGGCCGACATGGTGCTGAGCTACATGGTGTTTGGCCCCTGGAAAGACCCGCAAGGCTATAACTTTCCACAGAGCAAAACCTTCGAGGCTGTCACCAAAATTCCCAAAATCATGGACGGCTCACGCATGACCATCGGCCTGCTGCTGGGGCTGGCAGGCGTGGGGCTGCTGTGGGTGTTTTTGTTTCGCACACGTGCGGGCTTTGCGCAGCTGGTGGGCGGGCTGGCCCCAGCGGCGGCGCGCTATGCAGGCTTTAGCAGCCGCCGCGCGCTGTGGACGGCGCTGCTGGTCTCGGGCGGCGCGGCAGGGCTGGCAGGGGCACTGGAGGTGGCGGGGCCGATTGGCCAGCTCACGCCCTATGTGCCCGCGGGCTATGGCTTTGCCGCCATCATCGTGGCCTTTGTGGGGCGACTGCATCCGGTGGGCATTGTGTTTTCTGCGGTGCTGATGAGCATGTTCTACATCGGCGGCGAGCTGGCGCAGTCGCGCCTGGGGCTGCCCAAGTCGCTGACCGGCGTGTTTCAGGGCCTGCTGCTGTTCAGCCTGCTGGCGTGTGACACCCTGATCGCCTACAAAGTCAGTTTTTACAAGGCTTTTAGGCCTGCAGCCCAATAGAATATCGCGGGAGCAGCTATGAAAATAATAGTAACTTACTTGATGACAGGCACGATCTGATGGAGTCCTACGCACTGCTGATCGCCGCCACGCTCAACGCAGGCACGGTGCTGGCCATTGCCGCGCTGGGCCTGCTGATCAACGAAAAAGCAGGCATTGTCAACCTGGGCGCAGAAGGGCTGATGCTATGCGCTGCAGTGGCTGGTTTTGCCGCTGTGGTGCATACCGGTAACGACTGGGTAGGTTTTGCTGCTGGCGCAGGCGCGGGCGCGCTGCTGGCGGCGGTGTTTGGGGTGCTGGTGATCTGGCTGAACACCAACCAGTACGCCACCGGCCTGGCGCTCAGCCTGTTTGGCGTGGGTTTTTCGGCCTTTGCAGGCATCCAGTATGTGCAGGAAAAGCTGCCCGAGCGCCCCCAGTTTGCCGTTCCCTGGCTGTCCGACATCCCGCTGCTGGGCAGCGCCCTGTTCAAACAACACCCCATGGTCTACGCGGCCATGGCCATGGCGGCGGCGTTGATGTGGTTTTTATACCGCACACGCACAGGCTTGGTGCTGCGCAGCGTGGGCGAAAGCCCCGATGCAGCGCATGCCCTGGGCATCCCGGTGCGCCGCATCCGCCTGGCTGCGGTGGTGGCCGGCGGGGCGCTGTGTGGGCTGGCGGGGGCCTATCTGTCGGTGATCTATACGCCGCTATGGGTGGAGGGCATGGTGGCAGGCAAGGGCTGGATCGCGCTGGCCCTGACCACCTTTGCCACCTGGCGCCCGGCACGGGTATTGCTTGGAGCTTATCTGTTTGGTGGCGTGACGATGATCCAGTTTCATCTGCAGGGCATTGGCGTGGATGTTCCCAGCCAGTTCCTGAGCATGCTGCCCTATATCGCCACCATCATTGTGCTGGCGCTGATCTCGCGCAACCCCGCCTGGATCCGCGTCAACATGCCAGCGTCTTTGGGTAAACCCTTCTACCCCGGCGCTTGATGCTGGCGTGGAGATTGGCTGATAATGCATTGTGTGATTTTTCCGCAGTTCCCGAGTTTTTAACCCTCTGAAAGAGAAACTACATGACCGACTTGCACAAGCGCTCTGCGCTCAAACTGGTAGCTTTATCTGCCGTGGCCGCCGCTGCGCTGATGGGCTGCAGCAAAAAAGAAGAAGCCAAGCCCGCAGCCCCCGCTGCAGCGCCAGCCGCGTCTGCCCCCGCAGCCAAGGCCGAGCCCCTGAAAATCGCCTTTGCCTACGTAGGCCCTGTGGGTGATGGCGGCTGGACTTTTGCCCACGACAACGGCCGCAAAGCTATCGAAAAAGAGTTTGGCGACAAAGTGGTTACCAGCTTTGTGGAAAAAGTGCCCGAGTCAGCCGACGCAGAGCGCGTTATCCGCGACATGGCCGCCCAAGGCAACAAGCTGATCTTTGGCACCACCTTTGGCTACATGGACCCGATGATGAAGGTGGCCGCTGACACCAAAGGCGTCAAGTTCGAGCACGCCACCGGCTTCAAAACCGCCGAAAACATGCGCACCTATGACAGCCGCACCTACGAAGGCGCGTACATGGCTGGTGTGATTGCAGGCAAGATGAGCAAAAGCGGCACTCTGGGCGTCGTGGCCTCCATACCAATTCCCGAAGTCATCCGCAACATCAACAGCTTCACCATGGGCGCACAGTCGGTCAACCCGAAGGTCAAAACCAAGGTGATCTGGGTGCAGGAATGGTTTAACCCACCCAAAGAAACCGAAGCCGCCACCGCGCTGATCAACGGCGGCGCTGACGTGCTGTTCCAGAACACTGACTCGTCTGCCGTGCTGCAGACCGCCGAAAAAATGGGCAAGCGCGCCTTCGGCTGGGACTCTGACATGACCGCCTACGGCCCCAAGGCCCACCTGGGCTCAGCCATCATCAACTGGGGCCCGTACTACATCAAGGCCACCCGCGACGCGCTGGAAGGCAAGTGGACCACCGGCAGCAGCTGGTGGGGCGTGAAAGAAGGCGCCATCGACATGGTCAGCATGGCCGCCGATGTGCCAGAAGACACCAAAAAGCGCATCGACGAAATCAAGTCAGGCCTCAAAGCCGGCACCTACAACATCTGGAAAGGCCCCATCACCGGTCAAGACGGTAAAGAAGTGCTGGCCAAAGACGCAGTGGCTGACGACAAGTTTCTATCAGGCGTGAACTTCTACGTCAAAGGCGTGGAAGGCAAGATTCCTGGGGGCGACAAGAAGTAATCTTCTTATCTTTACTTCATTGGAAAAGCTGCTTTCGGGCAGCTTTTTTATTTGTATTTTTGTGCTTTTTTGGTTTGCTCGAGGTCTTGAATACCTTGATATTCCAGCACCGTGAGCTGCGGCGATGGAGGAAGTCGCGCTGTCAAAATTCTACGAAAACACGCGCGAATGCCGACCGCGTATTTCCATGCGCATGCACCGCGCGCCTTTCTCCAAATTTTGCATCACGACCACGCTCCATCACCGCTTGGCTGGGTGAGTAGTGATCAGTTTCGCTCCAGGACTACCACTCTTTGTGGCACACGGGCTGTTAAACGCCGCAAAGAACAATGTGACGATGTGGGACTTCTCGATGAAAAAATCGGAGAAAGGCGCGGCCAGCCAGCTCTAGATAACTACTTCCTGGCGCGCGTGTTTTCGTAGATTTTTTGCAGCGAGATGCCCACGTCGAGTCCACCTTACCGGCGCGCACGCCAGAAAAAGCGACCAACCCAGACTAGCCCAGTCATAGAAAACCAATCACTACAGCATGTAACCCCGAAAGGCCAAAAATTTTAGGCACAATGCCATCATGATTGAACGCATGCTCTGGCACCCTGTGGCTTTATCTACCGAGGTAGTAGACAGACCCGTGGCGGCTCAATTGCTGGGGGAGGCGGTGGTGCTGTGGCGCGATCGTGCGGGCTCTGGGCCAGGCAGGGTGCATGCCTGGGCGGACAAGTGCCCGCACCGTGGGGCCAAGCTGTCGCTGGGGCGGGTGCAGGTTGATGTGCAGGGTGCCAGTAGTCTGGAGTGTGCCTACCACGGCTGGCAGTTTGACAGCACCGGGCATTGCGCGCTGGTGCCCGCGCTGCCTACCTTTGCGCCGCCCGCTGCGCACTGCGCCAAAACCTTTCAGGCCCACGAAGCCTATGGCCTGGTGTGGGTCCAGCTGGACGCTGCGCAAACCAGCCTGCCGGTCTTTCCGGCGCACACCGACGAGAATCTTCGCAAGGTGCATTGCGGGCCGTATGAGGTGGCCACCAGCGCGCCGCGGGTGGTGGAGAATTTTCTGGACATGGCGCATTTTGCATTTGTGCACGAAGGCTATCTGGGCGCGCGCGACACCACCGCCCAGGCAGACTACGCCGTGGAGCGCACCATGCACGGCATCCGCGCCACTGGCTGCAGGGCCTGGCAGCCGCAAAGCCATGCCAATGCCAGCCAGGGCGCAGATGTGTCCTACACCTACGAGGTGGTTGCGCCCTATGCGGCGCAGTTGACCAAGGTGCCCGATCCGCTGACCGGCAAGCCCGTGGAGTGGCGCGAGTCGATTGCGCTGTGGGTGTGCCCGCTCACGCCCGAGACCAGCCGCGTGTGGTTCACCATGGCAGTAGCAGACTTTGAGACGGCAGCTTCGGAGCTGCAAAACTTTCAGAACACCATCTTCATGCAAGACAAGCCCGTGCTGGAGTCGCAAACCCCTGCGCGCCTGCCGCTGGATTTGCGTGCCGAGCTGCACACCACGGCTGACAAGGCGTCTGCCGCGTACCGGCGCTATCTGCAGGACAGTGGCATTACTTTTGGAGTGTGTTGAGATGAATGCTTTAGTCAAACCTATTGCGGCCGACCGCCTACCCGAGCTGCTGCGCCGCATGCCCAAGGCCGAGCTGCATATCCACATCGAAGGCTCGCTGGAGCCCGAGCTGATCTTTGCGCTGGCGCAGCGCAACGCCATGGCTATCCCCTACCCAACCGTAGAAGACCTGCGCAAGGCCTATGCGTTTACCAATCTGCAGAGCTTTTTGGATATTTACTACGCAGGCGCATCCGTGTTGATCAAAGAGCAGGATTTCTATGACATGGCCCATGCCTACTTTGCTAGGGCTGCGGCTGACCATGTGGTGCGTGCTGAGATTTTCTTTGACCCGCAAACCCACACGGCGCGGGGCGTGGCCATGGACACCGTGATCAACGGCCTGCACCGCGCCTGTGTGGACGCCAAGGCAGAGTTTGGCGTGGATGCCGCGCTGATTCTGTGCTTTTTGCGGCATCTGAGTGAAGAGGAAGCCTTTGAAACACTGGAGCAGGCGCTGCCTTACCGCGACAAATTCATTGGCGTGGGGCTGGACAGCAGCGAGCTGGGCCATCCGCCAGAGAAGTTTGCCAAAGTGTTCCAGCGCTGCAAACAGCTGGGCTTTCGTCTGGTGGCCCATGCAGGCGAGGAGGGGCCGCCTGCCTATGTGTGGAGCGCCCTGGATGTGCTGAAGGTAGAGCGAATTGACCACGGCGTGCAGTCCAGCAAGGACGCCTTGCTGATGCAGCGCCTGGCCAAAGACCGCACTCCGCTGACGGTGTGCCCGTTAAGCAACCAGAAGCTGTGTGTCTACCCTAACTTGGCAGACCACAACCTGGGCCAGCTGCTGGACGCTGGCCTGTGCGCCATGGTCAACTCGGACGACCCGGCCTACTTTGGCGGCTATATCAACGACAACTTCACCCAGACCTTTGCCGCTACGGGCCTGAACGCACAGCACGCTTACCAACTGGCGCGCAACAGCTTTGAGGCCAGCTTTATCAGTGCAGAGCAAAAGCGCCGCCACACTGACCATGTGAGCGAGTTGTTTGAGACTTTTTATTAGTCTTTTAGGCCGCCAGGCCAATAGAATATCGCGGGAGCAGCTATTAAATTGATAGTATTCAACTTTCCACAGCTGCTGCCTTGTGGGCTGCCCGCAAAACTGTTTGGGGCTTATTTGTAGCCCACGCGGTCCAGCATCTGCTGCACCTTCACCTGGTTCATGCCCACCACGCTGGTTGGAATGGTCTCGGCCTTGAAGCCATCGCCGCTTATGGCCTTGAGCACCGGGTTGGTCAGCTGCACGCCTTTGGCGGTAGGCCATTCGTTGTTGCCGTTGGCAAAATAGTCTTGCGCTTCCTTGCCTGCCAGATACTCCAGAAACTTCACCGCGTTGGCGGGGTTTTTGGCGTTTTTGGCTACCGCGCCGCCTGCGATGTTGACATGCGTGCCCCAGCTGGACTGGTTGGGGAACATGATGCCCACTTTGTCCATCACGGCTTTGTCTTCAGGGGTGGTGGAGCGCATCAGGCGGGCCAGATAGTAGGTGTTGGTCAGCGCAATGCCGCACTCGCCGCTGGCCACGGCCTTGATCTGGTCGGTGTCGCCACCTTTGGGCGCGCGGGCCATGTTGGCCACCATGCCAGAGAGCCATTTTTCGGCGGCTGGCGCGCCGATGTGCTCGGTCACTGCGCCAAAGAGGCTCAGGTTGTAGGGGTGTGAGCCGCTGCGGGTGCAGACCAGGCCCTTGTTTTTTGGATCGCCCAGCTCCTCGTAAGTGTCTACATCGGCTGGCTTGACACGGGCTTTGTCATACACCACCACGCGTGCGCGGGTGCTGTAGCCGAACCAGGCCGTGCCCTCGGGCGTGGGCTTGGCGCGCAAGGTGGCGGGAATGGCGTTTTCCAGCAGCTTGGATTTGACTGGCGCAAACAGACCATCCACTTCGGCTTTCCACAGCCGCGCTGCGTCCACCAGCAGAATCACATCGGCAGGCGAGGCCGCGCCCTCGGCTTTGAGGCGCTGAAGGATGCCCGCGTCGTCAGCGTCCACGCGGTTGATCTTGATGCCAGTGGCCTTGGTGAAGTTGGCGTACAGCGCTTCATCCGTGCTGTAGTGGCGGGCTGAGTACAGATTGAGCACCTGCTCCTGCGCACTGGCGCTGCTGAAGGGGGCTAAAGCGCCCAGGGTGCACAGCGCGATGGCGGCAGCGGAGGTGAAGGATTTTTTCATGGGTTTCCTCAAGTTAAAAAAGAGATGCGAAAGTGTTTATTTGGTCAGGATCAGCTTGCCCAGCTTGGTGGTCTGCAGGGTATAGAGCATGCCGTTGTGGCTGATGTTCACGGCCTTGTGCCCTTGCAGCAGCGCCGTGCTGGGCACAGGGGGCTGCTGGGGCGGTGTGCGCTGTGCTTGGGGCGCAGAGCCTGAAGGGGAAGAGTGGTGTGAGTCCATAAGTGCAAAATTCCGTAAAGTTATTGCAAATGAGAATGATTATCATATACTATCGCATCAGGCTTGACAAGTCTTCGGTGTTTTAACTTTGTTTTTCTGTGTAAAAACTCTGGGCGTCTTGTCAGGCCAGTGATTGTTCCCAGCCAGTGCGGCAGGGCTAGCCCGTGTTTGCAGCGCGGGGCTGGCCCGCCCAGCCAGCCATCGTGTTGTGTACCACCCCTTGAAAGGCAAGCGCCATGGCTGGCAAATCCTCCTCCCCCGAACCTACTTCCATCCACAGCGACATAGACGTCGAGTTGCCCTGCATCGACGGCATGCTGATGGGCACCTTGGCCCTTATGACAGGCTATGCAGAGCACCAATGCGAGCAGGGCTGCGCGCGCAGCCGCGACCTGATGGCCAAAAAGATTGTCTCCAACCTGTTTTTCCTGGCCAACCATCCGCGCCTGAGCGCCCCTATGGCCGCTGTCATGCGCAATCTGCAAGGGCATTGGCACACGCTCAGTGCCCTGGGTAGCCTGGAGGCAGCGGCTGCATCAGAAGAGCCAAGCCATCAAGCAGCAGTGGGCTCCAGCACCTGCGCAGCACGCGCAGTAGCAGCTGCACACAGAGACCTTGCCCCGCAAGCCCAAGCGTTCTGGCTGCCCGAGCACGCCAGTGTGCAATGAATTTGTCACCCGCAGGAATACCCATGACTCAACGCACTTTTTTCGTTCCATCCGTCACAGCACAATCTGCTGCTTCACGCCTGCCCCGCCGCCTGCTGCTGCAGTGGGGCAGTGTGGCACTGCTGGGGCCTGCCGCAGCAAGCCTGAGCGCCTGTGGCGGCAGTGAAAGCCCGGCGGCACCCAGCCCTGCGCCTGCGCCTCCTGCGCCTGCGGTAGTCAACCGCTATCAGCAGACCAACTTGGTGGCCAACCGAGCCAGCTACCAGGCCCAGTTCACCGAGCCAGATTTTGTCAACGCCTGGGGCATCGCCATCCGTCCCAAAGGCGCGGGGGGACACTTTTGGGTAGGTGGAGGTGGCACCAGCTGGCAGTATGTGGGCGATGTCAAAGCCTCCAGCACGCCCAGCTTGCAAGTGCTGTTTCAGGATGGTTTGAAAAAAGTTACGGTGGCGGGCGCGGATTCGCTCACAGGCGACACCAGCGCTGGCAAGATCACTGGCGTCGTGTTCAACGGTGCGCCGTTGACAGCCACACCAGCCTCCAGCACAAACTTTCGCATCACGGGCCAGACGGTGGGCACTGGTGCAAGTGCCGTCAAGTTTGACGGCTCGGCACGCTTTGTCTTCGTCACCGACTCGGGCAAGGTCACAGGCTGGACAGACCGCGCAGCAGACGGCACCATTGTGCGCACAGACGGCCCCAGCGAAGAAAAGTACGATGGGGCGCCCGAGGGAAGCGCTTTTTTTGGTGTGGCCATCAAGCCCGATACCTGGGACACCCTGTGGCTGGCCGACTTTGGCGCAGCGCCCCAGATTGTCACGCTGAACAAAACCTGGGCCAAAGTGCCCACCGTGGGTTTTGCCAACCCGTTTGCCAGCGGCCCAGTAGTGGGCGGCATAAAAACCGTGGTGCCTGGCGACCCCGCGCCCTTCAATATCCAGGCATTGGGCGAGGGCGCGCAGGCCACCGTGCTGGTGACCTACGCCATCAGCCAAGCCAACCCTGACCCTGCAGCTGCGCCCGGCAGCTTCTATGCTGCAGAGGAAGATGCGCTCGACGCAGCAGCAGAGGCCGCCACTGGCAACCAGCCCAACAAAGGCAAGCTTGCTGAGTTTGACCTCAGTGGCAAGCTGCTGCGCATCTATGCGGATGACAAGCGTCTGAACGCGCCCTGGGGCCTGGCTATTGCGCCTGCCAGCTTTGGCAAGCTCAGTGGCGCGCTGCTAGTGGGCAACTTTGGCGGTGCAGGGCGCATCTGCGCCTTCGACAGAGCCACAGGCCAATACATCGATGACTTGCGCGACCCGCAGGACAAGCCCGTAGCCATTGCGGGGCTGTGGGGCCTGCAGTTTGGCAACGGCGAGAGCCTGGGCGACAGCAATGCGCTGTACTTTGCTGCGGGGCCTGAGGATGAGAAGGACGGGCTGTTTGGCAGCCTCAGATACTGAGCGAGCGCAGCCTGGCTAGAGCCAGCGGTCGGCCGCCTGCTGCAAGCTGTGCACACTGCCGCTGCTGAGCCACAGCGGCGCGCTGGGGGCCTGCTGCGGGGCAGGGTGGATCAACCCCGCCACACGCCGCGCCACCGCGGGGCCGTTGTCCACAATCTGCACCTGCGCGCCCACCGCCTGGCGAAAGTAAGGCAGCACCAGCGGATAGTGGGTGCAGCCCAGCACCAAGGTGTCAATCTGCTCTTTTTCTTGACCAAAAGAGCCGGTAGCCTTTATAAATGTCGCGCAGGCAGCTATCAAATGTGTAGTGTCCTGCTTCGCCAGGCTGTGCTCGATGGCATCAGCCAGGCCATCGCAAGGCGTGCAAAAAAATGTCGCCTGGCCTGCCAGCGCATTGTGCAAGGCCAGAAACTTCGTGCTGTGCAGCGTGCCGCGTGTGGCCAGCACGGCAATGCGCCCGGTGCGGCTGACCGCGACTGCGGGCTTGAGCGCAGGCTCGATACCAATGATGGGAAGGCCTGGGTGCTCAGCCCGCAGCACATGGATGGCCGCAGCAGTGGCGGTGTTGCAGGCCACCACCAGGGCCTTGATCTGGTGTCCGTCAATCAGCTGCTGCGCGATGGCGCGGCTGCGCTCAATGACAAATGCATCGCTCTTGTCACCATACGGGTTGTGTGCGCTATCCGCAAAATACACAAAGCGCTCATGCGGCATGTGCGCACGCAGGGCTTTGAGAATGCTCAAGCCACCGATGCCCGAGTCGAATACGCCGATGGGGGCCAGTTCTGTTCTCACGGACTACAAACTGGCGCTCAATTCGAAGCGACAGCAATCCCTTTGAACTCCCCCGTCGCAATGCGCTTTTGCCACTCTGCAGGCCCGGTGTTGTGCACACTGGTGCCCAGGGAGTCTACGGCCACAGTGACGGGCATGTCCACCACGTCAAACTCATAGATCGCCTCCATGCCCAGGTCGGCAAAGCCCACTACTTTGGCGGCTTTGATGGCTTTGGACACCAGATAGGCTGCGCCGCCCACGGCCATCAGATAGGCAGATTTGTGCTTCTTGATCGCCTCGACTCCCGTGGGGCCGCGCTCGGCTTTGCCGATCATGCCGATCAGGCCGGTGCTGGAGAGCATCATTTCGGTAAAGCCGTCCATGCGTGTGGCCGTGGTAGGGCCTGCGGGGCCTACGGCTTCGCCTTTGATCGGGTCTACCGGGCCGACGTAGTAGATCACGCGGTTGGTGAAGTCGACTGGCAGTTTTTCGCCTTTGGCCAGCATCTCGCCGATGCGCTTGTGCGCTGCATCGCGGCCAGTGAGCATTTTGCCGCTGAGCAGCAGGGTTTGGCCGGGTGTCCAGGCGGCTACCTCGGCAGGCGTGAGGGTGTTGAGGTTGACAGGGGTGGACTTTTTGTAGTCCGGTGCCCAGTGCACGTCGGGCCACAAATCGAGCGATGGAGGATCAAGATACACCGGGCCAGAGCCGTCCATCACCACATGGGCGTGGCGTGTGGCAGCGCAGTTGGGGATCATGGCCACGGGCTTGCCTGCGGCATGGGTGGGGTACATGTTGATTTTGATGTCCAGCACGGTGGTCAGGCCACCCAGGCCCTGCGCGCCAATACCCAGGGCGTTGACTTTTTCAAACAGTTCCAGGCGCAGGTTCTCCACTTTGCTGAGCGCCGCGCCGCTGCGGGCCTTGGCCTGCAGCTCGTACATGTCGATGTCTTCCATCAGCGACTGCTTAGCCATGAGCACGGCTTTTTCTGCGGTACCACCAATGCCGATGCCCAGCATGCCCGGTGGGCACCAGCCTGCACCCATGGTAGGCACGGTTTTGAGCACCCAGTCCACGATAGAGTCGCCAGGGTTGAGCATGGCCAGCTTGCTCTTGTTCTCCGAGCCACCGCCTTTGGCTGCCACAGTGATGTCTACCGTGTTGCCGGGCACCAGTTCCACGTTGATGACGGCAGGTGTGTTGTCCTTGGTGTTCTTGCGGTCAAACTGCGGGTCGGCCACGATGGAGGCGCGCAAGGTATTGTCGGGGTGGTTGTAGCCACGGCGCACGCCTTCGTTGACCACATCGTCCAGTGCGCCATTGCCAAAGGCCGCGCAGCCTTCAAAGCGCACGTCCATGCCGATTTTGAGAAACACGTTGACAATGCCCGTGTCCTGGCAGATCGGGCGGTGGCCGGTGGCGCTCATGCGGCTGTTGGTCAGGATCTGCGCAATCGCGTCTTTGGCGGCGGGGCTTCGCTCGCGCTCATAGGCGCGCGCCAGATGGGCGATATAGTCCGCAGGGTGGTAGTAGCTGATGTACTGCAGCGCGGCACTGATGGTTTCTACGAGATCGGTGGCTTTGATAATAGTCATGATGTGGCTTTGAGAAGGCCGGCACGGGCTTTAGGCCTGCAGGCTCAGTGGCAATTGCCCAATTTTATCGAAATAGCGTAACCTTCCGGTTTTATTCATTCAAAAGCATGTTCAAAACACTCCAGCGCAAACTCAGCGAATTCATCCAGTCTCAGTCCATCGGTGGTGTGGTGCTGGCGGTGGCGGCCCTGTTGGCTTTGGTGCTGAGCAATTCGCCCTGGAGCCCGATTTATGAGCGATTCCTGCAGCTGTCGGGCGAGCTGCGTATCGGCGGTGATGTGCTGGTGCTGTCCAAACCGCTGCTGATATGGGTAAATGACCTGTGGATGGCGGTGTTCTTTTTTCTGGTGGGTCTGGAGATCAAGCGCGAACTGATTGAGGGCGAGCTGCGTACGGTGCGCCAGGCGGTGCTGCCCGCGGGCGCGGCGCTGGGCGGCATGGTGGTGCCTGCGCTGATCTACACCGCCATCAACTGGGGCAACGAAACGGCGCTGCGCGGCTGGGCCATCCCCACGGCCACTGATATTGCTTTTGCGCTGGGAATCCTGGTGCTGCTGGGCAGCCGGGTGCCCAGCTCGCTGAAGGTGTTTCTAACCGCAGTTGCGATACTGGATGACCTGGGCGCCATTTTGGTGATTGCGTTTTTCTACACCTCCCAGCTCTCGCTGGGCATGCTGTGGGCGGCGTTTGCTGGCGTGGGGCTGTTGATAGCGCTCAACCGTGCGGGCGTGAAGTCCATCGGCCCTTATGTGCTGGTGGGCATGGTGATCTGGCTGTGTGTGCTCAAGTCTGGCATCCATGCCACGCTGGCAGGCGTCATCACCGCGCTGGCTATTCCCCTGTCTGATGGCAAGGGGGGCTCGCCGCTGAAGAGCGCAGAGCATGCACTGCATCCGTGGGTGGCCTTTGGGGTGCTGCCCATGTTTGCCTTTGCCAATGCCGGGGTGTCGCTGCGCGGTGTGAGCCTGGAGACGCTGTCGCAGACTGTGCCCCTGGGCATTGCGACAGGGCTGGTCGTGGGCAAGGCGGTTGGCGTGTTTAGCGCCTGCTGGCTGATGATCAAGCTGCTGGGTGCCAGACTGCCAGCAGGCAGTAGCTGGGCTCAACTGTTTGGGGTGTGCGTGCTGTGCGGCGTGGGCTTCACCATGAGCCTGTTTATCGGCTCGCTGGCGTTTGAAAACCAGGATGTTGAATACGCCATCCAGGTCAAGCTGGGTGTGCTGGGCGGCTCCACCATTGCTGCACTTACAGCGGTGTGCATTTTGCTGCTGTGCCGCCCAAGCCCTGCCACGCTATCTGGCAGGGACTGAGTCACTTTTTAATCGTTGTTGGCCCTGCCATCAATTTTCTTGGCCTCGTTGTCGCTGTGTGACATCAGCTTGTCGGTGTAGGCAATGGCCATGGCGCTGAGCAAAAACACAATGTGGATGATGGTTTGGTACATCAGCACTTTTTCTGTGTAGTTGTTGGCGTTGATGAAGGTTTTCAGCAAGTGGATAGATGAGATGCCGATGATGGCCGTGGCGAGTTTGACCTTAAGCACGCTGGCGTTGACATGGCTGAGCCATTCGGGCTGGTCAGGATGGTTTTCCAGGTTCATTCGGCTGACAAAGGTTTCGTAGCCACCCACGATCACCATGATCAGCAGGTTGGAGATCATCACCACGTCAATCAGCGCCAGCACCACCAGCATGATGACGGTTTCGTTCAGCCCGGTAATTTTGGCTTCAGACACATAGCCGCTGCTTTTGACCAGCACATCAATATCGGCCTGGCTGCCAAACGCTGCGCCTACCAAGTGGTACAGCTCCACACCGAAGTGGAACACATACACTGCCTGCGCCACGATCAGGCCCAGGTACAGGGGCATTTGCAGCCAGCGGCTGGCAAAAATAAAGTTAGATAAAACGGGCATACCGCCTTTGGGTCGGTTCGGATTTTTGTGTGCAGAGGTCATATTCAGTGGATCGTTAAGGATGTCGGGTTTACACCGTTGAATCGATTGTAATGGCCCAGTGTGTCGGCCCCATGATTGGATAAATTTGTAGGCTGTGCGTAAGTCAGACCCTCGTAAGTGCAAACCCTGATATTACGCACCAAGTAAAAACCCCGCTAGGAGACATGCCCATGAGCACCGCCATCGAATCCGTCTTGGTCGAAAACCGCGTTTTCCCACCCACAGCAGCCGCCTCCAGTGGTGCCCGCATCTCCAGCATGGCGCAGTACGATGCTATGTGCAAAGAAGCCGCCGATGATTTTGAAGGCTATTGGGCCAAGCTAGCCCGCGCCAACCTGAACTGGGTTCAACCGTTCACCAAGACCCTGGACGAGTCGAAAGCGCCGTTTTACAAATGGTTTGACGATGGCAGCTTGAATGCATCGGCCAACTGCCTGGACAAGCACATCGGCACAGCCACCGAGAACAAAACGGCCATCATCTTTGAAGCCGATGATGGCACAGTGACCAAGGTCACCTACAAAGAGCTGCTGGCCAAAGTCAGCCAGTTTGCCAACGCCTTGAAGGCGAAGGGCATTCAAAAAGGCGACCGTGTGTTGGTCTATATGCCTATGACAATTGATGGCGTGGTGGCCATGCAGGCCTGCGCGCGTATTGGCGCCACCCACAGCGTGGTGTTTGGCGGCTTCAGTGCCAAGAGCCTGCAGGAGCGCATTATTGACGCAGGTGCAGTGGCGGTCATCACATCGAATTTCCAGATGCGTGGCGGCAAAGAGTTGCCGCTTAAGGCGATTGTGGATGAAGCTCTGGGCCTGGGCGGCTGCGAAACCATCAAAACCGTCTTCGTCATGCAGCGCACCGCCACGGCGTGCAATATGGTGGCAGGGCGCGATATCACGTTTGCTGACGCACTCAAAGGCCAAAGCGATGTGTGCGCCCCTGAAACTGTCGGGGCAGAGCACCCTCTGTTCATCCTGTACACCTCAGGCTCCACGGGCAAACCCAAAGGTGTGCAGCACTCTACCGCAGGCTACCTGCTGTGGGCCAAGCTGACCATGGACTGGACTTTTGACCTCAAGCCGTCCGACATCTTCTGGTGCACTGCTGACATCGGCTGGATCACGGGCCACACCTATGTGGCCTACGGCCCGCTGGCTGCGGGGGCCACGCAAATCATCTTTGAAGGCATCCCTACCTTCCCTAATGCCGGGCGCTTCTGGCAGATGATCGAAAAGCACAAGTGCACGATTTTCTACA
>JAAFIP010000023.1 GCA_013297865.1 Polaromonas sp. | reverse complement strand
CTGGCAACGACATTGGCTGGGCCATCCGCAAGCGCCGCTATCAGGAAAAGCCGGGTATGAAGTACAGCAAAACCGCTGACCTGCTGTGCGAGCTGGGCCGCTTTGGCCAGAAGACCGGCGCTGGCTGGTACGACTATGTGCCCGGCAAGCGCGACGCCCTGGTGTCCGATGTGGTGACCCAGATGATCGACAAGCACCGCAAAGCGATTGGCCTGACACCGCGCAAAATCAGCGACGAGGAAATCGTGCAGCGCTTGGTGTTCTCGCTGGTGAACGAAGCAGCCCATATTCTGGAAGAGGGTATTGCCAGCAAAGCCGGTGACATTGACATGGTCTACCTCACAGGCTACGGCTTTCCCATCTACCGTGGTGGCCCGATGCACTATGCCGACCAGCTGGGTCTGTTCAACGTCGTCATGGCGATGAACAGCTTTGCCAAGAACCCGAACGACGACGCCAGCTTCTGGAAGCCTGCGCCCTTGCTGGCTCGCCTGGTCTCTGAAGGCAAAACCTTCAACGCTGCCAGCTGATCACCTCAACCATCCACCCGCAGGAGACCCTCATGACCATCGCCGCATCGGTTCTGATTGCGCTTGTCGCGTTGCTACATGTCTATTTCATGGTGCTGGAGATGTTCCTCTGGGACAAGCCCGCTGGCATGAGAGCCTTTGGCAATACCCAGCAGGCAGCCACGGCCACCAAGGTGCTGGCTGCCAACCAAGGGCTGTACAACGGCTTTCTGGCAGCTGGCCTGATCGTGGGCTTGGTGATGGGTGGTGATACAGGCTTTGCGTTCAAGCTGTTCTTTCTGCTGTGTGTGCTGATTGCCGGTATTTATGGCGCCGCCACGGCCAGCAAAAAAATCCTTTATGTGCAGGCCCTGCCTGCTGCTCTGGCGCTGGTGGCGCTGTGGCTGTCAAAATAATTTTCAAGTTTCAGGAGTATCCAACATGACTTCCGCCGTAATCGTATCTACCGCCCGCACCCCGCTTGCCAAGAGCTGGAAAGGTGCTTTCAACATGACCCACGGTGCCACTCTGGGCGGCCACGCGGTGCGCCACGCCATCCAGCGCGCGGGCATTGACGCTGCTGAAGTGGACGACGTGATCATGGGCTGCGCCAACCCCGAGGGCGCCACGGGCGCCAACATCGCGCGCCAGATCGCGCTGATGGCCGACTGCCCCATCACCACCTCGGGCATGACGGTGAACCGTTTTTGCTCCTCCGGCCTGCAGACCATTGCACTGGCTTCCCAGCGCATCATCGCAGGCGAGGGCGATGTGTATGTAGCTGGCGGCGTGGAGAGCATCAGCTGTGTGCAGCAGGAAATGAACATGCACATGATGACCGATCCTGTGCTGATGAAAAAGAAGCCTGAGATTTACTGGAACATGCTGCAAACCGCCGAGCAGGTGGCCAAGCGTTACAAGATTGGCCGTGATGTGATGGACGAATACGGCGCAGCTAGCCAGCAAAAAGCCTGCGCTGCGCAGGCTGCGGGCAAGTTCACTGACGAGATTGCCCCCATCACCGTCAAGGCCGGTGTAGCCGACAAGGTCATGGGCTTGATGACCAAAGAAGTGACCGTGAGCGTAGACGAAGGCCTGCGCGAAGGCACCACCAAAGAGGGCATCAGCGGTATCAAGCCTGCGATCCCTGGTGGCGTGATTTCCGCAGGCAATGCCAGCCAGTTCTCGGACGGCGCAGGTGCCTGCGTGGTCATGAGCGAAGTGCTGGCCAGCAAGCGCGGCCTGAAGCCGCTGGGCCGATTCCTGGGCTTTGCTGTGGCTGGCTGCGAGCCTGACGAAATGGGCATTGGCCCGGTGTTTGCCGTGCCCAAAGTGCTGCAGCGCCTGGGCTTGACCGTCAACGATATTGACCTGTGGGAGCTGAACGAAGCCTTCGCTGTGCAGGTGCTCTACAGCGCGCAAACCTTGGGCATTCCGATGGACCGCCTGAACGTCAACGGCGGCGCCATTGCCGTGGGCCACCCCTACGGCGTCAGCGGCCAGCGCCTGACCGGCCACGCCCTCATCGAAGGCAAACGCCGCGGCGCCAAACGCGTGTGCGTGACGATGTGTATTGGTGGCGGTATGGGCGCAGCGGGTGTGTTTGAAGTGCTTTGAGCACACAACACCTTTGCAATTACTGGGCTCTGAGCATGTGCTTTAGAGCCCTTTTTTAATGCATGAACGGGAACGAGCATGGCTTTGCGATCTACCTTGAATTTTCTGCTCTACGACTGGCTGCAGACACAGTCGCTCAGCGAGCGTCCACGTTTTGCCGACCATTCGCGCGAAACATTTGACGCTGTCCTCGATACCTGCGAGCGCATTGCACGCGAGAAGTTTGCGCCGTTCAACCGTGTGGCAGACCGTGAGGAGCCGCGCGCTGAGGTGGATGCCGATGGTGCTTTGAAAGTCGTTTTGCCGCAGGCCACGCATGATGCACGGGCGGCTTATGCGGACAGTGGCATGTTTGCCGCAGCGCAGGACGAGGCCATGGGGGGTATGCAGTTGCCGTATCTGGTGGAGGCGGCAGCGAATTCTTTTTTTGCGATCTCGTCGATTTCTATTGGCTGGAATCTGCTGACCGTGGGCAATGCGAATGCCATTCTGGTGTCGGGCACCGATATGCAAAAGCAGGTGTTTGCGGCAAACCAGTTTAATGGCCGCTGGGCGGGAACGATGTGCCTGTCGGAGCCGCAGGCGGGTTCTTCGCTGTCTGACATCACCACCCGCGCCGAGCTGGAAGACGCCAATGATGCGCTGGGCGCGCGCTACCGCCTGCGCGGCAACAAGATGTGGATTTCGGGCGGCGAGCATGATGTGACGGAAAACATCGTCCATTTGGTGCTGGCCAAGATTCCGGATGAAAACGGCAAGCTGATCCCCGGTACACGTGGTATTTCGCTGTTCATCGTGCCGAAAAAAATGGTCAATGCGCAGGGCGCGTTGAGCGGGCAGCGCAACGATGTGACGCTTGCTGGTCTGAACCACAAGCTGGGCTGGGCTGGCACTCCGAATACCCTGCTCAACTTCGGCGAAGGCAAATTCAAGGTCGATGGCAAGCCGGGCGCGGTGGGATATCTGGTGGGCAAGCCGGGTGAGGGCCTCAAGTGCATGTTCCACATGATGAACGAGGCACGCATAGGCATCGGCATGGCGGCCACCATGCTGGGCCTGGCAGGCTATTACGCATCGCTGGACTACGCCAAGCAGCGCCCACAAGGTCGCCCCATGGGTGCGGGCGGCAAGGATGCCAAGGCTCCCCAAGTACGCCTGATTGAGCATGCTGACATTAAACGCATGCTGCTTGCGCAAAAGTCGATCTGCGAGGGCGCTCTCGCGCTACAGCTGTATTGCGCCCGCCTGGTGGACGAGCAGCGCACGGGCACGCCCGAGGCAGCCAACGACGCGCGCCTGCTGCTTGAAGTGCTGACCCCCATTGCCAAAAGCTGGCCCAGCGAAAACTGCCTGGAGGCCAACAGCCTGGCCATTCAGATTCACGGCGGCTATGGTTACACACGCGATTTTCCCGTAGAGCAGTATTGGCGCGATCAGCGCCTGAACATGATCCACGAAGGCACCCACGGCATCCAGGCCATGGACCTGCTGGGCCGCAAAGTGCTGATGGAAGGCGGCAAAGGGCTGCAGCTGCTGGCTGGGCGTATCAACGCCAGTGTGGAGCGCGCCTTGCAGGTGCCGCAGTTGGCCAATCACGCGCAAGCCCTGGCGGCGGCTCTCAAGAAGGTGGCCTACGCCACCCAGGCCGCCTGGGCCACGGGCAATCCGCTGGAGGCGCTGCCCAATGCGGTGCCCTATATGCAGGCCTTTGGGCACACCGTGCTGGCCTGGATTTGGCTGGATGTGGCGCTGGCTGCACACACCCCATCTGCTATAAAGTCAATAGCTGCCCCCGCGGGTATTCAGGGCGCTGCACAGTATTTTTACCATTACGAACTGCCAAAAATAGATGCCTGGCTGGCGGTGGTGTCCAGCCGCGACATGACCTGCGCGGATCTGGCCGAGGAGGCGTTCTAGGCGCTTTTGTGCAGCACCCCCATACCCGTCACACAATACGCGTCACAATGGGACCAGGAGGATCGCACCATGCCGTTGATCAAAGAGGTCAAATTACCCGCCACCAAGGCCCAGCGCCGTGTGCAGGCCGCAGCCTGGATATGCATTTACGGGGGCTTGCTCAGCGTGCTTACTGGCGTCACCCTGGAGCGCAGCAACCCCGTAGAGGGCTGGCAGACGGGCGAAACTTTGATGCTTTCTGGCAGCTTGGTGACAGCTCTAGGTGCCGCTTTGATATACATTCGTTCTCGTATGTAAACACTAAAGCTTGATCACTGTGCTGCGTTTGTCCGAGAGCCCCCCGCTGAGCCATACCCTGGAGCGCGCCATTCCCTATGGCATGCTGGCTTTGCTGGGCATGGCCCTGCCAGCGTCAGCGCAAGTGTTCAAATGCACCGAAGGCGAACGCACGGTGTATACCGACGCTCCCTGCACATCCGGTGTGCCCGCTGTTTCGGGTGCACCCGCGAGTAATCTAAAAATTAAAACCATGCCATCTACCAGCTCAGCCATTGACTCCAAAATCATCTGGAACCGCTACCCTGTGCGCGGCCAGGACTATGCCAGTCTGGTCAAATCACTCAGCGTCAACGGGCCCAAGGGCTTTCACGGACTGGCCAGCTGGAACATCGCCTACCAGTACACCACCCGACCTTCGGGCAATGCCTGCCGGTTTGACAGCATCCGCCTGGTGGTGCAGGGCGAAATTCTGATGCCCAAGTGGACCGATGAAGGCACTGCCGCACCCGCCCTGCGCCAGCGCTGGGCAGACTACTACGCGGCCCTGCAGCAGCACGAAGAGGGCCATGTGCAGCACGGCAACGAATTGGCTGCACTGCTGCAGGAAAAGTTCATGGGCTACGGCGACTTCGCCTGTGGCCAGGCCAAGTCGATTGCCCAGAGCGAGTTTGACAAGCTCTACAACAACCTGAAAAACCGCGACAAAGAGTACGACCAGCGCACACAGCACGGGGCCACCCAAGGCGCGAGATTCTGATTTTTATTATTTGAGGAGCACTTCATGCAAGCACGCAAAATCCAGCAACTATTTGACCTGACGGGCAAAACCGCCCTGATCACCGGCGGCTCACGCGGCCTGGGCCTGCAGCTGGCCCATGCGCTGGGCGAGGCGGGGGCCAAGATCATGCTGTCCTCGCGCAAGGCCAGCGACCTGGAGGAGGCCGCAGCCGATCTGCAGGCCGCAGGCATTGACGCACGCTGGATCGCAGCAGACTGCGCCAAAGAGGCCGACATTCACCGCCTGGCCGACGAAACCCTGCAGCGCATGGGCGATGTGGACATTCTGGTCAACAACGCCGGTGCAGCCTGGGGCGCACCCGCCGAGGACCACCCGGCAGAGGCTTGGGACAAAGTGATGAACCTTAACGTGCGCGGCTACTTTCTGCTCAGCCAGCGCATCGCCAAAAAAAGCATGATCGGCAAGCAAAACGGCTCCATCATCAATATCGCCTCCATCGCTGGCTTGGGCGGCAACCCCAGCGGCATGAACACCATTGCCTACAACACGTCCAAGGGCGCGGTGATCAACTTCACTCGCGCGCTGGCTGCAGAATGGGGCAAGTACAACATCCGCGTCAACGCGATTTGCCCGGGCTTTTTCCCCAGCAAGATGACCGCAGGCACTCTGGAAGCCCTGGGCGAGGACAAGCTCAAGGCCCACGCCCCGCTCAAGCGCCTGGGCGATGACGAGGACCTGAAGGGCCTGTGCCTGCTGTATGCCAGCGCGGCTGGCAAGCACATCACAGGCCAATGGCTGGCCGTGGACGGCGGTGTGTCGGTGATCACTGGCGGCTGATTTGCAGGCATGAAATTTCTCACCCATATTCCCTTCGTAGAGCACCTGGGCTTTGAGCTGATCAAGTTTGAAGGTGGCGAGGCCGAGATTGGCTACACCGCCAGGCCAGAGCATATGAACAGCTTCAACGTCACCCACGGTGGTGCCAGCATGACGCTGATGGACGTGGTCATGGCGCATGCCGCGCGCAGCGTGGTGCAGGAGATGGGGATAGTTACGGTGGAGATGAAAACCAGCTTCATGCAGCCTGCCACGGGCGCGCTGATCGCCAAGGGGCGGCTGATCCACCGTACAGCGACCATGGCGTTCACCGAAGCGAGCATCATCGACGCGCAGGGCAGGGTGTGCTCGCACGCCACGGGCACCTTTAAATACGTGCGCCGCCTGCCCACAGCCCAGGGCATCCACGACTTGAACCCGGTGCCTACCGATTAAGGTTTAGCAGCCTTTAAAAGACGCTTTTTAATAAGCAAATCAGCCTGCAGCCCAATAGAATATCGCGGGAGCAGCTATTAAATTCATAGTACACACCATCATAAAGGAATCACCATGCGCAATCAACAATGGCTTTTGGACAGCCGCCCTGAAGCTGAAGCCCAGGTAGGTCATTTCAAACTCGTCACCACCGACACCCCCGCGCTAAAGGACGGCCAGGTGCTGGTGCGTCACCACTACATGAGCCTGGACCCGTACATGCGCGGGCGTATGAACGAAAGCAAAAGCTACGCTGTGCCGCAGCCACTCGGTGAGGTCATGATTGGCGGCACCGCGGGCGAGGTGGTCGAGTCCAAGCACCCCAAGTTTGCCGTGGGCGACAAGGTGGTGGGCATGGGCGGCTGGCAGCAGTACAGCGTGGTCGATGCCAACGTGATGGGCGCGCTGCGCAAGGTGGACGCCACCCACATTCCGCTAAGCCACTACCTGGGCGCGGTGGGCATGCCTGGCGTGACGGCCTGGTACGGTTTGCTCAAGATCTGCCAGCCCAAAGCCGGTGAGACCGTGTGTGTAACGGCGGCCAGCGGCGCCGTAGGCAGCGCCGTGGGCGCACTGGCCAAGGCGCGTGGCTGCCGCGTGGTGGGCATTGCAGGCGGTAAAGACAAGTGCGACTATGTCGTCAACGAGCTGGGCTTTGATGCCTGCATCGACTACAAAGAGCATACTGACGGTAAGGCTTTGAACGCAGCGCTCAAGGCCGCTGCGCCAAACGGCATAGATTGCTATTTTGAGAATGTCGGTGGCTGGATTCTGGACGTGGTGCTGGCCCGCATGAACGCCTTTGGCCGCATAGCAGTGTGCGGCATGATTGCGGGCTACGATGGCAAGCCCTTGCCGCTGGCAGCACCCGCCTTGATCCTGATGAGCCGCCTGAAGATTGAGGGCTTTATCGTTAGCGAGCACATGGAAGTGTGGCCCGAGGCACTCAAAGAGCTGGGCGGTTTGATTGCAACGGGCAAGTTCAAACCGCGTGAGACCGTGGCGCAGGGGATTGAAGCTGCGCCTGAGGCATTTTTGGGACTGCTGAAGGGCAAAAACTTTGGCAAGCAGGTGGTAAAGCTGGTTTGATGTTCTGAGCGGGATCGGGCGGCCGAAAGCGGACTTCCGGACGCAGAGGACGCAAAAGATACGCAAAGGACGCAAAAGGAATACCAAGATGGGTTTAGCTACTTCTGCTGCGAAGCATGCTGCCTCGCCAACGGATCGGCAAGGCGAAGAATTTCGCGATGACCTGCGTGTGCTGGCACCGGCAGCAGGCTCGGGCAATGCCGCAGCCCGCAAAATCCTCACGCCGCAGGAGCTGGCTCCGTTGACCACCCTGAGCAACTGGCGCTCGCTGGCAGGCATTGCGCAAACCCTGCTGCTGATTGGCGCGGCCATTGCGTTTGGCGTAATGAACTGGTTTACGCCTTGGGTGCTGCTGAGCGTGCTGGTCATTGGCGTGGCGCTGCATGGCCTGTTTATTTTGTCGCATGAGGCGGCGCACTACCGCATGTTTACTCACCGCACAGCCAACGACATCGTGGGCCGATTGATCGGCATGCTGGGCGGCGTCAGTATGTGCACCTACCGCGTCACCCACCGCCTGCACCATAACAACCTGTATGGCAGCCAGGACCCCGACACCGCCATCCATGGCGGCTATCCGCGTGGCAAGGCCTATCTGTGGCGCAAGCTGGCGCTGGACCTGGTTGGCTGGAACGCATGGAAAACCTACGCCTATTTCTTTGGCGCGCCGGCCATCAATGCCGATACCGGTGGCAAGATCAACCCATTGAATGACACCTCGCCCGAGTTGCGCGCCGCCGCCCGGCAAGACCGCGTGATTGTGATCGGCTTTCACGCCCTGGCCCCCTTGCTGGCCTTGGCTCTCGGTGGCTGGCAGGGCCTGGCGATGTATGCCGTGCTGTGGATGCTGCCGCTGGTGACGGTGCTGCAGCCCATCCTGCGGCTGCGCGCCATCTGCGAGCATGGCGCAGTGACCGATCTGTCCTCTCCGCTCACGGCAGCGCGCAGCAACAACACCAGCGGCAAACTCAGCAACTGGCTGCTGCGGGCGGTGCTGTTCCCCCACCATGTCAACTACCATCTGGAGCACCACCTGTACCCCGCCGTGCCGCACTACCACCTGCCGCGCCTGCATGCGCTGCTTATGGAGAAGGGCGCTTTGCAGGGGGCCGAGGTGCGCGATGGGGTGGACACCCTGCACCTGATTTTTGCGCCCCGAAGAGCGAAAACCTAAAAAACACACCGGAGACATCGATGAGCCAGGACATTTACTTTCACCACTACCCCACATCACCATTTGCCGAGAAGATGCGCGCCATCTTTGGCTACAAAGGCCTGGCGTGGAAGTCGGTTTTTCAGCCGCAGATCATGCCCAAGCCTGACCTGCAGGCGCTCACTGGCGGCTATCGCCGCATCCCGGTGCTGCAGATCGGCAACGATGTGGTGTGCGATACCGCACTGATCTGCGATGTGCTGGAGCACATCAGCCCCGACAAGCCGCTGTATCCCGCTGGCATCAAGGGTGCTGCGCGCACCGTGGCGCAGTGGGCCGACAGCACGCTGTTCTGGACGGCCATGGCCTATAACTTCTCGCCTGCTGGCGCGCAGCACATGTTTGCAGGCCGCCCGCCCGAGGCTCTGGCCGCTTTTGCCGAGGACCGCAAGGCCATGCGCGGGGGTGCGCCGCGCATGAGCCCACACGATGCCACGCCGGCCTACAAAAGCTATCTGCGCCGCATCAACACCATGCTGGACGGGCAACACTTTCTGCTCGGCGCGCAGCCCAGCGTGGCCGATTTTGCGGTCTATCACCCATTGTGGTTCACCCGCAATATTGCGCCACTGGCCAGCATCTTGGACGCCACGCCTGCCGTGCTGGCCTGGATGGACCGCATCAAAGCTTTTGGTCACGGCAACATCATCAAAAGTGATGCGGATGAGAGCATTGCTGCCTGCGCAAAATTTACCGGAGCCAATCACCTGTTCGATGTGAAAAACGAGGTTTTTCAGGACGAACACGGCATCCCCTTGGGCAGCCAGGTCAGCATCACCGCCGAGAGCTTTGGCCTGGAAAGCACAACGGGTGAGCTGGTGGCCGCCACCCGCACGCGCTACACCCTGCGCCGCCAGGACGCGCGCGCTGGCACGGTGCATGTGCACTTTCCGCGCATTAGTTTTGTGCTGAAAGCGGCCTGAATGCACGCCACTGCATCGCCCGTGGCCAGCACTGCGCCTGCCAGCATCACCTGGCAGCAGCGGGCGTTTGACGCGCTGAGCGTTCAGCAGCTGTATGCTGTGCTGCAGCTGCGCAGCGAGGTGTTTGTGATGGAGCAGAACTGTCCGTTTCAGGACATGGACGGCGCGGATGCGCAAGCCATGCATGTGCTGGGCTGGGCTGATGCTGGGCATGCAGATGCCGCCCGCGTTGATGGCCAGAGCAATCTGGTAGCCTACGCACGCTGCTTCCCGGCTGGTATCAAATTCGCTGAGGCCAGCATTGGCCGTGTCATCACCCGCGCAAACCTGCGCGGCACGGGCGCAGGCCAGGTGCTGATGCAGCAGGCGATCCATTGCGTAGAGCAGCAATGGGGCGTGCAGCCCATCCGCATTGGCGCGCAAGCGCATTTAGAGAAGTTTTATGGACGGCTGGGCTTTGTGACAACCAGCCAGCCGTATATCGAAGACGGCATCTTGCATATCGAGATGCTGCGACCCTGATTTTTAAACCCTGGAGTGTGTTCCCATGATTGCTGATTTCAAAAACAAAACCGCCGTGCTCACCGGTGCAGGCTCGGGCTTTGGCCTGGAATGCGCCCGTATCGGTGCCAAGCTGGGCATGAACCTGGTGATGGCCGATGTGCAGCAAGACGCGCTGGACAAGGCTGTCGCCGAGATCAGCGCCATGGGCGCGCAGGTGCTGCCCTTCAAGCTGGATGTGTCCAAGGCCGACCAGGTTGAGGCCATGGGCGCGGCCACACTGGCCCGCTTTGGCGTGCCACACTTTGTGTTTAACAACGCAGGCGTTGGCGCAGGCGGCATGATCTGGGAAAACACTCTGAAAGACTGGGAATGGGTGATTGGCGTCAACATCATGGGCGTGGCCCACGGCGTGCGCGTGTTCACCCCGATGATGCTGGAAGCAGCCAAAAAAGACCCCAGCTACCAGGGCCATATCGTCAACACCGCCAGCATGGCGGGCTTGCTGAACGCGCCCAACATGGGCGTCTACAACGTCAGCAAACACGCTGTGGTAAGCCTGAGCGAGACGCTGTACCAGGACCTGAAGCTGGTGACCGACCAGGTCAGCGCTTCTGTGCTGTGCCCGTTTTTCGTGCCCACAGGCATCAGCCAAAGCCATCGCAACCGTCCGGCCGAGTTCAAGCAAAGCGGTGTCAAGCCCACCAAGAGCCAGCTGATTGGCCAGGCCATGAACGACCAGGCCGTGACCAAAGGCAAAATCAGCGCTGCTGACGTAGCGCAGATGGTGTTTGATGCGGTGCACGAAGGCCGTTTCTACATCTACAGCCACCCCAAGGCGATTGGCTCGGTGCAAACCCGCCTAGAAGACATCATGCAGGCCCGCAACCCGACGGACCCGTTTGCACACAAGCCCGAGATTGGCGTGGAGCTGCGCAAGGCGCTGCGAGAAGCTTGATATAAGCTATTATTTTTATAGCTGCTCCCGCGATATTCTATTGGCCTGCAGGCCGAAAAGGCTATAAAACTGGCAGTCTGCAGGGCCTTGAAAGGCTACTTGCGGGCCAGCTTGGCCAGCAGAGTTCGCACGAGTGCTTTGGCCTGCAGTTTGGTCTTGCGGGCCAGTTGCCACAGCGCCGAGGCCCGCATGTGCGCCATCAGGCTGTCTTTCCAGGCCTTCCAGCGCGGATACCAGCGGGCAAACCAGGCAAACTGCATCAGGGCAGGCTGCGTCAGCTCAAACAGCCGGGCCAGAAAAGCCGTGCCAATCAGCTTGGCCACGATCAAAATGCACACGCCCAGGCTGTACTGGCCATGGCGCACCAGCCACAGCGCCATGAGTTTTGCGGGCAGCAGGCCCACCGAAGGCAACAACAGCACCAGCAGCGCAGCCCAGGGTGGCAATTGCGCTATCTTGCGCTCCATCCAGGCCCATAGCGCAAACTCCCGCAGGCGGCGCAAGGCAGCCGCCAGCGGTGCCCAGCCCCATTCTTCAAACAGCAGGATCAGCGCAATGACGGGCGTGAAAATCCAGCGTAAAACAGTGCCTAGCCCTTTAAACATTCGCGGGGACAGCTATCAAATCAATAGTGCTCATGGTATCAGCGGTAACGCGCGGTGCGCTTGGTTAAAAAAGCCTGGATCCCCTCGCCACCGTTGGCGTGGTGCAGGTTGGCGACAAAAGCGTCGCGCTCGGCCACCAGGTGCGGGCTGAGCGCACGCCCGGTGGCCTCGTTCATCAGCTCCTTGATGCTGGCAAGGGTGTTGGGGGCGCGCTGGTTAAGCTTCTCGGCCAGCGCCAGCGCCTGCGCCAGTGCGGTGTCTTTCTCCACCACCTGGTTGACCACCCCCAGGCTGTGCAAGCGCTCTGCGCCGATGCGCTCGCCCGCCAGCAGCAGCTCGCTGGCCACCTGGCGCGGCAGCATGCGGGAGAGGTGCCAGCTGGCACCACCGTCTGGCGACAGCGCCACGTTGCTATACGCCATGACAAACACCGCGTCGCGCGCAGCCAGGATGAAGTCGCAGGCCAGGCACAGCGAAAAGCCAGCGCCTGCCGCTGGCCCCTCCACCGCAGCAATGACAGGCTTGCGGCAGCTGCGGATGGCCTCAATCCATGCATGTAGGCCATCAATGCTGGCGGCCTGCACCTCGCGCGGCTGGCTGCGGTTGTCTAGCAGGCGCTGCAGGTTGCCGCCTGCGCAGAACTGGCTGCCTTCGCCGGTGATCACCACGCTGCGGATCTCGGCGCTGCTGTCGGCAAAGCCCAAGGCTTCTACCCCGGCGCTGTACATCGCAGGGCTTAAAGCATTGCGCAGGCTGGGGTTGGAGATGGTCAGCACCATGGTCTGGCCCTGGCTGCCCGAGGTGGTGTTTTTAAGCTCTCCGCTCAAGGCGCTAGACATACATCAGGTTTCCACGTGGGTCAGGCTCAGGCCAATGGCGCCGCGGCGGCGCAGCCACGGGCTGGGGCGATAGCGCGGGTCACCATACACGGTCTGCATGTTGAACAGCACCTCGAGCACATTGGTAGGCCCAAGCAGATCGCCCAGGGCCAGCGGGCCGTGCGGATAGCCCAGGCCCAGGGTGACGGCCGTCTCCAGATCGGCAGGCGAGCAGATCTGCTGCTGGCAGATGTCGCTGGCAATGTTGACAATGGCTGCCACCACGCGCTGGGTGACAAAGCCACCACTGTCGCGGATCACGCTGACGGCCTTGCCGTCTTTGGCAAACAGCGCATGCGCGGCATCGAGCATATCGTGGCGGGTGGCAGGGTTGGTCATCAGCACACGGCGTTTGGTGGCGGCGTCGTCAATCAGCATGTCGATGCCCACGGTGCGGCTGGGGTCGTAGCGCTCCACCACAGCCACGGTGGTCACATCAAAGCCCAGCGGCGCCACAATGGTCAAGGCCTGCATCGAGGGCGACTGACCGGTTTCGATTTTGGCGCCCAGGTTTTTGAGCAGTTGCAGCAGCTCGGCGCGGCGGGTGGCGCGCGGCGATACCCAGACCGGCGGGAGCTCGGCCACCGAAGGGACGGGCGGCTGCGCAGGCTTGATCTGCGTGCCATCGACGTAGGGGTAGAAACCTTCGCCCGTTTTCCTGCCCAGCACACCTCCAGCCAGGCGCTGGGCGGTGATGACGCTGGGGCGGTAGCGCGGCTCGTCGTAATACTGGCGGTACACCGACTCCATCACGGGGTGGGACACATCCAGCGCGGTAAGGTCCATCAGCTCAAACGGGCCGAGCTTGAAGCCCACCTGGTCTTTCAAAATCGCATCAATGGTGGCAAAGTCGGCAATGCCCTCGCTGACAATGCGCAAGGCCTCGGTGCCATAGGCGCGGCCCGCATGGTTGACGATAAAGCCCGGCGTGTCAGATGCAGACACCGGCGTATGGCCCATCTGAGAGGCATATTGCACCAGGCGCTCGCACACGGTTTTGCTGGTTTTCAGGCCTGTAATCACTTCCACAACCTTCATCAACGGCACGGGGTTGAAGAAGTGGTAACCGGCAAAACGCTCGGGGTGCTTAAGGCCGGCAGCTATGGCAGTGACCGACAGGGACGAGGTGTTGGTCGCCAGCACGCACTGGGGTGACACCACCGCTTCAAGCTGCTTGAAGACCGACTGCTTGACATCCAGGCGCTCCACAATAGCTTCCACCACGGCGTCGCAATGGGCCAGCTGGGAGAGTTCAGAGCAGGGCGTAAGGCGGTTTTTGTAGGCGGCGGCCTGCTCGGGCGTGAGTTTGCCCTTGGCTACCTGTTTGTCCCACACCACAGCCAAATCGGCGATGGATTTGTCTACGCTGGCGGCAACGGTATCAAACAGGCATACTTGGCTACCGGCCTGGGCGGCGATTTGGGCGATTCCGCGGCCCATTGCTCCGGCGCCTATTACGGCGATGTTGTTGAATTCTATTTTCATGGCATGATTATCTTGTTTTTAATGTGTCAAAATACACAGTAATCTAAAGTATTTGAATTTGATGATAAAAAAGCATTTGTCTTTTGCCAACAGCGCAGTACGCACAGGAAGTGTTGCCTGGGCTGTGGCCGTCAGTTTGATTGCGTCCGCCTGGCCCACAAGCTCAGACGCTTTGTCATTGGGACGCAGCCGTGGCGCAGCGGTGTTGGGCCGACCACTGGATGTCTCCGTGCTTGCCACCTTGGAGCCACAGGAGGCAGTGCCCGAAGCAAGCTGCTTCAGCGCTGAAGTTTTCTACGGCGATAACCGTGTCAATGCCACCAGCGTTACCGTCACGCCTTTGCGCACCGGCCCCACCGAGCTGACCCTGCGCGTGCGCTCCAGCACGCCGATCGACGAAGCCTTTGTCACCGTCTACATGCGCACTGTGTGCGGCCCCAGTTATTCACGCCGTTATGTGCTGCTGTCTGACTCGCCCAGCGAGCCTGCTGCTGCAGCGCCATTGCCCAACCTGCCTTTGCTGGGCGCACCCACTGCTCCACCTGCACCGCGCGCGCCCGCAGCGCCAGTGGAGAGCAGCAACGCCACAGGCAATGCGACAGACAGCACTGCGGCTGCAGCCAGAGCCCAACAACGCGAAGAGCGCAGACAGGCTGCCCGCCAGGCGGCTGCCAGTCCAGAGGCCATCGCCAGGGCGCAGGCCCGCAAGCAAGCTCGTGAACAGGCCCGCGAACAAGCCAAAGCACAAGCTGCAGAACGCGAGCAAGCCAAGCCGCGTTCGCCCATGAGTACCACGCTCGGCAAGTCCACGCCGCCAGATTCCGCACGTCTGAAAGTCGATCTGCTGGACTTCAGCGCCGGGGGCGATCCGCGTCTGCGTTCCAGCTCCGAAATGCTTAGCCAGCCCGCCGCCGACAACCAGGTGCGCGCCAAGGCCGCTGCCATGTGGCGTGCCATCAACGCATCGCCCGATGACATATTGCGCGATGTAGAGCGGCTCAAGACGATTGAGGCCGATGTGCTAGCCATGTCGCAGCTTACCAAACAGCAGACCCAGGAGCTGAAAACCCTCAAAACCGAGCTGGCGCAAGCCCAGCGCGGTCGCTATTCCAACCCCTTTGTTTATGGCCTGGGTGCATTGACTTTGGCTGCATTGGCGTTTGCCGTCTGGGCCTGGCGGCGCAGCCGCAACGCCGAACGTGTCAGCGCCGCATGGTGGAGCAATGCGCAAAGCGCAGGGCCAGATGACGGCGTGGTAGCAGGCGACAGAACCTCCACGGGGGGCTTTTTGACCAGCCGCTCAGGCAGCACCGTATCGGAGCTGCAAAAGCAGCGCGACCAGGACAGAGAGAGAAGCTTTGTAGAGGCCTCCACTTTGGTGGCCCCCGCCACCGGGCCTGCGCCACTGGCCGCCACGGTGATCCCGCGCATGCCGCCACTGACGCCTGAAGACTTCAGGCGCAGCGGGGGCCAGGACAGCCGCAGTACACAGGAGGAGGGCCCCTCTGATTTTGGCGTCAGCGTGACCGGCGTGTTGCGCCCGGTGAATGCTGAAGAGCTGTTTGACATCCAGCAGCAGGCCGACTTTTTCATGTCCCTGGGGCAGCACAACCAGGCCATCGACATCTTGCAAAACCACATCAGTGACAATGTGGAGACCAGCGCGCTGGCCTATCTGGACCTGTTTGATATCTATCACAAGGTAGGACTGCGCGATGAGTTTGCCGATCTGCGCGATGAGTTCAACCGTGTCTTCAACGCCCAGGTGCCTGAGTATGACCTGTACGGCATCCGCAGCCGTGGCCTGGAAGAATACCTGCCTGCGGTCGAGCGTATCCAGGCGCTGTGGCCCAACCCCAAAGTGCTGGAAGTCATTGAAGAGTCGATTTTCCGCAAGCCCGACCGTGATAACCAGCCCTTCGATCTGCTGGCCTATCGCGAGCTGATGCTGCTGTACGCGATCGCCAAGGATGTGAGCGAAAACGACAGCGTGCGGGCTGATCTCGAGGTAGATTTTGATGTCTCGCAACCACCCGAAATGTCGGCGCAGGATATGCTGGATATGGATGCTACATGGGGCAGCAGCACCAAACCCCATCCCGGCTTCTCGGGCACCGAGGTGCAGCCCCTCTCAGCGGCTTTGTCGCCTGTCATCCAGGGACTCAATCGCGGCCAGAACGAGGAGCCCGTTGATGACTGGGAAGAGGCGCTGAAGAAATTGCCTTTGGCCAGCAAAAGTGATGAGGTCGATGTGGACCTGGAATTGCCCATAGGTGCCATTCCTGCCAACCCGCCTGCGCCCGATGCGCCGTCCGCACCACCTGCAAGCCCTCCAGCGCCTGCAGACAATTCCATCGACTTTGAAGTGGTACCCAAGGCCAAGCGTCCTTTGGGCACAACCAAGCCTGGCAAGCTGTTCTAAGGCCCGTCTCGCCGGGCGCTAAAGCCTTTACTTGGGCTTCAAGCAGCAGGCTGGGCGCGTTGCCTCTGCAGTCGCGCTGCCCACAGGCTGGTGCCAATCGCGCACAGCATGCCCAGCAAGCCCAACCAGTGCAACTGGGCCATCTGCCCATGCGCAATCATCCAGCCGCCTAATGCCGAACCAGCGCCTTGGCCCATATACATTGCCGAGGTATTGAGCGCGATGCTGACACTGGCCACTGCAGGGGCGATTGCCACCAGGCGCGCCTGCTGGGCTGAATTGCAGGAAAAACAACCCAGCGCCCAGGGGATAGACACCAGACAGATCAGCGCCAGGCTGGTGCCTGCAGGCCATATCAAGAGGCTGAGCGCCATCAGCACTAAGGCGATCAGCACACCCCGAGGCGCGCCCAGGCGGTCTACATGGCGTGACATCAGCAGATTGCCCATCAGACCAAAAGCACCAAACACCGCAAAATACGTCGCAATCATGCTGGGGCTGGCCTGCACCGTAGCTGCCAGATAAGGGGCCTGGTAGGCAAACAGCACAAACTGCCCGGCTGAGGACAGGGCGGTGACTGCAACGGCCACGATCAGCACCGGGGAAGACAGGGTTTCGCGCCACAGCTGCAGGCTCAGCGCCAGGGGGCGAACACTCTGGGGTAGTGTGCGCCACACGCCCAGCGCACTGATCAGCGCCATCACAGACAGTGCGGCAAATGCGCTGCGCCAGCCCCAAGTGCCACCAATCCATGCGCCCATGGGTGAGCCCACCACCGATGCCAGTGACCAGCCCAGAAACACCATGGTGATGGCCTTGCCGCGCTGCTGCGGCGGCACCAGCAGGCCCGCTACTGCTGCAGCCTGGGGCGTGAACACTGCAGGGGCCAGCATGGCCAGCACGCGCAGCACCATCAAGCTGGCATAGTCAGGCGCCAGCACACAGGCCGCGTGCAGCACGGCATACCACAGCATGCTGGCGGCCAGCAGCTTGCGCCGTTCCCAGCCTCCCACCACCGCAGCCATCACAGGCGCGCTGATGCACATCATCACAGCGCCCGCCGTAATGAGCTGCCCTGCCGAGGCGATGCTGACCTGTAGGGACTGGCTGATGTTATTGAGCGTGCCAGGTACCACCATGACACCGGTGCCGATGACAAAATTGCCCAGCAGCAAAGCCCACAGCGCGCGACCTGACTCGGGCGCAGAAGAGGGCGTGTCTGTGCTCATATCAGCAGACATTACGCTGCCATGACAGGCTGACAACGCAAAGCAGCAGCGTCACTTTAGCGGCGCACCTGCAGCGCACCCGGATTGACGATATTGCTGGGTGTACCGCGAATGAAGTTCACCACATTGTCAAAAGCCGCGCCAAAGTACAGCTCGTAGCTGTTTTGCTCCACATAGCCGATATGGGGCGTGCAGATGCAGTTTTCCAGCCGCAGCAGGGCGTGCCCCTGCAGGATAGGCTCTGACTCAAACACGTCCACTGCTGCCAGGCCAGGGCGACCACGGTTGAGCGCAGCGATCAGCGCGTCCTGCTCCAGCAGTTCGGCGCGCGAGGTGTTGACCAGCAAGGCGGTGGGTTTCATCAAGGACAGCGCATTGAGATTGACCAGCCCGCGCGTGTCGTCGTTCAGGCGCAGATGCAGACTCAGCACATCCGACTGCGCAAACAGCTGATCCTGGCTCTCAGCCACCAGATAGCCATCAGCCTGGGCTTTGGCCAGCGTGCTGTCACGGCCCCAAACCATCACCTGCATGCCAAAGGCCCGTCCGTAGCCCGCCACCAGCTGGCCAATCTTGCCGTAACCCCACAGGCCCAGCACTTTGCCCTTGAGCACCGTGCCCAAGCCAAAATTCGGCGGCATCGAAGCCGCCTTCAGGCCCGACTGCTGCCAGGCGCCGTGCTTGAGGTTGGCAATGTATTGCGGCAGGCGGCGCTGCGCGGCCATGATCAAGGCCCACGTCAGCTCGGCAGGCGCCACTGGAGAGCCCACCCCTTCTGCCACCGCAATGCCGCGCTCGGTACACGCCGTCACGTCGATATGGGAGCCTACCTTGCCGGTCTGGGCGATCAGCTTCAGGCGCGGCAGCTTCTCGATCAGCTGGCGCGTCATCTGCGTGCGCTCGCGCACCAGCACAATGATGTCGGCATCTTTGAGGCGCACGCTGAGCTGGCCAATGCCTTTGACCGTGTTGGTGAACACCTTGGCAGGGTAATCCTCCAGTTTGGCAGCGCAATCGAGTTTGCGGACGGCGTCTTGATAGTCGTCCAGTATCACAATATTCATGCCCCAATTGTGCCTGCAAAGCAGCCGAGCGCGACTGAGTAGAAACCGCCAAGCTGCCTCGCCGGGGACAATGCCAGTGCAACGAGGCCCACAATTGGATACGATAAGGCTTCTCTTAACTCGAAGGATCCGATTGTGTCTATCTCCATGTCATCTGCCAGCCTGCCGATTTTCCAGTCCATGCTGGGCAATCTGAGCCATTTTCTGGACAAAGCCCAGGCATTTGCCGACAGCAAAAAATGCGACCCCGCTGCGCTGACCCAGTACCGTCTGGCACCGGACATGCTGCCCTTCACGCGCCAGATCACCATTGCCTGCGATGCAGCCAAGTTTGGTGTAGCCCGCCTGGCAGGCGTCGAGGCCCCCAGCTTTACCGACAACGAAACCACCCTGGCAGAGCTGAAAGAACGCATCGCCAAAACTATCGCGTTTTTAAGCAGCGTGCCTGCCTCATCCATTGACGGCACTGAAGACAAAGACATCACCTTCCCGGTCGGCCGCGAGGCCAAGCGCACCATGAAAGGCGAGGCCTATCTCAAACACTGGGTACTGCCCAACTTCTTCTTTCATGTCACCATGGCCTACGCCATCTTGCGCCACAACGGCGTAGAGCTGGGTAAAACCGAGTATTTGCTGGGTGCGCGCGCCGCGGGCTAACAAGCGCTTGCGTTACAGGTGCAGTTGCAGTTGCAGTTGCAGTTGCAAATGTACCTGTAATGTGGAGCATATTGCTATCGAATAAATAGCTGTTCCCGCGATATTTTAAAGGGCTGCAGGCCCAAAAGATATATAAATTGGCCTGCCCGGAGGGGATCGAACCCCCGACCCACAGCTTAGAAGGCTGTTGCTCTATCCAACTGAGCTACGGACAGTCTGGTAAATCAGCAGTACTGCACCACAGAAAACATCATACAAACAAAATCGCCTCGCAAACAGGGCGCGTGCGAGGCGAAAAGGGTTTTAAATTGTGGTCGGAGTACAAGGATTCGAACCTTGGACCCCCTGGTCCCAAACCAGGTGCGCTACCAGACTGCGCCACACTCCGAAGAACAGTATTTTAACCCAAGAACTCAGCGTTTTTCATACTGCTTTTTGCCAAAAAGTATTTCACGCTCCTTGTCGCCGGTGATGGGCTTGCGCATGGCTGCCAGCACTTGGCAGCCCCGCTGCACGGCCGGGCGCTGTTCCAGGCCATCAAACCACTTTTTCAGGGCGGGATAGTCGCTCAGTTCAATACCTTGGGCTTTCCAGTTGCGCAGCCAGGGGTAGATCGCCATGTCGGCGATGGTGTAGGTCTTGCCTGCGATATAGGGACTGGCAGCCAGTTGCCGGTCGATCACGCCGTACAGGCGTTTGGCCTCATTGGTGTAGCGGTCGATGGCATAGGGCAGTTTTTCAGGCGCGTAGAGGCGGAAGTGGTGGTTTTGGCCCAGCATGGGGCCTACGCCGCCCATCTGGAACATCAGCCATTGCAACACCTGGTATTTGTCGCGGTCAGACGAAGGCATGAATTGGCCAGTTTTGGCGGCCAGATAGATCAAAATTGCGCCGGACTCGAACAGGGAAATGGGCTTGCCATCAGGCCCATCCGGGTCGATCAGGGCGGGCATCTTGTTGTTGGGGCTGATTTTGAGAAATTCGGGTTTGAACTGGTCACCGGAGCCGATATTGACCGGAATAACGTCGTATTTCAGGCCACATTCCTCCAGCATGATGTGAATTTTGTGGCCGTTTGGCGTGGGCCATGAATAAAGTTGTAGCATTGTTTAAAAGTCCTTTCATAATCGCACTCTAGTGCAAAAGTGACACGTATGTTTGAATTCCTGAAAAAAGTCCTGGGGCGTGGCCGTCCTAAAGAGGTCACCAGCACCCAGCTGCCCTCGCATGCCAGCTCCGGCCTAGTATCTACCAACCGGGTATCTGAATGGGCCACGATGCAGGGCTTGGCGTATTCCCAGCGACCCGACGGCCGCAGCGGTCACCATGTGCAAGGCCATATCGGTGGCAAGGCCTGGCGCATGGAGCAGGGCAAGCCATCGCGTGACTTTATCAAAGGCCTGGAACTGCGCGCCCGCGGCGAGCTGGACGTGGAGTCCGATGTATCGGTGATGGTGCTCAGCCGCCAGCTGAAAAATGCGCTGGAAAAACAGGCTTTCGAGCACTATACCGATTCGCTGCAAACCATTGCCGATACCCGGCTGCCCGAGGAGATGCGCTGGCTGTCGATCTATGAAGAAGTGGGCTGGGAAAGTATGGGCGAGACGTTTTTGAACCAGTATGCGGTGCTGTCTGACAACCGTGATCAGGCACAAGCCTGGCTGGGGCAGGACCTGATCAATCTGCTGGTCAGCTGGCCTTCGTCCGACCCTGCCATCCCCAAAATTTTGATGCTGCGGCGCGGCAAAGCCTATCTGCGCATGCAGTACACCGATGGGGACATCGCCACGCTGGAGCACGCCACCCATCTGTTTACCACCGCCTGCGAGCTGGGCCTGAGCGCCTTTAAATCCAAGACCACATAAGCCCTGCTGCCTGCGTGCGGCTACAGGGCTAAGGGTCAATCAACTGCGGGTTATTGGCATGTCCACTTCGCGCTTGTCCAGCGAATACTTGCCCAGTTCGAGCTTGGCAATCGCGTTGCGGTGTACCTCATCAGGGCCGTCGGCATAGCGCAAGGTACGCGCAGCGGTATAGGCATAGGCCAGGGGGAAATCATCGCTGATGCCACCACCACCGTGCACCTGCATGGCCCAGTCAATCACCTGGCAGGCCATACTGGGTGCGACCACCTTGATCATGGCAATATCGTTTTTGGCCACTTTATTGCCCGCCACATCCATCAGCCAAGCGGTTTTCAGTGTCAGCAGGCGTGCCATGTCGATACGGCAGCGTGCCTCGGCAATGCGCTCTTGCGTGACGGTTTGGGATGCCACCGTTTTGCCAAAAGCCACGCGGGCTGAAGCGCGCCTGCACATCAGCTCCAAGGCGCGCTCAGCCAAGCCTACCAAACGCATGCAGTGGTGAATGCGCCCAGGCCCAAGGCGGCCTTGTGCGATCTCAAAACCACGGCCTTCGCCCAGCAACATGTTGTCTGCTGGCACGCGCACCTTGGTGAATGTCATCTCGCAATGGCCATGCGGCGCGTCGTCATAGCCAAACACGGTCAGTGGGCGCACCACCTTGATGCCCGGGGTATCGGCGGGCACGATGATCATGCTCTGCTGGCTGTGGCGCGGGGCATCGGGGTCAGACTTGCCCATCACGATGTAGACAGCGCAGCGTGGGTCGCCCGCGCCGCTGATCCACCACTTGCGGCCATCGATCTGGTATTCATTGCCGTCCTTGACGACGCGGGTGGCGATGTTGGTGGCATCGCTGGAGGCCACGTCGGGCTCGGTCATGGCAAAGGCCGAGCGGATTTCTCCGCGCAAAAGCGGCTTGAGCCAGCGATCGCGCAAGGCAGGCGAGCCATAGCGGGCAATGGTTTCCATATTGCCGGTGTCAGGCGCGGAGCAGTTGAACACCTCGCTGGCCCATGGCACGCGGCCCATAATTTCGGCCAGAGGCGCGTATTCCTGGTTGGTCAGGCCAGCGCCGCCAAACAGCGGGTCGCCACCAAAGCCGGCTATCTGCGCTGTATCGCGTGGCAGCCACAGGTTCCACAAGCCCTGTTTTTGGGCGATGGGCTTGAGCTTTTCAATCGTCTGCAATGGCGTCCAGCGCTTGCCGGCTTCAGTGTTGGCCAGAATTTCGTCGTGATAGGCTTTTTCGTTGGGGTAAATGTGGGCATCAAAAAATGCCAGCAGTTTGGCTTGCAGTTCTTTGGTGTGCGCTGAGTAATCAAAATCCATCAGGAGTCTCCGGTAAGTGTAGGGGTAGGTAGGGCTTAGGCCTTCTTGGCAAAGGACCAGGCCATTTGCGCCAGCGGTCTGGCGCCAGCAGCAGACGACACAGCCTGCGCACTGGCAGCCGTGCCCGTCTCCACGCGTTTGGCGATGCCTTGCAAAATGGCTGCGATGCGAAAGAGGTTGTAGGCGAGGTAGAAATTCCAGTCGGCTTTCAGCGCCTCAGGCTGGTACACGCCTGTGCGCTCACAGTACATGCGGATGTAGTCGGTTTCGCTGGGAATGCCCAAGGCCGCGTGGTCCAGCCCACCAATGCCGCGAAACGCCCCTGGAGGGATATGCCAGGCCATGCAGTGGTAGCTGAAATCGGCCAGTGGATGGCCCAGGGTGGACAGCTCCCAGTCCAGCACGGCCAGCACGCGCGGCTCGGTGGGGTGGAAGATCATGTTGTCCAGGCGGTAGTCGCCGTGCACGATGCTGACCTGGCTTTCGTCACGCGCGCTGGCAGGGATGTGCGCAGGCAGCCACTCGATCAGCTGGTCCATCTCGGGGATGGGCTGCGTGATGCTGGCCTGGTACTGCTTGCTCCAGCGGCCAATTTGGCGCTCAAAATAATTACCGGGCTTGCCGTAGTTTGCCAGGCCCCGGTCGGCAAACTTCACGGTGTGCAAGGCAGCCTGAACACGGTTCATTTCGTTGTAGATCTGGCCACGCTGTGCAGGGCTCATACCTGGCAAAGCCTGGTCCCAGAGCACGCGGCCCTGGACAAACTCCATGATGTAGAAGGCGCGGCCGATGACGGATTCGTCCTCGCACAGGCAGTACATCTGGGCCACAGGTACATCGGTGCCATGCAGGCCGCGCATGACGGCAAACTCACGCTCAATCGCATGGGCCGAGGGCAGCAGCTTGGCCACGAGGCCAGGCTTGGCGCGCATGACATAGCTCTTGCCTGGTGTGATCAGCTTGTAGGTGGGGTTGGACTGGCCGCCCTTGAACATTTCTACCGTCAAAGGGCCTGCAAAGCCCTCCAGATGGCTGCTGAGCCAATGGGTGAGTGCAGCGGTATCAAACGCATGCTTGTCGCCCACCGGGCGGGTGCCTACAAAATGGTCAAACTCGCTCATGGCGCTACAACCTGCTTATTCATCTGCTTCCCCAATTTTTTTCAATGCATCGCGGTTGCACACCACCAGACCGCTGGGCTCCACGCGGATGATGCCTTCGCGCTCCATAGACTTGAGCTCCTGGTTCACGCGCTGGCGAGAGGCTCCCAGCAGCTGCGCCAGCTCTTCCTGCGCCAGGTGCAGACCAATGCGCACCTCTTCGTTGTTGCTCAGGCTGGTCACCCCATAGCTGCGCACCAGGTGCACCAGCTGCTTGGCCAGGCGCGCGCGCAGGGGCAGGGTGTTGAGGTCTTCCACAAGGCCAAACAGCAGACGGATACGCCGTGCCTGCAGGCGCATCAGCGCTTCGTACAGCTCAACATGGCTGGCCAGTATTTTGCGGAAATCAGCCCGGGCCACACACACGATGGATGTGTCGCCGTGGGCATAGACATCGTGGGTGCGCCGGTCGCCGTCAAACATGGACACATCTCCCATCCAGATGCCGGGCTCGACATAGGTCAGCGTGACCAGCTTGCCCGACACCGAGGTGCTGGAAACGCGCAGGGCACCACGTGCGCAGGCAATCCACTCGTCGGCAGTGTCGCCGCGCGCGCAGATCAGCTCGCCGTCCTTGTAGCGTTTGACATAGGTGCATCGCAGGATATCGTGTCGCAGGCTGGGTGAGAGGGATGAAAACCAGCGACCGGAGTTGATCGCTTCGCGTTCGTCAATAGTAAGAATGGGTTCGTCCATGGGCAGTCTTGTGGGTGACTAAAACAGTCTGTATTGTCGCGCCTGGGACTGGCTTGCGGCAAGCCAGTGCGCAAGGTAGTTAGCTGACGTGTCGGATACAGGTGCGTGTAAGCGCCGTTTACGTGTTGACCATCACCAGTTTGCCCTTCACGCCGCGCGAACCCATGTGGGCGTAGGCTGCCTTGAGTTCGCTCATGGGCATGGTGCGGTCAATCACAGGTTTGATCTTGCCTGCGCCATACCACTGGGCTAGCTCCTGCATCATGGCGGCATTGGCCTGGGGTTCGCGCTTGGCAAAATCACCCCAGAACACGCCCACCAGGGAGGCACCCTTGAGCAAGGCCAGGTTGAGCGGTAGCGACGGGATCGGCCCGCTGGCAAAGCCCACCACCAGATAGCGCCCGCGCCATGCGATGGAGCGGAAGGCGGGCTCGGCAAACTCGCCGCCCACGGGGTCATAGATCACGTCGGGCGCTTTGACGCCCAGGCGCTCGCAAGTGGACTTGATCGCTTCGCGCAGATCGCCCTGGCTGTAGTTGATCACCTCGTCAGCGCCAATGGACTTGCACAGCGCACACTTTTCGTCGCTGGATGCGGCGGCTATCACTTTGGCACCCGCTGCCTTGGCAATCTGGATGGCCGCAGTGCCCACGCCGCCTGCTGCGCCAAGGATCAGCACGGTTTCACCAGCCTTGAGCTGGGCCCGGTCGATCAGCGCGTGATGGGAAGTGGCGTAGATCATGATGAAAGCGGCGGCGTCCACATGGCCAAAGCCTGGCGGCAGTGGCATGCACAGGGCCGCTGGCGCAATGGTGTGGGTGCCAAAGCCGCCTGTGCCTGAGAGGCAGGCTACCGATTGCCCCACTTTGAGGTGACGTACACCGTCGCCCACAGCCTGCACCACGCCTGCATACTCCGAGCCTGGCACGAAGGGCAGGGGCGGCTTGATCTGGTACTTGTTCTGCACAATCAGGATGTCGGGGAAATTCAGGCTTGCGGCCTTGATCTCGATCAGCACCTCGCCTGCCTTGGGCGCAGGCGTGGGCAGTTCTTTCCAGGTCAGGGCGTCGATGCCGGTAGGGGTTTCGCACAGCCAGGCTTGCATGGTGATCTCCTCAATGGGTAACTTGCGCAATGATAGTACCCGCTGTGACCACTACGGGCTGCATGCAGGAATATTTGTCCCCTAAGAGACCCGCAGGCCTGTACGCACCCTACAATTTGCGTATGAAAATTTTGTTATCCAACGACGATGGTTACCAGGCTCCCGGTATTGTTGCCTTGTATGAAGCGCTCAAGTCCATTGCCGATGTCGAGGTGATCGCCCCCGAGCACAATAACAGCGCCAAATCCAACGCACTCACGCTCAATGCGCCTTTGTATGTGCATAGCGCGCCCAACGGCTTTCGCTATGTGAATGGCACCCCCGCCGACTGCGTGCACATTGCGCTGACCGGCCTGCTGGGGTATCAGCCCGATCTGGTGGTTTCTGGCATCAACAACGGCGCCAATATGGGCGACGATACGATCTACAGCGGCACGGTGGGCGCGGCGATGGAGGGCTATCTGTTTGGCATCCCCGCGCTGGCGTTTTCCCAGGTGGATAAAGGCTGGGGCGAGCTGCAGGCCAGTGCGGCCAAGGCGCGCGAGCTGGTGCAGTACTACGCGTCCCACCTGCAGCCCGGCGCAGCGCCCTGGCTGCTGAATATAAATATTCCCAACCGGCCCCTGGCGCAGATGCTCAGCCCCAAGGTATGCCGTCTGGGCCGCCGCCATGCTGCAGAACCCGTGATTACCCAAACCAGCCCGCGCGGAGAGACGATGTACTGGATTGGCGCAGCAGGCCCGGTGAAAGACGAGGGCGCAGGCACGGATTTTGAAGCCGCTCGCCAGGGCCATGTAAGCATTACGCCCTTGCAGGTGGACCTGACAGACCATGCCCGCCTGAGCTACTGGCAACAGGGTTTGGCAGACTTTGCCAAAAGCAGTGCATGAGCCGGCCAAGCTTTCCAGCCAAGCTGCCTGCGCAGGCCAAGGGACAGTCATCTGCTCCTAAAAAAGTAGCTGCCCCCGCGATTAAACAGGGCTCTGCAGCCCTAAAACCCTTAAAAAAAGCCACCTCTTCACTGCCAGCTGCCAGCCACGGCCTGGGCTTGGACTCGCAGGCCATGCGCAGGCGCATGGTGGACAAACTGGCCGCGCAGGGCATCAGCGACAGTGCGGTGCTGCAGGCGCTGGGCCACATTGAGCGGCACCGCTTTGTAGACACTGCACTGGTGGGTCAGGCCTATGAAGACACCAGCTTGCCTATCGGCCTGGGCCAGACGATTTCCAAACCCAACGTGGTGGCGCGCATGATGGAGCTGCTACGCCAGGGGCAGGGCAAGGGATTGGACAGTCGGGGCCGCATGGGCCGGGTGCTGGAGATCGGCACAGGCTGCGGCTACCAGGCTGCATTGCTGGCCCAGCTGTGCACCGAGGTCTACAGCATCGAGCGTCTGCGTGGCCTGCACGATAAGGCGCGCGAGAATTTGCGACCATTTGCCATCGCGCATCTGCACCTGCTGCTGGGAGACGGCATGCTGGGCTATGCCAAGGGCGCACCCTATGCGGGCATTATTGCGGCTGCTGGAGGCGAGGCGATTCCGCAGGCCTGGGTGGACCAGCTGGCTGTCGGGGGGCGCATTGTGGCGCCTATGGCGACTGCCTCTGGCTCCCAGGCTTTGGTGGTGCTCGACAAAACGCAACAAGGTGTAACGCAAACAGTGCTTGAACCAGTGCACTTCGTGCCTCTAAAATCGGGTGTAATGTAATGATTCTGACCTGTGCGCAAAGTGGGATGGTTTTTTTATATGCAGGTTGTAACGAGGTTTGAATGATCCAACAACATCAATTCACAAGCGCCGCTAAGGCGTTGGTATGGGCGGTCTTAGCCAGTGCCCTTCTGCTTGGCGGATGCACTTCGGTGAGCCTGTCGCGAGCTCCGGTTGAGGACCGCGGCAATCCCAATGCGAGCACGCCCACTGCTACAACTACGACCGTAGCAGGCACGTCTACCACAGCCACCGCGGCCCCACTGAAGCCTCTGCCCGGCATAGAAAACGCTGGCAAGCCCGGCTATTACACCATTCGCCCCGGCGACACCATGATCCGCATTGGTCTGGATACCGGGCAGAACTGGCGCGATATTGCCCGCTGGAACGGTCTGGAAAATCCCAATCTGATTGAAGTTGGCCAGGTGCTGCGTGTCATTCCGCCGGGCACTGCAGAAACCACTCCAGGTTCGTTCATCCCACGTCCTGTGACGGTTCCGCCCACCGTGGTGGGCACTGCTATTCCTCCCGCAGGCACACGCACGGCGACCGCTACCACGCCCACTGCTGCAGTCACTACTACTACCGCCCCCGTGGTGGTTACACCCGCTCCTTCGCCGGTTTCCACAGCGCCCGTTCCTGCCGCCTCATCAGCAGGCGATGATGATGTGGCCTGGATCTGGCCTACCTCAGGTGCGGTGATTGCAGGTTTTGACGAGGCCAAAAACAAAGGCCTGGATATCGCTGGCAAAGCAGGCGACCCAGTGCTGGCTGCAGGTGACGGGCGCGTGGTATATGCCGGTGCCGGTTTGCGCGGCTATGGCAACCTGGTGATCCTCAAGCACAACAACACCTACCTGACCGCCTACGCGCACAACCAGACGCTGCTGGTCAAGGAAGACCAGACTGTGCGCAAAGGCCAGAAGATTGCAGAGATGGGTCAAAGCGATGCAGACCGCGTGAAGCTGCACTTTGAGATACGCCGTCAGGGCAAACCTGTCGATCCCGCACGCTACCTGCCCACCAGGTGATGTATGGCAACGCACAACGCCCGTCGCAGATTGCGCCCCAGCGTTGTGCCACAGCAGGCCCAGGATATAGCGCCTGATCTGCCGCCAGACCCACAGAATATCGCGGGAGCAGCTACTGATTTGGTAGCAGATGATGTGGGTTTTGGCGCCGATGCAGCGCTGCCCTCGGAGTCTATCGACACCAGCGATGCGCTGTCGGCTTATCTGCACCGCATTCGCCGCACCCCCTTGTTTACTGCCCACGAAGAGCGCGCCATGGCCGAGCGCGCTTGCGCGGGGGATTTTGCCGCCCGCCAGTCCATGGTGGAGCACAACCTGCGCCTGGTGGTCAGCGTGGCCAAAGCCTATCTGGGGCGCGGTGTACCGCTGTCTGACCTGATCGAAGAGGGCAATCTGGGGCTGCTGCAGGCCGTGCAGAAATTTGATCCCGCACTGGGTTTTCGGTTTTCCACCTATGCCATGTGGTGGATACGCCAGGCGGTAGAGCGGGCCCTGATGCACCAGGGCCGCGGTACGCCTGCCGGTGCATGTGGTGCGCGAGGTGCAGCATGTACTGCGTGCCAAGCGTGATCTC
>JAAFIP010000022.1 GCA_013297865.1 Polaromonas sp. | reverse complement strand
AGCTGGAGGGCCTGGAGAGGGCTTCGTGGCCCACGATGCGCCAGAACTTGAGGTCTTTCTTGACGGGACTGTCGCCCTCTATCCGGTACATCTCTTGCGCCATATGTCGGTGCTTTCCCTAGACTGCTTATTGACTTAATAAGACGAGTAGATTGTGATGCTTTGTAAGTCAAATGGAATCAAGCTTTTGTAACTTAACGCAAGCATGCCCCCGTGCGTTAAACATGTCACGGTTTTCGCAGCCGCACAGGTCCTCGCGCCGTCTGGATATCTACTTCAACACCTTTTTGTGTCACCACGATGTCGCCGCGCTGCGCCAACTGCGCCGCCACTGCGCGCACAGCTGGCATGGCAGCGCGCCATTGGACCGCGTTTGGATAGACCTTGCGTGCAGCATCGCTGGGGCAAATGCTGGCACCCTGTGGGCGCTGGGCCAACAGCGCAAGAATCGCGTGCTCTAGCGCGGCCAGGTCGGGAGGTGTAGTGTCTGCGCCCATGCTGCAGGCTTGGCCTAGCGGGCAGTCAGCTGCAGTGTGCCGTCGGCCAGCGTGGCCTGGATAGGCTGCCCAGACGTAACAGCATGTACGCTGCTGATGACCTGGCCGTTGTCTGCCTGCAGCAGCGCATAGCCGCGCTCCAGCACATGCTGCGGGTTCAGCAGCTCCAGGCTGCGCTCGGCACGCAGCGTGCGCTCGTGCATGCGGCGCAGTGCATCCTGTGTTTTAAGAGCTAAATCCTGCTCCAGCCCTTTAAAATGCCGCGAGAGCAGCTGCGTTTTTAATAGTGTTTGGTGTGACAGTGCCATGGCCAGGCGCTGCAGCTGCAGGCGCTGCTGGCCCACCACATCGCTGGGCCGCCCAATGCGCCCTGCCGCTATGTCCAGTCGCTGTGCCTGGCTGTCCAACGTGTCGTGGGCTGCGCTTTGCAGGCGCTGGGCCATCAGGCTAACGGCGCTCAACCAGGTGCTGCGGTCAGCGGCGCACAGCTCGGCGGCTGCCGTGGGCGTGGGGGCGCGCAGGTCAGCGCAGAAGTCGGCAATGCTGAAGTCGGTCTCATGCCCCACACCGCTGATCACCGGCACCGGGCTTTGCACAATGGTGCGCGCCAGCCGCTCATCATTGAAGGCCCACAGGTCCTCCAGCGAGCCACCGCCGCGCACCAGCAAGATCACGTCAATCGGGGCTGTTTTATCAGTCAAATCGGCCTGCAGCCCTTTAAAATGTCGCGGGAGCAGATATAGTTTTGATAGCGCCTCGCACAGCTCGGCAGGTGCCTGCGCCCCCTGCACAGAAGCAGGCGAGATCACCACGGGGATGTGCGGCACGCGCCGCTGCAGGGCGCTGACCACATCGTGCAGCGCCGCCGCGCCCAGCGAGGTCACCACACCAATGCCGCGCGGCGCCAGCGGTATCTCACGCTTGCGTGCAGGGTCAAACAGGCCCTCCGATTCCAACTGGGCCTTGAGCCGCAGAAACTGCTCAAACAGCGCACCCTGCCCGGCTTTTTGCATCGACTCCACCACCAGCTGCAGATCGCCGCGCTGCTCATACACACCCAGTTTGCCGCGCACCTCCACCAGCTCGCCATCGCGCGGGTTAAAGCTCAGCAGCGAGGCGGCGCGGCGAAACATCGCGCAGCGGATCTGGCCGGTGGCGTCTTTCAGGCTGAAATAGCAGTGCCCGCTGGCGGCGCGGCTGAACCCGGTGATCTCGCCGCGCACCGCCACGGGGTTAAAGCGCGCATCCAGCGTGTCGGCCACGGCGCGGCACAGCGCCCCCACAGCCCACACCCGGGGCACTGCGCGTGACAAACTTGCCGCAGGCGCGGAAAAATCTGCACCCTGGCCAGGCCCATCGTCGTGATCGCTATCAGCTTCGCGCATAATCTGTGGCAGTTACCCGGCAACGGTTGGAGAAAAGTTTTGCTGTCGATCATACAAGCCGCAGGCTGGCCGATCTGGCCTCTCATTATGTGTTCCATTGCGGCGCTTGCGCTGGTTATTGAACGTTTTGTCAGTCTGCGGCCTTTCAAGGTCGCCCCACCCAAGCTGCTGGACGAGGCCATTGCCGTCTCGCGCCAGGGCCTGCCCTCGCACGATGTGGTCAATCAGCTGGAGGCCAACTCGGCTCTGGGCGAGGTGCTGGCCAGCGGCATGCGCGCCATGAACCTGAACCCGCGCTGCAGCGAAGACGAGCTACGCAGCACCATGGAGGGCACCGGCCGCAAAGTCGCCCACCGCCTGGAGCGCTATCTGCCTGCCATCGCCACCATCGCGTCGGCCGCGCCGCTGCTGGGCCTGCTGGGCACGGTCATTGGCATGATCGAGATTTTTGGCTCGCAAGGCGGCGGCGTGGGCGGCAGCGGTGCCAACCCTGCCCAGCTGGCCCAGGGCATCTCGATTGCGCTGTACAACACGGCTTTTGGCCTGATTGTGGCCATCCCTGCCCTGATCTTCTGGCGCTATTTCCGCGCACGGGTCGATGGCTATCTGCTGACACTGGAGCTATCGGCCGAGCGCATGGCCCGCCACCTGATTTCGCTGCGCATCAGCCGCTAAAGCGCACTTCACACGGACACCCCCGCCATGGCTATGAACTTCAAACGCGCCAACCGCGAAGAGCCCGAGATCAACCTGATCCCGTTCATTGACGTGCTGCTGGTGGTGCTGATCTTTCTGATGCTGTCCACCACCTACAGCAAATTCACCGAAATGCAGCTCAAGCTGCCGGTTGCCGACACCGAAGCCCAGCGCGACTACCCCAAGGAAGTCATCGTCTCCGTCAGCAGCGACGGGCGCTACAGCATCAACAAAACCCTGGTAGAGGGCCGCAGCGTAGAGATCATTGGCAACGCGCTGATGGGCGCAGCCAAAGCTGGCAAAGACTCGGTCATCATCATCAGCGCCGATGCGCTGGCCTCACACCAAAGCGTGATCACGGTGATGGAAGCCGCCCGCCGCGTGGGGCTGTCGCAAATCACCTTTGCCACCCAGTCCTCTGCAGGCGCTGCCAAGTAAGACTTGTACGCAGCTTTGCGCTACGTGTTCGATCAGTAGCGTAGCTTGCCCGAAGCGTCCACCACGCTCATATCCACCCAGCTGCTGCCAGAGTTGCCTTTGGCAAAATTGACGCGAAAACCGCCATAGTCCAGCTCGCCTGCGCTGCGCAGGGCGGCTGACAAAGCCTCGGGCGAGGTGTTGCCCTTGGCCCGCTTGATGGCGTCCACCAGCACACGGGCCGACAGGTAGCCTTCCAGGTGGAATGCCGAGAGGGTTTTCACATCTGGCGCAAACTCAGCCATCGTCTTTTGAAACTCCTGGTGCAGTGGCAGGTTGCGGCCAGCAGGATTGGGGAAAGTCTGTGCAATGCCCACGCCGCGCGAGGCGTCAACGCCAGCCACTTTGGTCAGCAGCGGAGCTGACAGATACGACAAGGCGTTGATCGAGCGGCTATAGCCCACACTGCGCAGCTGCTTGACCGCATCGGCCATGAACTTGGGCGAACCGATCAGGATTACTGATTGCGCATTGGTCTCCAGCGTGGCCTTGGCGGCCACAGCCAAAGAGGCGTCATCGTGTTTGGACTCCACCCCCGTTGCAGGCTTGTAGCCAAACTCAGGGGCCGCCTTTTTGATCACTTCAAAGCCGCCTTTGCCAATTGGCAGGTCTTGGTAGAGCACGTGGATTTGCGTGATGCCCACCGTCCGGCCGTGGTTAAGCATGCGATTGAACTGGTCGCCATCGCTGGCGCGGATGTGGAACAGCTTGGGGTCACCTGGGCTGCGGAAAGCCAGAGAACCGGGGATGGCGTTCACCACAATGAAGTTCGCGTCTTTGAGCAAGGCCTCTTTGGTCAGCAGGTTCATCGCAGCAGAGCCAATCGGCGAGATCAAGGCGACAGGCTTGCGCTGTTTGGCCACCTCCAGCTGTTGCTTGAACACATCACCTTTGAACTGATCGTCCAGCTTGAAGAAGCTGATCTTGTTGCCGCTGATGCCACCGGCCTTGTTGGTTTGGTCGAAAAATGCCTGCGCACCCGCGTTGACTTCGCTGGCATCGGGTGAAGGCAGCCCGGTGAATGGGCCGATCTGGCCCACAACAATGTCTGCCGCCCACGCAGGTACACTGGCCAAACACAGGAAGCTTAATGCTAAGCTACGAAACGAAGTGAATACGATGCGAAACATATAATTTTCCTGAAAACAAAACAATCAAAGCGTTACTAAAATTAGTAACAAACATTACTTTATCGCATGTTGTCAACTTTCAGTGAATACCCCTCACCTAGCACTACCCATTGTTGCGATAGCTGTTGCAACGACGTATTTCCATTGCAGATCACTGCACGCAGGGCAGGCTTGGCTCACTACGTATTTACCCGCGATGTATGCCCGATCCATTGAGTGAAAGTCAAGGCTGGACAGGCGCTTTGCAGCGCGCCTGGCTGCAGCGCGGCCCGCTGGCCTGGCTGTTGCTAGGTCCGTCGTGGCTCTACCGCGCCCTGGTGGCGTTGCGCCGAGGCCTCTATTCCCGAGGTCTTTTGGGCAGCTACCGTGCTGGCGTGCCCGTCATCGTGGTGGGCAATGTGATCGCAGGCGGCGCAGGCAAAACCCCGGTAGTGATTGAGCTGGTGCGACAGCTCAGATCGCAGGGTTGGCAGCCCGGTGTGGTCTCGCGGGGCTATGGCCGCGCGGTGGCTGACGGCGCGGATGAGTGCATAGAGGTCACGGCACAGACGCCCGCCCATCTTGCGGGCGATGAACCTGCGCTGATCCAGCATGCCACGGGCGTGCCGGTATGGGTCAGCAAACAGCGCGCACGGGCTGTGCAGCGCATGCTGGCCGCCTACCCGCAAACCAACGTGATCGTCAGTGACGATGGCCTGCAACATCTGGCGCTACAGCGCGATATTGAGGTGTGTGTGTTTGACCAGCGCGGTGTGGGCAACGGCTGGCTGCTGCCGGCTGGGCCGCTGCGCGAGCCATGGCCGCGCAAGGTGGACGCGGTGTTGCGCTCGACCAGTACAGGTAGCCCCGGCGCACAGGCCTGGCCAGCGCATGGCGCGCCCGAACACCCGGTGCAGCGCCGTCTGGCCGACCATGCGCTGCGCGCTGATGGCTCGCAGCTGCCTCTGGCCAGCTTGCAGGGCCGGCGCCTCACTGCGCTGGCAGGCATTGCCCAGCCAGACGCTTTTTTCACCATGCTGCGCGCCCAGGGCATCACACTGGCAGAGACCATCAGCCTGGCAGATCACTATAATTTTGATAGCTGGTCCCGCGATGATTTATTGGGCCAAACCTTGATTTGCACCCAAAAAGACGCTGTCAAACTCTGGCGGCACCGCCCCGATGCATTGGCCGTGCCGCTGGTGGTAGATATTGCGCCAGAGTTCTTCACAGCGGTGGTGGAAAAGTTATCATCGTGCACACTCAAAGCCACAGGCTAAAGAATTTCCCCCATGGACACCAAACTGCTCGAACTCCTTGTCTGCCCCGTCACCAAAGGGCCCCTCAGCTACGACCGCGACAAGGCCGAGCTGGTCTCGCGCAGCGCCCGCCTGGCCTACCCGGTGCGTGATGGCATCCCCATCCTGCTGGAAAACGAGGCCCGCACCCTGACCGACGACGAGATCGACGCATTGCACTCCAGCAGCTCCAAGCCAGCGGACCTGGGCTAAGCGGCATGGCGTTCACGGTACTCATCCCTGCGCGGCTGGCCTCCACCCGCCTGCCCAACAAGCCGTTGGCAGACATTGCCGGCCTGCCCATGGTGGTGCGGGTGGCGCAACGCGCCGCCCAGTCTGCTGCCAGCCAAGTGGTGGTGGCCTGCGACAGCCCGCAGATTGTGGCGGCCTGCCAGGCGCACGGCATCAGCGCGGTGCTGACCAAGGCAGACCACCCCAGCGGCTCAGACCGCCTGGCCCAGGCCTGCGATCTGCTGGGTTTGGCAGACGACAGCATTGTGGTCAATGTGCAGGGCGACGAGCCTTTGATTGACCCGCTGCTGATCAATGCGGTAGCTGAGGTGCTGATGCGCCAACCCCAAGCTGCCATGGGCACCGCTGCGCATGCCATCGACAACGCCGCCGACCTGGCCAATCCCAATGTGGTCAAGGTGGTGCTCGATGCGGCCAGCAACGCGCTGTACTTCAGCCGCAGCCCCATCCCCTACAACCGCGATGGCCACCCGCTGGCGCCCGCTGCGCTGCGCCATGTGGGCATTTACAGCTACCGCGTGGGATTTTTGCGGCAGTTTCCCCAGTTGCCGCAGGCACCTATGGAGCTGGCTGAGTCGCTGGAGCAACTGCGCGCGTTATGGCACGGCCACCGCATTGCCGTACATGTGGCCGCCAACGCGCCGGGGCCGGGGGTGGACACACCGCAAGACCTGGAGCGCGTCAGGGCGCTTTTTAAGGCTGGCTGAGGCCGCTCCAAGGGCCTGCACTGGCGTTTTCGGCCCCCGATGTAAGCCGCATGCACAAGTGGACGTGCTATCCTCTGTAACAATAGCGTCCGGCAACTGAAGACGCAGACTACTTTTACTATTTCTGAGGACATCCATGAGACTGATTTTGTTGGGCGCGCCGGGCGCGGGTAAAGGCACACAGGCCACATTTATTTGCAGGCAATACGGCATTCCCCAAATCTCCACTGGCGACATGCTGCGCGCCGCCGTCAAGGCTGGCACGCCACTGGGCCTGCAGGCCAAGGCAGTGATGGACTCGGGTGCCCTGGTCTCGGACGACATCATCATTGGTCTGGTCAAGGAGCGTATTGCCCAGCCCGACTGCGCCAAAGGCTTTTTGTTTGATGGCTTTCCGCGCACCATACCGCAGGCCGACGCCATGAAAGCCGCGGGCGTGAAGCTGGACTATGTGCTGGAGATCGATGTGCCTTTTGACGCCATCATCGAGCGCATGAGCGGCCGCCGCAGCCACCCGGCCTCAGGCCGCACCTACCATGTCAAGTTCAACCCGCCCAAAGTGGACGGCAAGGACGACATCACTGGCGAACCTTTGATCCAGCGCGAAGACGACAAAGCCGAAACCGTGCAAAAGCGCCTGGACGTTTACAGCGCGCAGACCCGCCCGCTGGTGGACTACTACCGCAGCTGGGCCAAGAATGACCCGGCAGCGGCGCCACAGTATCGTGCCATTGAAGGCACCGGCAGCGTGGAAGACATCACTGCCCGCGCCTTCGCCGCGCTGGCAAGCTAACCGCTCGTATCAGGCCGGGCTGGAACGCAGCCCGTAGCTCTTGCCGCTCAGCCACAGATACTCCACACGCAGTATCGGTGCGCCCTTTTCTTCCTTGAAGGTAAAGCCCAGCAAGGCCACAGCAGTGCCCGGCTGGATCTCGGGCACGTTCCAAGCCTGCATGCGGGTCAGTGGTGCTAGCTCAATCTCCCAGGTTTTGTCTGCGCGCTTGGGCAGCACGGCTTTGGCCAGCAGCGCCTTGCCGTCGACTGGGGCGCTCTGCGCAGGCACGGCGCGGCTGGCCAGGTCGGCGGGCAGCTTCAGGCCACTGGCAATCTCCAGTTCCAGCTCGGCGTGTGGGTTTTGCCATTTGACTTTGCGCGCAGTGCCTTCCAGGTAAACCGGACGGTCCTGGTCGAAGCTGCTCCAGCCGTGGTGGGCATGGGCCAGCTGCGCCACGGGCATGGCGGCTGCGGCGATTAAAAACGGGCGACGTTGCATCAAAATCTCCTGGTAGGTGAAAGTGCAGTGTGCAGCACACTTGGGCTGGGCGAGTCTTGCATCAGAGTGCATACCACTGGCATATGTTCCCTGCAGCTTCAGCGATAGGCTATCCAGCGACCACAGCTCACAATAGCCACCCACAGCACAGTGGAGACGACCATCTGGGCCTTGGCAGTGACATCAAGCCTGTCCAGCGAGCCGCGCCCATGAAACCAGGCCGCGTTGCAGGCGGCACAGGTAAGCAAGAGTATTTTGAGGGTGAATGCGCGGTTCGCCAAGAGTTCGGCGGGCTGTGTTGCAAACATTAACAGCCCAGACGCCGCGGCCATGCAAAAGCCCACCAGCACTACGCTCAAGCCTAGCCTTGCCAGCTCTTTGACCGGCAGTGCCGCGCCTTTGCCAAACACGCGCAGTTCCAGCAGTACCAGATTGCCCAGCAGCAGGGCAATACCGAGGATGTGGACGATTTCCAGCGCAGGATAGGCCCAGGCGTGGGATTTGAGGGCAGCAAACATAGCCACCTAGTTTGCCACACCCCGCAGGCTACTTAGCGCATTACAGCGTGCGGCCCACCATGGCATACAGCTCAGACAGCGGCACGATGCGGCCATGCAGCGGCAGCAGGCGCTCGACACTGAACTTGCGCTCTTCGATATTGCGGATCAAGGCCAGATGGTTGTCGTTGGGCGTTGCGGGCGGCGCTGTGTTGGGCGCAGAAGGTGTGTAGGCATCGGCCTGCACCAGCAGCTTTTCTGCAGGCAGATAGACCATCATGAAGCCATCGGCATGCACGCTACGGCCAATCAGGTGGATTTCCACCGAGCGCGCGCCATCGCTGAACACCCGCTTGCCATCAACCGCCTCCACTTTCACCGACGCACCCGACTGGGCCAGCCGGTCGGGGTTGATACGGTTAGGGTTGCCGAAAATGCGCTCGTAGTAGGCTTTGGCATTGGCGCTGGCCACCACTGCAGCGCCCTCGGCCGCGGCAGCGCGCAAGCCACCGGCATGGTCGAAGTGGTGGTGTGAGCTGACCACATAGCGGATGGGTTTGCCGGGGATCACACGCTTGACCTCGGCCAGCACAGCGGCGGCGCGGGCATCGTAGAGCGGGCTTTCGACTAGCATGATGTGGTCTTTCATCTCAATGGCTACGCTGTTGTGTGAGCCGCCGCCAATGAACCACACGCCTTCGGCGGCCTTCTCGGCCACGGCGCGTTCGCTGAACGTTTTGACCAGCTCAGGAATGGCAATGCCGGAGGCCTGGTTGACCTGCACTTCGCTGACCTGCACATCCAGCACCGGATAGCCGCCTTGGGTCTGGCGGATGCGCGCGGGGAACTTCACGCCGCTGAAGTCTTTGTAGTCGCTGTACTCGGTGACCACGTCGGTGTCGCCCATGACGTGGTGAGAGTGGCGCGAGTCCACGCGCTCAACCAGGCCCTGGCTGTTGATGTAGGCGCTTGCTGTAAAGCGGCCAGGCTCGGTGAAGCGGATGGCGGTGTAGCTCTTGCCGTCAAGCGAGCGCGTGCTGGCCATGGCTTGGTTTTTCTGGGCAGCTTTGAGCACGCCATGCGGGCTGGTCCACAGGTCGTGGATACGCTGGTCCAGCGCTACGGGGGCGGCTACAGGCGCGGGGCCCACCATGTTCCAGCTGGTTGTGCCTTGCAGCATGCCTATGCTGCGCTGCTCGCCCTGGCCTATCAGAGGCACCGCGCCGCCGCCGTTAGGCTCTGCACGGCTGATGGCCTGGTCCTGGCGGAAACTGGCGCTGTCGTAGTCGTGCAGGCGCACCAAAGAGCTGACGTTGACCTTGGGCCAGGCCATTCCTGGCTGGTAGGCCTGACCAAAGATGCCACCTGTGCCACTGGCGGTGTAGCGCAGGGTTTTGAGATCGGTGCTGCCCATGGCGCGCTGCGCTCGCTGCAGCGCGTCGGCGGTTTCGGCGGCGCTCATGTTGCCTGTGGCGCAAGAGCTGAGTAGAAAGGCAGCTGCAGCCGCAGCGCCTGAGGCGAGGAAGAGTTTGCGTTGCATGGTGTTATCTCCAGTGTTTGAATGGTTCTCGCCTGCAACTTCATGCGCGAGTGAGCTTTAGTTTTCAGGCGCTGGGGAAAGTTCCGTGTCGTGCAACAACTCCAGCACCATCTGCACCCGCGCCTTCACTGCGGACAGCGTTGTGCCCGGCAGGCGGTCGTTGACCGTGGCACTGACGCCACCCCAGGCACAGCGGCTGGCGCGCAGCACCCGCACGCCATGGCTTTGCGCGTCCACCAGAGCATGCTCCAGATCGACGCTCAGGCTGCCATTGCCGGTGCCAGCCACCACCAGTCCGCGCACAGGCTGCGCGCTGTCTGCTAGCAGGGCGTGCACTACTGCGCCGCTGGCCTGGCTGTGGTTAAGCAATAGCTCGACACGGGGCCAATGCACCGTGCTTACTATATATTTGATAGCTGCTCCCGCGATATTCCATTGGCCTGCAGCCAGATTTTCTTTATAAATAGCCTCCTGCAAGGCGTTAAAAACCACCGACTCGCCTACCACCTGTGCGATAGGCCCTGCGTCACCCGAGCTGAAGGCATTGAGCGCGTGGCTGTGCACTTTTTGCACCTGCAGCGCGCTGTGCACATCGCCCGCACACACAGCCAGCACGCCACGCGCCTGGGCACTGAGCGCCACGCGCACGGCATCGCAGACATTGCGCGGCCCATCGGCCTCGCTGGATGTAGCGGGCCGCATGGCACAGGTCAACACCACGGGCTTGGCGGCCAGCAGCTGCGCGGGCAACACGCACTGCAAAAACCAGGCAGTCTCCTCCAGCGTATCGGTGCCATGCGTTACCACCACAGCACTCACCTCCTCGCGCGAGAGCCAGTGTGCACAGCGCGTTGCCAGCCGCGCCATGGTGGCAAAGTCCATGTCCTTGCTGTCGATCTGGGCCACCTGCTCGGTGATCAGGCCGCGCCCTTGCAATGCGGCGGGCAGCCCTGCAATGGCTGACATCAACTGCTCCACGCCAATCTGCGCTGCCGTGTAACCCGTATGGTCGGCGCTGCTGGCGGCTGTCCCGGCAATCGTGCCGCCGGTTCCCAGAATCACCACGTTTTGATTTATTTTTGCCACAACGCTTGCACTTTTCAAAAAGCTGGTTTAATATACAGTTACTGGATAAGAAATCAGTGCACAGTCTCAATCTCGCAGTTGCCCTGTGCACCGGCTTCTTGTCCAACCCCTCGTGGGGCTGGTGGGGCCGCTTGCAGCAGCCTCACTTTTCCCGCCCATCGCTTAGGAATTTGTGCTTAGGAGTTTGCCATGTTTGAAAGCCCCAAGTTAACCGCCCGCCAGCAGCAGATTTTGGATTTGGTGCAAAGCGCCATCGCCCGCACCGGCGCCCCCCCCACCCGCGCTGAAATCGCCAGCGAGCTGGGCTTCAAGTCAGCCAATGCCGCCGAAGAGCATTTGCAGGCCCTGGCCCGCAAAGGCGTGATCGAGCTGGTCAGTGGCACCTCGCGCGGCATCCGTCTGCGCGGTGACGCGCTGCGCAGCATCAACGCGGCCCGCACCGACGGCCTGGGCAAGCAGTTCACCCTGCCCGTGCAAAGCCTGATGCAGCTGGCCCTGCCCCTGGTAGGCCGCGTTGCTGCAGGCTCGCCCATCCTGGCGCAGGAACATGTCGACCAAACCTACTATGTCGAAAGCAGCCTGTTCAAGGCCAAGCCCGACTACCTGCTCAAAGTGCGCGGCATGAGCATGCGCGACGCTGGCATCATGGATGGCGACCTGCTGGCGGTGCAAACCAGCAAAGACGCCCGCAACGGCCAGATCGTCGTGGCCCGTCTGGGCGAAGAGGTGACTGTCAAGCGCTTTCAGCGCAACCAGCACCTGATTGAGCTGCACGCCGAAAACCCTGACTTCAAAACCATTGTGGTTGAGCCTGGCGAGCCGTTTGAAATCGAAGGCCTGGCCGTCGGCCTGATCCGCAACAGCATGCTCATGTAGCCTGCGTCTGGCCAGCAGGTTGCTGTTCTGCTGGCATTTTTCTCTGGTATTTCTGATGATCAAAAGGTGGCCATCGCCACCTGAGCTGCCGCATTGTCCCAAGCCGATGGAATGACTTACTGAACGATTTTTTTGCTGTCACTCACAACTGACTTTTCCCAGGAGATTTCACCATGAACCTGCTTTCTCTGATCATTGCCCCTCTGCAAGCTGTGGTGCTGTTTTTCGCGCCCCATGCAGCTCATACTGTGAGCTTCAAAACCAGCAGCCCACGCCAGCCCGTGCGCACCACGCCAAGCCAGCGTGCTGTACCCATGCAGCGCGATCAGGCAGGCCAGGTCAGTCCGCTACGCGCCCAGCGCGTCACCTACCCGCAGAGCCGCCAGGCCGTCACGGCCAAGCCCATCCACCATGTGCGTGTGGTGCGCAACGTAGACACCACACTGCCCGCTGACCGTGCAGGCCGCATGGTGGTATCGGGCCGCTTTGCTGATGTGTGCGCCGAGCTCGACCGTCTGGCAGCACTGGGCATGCGCACCGCCTGAGTACTGTGCGCCAGCCTGACATGGCCTACGTCAGGCCGAGCAGCCGCAGTGCGTTGCCTTTCAAAATGCCGGGCATCACCTCGGGCTTGAATCCGGCCTCTTCAAAATCCTTCATCCAGCGCTCGGGCGTGATCAGCGGGTAGTCGCTGCCAAACAGCACGCGGTCTTTGAGCAGGGTGTTGCTGTACTGCACCAGTTGCTTGGGAAAATATTTGGGGCTCCAGCCTGACAGGTCGATCCACACATTGGGCTTGTGGGTCGCGACGCTCAAGGCCTCGTCCTGCCACGGAAAGCTCGGGTGCGCCATCACAATCTGCATATCCGGAAAGCTGATCGCCACATCGTCCAGATGCATCGGATTGCTGTACTCCAGGCGCAGGCCGCCGCCGCAGCGCATGCCCGAGCCGATGCCGCTGTGGCCGGTATGAAAAATCGCAGGCATCTTGTGGGCATTGATCACTTCATAGATCGGCCAGGCCATCTTGTCGTACGGGTGATAGCCCTGCACCGTAGGATGAAACTTGAAGCCCCTGACACCCTCTTGCGTAATCAGGCGCTCTGCCTCACGTGCACCCATTTTTCCTTTGTGCGGATCAATGCTGGCAAAAGCCATCATCATGTCGCTGTTCTCGCGGGCGGCCTGGGCAATCTCTTCGTTGGGAATGCGCCTGCGCCCCATCTGTGTCTCGGCGTCTACCGTGAACATGATCAAACCAATCTTGCGTTCGCGGTAGTAAGCGATGGTCTCGGCAATGGTGGGGCGGCGTGAGTTTTTGAAATATTTATCGGCTGCGCGGTCATATTCTTCGCCATAGCTGTCAAACGGGTTCCAGCAACTCACTTCGGCATGGGTATGGATGTCGATGGCGATCAAATCTTGATGGTTCATAGTCAAATCCGGGTTAGTACTAGCAACATATGCGCCAAGATGCATTAAATTTAGTTATTGAATATAACTTAAATTGGTATCCTTGCCAACATGACTATGCACCATCTCCAGCCCAATATGGACGCCATCAGCGTGCAATCCCAAGGCGCAGTCGCTGTGATTACCCTCAAGCGTGCACACAAGCGCAATGCCCTCAACGACGGCCTGATCCTCGCGCTGGAACATGCCTTCACCCATCTGCCCGAGGGCACGCGCGCAGCCGTGATTGCTGGCGACGGTGAGCATTTCTGTGCCGGGCTCGATTTGAGCGAACTGCAAGAGCGCGGCACCATTGAGGGCCTGCACCACTCGCGCATGTGGCACCGCGCGTTCAATGCCATCCAGAAAGGCAGCGTGCCCGTGGTGGCCGCGCTGCATGGTGCGGTGGTCGGTGGCGGTATGGAACTGGCCAGCAGCTGCCATATCCGCGTGGCCGATGAGAGCGCGTTTTTTGCCTTCCCCGAGGGCACACGCGGCATTTTTGTAGGCGGCGGCGGCTCGGTGCGTGCGCCCAAGTTGATCGGTGAACACCGCATGCTCGACATGATGCTGACCGGCCGCGTCTACAAAGCCGCAGAAGCCGTGCCGATTGGCTTTGCGCAATACCTTGTCCCCACTGGCACCGCACTGGCCAAGGCCATTGAGCTGGCCCAACGCATCGCCACTAACGCACCCATGACCAATTACGCGCTCATGCATGCCCTGCCCCGCATTGCCGAGCAAAGCGCCGACCATGGCTTTTTCACCGAAGCGCTCATGGCCTCAATCGTCGAGGCCGCGCCCGAAGCCCAGCAGCGGGTCAAAGACTTTCTGGAAGGCCGCGCAGCCAAAGTCAAGGCAGGCTAAGCCATGGCACAGTACCGCGATTTTCACTTCGGTGTCACACGCGCCCGCGTCAGCCAGCGCGATGGCAACACCTATTTGATGGCCGATCAGGCCCTGCAGCCCTACCCTGATCGCCTGACCGACCGCCTGCAGCACTGGGCGCAAACCACGCCCGAGCGCATCTGGATGGCGCGGCGCGATGCGAGCGGCGCATGGGTGAAGATCAACTACGGCCAGGCCTGGGAGCAGGCCCAGCGCATTGGCCAGGCTTTGCTTGATCGCGGTCTGGGCCTGGGCAGGCCCGTGGCCATTCTGAGCGAGAACAGCCTGGAGCATGCCCTGCTAGCCATCGGCTGCATGACCGTGGGTGTGCCGTATTGCAGCGTGTCCACCGCCTACAGCCTGATGAGCCAGGACTACGAAAAACTGCGCCATGTGCTGGGCACCATCACACCCGGCCTGGTCTACGCCAGCGACTGGTCGCGCTATGGCAAGGCGATTGAGGCAGCAGTGGGTCCAGAGATAGAAGTTGTCACCCAGAGTGCAGCACAGAGCTCCTCCAGCAGCAAGCCCACCACCCTGTTTGATGCCCTTCTTCAAACCGACATCACCCCCGCCGTGATGCAGGCAATGCGGGCCACCGATGGCGACACCATTGTCAAATTTCTCTTTACTAGCGGCTCCACCAAGCTACCCAAAGGGGTGATCAACACCCAACGCATGATCTGCGCCAACCAGCAGCAGATCGCCCAGTCCAAACCCAGTGTGTTTGACATTCCTCCGGTGCTGGTGGACTGGCCGCCCTGGAACCATACTTTCGGTGGCAACCATGATTTCAACCTGGTGCTGTTCCATGGCGGCACGCTCTACATCAACGACGGCAAGCCCACGCCCCAGCTGATCGGCGAGACCATCCGCAATCTCAGCGAGATTGCGCCCACGGTGTACTACGACGTGCCGATTGGCTTTGAGTACCTTGCCAACGAGATGAAGACCAATGCCGCACTGCGCAAAAACCTGCTCTCGCAAGTGCGCATGTTTTTCTACGCCGGTGCCGCACTGGCCCAGCCGATTTGGGACTCGCTGTACGAGACCGAAGAAAAAGAACTGGGCTACCGCATCCCGATGACTACCGGGCTGGGCATGACCGAGAGCGGTCCGTTTGGCCTGTTCGTAACGAATGTGAATGTGAAGGCGGGCGATCTGGGCTTGCCCACGCCGGGCCTGGAACTCAAGCTGGTGCCCAGCGGCGACAAGGTCGAGGTGCGCTACCGCGGCCCCAACATCACGCCCGGTTACTGGCGCAATGAAGCCGCCACTAAAGAAAGCTTTGACGACGAGGGCTTCTTCTGCACCGGTGATGCTGTCAAATGGATTGACGAAAACGATGTGCACCAAGGCCTGAAGTTTGATGGCCGGATTGCTGAAGACTTCAAGCTGGCCACAGGCACCTTCGTCAGCGTCGGCCCGTTGCGCGCCAAGGTAATTGCGGCGGGTGCACCGCTGATCCAGGACGTGGTGATCACCGGCCTCAACGAAAAAGAAGTGGGCGCGCTCATCATTCTGGCGCTGATTCCTGCCCGCAAATTCGCGCGGCTACCCGACAGCGCCAGCCTCAAAGACGTCGCCGAGCACGCCAGCATTCAGCAAGCCATGGCCGACATGCTCACCAAACTGGCCGCCACATCGACCGGCTCGTCCAGCCGTATCGCGAGGGCTGTGGTGCTTACTGAACCGCCCCATATCGACAAAGGCGAGATCACCGACAAAGGCAGCATCAACCAGCGCGCGGTGCTGAGTACACGCGCCTCACTGGTGCAGGCCCTGTATGCAGGCACCGCAACCAACCTATTGAAGCCATGAACACCTGTCCAACCGTCCCACAACAGCCAGGCGCAGTGCATCACCCGCACAAACCCTAGCTGCCTGAGCTCCTTTACCGCGTTCAATACCCACCCTCACTTGCAAAGGAAAACACCATGTCCAATCGCCGTCAATTTATCCAAACCAGCGCCGCTGCCGCCACCCTGGGCCTCGGCGTGATGCCCTCATTCGCGCAGTCGCGCCCTGAGCTGCTGCGCATCATCGTCGGCTTTCCGCCCGGCGGCACCACCGATGCCTTTGCACGGCGCGTGGGCGAAAAGCTGCGTGGCGTCTATGCCAACAACGTCATCATCGAAAACAAGCCCGGCGCAGGCGGCCAGCTGGGTGTGATGACACTGAAGTCTTCGCCAGCAGATGGCACCACCATGCTCTACACGCCAGCGTCCATGCTCACCATCTACCCGCACTCCTACAGCAAGCTGGGCTACAAGCAGGAAGACGTCACGCCGATCAGCATTGGCCACTCCACCGACCACGCGCTGGCGGTAGGCTCGGCAGTGCCCGAATCGGTCACCAACGTCAAGCAGTTCATCGAATGGGCCAAGCTCAACCCCGGCAAGGCCAGCATTGGCAATCCTGGTGCGGGCTCCATGCCGCATTTGCTGGTGGGTCGCTTGGCAGGTATTGCCAACATCCAGATTACCAATGTGCCTTTTGCTGGCTCTGGCCCAGGCGTGCCCCAGGTGCTGGGCGGCCAGCTGGCAGGCATGTCCTCACCCTTGGGTGACTGGGTGCAGCATCTCAAGACAGGCCGGGCCCGCCTGCTGGCCACCTCAGGCCCCACCCGCTCGCCTTTCGTGCCTGATGTGGCCACCTACAAAGAGCAGGGCTTTGATGAGCTGGTCGTGCGCGAATGGTTTGGCTTCTTCATGCCTGCCGGTGCCAGCCAGAATGTCAAAGACCGCGCTTCCACGCTGCTGCGCGCCGCGCTCATTCAGCCTGACGTCGTAGCCGCCATGCAGCCCCTCGCCGCGCATGTCGAGCCCACCACCATCAGCGAACACGCCAGGCGTCTGCAGGCCGACAGCGTGCTGGCTGGCAAACTGGTACAGTCGCTGGGCTTCCGGGCTGATTCCTGATCACCTGCCCGCTGCCACCCAGAGTACCTATGGACGCCATGATGCGCAACAAAACCACCCACATCCTCGCATACAGCGCGTCCAGCGTTGTAGCCATCGCCGCCCTGACAGCCTGCAGCAGCACGCCGCAGTCGCAGCAACCAGGTCAGCTCAGTGCAGCCACCGGCGCGAGCCTGCAGCGCTGCGCTGAGATCACCAAAGGCTTTCAGTTCAATCAAACCCAGATTGACTCTGCGCAGCCCGTCGCTGCGGGTGCGGCGTCCATGGCGGGTAAGCCGTTGCCCGCGTACTGCGAAGTCAAAGGCAAAATGCATGCGCGCAAAGGCACTGATGGGCGTGACTATGCCATCGGCTTTGAAATGCGCCTACCGCAAGCCTGGAATGGGCGGTTTTACTACCAGGGCAATGGCGGTCTGGACGGCAGCGTACAACCCCCCTTAGGCGCGCTCGGTGGTGGCCCGCTCACAGGCGCGCTGATGCAGGGTTTTGCAGTCATCAGCTCAGACGCAGGCCACACCGGGGCGCAGACGCCCTACTTCGGCCTGGAGCCGCAGGCGCGGCTGGACTATGGCTACCAAGCCGTAGGCAAGCTCACCCCGATGGCCAAGGCCCTGATCGCCTCGGCCTACGGCAAGCAGCCTGACCGCTCGTATATCGGTGGTTGCTCCAACGGTGGCCGCCATGCCATGGTGGCCGCAGCGCGCTACAGCGACCAGTACGACGGCTACCTGATTGGTGCGCCCGGCTACCGCCTGCCCAACTCGGCGCTGGCACAGATCTGGGGTGCGCAGCAATGGGCCAAGCTGGCCACTGCAGGTGCCACCATCAAACACCCCATGGTGCCCAACGCTACCCTGGCAGACCTGGGCTCGGCTCTCACAGCCCAGGAGCGCCAGAGCGTAGCCAACGCCATATTGGACAAATGCGACGCCCTCGACGGAGCACGCGATGGCCTGGTGCAGGCCACCCAGCAATGTCAGAGCGTGTTCAACCTGCAGCGCGACGTGGCCACCTGCAGCGCCGAGCGCACAGGCAGTTGCCTGAGTGCCGCGCAAAAGGCCACCCTGGCCCAGGTGATGCAAGGCGGCAAAACCCAGGACGGCAATGCCAACCTGTACAGCAGCTTTGCGTATGACCCGGGCATTGCGGGCAGCAACTGGGCGACGTGGAAATTTGTCAACGCACTGGCGCTGGACCCGCTGGCCCTGGGCAGTGTGTTCAGCGTGCCGCCAGGCCGTGTGGACCCGTTGACTGACAATATCGACGCCCGTCTGGCGCTGATGCAAGCCAAAGACGCGACCTATGCCGAATCGGGCATGCAGCTGATGACCCCACCCTGGGGCAGCTCGGGCGAGACCCGCAGCCTGCGTGCGCGTGGCGCCAAAATGCTGATGTACCACGGCGTAAGCGACGCGATTTTCTCTGCCGAAGACACCCGCCGCCTGGTGGACAGCCTAAACGCCAGCTACGACGGCAAAGCCGCAGACCATGTGCGCTACTTTCCTGTGCCCGGCATGAACCACTGCAGCGGCGGCCCCGCTGCAGACCAGTTTGATGCACTCACCCCCTTGGTGCAATGGGTAGAGCAAGGCATCGCGCCCCAGGCCATCACTGCAGCGGTGCGCGGCGCAGGCAATGCGGGCGGTGTCAATACCGAGTTGCCCGCCAGCTGGTCTGCCAACCGCACGCGTCCGCTATGCGCCTACCCCAGCGTGGCCGTATTCCAGGGCACAGGCAGCCAGGAAGATGCCGCCAACTTCCGCTGCCAGCCTGCGGCAAAGTAGACTCTAGCTCTATCTGCCCTCATTGCCCCAGCCGCATGCCCTTGCCCAAACCCGCCAGAAAATCTGCCAAAGCAGCCAGCGCTGCCCCTGCCCAGGGGGGCGGTGAGGCAGCCACCAGCCCAGCAGACCGGCTCAATACCGAGTATCTGGAGAGCCTGCTGGGCTACAACGCCCGGCGCGCGGCCCTCACCATCATTGAGCAGTTTCTGCCGCGCATGGCAGTCTATGGGCTGCGCCCGGTGGATTTTTCGGTGCTGTCGGTGATTGCACACAACCCTGGCGTCACCTCGCGCCAGCTTTGCGCCACCCTGGGCATCCTGCCACCCAATTTTGTTGGCCTGCTGGCGGGCCTGCAAAAACGCAGCCTGGTGCAGCGCGACCCCCACCCCACGGACAAGCGCGCCCTGGCTTTGCGCCTGACCGCACAAGGCGAAAAACTCATGCTGCAGGCCGAGCGCACCGCCGCCACACTGGAAGATGAGGCCGCCAGCAGCCTGAGCCTGAGCGAGCGCAAAACCCTGATCCGGCTGTTGCAAAAAATCTACCTCCCCCTGGCCTGAGGCGGCCCCCGCCCGCTCCATCGCCAGCCTGCGCGCGGCCTGCCGGTGCAAAAAGTGCAGCAAAAGTGCAACAAAATCAGGGTTAGCGCGCATAAAACTGTATAAAACTGATGTTTGCAGCTATGAATCTTGTAGCGTTTTTTGAAAAATGCGTTATATTTCAACCAGTTCGAGCCAAAACCTCTTATTTCACATTACCCCACAAAACCATTTCTAGGAGAACCCTTCCATGAGCGCCAAGGACAATGCTGCCATCAACCAACTGTTCGACCTGCTGGAGTCTCGCTACGCTATTCGCGTGCTCTGGGCGCTTAAAGACGGTCACCCGCAAACCTTCCGATTGCTGCAAGACAGTGTGGGCGGCATCACCCCCAACACCCTGAATACCCGCCTCAAGGAAATGCGCGCCGCCAACCTGATCACCCACGGTGACAATGGCTATGGCGTGACCAGCAGCGGCGCTGATCTGCTGCGCCGCATGAGTGATCTCAGCGCGTTTGCCACCAAGTGGACCGCCGCTGGCAAAGCCAAGAAGAAGTAAGCAAGCGCTTGGCGCAATCTGGCGTGCGGTAAAATCACTGCACGCTGAACTAAGCAGCCCCTTCGGCTGCTTTTTTTATGTCATTTTTATATGTTTTAGCCCTCCAGCCCAATAGAATATCGCGGGAGCAGCTATTTAATTTATAGCAACTGAAAGACCTGTATATGTCCACTATCACCACTGCTTCTGGCCTCCAATACACCGATACCCAGGTAGGCACCGGCCCTGCCGCTGCTGCAGGCCAGGAGGTCAGCGTGCATTACACCGGCTGGCTTTTCAACGACGGTGTGCAAGGCGCCAAGTTCGATTCCAGCAAAGACCGCGGCCAGCCCTTTGAGTTTGACCTGGGCGCAGGCATGGTCATCAAAGGCTGGGACGAAGGCGTCGCAGGCATGCAGGTGGGCGGTGCGCGCACCTTGATCATCCCCGCAGCTCTGGGCTATGGCGCACGCGGTGCTGGCGGTGTAATTCCACCCAACGCAACCCTCAAGTTCGACGTCGAGCTGCTCGCAGTTCGCGGCTGATTCCCCAAGCGCACAGGTTGCGCTTTTTTTACGCCGCCCCTGTGACCGCCCTTTCCCTGCGCACCGCCATCATTTTTGCCACAGCGATTGCCGTGGTCAACGGCTTTGGCCGCTTTGCCTACGCCTTGCTGCTGCCCGTCATGCGCGAAGACCTGGCCTGGGACTACGCGCTGTCGGGTTGGCTGAACACCGCCAACTCGCTGGGTTACGGCCTGGGTGCGCTGGCCGGCATGCTGCTGCTGTCGCGCTTTCGCCCGGCCACGCTGTTTGTCTGGGGGCTGGCGGTTTGCGTTACCACGCTGCTGCTGTGCGGCCTGACCCGTGACATTTACCTGATGATGTTCTGGCGCTTGGCCAGCGGGGTGGGTTCAGCCTGGGTCTTTGCCTGCGGCGGTGCGCTGGTGGCAGCCCACTACGCCAAAGACAGCGCCCGGTCTGCTGCGGCCATTGCCATCTACTATGCCGGTGGCGGTCTGGGTATTGCGCTGTCTGGCCTGTTGCTGCTGCCTGTGTTGGGCCACCAATGGTCATGGGCAGCAGGCTGGGTGCTACTGGGCATGGCGGGCCTGGCGTTTTCGCTGTGGCCCAGCAAGCTGGCGCTGGGCATCGGCGGCACCACCACCACGCTCAGCCACGACGCACTGCGCTGGCAGCACTACACCCCCATTCTGACCGCCTACTTTCTGTTCGGTGTGGGCTATATCGTCTATCTCACCTTTGTCATTGCCTGGCTGCGCGAGATGCGCCTGGGCGTAGAGGCGGCTACCGGCGTGTGGCTGGTGCTGGGCGTGGCGGTGATGGTCTCGGGCTATGCCTGGCGCGGCGTGATGGCCCGTTGGTGGCCTGCACACACCTTCGCTGCGGCCTGCCTGTGCACCGCTGCAGGCACGGCCGCCCCGCTGCTGTCCCAAGGCCTGGGCACCCTGCTGGCTTCGGCCGTGCTGGTCGGCGGCTCGTTTTTCATGGCTCCGGGGGCCATGATGGCGCTGGCGCGCACCACCCTGCCCCCCAGCCTGTGGGCCAAGGCGATGAACCTGTTCACCTTCATTTTTGCCATCGGCCAAGGCGTGGGGCCAGTGGCTGCAGGCTGGATTGCCGACCGCCAGGGCCTGAGCACCGCCATGGCCGCAGGCGCGGTCACGCTGGTGCTGGCCGCGGCACTGGCTTTTGCACAAAAAAGGGGCTCGGGCGCTGCCTGAAAGGCACGGCTGGCAGCGATTTGGCACACCCGGCGCTTTATAATATTGCCTTGGCAGCTACCTTTTTGCTAGCGATCCCTGTATCGCATTTTTTGCAGTTTTACGCCGCCAACCCCCTTGAAATCCCCGCTTTCGCACCCAGATGCCGTGATTGATGTCCAGCGCAAGCTGAACTTTCGCCTTTTATCTTGTTTGTTACCTGACCATGTCCGAACCCCAAAAACCTGAAGGAAACGCTTCCCCCGGCGCCCCCGATGCTGCCCAAGCCGCGGCCTCCAGCGCCCATGGCGCCACCAAACAGCCCTCTGAGCGCGACCACCTGGCCGCACAGGCCAAGGCTGCTGGCGTGCCAGCCGATGCATCGCCCGAGGAAATAGAGGCAGCCATAGCGGCCAACGAGGCCGAAGCCGTGGATGAGCTGACCGTGGCACTGGCCGAAGTCGCCACGCTCAAGGCCAAAGTGGCCGAGCTGCAAGACCAGTACATCCGCGGTCAGGCAGAAGTGCAAAACGCCCGCCGCCGCGCCGAAGACGAAGTGGCCAAAGCCCGCAAATACGGCGTGGAAAGCTTTGCCGAGAGCCTGCTGCCCGTGGCCGACTCGCTGATTGCCGGCCTGGCCATCAAAGACGCCAGCATCGAACAAATCCGCGAAGGCGCCGAAGCCACCCTGCGCCAGCTCACCAGCGCGCTGGAGCGCAACAAAGTGATCGCCATCGACCCGCCCGCAGGCGAAAAATTCGACGCCCACAAACACCAGGCCATCTCGATGGTGCCTTCCGAGCAGGAAGCCAACACCGTGGTGACCGTGCTGCAAAAAGGCTACACCATCGCAGAGCGCGTCTTGCGGCCTGCCTTGGTGACTGTGGCGGCGCCTAAATAGATATTTTTAATACGGATACCGGACGCGAAGGACGCTAAGGTTGCGCGAAGGACGCGAAAGAACAGCCAAAAAGAAGAAAAGAAAATTAAAAATAAAATTCATCGAGTAATTTTTAACTTGAATTTTGAATTTCATTTTGTATTTTCTTCGTCTTCTTTCGCGTCCTTCGCGCAACCTTAGCGCCCTTCGCGTCCGGAAGTCCGAATCAAACCTCTTGCAAACCCGCAATTTATCCACACCTACAACACATCTTTTTGAATCGACGGAGTAAATATCATGGGAAAAATCATTGGCATTGACCTGGGCACCACCAACAGTTGCGTCTCCATCATGGAAGGCAACACCACCAAGGTGATCGAGAACAGCGAAGGCGCGCGCACCACGCCGTCGATCGTGGCTTACCAGGAGGACGGTGAGGTGCTGGTGGGCGCGTCGGCCAAGCGCCAGGCAGTGACCAACCCACGCAACACGCTGTACGCCATCAAGCGCCTGATTGGCCGCAAGTTCACCGAAAAAGAAGTGCAGAAAGACATCGATCTGATGCCCTACAGCATTGTGGCCGCCGACAATGGCGACGCTTGGGTCGAAGTGCGTGGCAAAAAGCTCTCTGCGCAGCAGGTGTCTGCCGACATTTTGCGCAAAATGAAAAAAACCGCTGAAGACTACCTCGGCGAGACCGTGACCGAAGCCGTCATCACCGTGCCAGCGTACTTCAACGACGCCCAGCGCCAGGCCACCAAGGACGCAGGCCGCATTGCAGGCCTGGAAGTCAAGCGCATCATCAACGAGCCAACCGCCGCTGCACTGGCCTTCGGCCTGGACAAGAACGAAAAAGGCGACCGCAAGATTGCGGTGTATGACCTGGGTGGCGGCACGTTTGACGTGTCGATCATCGAGATTGCCGATGTCGATGGCGAAAAGCAGTTTGAAGTGCTTTCCACCAACGGCGACACCTTCCTGGGCGGTGAAGACTTTGACCAGCGCATCATCGACTACATCATTGCCGAGTTCAAGAAAGAGCAAGGCGTGGACCTGTCCAAGGACGTGCTGGCACTGCAGCGCCTGAAAGAAGCCGCCGAAAAAGCCAAGATCGAGCTGTCTTCCAGCACCGCCACCGATATCAACCTGCCCTACATCACGGCAGACGCTACCGGCCCCAAGCACCTGAACATCAAGATGACCCGCGCCAAGCTGGAAAGCCTGGTCGAAGAGCTGATCGAGCGCACCATTGCACCTTGCCGCATGGCGATCAAGGACGCTGGCGTGTCGGTAGGCGACATCCATGACGTGATCCTGGTGGGCGGCATGACGCGCATGCCCAAGGTGCAGGACAAGGTCAAGGAGTTCTTCGGCAAAGAGCCGCGCAAGGACGTGAACCCCGACGAAGCTGTGGCCGTTGGCGCTGCCATCCAGGGCCAGGTGCTCTCGGGTGACCGCAAAGACGTGTTGCTGCTGGACGTGACACCACTGTCTCTGGGTATTGAAACCCTGGGCGGTGTGATGACCAAGATGATCACCAAGAACACCACTATCCCCACGAAATTTGCGCAGACCTTCTCCACCGCTGACGACAACCAGCCCGCCGTGACCATCAAGGTCTTCCAGGGCGAGCGCGAGATGGCCACCGGCAACAAGCTGCTCGGCGAGTTCAACTTGGAGGGCATTCCGCCCGCTGCGCGCGGCACGCCACAGATCGAAGTGTCGTTCGACATCGACGCCAACGGCATCTTGCACGTGGGCGCCAAAGACAAAGGCACCGGCAAGGAAAACAAGATCACCATCAAGGCCAACTCGGGTTTGACGGAAGACGAAATCCAGAAAATGGTGAAAGACGCCGAGCTCAACGCTGCAGACGACAAGAAAAAGCTGGAGCTGATTCAGGCCCGCAACACGGCCGACGCGCTGGTGCACAGCACCAAGAAGAGCCTGACCGAATACGGTGAGAAGCTGGAAGCCGCAGAAAAGGAAAAGATTGAAGCGGGCTTAAAGGACCTGGAAGAAGCCATCAAGGGCGACGACAAAGCTGCCATCGAGCAAAAGCAGGCGGCACTCGAGCTGTCTGCCCAAAAGCTAGGCGAGAAGATGTATGCCGACATGCAGGCCCAGCAGGCTGCCAACGCAGCCGCCAGCGGCGCAGCAGGCGCGGCGCCCGAAGCAGACAAGGCCAAAGCGCAGGACGACAATGTGGTCGATGCGGAAGTGAAAGAAGTCAAAAAGGGCTAAGCTTTAATTACCAGCTGCAGCATTGCGCCGCGCATGAACGATCAAGCCTGATCTTCATCGCGGCGTTTGCGCTAACTAGATACCCATCACCATGGCCAAACGCGACTATTACGAAACTCTGGGTGTGCCCAAGAACGCCTCGGACGAAGAGATCAAAAAAGCCTATCGCAAGATGGCGATGAAGCACCACCCTGACCGCAACCAGGGCGACACGGCTGCGGCCGCAGAGGTGAAATTCAAAGAGGCCAAAGAAGCCTACGAGATGCTGTCGGACGCCAACAAGCGCGCAGCCTATGACCAGTTTGGCCACGCAGGCGTGGACCCCAATCGTGGTGGTATGGGCGCGGGCGCCGAAGGCTTTGGCGGATTTGCAGAAGCTTTTGGCGATATTTTTGGCGATGTGTTTGGTGGTGGCCGGGGCGGTCGCCAGCAAGGCGGCCGACAGGTCTATCGCGGCAGCGACCTGAGCTACGCGATGGAGGTCACTCTTGAAGAGGCCGCCGAAGGCAAAGAAGCGCAGATCCGTATCCCCAGCTGGGAAAACTGCACCACCTGCCACGGCAACGGTGCCAAACCTGGCACCAAGCCGATCACCTGCACCACCTGCGCTGGCCACGGCCAGGTGCAGATGCGCCAGGGTTTTTTCAGTGTGCAGCAGACCTGCCCCACCTGCAAGGGCACAGGCAAGCTCATCCCCGAGCCCTGCGTGGCCTGCCATGGCGTGGGCAAAACCAAGAACAACAAAACCCTGGAAGTCAAAATTCCGGCCGGCATCGACGATGGCATGCGCATCCGCAGCGCGGGCAACGGAGAGCCCGGCACCAATGGCGGCCCCTCAGGCGATCTGTATATTGAGATTCGCCTGAAGAAGCACGAGATTTTTGAACGCGATGGCGACGACCTGCACTGCCAGGTGCCGGTGAGCTTTACCACCGCTGCGCTAGGCGGCGAGATTGAAGTGCCCACGCTGGCAGGCAAAGCGGGCATCGACATTCCCGATGGCACGCAACACGGCAAAACCTTCCGCCTGCGCGGTAAAGGCATCAAGGGCGTGCGCTCAAGCTACCCCGGTGATCTGTACTGCCACATCGCGATTGAGACACCCGTCAAGCTGACCGAGCATCAGCGCAAACTGCTCAAGGAGTTTGACGAGTCCATCCGCAAGGGAGGCGCCAAACATTCGCCCAACGAAGAAAGCTGGACGGACAAGCTCAAGAGCTTTTTCAACTAAACCTTCCACCTTGTCGTGAGCAGAGGTAAGCGATCAGTTCTTTGCGGTTAGCGCAGGCGGTTTTCTTGAAGGTTTGCGACAAGTAGGTACGCACGGTGGTAAATCCAATGCCTGCGGCCTTGGCAATTTCTTTATCCGACAGGCCTTGTGCTACGCATTGCGCTACCTGTAATTCACGCCGACTGAGGCCATGCTGGTAAGCCAATTGCTGATCAACTGATAGTACTGAAGGCGTACCACCTGCAGTTGCGGCAGATTGCTTTTTCAAAAGATTATTCCTGCCATGCCGCTGGTCAAGTCGTCTGGCGCCCGACAGTGCATTGACCAGACTGGGATAAATCAAACGCAAAATTTCCAGCTCGTTATCATCAAAATTGCCTCTGCCGCGCGAACGCCAAATTCGCAAGTCGCCGACTTCCTGTTGCCCATCATGGGCGAACACATTCAACCCCCAATACATGGACCCGGGACGCAAAAACCGGTTAAAAAACTCACTGCGCACCAGTTCGCGCTGCGCAATGACCTGGGTAACCAAAGTTGGGTAGTGACGGCTGCGTAAAAGCTGTGGCAGTGGGTCGCTGAACTGATAAGACGCTTCGTAGGCCTGGATGTGCTGTGTGTCCGATTGACTGCAAACGCCATGTCCAAAACGCTGGGCGCTTTCATCCCAGACCAACGAAGCCACATAGTCGGCATTGAGCAGACTGGCTAAGGGCTGCATCAGGCGCTGGCGCAAGCTGACAGAGTCGCAGGGCTGGGTCAGCGTTTCCAGCACACTAGACAGTTGGCGCGTCTGAATGGCGTTGAGATGCATGGGTGCGCGGTGGCGGTGGTTGGAAGTTGCGTATGTAACTGGCTGAATTTCAAGAACCTAAGTTCTCATTTATCCCATGAAAAGTCAAGTACGGTTACCCCAGTAGCCTCCTCATTCTTAAGGAGGCCACGGCACGGCGGCTACACCGTAAACTATTTGCTGATGATGGGCACCCACACTACGCACTATGACAGCAAGCACCCCTTCCGATATGCAAGCAGCACTGAATCAAGGCACCGCTGAGGCTGCATTAGCGTGGTCGTCTGCAGGCGCGCCGAATGCTCAAGAGCTTGTCCGCTTGCTATTGCATCGCGCTGACCAAAGCGCGCCATTGGGCATTTATATTCATCTTGCGCGCGCGCAGGCACTGCAGCAGGCGCTACAGCGTGATAACGCCACTGCCCTTCAACCTCAACCTCTGCGCGGATTGCCTTTGGTCGTCAAGGACAACATTGACGTGGCTGGCATGCCCACGACATCAGGCAGCGCCATCTTTAAGAATCACACACCCCAGCGCAGCGCCAGTGCCATTGCGCGCTTGAGCGATGCTGGTGCGGTGATTCTGGGCAAGGTCAACTTGCACGAGCTGTGCTTTGGCATCACCTCCAACAATGCTGTTTTTGGCCCCGTGCGCAACCCATACGCCCCCACTCACATCGCGGGAGGCTCTAGCGGAGGCACTGCAGCGGCGATTGCTGCTGGGCTGGCACCGGTCGGGATCGGCTCTGACACGGGTGGCTCGCTGCGTATTCCAGCTGCGCTGTGCGGAGTAGTAGGGTTTCGCCCCACCACGGGGCGCTGGCCATCAGACGGTGTGGTCAAAATTTCAACTACCCGCGATACCTTGGGACCGATGGGTCGCACAGTAGCAGACTGCGCCTTGCTGGACGCTGTCGTTTGCGACACGCCAGCGCTGGATACTGTCTCGCTGGCAGGCTTGCGTATGGGTGTACCCAGAGCACTGTTTTGGCAGCATCTGGACCCTGAGGTACAGCGGGCCTCAGACAGCGTTTTAGCCATCTTGAAGGCCGCAGGCGTGGTTTTGGTTGAGTGCGATATCGGTATCGACGAGCAGGCCTGCACACACGCTGGCATGGTGGTAGCGATGTATGAAAGCCTGGCGTGTCTGGAAAGCTACATGCACAGCCACCAACTGCCTTTCGATGCAGCAAAGCTTACCGCGTTGATCGCCAGCCCTGATGTGCGCGGTATTTTCCAGTCCTTGCTGAGCACCGATGCGCCAGACGCCAACACCTACGACAAAGCAGTCCATGTGCAGCGCGACGCGGTGCGACAAGCCTATGCTGATTGTTTTGCACAACACCGCATTGAAGCTGTGCTGTTTCCCACTACGCCCTTGCCCGCAGCGCCCATTGGCCAAGACGATACCGTCATGCTGGCCGGACAAACGGTGCCCACATTCTCAGCCTACACCCGCAACACAGCGCCAGGCAGCTTTGCTGGTCAGCCTGGCATCAGCATACCTATGGGCTGCAACGCGCAGGGCCTGCCCATGGGCCTTGCACTGGACGGCCCAGCCCATTCAGATCGACGGCTTTTGGCGGTAGCCCAGGCTATAGAGGCTGCGTTACGCCATGCCTTGGGACCCATGCCTAGAGCGCCCGAGCGTTTTAAATAGCCAAGCCAAATCACTTAAACCAGAAGGAGAGCTTCATGACCAGCACCGCCGCAGTTACTGCATCCATTCCCACCCGCTTCACCCAACGCTATAACATTCGCCATCCTTTCACCCAGGCTGGCATGGCGTTTTCAGGCTGGTCGCCACAGCTGGCTTGCGCAGTATCACGCGCAGGCGGTATTGGTGCGATAGGTGCAGGCCTGTTGCCAGAACCGGTTGTACGTGACCTGGTAGGTGCGATTCAAGCGGCCAAAGCTGGCTTGTTCAACATCAATTTTCTGACCAACTTTGACCACGACGCCCAGGCCCGCGCCTGCGCAGAAATGGGTGTTCCCATCGTGTCATTCCACTGGGGCCACCCCAAACCCGCACTCATCAAAGCGCTGCGCGACGCAGGCTGCTCCGTATGGGAGCAAATAGGCACTCTGGAGCAGGCAAAACGTGCGTTGGGTGACGGCGTGGAGGTGTTGATACCACAGGGCCATGAAGCGGGTGGACACAACTTTCAGGGCCTGAGCGATACGCCCCAAGGCACCTTCGTGCTCATCCCTACCATGCGCGACGCTTTGGGCGACAAGGTCATGCTGTTGGCCTCTGGCGGCATAGCGGATGGGCGCGGGGTGGCCGCAGCATTGCAGCTGGGTGCTGATGGCGTATGGGTTGGTACGCGCCTTGTGGCCAGCGAGGAAGCCCTGGCCCACCCAGAACACAAACGCCGCATTGTGGAAGCTACGGGTGCTGACACCGTGTATTCCCACATTTTTGGGCCAGATAACCCAGACTTCAACCCAATGCGTTTACTCAAAAACAAGGTCGTCAAAGAATGGAACAACCGACTGGCAGAGGTGCCTAAAAATAACGCCAATTCACCCGTTATAGGCAAAACCTTGATGGGCGGACAAGAGGTGGAGTTGCGCAAATTCAATGTGCTGTTGCCGACGCCAGACACACAGGGCGACTGGGAGGAAATGCCCTTTTTGGCCGGCCAGGGGGTAGGCTTGGTCAACGATATCCTGCCTGCAGAAACGATCGTCACACGAATGATGGACCAAGCAGTCGATGTGCTGAAAAAAGGCACTCATGTCAGGGCATAAACCAACGCAGTATCCGACTGGGCTGCGGGCTGGCAGTTACGCTTTCAGCGAAA
>JAAFIP010000021.1:26865-29962 GCA_013297865.1 Polaromonas sp. | reverse complement strand
GCGTCCTGGGCTTGAACGCCACCGCCGATGCGTTTTACGAAACCAACAGCAGTGCGGTGCTTGATGGCAATGTGAATGTAGGCGGTTTGCTCACAGTAAGCAGCCAAGGCCTGAGGGTGACCGGCCAGAACATCCAGGCTGGCAGTATCAACTTCGACGCTGGCAGTGGCAACCTGCAAGTTGGCGGTGGTACTGGTGCCGTCAATCTGCGTGGCGTCAACTCCGTGGTGCTGCAAGGCCAGGACATCAGTTTGCTGGGGGGTCAGGGCGCGGGTGGCGGCACAACGCAAGTCGGCTCCAATGGCGCAGTGTCTGTCAATGCTGCGGGCAACTTCATTATCCAGGGCGGTGACCAGGCAGGTGCCAGTGCCAGCTTGAATGCGCTTGGCAATGTCAGCATCACTGTCGGTGGAACTCTCAACATCACAGGCGGCACAGGAGCCAATGCTTTTGCACAGCTTGATCCAGCGCAGGGCTCCAGCCTGAGCATCACGGCCCCCACCATCAATGTTCAGGGCGGAAGCGGTGCAGGAGCTTATGGCGCTGTCGTATCGGATGGCGACATCACCTTCAACGCCACCGGCCTCAATCTGGTCGCAGGCTCCGGGCTGGATGCTGACGCCGTGGTGGTGTCCTACTTTGGCACGGTCGGCCTGCCTGCCAACTGCAATGGCTGCACACAGCTGACGACTGCACCACTGGGCAATGGACTGACCCAGACGGGCTACTTTGACCGCAGTTCGGTGCCTCCACCACCACCTCCTCCGCCAGCGCCTGCACCTGCTCCAGCACCCGCGCCCGCGATCACACCGCCACCTGCCACCACGGGTGATGTGGTGATTTTTGTCGAAAACTTTGTTCCACCAGTCAAAGACCCCAAGAAACCCGGTGAGGCTGAGGTCGTGGAGAACTGCCCCTGATTGCGGCGGTCTGATAGGCGCCTGATGGGGTTATTGCGCTGTCCAGCCGCCATCCACCTGCCAGGCCACACCGCGCACATTGCGTGCCGACTCACTGCACAGATACACTGCCAGATCACCCAGCTCTTCAGGGCTAGTGAACTGCATGGAGGGCTGTTTTTCTCCGAGTAATAGTTTTTTGGCTTCGGCATCGCTGATCTTGAGCTCAGCCGCTTTGGCATCCACCTGCTTTTGCACCAACGGTGTCAGCACCCAGCCCGGGCAAATCGCATTGCAGGTGATGCCTGTGGTGGCGGTTTCCAGCGCAGTGACCTTGGTCAGGCCCACCAGACCATGCTTGGCGGCTACGTAGGCGCTCTTGTGCGCCGAGCCTACCAGGCCATGGGCCGAGGCGATATTGATGATGCGCCCCCAGTTGGCTTGGAGCATGGCGGGCAGGGCCAGGCGGCTGGTGTGGAAGGCGCTGCTCAGGTTGATAGCCATCACGGCATCCCAGCGCTCCACAGGAAAATCCTGCACTGCTGCGACATGCTGGATGCCAGCGTTGTTCACCAGAATATCTACCTTGCCAAAACGTGCCGCTGCAGCCTGCATCATGGCCTCAATCTCGGCAGGCTTGCTCATGTCGGCCCCGTGGTAGAGGGTCTGCACGCCCAGGGATTCGATAGCCTGCTGTGCAGCGGCGTATTCGCCAAAACCATTCATGACGATGTGAGCCCCTTGCCTGGCCAGTTGCTGAGCGATGCCCAGGCCAATGCCGCTGGTAGAGCCTGTAACGAGTGCTGTTTTTCCGTGAAGCATGGGGTTTCCTGTCGGGTTGCGTTTAATATGGGCACATTATCCCTTGAACAAATTACCCCAACATCATGATGGAACCCCAGTTGAATTACGTACCGTGCCCCGATGCGTCAGGGCCCCGCCGCATGGCGTTCCATGACTGGGGCAACCCCGCGCACCCGCATGTGGTGGTGTGTGTGCACGGCATCTCCCGTCAAGGGCGCGATTTTGATACCCTGGCTCAGGCCTTGGTGGGCCCTGACGGGCAACGCTGCCGCGTGGTGAGTGTGGATGTTGCAGGACGCGGCTACAGCGACTGGCTCAAAGACCCGCGTGGTTACCAGGTGCCAGGCTATGCCGCTGATATGGGTGCATTGCTGGCCATGCTGCGCGCAGGCGGCGCACAAACCATAGACTGGGTCGGCACCAGCATGGGCGGTTTGATCGGTATAGCCGTGGCGCCGCAGCCTGGTGTCAACCTGCGCAAACTGGTGCTCAACGACGTAGGGCCTGTGGTGCAGTGGGAGGCCTTGCAGCGCATCAGCAGCTACATCGGCGCAGACCCACGCTTTGAGACCGAGCAGGAGGGCGCAGATGCGATGTGGCAAGTGTCAAAAAGCTTTGGCCCGCACACGAGCGAGCAGTGGCTGGCTTTGTCCAAGCCCATGCTGCGGCCCGTGATAGACGGCAGTGGTGGCAAGTTCAAGCTGCATTACGACCCGGCCATCGCCATTCCCGTGAAAGCCACCACGCCTGAATCTGCAGCGCAGGGCGAAGCCATGCTCTGGCAGCTGTATGACGCGATACGCTGCGACACCTTGCTCATTCGCGGTGCAGAGTCCGACCTGATCAGCCCCGCCACAGCCCAGGCCATGCAAGCGCGCGGACCCAAGGCCAAGCTGGTGGAGTTTGCAGGGGTAGGGCACGCGCCCACTTTGGTGGCGCAATATCAGGTGGATGCAGTGGTTTCGTTTTTGTTGGGTTAGTGGGTCGGTCTGCATGGATGTAAGACGCGCATGAAGCACGCTACCAGCGAATCCTTCGCCAACCAAACGCTGTCGGCTGCTGTCGAGGTTGCCGCTGCAGGCTTCTCTCCCGAGGCACAGTCTCTGGAGCAGGCCTTGCAGCGCACCCGTGCGTTTGCCGAGCCGCTGATTGCCCACGAAACGCTGGACACCGGTGAAAACACACTGGCCCATGCCGACGCGGTAGCCGCTATCTTGCGCAGTATCGGCGGCTCAGAGGCCATGCAGGCGGCCAGCTATTTGGTCTATGCCTGCGAGCACCTGAACCGGCCGCAGGAGGTGATTGAGAAAGCCTTTGGCGAAAGCTATGCCACGCTGGCAGTGGAGACCACCAAGCTTGTCAAGGTGCAGCGCCTGTCGCGCGCCGCGGCTGCA
>JAAFIP010000021.1:0-26855 GCA_013297865.1 Polaromonas sp. | reverse complement strand
TGCGGCCAGCCAGACCGAGAACATCCGCAAAATGCTGCTGGCTTTCAGCCGGGATCTGCGGGTGGTGATGCTGCGTCTGGCTTCACGACTGCAAACCCTGCGCCACTACGCTGCCACCAAGCTGCCCGTACCGCAGGTGGTGGCTGCAGAATCGCTGCAGGTATTTGCGCCTCTGGCCAACCGGCTGGGCATCTGGCAGATCAAATGGGAGATGGAAGACCTGGCCTTTCGTTTTCTGGAGCCAGACACCTACAAGAGCATTGCCAGACAGCTCGACGCCAAACGTGTTGAGCGCGAAGCCGCGATGGCTGCGCTGCGCACCCAGCTTGAGCGTGATTTGCAGGCTGCAGGGGTGCCCGCCAATGTGCAGGCCCGGCCCAAGCATATCTACAGCATCGTGAAAAAGATGCGCGGTAAAAGCCTGGGCTTTGAGCAGGTGCTGGATGTGCGCGCCATGCGGGTGATCGTGCCCTCCGTGGCCGACTGCTATGCAGCACTGTCGTATGTGCATGCGCATTTCACGCCCATGGCGGGGGAGTTTGACGACTACATCGCTAAACCCAAGGCCAATGGCTACCAAAGCCTGCACACGGTTGTGCGAATAGCGGCGCAGGGCGTGCAGGATGCCGGTGCCGATGTGCCGGTGGAAATCCAGATCCGCACCCAGGCCATGCACGACCATGCAGAAACCGGGGTGGCTGCGCACTGGGCCTACAAGGAGGCGGGCACCAAGGGCTACGCAGGCGTCAGCGCCAGCGGCAGCTACGACGCCAAAATCGCTGTGTTGCGCCAGTTGCTGGCCTGGGAGCGTGATCTGTCCTCAGGTGCTCAGGCAGGCGAGGGTGCTTCAGCCTCCAAAGCGGCTGTGTTGGATGACCGCATCTATGTGCTCACTCCGGACGCTGCCATTGTCGATCTGCCTAGCGGCGCCACACCGATCGACTTTGCCTACGCCGTGCATACCAATCTGGGTCACCGCTGCCGCGGGGCCAAGATCGACGGTGCCATGGTGCCTTTGAACACGCCGCTGCATAACGGCCAGACTGTCGAGGTCAGCACCGTCAAAGAGGGCGGCCCCTCGCGTGACTGGCTCAACCCCGAGCTGGGCTATCTGGTCAGCCCACGTGCCAAGTCCAAGGTGCGTGCGTGGTTCAATGCAATTGCCATCAGCGAGACGATCGCCAAAGGCCGCGACGCGGTGGAAAAACTGCTGCAGCGCGAAGGCAAAACCTCTCTCAAGCTGGACGATCTGGCAGCGCAGCTGGGCTTCAAGGCGGCTGATGAGCTGTTTGAAGTGGTGGGCAAGGATGAGTTTTCGCTGCGCACCATTGAGCAGCTGTTCCGTCCTGCTGAGCCCGAGGTAGATGCTGACGCGCAGATGCTGCTCAAAACCGCACGCCTGGCCGAAAAAACCAAGGCTACAGGGGCCAAAAGCGGTGTGCTGGTGGTAGGTGTGGATTCGCTGCTCACCCAGTTGGCCAAATGCTGCAAACCCGCCCCGCCCGACGCGATTGGCGGCTATGTTACGCGCGGTAAAGGGGTTAGCATCCACCGCCACGACTGCGCCAACCTGCGACAGTTGCTGGCCAAAGATGCTGACCGTGGGGTAGAGGTGGCCTGGGGCCAGCCCAAGGCCAGTGCCGCGGGCGGCGCGCCGACCTACGCTGTGGACGTGACCGTACAAGCCAGTGACCGTGCCAATTTACTACGCGATATTGCCGAAGTGTTTGCCAAGGAAAAAACCTATGTGCAAGGCGTGCAATCGCACTCAGACCAAGGCACCACCTGGATGACTTTTACCGTGGCTGTCGCAGATACCAGTCGGCTGGGGAAAGTGTTGGCCGCGGTGGGCCAGGTGGCAGGCGTGCAATGGGCGCGGCGGCGCTGAGCAAAGCTCAAGCCAGCGGCTCTTCCAGTTTCTCAATAAAGTTTTCCAGCAGGCGTTTGAGCTGGATGGTTTTTCGCGAGCCCAGAGCTTCCTCAATCCCATCGTGGTGGGCGTCCACGCTTTTTCTCAAGCGTGCAATGGTCTCCAGCCCCAGATCACTGATGTAGACCAGTACCTTGCGGTTGTCATGCGCGTCGGTGGCACGTTGCACCAGGCCTTTGCTGACCAGTTTGTCGATGTTCTTGGTCAGCGCTGGATGGTTGAGCAACACTGCCTCAGCCAAATCACCCATCGAACAGCCTTGCTCGTTGGAGAGCACTTGCAGTATGCGCCAATGCTCCTCATTGACCTCTTCGTCGGCAATGGACTGCGCCAGTCCGATGCGCATGCGCCGGTTGGCAGAAGCCAGTAGATAGGCCAAATAGTTGGAGATGTCTTGATCGGGCATGAGAGATGCTAGAGGGTATGTGCCATATCCCCAAGTTTACGCAAAAATGCTATCCTTGGAAAGTATTCTGCAGTCGTTTTGCACACAATTCGCTCGTTCAGCACCTGTCCGGTGCATAGAGAGGGTAGTTCATGTGGTTGTCGCCCAGGCATACATCGCGGTTTGCAATCCCTTCGCGCTGGAACGCGCCACCGCGTGCGTGGCAGCATAGCGCAGGACCGCCGCATGGACTGAACATTGCCCTGTGCGTACCCTTGGGTGGTTCGGCAGGCATTTGGGGGCCGTCAGCGCTCTCATGCGCCAGGCTGGCAGTGGCTGAGCTCAATCGCCACAGCGGCATAGCTGGGCAAGTGTGCAGGTTGGTCACCGTCAATGCAGCAGACGACGCTCCCGATATCGAAGAGACGCTGCTGGACCTGGTGGGCTCGGGTGATGTGGACGCACTGGTGGGCATGCACACCAGTGCCGTGCGCCAACGCATCGTGCGCGCGGTAGGGGGGCAAGTGCCCTTTGTCTATACGCCGCTGTATGAGGGTGGTGAAGACACGCCTGGCGTATTCGCCATTGGCGAGACCGCGCGCCGCCAGCTGCAGCCTGCCATCCAATGGCTGGGCGAACACAAACAACCCCGGCGCTGGCTGGCTGTGGGCAATGACTATGTCTGGCCACGCGTATCGCACAGCTTGGCGCAGCACTATATTGCCGACGCTGGCGGCGAGCTGGTGGCGCAAACCTATGTGCCCTTTGGCACTTCCGATTACTCACAGGTGCTGGACCAGTTGCGCAAGAGCAGGATTGATGCAGTGCTGGTGTCCCTGGTAGGGCAGGACGCGATTGACTTTAACCGCGCCTTTGGCCGCAGCCATCTGTCGGGCCAGATGTTGCGCCTGTCCTGCGCGATTGACGAGAACGAGCTCTTGGGTATTGGTGCGGAAAATACCGAAAATCTCTATGTGTCATGCGGCTATTTTTCCAGTCTGGATACGGACGCTAATCTTGCCTTCAAAGAGCGTTACTACAACCATTTTGGCGAACGGGCGCCTACGCTCAATACCTTGGGGCAGTCCACCTACGAAGGCGTGCATTTTCTGGCGGCGCTCCTCAAAGGCGCGCTTGATTCACCAGCCCACTGGAACGATCTGGGCAAGGCTCCCATGGTCTACCAAAGTGCGCGTCAGGGTGCCTATGCTGGGGATGGCGTCAACCACACGCCGATCTATCTGGCCCGCGCAGAGGGCAATGTGTTTCGTGTGATCACGCGGTTTTAAGGTTTTCAAAAACCGCGCATTTATTTTCCAAAGCAAATAAAATGCTTGACTTGGAAAATAAACTCCTCTAAAGTTGAATCAACCAGTGCAGCTAGGCAGGTCGCGTGACACCGGCGACTTGACCCGAGCAGCCTGGGCGCAAGGGCAAGCAGGTGAACTGTATTGTCCTTGCTGGACATCACCATTTTTGGAGTCAACTATGGCCGTCAAACGTCCCACATTAGACCAACTGCAAGACGTGGCACTCAGCCTGGGCATCCATCTGTCCCCCGAGCAGGCCAGCACCTACAACATGCTGTTGCAAGCCAACTTTGATGCTTACGACGCGGTAGATGCCATGCCTGACTATTTGCCTGCCGTCACCTACCCGCGCACGCCGGGCTACCGCCCCACCGGGGCAGAAAACAAATACGGCGCGTGGTACGTCAAAACCACCATCAAGGGCGCGGCCAAAGGCAAGCTGGCGGGCAAGACCGTAGTGCTCAAAGACAATGTGTGCCTGGCCGGTGTGCCGATGATGAATGGTGCCTCCACCCTGGAGGGCTATGTGCCCAATGTAGACGCCACCATCGTCACCCGCCTGCTGGACGCAGGGGCCACGGTCGTTGGCAAAGCAGTGTGCGAGTATTTTTGCTTCTCAGGCGGCTCCCACACCAGCGCCTCAGGCCCGGTGCATAACCCGCACCGCATGGGCTACTCTGCGGGTGGCTCGTCCTCAGGCAGCGCCGCTCTGGTAGCTGCCGGTGAGGTGGACTTGGCCATTGGCGGCGACCAGGGTGGTTCGATCCGCATGCCCGCCTCGTATTGCGGCATCTACGGCATGAAGGCCACCCATGGTCTGGTGCCCTACACAGGGGTGATGCCCATTGAGCTGACCATCGACCATACCGGCCCCATGACGGCCACAGTGACAGACAACGCCCTGATGCTGGAGGTACTGGCTGGCCCCGACGGGCTGGACCCGCGCCAGTACGCGGGCCAGACCTCCAAGCCCTACGCCAAGCTGATGCAGGGCGGTGTCAAGGGCATGAAGATCGGCATCGTGAAAGAAGGCTTTGGCTGGCCGCAGTCGCAAGCCGCAGTGGACGCCAAAGTGCGCAAGGCTGCCAAAGTATTTACCAAGCTGGGTGCGGCAGTGTCTGAAGTGTCAGTGCCCATGCACAGCGCCGGCCCGGCTATTTGGCTGCCGATTGCAGCAGAGGGCGCTACCCAGCAGATGATGAAGGACAACGGCCACGGCTTTAACTGGAAAGGCATGTACGTGACCAGCATGGTCGACTACCACGCAGGCTGGAAGCAGCGCGCCGATGAGCTGTCCGAAACCCTCAAGCTCACCATGGTGCTGGGCGAATATTTCATCAAGCACTACCGTGGCCACTACTACGCCAAAGCGCAAAACTTAAGCCGCCAGCTGACCGCAGCGTACGACGCCACCTTCGCAGACTATGACCTGCTGCTCATGCCCACCTTGCCCATGACTGCTACGCCGCTGCCCAAACCGGGTGCGTCTATCGAAGAGGTAGTCGCGCGCGCTTTTGAGATGCTGCCCAACACCTGCCCGTTCGACATCACTGGCCATCCCGCCATGAGCCTGCCCTGCGGCATGGTGGACGGTTTGCCCGTTGGAATGATGCTGGTGGCCAAGTCGTATGACGAGGCCAGCATTTACCGCGCCGCTTATGCCTTTGAGCAGGCAGGCGACTGGAAATCCATCTGATTGCCTCTTGCTTTTTATCAACCTCTGCACGGCACATGCCGTCACACCCTAAGGAATCGATACCATGGACCGTCGTACATTCATCCAATCTTCCAGCGCCTGTGTGACCGGCTCGGCCGCACTGCTGTCGCCTTTGGCAGCTCTGGCGGCCGATGACATTGGCGTAGGCAGCATCCACGATCTGTCGGGCGGCCTGGACATCTATGGCAAACCGATGCTGGACGCCCTGACCCTGGCGATAGAAGAACAAAACGCAGCAGGCGGGCTGATAGGCCGCAAGCTCAAACTGGTCAGCTACGACCCGCAGTCCAATATGCAGATGTATGCCCAGTTTGCCCAGCAGGCTGCGCTGAAAGACAAAGTGGCCGTGGTGCATGGCGGCATCACCTCCGCATCGCGCGAGGTGATTCGTCCGGTGCTCAACCGCAACAAAACCCTGTACTTCTACAACACGCAATATGAAGGCGGTGTGTGCGACCGCGGCACCTTCAGCACCGGGGTGACGCCTGCCCAGACCGTCAACAAGCTGGTTCCCTACGCCATGAAAAAATGGGGCAAGAAGATGTATGTCCTTGCAGCCGACTACAACTACGGCCAGATCACCTCGCAGTGGGTCAAAAAATACGCGCTGGAAAACGGCGGTACTGTGGCCTCGATAGATTTCTTCCCGCTGGACGTCACTAATTTTGGCCCCACCATCTCCAAGATTGAAGCCGCCAAGCCCGACATGGTGGTTTCTGCCCTGGTCGGCGGCGCGCATATCTCGTTCTACCGTCAGTGGGCCGCAGCAGGGTTGACCAAGAAAATTCCACTGGCATCAACGACCTTTGCCGTAGGCAATGAGCACATCGTGCTGTCGCCTGAAGAGGCAGACGGCTTTTTGCTGTCCTATAACTATTTTGAGAACATCGATAACCCCGTCAACAAAGCTTTCAAAGAGCGCTTTCACAAGCGGTTTGGCAAGGACTATCCCAACATCACCGAGCTGGCGATGGGCACCTACCAGGGCTTCAAGCTGTGGGCTGAAGGTGTCAAGAAAGCGGGGTCGGTGGACATCGCCAAGGTCACCACCGCGCTGGAGTCGGGTATCAGCATTGACGCGCCCAGCGGTAAGGTGACGATTGACCCGGCAACTCACCATTGCATCCTGAATGTGAGTGTGGCCGAAGTAAAGAGCAAGAAGCTCAATATTCTGCAGACCTTCCCGCAGGAAAAGCCTACCGATACCAGCGCAGTATGCAATCTGCTGAAGAACCCCAAAGACAACCAGCAGTATGTGATCAAGGTGTAGTTTCAATCTCTTGAACCCAAAGCGCCAGCACAGGCACCATGGATCTTGCCATCATCATCGTGGTGCAGGTGCTGTACGCCGTGGCCAGTTTGGTCATCATCTCGGCCGGCTTGGCGGTGATTTTTGGCATGATGAAGGTCATCAACCTGGCGCATGGCGAGTTCATGATGCTGGGGGCCTACGCCACCATCGCGGCCATTAAGCTGGGCGTAAATCTGTGGGTTGCCATATTCCTGATTGCGCCGATCGCGGTGGGACTCGTGGGTGTGGTGCTGGAGCGCCTGGTCATCCGCAGGCTCTATGGCCGCATGGTGGACACCATGCTGGCCACCTGGGGCCTGTCTTTGCTATTGGTGGGAATAGTCACATCGATTGCGGGCAACACTACGGCGGGCGTGTCAGCGCCGCTGGGCAATTTCATGATTGGCGGCTATTCGGTCAGCGGCTATACCCTGGTCATCATCGCAGTGGCCTGTGTGCTGGCGCTGGTCATCCGCTGGGTGCTGGTGCGCACGCAGTGGGGTTTGATCGCGCGCGGCACCATGCAAAACCCCGAAATGGCCAACGCCTTGGGCATCAGCCCGAGCTATGTCTACTCGGTCACCTTTGCCGTGGGTGCTGCGCTATCGGGCTTGGCCGGGGCACTCTTGGCACCTTTGACCGGCGTGGTGCCTACCATGGGTGCAGCCTTTGTGGCCAAAGCCTTCATCACGGTCATCGGCGGCGGCCCGGCCATTCTTGCGGGCTTGGTGGGGGCGTCCTCGCTGTTTGGCGCGATCAATCAGCTGGCTACGTTCATCACCACTCCAGTGTTTGGTGAAGTTGCGCTGCTGCTGGCCGCCATTGTCATGCTGCGCCTGTTGCCACAAGGCATCACCGGGCGGTTCTTCAAAGGGTCTTTATGAACGCCTTTGCGGCATCCTGGAAGAGCGCTGCGCTGACCTTGGTCGTAGGTGTGCTGCTGTTGGTGGGTCTGCCGATGGTGATCGACGATTACACCCTGCTGCAGGTGACGATTTATGCCGTCATGTCGATCCTGGGGGTGAGCCTGGGCTTCATCTGGGGTTATGGCGGTATTTTGTGTTTTGGCCAGGCGGCATTTTTTGGCTTGGGATCGTACACCTATGCCATCGCCGTGATCAATATGGGCGACAGCACGGTGCCATTTTTGCTCTCTATCGTGGTGCCCGCCCTGTTTGCGGCCATCCTGGGTTATGTGATTTTCTATGGCCGTTTGTCCGACGTCTACATGGGCGTCATCACGCTGACGGTGACCTTGATTCTGTTCAACTTGGTCAACTCCACTGCGGGCCCGGAATGGAAAATTGGCACCGCTCCACTGGGCGGCTTCAACGGTATCCCTGCCATCCCCACGCTGAATGTGCCTGGACAAACGGACAATGTGCTCAGCCCGAAGGATCTGTTTTACGTCACCTTCGTTTGCCTGCTGCTGGTGTACTTGGGCCTAAGGGTATTGATCAGCTCCAAAATCGGGCGGGTGATGGTTGCCGCCAAAGAAAACGAGCAGCGCGTCCTGCTGCTGGGCTATGACGCCCGCGCGTACAAGCTGTTTTGTTTCACATTGGGGGGCGCTATCGCAGGGCTGGCTGGCTGTCTGTTTGCCAACTGGGGCGCATTCACCAGTCCCACCATCTTTGGCTTGGCGCAGTCTGCGCAAATCATTATCTGGGTCATCGTCGGTGGCCTGGGTACTTTGGTGGGGCCGATTGTGGGCTGCGTGGCAATTCAGTGGCTCAGCACCCAGATCGGCACGCAGCAAACCTTCAACTCCAACCTCGTGTTGGGGGCCATTTTGGTGGGTTTTGTCTTGCTGGTGCCACGCGGCATCGTCCCTGGCGTGTTGACCTTGGGCGACTGGGCACTGCGCCGCCTGCGTGGCAGGGCTGCGCAGGCGCGACAAGAAGTAGCGCCCAAGGCCGATCCCAGCCCGATGAAAGCCGGCGAGCAGGCCATATGACCGCGCTGCTGGAAACCCGCAATCTCAATGTCCGCTTTGGCGGCGTGCACGCCACGCGCGACATCAACTTCAGCCTGGCCGAAGGCGAATTGCGCTGCGTAATCGGCCCCAACGGGGCCGGCAAGAGCACATTTTTCAAGCTGCTGACAGGACAGGTCAAGCCCACGTCTGGGCAGATTCTGTTTCGCGGCAAGGACATCTCCAGGATGCAGCCCCACGAACCTGGGCGCTTGGGTATTGGCATCAAAACCCAAGTTCCCAGCTTGTTCAACGGCCTGAGTGTGTGGGAAAACGTTTGGCTATCAGCGCGGCGCGTCAACAGAAAGCAGAAGGCCGAGCAGGTTACGCACGAGACGCTAGAGCGCGTGGGGATGCTGTCCTACCGGGACGCGCTGGCGGGCCTGCTGTCCCATGGCCTGCGCCAGTGGGCTGAAATTGGCGTGGTGATCGCAGCCGACCCCCTGCTGATTTTGCTGGACGAACCAGCCGCTGGCATGAGCGATGGCGAGGTGGCGCGCACGGCAGAGCTGATTTTGGAGATCAACCGCCAGCATGCCCTGGTGGTGGTGGAGCACGACATGAATTTCATCCGTATGATTGCCAAAACCGTGACGGTACTGCACCAAGGCGCGGTGATCAAGGAGGACACGCCTGACCGCATCATGCGCGACCCTTTGGTGCAACAGATCTACCTTGGCAAGAAGCCGCACTGAGACGGGAGCCTTCCATGCTGAAAGTCTCTGGTCTGCACGCAAGTTATGGTTTGATTCCGGTGCTGCATGACATCTCTTTGACGATTGCCAGCGGCGAGTCGGTCGGCATACTGGGCCACAACGGCATGGGCAAAACCACGCTGCTGCGCACTTTGATCGGCGCTTTGCGCGCCCATGCAGGCACGGTGCATTTGAACGAGGTCGATATCACGCGCTATGCGCCGCATGTACGCGCCAAGCTGGGCATGGCCTATGTGCCGCAAGGCCGCGAAATTTTTCCCACGCTGACGGCCATGGACAACCTGCGCATGGGTTTGGTCAAAACGGGCGCAACATCCCTGCAGCCCATTGAGGCTTTGCTGGAAGATTTTCCACGCCTCAAGCCGCTGCTGGGCCGCTTGGGTGGCTCGCTCTCGGGTGGCGAGCAGCAGTTGCTGGCGCTGGCGCGCGCGCTGGTGGGACGGCCCACATTGCTGCTGCTGGACGAACCTACCGAGGGCATTCAGCCCTCGATCATTGAAGAGATTGCCGACACACTGGCCTCTCTGCGTGAGCGCATGCAACTGACCATCGTATTGGTGGAGCAGAACCTGGAATTTATCGCCGCTGTGTCGCAGCGCGTGCTGGTCATCAAACGCGGCCAGGTGGGCGACGAGATTCCGCGTAAGCACCTGAGTGACCTGAGCGTAATGAGCCAGTACACCGGAGTGCACAGCTAAGTACAGACACTCAAGAATTCCCCGATAAAAACAGAAAGAGAGACGCTTATGACATGGTTAAACCACTCCATCATGCGCCAGCGCGGTGTGGCCCAAGGCCGCAGCCCGCAGACCCATTCCCTCACCGAAGCCCGGCAGGGCAAATACCACTACACCATCGGCCCCTACACCGACCCGGTGCTCACCGTGCGGCCCGGCGACCGGGTGGTGGTGGAGACGCGCGATGCGTTTGAGGGCGCGGTCAAAACCGAGCAAGACCTGCCATCGCGCGTGCTGAGCATGCCCTTTGTCAACCCGCAAAACGGCCCCATCATGGTGGAAGGCGCTGTCAAGGGCGATGTGCTGGCGGTGTACATAGAGTCGATGGCACCACGCGGCCCCAACCCGCGCGGCACCTGCGCGATGATCCCGCAGTTTGGCGCGCTCAGCGGTACGGCGCTGACCGCCATGCTGGCCGATTCTTTGCCAGAGATCGTGCGCAAAGTGGATGTGGACGAAAACGGTGTGTACTGGAGCCGCCGGGTGACCTTGCCCTACAAGCCGCACATCGGCACGCTCAGTTGCTCGCCCGAGATTGACTCCATCAACACCCTCACGCCCGACGCGCACGGTGGCAATATGGACCTGCCCGACATGGGCCCCGGCAGCATCACCTACCTGCCGGTGCGCAGCCCGGGAGGGCGGCTCTTCATTGGTGACGCACATGCTTGCCAGGGCGATGGCGAGGTGTGCGGCACGGCGGTGGAATTCTCCAGCACCACCACCATCCAGGTGGACTTGATCAAGGGCTGGCAACTGGAGTGGCCGCGCCTGGAAAACGAGGCCGTCATCATGGCCATTGGCAGCGCCCGCCCGCTGGAAGACGCAGCGCGCATCGCCTACAAAGAATTGATTTTGTGGATGGAGGCTGAATACGGCTACGACCGCTGGGACGCCTACATGATGCTCAGCCAATGTGGTGTGGTGCGGCTGGGCAATTTTGTCGATCCCAAATACACCGTGGGCGCGGGCATCAGTAAAAAATATCTGGTGCCCGGCTAGAGCGCGCCCAGCCACAGGTCGCCAGTTTTTCCAGAAGACTTTCATCACAACCAAAGGAGCAACCATGGATCTCGGACTCAAAGGACTCAAAGCCGTCGTCACCGGCGGCACCAAAGGCATTGGCCGCGCGATAGCGCAAACGCTAGCAGCAGAGGGCGCCCACATCGCGCTGTGCGCCCGCAACGCCGATGAGGTGAAACAAACGGCTGCCGACTTCGCAAAATACGGCGTGACGGTATTTGCCCGCGTGGCTGACGTAGGCGATGCCAAGAGCCTGGCCGCCTGGGTGGACGATGCCGCCAAGGCACTGGGCGGTATCGACATTGCGGTGGCCAACGTCAGCGCGCTGGCCATTGCCAACGACGAGGCAGGCTGGCAAAGCGGCTTCAATGTGGACATGATGGGAACAGTGCGCCTGGTCAACGCCGCCATGCCCTACCTGGAGAAAAGCAGCAAAGCCTCTATCGTCACCATCTCCAGCGTGTCGGGCCGCGAGATCGACTTTGCTGCCGGCCCCTATGGCGCATTCAAGGCCGCCATCATCCACTATACCCAAGGCCTGGCCTACCACCTGGCCGGCAAAAACATCCGTGCTAACACCGTATCGCCTGGTAACACCTACTTTGCGGGCGGGGTGTGGAACCAGATTGAACACGGCAACCCTGCGCTGTACAAGCAGGCCCTGGCCATGAACCCCACTGGTCGTATGGGCACGCCGCAAGAGATGGCCAACGCCGCGGCCTTTTTGACCAGCCCGGCCGCCAGTTTCATTACCGGCACCAACCTGGTGGTCGATGGGGCGCTGACCAAAGGGGTGCAGTTCTAGCCTTGAGATGTGTATACGCGGGTGTTGCATGTGAGGTTTTTTTGCCCTGAGTGCATTCAGATTGCTACATATTTAATAGCTGCCCCCGCGATATTCTATTGGTCTGTAGGGCTAAAACCCCTTGATATGGCCCTGTTGGAAGGGCACTGTAGGTCTTTCGCGGGCTGTATCGGCGTGCGCTTGTGGTAAAATTCAGTTAACTTAGGCGGTTAGCTCAGTGGTAGAGCACCTGCTTGACGTGCAGGGTGTCACAAGTTCGACCCTTGTACCGCCTACCAAACTCCCAAAGCGCCCTCGTGGCGCTTTTTTTATGGGCAGTTTTTCTCACCACTTCCCATGCGTTCGCAGCAGCCACAGGGCTTGCAGGTGTAAATATTCATCACATTCGTACACGCTTAGTTTACGCTTGGCGTTTAGGGTAAACCTAGAGGCTTGCGCGGCTGGTAAAAGGGCTGAAAGTGCCTAGAATGTGCTGCAGTGCGTCATAAATCAGCGTACCCGATTACAAGCCCCATAGCGGGTGGCCAGGAGAACCGTTTTGCAGACCAAAAGCACACACAGCGATAAAAGCAGCGCGCACACCAGCAAGGGCAAAGGCGCCCGTGTCATCAAAAAATACCCCAACCGACGCCTGTACGACACCAACAGCTCCGCCTACATCACCCTGGCCGAGGTCAAACAGCTGGTGCTGCAAGGCCAGCCCTTTGTGGTGCGCGACGCCAAGACCAATGAAGAGCTCACGCGCAGCATCCTGCTGCAGATCATCCTCGAAGAAGAGCAGGGCGGCGTGCCCATGTTCAGCGAGGCTGCGCTTGCCAACATCATCCGCTTCTACGGACACTCCATGCAGGGCTTCATGGGCAGCTACCTGGAAAAAAATGTGCAGGCTTTCACGGACATGCAGACCAAAATGGCCGAACAGGCCAAAGCTTTTGCCCCCGGTCTGGCCAGTGCAGTGCCCGGTGTGCCTGCCATGCCCGCTGTGATGGGCGCCTATGTCGAGCAGTCGCAAACCATGTTTGCGCAGATGCAGGAGCAGATGCAGAAACAGACCGAGCAGATGTTTGCAGCATTCGGTATCAAACGGTAGTGATGGATAGGGAGGATCGTCCAATGGACACAGGTTTTCGCTCTGGCGCAGTGCGCGTGCTGGGTTATAGCCTCACAGCGCTGCTGGTGGGTGCAGGCATGTGGGCCTGTGGTGGCGGTGGCAGCACCACACCCACGCAGGTACAGGCCAATCCAACGACCTCTTGGGAGGTTCTGACTGCGGGCGATATTGCGCAGTGCAACCCACTGCGCTCCTCAGGTGATTCCAACGCGCAGAGGACTGCGCAGCTCATTGAGCGCCAGCTGGCCAGCGTGGGCAGCAATTCCAACGTGCTCACCTTGGGCGACAACGCGTACTTTACAGGCGGGCTTACCACGTGCTATCGGCCGACATGGGGGCGATTTATTGACAAGACCTTCGCCATTCCTGGCAACCACGACTACCAGGAAATTGGACAGAACAACTATTACGACTACTTTGGCCCCAAAGCCTCTCCAGCCAATGCTGGGCCTGACCGCAGTGGCTACTACCGTATTGACCAGAACGGCTGGACGGTATTTACACTCAACAGCAATATCGATGCTGCAGCAGCATCACCCCAGGGCCAGTGGCTGAAAAAAGAACTCGCCACCGCCAAACCCTGCATCGCAGCGGCATGGCACCACACCCGGTTTACCTCTGCCAAGGGTGGCGACAACGTCAACATGGCCGAGCTGTGGGATATGCTGGATGTCGCCAAGGCCGATGTGGTGCTGCAAAGCCATGAGCACCATTATGAGCGCTTTGCACCCATGACTTCTACCGGCGCTATCGTAGCCGGCGGTGGCATACGCTCATTTGTCGTGGGAACGGGCGGTGCTGACATTTATGGCTTTGCAGGTGTACGCGCAGGCAGCGAAAAGCAGATTGAGACCTATGGCGTCATGCGCCTGACGCTGGACAGCGGCAAGGCAGCGTGGCGCTTTATCGACATTAACGACGCGGTACTCGACCAAGGCGCTTTTGACTGCCGCAAGAAGTAGTCCGCAATACCTACAGCCAGCCTGCGTAGTCTGAGACAATACAGCCATGAGCGCTGTTTTGTCCCCTACCTCCCCATCTTCCATCCCCAAAGTCGGTTTCGTCAGCCTGGGCTGCCCCAAGGCGCTGACCGACTCGGAGCTGATCCTCACGCAACTGAGCGCTGAGGGCTACCAAACGTCCAAGACCTTTGAGGGCGCAGACCTGGTCATCGTCAACACCTGCGGCTTCATCGACGACGCGGTCAAAGAAAGCCTGGACACCATTGGCGAGGCGCTCGCCGTCAACGGCAAAGTCATTGTCACCGGCTGCCTGGGCGCTAAAACGGTGGATGGCGGGGCTGACACCAGCGGCGGCAAGACCGACGAGAACCTGGTGCGCAAAATGCACCCCAGCGTGCTGGCTGTCACCGGCCCCCATGCCACGCAAGAGGTGATGGACGCCGTGCACCTGCACCTGCCCAAGCCACACGACCCGTTTGTGGACCTGGTGCCTGCCTACGGAATCAAGCTCACACCCAAGCATTACGCGTATTTAAAAATCAGTGAAGGCTGCAACCACCGCTGCACTTTCTGCATCATCCCCAGCATGCGCGGCGACCTGGTCAGCCGCCCGATTGGCGATGTGCTCAAGGAGGCCAAGGCCCTGTTTGAAGGCGGCGTCAAGGAGCTGCTGGTGGTCAGCCAGGACACCTCGGCCTACGGCGTAGACACCAAATACCGCACCGGCTTTTTTGACGGCCGCCCGGTCAAAACACGCATGCTTGAGCTGGTGGACGAGCTGGGCAAGCTGGCCGAGCCCTTTGGCGCGTGGGTGCGCCTGCACTATGTGTACCCGTACCCCAGCGTGGACGAGGTCATCCCGCTGATGGCGGCGGGCAGGGCGCTGCCTTACCTTGACGTGCCCTTCCAGCACAGCCACCCCGACGTTTTAAAGCGCATGAAGCGCCCCGCCAGCGGCGAGAAAAACCTTGACCGCATCGCCCGCTGGCGCGAGGCCTGCCCCGAGATCGTCATTCGCAGCACCTTCATCGCGGGCTTTCCGGGCGAGACTGAAGAAGAATTCAGCCACTTGCTGGATTTCATGCGCGAGGCGCGCATTGACCGTGCAGGCTGCTTTGCTTACAGCCCGGTCAAAGGCGCTACGGCCAACGACATCCCCGGAATGCTGCCCGTGGAGCTGCGCGAAGAGCGCCGCGCCCGCTTCATGGCCGTGGCCGAGGAAGTGTCCGCTGCCAAGCTGCGCCAGCGCATCGGTGCCACCATGCAGGTGCTGGTGGACAGCGCGCCCGCCATGGGCAAAAAAGGCGGCACAGGCCGCAGCTATGCCGATGCGCCCGAGATCGACGGCGTGGTCAAACTGCTGCCGCCCGAGAAGATCAGCAAACAGCTCAAAGTGGGTGAATTTACCAAGGCGCGCATTGTGGGCACTGAAGGCCACGATCTGGTTGCGCTACCTATTTGATAGCTGCTCCCGCGATATTCCATTGGGCTGCAGCCTGAAAAGACCTGTAAAATGCCCTCTTGGCAAAGTAAAAAGCCGCTTGATTTTCATCAAACGGCTTGCTACACAGCAGCTTTCACTGCATTTTTCAGGTATGCTTTTCAGCGTGATACCCATGACAGACAATACATCCAAGTCGTTTGACCGTTGTATACCTGCCATGATTGCTGTAAAACATAAATCATTGGTGCCCAGGAAGGGACTCGAACCCCCACGATGTTACTCGCTAGTACCTGAAACTAGTGCGTCTACCAATTCCGCCACCTGGGCCCGCTGTTTGAAGTCTGTAAATACAGTCTCAAACAGTTTCGAATTTCAGAGAACTTAGGATTTTATATCAAAACTACCCCATCCCCTGGCCGAGAGCTAGAAGAAATTGAAGGAATCGCATTGGGTCACCGCGACGGGCACGGATTCGTGCAGCGCGATGACGGCGGAGCCGACCTGTATTTGCCCCCCAACGAGATGCGCGCGGTGCTGCACCGTGACCGCGTCAAGGCCCGTATCGTGCGCTACGACCGCAAGGGCCGCCCCGAGGGCCGCGTCACCGAAATCATCGAGCGCCCGCCCCAGCCCATCATTGGCCGCCTGCTGCAGGAGTCTGGCGTATGGCTGGTGGCGCCTGAGGACAGACGCTACGGCCAAGACGTATTGGTCCCCAAAACCGGTACCGGCAACGCCAAAGTGGGCCAGGTGGTGGTGGTGCAGCTTACCGAGCCGCCCTCGCTGTATGGCCAGCCCGTAGGCCGCGTCAAGGAGGTGCTGGGCGAAGTGGACGACCCTGGCATGGAGATCGAGATTGCAGTGCGCAAATACAGCGTGCCGCACGAGTTCAGCGAGGCCTGCCTGCAGGAGGCCCGGCTGCTGCCAGACCATGTGCGCCCGGCCGACAAAAAAGCCCGTGTCGACCTGACCGATGTGGCCCTGGTGACCATCGACGGCGAAGACGCTCGCGACTTTGACGACGCGGTGTACTGCGAGCCTATCAAGGTGGGCCGCGGAAAAAATGCTGAAAATGGCTGGCGCTTGCTGGTCGCCATTGCCGATGTGTCGCACTATGTCAAAAACGGCAGCGCCATCGACATTGACGCCTATGAACGCGCCACCAGCGTCTACTTTCCGCGCCGTGTCATTCCCATGCTGCCCGAAAAGCTGAGCAACGGCCTGTGCTCGCTCAAGCCCGAAGTCGAGCGCATGTGCATGGTCTGCGACATGACCGTGAACGCCAAAGGCGAGGTCACGGCCTACCAGTTTTACCCTGCGGTGATGTTCAGCCATGCGCGCTTTACCTACACCGAAGTGGCCGCCATCCTGGCCAACACCCGCGGCCCCGAGGCCGCCAAGCGCAAAGACCGCGTGCAGGATCTGCTCAACCTGCACGACGTCTACCGCGCCCTGCTGCAGGAGCGCCATGTGCGTGGCGCGGTGGATTTTGAAACCACCGAAACCCAGATCGTCTGTGACGACAACGGCCGCATCGAAAAAATCATCCCCCGCACCCGCAACGATGCGCACAAACTGATCGAAGAGGCCATGCTGGCTGCCAACGTCTGCAGCGCCGACTTTATCCAGCGCAACAAGCATCTGGGTCTGTACCGCGTGCACGAAGGCCCCACGCCCGAGAAAAAAGAAACCCTGCGCCAGTACCTCAAGACCCTGGGCCTGAACATGACGCTCAGCGAAGACCCGGCTCCCGCAGAGTTTCAGGCGATTGCCGAGGCCACCAAAGACCGGCCTGACGCGCAGCAGATCCACACCATGCTGCTGCGCTCAATGAGCCAGGCTATCTACACCCCTGTCAACAGCGGCCATTTTGGCTTGGCGTTTGAGGCCTATACCCATTTCACCAGCCCCATCCGCCGCTACCCCGACCTGCTGGTGCACCGCGTGATCAAGGCGATTTTGGGTAAAACCAAATACACCCTGCCTGCACTGCCGCTGCCTGGCGAGGCGCAAGACAAGCTTAAAAAGCGCCTGGCCGCCCGTGCCGCCACCAACGCCAAGACAGCCTCAGCCACCGCCGCCAAACCCAAAAAATCCAGCCCCGAGCAAATCGGCTGGGAGGCCGCAGGCATCCACTGCAGCGCCAACGAGCGCCGTGCCGACGAGGCCAGCAAAGATGTCGAGGCCTGGCTCAAGTGCAAATACATGCGCGAGCATCTGGGCGAGGAATATGCAGGCACCGTCAGCTCGGCCACCAGCTTTGGCCTGTTTGTCACATTGGACGCGATGTATGTCGAAGGCCTGGTGCATATCACCGAGCTGGGCGGCGAATATTTCAAGTTCGACGAAATCCGCTGCGAGCTGCGCGGCGAGCGCACCGGCATCCGCTATGCCATTGGCACGCGGGTGAATGTGCAGGTCAGCCGGGTTGACCTGGATGGCCGCAAGATCGATTTTCGCCTGGTGCGCGATGGCGAGGCCGTGCGCCTGCCCTCGGGTGGCATTGCCCGCCTGGACGCAGATGAGAGCGCCACCGGCAGGCCCACCCGCAAGCGCGACAAGCCCGCAGGCGGCCACACCCGCGAGCGCGGCGTCGAGTTTGAATCGGGCTTTGACAGCAGCTTCGAGCGTAAAAGCCATGCGCCCGCCTCACGCAAGGCGGCCAGCAAGTCCGCTGGCAAACCTGCAGGCAACAAGTCGCCCAGCAAGGCACTGGCCCGCGCGCCCGCCTCGCCCATCCAGGCCCTGCGCGCAGCCGTAAAAAAAGCCGCTGCCAAAGGGAAAGGCAAGCGGCGCGGGCGCTAGGCCTCAGGCCTCAAAGCACTGAGGCCTGGGCTTGGCCCCTAGTTGGCAGGCGCAGTACAGACATTGCCCGGGCAGGGCGCAAAGCTGGCCAGCACATTCGTGTAGGACAGGCGAGCGCCCTGCACACGAAACACTGTGCTGGCGTTGCCACCGCCACTACGGCTCAGCGTCACGCTGAAAAACGGGCTCTGGCCTGCGGTGCCCTCGGTGGTGCCATAGGCTTTGGCGGCACCGTTGCTGGCCATGGTTTGCACCATCTTGAGGTAGTTGCTGCTGCCATACTCCTGCACTTTGGTGGCCGTCACCACCGCGCTGGCGGTGTTCAGCGCCACCACCGGCTTGCTGCTGCCCAACACCACGCTCAGCTCGCCCGCAGCGCTGATCTCGATCTTGTCGCCCGCGCTGATGTAGTGGGTGACTACGCCGCTGATACTGTACTGCGTGGTGCCCACTCCGCTGGCAGTAGCGGCGCGCACATCGGCAATGAACACGCCGCCTGCGCCCAGCACCGTCATGCTGGTTTTGCCAGCGGCGTCTGGCTTGCCCACCACCAGGGTGGTGTTTTCGTCCACGCCAAAGCCGTAGTCCAGGCCTTTTTCCTTGGTGGCACGCACCAGGCGGCCCTCGCGGGTGCGCTGCGAAAAGTGCTGGTCCAAAATGCCGTATTTAAAAAAGCCCAGACCGCCTTCGGGATACAGCGCGCCAGCGGTCGATTCGTTGGCCGTGGGGCCTGTGCCCACAGCATAGCCCGCGTTGAGCACATCCCACGAATAGCCGCTGCCCAGCATCGGCACCTTGGTGGTGTTTTTCCACAAGCCACCAGCCTGCGCCGCTGCGCCTGCGCTGGTGCCTGCTACGACCAATTGGCCTGCATCAAAGCGGGTTTTCAGCGCCGTCAGCTGCGGGCTGAGCACGGTGTAGCTGCCATTGGTGTCCTTGCTGACAAAGGTCTCCAGGTGACGCGCCTGGTCGCCCCCGGCAAAGAATATGCCGTTCAGGCCAGCCAGGGTGCTGTTCAATGCAGCGCCGTTGTTGGCACACAGGCTGCTGCGGCTGCTGCCGACGTCAGGCAAGACCTGGTCCATGTGGAAGTTGGTGCTCAGCGAGTTGCTGTTGCCATAGTTGCTGTAGTAGATGCTGGCGTTTAGGCAGCTGTTGTTCTCGTCCAGCGCCTTGCGCATGCCGCCCTCCATAGGGATATAGACCACGCGTGCGCCGGCTGACTGCAGCGCGGTGACGTTGATGTCGCGGTCGGCCCAGGGGTTTTCGCTGGCCGAGGTGAGCACGCCAATGGTGGGCGTGCTGCCGCCATTGAGCGTGCGGGCCGATGCCACAAAGCTCTGGTAGATGTCACGCGAATCTGCGTTGCTGAGGAAGGCGACAGTGCGCGCCTCAATCTTGCGGCTGGTCTGCAGATTCGGGTTGACAAAGCTCTCGCGCAGGGCGGCCAGCTCCAGCGTGTTAAGGCCATCGCTCAGGCCCAGCACGGGCGCTGTGCCGTCGGCTGCCAGCTTGACGGCCTGAAAGTTGGTGCGCAGGTTGGGCGTGGCGGTCAGGCCCGCAGCGTCGCGCCGGTAAAAGATGGCGCCGCTACCCAGCGTGGCCTGCAGGTTCTGCAAAATCAGCTTGACTTTGGGCTTGTCGCTGGCTCTGGCAAAAGTGGCTGCGTCCAGCGCGTCGATGTTGGCAGTGGACAGGGTGCACTGCGTGCCGTTGACGGGCGCCGCCGTGCCGCACAGCGTGGTGATCATCAGGTTGAAGTCTGCCAGTACCGAGTTGTTCCAGAAATCAGCCCCGTCGGCAAACACCGCCTTGCCGCCATCAAAGTCTGCAAAGCTCAGGTTGTCCTTGGGCTTGGTGGCGTCAGCCAGGCGCGCGTTGAGTGCGGCGGTCAGGCTGGTCTTTTGGGTGCTGCGCGCGATGGTGGCGGGCAGGGCCACGATCTTGTCGATATTGGCCTGGTTGATGGTGTAGGTGAGCGTAGGGCGGGCGTAGGTGCCGTCAAAGCTGATCTGCGCCTTGGTCAGGCCCGCAAAGGCGCTGTCTTGGGCCAGGATGGTGCTCCAGTCTGCGCCGCAGTTGCTGCTTTGGGTGTCGCCGTTGAAGCTGGAGCAGCTTTTGATGCCACCGCCAATGACATAGTTGGTCACCACCGGCATGGCGCTGATCAACAGCTTGGACTCCACCGCCAGGGCGCTGCCCAGGGCCTGCGCCTCGCTGGCCAGCACGCGCACGCCCGTGCCAAACACGGCGTTGACCACGCTGCTTTGCAGGTCTGCATCGCTCAAGGCCTGCGCGTTCACAGGCGCGGGCAGGGCGGCCAGCTTGCTGCGTGTGCTGTCCGACAGGGTGATGCCGTTGGCCGGGTTGTTGTCTTCATCCAGGGTCTGCAGCAGCTGAATCAGGTTCAACACCCGGGCGTCGCCCGCGTTGGCCCCGCTGCCCACCAGCGCCGCCATGGTCAGCGGCGTGGCAGCCGGGGCCTCGCCCAGCGTCAGCTTGCCCGCAGAAAACCTGACCGTATCGCCCGGGCGAAAACTGTAGTTGCCCTGCGCATCGGTGCTGCCCTTGAGCCCCGAAGACGTCTCATAGTCCAGCCCCGCCACCGGCTCCAGCAGCTGGCCCTGCTGCGGCGTGGCCAGCACAGGCGGGTTGGATGGGGGTGGGCTGTCGCTGGAGCTGCTGCCCCCGCAGGCTGCCAGTGTGCTGAGTGCGGCCAGTGCCCACGCATGGGCCCATGAGTAATGCGTCATAAAAATCCTCGGTGGTGTGCGGTGCATTGCGCTGTGAGATCTGCAGATGCAGCAAAAGCTGTGCCAATTTGCAAATTAATTTTCACATGCAGATGATATGAAAAAAATGGAACACAAATGACTGGTAGAAACCCGTGGGCTTGTGAAGGTGACGGAAGGCGACCTGTGCCGAGTGGTTGCTTGATTGCTAGCGGGCGGGCAATTGGCCGTGTAGGCAGTTTGAGGTGCACGACGCACCAAACAGCGTCGCTTAGAGCGCGCAAACAAGTGTGAGTAAGACGATTACATGCGCGCAGGAGACGCTTGCGCTGAGAATACGGGATACATCATCACTACAAAATTTATAGCTGCTCCCGCGATATTCTATTGGGCTAGTGGCCTAAAGCATATGCAAATACTGCTGTGTCGCTTGCGACAGTGTGGTGCGGGGTGCGTATCGAGTACCCGCCAAGAGTAGTCCAGAAAGTGTAAAAAACCGTTCACAGCTTGACACGTTTCGTACTTGTTTGGGACACTAATCTCACTAGTGAGGAAAAACAATGCAATATTCTATAAATCGAAATAAATCAGCGTTGATCAAAGATTTGCGCGAGTGGTCACTACGGATAATTTTGGTTTTATTGATCGGAATGTTATTCAGCATACAAAACGCTACCGCTTTAGAACTTGTGCCTGCCAAAATAACATACAAATCATCGGCATTCAATAGATGCACTGGACAGATTGATGTTTTGTCAAGTGATGCACCTAATGGAATATGCTCTGCATTGATGGGGTCAGCGAATAATTCTTTTGCGTGTGATACACCGCAACCCGAATGTGGCCCCATAGTTATGGACAGTTATGTTGTTGGCTATAACAATAACATACCCAGCGGCTGTGGCTTTTATGGACATCAAATTACCAAGGGATACGATGCGCAGGGAAATTTAGCGTGTATTGTCCGAAATCAAAACAATCAGGGAGCTTTTTTCGGCATAGAAGTAACTTGTCCGCCAAACAGCAGCATGAATGCATACGGGCAATGCGAATGCATAGATAGTTTTGTATCTGAGGCTGAAAGTTGCGTTCCTAAACTGAAGCAAGAAATCAATATCTGCCAAGCTGATTTGATAACTCCTAATCCAATACTTCCAGCTACTGGCGAGAAAGTTAAAGTTCAAACCGATTACGCTGACCAGATGCCTGATCCACTAAGTTGGTCCAGGCACTATCGCAGCTCTAACGAAATCACACCTGAATTTGGGGTTTGGCGACACGGCTATTGGGCAAGCATTAAAGCTGAAGCTGTTGGCACAACCCAATATGTGACCGTGCAATTTGCAGATGGTAGTGGCAGACGCTTTAGTCTAAAAGAAACAGATATAAACTGGCAAACTCAAAAGAGTGCAGACACGTTTACACAAATCAACCAGCAATTGCACTATAAGCGACAAGATGACAATAGCTTGTGGATATTTGACTTAGCTGGTAAGTTGCAAAGCATAAAGCAGCAAAATGGCTGGACAAAAACCTTTGCCTATAACGCGAACGGGCAACTCATTTCTGTCACCAACCAGTTTGGTCGCAGCTTAAGTATCGGATACGACGTATCTGGCCGTATTAGTCAAGTAACGCTACCTACGATCGCTGGTGTGGTTGCTCGCTCAATCAGCTATACCTACGACCAATTGAATCGGCTGGTTTCTGTCACATATCCCGATAACACTACTAAAAGCTATCTATATGAAAACTTAAACTACCAGCAAGCGCTGTCGGGCATTATTGATGAAAATGGTGTTCGCTTCGCTACATATAAGTATAACAACAGCGGACAGGCTACTCTAAGTGAGTTGGCTGAAGGGGTAGAGCGTTACGTGGTCTCGTATACCGGGTCGCTTCAATATCCTGCGTATGTTCAAGACCCATTGGGCACGCTTAGACGATATGGCTACGGTGCAAGTTTCAATCAGTTAGCAGTTACAGAATCTGATATGCCAAGCGCCACCGGCCGCAGCGACGCCGCCAGCCGCATCCAATCCCCCCTCGGCCTCATCGACACCGAAACCGATTTCCTCGGCCTCACCACCCAATTCACCTGGGACACCACCCGCCGCCTGCCCACCCAGGTGGTCAAGGCCGCAGGCCGCCCTGAGGCGCAAACCGTGCAAACCCAATGGCACCCCAGCTACCGTCTGCCCATGCTGATCACCGAGACGGGCCGGGTGACGGCCTACACCTATGACGGCCTGGGCAACCGGCTGAGCGAGACCATCACTGACACCAGCGTTACGCCCAACGTCGTGCGCACCAGCAGCTGGCAGTACAACACGCAAAGCCTGGTGGTGCTGGCCACTGCGCCCAATGGCGCTACCACCAGCTACACCTACGACAGCGCGGGCAATATGCTGACCAGCCGCAACGCGCTGGGCCATGTGACCAGCATGGCCTATGCGGGCGCAGACGGCGCTGCGGGCAGGGTGACCAGCATGACCGCGCCCAACGGCCTGCTCACCAGCTACACCTATGATGCCCGGGGCCGCCTGCTGTCCAGCGTGCAGGCTGCGGGCACCAGCACGCTCTCCACGCTGTATGCCTACACCCCCAGTGGCCAGCTGGCCAGCGCCCGCCTGCCCAGCGGCCATGTGGTCACCTACAGCTATGACGCGGCCCAGCGCCTGACGGGCTGGGCCGACAACCGGGGCGCCACCGGCGTCTACACGCTGGACGGCATGGGCAACCGCACCACCGAGCAGATCAAAAACTCTGCAGGCCAGGTGGTCTGGCAGCTGGCCCGCAGCATCAACGCGCTGAACCGCGTGGCCACCGAGACCATCGGCGCAGCCGCAGGCACCGTCAACAACAACCAGCAAATGAGCTACGGCTACAACGCCAACGGCAGCCTCACCAGCGAGGCCAACGCCCAGCAGCAAACCACCAGCTACGGCCTGGACGGCCTGCGCCGGGTCACCCAGATCACCAATGCCGCCAACGCCAGCGCCAGCCTCAGCTACAACGCGCTAGACGCCGTGACCAGCGCCAGCGACTTCAAGGGCGTAGCCACCGCCACCCCGCGCGACGCCCTGGGCAACGCGCTGTCCACCAGCAGCCTTGATGCAGGCAGCCAAAGCGCCGAATACGACGCCCTGGGCCTGCCCCGGCGCATCACCGACGCGCTGGGCCAGGCCACCCTGATCACCCGCGACGCCCTGGGCCGCCCCACCCAGATCACCCAGCAAGACGGCCGCAGCACCACGCTGCGCTACGACCTGGCCGGCACCACCTACAACGCCACAGGCTTTGCCAACGCCAGCAAAGGCTACCTCAGCGAAATCCAGGACACCACCGACAAAACCAGCTACCAGCGCGACGGCTTTGGCCGCGTCATCAAAAAGACCCAGCAGCTCGCCCCCTTTGCCACCGGCACCGCCAAGTCCATCAGCTACAGCTACGCCAGCGCTGCCACGGGGCAGGGCAACGGCGCAGGCCAGATGGACAGCATCACCTACCCCAACGGCACCAAGGTCAGCTACCTCTACAGCGCCGCAGGCCAGATCAGCCAGATCAACTGGGGCACCACCCCGTTGATTACCAACATCCAATACACCCCCCTCGGCCAGCCCGCCAGCTGGGCCTGGGAGTTTGCCGACACCAGCGCCACCACCGTGCTGACCGCCACCCGCGCCTACGACAGCGCCGGGCGCGTTATCGCCACCGAGCTGGGCAGCTTTGGCTACGACAGTGCAGGGCGCATCACCAGCCTCACCCAGCAGCTGGCCAAGCCCAGCAACACCCTGGTCACCAGCACCGCGGTGACCACCGCCAGCGCCAGCTACACCATCAGCTACGACAGCCTGGGCCGCATCACCAGCTTCGCCCGCGCCGCAGGCCTGGGCGCCGCCAGCACCGCCCCCTGGCCCGCCCACACCGCCACCTTCAGCTACGACGCCAACGGCAACCGCCTCGCCAGCCTGCACACCAGCGGCAGCGGGGCAACGGCCAGCAGCACCAACCGCAGCTACAGCGTCGGTGCCAGCAGTAACCAGCTGCTAGGCTGGAGCCAAACCCAGCAGGTCGGCGGCAACGCCGGCGTCAGCTCCAGCGTCAACTTTGGCTACGACGCCAACGGCAGCCTGATCAACGACGGTCTGCGCCGCTACGAATTTGACGCCGCAGGCCGCCTGGCCGCCATGACCACCGGCGCCTTAGACTCCAGCCCCACCACCCGCTACGTGCACAACGCTTTAGGACAAAGGCTGTTCAAAACCGAGCCCCAATACCCTCCCGCAGCCGGTGACGAGAACGACCCCACGTTCATGGCCAGCCTGCTCGCCTTCTTCAGCCAGCTATGGGGCGGCAACACAGGGGCGGCTAACCCCAGCGCCGCAGAAAAGCTCGGCTACCAGTACTACTACGATGAAGACGGCAGCCTCCTGTACGAGCTAGGCTCAGGCGGCGCCAACAGCACCGGAGCGGCCCACTACGTCTATTTGCCCACCCCCGCAGGCCCCATGCCGGTGGCCTTCTACAACGGCAGCCGCCACTACGCCGTCCACACCGACCACCTCAACACCCCCAGGAGACTCACCCAAAGCGACAAAAAGATCGCTTGGCAATGGGCCTACAGCGCGTTTGGGGAGGAACAGCCTACGACGGGGAGGAATCGGTATGTAGACCCGAGCACCACCCCGAATGCAGGATCGACAACCATTGCCGATGTGACCTTTAATCTTAGGTACCCGGGGCAGTACTTTGACAAAGAGTCCAACCTGCATTACAACTATTTCAGGAGCTATGACAGCAGAACGGGTAGGTATACGCAGGCTGATCCGATTGACTTGCAAGGGGGATGGAATAAGTACAACTATGTCAGTGCAAATCCGCTTGCAGCGACTGATCTTTTCGGACTTGATGAAACAGTTTGGCGCTTTCCAAACGGGCCTACGAACGGCAATTGGGGTGGTCGCTGTTGGAGTGGTGGTCAGCAGTCATGCGGAGATGCCGGCGCAGGCACTAAGCCGCCGACCGATAGCGCGGATGCCTGCTACCAACGACATGATATTTGCTATGCCAAGTGTGGAAACAATACTTCTTGTCTTGCTGCCTGCAATAAGACCATGGTCGAAGAGTTGCGCATATTGCCTAACGATCCACGCAAATGGCCTCAACCTCCTCGTCCGGGAACAGAACGCGATAGCCGTAATTACAGAGATCGCGCAATCGGTTGGTACTCAGTTAAGTAAAGTTATGATCAAAATGATATTACAAAATTTATTGAAAACTTGGGTACCGTTCGTTGCATTGACTCTGCTGACAATTTTGGTCTATCAATTTGCATGGGCTAGCGATGACTACCAACTTTACCTGGCCTTGTTAGGTGTCCTCAGTGTAGTAGCAGCTGCTTGGGTAATATTTAATACAGGCATTACTTGGCGATCAGGGTTATTTATATTAATCGGACTATCGATTGGGCAATGGTGGTTCTTAGAAGGCGCGTTGATGCGAGCAAGTTGGTTAATCAAAGGATTTGTATGATCTATGTGCTACAAAATAAATAGCTTCTCCCGCGGTATTCTATTGGCCTACAGCCCGATTTGATGCTTAAAACCCGCTCACTTTCACGTCTCCATGCGCCTTCTCGTATGCGCAGACGTGCGATCAGAGCTTGCAACTACTCTGCCAACGGCAGCCTGATCAACGACGGCCTGCGCCGCTACGAATTCGACGCCGCAGGCCGCCTGGCCGCCATGACCACCGGCGCCCTCGACTCCAGCCCCACCACAAAATATGTGCACAACGCCCTGGGCCAGCGCCTGTTCAAAACCGAGCCCCAATACCCCCCCTGACCTGCCCCCAATAAACAGCAACGCCGCGATTCGGAGTCCAATTAGCCTTGAAAGGAAATTGGACGA
>JAAFIP010000020.1 GCA_013297865.1 Polaromonas sp. | reverse complement strand
CGGCTTGCACGGTGCCGCCGCTGTTGTTGATCTCTGCGCTGGTGGTCAGCGCAACGCGCCCTTGCACCGCAACCAGGCTGGCGCCTTGGGTGTTGACAACTCTGGCAGCACTTACTGTTACAGACTGAGTAGCTACCAAAGCGCCTTGAACGTTCTCAAAGCCATCTGCCACTACAACATCGACTGTACTGCCAGCAGTGATGCGACCTTGGGTGTTGTCAAGAGCTTGCGCCTGCAAAACCAACTTGCTGCCAGCATACAGGGCGCCTTGCCGATTGTTCAGTTGAGTATTGGTGACAGCTCCTGTGGCGTTGACCGTCAACTCGCTTTGCATCGCCGCTTGGACCGTGCCGCCTTGGTTATTGATGTTGCCCACCGTCAATATGGTGTTGCCGTTACTCGCCAAAACTCCGCCTGTGTTGTCAAGCAGTTGTTTTGCCTGTATGTGGGTAGCGTCTGTACCAGTTTGAATGATCGCGCCGCCGCGATTGCTGAGGGTGTTACTGTTGATAGTGATGTTATCAGCGCTGGTTGTGCCTTGATCAAGTGTAATGGTTTGTCCAGTTGCGGAGAGCTTTCCAACCGATGCAATTGAGCCGGCAACGCCCGAGATATTTTGAGCACTCAATACAAGATTTCCGTTTCCTGCATGTTCAATTCGACCTGAGCCATTCAGGATAGTGCCAGCATTCAAAGTTGTGTTGATGCTGTTGGTGGCGATGCGGCCTTGTGTATTGTCCAGATCGCCTCTGAGGTTGATAGCTAGGTCTGTTGTGCCAGTCTGTACTATCTCACCCGCTATGTTGCTCAAAGCCTGAGCCTGTATATTCAACTGGGTTGCTGACAGCGTAGCGCTGTCTGTACGCAATGTTTTTGGCGTATTGAGATTAATGGCTTGGATCGCAGATACATTTGCACCTGTAGCATCAATATCACCCGTACTTGCGTTGATTATCAAATTTTCAGCGCTGGTGTTGCTACCAGCGAGACTGATGGCTTGAGAATTGATGTGAATTTTTTTAGGACTGAGGTTCTGTCCCTGCGCGGTAATTGACTGGGTCGCTTGCATATCGAGCTGCCCGGATGTGTTGAAACTGCCATTCGCCTGCAGGCCTGCAGCAAAAATGGAGCCAGCGCTACCGCTGACCTGGCTGGCAGAGCCTGCGCCTTGCACATCCACATTGCCTGCGGCTGCAACAAGCCGGCTGTTACTGATATTGCCCTTAGCGGCAAGGCTGGTGTTGCCGCTGGCATACACCGTTCCGCTGTTTTGAATATCGCCAGTGGTGGCGATCTGGGTATCGGCAGGGTTGCCCGATGCACCCGATGCCTGAATGCTACCGCTGTTGCTCAGCCAGCCATTGGACTGCAGCGAGACATTGCCTGCAGTGGCACCGATCACACCTGCGTTGCGCACACCTACGCCTGCTTCGGTACCGATTAGCAGAATCTTGCCAGCGTACATGCCGCCCAGCTCTGACACGTCAAGCGCAAAAAGCGGGGCAGGGCCCGTACCTGCGGTGCTGCCTGCGACTACTGCTGGTGCGCCTTCTGCCGCGTTGATTTGGTTAGCCCCTGTAGCGACATGGAGCTCTTTGGCCCAAATGCCACCATTGACCTGCACAGCACGCGCAAGGATGGCGGTGTAGTCTGTGGTGCTGGCGTCCAGGCCTTTGCCGTTGACGGTCACGGCACCGCGTTGAACAAGGTAGCCCTCCAGGCTGCCACCGTTGACGATAGCACTGCCTGTGGTGATGGTGACACGGCTGGCGTTAATGAAGCCAGCACCGTCGATATTGACACCTGCGGGGTTAGCAATAACGACTTCGGCACGCTGACCACCTACTTCGATATACCCGCGCAACTGGCTCGGGTTGGAAGAGTTCACTTCGTTAAGAATCACGCGGGCGCTGCCAGTAGCCAACCAAGGGTTGCCTTGCACATAGCCACCCAACTGGGTTTGCACGTTGGTGCGGCTGTTGTTGAGGATCGCTCCGTTGCTTTGAACATCAAACTGGCTGTAGGTGTTGCGGCTGACACCTGCGGCGCTGGGCGTCTGGATGTTGACCACAGGCACGTTATTGGGGGCCACCAGCACGGTAGGGCGTTGTTTTCCTGGGGCGTTAGGGTCAGCAACAATCTGCGCATTGCTGACTTGGGCCGTGAACAGCACCAAGCCCAGGCTGGCGAGCACACCTAGACAAATAGGACGCAGGGTCGCTACCAAGTCGCTGATGAATCCACCCGGGCCGCCAGACGCCAGCGTGCGTTCGCCGCTGGCAGCTTTGCCCTGGGAGGTAGCGCATTCTGCTACGACCATCAGTTGGCCACGATTTTTATTGAAGATGATGCGATGTAGATTCTTGTTCATGATGCGCCCTTGGTCTCAAGTGTTTGTTAAAAGTCAGTGGTTTAGGTAGCTTTAAAAGCTGTAATTCACATTGAAGCCTGCACTACTACCCTTGGTTCTGAAGCCTTCGGGTTTGTGCACTGGTGTGGCTATAAAAATCTCGTATTGCAGGCCTTTGAATCCACCGCGCAGCCCCAAGGCAGTGCCTGCAAGGCTTTTGCCGATCAGCTTCTCGCTGCTGGGGCCGCCTACATGGCCGTAGTCGAGTCCTGCGTAAAACTCCTGGCCTGAATCACCTAGGGGTACGCCTATTTCGTTGCGGATATACCAGCCGCGCTCTGCGGACAGGCTGCTTTCGCCGTCGAAGCCGCGCACGCTGTAGCGCCCGCCAATAGCAAAGCGGTCTTGCGATGTCAGCGGCGTGCGTTGGTTTTGAATGCGCCATGCGCCGCTGTATTTGAGTTTTTGCTCGCCTACCTTGAAAGGGGCGCTAACGTTGACATCGGCTGTTACCAAAGCGAAACGTGAAGTGCCTTCGCCAAAGGCTTCTTCGGGAGCTAGCAAAGACCCGAAGGCTCCGGTACCGCGCTTGTAAGACACATTGGCGTCTACAGTGGCGCTGCCTATAAACTCGCGATGCCCTGCGCTGGCCTCCCAGCCACCCACTACGCGCTGCTGTACCAAAACCTCGGTATCGTCAATGTAGTTATTAGAGCGGCGCTGGAAAGCTTTGGCGGAAACGGTGGTCTTGCGACTGGCATCGCGGTAGACCAAGCGTGAGAGCTTGACCTCCGCGTTGGAGCTGATGCCGCTATAGACATAATCTTGGGATGCACCGATGACAGTCTGAAAGTAGCGACTATTGCTGCCGGTTGCGGCCAGTGCCCAGTACCCCAAGGGAACGGAGTAATGGATGGTGCGCGCCTTGGTGCCGCGTGGGCCATCGTCTCCGCCCCCCAAGTCATGGTTGAGGGTGATGTAGAACAGGTCGTTGATGGTCCACCAGTTGTCATAACTCAAGGTGAAACTGCCTTGGTATTTTCCGGTGCCTTTGGTGCCACTGTCGTCGGCCGACAGGCTTAGACGCCAGGCATTGGGCTGCTGCCAGCTGATAACCAGGTCGCTGTAGCCCGGTTTTGCGTTTGCGCCCTCAGCGGGCTCAATCTTGATATCCGCTTCCGCAGTGGGCACGCGCTTGAAATTCTCCAGGCCCTGTTCGATATCGCGCAGATTCAATATGTCGCCAGGTTTTGCAGGCACTGCGTTCCAGGCATTGGCGCGGTTGCTGGTGCCTGGCGCAAAACGGATGGCGCTGATACGCCCAGGGACGACTGTCAGGGCCAGAACCCCAGGCTTGAGATCTTGCGGCTCAGCCAGGACGCGGCTGGTCACGAAGCCTTTAGCAATCAAACTGTCCTGAGCACGTTGCAGCAACACACTGATGCCTTGGGCACCCAGGCACTTACCCACCGGCGCATCATCGCGCTGCGGCCCATCTAGGACATTCAACAGCCACTCAAAACGCTCCGAGGCATCTCCACGCAAGGTGATTTTTGAGATGTCAAAACAGGGGTTCTCGGCTGTAGGCAGCCGTGCTATGGTCGCTGCTGGTGCACCCGGCTGCACATCTACACTGCGCTCTTGCCGCTCGCGTGCAGCGCGCTCACGCTCCTGCTGGCGGCGCTGCTCTGGAGCGGGGTCAATGGGTGTAGGGGCGGGCTGCGCCCACACCGATAATTGGAGCGCCACACAGCATGCTGCCGCCACGCCACGTGCAGTGGACACGATGCCTTGTTCCCGAGCACGGGTTGCTTTAGTGACACGACGGTAAAACACGCTAGCTACTCCAAATTTACAAGAAACTGTGTTAATTGTAAGATTTGGTTAATTTAAAGCTAGGGTTTATCCCCGGTATTACCTTGGTACTCGATGTAACAGCTACTTAATGTGAACTACTAGGCATTTTGGTGTTGGTAACTTAGTACAACCAAGCGGCAAATGGCGCATGAAGACATTTCCACGCTGTCTTATGCTCCGGGATTTCAAAGGTTCTAGCACGCAGTGTTTAGCAGTGCTTTGATTCCTGTGTCTGCGGACTAGACATACAGCGTTTGCAGCTGATTTCTGCATCCCTCAGAAACCTCATTTGTATATTTCAAGCCTTCAAATAATCCACTCGCCCGCCTAACCAGCGGGCGATGTGCTTTTCGGTCAGGTCTTTGTGTTGATCGAGCATGAGGGGAGCGAGCTGGCGGGCGGTGTGCAGGAGCTGGGTGTCGGTGGTCAGGTCGGCAAAGCGCAGCAGGGCGGCGCCGGACTGGCGGGCGCCGAGGAATTCGCCGGGGCCGCGGATTTCCAGGTCCTGTTTGGCGATCTCGAAGCCGTCATTGCTTTGCGCCATGACCTTGAGGCGGGCGCGGGCGTTTTCGCCGAGCTTGCCGCTGTCGCCGGTGCCATACATCAGCACGCAGGCAGAGGCAGCAGCGCCGCGGCCCACGCGGCCTCTGAGCTGGTGCAACTGGCTCAGGCCAAAACGTTCGGCGTGTTCAATCACCATCAGTGAAGCGTTGGGCACGTCCACCCCCACTTCAATCACCGTGGTGCTGACCAGCACCTGCATTTGCCCGCTGGTGAACTGCGCCATGACGGCTTTTTTGTCGGCAGGCAGCATGCGTGAGTGCAGCAGGCCGACCATGATGGGCTGGCGCTGGGACTTGCCACCAATGGCGGCCAGCAGCACCGTGCCCTGCAGCGCGCTGCTGAGCTCCTCGTGCGTTTGCGTGGCATTGGTTAGGTCGAGCGCTTCGCTCTCTTCAATCAACGGACACACCCAATAGACCTGCCGCCCAGCGTCAATCTGCGCGCGGATGCGCTGCACTACCTCGCCCCGCCGTGCATCGCTGACCACCTTGGTCACGATGGGGGTGCGCCCGGGCGGCAGCTCGTCGATGGTGGACACATCCAGGTCCGCGTAATAGCTCATGGCCAGGGTGCGCGGGATGGGGGTGGCGGTCATCATCAGCAGATGGGGCTCCATGCTGGGGGCTCTGTCGAAGTCATCTGCTTCGTTTTTAATAGCTGCTCCCGCGATATTCTGTAGGGCTGGAGGCCGATTTATCTTTAAATTGGGTGCATCCACAGGCTGCGAAACCATCTTCTCGCGCAAAGCCAGCCGCTGCTTGACACCAAAGCGGTGCTGCTCGTCGATGATGGCCAGCGCCAGTCGATGGAACTGTACCTTGTCCTGAATCACCGCGTGGGTGCCCACCACCAGGCCCGCCTGGCCGCTGGCAATCAGGGCCAGCATCTCGCGGCGCTCTTTGGTTTTCTGGCTGCCGGTAAGCCAGGCCACCTGGATGCCCAGCGGCTCCAGCCAGCCAATCAGTTTGCGAAAGTGCTGCTCAGCCAGGATCTCGGTGGGCGCCATCAGGGCGCACTGGTGGCCCGCGTCCATGCACACGGCTGCAGCCAGCGCGGCCACCACGGTTTTGCCCGAGCCGACATCGCCCTGCAGCAGGCGGTGCATCGGAATAGGCTGGGCAATATCGTGCGCAATCTCGCTGCCCACGCGCTGCTGCGCTGCCGTGAGGCTAAACGGAATGGCCGCCAGCAGCTGGTCACGCAGCCCCTGGCAGCGCGCCTGCAGCACAGGGGCACGCAGCGCATCGCGCTCGCGCTTGGACTGCAGCTGCGACAGCTGCTGGGCCAGCAGCTCTTCCAGCTTGAGCCGCTGCCAGGCGGGGTGGCTGCGGTCTTCCAGCTGGGCCACAGACACGTCGGGCGACGGATAGTGCAGAAAAGACAGCGCGCGCTGCAGGCTCCACAAAGCGGCCGTGCCAGGCGCCTCCAGCGCAGCCGTGGGCAAGGTGTCGTCCAGCGCGCCGATGCGCGCTGCATGCTCAAGGCCGCTGAGCACAGCGCGGCGCAGATAGGGCTGGGGTAGGCCTGCCACGGTGGGGTACACCGGCGTGAGCGCCGTGGGCAGCGCACCACCTGCAGACTTGCACACCGGGTGCAGCATCTGCCAGCCAAACATACCGCCGCGCAGCTCGCCACGTGCGCGGATGCGCTGGCCGACGGCAAGCTGTTTTTGCTGGGACGGATAGAAGTTGAAAAACCGCAGGGTGCAAGTGTCGGTACCGTCCTCCAGTGTGACCAGCAGCTGGCGGCGCGGGCGGTAGGCCACCTCGCAGGCCGTGACCTCGCCTTCGATCTGTGCCTGGTCGCCTTCGCGGCAGTCTTTGAGCAGAGCGATCTGCGTTTCATCTTCGTAGCGCAAGGGGATGTGCAGCGCCAGGTCGATAGGGCGCACCAGGCCGAGCTTTTCCAGCGCTTTCTGGGGAGCAGATTTCGCGGGAGTCGTGGGGGTTGGGTCTGCGGGTGCTTTGGCAGGGCGGGGCATGGTGTGATTGTGCCTGCTGTTGACAGCGTTGGTCCCACGTCGCACGCTTGAAGGCCACGCTTTTGTACAGGCGGTAAGGCCTATGCGAATTGCCCTCATACTGGGGTACCAGAAATCGGTCAATTCGCATAGGCCTTACCGCCTGCAGCGTGGGTAGACGCGCTACCAGTTCTAAAAATTAGCGCTATGACGAGACTACCGGTTGCACGCTACTGGCTTCGCTGTTGAGTGAGGTCTGTATGGCCCGGCCGATTTCTGGTACCCCAGTATGAGGACGGGCCGTACAGACCTCACTCAACGTACAAGAGCCATAAAAGCAACGACACTCGAGCTCGCTCCGTTAAAATCAAACCCTCCCCACTCTTGGCACGGATGCGTCCCATCCTCAAGCACCATGACCCCTCCCCTTACGGCCGCCAGCGCCCCCCGCTGGACCACCAGCGATTTCGACTTCTCCCTGCCGCCCGAGCTGATCGCCCAGCACCCCACCAGCGAACGCAGCGCCTCGCGCCTGCTGGACGGCAGCCACGCACAACCCGCAGACCGCATCTTCCGCGACCTGCCATCGCTGCTGAACGCGGGCGACCTGCTGGTGTTCAACGATACCCAGGTGGTCAAGGCTCGGCTGTTTGGCGAGAAGTCCACCGGCGGCAAGCTGGAGCTGCTGATTGAGCGTGTGGTGCAAGGGCGCGAAGTGGTGGCCCATATGAAGGTCAGTAAAAAGCCACCGTTGGGTGGCGTGCTGCATATGGCGGGCGGCTTTACGGCCACGCTGGTGGGCCGCTGGCCGCACGACGACGGCCCGCTGTTTCGCTTTGAGCTGTCAGACGACCCCTACCGCCTGATGGAGCAGCATGGCCATATGCCACTGCCGCCGTATATTGAGCGTCACCAAAGCGGCCCGCAGTCGCAGGCCGACATGGCCGACGAACAGGAGGATGCGCAGCGCTACCAAACCGTGTTTGCCAAACACCCCGGCGCCGTGGCCGCACCCACTGCAGCGCTGCATTTTGACGAAGGCGTGCTGGCCGCGCTGCAAGCCAAAGGTGTGCAGCGCGCCAGCGTGACGCTGCATGTGGGCGCAGGCACCTTTCAGCCTGTGAAGGCCGACCACATTGCCGACCATGTGATGCATTTTGAACGCTATAGCATCCCCAGCGCCACCCTGCAGGCCATTGCCGACTGCCGCGCGCGCGGCGGCAAGGTGGTGGCCGTGGGCACCACCACCGTGCGCAGCCTGGAGACCTGGGCCAAGACGGGCGAGACCCATGGCGACACCAACATCTTCATCACGCCCGGCTTTGAATTCCAGGTCGTGGACACGCTGATTACCAACTTTCACCTACCCAAGAGCACGCTGATGATGCTGGTCAGCGCCTTCGCAGGCTACGACCATATCATGGCGCTGTACCAACACGCCATTGCGCAGCGCTACCGCTTTTTCAGCTATGGCGACAGCATGCTGCTGTGCAAAGCTCTATCGACATGACTATCGTTTAACGATATAATCATCGATATGAAAACCGAAGAAATCACTGTATCCTCCAAATTCCAGGTGGTCATCCCACTGGCACTGCGTGAGCGGCGCAATATTGTGGCCGGCCAGAAAATGGCGTGGGTGGATTTTGATGATGGCTTACGTTTGATCGAGGTCAAGCCGCCTGCGGCCTACCGGGGGATTGCACGCGGCCTGAAAGACAGCCGCATCCAAGACGACCCCGAGCGCTTTGCATGACCAAGCCCCGTTCATCGCCTGCACCAGCGCAAAGACAGGCCAGCGTTACCCAGCATCCCCGTTTAATCACCTTGGACAGCTCCTGCTGGCTGGAGTATTTCATGGACAGCGCGCAAGCGTCTTTGTACGCTCCTGCAGTAGCCAAAACCAGGCAGCTTATCGTGCCCCTCATCACTGTGTACGAGGTGTATAAAAAACTGCGCCGCGAGCTCAGCGATGTCATTGCACGCGAAGCCATTGGCCTGATGCGCCAGGGCGAACTGATTGAGGCCGACCTGACCATTACCCTGGCAGCGGCAGCGCACACCGAGCTGGCCATGGCCGACAGCCTGATCTACGCCACGGCCCAGCGCCACGGCGCAGTGGTATGGACGCAAGATGCCCATTTTGAAGAATTGCCCGGCGTGAAGTTTTTTCGCAAACCGTCCACCCACTGAATACCCCCATGCTGCGTTTCGAACTGCTACAAACCGACCCTGCCAAAACCACCCCCGAAGGCAGCTACCTGGGCAGCCACGCACGCCGGGGCCGCCTGACGCTGAACCATGGTGTGGTGGAGACGCCGATCTTCATGCCCGTAGGCACCTACGGCACGGTCAAGGGTGTGATGCCGCAAAGCCTGCACGCCATGGGCGCGCAGATTATTCTGGGCAACACCTTCCATCTGTGGATGCGCCCTGGCCAGGACGTGATGCGACAGTTTGGCGGGCTGCACCAGTTTGAAAACTGGCACAAGCCCATCCTCACCGACAGCGGCGGTTTTCAGGTGTGGTCGCTGGGCGAGATGCGCAAGATCAGCGAAGAGGGCGTGCGCTTTGCCTCGCCTGTCAATGGCGACAAGCTGTTTCTCACACCCGAAGTGTCCATGCAGATCCAGACGGTGCTGAACAGCGACATCGTGATGCAGTTTGACGAGTGCACGCCCTACGAAGTCAAAGGCCACCTCACCACCGAGCGCGAGGCGCGCGTCTCAATGGAGCTGAGCCTGCGCTGGGCTGCGCGCTGCCAAACCGAGTTTGCGCGCCTGTCCAACCCCAATGCGCTGTTTGGCATTGTGCAGGGCGGCATGCATGAGGGTTTGCGCGACGAGTCGCTGGCGGGGCTGGAAGAGATGAACTTCCCCGGCATTGCTGTTGGCGGCCTCAGCGTGGGCGAGCCCAAAGACGACATGATGCGCGTGCTGCAGCACATTGGCCCCCAGCTGCCTGCGCACAAGCCGCACTACCTGATGGGTGTGGGCACCCCTGAAGACCTGATTGCGGGTGTGCAAAACGGTATCGACATGTTTGACTGCGTCATGCCCACGCGCAATGCACGCAACGGCCATCTGTTCACCCGTTTTGGCGACCTCAAGGTGCGCAACGCGCGGCACAAGAGCGATATGGGCCCAGCGGATTCGACATGCACCTGCTATGCCTGCAAGGGCTTCACCGATGCAGAAGGCCACACCACCGGCGGCTTCAGCCGTGCCTACCTGCACCACCTGGACCGCTGCGGCGAAATGCTCGGCCCCATGCTGGCCAGCATACACAACCTGCACTACTTTTTAAACCTCATGCGCGAGATGCGCGAGGCGCTGGACGCAGGCCGCTTTGGCGCTTATGTGAAGCAGTTTCATGCGGACAGGGCGCGAGGCGTTTAACAGCCTGGCGCTTGCGGCCCTGACTCACTAGCTCACCGGCAGCAGCTTAGCCCCCGTGCCGCAGGCGTGGCAGAACTTGGCGAACGCGCTTTTGCGGGTGCTGCACTTGTTGCAGTGATCATGCAGGCCGATGCCACAATGCGGGCAAAAATCGTTGCTCACGTCTTTGAGGTCGACCGTGCGTTCGCAGCCCGGGCACACGCTTTTGGACAGACGCGCCAGGGCCACGTCGTAGCTCAGCTCCTCGCGGCGCTGGGCATCAGGCAGCTGTTCGGCCAGCTTTTGTTTTTCGAGATAGCGATTCAGCGCCAGGATGGCGTAGCGGCCGACCAGGATGGTGATGCCGATGCCGACGATATAGCGCACATAGCCGCCATAGCTAGGCAGATAGGGCACCAGCTCAACAAAAAAGGCGAACAGGGCAAAGAAGATAAAGCCCCAGACGAAAGGCCAGTAGGTGCCTTTGCGCTTTTTGACAAACAGCCAGCCCGCAATGGCCAGCAAGGGCAAGGTAAGTGCCAGGCGGTAGAGGAACACGCGCAGCTCGACCTTGCGGTATTGCGCGTCCATCTGGGTTTGCGCAGCAGACTCCAGCAGTTGGAGTTTTTGCTGCTCGCGCTCAGCGCTCTGGCGCGCGTCCAGCGCAGCCTGCTCCTGCGCCTCAACCTTGATCTGAGCGTCGCGCTCAATGCGCTTGAGGCTGTCAAGCACGCGGGTACGGGCTATCACCTCGGGGTCTTGCGCGCTTTGCTGGGTGGCGCTGCGGGTAGAGATCCAGTTGTTGAAGGTCTCGCGTGCCGCGGCTGAGTCGGCGCTTGCCGACTTGAGCTTGAGCTGGGCCTGCTCCAGCGCGGCGTCCGCATCGCGCTCTGCGCGGCCTGCCGCCTTGATGCTGGCACGCAGCGGGTCGGCCTGCGCACGGTCAATGAAGTCGTCCGTCTGCACCTGCTTTTCCACCCGCGGCAGGTCGCCCACGATGGTGGAGCCCAGGCCGATCAGAAAGCCCGCAAACACAAACGCCACCAGCCACAGGCCCCGGCGAAACCATTTTTCCGACAAACGCAGTGATTTACTCATGTGCTACTCTCCTTTGAATTACTATCATTTTTATAGCTGCTCCCGCGATATTTTATTGGGTTGGAAGGCTATAGCATTCACAAACGCAGTGCAACAGATGCTGTGCGCATTGCTCAGGCTTTCAGCAGGTTAAAAACTACGGCACAGAAAGCTGCACCAACCCGTCTAGGGTAGTGGGCATGGCAAAGACGTCCGAAACGCGTTTCATTAAAGTATTCTTTAATTGATGAAGTCTTGATTAAAGCGCGCTTTAATGAGTCTATGTGAGATAAAAGCCTGCTTACGTAGAAGCACACAGCAGCAAGACCTTCTGACGCAAGCTTTCTGGCGATACGTCTGCCGCTTTGACGGGTTGCCCCACATTCAGCCCCACCCGGCTAAGCAGCCCGCGCCGAAACGGCCGCACCATGGCGCCGCCTTTTTCGATGCGGCTGAAGTAGCTGCCCCACAGGTTGGTCAGCGCCATGGGGATCACCGGGGGTTCGATGCCGTGGGCTTTGGCTTGCTCCAGAATCTTCATGATACCGCCCTTGAACTCTTGCAGCTCGCCGTCTTTGGTGATGCCGCCTTCGGGGAAGATAGCAAGCAGGTCGCCGTCTTTGAGCACCTGGCCTGCGGCGACAAATGCGGCTTCGTAGTGGGCGGGGTCTTCGGACTTGGGCGCGATGGGGATGGCCTTGGCGAGTTTGAAGAACCAGCCGAGCACGGGGATTTTGAAAATGCGGTGGTCCATGACGAAGACGATGGGGCGCGGGCTGGCGGCCATCAGCAGCACCGCGTCGACAAAGCTCACATGGTTGCAGGCGAGGATGGCTGCGCCTTCCAGCGGAATATGCTGGTCGCCTGTGACCTTGAAGCGGTAGACACAGCGCGAGGCGATCCATGCGATAAAGCGCAGGAAATATTCAGGCACCAGCATAAAGATGTAGAAGGCCACGACCGCGTTGGCCAGGCCCGTGAACAGAAATATCTGTGGGATAGTGAACTTGGCAGCCAACAGCGCGCCAGCAATCACCGAGCTGGCGATCATGAACAGCGCGTTCAAGATGTTGTTGGCGGCGATGATGCGGGCGCGGTGCGTGGGCTGGCTGCGCAGCTGGATGAGCGCATACATGGGCACGCTGTACAGGCCCGCAAACAGGCTGAGCAAGGCCAGGTCAGCCATCACGCGCCAGTGCGCGCTGATGGTCATGAACTGGCCGACGCTCAGCTCAGCACTCGGTGGCAGGCCGCGCGAGGCGAAGTACAGATCGATGGAAAACACGCTCATGCCGATGGCGCCCAGCGGCACCAGGCCAATCTCCACATGGCGACGGCTCAGCGTTTCGCACAGTAACGAACCAATGGCGATGCCGATGGAAAACACCACCAGGAGCAGCGATGCCACCTGGCTGCTGCCATGCAGCACCTCTTTGGCAAAGCTGGGGAACTGCGAGAGAAACACTGCGCCAAAAAACCACATCCAGCTGATGCCCAGCAGCGAGCGGAACACGACGATGTTGCCATGCGCCAGCTTGAGGTTGCGCCAGGTTTCGCTGAAGGGGTTCCAGTTGATCTGCAGGTTCGGATCGGTAGCGGGCACCGACGGAATGAACTGGGCGATCACCCGGCCCAGCAGCGCCGCTGCAACGCAGCCGATGGCAACATAGGTCGGCCCGACCTGGGGAATCGCCACCAGCAGCCCGCCAATCACCTGTCCGGCCAGGATGGCCACAAAGGTGCCCATCTCCACCATGCCGTTGCCACCCGTGAGCTCGCGCTCGCTGAGCACCTGGGGCATGTAGGCAAACTTGACCGGGCCAAACAGCGTGGAGTGCAGGCCCATCAAAAAGGTGCAGCCCAGCAGCACCGGCACATTAGCCGTGAAAAAGCCGTAGGCCGCCAGCAGCATGATGCCGATCTCGAGGTTTTTCACAAAGCGGATGACCTTGGTTTTGTCAAACTTGTCGGTCACCTGGCCGCTGGTGGCGCTGAACAAAAGAAACGGCAGGATAAACAACGCACCAATCACCAGCCCCGCCATGGCAGGCTGCATCCAGCTCACGCTGAGCTGGTAGGTGACCATCACGGTGAAGGCAAACTTGAACAGGTTGTCGTTGGCCGCTCCGGCAAACTGCGTCCAGAAAAAGGGGGCAAATCGGCGCTGGCCAAGCAGCGCGAACTGGTTGGGGTGCTCGTCAGCGGGCGCATGCGTATTGATAGACTCTGCGCTGCCTGCTGCGGCGCGGTCGGGGGTAGCTGCCATGGTGCTCCTCAGTTGTTGTATGTTGTGGATGATTCAAGCGCGCTTTGCGGCCGCCACGTCACCTTGCTGGGCATTATGTCGTAGCGCGTTGATCACTGGCAAGGCGGCCAGGCTGGCTACGAGGTGCTTTAGGCTGTGGCCCGAGACCAAATCGCCCGTGGCGTGAAACACGGCTGCGTCGCCCAGCTCCAGCAGCTTGGCCGCCGCATAGATGGCGATCACCAGCGCCCAGCGGATGCCCAGGGCACCAGGCTGTGCGCGCTGAGCCGCTGCCCACAGCACCACGCCCATGCCGCCAAACTGCACCACCATCCACGTCGCCGAAGCCCCCGCAAAGGCCAGTGCGCTGCCCAGCAGCCCCGCGCCCAGCACGCCAGCCCACACCCAGGGCGCAGCACGCTGGCTCACACGCTCGGCAGCGGCCAGGCCCAGCACCCCTGCAAAAGCCACGGCCATGCCCGCGCGGTCCAGCGCCAGGCCCAAAGGACTGGGTGCCCAGTGGTAGAAGCTCGACCCTGCGCAGGTCAGCAGCAAACCGACAAACAGCACCGTGGCCGCCTGGCGCGTGGCACGCGGCACCACAGGGGCCTGAAACAGCGACACCATGCCCCACAGGCCCATAGGCAGAAAAATCAGGTTGCTCAGCACATCCAGCGCGTTGGGGATGCCCCAGAACGCACGCGCATCAATGAACGGGTGGCCATGCGCATGCACATGGGTGTGGCCATGGACATTGGGCTGAAACTGCAGCAGTTGGGCGATATCGCTGCCCAACACCGTGCCCAATAGCGCCAGCACGGCTAGCGCGAAGCCAATCGCTCGCAGGCGCCGCTCTGCCGCGCTCAGGGGCTGGGCGGCGTGGGTTGATGGAGTGGAGGGAGAGACATGCAAAGAACTCATGGCGCTTGCACCGGGTTGTTGAACATGCATGCAGTGTGCAAAGCTTTGTCACAAACCCTGAAAAAACCCGTGAAGCGGTGGGCGGCAGCACTGAAAGTATCATTAGGCGATACTTTTCGGCGTATTTGGCTTTGCAAGGACCGCTGCTTGCAGGGGCTACTGCCTGAAAGTCACTGCCAACCTGCGCTTACCAGCCCAGCCCCACATGCAAAGGCAGATACACCGCCATGCCGCCCAGAATGCAGCCCAGCGTGCTGCGGCGCCAGTAATACACCGCCATGCCTGCTGCTGCGCCGTACAGGCGCGCGTCCTGCAGGGTGCGCACCAGCTGGCCCTGGGACATGACAATCTCGGGAATGATCACCGCGGCCAGGGCTGCGATGGGCGCATACTGCAGCCCGCGCTCGGCCCAATGGGGCAGCTTCCACTCGCGGCGCGAGATGAAAAAGAACGAGCGCGTCAGCACCGTCACACACGCCAAGAGCGCGATGGTGACCAGGGTCCACAGGTCTGTCTCGCCGCTGATCATGCGCTGCCTTTGCCTGATGCAGCGGGTGAAGCGGGTGGAGGCCGCAGCTTTTCCAGCGACAGACAGACCACCACCGCCACCCCAATGGCCACCAGAATATTGAGCTTGAGCGGCAACGCAAACGCCACTACCGCCGCAGCGCCCGCCACCCCGACCGACACCATGCGCAACTGCGAGCTGGCCAGCGCGCAGGTGATGCCCAGCAAGGCCAAAATGCCTGCAAAGCCCAGGCCCCACGCGGGCGGAATGAAATTGGCCAGCACGATGCCCACCAGGCCGGGGCCCACCCAGCTGAGCCAGTTGACAAAGCAGTTGCCCGCCAGATAGGCCTCTTGGGCACGCAGCATAGTGCTGTCGCTGCGCTCGGCTGGGGTTTTGTAGCGCTGCACAAACATGACGTAGCTTAAGTCTGCCGTGAAGTAACCACTTACCAGCCTGCGCCACAGCGGCTGGTGCATCACATACGGGCGCAGGTGGATGCTGAACACCACAAAGCGCAGGTTCACACAAAAGCCGGTGGCCAGCACCACCCACATGGGCGCGCCCGCAATCATCAGCGGCATGGCCGCCAGCTGCGAGCTGCCCGCAAACACGAACAGCGCCATCGACAGAGCTTCCACCAGGCTCAGGCCTGACTTCATCATCGCCACGCCCGTCATCAGCCCCCAGGCCGCAATGCCCGGGGCCACGGGCAGCATGTCGCGTGCGCCCTGGGCAAATTCGCTATGCCGCCACACAGGCTGCTGCCCTGGCAAGGAGGGCTCAGTCAAAACGCTGACCCACCTGCAGCGCAAAACCGCGCGCAAACTCTGACGCGCCCAAGCGCTTGCCACCGGCGCGCTGCAGCTGCGTCAAGCGCAGCACGCCATCAGCGCATTGCACGCCAATACCCTGCTCATTGATATCACTAATCGTGCCGCAGGCCAATGAAATATCGCGGGGGCAGCTATCAATTTGAGAGTGATTGATCTTCACTGTCTCGCCCTTGAGCTGCGCCGTGCAGCCTGGAAAAGGGTCCAGCGCACGCACTTTGCGCTCGATCACCGCAGCGCTTTGGTTCCAGTCAATGCCCGCCTCGGCTTTGTCAATCTTGTGGGCATAGCTGATGCCCAGCGCGGCCGACAGGCGCTGGATTTCAGCAGCGTCTGTCACATCCTGCGGCACGCGCGGTTGCGCCACAGCCTGCAGCTGGCCCTGCGCGGCCTGCTGCAGCACCTGCACAATGCAGCGCCCGCCTAGCACGGCCAGCTTGTCGTGCAGGCGCGGGGTGTTGTCATCAGGAGCAATAGGCAGGCGCTCCACCAGCAGCATGTCGCCCGTGTCCAGCCCGGCGTCCATCTGCATGATGGTGATGCCGGTCTCGGCATCGCCCGCCTCAATGGCCCGGTGGATGGGCGCGGCGCCGCGCCAGCGCGGCAGCAGGCTGGCGTGAATGTTCAGGCAGCCCCACTTGCGCGCGCTTGCGCCCGCTGCCACAGCCGCCTCCGATTGCACTGCCGCAGCTGCACCGCCCATCACATCCAGCACCCATTGCGGCAGGATCAGCCCATAAGCGGCCACCACCATCACATCGGCGTTAGCCGCAGCAATGGCCGCCCGCGCAGCTGCAGCGTCTTCGGGGTATTTGCCATCCAGCCGCAGGCTGCGCGGCTGGGCCAGCGCGATGCCGTGCTCCAGAGCACACTGCTTGACGGGCGAGGCCTGCAGCTTGAGCCCGCGCCCTGCAGGGCGGTCGGGCTGCGTCAGCACCAGAGGCACCTCAAAGCCCGCTGCCAGCAGCTGCTCCAAAGCCACTTTGGCAAACTCCGGCGTGCCGGCAAAGATGACTTTCATGGATGAGATATGCTATAAATTAAATAGCTGCTCCTGCGATATTCTATTGGGCTGGCAGCTGAAAACAATAATAAACGGGCATCAAAACAGGCCCTGCGCTGCCGCTGCGCGCGCCGGGCGGCCTTGCGGGTCAGCGTTTGTCGTCGCGTGCCACCTTGGCCAGCTTGGTTTTGATGCGGTTGCGTTTGAGCGGGCTGAGGTATTCCACAAACACCTTGCCCAGCAGATGGTCCAGCTCGTGCTGGATGCACACCGCCAGCAGGCCCTCGGCTTCGATCTGTTGGGTGGTGCCGTTGGCGTCCAGCGCTGTGACTTTCACCGCCACGCTGCGCTCCACGCCATCGTAGATTTCGGGCACCGACAGGCAGCCCTCTTCGGCCTTTTGCTTCTCGGGGCTGGCCCAGGTGATTTCGGGGTTGATCAGCACCAGCGGCGCATCGCGCTCTTCGCTCACGTCAATGATCACCAGCCGCTCATGCACGTTGACTTGCGTGGCAGCCAGACCAATGCCGTTGGCGTCATACATGGTCAACAGCATGTCGTCAATCAGGCTGCGGATGCGCTGGTCGATCGCGCCCACGGGCTTGGCCACGGTGTGCAGGCGGGGGTCGGGGTAGCGCAAAATGGGCAAAATCTTCGGGGCGGTCATGGGCTGATCAAAAGCAAACAAGTGGCAAGGTAATGGGGCGTGCCAAGGCCTGAGGTGCGACGGTCAAGGTGCACTATGCGGGCGATGGGACAAAACTGATGTATTTTCGCTAATTTTCGAGGCCCTGGCGCACGCAAGGATACAAATTTTGCATTTATCCTTGCCAAATCAACAGCTTAAATCGAGAATTGACAGTGAATTATGAGAATTAAGGCGAGAGGCTTTCATGACGAAGCGCATTTCTAGTTGGACAATTTTTACATTGAGGGCCTCCACAGGCCCATTGGCTGTCGGTTTGAGCCTGGGCGTAGCCTTGGTCACAGCCAACAACACGGCATCTGCTCAATTTGTAACCACCCCGGCCCAAAAGGCCACCGCGCAGCAGGTGGCCCAGTCTGGCGTGCCGCTGAGCGAGCTCAGCCCCAACGCACCAGACAATTACACCGTCAAGTCGGGCGACACGCTGTGGGCCATCTCGCGGCTGTTCCTCAAAAGCCCCTGGCGCTGGCCTGAGCTGTGGGGCATGAACCTGCAGTCCATCCGCAATCCGCACCTGATCTATCCCGGCCAGCAACTGTACCTGGACAAGACCGGCGGTCGCGCCACCCTGCGCGTGCGCTCTGGCGGCCCCGGCGATGTGCCTACCGATACCATCCGCGTTTCGCCACGCACGCGTATCAGCGCGCTGGCCGATGCCGCCATCCCCACGCTGCCGCCCAACCTGATCGAGCCCTTCCTGGCCGAGCCGCTGGTGGTGGATGAAGCCACGTTGCTGACTGCCCCACGCATTGTGGCCACGCAAGACCGCGTACTGCTCTCGCGTGGTGACCGCGGCTATGCCCGGGCCCAACGCGAAGGCGATCTGAGCACCGCCCAAGGCGCACCCTACAAGTTTCGCGTGTTCCGCAACGCCAAGCCGCTCAAAGACCCCAACACCGACTTGGTGCTGGGCTACGAAGCGCAGTACGTCGGCGACGCAGAGCTGGTGCGCGGCGAGAGCCTGCGCGCAGGCAAGGACAAATCGGGCAAAGACATTGCTGAGATCGTGCCCGCCACCATTGACATCGTGAACAGCAAAGAGGAAATGCGCGTGGGCGACCGCCTGCTGCCAGAGCCCAAGCGCGAGTTCCAGACCTATGTGCCCCGAGCACCCGAGCAGCGTATCGAAGGCGGGCGCATCGTGTCCGTCTATGGCAATGGGGTAGTCAATGCCGCACAGAACCAGATCGTGGTCATCAACCGCGGCAAGCTCGACGGCATGGAGACCGGCCATGTGCTGGCGATTTTGAACGACGGCAGGCAGGTCCTGGACCGCACCGACCCGGCCAAGCCGCAGATCAAACTGCCCGATGAGCGCAATGGCCTGCTGATGGTGTTTCGCACCTTCGACAAAGTCTCCTACGCGCTGATTTTGCAGATCACCGACGGCGTGAGCGTCGGCGACCGACTGGTCAACCCACGCTGATTACTGCACAGGGCGCAGGCAAGGTATGCACCGCGACGAGCTCGCTGCGTGGCTGCGCCTGACGCTCACTGAAGGGGTTGGCAACACCAGCGCCCGCAAGTTGCTGGCTGCGTTTGGCCTGCCCCCCGCCGTTTTTGCGCAAAGCACTGCCGCGCTACAGCAGTTGGTCAGCCCGGCGCAGGTGCAAGCCCTCAAAACCCTGCCCGAGGGCCTGGACGCGCTGACCCAGGCCACAGAAGACTGGCTTGCAGGCAGCCAGCGCGACGGCCTGCCGCGCTACATGATCACCCTGGCCGATCCACTGTACCCCAAAGCCTTGTTGGCGCTGGACGACCCGCCACTGGTGCTGTATGCCATGGGCTCGCGCTCCGTGCTGGCCCAGCTGGCAGGCAAAGAACACGCCAACGACATTGCCATCGTGGGCAGCCGCAACCCCACACCCCAAGGCGAGGCCAATGCACGCAGCTTTGCCGCCAGCTTTGCGGCATCGGGCATGCATGTGGTCAGCGGCCTGGCGCTGGGTGTAGACGGCGCGGCGCATGCCGGCGCGCTAGATGCCTACGACGCTGCTCCGCGCAGCGCCGGCAGCACAATTGCCATCGTCGGCACAGGCCTGGACCGTGTGTACCCCAAAAAGCATTACGAGCTGGCCCACCGTATTGCCAGCAGCGGCATCATCTTCAGCGAGTTTCCGGTAGGCACACCGCCCCTGGCAGCCAACTTCCCCAAACGCAACCGCATCATCTCGGCCCTGACCCAGGGCACCTTGGTGGTGGAGGCGGCGGTCAAGTCTGGCTCGCTGATCACCGCGCGCCTGGCTGCCGAGCAGGGCAAGGATGTGTTTGCCATTCCCGGCTCGATCCACTCAGCCCTGTCCAAAGGCTGCCACCTGCTGATCAAGCAAGGGGCCAAGCTGGTGGAATCAGCCCAGGACGTACTGCAGGAGCTGCAGTATCCCGTCAGCCTGGGCACACCTGCCCGTGATGGCAGCAGCAGTGCTGGCACAGCAGAGGACGACGCGCCCTCTGCCAGCACCGATGAGGCCCTGCTCACGGCACTGGGCTATGACCCGGTGAGCCTGGATGCGCTGATTGCGCGCACGGGTATCGATGCGGCGCATTTGCAGGCGCGACTGTTTGAGCTGGAGATGTCGGGCGATGTGGCACGCCTGCCCGGTGGCCTGTTCCAGCGCCAGGCACTGGCTTAGCGCGACTGCAGCGCTCAGGCGCTGGTGGCCAGCAGGCGCTCGGGGTTGGCGTCGATCTTGGTCAGCGCGTCGCGGGTGGCGCGCACGGTCAGTGCTTCGTCTTCAATCGGTGTGAGCAGGCCGGCCTGCAGATACGAGGCCAGGCGGCGCACCTGGAACAGGTAGGTGCGCCCTGCGGTGGACGCAAACAAATGCAGCTGGCCGCGCTGGCTGCGCCAGGCATATTGCACCTTGGCGCTTTTGCCGTTGTGGTCCAGATTGAACCAGCTGCCTTCTTCGAGCTCGCCCGCCCAGGCGCGCATGCCCTCGGTCGGGTCGCTACCGCCTGCAGTGATGATGTCGATGCCCGTGGTGTCGATGCCCAACATCAGCTCAATGCTCTCGGCATCTAGCGGCAAGTCGCCCACATCGTCTTCGGAGATGAAGTCTTCCAGGTTTTTCAGGCGCTTGGACATGGCCTCAATCTGCTTGGCATCCACCGTCTCGGTTTTGGACATGAAGGCATCGGCCAGGGTGTCGCTGATGATCTTGATATGTTCGTCCTGCTTGGCACTGTCAAAACTCAGCAGCGTCATGCCCTGTCGCATGCGCTTGAGCAGCTGGGGCAGGTCCTGGATGACCTTGGCGCGATCCGCACGGTTGGGCTTGGCGCTGGCGGCCCACACCAGATCGGCCGCCACTTGCTTGAGACTGATGGTGTCCGCATGCTGGCCGCCTTGCTTGATGGCGGCCACGGCCAGCACTTCGGCCCAGATCTTGAAAATGAACTCGCGGATTTCGTCGCGCACCGGCACATCGCCAAACATCTTGCGCAGCTCAATGATGTACTGGATGGCGGCGGTTTCCTTCTGCTCCATCTGCTGGGCCACCGAGACCACCCGCTTGGTAGTCTGTCCTTCGGTCAGGAATTTAGCCAGAAACTTCTGGAACTCGTCATACACCAGCTGGAACACGCGCCGCCCCGTCTCGGGATACTGCTCGATCACCTGCACGACGCGCTTGATTTCGCTCTCGAGTGCGGCGCTGCTCACATCGGCCTCAAAGCCGAGCACGCAGGACCCCATGCGGTCAATCAGGCGGCGCGCAGGATGCTGCAGGCTGCCAAAAAACTCCGGCTCGGACAGCGCCAAGCGCAGCACGGGCATCTGCAGGCGCGCAAACCACACCCGCACCGTGGGCGGAATGCGGTCTTCGGCCAGAATGGCTTGGAACATCAGCGCCACGATTTCAATGGTGGCTTTTTCTGCCGTGGTGGAGGCGGCTTTCTTCAGCGTATCGGTTTCGTTGCGCAAGGCCCCAGCGGCCTGCTCGGGGCGCATGCCTTCGACCACGGTGTAGGTTACCCCAGCGCCACCACCTGCTCCTCCGATGGCACCTGGCGTGCTGGCGCCCCCGCCCGCATAGCCGGCTTGTTGGGTGCGTACATAGCCGCCAGAGCGCGGTGCCATGGCTGCAGCCAGCTGAGGTGACGGCCCGCCATACGAGCGGGAGTCATCAAAGCCAGCCACCCGGTCGGTGAGCATGCGCTTGAGCTGACCAATCACGCCCTGGGCGCGCATCTTGGCGCGCGCCAGCGGTGTGGCCGAGGTCATCATGCGGGTTTCTTCGTGCGAGGCTTCGGCATACTGGGCCACGGCGGCGCGGCCAGGGCGGGCCACACCACCCCCCTGCGGGCCTGTCGGGCCGCCTGCACCTTGCGCACCCCCACCCATTGCACCAGTTGAACCTGCTGCGCCCCCGGGTCTACCCATGCCCGCGCCAGCACCCGCTCGTCCCGCAGCGCCTGCTGGCGCATAGCCACTGGGCGCCGCCCCACCAGCCTGCCCGGCCAGATTACCTGGGCTGGTCATGGTGCCGCGTCGCTGCACACTACCGGAGTTGTTGGTGCCGCCCGCATAGCCCGATTGGCCTGCGTAGCCTGATTGGCCTGGGTAGCCGCTGCCGCGCTGGCCCTCAAAGCCCGACGCGCCCGGATCGCGCAGATCGGCGCGCTCAGTAGGCAAAGATCCGCTGCCGGAGTTGCCTGCATTGGGGGTGCGCTTGACCATGGCGCGCAGGTCGATATCAGCCATCACGCCTTTGGCCACCAAAAATTCGTTGACGGCATGGTAAGCCTCGACCATGCGCTCGCCCACACTTTGGTGGATGACATCCTGCACGCTCAACCAAGCCTCGCGCGTGAGCCCCGAGCTCATCCACGACTCCACCATGATCTGGGCACAGGCCTCGGGTTTGAGCACGTCCTGGCGGTCCAGCTCTTCGACACGGTCAAGCTGGCGGATGCGCAGGGTCAGGTCGTTGAACTCCCAGGAGGCTTTGTCCAGAATGCGCAGAGACAGGCGCGAGGACAGAATCTTGTTTTCCATCACATCGTTGCCCATCAGCTCAAAGCTCATGGAGGACAGGCGATTGGGTGTGGTGGTGGTGGGCGGAACCACCGCTTTTTTCCAGGCGGCCGCAACCGCGCTGGTCCAGATGGTTTCACTTTTTTGGTAAGCCACCCATGCGTCACGCCGGTCCTGTGCTTCACGCGCGTTGGAGCTTTTGTCCAACAATCCCGTCAGCCGCTGGCGCACGGCCTGGGCAGTCTCGCCCAGCACCTCCACCGCTTTGCTGACAAACAGCTCGCGCGCCTGCCGCGCCAAGCCAGCGCTGGCAATCGACGAGGAGGGTGAGTAGGTAGCCACGCGGGTGATGTTTTTTCTTAAAAATTGCGACAGTACGTTAAATTCAGTATACGAAAACTATACCCGCAAAACCGCCCCGGGGGAATGCTCTGCATAGACTAGTGGTGTATTAAACCGTGGCCCCCGCATTCGGGTCATTAGGGTCTTCCTCTTTTTTGGCCGCAGTTTTGATCAGGTCTTCACGCTTGATACCCAGCCACATGGCAATAGCCGCAGCCACAAAGACCGAGGAATAGATGCCAAACAGAATACCGATGGTGAGCGCCAGTGCAAAGTAAAACAGGGTTGGGCCGCCAAACAGCAGCATAGACAGCACCATGATCTGGGTGGAGCCGTGGGTGATGATGGTGCGGCTGATGGTGGAGGTGATGGCGTTGTCGATGATTTCGGTGGTATTCATCTTGCGGTAGCGGCGGAAGTTCTCGCGGATCCGGTCAAAAATCACCACCGACTCGTTCACCGAGTAGCCCAGCACGGCCAGCACCGCCGCCAGCACCGACAGCGAAAACTCCCACTGGAAAAACGCGAAAAAGCCCAAAATGATGATCACGTCGTGCAAGTTGGCGACGATGGCGGCCACTGCGTATTTCCATTCAAAACGAAATGCCAGGTAAATCATGATGCCGACCACCACCATGCCAAGCGCCTTCAGGCCGTCGGTCGCCAGCTCCTCGCCCACCGAGGGGCCGACAAATTCGGTGCGGCGCAGTGTCGCGCTGGCATCAGACTGCTTGAGCGCGCTCAGCACCTTGTCGCTCTGCTGGGCTGAACTCACGCCTTTTTGCGCAGGCAGACGGATGATCACATCGCGCGCGGTGCCAAAGTTCTGCACCTGGATGTCGGTAAAGCCTTGTGACCCCACGACTGTGCGGATTTTTTCCAGATCGGCAGGCTGGGAGTAGCTCACCTCCATCACCGTGCCGCCCGTGAACTCGACCGACAGATGCAGGCCACGCGAGAACAGGAAGAACACGGCAGCCAGAAAGGTGATCAGCGAAATGGCGTTGAAGATCAACGCATGGCGCATGAACGGAATGTCTTTGCGGATTTTGAAAAATTCCATGATCGTGCTCCCTTATTTTTTGGTTTTGACTGCAGGCTTGGCTGCGGGTTTGGCCGCTGGGGCCTCAGGCGCTGCAGCCTCTTCATTGAGCACCATACTGCCTGCACCAGGACTGGCCAGGCCGCCTTCGGGCTTCCACACCGTGCCAATCGAGACGGTTTTGAGTTTCTTTTTGCTGCCGTACCACAGGTTGACCAGACCGCGCGAGAAGAACACGGCCGAGAACATGCTGGTCAAAATGCCCACGCAATGCACCACCGCAAAGCCGCGCACCGCGCCCGAGCCAAAGGCCAGCAGGGCCACACCGGCGATCAAGGTGGTGATGTTGGAGTCCAAAATGGTGGCCCACGCGCGGTCATAGCCCGCGTGGATGGCCGCCTGTGGCGAGGCGCCGTTGCGCAGCTCCTCGCGCACCCGCTCATTGATCAACACGTTGGAGTCAATCGCCATACCAAGCGCCAGCGCCATGGCGGCCATGCCGGGCAGAGTCAGCGTGGCCTGCAGCATCGAAAGCACGGCCACCAGCATCAACAGGTTCACACCCAGCGCCAGGCTGGAGAACATGCCAAACACCATGTAGTAGATGCACATGAAGGCGCAGATGACCAGGAAACCGTAGGTCACGCTTTTGAAGCCTTTTTCAATGTTCTCAGCGCCCAGTGTGGGGCCGATGGTGCGCTCTTCGACGATCTCCATCGGCGCGGCCAGCGAGCCAGCGCGCAAGAGCAGCGAGGTGTCGTTGGCTTCCGTCGTGGTCATGCGACCCGAGATCTGCACGCGGCCACCGGCAATTTCCGTGCGGATCACCGGAGCCGTCACTACTTCGCCCTTGCCTTTTTCAAACAGCAAAATCGCCATGCGCTTGCCCACGTTCTCACGCGTCACGTCTTTGAAAATGCGCGAGCCCTTGGCGTCCAGCGACAGGTGCACTGCGGCTTCCTGCGTCTGGTTGTCAAAGCCTGGCTGCGCATCGGTGAGGTTTTCGCCCGTGAGCAGGACCTGCTTTTTCACAATCACCGCCTGCTGGTTGCGGTCAAAATAGCGCTCCGCGCCAAAAGGCACCGGGCCTTGGCCGCGCTCTGCTGACTGCGCCTCGGTAGATTCATCGACCAGGCGCACTTCCAGTGTGGCCGTGCGGCCCAGAATGTCCTTGGCCTTGGCGGTATCCTGCACGCCCGGCAACTGCACAATGATGCGGTCCAGGCCCTGCTGCTGGATCACCGGCTCGGCCACGCCCAGCTCGTTGATGCGGTTGTGCAGGGTGGTGATGTTCTGCTTGAGGGCCTGCTCCTGCACCTTGCGCGCCGCCTCGGGCTTGATGGTGGCCGTCATTTTGTATTCGGTGCCGTCGGGTGCATCTACCGCCTGCAGGTCAGCAAACTGGTCCTGCATCACGCGCTTGGCAGCGTCCAGCGTGGCCGAGTCGCGGAACTTGATCTCGATGCTCTGGCCATTGCGGTTAATGCCGCTGTGGCGGATGTTTTTCTCGCGCAGCGCGCCGCGGATATCACCCGACAGGGATTCGGCTTTTTTCGTCAGCGCGGCCTGCATGTCCACCTGCAGCATGAAGTGCACACCACCGCGCAAGTCCAGACCCAGGTACATCGGGAACGCGCGCAGCGCCGACAGCCACGATGGCGAGCGCGAGAGCAGGTTCAGCGCCACCACATAGGAAGGGTCACTGGCATCAGGCACCAGGGCTTTCTGGATGGCGTCTTTGGCACGCAGCTGGGTGTCGGTGTCTTTAAAACGCGCCTTGACTGAATTGCCGTCAAAGCTCATCACATCGGGCGTGATGTTGGCCGCCTTGAGCGCCTGCTCGACGCGCACCTGGGTGGTGGTATCGACCTTGATGGTGGCCTTGCCGCTGGAGACCTGCACGGCGGGCGCTTCGCCAAAAAAATTGGGCAAAGTAAACAGGGCCGAAACCGCCAGCACGATGGCAATGACGATATATTTCCACAAAGCGTAACGGTTCATACGGCTAACTTTTTAAATGTCTACGAATGCGGGGCCCTGCTCTCAAGCGCGCCGCCTTGGCTGGGGCCTGGTGCGTGCATCCCACACGCGCAGGCCGCACGGCGGCTTTATTTGACAGTACCTTTAGGCAGCACCTGGACTACGGCGCTGCGCTGCAATTGGACTTCTACGCCCTGGGCGAGTTCCACGCCGACGTAGCTCTCTCCGAGCTTGCTGATCTTGCCGATCATGCCGCCCGCGGTGACGACTTCGTCGCCCTTGGCCAGCGCTTCGATCATGGCGCGGTGTTCTTTCTGCTTTTTCATCTGGGGGCGGATCATCACAAAATACAGCACGACGAACATCAAAATCAGCGGCAGCATGCTCATGAGGCTGGATTCCATGCCTCCGGAGGCAGCGGCAGCGGGGGCGGTTTGGGCAAAAGCGGTCGAAATAAACACAGAAAACTCCAAAAAATGACTCTGTTCACCCCCACGGGGCACAACCCTTCATTGTATGTCGCCTGCGCCCTTTAAATTTCAAGGGGCTTTTGTGGGAAATTTGCAGGGTTTTGGCGTTCAGAGGCGGGGTTTTGCGGTTTGGGAATGGTCTTGGGAGGGCTGTTTGGGGACCGTTTCGGGCTGTTTTATGGGGCTTTTAGGCTGCCAGGCCAATAGAATATCGCGGGGGTAGCTATGGTATTTGTAGCATTTTCATCTTGTTTATTTGCCGGTTTTGGGTCTTGTAGTTGTACGCACAGTGAGGTGTTTATCATCCGCCCTCATACTGGGGTACCAGAAATCGGTCGGCTGACAAACACCTCACTGTGCAGCGACCAAGGTAGCGTGCTACCGGTAGTCCCCGGGAAGCCGTCGTGTTCAATACCGGTAGTGCGCTACCGTGTGTGGAGGCGATAAAGAGTATGCGAATCGACCGATTTCTGGTACTCCAGTATGAGGGCGATTTGCATACGCTTTGTCGCCCGTAGCGCAATGGCCCACGACATAAACCCCGTGAAAAGCAACAACGCTACCGAAGACACACCCCACAGCACACAAAAGATCAAGCCGCCAACGCCTGCCGCCCCACTGCCGGTGACCTCAGCTGCGCCAACAACCCTTCCCACTTGGCCCGCGCAACAACCACATTGCGCTCCTTCACATGACCAAAGCCCTTGATCATCTCGGGCACCCGCGCAATCTCCAGCGCTACGGCGCTGTTGCCTTCGTCCAGCAGGCGCAGCACCTCTTCGATATGGCTGCGGTATTCACCAATCAGCGCGCGCTCCATCCTGCGCTCCTCGGTTTTACCGAAAATATCCAGCGGCGTACCACGCAGTCCTTTGAGTTTGGCTAGCAGCTTGAACCCGGTCAGCATCGACGGGCCAAACTTGCGCTTGATCAACTGCCCCTTGTCGTTCTTTTTGGAAATCAAAGGCGGCGCCAGATGGTAGTTCAGCGTGAAGTCGCCCTCAAACTGCGCCTTGACCTTGTCTACAAACGCCGTGTCGGCATGCAGCCGCGCCACCTCGTATTCGTCTTTGTAGGCCATCAGCTTGTACAGATACTTTGCCACCGCTTCGGTCAACGCCTTGTTTCCCTTCGCGGCCACGCGGTCCACAAAACTTTTGTACTGCTGCGCATAGGCCGCGTTCTGGTAGGCGGTGAGCAGGTCGACGCGGCGCTCGATCAGGGTCTCAGTGCTGGCAGGCTTGAGCGGCATCGCAATCACCTGCGCGGGCGTGAGCAGCTGCTCTACGCTGGCCGCGTCATGCGCGGCGCGGCGGCCCCAGGTGAAGGCCTGTTTGTTTTGCTCGATGGCCACGTTGTTGAGCTCCATCGCGCGCATCAACGAGGCCAGCTCCAGCGGCACCCAGCCTTTTTGCCAGGCATAGCCCAGGATCATGGGGTTGATGAAGATGCTGTCGCCCATCAGAGTGGTGGCTATCGCGTCGGCGTTAAACAGGCCTACCGCCTGCGCGCCCACGGTCTCGGTGATCTGGGCCACGCACTGCTGGGCCGGGTTGAGCCAGGCCCCGTTTTTCACGAACGCAGCGGTGGGCGTGCTGTGGGCGTTGAGCGCCACATGGGTTTTGCCTTCGCGCATGCGCAGCAGGGTTTCCTTGTGGGCGGCTACCAGAGGGTCGCAGCCAAAGATCAGGTGTGCATCGGCCATGCTCACGCGTGTGGTGCGGATGTCGCCTGCGCTGTCGGCAATGATGACGTGGCTCCAGGTGGCGCCGCCTTTTTGCGCCAGGCCTGCGGCGTCCTGCGTGACGATGCCTTTGCCCTCCAGATGCGCGGCCACACCCAGCAGCTGGCCGATGGTAATCACCCCCGTGCCGCCCACCCCTGCCACCACCATGCCGTAAGGCTGGGCGGTGCTGGGCAGCTGCGGCTGGGGCAGCTCGCCCAGGCTCATGGGGTTGATTTTGGTATCGGTTTTGGATTTTTTCTTCAGCTGCCCGCCTTCCACCGTGATGAAGCTGGGGCAAAAGCCTTTGACGCAGCTCACATCTTTGTTGCAGGTGCTCTGGTTGATGGTGCGCTTGCGGCCCAGCTCGGTCTCCAGCGGCTCTACGCTCATGCAGTTGCTCTGCACGCCGCAGTCGCCGCAGCCTTCGCACACCGCTTCGTTGATGACCACGCGCACGGCGGGGTCCACCATCTTGCCGCGCTTGCGGCGGCGGCGCTTTTCGGTCGCGCAGGTCTGGTCGTAGATGATGACGCTGCATCCTTCTATGTCGCGGAACTCGCGCTGGATGGCGTCCAACATGTCGCGGTGAAAAACCTGCACGCCTTCCACAAGCTTCACGCCCTCATACTTCTCAGGCTCATCGGTCACCACGCAGATCTTCTTCGCGCCCTCGGCGCGCATGCTCTGCGCAATCTGCACCACCGAATGGCCCTCGGGCCGCTCGCCGATCTGCTGGCCACCGGTCATGGCCACGGCATCGTTGTAGAGGATTTTGTAGGTGATGTTGACGCCTGCCGCAATCGCCTGGCGCACCGCCAGCAAACCGCTGTGGAAATAGGTGCCGTCGCCCAGGTTGGCGAAGATGTGTTTGTCTTTGGTAAACGGCTGCTGGCCCACCCAGGGCACGCCCTCGCCGCCCATCTGGGTAAAGCCCACGGTGCTGCGGTCCATCCAGATGCTCATGAAGTGGCAGCCGATACCGGCCATGGCGCGCGAGCCTTCGGGCACTTTGGTGCTGGTGTTGTGCGGACAGCCTGAGCAGAACCAGGGCTGGCGGTCTGCGTCTTTCAGGCCCTGCACTTCGATGGTGTGCATTGCCTGCTCTTTGGCGGCAATGACGGCCAGGCGCGCGTCGATGCGGGCTGTGGTGTCTGCGTCGATGCCGATTTTTTTCAGGCGTTTGGCAATGGCTTTGGCAATCAAGGCGGGCGACAGGTCGGCATTGGCGCGCAGCAGGGTGTGGGCTGTGGGGTTGGCCAGGCTCCACTCGCCGCCTTCATGGTCGGAGTCACCTTCGTCAAACTTGCCCAGCACATTGGGCCGCACATCACTGCGCCAGTTGTACAGCTCTTCCTTGAGCTGGTATTCAATGACCTGGCGCTTTTCCTCCACCACCAATATCTCCTGCAGGCCGGTGGCAAACTCGCGCGTGAGCTGCGCCTCCAGCGGCCACACCACGCCCACTTTGTGCAGCCGGATGCCGATGCGCTGGCAGGTGGCGTCGTCCAGGCCCAAATCCGCCAGGGCCTGGCGCGTGTCGTTGTAGGCCTTGCCGCTGGCGATCAGGCCAAAGCGGTCGTTTTTGCCTTCGATGGCGTTGTAGTTGAGCCGATTGGCGCGCACATAGGCCAGCGCCGCATACCATTTGGTGTCAAACAGGCGTTGCTCTTGGTCGAGCGCGGCGTCGGGCCAGCGGATATGCACACCGCCCGGCGGCATCACAAAGTCACTGGGCAGCTTGATCTGCACACGCTCAGGGTCGATCATGGCGGTGGCGCTTGACTCCACGATCTCCTGAATCGTCTTCATGCCGGTCCACACGCCTGCGTAGCGGCTCATGGCAAAAGCGTGAATGCCAAGGTCCAGAATCTCCTGCACGCTGGCCGGGAAAAACACGGGCAGGCCGCAGGCTTTGAAGATATGGTCGGACTGGTGCGCAGCGGTAGAGCTTTTGGCCACATGGTCGTCACCCGCCACCGCAATCACGCCGCCCCAGGGCGTGGTGCCTGCCATGTTGCCGTGTTTGAACACATCACTGGTGCGGTCCACGCCAGGGCCTTTGCCATACCAGATGCCGAACACGCCGTCGAATTTGTTGGTGCCCGGCGGCGCAAAGCCCAGCTGCTGGGTGCCCCACACTGCTGTGGCAGCCAGCTCCTCGTTCACGCCGGGCTGGAAGACAACGTTTTGCGCCTTGAGGTATTTAGCCGCGTTCCACAGCGCCTGGTCGTAGCCGCCCAATGGGGAGCCGCGGTAGCCCGACACAAAGCCTGCCGTGTTTTTGCCTACCTGCTGGTCGCGCAGGCGCTGCAGCATGGGCAGCTTGACCAGGGCCTGCACGCCGCTCATGAACGCGCGGCCATAGTCCAGGCTGTATTTGTCGTCCAGGGTGACGGTTTCCAGCGCTTTGCGAATGTGTTCAGGCAGCGGGGCGTTCATAAGAGGATCTCCAGGACACGCGATGTCGATGCGCAAAGTGTATGCCGTATATGCTGGTAAGTCTTTGCTTTTCTCGCCACGCTGCAGCTGTTCTGTGAAAGAATATTGCTCAATACAGCGATTTTTAGAGCACGACGTACCCGTTTACTGGTCGCGCACGCAACGCACGACCAGCGGCAGCAGCGGGTAGCGCACCACCGCTTCGCGGCCCGTGCTGCCCAGCTTGAACTCGGCGCTCATGCGCGCATTGCTGTATTCGTTGGGGTTGTTCGGGTTGGTGTTGGTTTTGCCGCTGCGCTGCAATACGTCGTAGCCGCGCGTGCTGTCCAGCACCACCGAGTCGTCGATGAACTTGGCGGTGAACTCCACTCCGGCTTCGCAGCGGTAAAAAGGCAGTGGCGCAGTGCTCACAGGCGCGCCCGAGCAGGCCAGCAGGGCGCTGCAGACCGCCGCCGCAGCGGCCCAGCGCACGCAAGCGCCGCCAGCAGACAGGTTATTTTTCATGCAATTTACTATTAATTTCATAGCTGCTCCCGCGATATTCTATTGGCCTGGAGGCTGATTAGGTCAGTATTTTGTAGGTTGTGGGCAGGCTGTGCACACTAGGGCTTGGGCCACAGCACCCACAGCTTGAGCGGCTGCTTCAGGCGCCCTGCCAGCTCACCGGCTTCAAACCCGGTGCCCACATAATAGTCGGCCCGCACAGCCCCAACTATCGCACTTCCGGTGTCCTGTGCCAAGACCAGGCGCTGCAGATTGACCGCCGCGCCGCTGCTGGCCATCCACACGGGTGTGCCATACGGAATGCTGCCCACATCCACGGCAATCGAGCGGCCAGGAGTGAGCGCCACGCCCTGCGCGCCTTTGGGGCCGTCGGCGCCCTGCTCTGGCAGCGGCTCTTCCTTGAAGAAGACCACGCGTGGATTGCTCCAGAGCATTTCGTTGACGCGCTGCGGGTTGGCCACAATCCAGGCCTTGATGCCGGGCCAGGAGGCGTCTTTGATCAGGCCCTGGTCCAGCAGCCAGCGGCCCACCGAGCGGTAGGGTTGGTCGTTGGTGCCTGCGAAAGCAACGCGCACGATCTTCTGGCTGCCATCGGGCTCGGTGACGCGCAGGCGGCCTGAGCCCTGGATCTGCAGCACCAGCACATCGACCGGGTCGGACAGATAGGCGATGGTGCGGCCCTGCAGGGCGGCCTTGGCTTCGGGCAAGGTGTCGATCTCCTGGCGGCTGTACCAGGGCTTGCGTGCGCCCAGCGTGGCAGGCGAACGGTATAGCGCCGCAGCGCTGCCTGCCTTTGCCTGGCGGGTGGCAGTGAACACGGGCTCGTAATAGCCTGTGAGCAAGCCTTCACTGACGCCTGTCAAAGGCTCAACGCGGTAGGGCTGCAGGCGCTGCAGCATCCAGGCGCGCTGCTCGGGCGCACTGGCAATGCTCAGGCGCCGCACCTCGGGGCACAGCTTGGCCCAGACCGGGCTGGGGCGCTCGCAGCTTTTGAGCCAGGCGTTCCAGGCTTCGTGCAGTGCGTCCTGGTCCCAGCCGGGCAGGTCGTTCCAGCCCACTGCCGTCCAGCGGCTTTTGGCTTGGGCAATGCTGGGGCCGCTGGGGGTGTCGGAGGGCGCAGGGTCGTCGCGGCCTGCGGGCTTGGCACCGGGCAGCGTGCTGCCCTGCGGAGGTTGGGGACTTTGCGGGGGCGGCGCTGCGCAACTGGCCAGCATTCCTACAATCAGCAGTAATGTCAGGAGTCTTGTCATGACCCTTATTGTGCTCGAAGCGTTGGGAGCGCTGTTACTGTTGGTGTTGATTGTCTGGTGGACGATGTTTTCGGGCCGCAAAAAAGGCGAGCCGCCGTCCCAGCAGTACCGCAGCGACAGCGAAGACCCCAAAAAGTAAACCCCCGGTGCGGTGAGGCACAGAGGGTTGCTTGGCATGCCCCATTTTTGATATTCCATCGACCTGCAGGCCAATAGAATATCGCGGGAGCAGCTATCAATTAAATAGCGTTATGCCTTGGCTTGCGCCAGCATGGTGGCTGCATCACTGACTTCAAATTTGCCGGGGCCTTCGATATTGAGCGTGGCGACCTTGCCGTTTTTCACCAGCATCGAGTAGCGGTTGGAGCGCAGGCCCATGCCGCGGGCGGTCAGGTCGAGCGTCAGGCCAGTGGCCTTGGTGAAGTCGGCGCTGCCGTCGGCCAGCATGCGCACTTTGGCACCTGTTTTCTGGTCACGCGCCCAGGCGCCCATGACAAACGCGTCGTTCACGCTCACGCACCAGATTTCGTCCACGCCCGCTGCCTTGAGCTCGCTGAACTTCTCCACATAGCCAGGCACATGCTTGGCCGAGCAGGTGGGCGTGTAGGCGCCTGGCAGGGCGAACAGGGCAATCGTTTTACCTGCGCTGGCCTTGGCCACGTCGACTGCGTTGGGACCAATGCTGCAGCCCTCGCCTTCGACTTCAGAGTATTCCATCAGGGTGCCTGCTGGCAGGGTATCGCCGACTTTGATCATGGTAGGTATCCTTTACTAGGTAAAAATAAATGTGAAAAGCGCCTCTCGCAGCGCTTTACAGAACGTAATCATACGATGGACTGCAAAGCCGTGCACATTGCCGTCCACATCGCAGTGCAGCCCACAGCATGCAGCCCGCGTCAAACGAGACATCAGAGCATCGGCATGCCCCAATGACAACGGCCCACCGAGGTGGGCCGTGTGTCGTGTGCCTTGTGGCGCGCGAAGTGGGTTGAATTACACTTCGATCGCTTTTTCGACCAAGCGGGTCACTACCCAGTTCTTGGTTTTGGAAATAGGCTTGCTTTCGGTGATTTCGATGGTGTCACCCATTTTGTACTCGCCCTTTTCGTCATGGGCGTGGTACTTGCTGGATTTGCCTACGATCTTGCCGTACAGCTCGTGCTTGACACGGCGCTCGACCAATACCGTCACGGTCTTGGCGCGCTTGTCGCTTACAACCTTGCCGATCAAGGTGCGCTTGAGAGATTTAGCTTCTGTCATCTAGTGCTCCTTGGGTTAAGCCTGCTTTTGCGCAAGAATGGTTTTTGCGCGGGCGATGCTGCGCTTGACCACTTTGAGCTGAGAGGTGTTGTTCAATTGCTGCGTGGCTTTTTGCATGCGCATGCCGAAGTGGGCTTTTTGCAGCTCCTTGATTTCGGTTTGCAGGCCAGCGGCGTCTTTTTGGCGTAGTTCAGTAGCTTTCATGGTGATCTTTCTCCTGAATTATTGGCCAATCAAGCGCGACACAAACGTGGTGCGCAGGGGCAGCTTGGCAGCAGCCAGAGTGAAGGCTTCGCGTGCCAGCGCTTCGGGAACACCGTTGATCTCATAGATCACCTTACCTGGTTGGATCTCAGCCACGTAGTACTCGGGGTTACCTTTACCGTTACCCATACGCACTTCAGCAGGCTTGTGGGAGATCGGCTTGTCTGGGAAAACGCGGATCCAGATACGGCCACCACGCTTGACATGGCGCGAAATCGCGCGACGTGCAGCTTCGATCTGGCGCGCTGTGAGGCGGCCGCGATCGGTGGACTTGAGGCCAAAATCGCCAAAAGCGACGGTTGCGCCACGGGTAGCGACACCCGTGTTGCGGCCCTTTTGCTCTTTGCGGTATTTCCGGCGAGCGGGTTGCAGCATGTTTATTCTCCTTTTCCGTCGGCAGTTGCGGCCGGCGCGACTTTACGGACGCGCTTAACGGTGGTAGTAACGGCTTCAGCAGGCTTGTCGCTGCCGTCTGCCGGGGCGGTGTTCGTGCCTGCAGTGCGGCGGGGGCCGCGTGCAGGTGGACGATCACCCGATGGACGGCCGCCAGGGCCATCACGGCGCGGGCCGCGAGGCTTGCGCTCTTCGTCCGGACGTGGTGTTTCCACAGCGGGCAGGTCGTTGCGGCCCAGGGTATCACCCTTGTAGACCCAGACCTTCACGCCAATGATGCCGTAGGTGGTGGACGCTTCGGAGGTGCCGTAGTCGATGTCAGCGCGCAGGGTGTGCAATGGCACACGGCCTTCACGGTACCACTCGGTACGGGCAATCTCGATGCCGTTCAGGCGGCCAGCAGACATGATCTTGATGCCTTGGGCACCCAGACGCATGGCGTTTTGCATGGCGCGCTTCATGGCGCGGCGGAACATGATGCGCTTTTCCAGCTGCTGGGTGATGCTGTCGGCGATCAGCTTGGCATCGATCTCGGGCTTGCGCACTTCTTCGATGTTCACTGCCACCGGCACGCCCAGTTTGGCAGCCAGGTCACGCTTCAAGTTCTCGATGTCTTCGCCTTTTTTGCCGATGACCACACCCGGACGTGCCGAGAAAATGGTGATGCGGGCATTCTTGGCAGGACGCTCGATCAACACGCGCGATACCGCGGCGTTTTTCAGCTTGGCCTTGAGGTACTCGCGCACCTTGATGTCTTCGGCCAGCATGCCGGCGAAGTCATTGTTGCTTGCGTACCAGCGGCTGGACCAATTACGGCTTACCGACAGACGGAAACCGGTTGGGTGGATTTTTTGTCCCATAGTATTTCAGTCCTTTCAGTTGCCGACTGTCACATAGATGTGGCAGGTAGGTTTGCTGATACGGTTGCCGCGGCCTTTGGCGTTGGCGGTAAAACGCTTCAATGTGGTGCCTTGCTCGACGTAGATGGTTTTCACCTTCAGCTCGTCAATATCGGCGCCGTCATTGTGCTCGGCGTTGGCAATGGCAGACTCCAGCACTTTTTTCACAATGCCAGCCGCTTTTTTCTGCGTGAAGGCGAGGGTGTTGAGGGCGTGATCCACTTTTTTGCCGCGAATCAGGTCAGCGACCAGACGGCCTTTGTCGACCGAGAGGCGCACACCGCGCAGAGATGCTTTGGTTTCCATGGCGGCTCCTTACTTCTTCACCACTTTTTTATCGGCCGGATGGCCTTTAAAAGTGCGTGTGAGGGCAAATTCACCGAGCTTGTGGCCGACCATCTGGTCAGTCACATACACGGGGATGTGCTGTTTACCGTTGTGCACAGCGATGGTCAGGCCAATGAATTCGGGAAGAATCATCGAGCGGCGTGACCAGGTTTTCACTGGCTTTTTGTCTTTGGTGGCAATCGCTTTGTCAACCTTGGCCATCAGATGATGGTCAACAAAGGGGCCTTTTTTCAGAGAACGTGTCATATGGGTTCCCCTTTACTTCTTGCGACGCGAGACGATCATGACTTGCGTGCGTTTGTTGTTACGGGTACGGTAACCCTTGGTCAGGTTACCCCATGGATCGACGGCATGGCGACCCTCGCCGGTACGGCCTTCGCCGCCGCCGTGGGGGTGGTCCACCGGGTTCATCGCCACACCGCGAACGGTCGGGCGAATACCCATCCAGCGCTTGACACCGGCCTTGCCCAACTGGCGCAGGCTGTGCTCTTCGTTGGCGACTTCACCGATGGTGGCGCGGCACTCGATATGCACCTTGCGCACTTCGCCAGAGCGCATACGCACCTGGGCGTAGGTGCCTTCGCGGGCCAGCAAGGTAGCCGACGCACCAGCAGAACGCACCATCTGTGCACCCTTGCCCACTTTGAGCTCGATGCAGTGGATGGTGGAGCCGACCGGAATGTTGCGGATAGGCAGGCAGTTGCCAACACGGATAGGCGCCTCAGAGCCGCTCATCAGGGTTGCGCCCACTTCGACACCGCGGGCTGCGATGATGTAGGAGCGCGCACCGTCTGCGTAGCAGATCAGGGCAATGTGTGCCGTGCGGTTGGGGTCGTACTCGATACGCTCCACTTTCGCAGGGATGCCGTCTTTGTTGCGCACAAAGTCGACGACGCGGTAGTGGTGCTTGTGACCGCCGCCTTTATGGCGGGTGGTGATGTGACCGTTGTTGTTGCGACCTGCTTTCTGGAACTGCGGCTCCAGCAGGGGAGCGTAGGGCTCGCCCTTATACAGGTGGTCACGGGTGACCTTGACCACGGCACGTTGGCCGGGGCTGGTCGGTTTCATCTTGATGACAGCCATGATTACGCAGCCTCCCCAGAGAGGTTCAGTTCTTGACCGGGCTTGAGCGTGACGTAGGCCTTGCGCAGGTTGTCGCGGCGACCTACAGACTTGCCAAAACGCTTGGTTTTGCCCTTGATGTTCACCACAGAGACGCCCTTGACTTCCACCTTGAACATCAATTCCACAGCGGCTTTGATTTCAGGCTTGGTCGCGTCTTGCAGCACCTTGAAGGTCACAGCGTTGCTGGCTTCGGCCACCATCGTTGCCTTTTCAGACACGATAGGAGCGACCAGAACCTGCATCAAACGGCCTTCGTCGAATTTCGTAGCAATAGAGGCGCTCATGCGAACATCTCCTTGAGTTTTTCTACAGCAGCCTTGGTGACCAAGATCTTTTTGTAGTGCACCAGTGACACGGGGTCAGCATAGCGGGGCTCAACCACCAACACGTTGGGGATGTTGCGCGAAGCGAGGTACAGATTTTCATCGACTTCGTCGGCAATCACCATCACGGATTGCAGGTTCATGGCTTTGAGTTTGGCAGCAAACAGCTTGGTCTTGGGGCTGTCGACTTTCATCGAGTCCACGACACAGATGCGGCCTTCGCGGGCCAGCTGCGAGAAGATGCTGGCCATGCCGGCACGGTACATCTTCTTGTTGATTTTCTGCGTGAAGTTTTCGTCAGGCATGTTCGGGAAAATACGACCGCCTCCGCGCCACAGGGGCGAAGATGTCATACCTGCACGAGCGCGGCCAGTACCTTTTTGCTTGAAAGGCTTCTTGGTCGAGTGCTTGACCTGTTCACGGTCTTTCTGGGCGCGGGTACCTTGGCGTGCGTTGGCCTGGAAGGCCACGACGATCTGGTGGATCAGCGCTTCGTTGTAATCGCGACCGAATACGGTTTCAGGAGCGTCCACTTTGGAGGCGGCCTGACCTTGGTCATTGAGAAGTTCGAGTTGCATTATTTAGCACCTTTCGCTTCTGGTTTGGCTTTGACGGCAGGAGAGACGGTGACAAAACCGTTCTTTGCACCAGGGATGGCACCTTTGACCATCAGCAGCTGGCGTGCTTCGTCGATACGGATCACGTCCAGGTTCTGCGTGGTAACCAGATCCACACCGAGGTGGCCCGACATACGCTTGCCTGGGAATACGCGGCCTGGATCTTGCGCCATCGAGATCGAGCCGGGCACGTTGTGCGAACGGCTGTTACCGTGCGACGCGCGCTGCGACTTGAAGTGGTGACGCTTGATGGTGCCGGCAAAACCCTTACCGATCGTGGTGCCCTGCACATCGACCTTTTGGCCGGCGGTGAACACGACGTTCGCAGCGATCACGCTGCCAGCAGCGTGCTGGGCGGCGATCTCTTGGGTGACGCGGAATTCCTGGATGATTTCGCCAGCCTCAACGCCTGCTTTCGCAAGGTGGCCAGCCAGTGGCTTGGTGACACGGGACGCGCGACGCGAACCGAATGTGACCTGCAAGGACACATAGCCATCGTTCTCTACGGTCTTGACCTGGGTCACACGGTTGTTAGACACATCGATCACTGTGACTGGAATAGCATCCCCGTCATCAGTGAACACACGCATCATGCCCACCTTGCGTCCCAGCAGACCCAAACGGGTGCTTTGACTCATTGTTTTCTCCGTAACTCTCACCGCTGTCACTGCAATTGGCAACAGACGTTGGTATGTGAAAGAATGATTAATACTCTACGCACTATGCGCAGAGCCTTCTATTATAACCCGCTTTTGCAGCCACAGCAAGCTTTGTGTGGCACGGCCTTTTAGGCGCTGCGGTCTAGCATTGCGTTGTTACAAATCCTCTTCCAGGACCACGCAATGCACTATTATTTTGATAGCTTCTCCCGCGTCATTTTATTGGTCTGGAAGCTAAAAAGCCTCTGAAACTTGCGTTATCAGAGGCTTGAGGGCTTGGCTGAAAGCCGCTGGCTGCTTTACTGCAGCTTGATCTCTACGTCCACGCCCGCTGGCAGGTCGAGCTTCATCAGTGCGTCCACGGTTTTATCCGTAGGGTCGACGATGTCCATCAGGCGCTGGTGGGTGCGGATTTCAAACTGGTCGCGGCTGGTCTTGTTGACGTGGGGCGAACGCAGGATGTCAAAGCGCTTCATGCGGGTTGGCAAAGGCACGGGGCCCTTGACAATCGCGCCAGTGCGCTTGGCAGTATCTACGATCTCAGCGGCCGACTGGTCGATGAGTTTGTAGTCGAACGCCTTCAGGCGGATACGGATTTTTTGCTTGGTGGCCATGGTGATTCCTAAAAGTTAGTAATCGCTGGCTTACGCCATGATCTTCGCCACGACGCCAGCACCGACGGTCTTGCCACCTTCGCGGATAGCAAAACGCAGGCCTTCTTCCATGGCGATCGGGTTGATCAGCTTGACGGTGATTGACACGTTGTCGC
>JAAFIP010000002.1 GCA_013297865.1 Polaromonas sp. | reverse complement strand
CCCTCAACGGTGGTGCAGGCAACGATGTACTGATCGGCGGGGCTGGAGCTGATACTTTTGTGATGGGTTCGTTGACTGACTCTGGCATCGGCGCTGGCCAGCGCGACATCATCACCGATTTCCTGGCGGCCACCGACCGTATCGATTTTTCAGGAATCGATGCAAGCACTGCAGCAACTGGCGACCAAGCCTTCAGCTTCATCAGCACCGATGCCTTTACGGGCACGGCGGGGCAACTACGTTACACCACCGTAGGCACAGACACCATCATGCAGGGTGATGTGGACGGTGATGGGGTAGCGGACTTCGAGCTGCAGCTCACGGGTATCCATACCTTGACAGCTGCCGATTTGCTGCTTTAAAAGAGCTGACTGCAACTGGCTGGCCTGTTTCCAGCGTATTTGGAAGCCTCCGCCAGCCAGGCGGAGGCTTTTTATTGCCCTGGATAACACCCGTGTTTGCCCGTGTATATTGTTTGAATTCAATGGCTTACGATGAAGCGTTGCCAGCTATATCTGCCCCCTAATGTACTTTTCTCCCCATGATTGCCCTATTTAAGCCACCCGCAAACGAAATCGCGCAAGCATTGGCGGAGTTCAAGGGTGCGTTTCGTACTGTGGGTATTTTCAGTGCCATCATCAACTTGATGCTTTTGGTGCCTTCCCTGTACATGCTGCAGGTGTACGACCGCGTGCTGGCAAGCCGTAACGAAACTACGCTGCTCATGCTGACTTTGATGGTTTTGGGTGCTTATGTCTTCATGAGTGCGCTGGAGTTTGTGCGCAGCTTTATTCTGATCCGTGTGGGCGCGCAGTTGGACATGAAAATCAACAAGCGCATCTACACCGCTGCGTTCGAGCAAAATCTTAAAAAAGCAGGCGGCAATGCAGGCCAAGCCTTGCAGGATTTAACCACTGTGCGGCAGTTTTTAACGGGTAATGCCCTGTTTGCGTTCTTTGACGCTCCCTGGTTTCCAATCTATCTCGCGGTGATTTTTCTTTTCAACGTCAATCTGGGCGTTTTTGCTCTGTGCGGCACCATCATCTTGATTGCCCTGGCCTATGTGAACGAAGTAGTGTCCAAAAAGCCGATGGCCGAAGCCAGTGGCATGTCTATTGCCGCTGGCAACCTGGCCACCAACAACCTGCGCAACGCCGAAGTGATAGAGGCCATGGGCATGCTGCCTAACCTGATGGCACGCTGGTTCAAGCTGCATGGCCGGTTTCTGCAATTGCAGGCTGAGGCCAGCGAGAAGGCCGGCATTATTGGGGCATGTACCAAGTTTTTCCGTACCTCACTGCAATCGCTCATTTTGGGTTTTGGTGCCTTGCTGGTGCTGGATGGCAAGATCAGCGGCGGCATGATGATCGTGTCTTCCATTCTGATGGGCCGCACCTTGAATCCGGTCGAGCAGCTCATTGGCGTGTGGAAAACCTGGAGCAGCACCCACAGCGCGTACAAACGCCTGTGTGAACTGCTGGCCGCCAATCCGCCGCGCGAGAAGGGCATGCCACTGCCCAAACCGTTGGGCCAGGTCGCTTTGGAGGCCGTCAGTGCAGCACCTCCGGGCTCTACGTCAGTAGTGATCAAAAACCTCAGCTTTGCCCTGACGCCCGGCGATGTATTGGGTGTGATTGGCCCTAGCGGGGCGGGCAAATCTACCCTGGCACGCCTTTTAGTAGGCGTGTGGCCTGCTGGAATGGGCAAGGTTCGTCTGGACGGAGCCGATATTTATCTGTGGAATAAAGATGAGTTGGGTGCCCACATTGGCTATCTGCCGCAGGATATTGAACTCTTTGCCGGCACTGTAGGTGAAAACATTGCCCGATTTGGCGAGATTGATTCCGAAAAAGTCGTGCAGGCCGCCAAACGAACTGGTGTGCACGAGATGATTTTGCAACTTCCACAAGGCTATGACACGCCGCTTGGAGACGGTGGCGCGGGATTGTCGGGTGGACAAAAGCAGCGTATCGGGCTGGCCCGGGCAATGTATGGAGACCCCTCTCTGCTGGTCCTCGATGAGCCCAACTCCAATCTGGACGATGTAGGAGAACAGGCCCTGGTCGCGGCGATCCTTGACTTGCGCGCCCGAGGTAAAACACTGGTATTGATCACACACCGCAACAGTGCTTTGAGCGCCACGACCAAACTGCTGTTGCTGCGCGATGGCACATCACAGATGTTTGGCCCGACAGCTCAGGTACTGGCTACCTTGGCCAAAGCCGCTCAACAGGCTGCTGCTCCAGCCAAGCCAGGCACCGCGCTGGCTGCCAATGCCCCAGTAGAAGTTGGTGCAGGCAAATAGGCAGTGATGGAATGCAGCGAGTCCAAAAAGCAGTAACAGGGTAGGCATGAAGATGAAGAGTTTTTTCAGCAATACACCAGCAGTCACGGATGCGGCCCCGAAGGAAAGTGCATCCCAGCCTGTGAACACCGACGCCAAATCACACACCCGATTGGGTTGGTGGATCATCATCGGGGGTATCGGCGGGTTTTTGCTATGGGCATCCTTTGCACCGCTAGACAAAGGCGTTCCACTGAGCGGAACGGTCACCGTGGCTGGCAACAAAAAAGCCGTGCAGCATCTTGCCGGTGGTACGGTGGAGGCTATCTTGGTGAAAGAAGGCGCTGTCGTCAAAGCGGGTGACGTGCTGGTGCGCATGAACGCTGTGCAGGCCAAGGTCAATGCTGAAATGGCGCGCGTCCAGTACTACAGCGCCCGCAGCACAGAAGCCCGGTTGATTGCCGAGCGCGATGGCAGAACAAGCATCGTCTTTCCACCGAAACTCGAAGCCCTCAGAAAAGACCCCCAGGTTGCTGGCAACATCAGCCTGCAGCAGCAACTGTTCAACTCACGGCAATCAGCCATCCAAAGCGAGCTGTCAGCGTTTGATGAAAATATTGCCGGACTGATCCAGCAAAACAAAGGCTTGGAAGAATCACGCGATGGAAAAACGCAGCAGCTTCAGTTCCTCAAAGAACAACTTGATGGCATGCGTGACCTGGCCAAAGAAGGCTACGTGGCACGCAATCGCCTGCTCGAGCTGGAGCGCACCTATGCGCAGCTCACAACGGCTATCTCCGAAGACACCAGCAACATAGGCCGCGGCGTGCGGCAGATCTCGGAGTTCAAACTGCGCCGTTTACAGCGCCAGCAAGAATACCAAAAAGAGGTGCGTACCCAGTTGTCGGATATCCAGAAAGAAGCCGATGGCCTTGCCAACCGGCTCAAAGGTCTGGACTACGATCTGGATAACGTGCTCGTGAAGGCACCGGTGGACGGTACGGTGGTGGCCATGAATGTGTTTACCAACGGTGGTGTGATCCCGCCTGGCTTTCGCATGATGGACATCGTGCCCAGCGACGATCCCTTGGTGATCGACGGACAACTGCCCGTACACCTGATTGACAAGGTGCACCCTAATCTCAAAGTGGAGCTGATGTTCACTGCGTTCAACCAGAACCTGACGCCGCATATACCGGGCATCGTCACCCAGGTCTCGGCCGACCGGCTGGTAGACGAAAAGAGCGGCCAGCCCTACTACACCCTGAAGGCCAAGGTAGCACCGGAGGGCATGAAGCAGGTGGCTAATCTGCAGATTCGACCTGGCATGCCAGTAGAAATGTTTATCAAAACCGGTGAACGCACCATGATGAACTATCTGCTCAAGCCGGTGTTCGACCACATCAAAATGTCCATGACGGAAGAATGAAGATGACTGATCTGCCGATCCGCCGGGCTCTGCTCTCGTTGGCCTGCATCGCTGCGCTGGGCCAGCAGCACGACGCTTATGGCATGGGTTTGCTCAATGCCTATGACCTGGCACTGAGGAACGACCCCACCTACCGAGCCGCCCTGCTGGACAAAGAAGCTGCCCAGCAGTTTCGGGTGATAGGACGCGCCCAGCTCCTGCCCACCGTGTCTGCCAGCTATTCCAAAAACAAAAACCATGCGGACATCACCACCAGCAGCCCAACAGGCGACACCAGTGACAACCGCCGCTACAGCAGCTCAGCCACCTCACTGCAGCTGCGCCAGCCTGTGATCAACCTGGAAGGCAAGGCCCGTTATCGGCAAGGCATTGCCCAAACCAATGCCAGTGATGCGCAGTTCTCAGCCCGCAGCCAGGACCTGATCGTGCGTCTGGTCAACCTGTATTCCAACGCGAAATATGCCGAAGACCAGTTGGCCCAGGCCACAGCCCAACGCGACGCATTGGCCGAGCAGCGCCAAGCCAACGAGCGGTTGTTCCAACGCGGCGAAGGCACCAGAACCGAAGTGCTGGAAACCCAGGCCAAATACGATCTGTCTGAAGCCCAGGTGCTGGAGGCGCGCGATGGCCTGGTCAACGCACGCCTGGCGCTGTCTGCTGTGGTGGGGCAGGATATAGACCGACTGGACGCGCTATCGGAAGACTTCCGCGCCAAGCCGATGAACCCCTCCAGCTTTGAAGCCTGGAAAGACATCGCGATGGCCAACAACCCTGAAATCGTCGCGCAGCGCTATGCCGTGGAAATTGCGCTGCAAGAGATCAACAAAAACCGTGCCGGCCACTATCCGCGCCTGGACCTGGTGGCCAGTGCCAGTAAAAACAGCTCAGATACCACCAACACCATCAACCAAAGCACCAACAGCCGCAGCATTGGGGTGCAACTCAATGTCCCGCTGTATTCAGGGGGGGCGGTCAGCGCGGCAACCAGCCAGGCCGTATCCAACCATGAGAAAGCCCAGGCCGACTTGGACACCAAAACCAGCCAGGTGCTGGTGGAGCTACGCAAACAGTACAACCTGACCGTCAGCGGGGTGTCGCGCATAGCAGCCGCTGAAAAATCCCTCAGTTCAGCCCGTTTGCTGATCGAAGCCACCCAAAAGAGCGTCAAAGGGGGCATGCGCACCAACTTGGACGTCCTGACCGCCCAGCAGCAGTTTTTTGAGGCCAAGCGCGACCTGGCGCTGTCCCGTTACAACTACCTTCTGGGCTTTTTGCGGCTGCGCTATTCGGCCGGAACGCTGGCACAGACCGATCTGCAGGAAATAGCCGCCTATTTCGTGGCAGACAAGTAAGGGACGCAACCAGGTCAAAAAAGTGCCGAATCTGGACAATATGGCCAAAAAAGCTATAATTCAAGGCTTTGCTGGCAAACCCCGCCGCCTGCGCAATTATTCAAGGTGGGGAACCCCGCCGGACATGTTGAAGGCTTGATCTACCTTCTGATGCGTCCAGCACAATTATTTAATCAACTTAAATGACCACGATTCGTGTTAAAGAAAACGAGCCCTTTGAAGTGGCTCTGCGCCGTTTCAAGCGCACCATTGAAAAACTCGGCCTGCTGACCGACTTGCGCGCCCGCGAGTTCTACGAGAAGCCTACTGCAGAGCGCAAGCGCAAAAAAGCCGCTGCCGTCAAACGCCATTACAAGCGCGTTCGCAGCATGCAATTGCCTAAAAAGCTGTACTAAGCACGTTGGCCATTCGGTGCGCCTTGCGCACTGAGGCTACGACACCGCGCCGGGGGAACCTTGCGCGGTTTTTTTGCGCCTTTTTCGACTGAAAACCACTTTCTGTAGTGGTATCTCACCATCGTCTGATCGTCTTATTTGCAAGCCCCCACAGGCTGGGGATAATTGGGTTAAAGTCGTTTTTGCCATGCGCCACACACCTCCCCTGCTTACCACCGCCCTCGTGCTGCGCGCACGCTGGGTGATGCTATGGGTGATGCTGGCCTTCGGCGCGGCCATGGCATCGCCGCTGGTCAAACCGCAAAGCATGGAGCTGCTGTGCAGCGGCAGCGGCATCATGAAGCTGCTGGTCACGTCTGAGGATGGATCGCAGCCCACCCAGGCCCACGGCCTGGACTGCGCCCTGTGCACGCTGGCCAGCGCGCCGCCGCCTGCCAGCGCAGCAGCCATCAGACCACCCCCCCCCCTGAGCTACACCACGCAGGCCCTGCCCGCAGCGCGTGCAGTCACCGTCAGCGCAGCCCCGCCGCCAGCGCGCGGCCCCCCTTCCCTGTAGTCATTACTACTATTTTTATAGCTGCTCCCGCGATACTCTATTGGGCTGGCAGCCTATATCCCTTCAATTTTCGCCTTGCATGCTACGCGCACTGATAGCGCGGCATGGGGCACACACATTGGCAGATTGATCATGTTCAAACCCTTTATTTTTCTCCTCAGCGCAGCCACGCTTGGCCTTGGCAGCGCAGCGCTGGCCCACGTCACCCTCGAACAGCCCCAGGCAGAAACCGGTGCCTATACCAAAGCCACCCTGCGTGTAGGCCACGGCTGCGATGGCCTGCCCACTGCAGTGCTGCGCGCAGAGGTGCCCGATGGCTTTCAGGGCGCCAAACCCATGCCCAAGCCAGGCTGGACACTGGCCGTGCAACGCGCCAAGCTGGCCAAACCTTATGACAACCACGGCAAACTCGTCACCGAAGACGTGAGCGTGGTTACCTGGACCGCCACGGCCCGCGAGACGTATCTGGGCGACGACCAGTACGATGAATTTGTGCTGCGCGGCAAAGCCCCCGAAACAGCTGGTCCTCTGTGGTTCAAAGTTACGCAGCTGTGCAAAGACGCCGACAAGACCGGGCAAAACGCCTGGGTGGAAGTGCCCGCCTCCGGTATCTCTACCAAAGGCCTGAAATTCCCAGCCGCCTTGCTCAATGTCACTGCCCCTGCGCCAGCCACGCCAGCTAAAGCTAGCGAGCATAAACATTGACTTGCTGTTCAAAGGATTCACCATGAACCCACCAAACCACAACGCACGCAAGCTGCGCCGTGAATTTGTGCAGGCGCTGGCAGGTGCTATGGCAGTGATGCCTGGCCTGTTATCGTCTGTGCAGGCACAGACCAGCTCTGGCGCTGCATCGTCAGATACTACGGTGTCCAAACCCGAAGCTACCGGCCATGATATGCGCTCAGCCCCTGCCAGCTGGCGGGGCAACGAACAGATCGCGATGATGATCTATCCCCAGTTCACGGCGCTTGATATGGTGGGCCCGCAGTACATGCTGGCCAGCATGATGGGGGCCAAAGTGCATATCGTTGCCAAGACACTTGACCCTGTCAGAAGCGATACAGAGCTGGTGTTTTTACCTTCAAAGACTTTTGATGATTGCCCTGAAAATCTTGATATCCTGTTTGTACCGGGCGGAACTGTGGGCACGCTCCAAGCCATCAAGGATGAGCGCACGCTGGCATTTGTTGCTGACCGTGGTTCCCGTGCCAAGCTGGTAACCAGTGTCTGCACTGGATCGCTGGTGTTGGGCGCTGCAGGCCTGCTCAAGGGTTATCAAGCTACATCACACTGGATCACCCGTGATTTACTAAAATATGTAGGTGCAAAGCCAGTAGACCAACGCGTTGTATGTGACCGTAACCGCATCACGGGCGCTGGTGTCAGCGCAGGTTTAGACTTTGGTTTGTCTATAGTGGAGCTATTACGTGATACGAGCTATGCCCAAGGAGTACAACTGCTCGCCGAATATGCACCTCAACCACATTTGAACGCAGGAACAACCCAGACAGCCCCCGCAGCTGTACACGACATGCTCAACACTATGTTTGCAGGATTTGTAGCCCAAACCAGCACCGTCCTCAAGCAGTCCAAAGCAGCAACCTCATAAATGCATTTTCAAAGGAAACATGATGAATATCAAAATCATCGGTATCGCAGCCATGCTGCTGGCCAGCACGGTGTATGCCCAATCCGTCAAAGTCGAAGGCGCCTGGGTGCGCACCGCGGTGGAGGGCCAGCAGGGCACTGGCGGGTTTATGAAGATTACCGCTGCCCAGGACATGAAGCTGGTGGGCGTCAGCTCGCCGGTGGCAGGCGTGGGCGAGGTGCATGAGATGAAGATGGAGGGCGATGTCATGAAAATGCGTGCCCTGCCCGGCGGGCTGGATCTGCCCGCGGGCAAAACCGTCGAGCTCAAGCCCGGCGGGCTGCACCTGATGCTGCTGGACCTGAAACAGGCCCTGCCCAAGGACACCACGGTACCCGTGACCCTGCTGTTCAAGGACAAGGCGGGCAAAGACAGCAAGCTGGAGCTGAAGGTGCCCGTGTCTGCCCGCGCACCTGCAGGCGCTGGCTCAGCTACAGGGGCCGCCGACCCCCACGCCGGTCACGGCGGCGCGCACAAGCACTGAGCCGCTGCCGCACTCCAGCCCCGAGCGCTCTACAATGGGCGCTCTTTTTGTTTTACTACCAGGTAGATCGCTATGTCCCTCAAAATCCAGATCAATGAAGACATGAAAACCGCCATGCGCGCCAAGGACAGCGAGCGCCTGGGCACCATCCGCCTGCTGCTGGCCGCCATGAAGCAAAAAGAAGTGGACGAGCGCGTGGAGCTGGACGACACCCTGGTGATCGCCATCATCGACAAGATGATCAAGCAGCGCAAAGACAGTATCGACGCCTTCACCAAGGCCGACCGCAAGGACATGGCCGACAAGGAAGCTACCGAAATTACCGTGCTGCAGGCGTATTTGCCAGCACGCTTGAGCGCTGATGAGGTGCTGGCAGAGGTGAAAAAGATCGTGGCCGAGCTGGGCGCCTCGGGCCCTGGCGACATGGGTAAAGTGATGGGGGCTGCCAAGACCAAACTGGCGGGCAAGGCCGATATGGGGCAAGTCTCTGGCGCCGTCAAGGCAGCGCTGGCGGGCTAGGCTATTCAAACGCGGCGAGTGCTACGCACCACGCCAGGCCATCAAAACCCCCGCACCGGAAAGTCGCTGCTGCGCTGCAGCCAATTGCGCGCTGAATACTGGCTTCGTCCGTCGGTCACATGCAGCGTATAGGCATGGCGTGACACGGCAGAGCGGTTGGGTGCGCTGTAGTGGGGCAGCAGGCCATGCAGCAGTACCAAGGTGCCTGCGCTCACCTCCAGCGGCACGGCGGTGCGCTCATCGGGCCAGGGCGTGGCATCCAGTGGTTCAATACGGGCTGCAGTGGCCGATGGGCTGCTGCTGGTTACAAAGCGCTCGCGCAAGGGCCCGCGATGGCCGCCAGGCTCCACCCACAGGCAGCCGTTAGTTACGCTCGCATCCTCCAGCGCAAACCAAAACGTGGTCACGCTGATGGGCTGGGTTTCGAAGAACGTAGCGTCCTGGTGCCAGCGCACCTCCCCGCCAATACCTGGCTGCTTGAAAATGTACATGGACTGCCAGATCTGCGGCTGCTGCAGCCCGATATCCGCCGCCAGCGCAGCCAAGGCAGGGCCTCGGGAAAACTTGTCAAACACCGGGTCCAGATCGTGCATGGCATGGCCAATTTTGTTGATGGACAGCGACTTGTCTTGCCTGAGCTGTCCGTTCTCTGCAAAGGCCTCTTCTTCCAGAAAACAGCGCACTGTACTGGCCGAGCCCATGAAGTAGTCATCGACCGACCGGTCCTGCTCCTTGGTGCTGAACACTGCCCTGTTTTGCAAGGGATCAAACGCCTGCACGATCTGCGCTGCGCGCTGGCGCAAGGCGGCTATGTCTGCGGCAGATTTGAAGCCCGGCAGGGCCAAATAGCCGTTGTCCAGAAAACCCTGTTGTTGCGCCTTGGTCAACATACACAGCCCCTGCCTCGTCGCGCCTAGCTGCCTGCCAGCTTCATCCGGTTGAGCAAGATGGAGCCCACCGTTTTGGAGCCAGAGCAATAGGCGTCTGCGCCAATCGCCTCAATGCCCATCAGCATGTCTTTCATATTGCCCGCAATGGTGATCTCTTCCACCGGAAAAGCAATACGCCCTTTTTCCACCCAAAAGCCACTGGCACCGCGTGAATAATCGCCCGTTACATAGTTCACGCCCTGGCCCATCAGCTCGGTCACAAACAGGCCCGTGCCCAGCTTCTGCAACATGGCGTCCAGGTCATCACCTGCGCGTGTCAGGCGAGAGGTCATCGTCAGGTTGTGTGAGCCGCCTGCGTTGCCTGTGGTGCGCATGCCTAGCTTGCGGGCGCTGTAGGTGGACAGAAAATAGCCCTGCACCTTGCCAGCATCCACCACTTTACGCGCGCGCACCGTGACACCCTCGTCATCAAACGGCACGCTGCCCTTGCCGCCGCGCACAAACGGGTCTTCCAGAATATCGATGTGCTTGGGAAAAGCTGCTTTGCCCAGCGAGTCAAGCAAAAAGCTGCTTTTGCGGTACAGCGAGCCTCCGCTCACCGCCTGCACAAACGCCCCCAGCAGGCCCGAGGCCAGCGGCGACTCAAACAGCACCGGGCAGTGCGCCGTGGGCACCTTGCGCGAGTTCAGGCGACTCAGCGCCCGCTGCGCGGCATACACACCCACCGCCTCGGGGCTGGCCAGGTCACGCGCATTGCGCTGCGAGCTATACCAACTGTCGCGCTGCATATGGGCGCCCTTGCCCGCAATCGGCGCGACCGACAGCGAGTGCCGTGACGATGCATAGCCACCACGAAAGCCCATCTGCCCATCGCGCAGATGCCCCGCCACAAAATGGCTTTGCTGCGCCGACACGCCTGCACCATCGCTGTTGCCAATTTTTTTGCTCACGCCCATGGCCGCGCCCTCGCAGCGTAGCGCCAGCTCCAGTGCTTGTGCGCTGTCAATCGCCCAGGGGTGAAACAGGTCCAGGTCGCGCTGCTCTGTGGCCACGTCCTGCAGGTCGGGCAGGCCTGCCACCGGGTCTTCGGCGGTAAAACGCGCAATATCGTAGGCCGCCTGCACTGTCTGCTCAATCGCCTGGTGCGAAAAGTCCGACGTGCTCGCATTGCCCCGCCGCTTGCCGACATACACCGTCACGCCCAGCGACTTGTCGCGGTTGCGCTCCACATTCTCCAGCTTGCCCAGCCGCGCCGACACACTCAGCCCACAGCCCTCCGACGCCTCCACCCCCGCATCGGTCGCACCCAGCTTTTTGGCATGCGCCAGAGCGGTATCGACCAGACTTTCAAACTGCGTGCGGGAATAGCTGAAACCCGGCTGGGGGCTGTGTAATGGGGTGTTTTTTTGCATACCGCAATGATAGCCTGTCAGCCCACTGCCAGAGGCCCATCACGGGATATACAGGCATTGGTACAATAGACCCCGACGGGCCTTCCCGCATGGTAAAGCGGCCAACCGAGTCAGGTGGGGAACCAAGCAGCTCTAACTGTAGAGCCAGTGCCGGGGTCAAGGCTCGTCACCTTCTTCTTTTTCACCGCCCATTCTCGGCGGTGTTTGTCAAAATGACCACTGCCAGCCCCTCTGCACCCGCCGCTTTGGCGGCTACCTCTGCTGCCTCTGCACCGCGCTTCGTCACGGGCTCGCTGATGCGCCACATCGTCGTCATGGCGGGCACGGGCGCTATTGGCTTGGTGGCCATTTTTGCGGTGGACTTGATCAGCCTGCTGTATATCTCCATGCTGGGCGAGCAGGCCGTGGCTGCAGCAGTGGGCTTTGCCGGTGTGGTGGGTTTTTTTCACCTGTCGGTGTTTATCGGTGTGTTGATTGGCATTTCGGCAGTCGTGTCGCGCACCATCGGGGCGCGGCGCATGGACGAGGCACGCGCTCTGGCCACCTCCAGCCTGGTGATTGCAGCGGGTGTGGGCCTGCTGATGTCCACCACCACCATGCTGTTCCTGGAGCATATCCTGCATCTGCTGGGCGCGCGCGACAAGGTGCTGGTGCTGGCGCAGCGGTTTTTGATGATCACCTTGCCATCGATGTGTTTGCTCAGCACCGGCATGGCCTGCTCGGCGCTGCTGCGCTCGGTGGGTGATGCGCGGCGTGCTATGTGGGTGACGCTGTTTCCTGCACTGGTGACGGCTGCGCTGGACCCGCTGTTCATTTTTGGCCTGGGACTGGGCTTGGACGGGGCGGCTATCGTGCTGGTGATCGCGCGCGTGGTGCTGCTGGGCGTAGGCTTGTATGGCGCCTGGCGCGTGCGCAAGCTGCTGGCCCCCATGCAATGGGGCCGCCTGCAGGCAGATGCACGCACTTTTCTGGCCGTGGCTGGGCCTGCCGTGTTGACCAACCTGGCCACCCCCGTGGGCGCGGCTTTTGTCACCCACAGCGTGGCGCAGTTTGGCGCCTCTGCCGTGGCGGGGCAGGCCACGATTGACCGTTTGACACCTGTTGCCTTTGGCCTGATCTATTCACTGAGCGGTGCCATTGGCCCCGTGCTGTCGCAAAACCTGGGGGCGCAGCAGTTTGACCGGGTACGTGCCGGGCTGCGCGCCAGCGTGTGGTTTATGGTGGCCTCAGTCGCCGGTGCCTGGCTATTGCTGGCCTTGCTGCAAGAACCCTTGATCCAACTCTTCTCTCTGCAAGGCCAAGGCGCCGACATGCTGCACGCCTTTTGCCGCTGGATTGCCGCCAGCTTTTTCTTTATGGGCGCCCTGTTTGTGGCCAACAGCGCCTTCAACAATTTAGGCCATCCCCTGTGGTCCACCGGCTTTAACTGGGCCCGCGCCACTCTGGGCACCGTGCCGTTTGCCTGGTGGGGCGCACACTACGGCCCGGTACAGGTGCTGGCCGGGCAAGCCGCTGGAGCGGCGCTTTTTGGCAGTCTGGCTTTGGCAACGGCTTTTCGGCTGACTTCGCGACTCAAATAGGCTGCAGTGCGGGTGCCGATACAAGGCTCGCCACTTCTATTTTTAGCGTTACTTGCTTTTGTCTTTGGGCAAATGGTTGATGTATTGCAAGGCGACCAGCCGCGATACCACCAGTGTCAAATACATCACAGCGCTGAACATCTGCAACGCCGCCAAAACGCGCGCAGTGGGTGTCAACGGCACGATGTCGCTCAAACCTGTACCCGATTGGATGCTGAAGCTTAAAAAGAGCAATTCAAGCCAGGACCGCGGCCCGCTGGCAACAGCATTGAAACTGCCCGGATACCATACCTGGCACACGCTGTACAGAAAAGCAAAGCCCCACGCCAGCAGAGTAAACACCGCGGCCGCGGCAAACAGCTCGTCACGGGTCAGGTACTCGTCTTCAAACATGTACATCAGCAAGCCAGCCGCGCCATAAAAATAGGCCACCGCCTCCACCAAATGGGCAGCCACCTGCACACGCGGCGAATCAAAGCCAAACAGTACCCCGCTGGACAAGCCCAGACCCAGAACCACAAAGAACAGGCCAAACCCCGTATAGATCGGGCTGTTGCGGATGATGGTGGCCAGCAGCAGAAGCGCCAGCGCGCTCAGGCACCACGACACTGCGTGGCTGGTGACACTGTCATTGGTCAGCGGTGCCAGCACCAGGATCAACAGCTGCACCAAGAGCAGCCAGGCCGATGGCAGGCGGGAGAAGTGGTGCCAGGAAAGGTATTTTCCGAGGTTCATATCAAGATGTTTTTGTAACATCGAGAAATGTACGCAAGGTGATCATCAGCTCAGGAATATCTGTTTGAATGATGCTCCACAACACATCATCGTCGATGCCCGCATAGCCGTGAATCAATTGATTGCGTGTCGCGATCATCATGCGCCAAGGGATGCTTGTGGCAGTTTGCCTGACAGATGCAGGCACGTGGGTAGCAGCTTCGCCAATCAGTTCAATGTTGCGCACTGTCGCGTCATAACGCATCCGATCAGCCACAAAATTTTCTCTGCTGATGCCATGAGTAAAGCTGTGAACCCGCTCGCAAAAACCAATCATGTCTTCCACATAAAACCGCCATTCGCGGCCTGTCTGTTCGCTAGACATGTACGGCATCCCGCTCAATGTAAGGGCGCAGCTCTTTACGTACTGCTTTTTCGGTCACCAAGTCAACGGGGCATTTCAATACGTCTTCAAGATAAAACTGCACACCAAAATATTGCTGGGATGTGGTGGGTGTATCAAACGAAATCAATACATCGACATCACTGCCCTCAGACGCGGTGCCACGCGCAGTAGAGCCAAAAAGCGCCAAGCTGCGCACTCCGAACTGGCGCTGTAGTTGCAGTTTGTGTTTTGCAAGCAGATTGAGGACGATTTCTCGGTTCATATGCTGAGTTTAATGGAAGCCAGGGACTGTAAAGTAAAGCGCGCCAAAGTACGATCTTCTATTTTCTCCCAAAGCGTCGAACTATGTCGTTAGTAGTTCTTTCGATAAGTTCGTCGCTCGCGCGCATAGCTTGGCTGAGTTCAGCATTGCCCCCAATGTGAGTCCTTGACTTCAGTGCCGGGAAATCCTTGCGATACGCAGCGATATTTCTCAAGTAGCGCTCATGTTCAAAAGACTTACTATCAGGCCAAAAAAGCCATGGATGACCTGACTTGAGTAAATGTGCGTACAAAAATACCTGCGTATCCAATTCAAGCTCCTTGCTGTTGATCAGCTCTTCGGTTTTATTGCCAGAACGCAACGCTTTAAGCTCTCCCACAAGCATAGTAGCTTTAATCGTACTTTCCATCAGCATAAACTGATTTACGCCCACACGCACTCCCACTAGAAAAGCTGCAACCAGAGCAAAAAGACCAGCAGTAGCTACTAGGGTAATTGAGCGTTTTTTCATAAGCAACTGATGTTTGACATCCATTAAATAAATTTTCTTGATAATGCAACAATCAGTTTAGAAGTCAATACATTCAGCATGTATTTCAATGTGGTAGCGCAATATCAATGCGCTAGGTAAGCTAGTGCTCCCTCCCCCGCCACCCTCCCCGTGGCCATGACCGCAGTCAGCAAATACCCTCCCGTCGGCGCTTCCCAATCGAGCATTTCACCTGCACAGAACACGCCGGGGAGTTTGCTGAGCATGTACTGCTCGGTCATGGCTTCGAAGCGGACGCCGCCTGCTGTGCTGATGGCTTCGTCGATGGGGCGGGTGGCGGTGACGGTGATGGGTAATGACTTGATGGCAGTGGCGAGCTGCCGGGGATTGTTCATTGCGTCTTTGCTGAGCAGCTCGTACAGGATGCTGAGCTTGATGCCTTCGAGGTTCAAGCGGCTGGACAGGTGGCTGGACAGGGAGCGGGAGCCTCGGGGGTGGCTGACTTCGCGCAGGACTTTGGCGGCGTCCCATTGAGGTAATAAGTCCAAGTGGAAGCTGGCGCTGCCGTGTGTGGCTATGCGCTCGCGCAGCAGCTTGCTGGCGGCGTAGATGAGGCTGCCTTCTACGCCGGTTTGGGTGGCGACAAATTCGCCTTGGCGGTGGAAGGCTGGCTGGTGCTCGTTGCCTTCGATATGGATGGCGACGGTTTTGAAGGGCTGGCCTGCGAATTTGCTGGCGAAATGGCTGCTCCAGCCTGTGGTGGAAGCGGCCTCGGCGCTATCGGCTGCGTTGCTGGTTGCGCTACCTCTTACATCACCAGCCTTGCTTGCGGCTGTACGGTTTTGCACATCAAAGCCGCAGTTGGCGGGCAACAGGTCGGCCACGTCTACACCCTTTGCACGCAGCCAGGGCACCCATGCGCCGTCGGAGCCCAGTCGCTGCCAACTGGCGCCGCCCAGGGCCAGCACGGTGGCCTTAGCATTCACGGTAATGTGCTCCACAGGCGCGTCGCTGGCGGTGCGGCGCTCAAACTGCAGCGCGCCTTGGCCGTCCCAGCCAGTCCAGCGGTGGCGCATGTGGAACTGCACGCCTTGGCTGCGCAGGCGCTGCAGCCAGGCGCGCAGCAGGGGGGCGGCTTTCATGTTGGTGGGGAAGACGCGGCCTGAGGTGCCGACGAAGGTGTCGATACCGAGATCTTTGGCCCATGCTCCTATTTCTGTAACTGGCTGCGCGGTGATTATCTGGGCCAGCACGTCTTGTCGCTCGTAGTAGCGGGTAAGGAAGGGTGCCAGTGGTTCGCTGTGGGTCAGGTTCAGCCCGCCGATGCCAGCAAGCAGAAATTTGCGGCCAGCGCTGGGCATGGCGTCGTAGATGTGGACTGGCACGCCGGCATTGCTCAGCACCTGGGCAGCCATGAGGCCTGCGGGGCCTGCGCCGATGATGGCTACGGGAATATGGTTCATGGTGCTGTGCGATAGGAAATGCTGAGCTGGTGAGCTTAACTGGTGAGAGTGGTGTTTGCCCAGTTGATGGGGAAGATAGTTGGCTCCGGCCGGTTAAGCGTTTGCTAACCGCCCTCATACTGGGGTACCAGAAATCGGTCGGTTAGCAAACGCTTAACCGGCTGCACACATCTTAGCGCGCTACCGGTAGTCTCGTTGCAAACTTTCCATTAACTACCGGTAGTGCGCTGCCGTGGTCGCTGCACAGTTGGGTGTTTGTCAGCCGACCGATTTCTGGTACTCCAGTATGAGGGCGGATGATAAACACCCAACTGTGCGTACAACAATCACCTCGCCACGTACATCTCTCATCTAGTCGCCTGCATACTTACACATATGCAAGCAGGATGAAGGCCAACGAGTCAACGCAGAACACTACGCAATGTCGACCACACGCCCCTCCCCCGTAATCAACGCTGCCCGTACACTGGCGCCCGGGTGCGCGTCACGCACTGCTTGCGCATAACGCTTGAGTTGATCACGCAGTTGCGCCTGTCGCTCAGGGTATGGCGCTGATTTGTAATCCAGCACCCACCAGTCTTGCGATGTGCGCTGCCTGACCAGCCTGTCAATGCGCAGCAGCTCGCTGCTGTGCACCAGCTCCACCTCGTTGGCCTGCCAGTCGATCTGCGCGCTGTCCCACACCCAGGCCGCCTCGCCCTGCGTGATGGCCTGTGCCAGGCTCAGGGCCTGCTGTGCCTGCGCCGTGTCAAGCTGAAACTGCGCCCCCACGCTGGCTGCAGCATGCGCCATGTCATAGCCCGGGGTGTACAGCTCCAACAGACGGTGCATAGCCTGGCCGATACGTGAAGCGTCACTGTCCTGGGCTTTGGTGTAGACAGAAGTTACTATGCTTTTTATAGCTGCTCCCGCGATATTCCATTGGCCTGCAGGCATTTTTTGTATATAAAACGGCTCTGAGGAAGCGTGTAATGACACGCCGTTTGCCTGCGACGTCAGATAGGTCTGCGCATGGCCATTTACCTGACCATCGTCATCCACACCCAGTCCACCATCCAGCCCGCCCCCCAGCGCCACGCTGTGCACCAGCTCTTCGCCCAGCGCCTCAAAGCGCTGCCACGGACTGTTGGGGTCGCTGCTGCGCACCTCGTGGGCAGATAGGGCCAGGGTGTGCTGTGCGCGGGTCATGGCCACGTAGAGGGCGTTGGTCTCCTCGCGGGCGCGGGCTATCTGCTCACGCTCCAGCGCCTGGGCCACACACTCTGGCGGGGCTGACTCGCTGGCCAGAAAGGCAAAAGTCGTGGGCGCGCTGTGCGCAGCGGGCCAGTCGATCAGCACGTCCATGCTGCGCGACTTTTCGGCCTGTGCGTTGGCGTCCAGCATGAGCACGGTGTGCGCCTCCAGCCCTTTGGCGCCGTGCACCGTCAGCAGCTGCACTGCGCCGTCCAGCTGCGCGCTGCTGCCAGGCGCGCGCACGCTGCCCGACTTGAGCGCGCGCACCCAGGCATAGGGCGTTAAAAAGCGCCCGCCATCCACCTCCAGCGACGCGGCCAGCAGCGCCTGCAGATTGGCCGCCACCGCGCTGCGCTGGGGCGCGGGCGCGGCAGCCATGCAGCGGGCTACCACGTCGGCATGCTGGTAGAGCGCGGCCAGCGCATCGTGTGGCGGCAAGGCAGCAAACCACTGCTGGTATTGCAGCAGGTCTGAGGCGGTTTTATGAAAGAAATCGGCCTCCAGGCCAATAGAATATCGCGGGAGCAGCTCTGAATTTGATAGTGAACTGTCTTCATTGAAGGCATCGTCAACACCCGCAGGTGCAGCCACAGATGCGTCAGCTGAGCCCGCCTGCAGCGTGGCCTGCAGCGCTTGCCACCAGTTGCCGTGCTGCGCTTTGGCCGCCTGCGCCAGCGCCATCAGCTGCGCATCTGTGGCGCCAAACAGCGGCGACTTGAGCGCGCGGGCCAGCGCCAGGTTGTTGCTGGGGGAGACCAGCGCGTCCACCAGGGCCACCACGTCCTGCACCTCGCAGTGCGCCATCAGCTGCGTCTTCTCGCTGATCTGCGACGCAATGCCCAGCGCCTGCAGCGCGTCGCGCATGCGCTGCAGCCGGTCGCGCTTGCGCGACAGCACCATCACCTCGCCTGCGGGCACGCCCTGGGTCAGCTGCTGCGCCACCCAGTGTGCGGCCTGCACACACTCGCGCGAGCGAATGTGCTCTTCGGCCTCTTCGCGCGGCATGGTTAGCGTGTCGCGCCAGGGGGCACCCTCCTCCTGGCTGTCTGCCGCCTCCCGCAGCACCAGGGGCAGGCGCAGCACCTGGCCTGTCTGTGTAGACTCGGTGGTGTGGGGTCTGAATCCTTCGTAGCCCTGCTGCGCTGCGCCCTGCATCACCGCGTTGACTGCCGCCAGCACGCCGCGTGCGTTGCGTCGGGTATGGTCACAGCTGAGCACCACGCCACCCAGAGCATCGCGCACAAAGTCGGTGGCGGCGACAAACACCTGCGGCTCGGCACGGCGAAAGCGGTAAATGCTCTGCTTGGGGTCACCCACAATGAAGACACTGGGCGTGCTGCCCCCACCGCCACCGCCTGCCCCCGCATAGCCCGACAGCCAGGCCTGCAGCGCCTGCCACTGCAGCGGGTTGGTGTCTTGAAACTCGTCAATCAGCAGGTGGCGCGTCTGCGCGTCCAGGCGCTGCTGCACCCAGCCCGAGAGCACCGGGTCGCTCAGCAGGTGCAGCGCCGAGCGCTCCACATCGCCCATATCCACCCAGGCGCGCTCGCGCTTGAGCGCGCTGTAGCATGCAATCAAAGCGCGAGTGAGCTGGGCCATGCGCTGCTGGTGCTGCCAGGCGCTGTGCTGCAGCTGCGCGGCGTTGATACGCACACACTGCTCCTGCAGTGCGCGTACCTGGGCAATGCCCGGAATTTTGTCGCTGAACTTGCGCGGCGTGCCCTCCAGGGTGATCAAAGCGCGCAGCGCGGCGGGCAGCTGGTTATCCGTCAGGGCCTGCTCTATTTCACTGGCAAACTTTTGCGGAATCTTGCCGTCGTATTGGCCCAAAATTTTGGCAACCTCTGCCAGCTGTTGGTGCTGCGCTGTACCAGCGGCAAACAGCTCCAGCGGCGCATCCAGCCCGGCAAACTCCGGGTAGACCTGCGCAAACGCGCGAATGCTGCTGGCCACGGCGCCTCCCGGCGTGTCGGCCAGCTGAAACTCCACCCGCTTGTCCAGCGCGCTGGACAGGGCCTTGTCCACGTTAAAGCGCCCATGCGCAGCCACGGCCTCGTGGTAGATATGGCGCAGCGCGTCATCATCGGCCAGCGCGTCATAGAACCTGCGCCACACATGGCGTACCGCCTCGCTGTCGTCCTCCAGCAGCTCATACTGCGCGGGCAGGCCCAGCTGCTCCAGCACCGCCAGCGGCGCGCTGCGCAACAGCGCAGCAAACCAGCTGTGGAAGGTGCGAATCTGCACCTGACGCGTTGAATCGAGTACCGCGCGGTATAAATTTGATAGCTGCTCCCGCGATATTCTATTGGCCTGCAGACCGATATCGTCCTTAAAACCGCGTGCCTTGAGCTCCTGGATGAGCCGTGCATCATCGGCCTGCGCAAACTCCTGCAGCCAGTCATGCAACCGCTGGCGCATCTCGCCTGCGGCTTTTTTGGTAAACGTAATGGCCAAAATTTCCTGCGGCCTCAAGGGCTGCGCGCCGTCTGCGCAGGATGCCAGCAAGGCGCGCAAAATGCGCGACACCAGCATCCAGGTCTTGCCCGCCCCTGCACAGGCCTGCACCACCACATTGCGCTGCGGATCACAGGCCATCGTATAGAACGCCTCGCGTGAGCAAGGCTGGCCATTGAGGGCGTAAGCGTAGGTTTCAGTTGGCATTTTGATCAAACCACATATCCTTGCGGCACAGCCCGCGGGCGGAGCAGAAATCGCAGGCTTTGCCTTCGCCCAGCGCGGGCAGGCTGTGGCCAGCGTGGATGCGCTGCACGTCGGTGCTGATGCCGTCCAGCAACGCGTCGCGTGCGGCCATGATGTCGGGCTGTGGTGTGACCTTGCAGTCGCGCTCGGCCACATTCACATAGGCCGCGTGGATATCGTCTTCGCCCAGCAGCGCGGCGTAAAAAGCCAGTTGCGTGTCCTCCAGCGGGTTCTTCACCCGCTCTTTGCTGGTCTGCACGCTCTCGGTTTTGTAGTCCAGCACATAGGCTGTGCCAGCCAGCGGGCCGCGGCCTAGGCGGTCGATGCGGTCCAGGCGACCGAGCAGCTCGATCTCACCATGCATGAGCTTGCGGCTAAGCTCAGCCTGGTCAAACTGCCAGCCCTCGGCCTCGTGCTGCGTCAGCCACAGCAGATAGCTCTCGCGCACCTGCGGCCAGGCGGCGGCAAAGGGGATAAATCCGCTGTCGGCAATGCGCTGCTCGGCGGCGCACGCATCCAGCAGGCTGGGGTCGTCCACAGCGTCCGGCGCGGCGCGGCGGCGGGTGTGAAACTCGCTGAGCACGCTGTGCAGCCAGCTGCCAAAGTCGCGCTTATCCACCTCGGTGTCCAGCTCGTCCATGTCCTGCAGGCCCAGCAGGCGCAGTGCAAAAAAGCGGTAAGGGCAGGTGCGCAGGTCGCCATAGCTACTGGCCGACAGCTGGGCCACGCGCAGTGCGCCTGCGGTGGGCTGCGGCGCCAGCGTAGGCCGCGCCTGCTGGGCCACGCTCGGGCGCGGGTCTGCGCCCGGCGGCAGGTGCCCCGCGTGCTGCAGCTGCCAGCGCTGCACCAGCGCGCTGGGCTGCAGCGCCTGCTCGCCTTCGGCGCGGCGCCACAGCACGTCGCCCTGAGGCACCTGCATGGCGGCAGCCCACACGGCTGCCTGCTCGGCCGCCAGCGCCTCGCGGCTGGGCAGGCCCAGGGCTTGGCGCTGCTGCGCCGTCCACGCGCCTACGGGCTCGGGCGCGGCGCTCAGGCGCTGCTCGTCAGCACCGGCAATGACGATGGCGGCAAACGGTCTGGCTAGCACCTGGGCCAACGGCAGCACCACCACCTGGGCCTGCTCCTGCGCATCAGCGCTGGGCTTGAAACTGGCGTTTTCCAGGCAGCCGCTGGCCCAGGCGTTGAAGTCGGTCAGGTCCATCGGCTGGGCAAACCCCGCCAGCGCCTGGGCTTGCAGCAGATGCAGGGCCTGCACGCAGTCGCGCCCTGCGCTGTCAGCCATCAGGCGGGCCCACTGCCCACTGCTGCGCAGGGCCTGCTCCAGCGCGGCCAACCACTGCGCGATGGGGCGGCTGCGGCGCAGGCTGGCCAGCAGGGCTTCGGCGCTGGTCTCGGCCCTTGTTGGAGATTGAGGTGCAGATGGGGGTGCAGACAGCTCTGCATCGGGCATCTCATTTGCTATGAATTGAATAGCTGCTCTCGCGGCATTTGATTGGGCTGGCGTGCTATTGGGCTTGCGCAGCGTGCTCTCCAGCTGGTTCAGCTGGGCCATCGGCACACTGGTGTGCTTGAGCCAGTCCAGCAGCGCATCGTCTGCACCTGCCTGCGCCTGCGCGCCGCGCGGGGCCAGGCGGGCCGCGCGCAGCAGCGCCATCACGCTGGCGGCGGCGCGCGTGGTAGACAGCTTCCAGCCGGTCTCGTCCACAGCCTGCACACCGTGCAACTGCAGCGTGGCACTGATGCGACGGGTGCTTACCCGGTCTACCGCTGCCAGCGCCACGGGCACATGGCCTTGCCCGATGTGCTGCAGCACGCAGGCCGCAGCGCGCTCGGCCTCGTCGTGGCCGTTCAAGGCCTCGTGCAGCGCGATATGGGGGCTGGCCTGCGCGGGGGACAGGGCCATGGTCTGGCTGATGTCGCTCCAGTGCGCGGCCAGCGCCAGCGCCAATGGGTTGGCCTGCAGGCCGGGCACCACGATCAGCGCGTCCAGCGATGCGCGCTGGGCCTCGTCAAACAGCACATCGCTGGCATAGCGCGAGGCCACTGCCCACTCCAGCGCGATGCGTGCCACCGCCGCTTCGTACATCAATGGGTTGCTGCCCAGCTTTTCCACGCTTTGCAAAGCCTGTGCGCGGGCCTGCTCGGCCCAGGCAGGGCGCTGCGCAGGCGGCACCGCTGCCACCAGGCTGCCCAGCTGCTGCGCCGTCTGCACCAGCGCCGCGCCCAGCATGCCCTGCCGGCTGGCCAAGCCCGCGCGCTGCAGCCAGGCACTGGCACGCAGGCTGTCCAGGCCAGCATCAAAGCTGATGTCCAGCTCGCCTGGCACAAAATGGCTGATGCGCTGGCTCCAGCTTTTGGTGGTCTCCAGCCGTGGCGTAAAGCCGCTGGGCCAGTGGGCCCGGCTGGTGGCTCGCGCCACCGCCTGCAGCTGGAAAAACGGCAGCAACACTACTGTGCGGGCCGGGTGGGCCTGGCGAGCCTGCATATGCGCGCGCACCCGCTCCCATAGGCCCTGCCAGGCCAGGGCGTGGCTGGGCAGCGCCACCGGGAGCAGTTGGGGCGGCTGGTCGCCGTCAGATTGTGTTTTCACTATCGCCGTCATAGCCCTTACCCTGCCATTTCGGGGGCACTGGCACCGGCCTGCCCCCTTGCTTTCTGTCACAATGCCCACACTGTAGCGGTATCCGGCTATTTATCCGGATCACAGCGCAATATTCAACCCACCGCCATTCATACGGAGTACACCATGGCCAGCGATTTGATCAAACATGTTACCGATGCAAGTTTTGAAGCCGATGTGCTCCAGTCCGCCAAGCCCGTGCTGGTGGACTACTGGGCCGAGTGGTGCGGCCCCTGCAAGATGATTGCGCCCATTTTGGACGAAGTGGCAGGCACCTATGGTGACAAGCTGCAGATCACCAAGATGAATGTGGACGAAAACCGCGACATTCCCGGTAAGTTCGGCATTCGCGGTATCCCCACCCTGATGCTGTTCAAAGGCGGCCAGCTGGCAGCCACCAAGGTAGGCGCGCTCAGCAAGTCGCAGTTGACCGCTTTTATTGACGAACAGTTGGCATAAAGTGGCGTTGGCCCGGGTCTGAGTCACCCGGGCAGAGCGGCAGCAAGGCGCTGCCAGCCAGTCTCAGCCAGTCTGTTAAAGACTGCGCGTCAGCTCAATCGTGAGCGCGGCAGGCAATTGCTCGGCAATTTCCCCGCGCGCCACACGCGACTTGTTGTTGCCTGACCAGTCTGAAAACTCAAATCCCCCAGCCTCGGCGCACACCACGATGGTCGGAAAACCCGGCGAATGGCGTTGCAGGTCGTCCAGCAGTGCTTCGTACTGATCGTCCATCAGGCCTTCCTCGCACACAATAATGTGCGGCGCCTGCTGCTCGCACAGCCGCTCGGCCATCTGCACATTGGGTGCCTGCTCACAGCGCAGGCTCAGGGTTTTGCAGATCTCGCGCACTTCGGTGAAAAACTCATAGTCTGGCGAGATCAACAGCACCGAATGGCCGGCAATATAGTTGGAGCTGAGCGAGCCAAAGCTGCTCTCCCCGCTGCGTCCGGGGGCTTCCATCTCGATCATGGTCATACCTTCCAGGGCCACCACGGTGCGCGGAAAGTCGAGTATCAGGCTGCGCTCGTTGACTGTCTCGTTCATCTGCAGGCCCAGACCCATGCTCTGGGCGGTTTGCTGCAGCAGGTTCCAGGCAATCGACTGGTTAACCGCAGTTTTGCGGTCGATATCCTCCTGTGTGCGCACGCCCTGGGCCGCCTTAACAAGCAACTGGCCGTGCTTGGGCCATTCTTTCATCGAGGTGGACATGCGCACCACGGTGCCAAATTCAGTCACCCAGTCCAGCGCAGCGGCCACCAGGCTGACCAGCAGGCCGGGGTCGACAATGATCTCCACCGGCTTGAAGCGGGTGTTGATCACCAGGCCCGTGGCCACGTATTCGGCGTGCCGCTCGTCCAGCACGCTCTGGGCTACTTCGGGCAGGGAGAGCTTTTCGTGCGACTGGCGCACGCGGTTGTGGGCCAGCCTGGAGATCTGCTGCAGCGACATGGCCTTGCGGCGCATGGTGTCCACCATCAAATGGGTGCGGCTGAGGTTGGCCCCGGAGTTGCGCGGGTTGGCGATGGTCAGCAAAATCTGCTCCATCACCTGGGTCAGGTCGTGGGCAAACTCTTCGCCCACGGTGCCCATGATCTCGGGGTGCAGGCCCTGAATGGCACCGTTTGGGGCATTGTCCGGCGCAGGCGCCGCACTGGTCAGAGGCTGGTTGGCTGGCTCTGCATACAAAGGCATCCGTGAGCTGTAAGCGGACTCCGGTGCCAGCGCCAAGCTGCCCGTGTTGGCAAAGCGCTCGTCCATCGCGCTGTCAAAGGGGTCGCCCATGGTGCTGGGGCGTGCATCCTCGCGTGTTGCACGCCCGTTGCGCTGGCGCGTGTCGCCACGCCGATCATTGCGGGTGATCGCGTTGGCTAGTGATTGAACGAAGTTTTGCACGGCTTACTACTGCTTGGTTAATATTTAGACTATTTGAATACTTAGGTTTATAAGACGGATCATAAGCGCGCTATAATAAATAAGCAATTACACAAATGTGTGAGTTGTCTACGAATGCTTCCTGCCACGGCTATGCGCTGGTTACAGTGCGACTACAGTGGTACATTGCTTCACTGCCCCGTGCACCACGGTGTGCCCATCCCCCCCAAAAAAACACTTTTGACTGACGCTATATGCATCTGAACGAACTCAAAGCACTTCACGTATCCGAAGTTCTCAAGCAAGCCGAAGAGCTGGAAATCGAAAACACGGGCCGCATGCGCAAGCAGGAGCTGATGTTTGCCATCATCAAAAAGCGTGCCCGCGCTGGCGAGACCATCGTGGCAGACGGCGTGCTGGAAATCCTGCCTGACGGCTTTGGCTTTTTGCGCAGCCTGGACACCAGCTTTACCGCCTCCACCGACGACATCTACATCAGCCCCAGCCAGGTGCGACGCTTTAACCTGCACACTGGCGACATGATCGAAGGCGAAGTGCGCACTCCCAAGGACGGCGAGCGTTACTTTGCCCTGAACAAGCTGGACAAGGTCAACGGCGACTCACCCGACAGCAACAAGCACAAGGTGATGTTTGAGAACCTGACGCCCCTGTTCCCCAAAGAGCAGCTCAAGCTAGAGCGCGACATCAAGGGCGAGGAAAACATCACCGGCCGCGTGATCGACCTGATCGCCCCCATTGGCAAAGGCCAGCGCGCCCTGATCGTCGCTCCGCCCAAAAGCGGCAAGACCGTGATGATGCAACACATTGCCCACGCTATCACGGCCAACCACCCCGACGTGCACATGATGGTGCTGCTGGTGGACGAGCGCCCCGAGGAGGTGACCGAGATGCAGCGCAGCGTGCGCGCCGAGGTGATCAGCTCCACTTTTGACGAGCCAGCTGCGCGCCACGTGCACGTGGCCGAGATGGTGATTGAGCGTGCCAAACGCCTGGTTGAGCTGAAAAAAGATGTTGTGATTTTGCTCGATTCGATCACACGGCTGGCGCGTGCCTACAACGCCGTGATGCCCAGCAGCGGCAAGATCGGCTCTGGCGGTATCGACACCAATGCCATGCAGCGCCCCAAGCGCTTTTTTGGCGCAGCGCGTAATGTGGAAGAAGGCGGCTCGCTCACCATCATCGCTACCGCGCTGGTCGACACCGGCGGCCGCATGGACGAGGTGATTTTTGAAGAATTCAAGGGCACCGGCAACTCCGAGCTGCACCTGTCGCGCCGCCTGTACGAAAAGCGCGTGTTCCCAGCCATCGAGCTGAGCAAGTCCGGCACCCGCCGCGAAGAGCTGCTGCTGGCCCCCGAGATCCTGCAAAAGACCCGTATCCTGCGCTCCTTCCTGTTCAATATGGACGAGATCGAGTCGATGGAGCTGATGCTCAAGAACATGAAGGCCACGAAGAACAACTCCGAGTTCTTCGACATGATGCGCCGCGGCGGCTAAGCTGCGCTATCCATAACCATACAGCCAGGGCATTCCCAAGGTTTGGGTGCCTTGCAGCGTGAGCACCGCGTTGCGCGCCAGTGCCCAGGGCCAGCCCAGATGGAAGATGCGGGCATTGCGCCGCGCAGTAGCCACCACACGCTCGCAGCGGCTTTTGCGCTGCTGCTCATATGCGCCCAGCGCACCAGCCCAGTCCTCGCCGGCTTGCGTGCAGTCTGCCAGGGCCTGCGCGTCTTCCAGCGCCATGGCTGCGCCTTGAGCCAGATAGGGCAGCATCGGATGCGCCGCATCACCCATGAGCGCCACATGGCCCTGCACCCAGCTGCGCGCCGCAGGCCGGTCATACAAATGCCAGCTGTACCATGCGCTCGCTGCACCCAGCAAGTCTTTGAGTTCAGCACATGCGCCCTGCACACTGGCCAGCACGGTGGCAGCGCTGGCTGGACTGGCCCAGCCAGGCACAGCACGCGCCGCGCTGTGCTCGCTGAGCACCACCAGGTTGAGATACTGCCCGCTGTGCACCGGGTAGTGCACGACATGCACATCGCGCCCCCACCACACACCAATGCTGCTCGCCATGGCGCTGGGGCATTGCGCCATGGGCAGCATCGCGCGGTAGGCCGCATGGCCCGTGGCACGCGGCGCGCCGTCGTTGAACACGGCGCTGCGCACACCGCTCCACACCCCGTCCGCTGCCACCAGCCCATCAGCAGAGTGTGAGCCTTGGGCAGACTGCACGTTCACTAGGCCAGCGTCTTGGTGTACCGCATTGACCTGTGCGTTGCAGTGCAGTGTGACCTGCGGCTCATCGCGCACAGCCTGCAGCAGCAATGCGTGCAGATCGGCGCGGCGCACGCTGGCATAGACCTCGCCGTAGCGGGCCTGCACGGCCTGGCCCAGCAGAATGCGGCTCAGGCTGCGGCCTGAGACCGCGTCGCGCACAGCGATGGCCTCAGGCAGGCAGGCGCGCGCCAGCAGCGGCTCGCGCAGGCCCCAGCGCGAGAGCAGCTTGATCGCATGCGGCCCCAGCTGGATGCCTGCGCCCAGCTCGGCAAACTCGGCCGCGCGCTCCAGCAGCGTCACGCGCTGCCCGGCGCGCGCCAAGGTCAGCGCCGCTGCCAGGCCACCGATGCCCGCTCCAGCCACCACAATATGCTGATTTTTCAAGATAAATTGGCCTCTAGCCCTTTAGAATATCGCGGGAGCAGCTACAAATTAAATAGCAAATAACTTTCCTCATACTCGTCACCATGCCCCTTGACATCCCCATAGTGTACGCAGACGACAGTCTGATCGTGCTGGACAAGCCCGCTGGTTTGCTGGCCGTGCCCGGGCGCGGCAGTGACAAGGCCGATTGCGTGAGCGCGCGTGTGCAGCAGTACTACCCGCAGGCCCTGATCGTGCACCGGCTGGACCAGGCCACCTCGGGCCTGATGCTGATGGGCCAAGGCAGTGCGATGCAGCGCGCACTCAGCGCTCTGTTTGAGGCGCGGCAGGTGCACAAAAGCTATAAGGCCGTCGTGCACGGTCTGGTGGCGCTTGACCACGGCAGCATTGATCTGCCCATTGCCGCTGATTGGCCGGCGCGTCCACGCCGCAAAATTGATCTGGAACATGGCAAAAATGCCCTCACCCACTACCGCGTGCTCGCCCGAGACACCGTGAGCCACACCACACGCGTGCATCTGGAGCCTGTGACCGGCCGCACCCACCAGCTGCGTGTGCACATGCTGGCCCTGGGGCACGCTATTGTGGGAGACCGTTTGTACGGCGAGGATGCTGCCCCCAGGCTGCTGCTGCATGCAGCGCAGTTGCAGCTGGTTCACCCCGTCAGCCAGGCGCCCATGGCCTGGCAGTCGCAGGCAGATTTTTAAGCGGGCTTGGCTGCCCTGTCGCTGCTTTTTTCGTCCACGCTGTTGCGCAGCGCGGTTTGGGCCACGGCGTCGAGGGCTTTTTCCACCAGATGGCCGTCCGAGACCACGCGGATCATACCCTGCGAGCGCAGCTTGTCCATGGTGCGCTGGGACATCGAGTGAGCCTTACCGCCATGAGCCACAAACATGAACAGCGTGCGGTGGGGGCTGGCCCAGGTGAGCTGCACCCGCACCCACTGGCCCTCGAGCATCAGCTCCACCCACGAACCGATGGCTATGACCGTGGGCACCACCGGGTCGCCGCCAGCTGCGGAGCCTGCATCTGCGGGAGCCGCAGCATCGGACGCCGTGACGGCGTCTTCCTGCAGAAAGCCTGCGTCATCCATCTCGCGCTGCGCCAGCCACACGCCAGAAGCCTTGTCGTCCCCGGCCACTGCGGGTGATTTGGACACACTGAAATCTGCTGTCTCTTCGGCTGCCTCCTGGGCCTCGGCGGCGGCCAGAGCGGCACTCTCCTGCGATGCCGCATAGATCGCCTCCAGCGCAGCGCGGTCGGTCATCTCAAAGCCGCTGTGCTCGGCCTCGGCCTGTTCAACCGCAGCCGCAGGCACCACCTCGGCGGCCACAGCAGGCTTGGCCCGCCCGCCTTCGAGTGCAGCTTCGTGCATCTCGATCAGGTCGGTAAAAAAGTCCGTAATGCGCTCGGGCGGAAAATCGATCAGCTGCAGGCCCTGGCGCAGTTTGGTGAGCATGCCGGGGATCAACTGCACCAGACGCCTGCGGTTGCGCTTGGCCACGCGCGGCTGCACGCTCCAGTAAAGCTCGGTCACCAGCTCCTGGTAGCCCTGCGGGTCGCTGGTGCCATCGGTGCAGCGCAGCTGCGACTCGGCCACCGCCTGCGCCCAGGGGCCACAGGCAAAGTCCACCACCTGCTGGGGCACGTCCACGCCTTCTGCGTTGGAGCGAAACTCCTGCGCCAGAAACTGCGCCAGCATATTTCGCTGCTCGGCATGCAGCAGGGCGCGGGCGGCCTCTTCACGGCGGGCTCTGTCCTGTGCGTCCTGGCGCTCCCAAGCTTCTTCGAGCTCGTGCATGACCTGGCTGAATGCCAGCGACTCGGTTTCTCCGGCACTGGTCTTGCTGCTGAGCTGGGCAATGCTTTTTTCAACCGATCTGACAAAGGCCTCGTAGCCTGGGTCACGCTCGGCGGCGAAGGCCAGGCTGCGGCTGGTCACCTTGTCCAGAAACTGGCGCGCGGCATGCTGCTTGTCGCTGAAAAACCGCCCGTCCACCTTGGCGATTTCCATCAGCAAGGGCTCCAGCGTCTGCAGATGGGCGCGCACGCGCGGCAGCAGCCGCTCGTCGGCAATCAGGTTGTCCAGCATGAGGCGCACCACCTCTTCACCCAGCTGCTTGCCCAGGTGCTTGCCATCGGCCAGCGCCATGCGCGCAGCGGCTTTTTTGCGCACGGCGTCGGCGTCGGGGTTTTCAGCGGCCTTGCGCGCCTTGCTCTCCAGGCGCTGCACCATGGCCTCGACTTGGCGCATATCCTGCAGCGCCACTACCGAGGCCGGTACCGTGTGCAGAAAATCCTGCGGGCGGCGGGTGTCACCATCCAGCTCGCCTGAGAGCAAACGGCGCAGGCGGTCCAGTGTGAGCAAGGTGCGCGCGACCGAGTTGCCCACCGTCCCTGCTACGGTGGGCTTGGCCACCGAGCTTTGCACCTGACCGGGCTGCACTTGGCTGGCTGCCTCCACGCCACAGGACTTGAGCCAGGCGTTGAGTTCTGTATAGAGCTTGCGCAGCAAGGTGCCCAGCCGTCCTGCAGCAGGCGAGAGGATGGCGCCGCGGATATCGACATCGCCCACCTGCTGCACGATGCATTCACGCAGCGCCCGGGCAAACATCTCCGGGCGCAGCGGGTTGATTTGCGGCTGCACGGTGATCCAGCCAAGCAGCGAACTCATCAGCGCGTCCATCGGCGGCACCACTTCCTCCACCTGCTGCTGGATCTCCTGCAGCGCGCGCGCCACTTCAATACTTTCGTCCAAGTCCTCTTCTTCAAACAGCTTGAGGTCTTCAAAACGCATCATCTGCGGAGCCTGCGCATCTACGCCCACGCCTTGGTAGACACAGGCACGCAGATGCTGGTTGAAGCTGCTTTTCACGGCTTCGCGCTGGGCCACCAGCAGCTCCACCATGGCCTGCACAGGCGGTGGAAAATTGGGCTTGGTGTGCATGCCAAAGGCCTTGTCGCCTTTGCCGATCAAACCGTTGAGCACCTTGTCCATCAAGCCTTCGGATTGCTGCAGCGCAGCATCCAACGCCTGGCGCAGGCTGATCCTCGGCCCCAGGGGGTCGTCGGATACACCTAATTTGCGCTGGGACAGGTCAGTCATGATTGCTACATTATGGTGCGTGTGCTGCCGCTGTGGCAATCACACACGCGGTTTGGACGCGATCAGGCCAGTGCTTTGTAGCGTACACGCTTCGGTTTGGCCCCTTCTTCGCCCAAACGCTTCTTCTTGTCGGCTTCATACTCCTGGTAGTTGCCGTCAAAGAAGGTCCACTGGCTGTCGCCTTCGCAGGCCAGAATGTGGGTGGCAATGCGGTCCAAAAACCAGCGGTCGTGGCTGATAACCATGATGGAGCCGGGAAATTCGAGCAGCGCGTCTTCCAGTGCACGCAGGGTTTCCACGTCCAGGTCGTTGGATGGCTCGTCCAGCATCAGCACGTTGCCGCCCGCGATCAGGGTTTTGGCCAAGTGCAGGCGCCCGCGCTCGCCGCCCGAGAGGTTGCCCACCTTCTTTTGCTGGTCGGCGCCGCTGAAGTTGAACCGGCCGCAGTAGGCGCGGCTGGCCACGGTGAATTTGCCAATCTGCAGCATGTCCAGCCCGCCAGAGATTTCTTCCCAGACGGTTTTGTTGCTTTCCAGGTTTTCGCGTGACTGCTCGACAAACGCCATCTTCACGGTCGGGCCCACCACCACCTCGCCGCTGTCCGGCGTCTGCGTGCCTGCAATCATGCGAAACAGCGTAGACTTGCCCGCACCGTTGGGGCCGATGATGCCGACGATGGCACCGGCGGGAATCTTGAAGCTCAGGTTGTCGATCAGCACGCGCTCGCCGAAGGACTTGGTCACGCCCTTGAACTCGATCACATTGGCTCCCAGGCGCTCGCCCACGGGGATGAAAATTTCCTGGGTTTCGTTGCGCTGCTGGTACTCGTAGCTGGACAGGTCTTCAAAGCGCGCAATACGCGCCTTGCTCTTGGCCTGGCGGCCTTTGGGGTTCTGGCGAATCCACTCCAGTTCCTTTTTCAAGGCCTTGGCGCGGGCCTCTTCGCCTTTTTGTTCCTTCTCCAGGCGGTCAGTCTTCTGGTCGAGCCAGTCGCTGTAGTTGCCTTTGTAGGGGATGCCCGATCCACGGTCGAGTTCCAGAATCCACTCTGCTGCGTTGTCCAGGAAGTAGCGGTCGTGGGTGATGGCCACCACGGTGCCTGAGAAGCGCAGCAAAAACTGCTCCAGCCAATCCACAGATTCAGCGTCCAAGTGGTTGGTAGGCTCGTCCAGCAGCAGCATGTCGGGCTTGGACAGCAGCAAGCGGCACAGGGCCACGCGGCGCTTTTCGCCACCCGAGAGGTGTTTGATGACCGCGTCCCACTCAGGCAGGCGCAGCGCATCGGCGGCGATGTCCAGCGCGCGGCCGTCATCGTCGCCCGCCGCGCCAATGATGGCTTCGAGCTCAGCCTGCTCGGCGGCCAGCTTGTCAAAGTCGGCGTCTTCAGCGCCGTATTCGATATACACCTCTTCCAGCCGCGCCTTGGCAGCCATCACAGCCCCCATGCCGCCCTCAACCGCCTGGCGCACGGTTTGATCCGGGTCCATGATGGGTTCCTGCGGCAGGTAGCCAATATTGAGCCCGGGCATGGGCGTGGCTTCGCCTTCAATCTCGGTGTCGATACCGGCCATGATTTTGAGCAGGGTAGACTTGCCCGAGCCGTTCAGGCCCAGCACGCCGATCTTGGCGCCGGGGAAGAAAGACAGGCTGATGTCTTTCAAAATATGTCGTTTGGGCGGCACGATTTTGCCGACCCGGTTCATGGTGAATACGTATTGCGCCATAGCGGTGAAATTTCCAAAAAACTTTGCATACCAGGGTAATGTTCCCCGGCTAACCCATCATTGTCCCCGATAACTTGAGTTTCTTTGTGAAAATCTACTTTTGTGTCCTACAAAGTGGCTCTAGGCCTGGTTTTTGGGCTTGTTATTTGGATTTTTACGATCATCAAACTTTGAGGGATTACAGCCTACCTAAGTACATTTTCGGTGGTTGAAGAATTTATACTGCAAAATTTTCGGCAAATACGCGCGAAATCAGACGCGCTCAAAGTCACCTTATGTACCGCGCGCCTTGCTCCAAATTTTCATCACAAACACGTTCAACCACCGTTTGCTGGATTTTTGTGTTTACCGCTTATCGCAACTGTATTCGCGCTAATTCAGGGAATAGTATTGAGTAGGAACCATTGCCAAAACACCTGGCCTCATGATTTAACATGCGACAACGACATTAAAGCCGTAAGAATAACTTGAATAGGAAATATAGATGACTCGGGATCACGTTCTAGCTGAAATTCGCCGCACTGCTCTATCAAACGGCGGCGTTCCACTTGGTTATCTAGGATTCGCAGCTGCTACGGGTATTACGCGCCATCAATGGCTTGGCAAATTTTGGCCAAGATGGAGTGATGCTGTTAGTGAAGCTGGCTTTACGCCGAATCCATTCGATGCAGCGGTGCCAGAGGAACAATTACTCGAGCATTTGGCTGCCTTAACTAAGGAACTAGGCCGCTATCCGATACATGCTGATTTCATGCTTAAATCTCATGAGCTTGATAACTTTCCAAGTACTACTACTTTCAGACGGTTAGGACTCAAAGCAGAAGCAATATCAAAGCTACAAGTATTTTGCATAGCACGCGGGTACGGCGATGTGTTGCAAATCATTGAGCCATTATTGGCGAACACAGCTCCATTAGCAAAAGCCGCTGAGGCACCCAATTTACATACAGCAGTGGCGGGATATGTTTATCTTGTCAGGCATGGAACACGGCGAGAATTCAAGATCGGTAGGACTAATAATCTCTTGCGGCGCGAAGGAGAGATTGGTGTTGAACTTCCACTAAAAGTCCATCCAATGCATGTTATTGAGACAGATGATCCCGCTGGAGTTGAAGCGTACTGGCACCGTAGATTTTCTAAAAAACGTCTAAATGGCGAGTGGTTCAGTCTTACTACTGAAGATGTCCGCGCATTTAAACGTTGGACGAAGATTTTTTAGTTAGGAGAGGTACACATCTGCTCAATCCTGCCAACTTGACCTATATCTTCCGTTGCACGCCCACCCACTTCGCTGCTCCGGCGCTGGGTGTGAACAGCGCAGCGGCATCAAGGAGGAGGCCGAAGGCCGGGGGACAGCCGCGGAGCTGTTTACACCCAGTGTCGGGGCATATCAAACCCTCGGAGCTATATACGGGCACCTACCAAACCCTCAAAGCGATACACACCCAAAGCGGTGCAATCACTGATTACCAGCCAACAGCCTTTCTACCCGCTCCAGGTCTTGCAGCGTATCAATATCCGTCACACAACCCTTGTCATTTACTATCAATTCAATAGCTTCCCCCGCGATATTTAATTGGGCTGCACCACGATTTCCCTTTAAATTGGACAGCGCTTGGCCATACACAGCACCAAAACCCACAGGATGACCGCGCTGCGCGTTAAACATAGGCACTACATGGTCCGCACTGCGCAGCGCATCGGCCACTGCCAGCAAGGTGGCCGGTTTGACCAAAGGCAGATCGGCGGGCAGGATGAGCCAGCCAGGGGTCTGTGGATCAGACTGCAAAGTGGCGCGCACGGCGGCGGCGATGCTGTCGCCCATGCCGGGGTGGCCAGCGTCCTCCACATGCCATGGCAGACCGCTGGCGCGCACGGCGTCTAGCGTCCAGTCGATGATTTTTTTGCCGTTCAGCAGAGCCTGCAACTTGTGCACCTGGCCACCAGAGGCTTTGAAACGCTCGCCTTGGCCCGATGCCAGGACGATGACGGTGGGCTGAACAGAACTCACACCGACGGCAGTTCGCAGCCTTGGGGCATGTCGGCTGTGACGTGCACAGTGTTTTTGACCTGCACGATCTGCGCGATGATCGACACTGCTATCTCGGCCGGGGTTTTGGCAGCAATACGCAGGCCAACAGGGCCATGCAGGCGGGCCAATTCGGTATCCGTCAGCTCAAAATGCTCTTTGAGGCGGGCCTTGCGCGTAGCGGTGTTGCGCTGCGAGCCCAGTGCGCCCACGTAGAACGCGTCCGAGCGCAGGGCCTCCAGCAGGGCCATGTCGTCCAGTTTGGGGTCGTGCGTGAGAGCGACGATGGCAGTGTGGGCATCGGCCTGCATCTGGCGCACCACGTCGTCAGGCATGCCCAGCACGCGCGTCACACCTTGCATCTGCAAGGTGGCTGCGTATTCTTCGCGCGGGTCGCAGACCAGCACGTCAAAGTCCAGCATGCCGGCCATCTGCGCCACGGCCTGGCTGAGCTGGCCTGCGCCTATCAGCAGCAGCCGCCATTTGGGGCCAAAAGTGGTTTTGAGGGTCAGGCCATCAAAAGCAAAAGTATCGCCGCGCTGCGCAGTACTTAGGACGACAGCGCCTGTGCTCAAAGTCAAGGTGCGCGCCACCAGCTCGTGGGCAGCGGTGCGCTCCAGCAGCTCCTGTACCCAGGCGGTCTCCTGCAACGGCTCCTGCACCAGGCGCAAGCTGCCGCCGCAGGGGATGCCAAAGCGCGCGGCCTCGGCCTTGGTCACGCCATAGGCGATCATCGACGGCTGTTCGGTACGCTCGCCGCCTTTGATGCGGGCGATCAAGTCGTCCTCCACGCAGCCGCCCGATACCGAGCCGCTAACCACACCATCGTCACGTACAGCCAGTAGCGCACCGGGCGGGCGCGGGGCGCTGCCCCAAGTCTCTACGACGGTGACGAGGGTGCAGGCATGCCCTGAGCGTTTCCAGTTCAGGGCATCTTGCAGTACGCGCAGGTCCAAGCTTTCCATGGTGTTATTGCCAGATTATCAAAACCGTCAATTTACACCGTTTGCGGAAACGGCAGGCTGCGAATGCGCTTACCCGACAGTTTGGCAATGGCATTGGCCAGCGCAGGGGCCAGGGGCGGCAGGCCCACTTCGCCGATACCGCCGGGTGGGTTGTCGGTGGGCATGATTTTGACGGTCACTTCGGGGGTTTGCCCTGCGCGCAGCAGGTTGTAGGCCCCCAGGTTTTTCTCCTGCGCCTCGCCTGCCTTGTAGCTGAACTTTTCTCCCAAGGCGGCAGACAGGCCAAACAGCGCGCTGCCTTCGATCTGCGTCTGGATATTGCGCGGGGTGAGCGCGTGGCCGCAGTCCACAGCAGCCCAGATGTGGTGCACGACCGGACGACCCTGCACCACAGACGCCTCCACCACCATGGCAATAAAGCTGTTCCAGGTGTCTGAAAAAGCCAACCCCAATGCCCTGCCACCTGTGCGTGCGCGCGACCACTGCGCCATCTGCGCAGCCTCACGCAGCACCGCCTGTGCGCGCGGCGTTTTTTGGGTGAGGTTCAGGCGCATTTGCAGAGGGTCCTGGTTGGTGGCAGTTGCCACCTCGTCGAGCAGGGTTTCGATGGAAAACTTCAGGTAGCCCGGCCCCACGCCACGCCAGAAGCTGCAGGCGATGCCGCGATCTTCCAGGCACTGCTGCACCAGATGGCCAGGGATCTCATACACGCCTTCCGAGCCTTCCATCACGGGCGTATCTTTGTTACCACCCGCCTTGAACGGCCCGGGCAACAGCCGGGCATAAATGCCTTCAGCAGTGACGCGGTGCTGCAAGCCCACCAGCTTGCCCTGCGCGTCGACTGCGGCAATCAGATGCTGCGCGGTCAGTGGCCGTGGCTTGGCGCGCTGCATATCGTCCTCGCGGCTCCAGATCAACTGCACTGGCACACCTGGCACAGCCTTGGCGATCAGGGCAGCTTCTGCAGCGTATTCAGCCTCCACGCGCCGACCATAGCCACCACCCAGCAGGGTGATATTGACTTTGATGTTCTCGGGCTTGAAGCCACCCACCGCAGCCACACCACCGACCACAAAACCCACTGTTTGTGACGGCACCCACAGCTCAATTTTGTCGCCATCGACCTTTGCCGTGCAGTTCATCGGCTCCATGGTGAAGTGCGCTACGTGTTCGCTGGTGTAGGAGGCTTTGAACACTCGTGCGCCAGCGGCAATCTCCTTGACAGCATCGCCATGGCTGTGAAAGGTCACGCCTGCGTCGGTCAGGTTTTCAGCGCGTGCGCTGAACTCCTTGATGATGGCGTCCGAGTTGTAGCTGCGTGCTCTGGAGGTTTTGCTCCAGTCGACCTTGAGCAGATCACGCGCTTTGCGCGCAGTGAAGAACGAGTCAGCCACCACCGCCACACCCCACGGCAGCGGCACCACGGCCTTGACACCCGGCACAGCTTTGGCCGCTGCATCGTCAATTTTCTCTGGCTTTCCGCCTTGCACGGGTGCAGCCATGACCGCTGCATAGTGCATGCCTGGCAGGCGCACGTCGATACCGTAGACCGCACTGCCATTGGTTTTGTCTGCCACATCCACGCGGGCAACATCTTTGCCCACCAGTTTGAACTGCGACATGGGCTTGAGCATGGCAGCATCCACCTTGGGTAGCTCGGCAGGCACCTGAGCTACCTTGGCCACGTCGCCATAGGTCATGCTGCGGTTGCTGGCGCGGTGGGTCAGCACACTGTTTTCGGCCGTGATCTGGTCAGCAGGCACGCCCCACACTTTGGCAGCAGCGTCCACCATCACCAGCTTGGCCTGCAGGCCTGCCAGACGCAGCGGCTGGTAGTAGCCCTGCACGGTGCGCGACGCACCAGTGAGCATGCCGCCGCCGAACTTGGGATTGCCAAAGCGTTTGGCGTCAGGGGGTGCCTGCACCACTTTGACACGGCCCCAGTCCAACTCCATGTTCTCAGCCAGCACCATCGGCAACGCCGTCATGGTGCCCTGGCCCATCTCGGAGCCAGCAGAATAGATGGTAGCGGTGTTGTCAGCAGCGATACTGACCCAGGCCACGGGGGCAAATGCAGCAGACTGAGCGGTAGCTGTTATAGGCAGCAAGGCCCCAAAACTGACGCCGATGGCTGCACTGCCTGTGCCCACGACAAAAGTGCGGCGGGAAATTGCGGTATTTTTCATGGTGTGCGCTCCTCTCAAGCCAAGGTTTTCTGCGCACGCACAACAGCTGCGGCAATTTGGTTATAGGTCGCGCAGCGGCACACATTGCCACTCATTTTGTCCAGCACCTGCTCGCGTGACAGTGGCCCGCGCGCTTCTTTGAGCACACCGGCTGCTGCCATGATCTGCCCTGACTGGCAGTAACCACACTGGGGCGCCTGCTCCACAATCCATGCAGCCTGCAAAGCCTTGCCTTCCTTGGTCTGGCCTATGCCCTCCACTGTCACGACCTGTGCCCCTGCCACACTGGACACGGGTTGCACACAGGCGCGGGCAGGCGTTCCGTTGACATGCACGGTGCATGCCCCGCACTGGGCAATGCCGCAGCCAAATTTGGTGCCTGTGAGGTTGAAGTCTTCGCGTAGCACCCACAGCAGCGGTTTGTCGCCGGGCGCATTGGTAGTCACTGACTTACCATTCAGTGTAAAACTGGTCATCTTGTCTCCTGTTATGGTTGGTGTTTCAAACTGCAAACGCTACAGAGTAGCACGTACACCAATCCATTGACCAGCCTTGCAGGCTAGTGTCAACCCTAGGTGGGTGGCAGGATTCTCACAAGATGGCGGGGGCTTTACCCTCCCGCCATGCCGTCAAGCCAGTTTCAGTGGCAGCTCACGTTGCACTTTGCCTGTGGCACGCCGCATGGCGTTGGCCAGTGCAGGCGCAAATGGCGGCAGCCCCGGCTCGCCCATGCCTTTGGGCGGGTCGTCGCTGGGTACGATATGCACATTCACTGTGGGCGCATCGGTCATGCGGGCGGGTGGGAAGTCGCTGTAATTGCTCTGCTGCACCACACCGTCTTTCAAGGTGATTGCGTGGCCTGGCATGCAGGTAGACAGCGCCATGATGGCCGAGCCCTGCACCTGCGTCTCGACTGTGCGTGGGTTGATCACACGGTTGCAATGCACACCTGCATCCACACTGTGAATCACCGGCTTGCCGCCTGCCACGCTTGCGCTCACGACAAAAGCCACCACCGATTCAAAGCTCTCGTGCACCGCCACGCCCCAATGCTGACCTGCGGGCAAGGTGCGCTTGCCATAGCCGCTTTTATCGACGGCTAGTTGTAGTGCAGCTTTGTGGCGTGGGTGCTTGTCCAAGAGCTTCATGCGATAAGCCACCGGGTCTTGCTTGCTGGCATCGGCCACCTCGTCGATCAGCGTCTCCATCACAAACGCGGTGTGCGTGGAGCCCACCGAGCGCCACCACAGCGTGGGCACATTGATTTCAGGGTGGTGCACACTGACGTTGATGGGAATGTCATAGCCATCTTTCATGCCTTCATGGGTAGTGCCATCCACACCGTCTTTCACCAGGAAGGACTCAAAAGGCGAGCCTTTCAAAATGCTTTGAGAGACGATGACATTTTCCCAACCCGCGATATTGCCTTGCGCATCAAAGCCGATTTCAGCGCGGTGGACGGTAAATGGTCGGTAGTAGCCTGCCTTCAGGTCGTCCTCCCGACTCCACACAACCTTCACCGGCGCGCGCTTGCCAGCAGCAGCCAGCGCTTTGGCGACGTTGACCGATTCCACCAAGTATTCGCTGGTGGGCACAGCGCGGCGGCCAAAGCCACCACCGGCCATTTGCACATGAATCATGATTTTTTCTGGGGCAACGCCAGAGGCTTTGGCAATCGCACCCGTGTCCACGCCGGGCATCTGCGAAGCGGTGTATACATCGCAGCGATCAGTCTTTAAATCCACCGTGCAGGCCAACGGCTCCATCTGGGCATGGTTAAGGTAGGGAAACACAAAATCAGCGCTGATTTTGTTCGGCGCAGCGGCGATTTTTGAGGTGTCAGCCGTCATCTTGCCGCCAGGCACAGCCATGCCTTTTTTCTTGGCCAACTCTTGGTATTGAGTGAGCATCGCTGCGCTGTCGGCCTTGGCCACACCACTGGTATCCCATTCCACCTTGAGGGCGTCGCGCCCCATCTTGGCTGGCCAGTAGCCATCGGCCACGATGGCGATGCCCTTGCCGCCGCGATCCAGATCCACAGGCAAGACAGCCCGCACGCCCTTGACCTTCTCTGCCGCGCTGGCATCAAAGCTTTTGAACTTTGCGCCAAACACGGGCGGATCGACGATGACCGCCGTGAGCATGCCGGGCAACTTGATGTCAATACCGTATTTCTGTGTGCCGCTGGACTTTTCACGCGAGACCTTGAGGCCCATCGGCTTGCCGATGATTTCAAAATCTTTCGGGTCTTTGAGCGCCACTTTTTCAGGAATCGGCTCTTTCATCGCCGCGTCAAACAATTCGCCAAAGCCCACCGACTTGCCACCACCGGAGACCATGCCTTTCTCGGCTTTCAAGTTTGCCACTGGCACACCCAGCTGCTTGGAGCCAGCCGCCAGCAGCATGGCCTTGGTGCGCGCGCCAAGCTCGCGGTATTGCATGTAGCTGTTTTTCACAGAGTTGGAGCCGCCAGTCAGGTGCATGCCCATCATCGGATCAACGTAATTCGGCATCTGATTGCCAAAGCCGGTTTTCACCTTGCTCCATTCCACGCCCAGCTCTTCAGCGCAGATCATGGCCAGCGCGGTTTCAATGCCCTGGCCCATGTCCATGCGGTTACAGAGCACGGTGGTGGTGCCGTCTTTGGCGATGCTCACAAAAGCGCCGGGGCGCTCGGTGGGCTTTTGGCCGGGAGGCACGGCAGGCGCGTTTTGCGCACGCACCTCTTGCGTGGCCAGAGGCATGAAGGCGAGGCCGACAGCGCCGCCTACCGTCATCGTCACGAAATGGCGGCGCGAAAGCTCAGCTTTCACCGCATTGGCTTGAGAAAGAATTTTGTCGAGGATCATGATGGTTCTCCTTACGCTGCGGCCTTGGCCGCATCTTTGACAGCCACGCGAATACGCTGGTACGTGCCGCAGCGGCAAATATTGCCCGCCATGGCTTCATCAATCTGCTGATCGCTGGGGTTCTTGTTGGCCTTGAGCAAAGCCGTGGCCACCATCACCTGCCCGCTTTGGCAGTAGCCGCATTGCGCCACATCGTGCTTCACCCAAGCATCCTGCACCGCCTTGCCCACCTTGTCAGAAGCCTGCGCCTCGATGGTGACTATCTTCTGCCCAACTGCAGCCGAGATGGGAGTGACACAGGACCGCACCGCCTGCCCGTTCATATGCACCGTGCACGCGCCGCACAGTGCCATGCCGCAGCCGAACTTGGTTCCGGTCATGTCGAGGTTGTCACGCAAGGCCCAGAGGATAGGGGTGGATGGGTCGGCATCGACCGAGACGGTCTTGCCGTTAACGTTGAGGGCGGTGGCCATGGGTCTTACTCCAAGTGTGATTGCAGGTTGCCTAGGGTTGCAAAAATGTTGTTCAGTGAATAGCGCGTCTAACGCAAATATTCACTAAGAACGAACAGAATTAAACTCACAACAGGGAAAATTAACTTTCAAAGACTCACAAAAACCCTTAGCTTTGAACGGGATTGGTGACTTGATGACATGCCATCAGTCTCCTTTTTGGTGCGTATCTGAATGAGCGCCTATTTCAAAGATTTCAAATACGCCAGCAAATCCTTGCGCTGGGCCTCACCAGGCACATTAATGACCATAGTGGTGCCCGGTACCAGTTTTGTCGGCGCGGCCATGTACTCCAGCAATTTTTCATCATCCCAAGTAATCTTGCTGCCCTTGAGCGCTGCCGAATATGACTTATAACCTTCGTCAGACGCGGCCTTGCGACCCGCAATGCCTTTGAGTGTCGGGCCTGTAGCTTTGGCACTGCCGTCTACCGAATGACATGCCATGCACATCCCAAACCCGCGTTGCCCGGCCTCTGCGCTACCTGCCTGCGCCATTACGACAGGTGACAGAACACTCAAACCACTCAAGATAAACCATTCTGTAAGAGACTTCATAAACACTCCGTAAAAATATTTGGTGCATCAAGCATCTTCATAACAAAGTGATCTTGATCCAGCAAATCATTAAGTAAATATTGCAAACGAAACAAAATGCATAACGATTCGATGTGGTTTGACCATCAACTTCATTCGCCAACCACCTTTGTTTGGCCTTTCCATGGCTAAAACGCCGCCAGACGATCCTCCATCAGCTGTGTCAGCTTGAAAGCCATACACGTTATTCCCTACTGGCCGCCCTGCTCCTCTATAACTGACACATTGCATATTTTGTGAGGTGGTCCGCCATGAAAACACCCCGCCAAGCATGCACTTGCGGGGTGTAGAGCACAGTTCAGATGCGGGCGCGTCTGAACTCCTGCAGTTTCTCGCCATGCATGGCTGCGGCAATCAGCCGCGCACATCGTTGAACGACTGTGCAGAGCGCGCCTCGATGGCGGCAGCGCGTACCTCAGCGCGCGTCACGGGAGACGCGGCAACAGGTGCGGGCTTGAGCGAGGCGCCGGTCTCGGCAACGTAGCCAATAGCACGCTGTTGGGCCAGCGCAGCAACAGCCTCAGCACGCACTTCAGCGCGGGTCAGCGTAGACACGCTGCTGGCGGCAGCGGTAGGCTGATGGCGGTCAGTATCTGCAGCAAATGCGCTGGTAGCAGCCATCAAACCCAAAGTGATAACGAGAGTGGAAAAAGCTTTCATGATCTAACTCCTAAGAAAAAAAGAACAATGGTTAAAGACAAAAATGCAGCAAACAGCTTAGTAAGCGCCACCGTCAAAGGGACCGTCTTGAACCGACAGGGCAGCGATACGCACTTCAGCACGTGTCACGGAAGACACAGCAACGGGTGCGGGCTTGAGCGAGGTGCCGGTCTCGGCAACGTAGCCAATGACACGCTGTTGGGCCAGCGCAGCAACAGCCTCAGCACGCACTTCAGCGCGGGTCAGCGTAGACACACTGCTGGCGGCAGCGGTAGGCTCATAGCGGTCAGTATCTGCAGCAAATGCGCTGGTAGCAGCCATCAAACCCAAAGTGATAACGAGAGTGGAAAAAGCTTTCATGATCTAACTCCTAAAAAATGAACAAAGGTTGAAGAAAAGGTTGTTATCGCAACGCTTCTCACAACATGTGAATCAGCTATTGCAATGGAATTAATTATTCCAAGAATGCTGTAGATCGGCTTGAAAAAAACTGCGGAGTTCTTGCAAAATACTCCTGCTTTTAAACTATCCTGTAAATATATTTTTACAAAATTTATTGGTATATCGACCTGTAAATACGGTATATATTGAAGATGTTGCTATTTATTTAATAGTATTTAGTTGTATTGATTGCCCGCTAGGGTCAGCGCTTTTCAACGGCACCAAAGTCAATTGTGCTGATGCAACATCGCTCGGCTCTGAGCCGTTTTGTTTGTCAACACCACCATATCTTGATCACTTCACTACCGCTTTGATCTCACCCGTGACTTGCGCTGCTTTTTGCTTGGCCTTCTCCATCGCAAGCGAAGCCACAGCCCGATCACCGATCTCTTGCGTCATATTGAAAGCCATGCGCGTGACTTTCCATTGGCCGCCCTGCTTCTCCAGATCCCATTCGTAGTTGCCCACGGGTCTCCAGAGCTTGTCGCCAATCCAGTGGCGGCCATCGACGAAAGCGCCAGCCGTGGCCTTGCTGCCATTGACTTGAGCGGTGACTTGAGACAGCTCATGCCAAGTGGCATCAAAGCCGGGCACAATGCCGCGCCATGCGGTCATGAGCTCGGCCGGTGACATAGTGTTGGGCGTGCCGCCCCAGAGGCTGGTGTAGTCAATCACCACTTTGGGGGCAAACGCTTTTTCTGCCATGTCGTAAGCCGCCAGATCAACAGCCAGTGGAATGCTAGAGACGACGCTGATGACTTTGGAAGCTTCGGGCTCACCGACCGGGCCAAGGGGTGTGGCGGTTTGAGCAAATGAGGATGCAGCAAAAGCTAATGCTGTGGAGGCGAAGATGGATTGGGTAGACATGATGAAACTCCTAAAACATTGAACTCTTCGCAACCCGTCTCACACCTTGTGATTCAGTCGCTGCGATGGAGTTAATTGTTCCGGGAATGCTCTGCCCTGACTTGTCAAAAGCTGCGGTGTTTGGATATTCCAGCGTATATGTTTTTGGCAAATTTAAAGAAAATCAGCTATTAGCCATCAGTCGTTAGGCGATATTCAAAAACTGTTGGTTATATCTAAGCAATAAATATTTCTGCCTAAATCTGCACTTTCGCGCGGAACAATGTCTTGCAGCGCTATGCTAGATACTCAACCTATCTTCGATAAATCCATGACTGAGTACATGCATTACAACGACAAACCCATCATCAGCCCTGGCGAGGATCGCTTTGGTATCGATCCGTTTGCCCAGGCTTTGGCTTCAAGCATTCGCAAGATGCAGTCACCCGAAGGATCTGCGATCGGCATAAATGGTCCGTGGGGTTCCGGCAAGAGCAGCGCGGTTAATCTTTGCAAGCATCATCTAGCTGAGGCAGTCGAGGTGGACGAGCTTGTCATCATTGACTTTGCTTGCTGGTGGTTCAGAGGGGAGGATGCCCTTGCACTGGCCTTCTTCCGTGAACTCTACGCAGGCGTAGGTCCTAGTCTGAGTGATAAAGTTAAAAGGAAGCTACCAAAACTCGGTGCGCGACTGCTTCGAGCAGGTGCGCTAGTAGGCAAAATCGCGGAAGCTGCTGGCGCAGTGATCGCCGGGGGTATTGCTGAAAAGGGTATGGAGTGGCTAGCTGGTCTGATCGAACAAGATGAGAGTGTAGAGACTCTTCACGCCGATTTGTCGAGGGCCTTACGGGAACAGAAAAAGCGCTTCCTCATAGTAATTGATGATATCGACCGACTTTCTCCCGATGAGGCCTTGTTGATCTTCCGGCTGATCAAGTCTGTTGGCCGATTGCCAAACGTCATGTACCTTCTGGTTTACGACCGCCCGCTTGCCGAAAAGATCGTGAGTGAACGCTACCCGTCGGAAGGTCCACACTATCTAGAAAAAATTGTGCAGGCCGCGTTCGAGCTGCCCGACCCATCGTCGCTAGACGTTCAGCAGCATTTGCTTGCGCTGATCGAGTCGATCTGTGGTGCAGCAGCAGAAGAGGACTTGGTGCGCTTCATGAACATTTTCTACGAAGGAGTTTCGCCAGCGATGCGCACGCCGCGAGATGTTGCACGCTTCGCTAATTCGCTTAGCGTATCATGGCCAGTGGTGGTTGGTGATGTGAACAAAGCCGACTTTGTTGCCCTAGAGATGCTCAGACTCCTGCACCCAACAATCTATAGAGCTATCCGACAAAACAAGGAACATCTTTGTGGTGATAGACAAACTGGGGGGCGTGATCGCGAAGCTACAGCTGTGCGCTTCAACGACTTGTTCTTTAGCGCAGTACTGCCGCTAGATCAGGACAAAATTCGGCAACTTCTGATGCGGTTGTTCCCATTATTGGAATCAGTATGGGCAAATACGAGCTATGGAAATGGCTTCACTCGGCAGTGGGCGATGCAACGCCGCGTTTGCTCCTCTGACCATTTCGATTCCTACTTCCGCTTCACGGTAGGCGATGACGTGATCACAAGCATCGAGCTAGATGCATTCCTTGCTCGCGCAGATGACGTTGACCATGTGAAGACAACGCTATGTGGCGCTGCTAGTGTGACTCGCCGATCAGGCGGCACCAAGGCCGCCGTTTGGCTAAATGAACTGAATACGCATGCCGGACGTTTAGATCGAGCTAAAATCCAACCCCTTTTAACTGCGCTATTTGAGATCGCAGACGTGATAAACGTTGAAGCCGATACGGGAAAAGGCTTCAACATAAGTAGCAATCAATTTCGTCTGCACTGGCTGTTACGAGCACTAACCAAAGAGCATATGTCGTTGGACGAGCGTTCCAGGATTTTCGTTCAAGCTTGCGACACAGCTTCCTTAGGCTGGCTTGCCGACTTTGCTAGTTCAGCTTGGGCAGATTACCACCCGAGAGAAGGCAAAGAACAGGAGCTACCCGAAAATTGTCTGACCACTGAGCTAGATGCGGAGTTACTACGTGCACTCCTGCGGTCGCGGCTCGAAGCTGCGGCAGCAAACGGCAATTTGCTCGCACATCAGGATTTGTCCTTCCTTCTACATACATGGGTTGATCTCACCACTGACGATGGAGCAGCAGTAAGAGCATGGACTTCCAATACTCTCACTAACGATATTGGCGTCCGGCTGCTAGCCAAAGCATTCACTTCGTACACATGGACACAAGGGTTGGGCGACGCTGTAGCTAAACGCGTGACACGAGTCAGTCCTAAGAGCATCGCCCGATTCGTAGACTTGGATGCGTTCCGGCGACGCATAGAGGAACTTGCTGGCGCAGATGAGGATTCGGAAGTCAAAGAGTTTCTGAGAGCTTGGCAGGGCGCAGATAAAAACAATAACGACTAAACTATAGATTTACGCAGCACAGATGGCGAGCTGCCGTAGTGCTGCGCAAAGCTGCGCGCAAAATGCGCTTGATCTGCGAAGCCGCAATCCAGGGCAATTTGGGCAATCGAGTCTTGCGTGTCTGCCAGCAAGCGCTTGCCGCGCTCCAGCCGGCGCTCGGTGACGTATTTGTGGGGTGACACACCTGTGGTTTGCTTGAAAGCGCGGGCGAAATGCGCCTCGGATAACCCGACCAATTGCGCAAGCTTCTCGACAGAAATATCTCGATCGATTCGCTGATCCACATGGTCAGCCACAAGGCGCAGTTGCCGCCCAGTGATGCCGCCTTTAGGCGCGGCATTGGCCTCGCCGAAAAGGCGCAGAAGCTGCGTGCCGATCACCAGCGTCATGGCTTCGGCGAACTTGCGCCCCGAGCTACCGCCGCGAAGCACCTCGGCGCAAATAGCTTGCATCACCGGCGTGAGCACCTCATCATGCAGGCCGATCACGGGCTCGACCGCTGATTCAGAGCCCACCAGCGCTTTGAGCTTGGCCGGCTGCACGATCACGCCACACCAGCGCGCCATGGTTTGCACATCAAAGCTGAAGGGCTGATGGGCGGGCTGAATCCACAACGAACCGGGCTTCATCACCACAGGCACCCATGCTCCAGCTGCATCGCGCACCTTGAAATGAAAATCTTCGGTATCGCGCGAAATAGCAATGTAATGGCCCACGGGCACCATGTCTTCCACATGCCAGCCTTGGTTCTCCCCCACCTCAGCGTAAATGCCATCCCAGCCATAGGTTTTGGAGGTGGCAAAGATCTTGGCATGCGCCAGCGTGGGCAGGGCTTGCTTGCTGCCTTGCTTGGCAAAAGAGAGTTCGCTTTGCAGATCGCTCATACTGATTCCTTACCGCGGTGGTGGGACGTCATGCCCTTTGATGCGCGCCCATAGCCATGGCAGGGCTTTGGCTGCATCACCTCGGTTGCCCCGAGCTATCGGAGTAATCTCTTTCCAGGCAGTGCCCTCGCGCCGCGCTAGTGCGAACTGAAACACATAGCCGGGCTCTTGCCCCATGCGCAGGTCACTCAGGATGGCTTCGCCTTTGACTTCGCGCAAGCTGTAAAAACCATGTGTGAACCAAGACATGCGCTCGGCTGACCAGTTGCCTTTGAGCTCGTTGATCAAAGCGCTCTGGTGCGCAAAGCTGTCTAGCTTGATGCTGCGGCTCTTATCAAAAAACGAGTAAAAACCTTCTGAGTAGCTTTGCTCGCCCATGACCACCACGCGCCAAACGATGGTGTTCAGCGGCGCAGGTGTAACGAACAGCTTTGCGTTGCCCTGCCCTTGCGCGGCCAGCTGTGTGCGCAAGATGCGCTCCACATGTGCCTGCGCAAGCACGCTCCAGGCCAGATACACGCAAGAAAAACCCAGAGCCAGTGCATTCCAGCGCAGCCCCGCAAACTGTTTCATGGTGAGCGCCAGAATCAGACCCACCAGCAAAGGCAGTGTGTACAGCGGATCGATGATGAACATGCTGCCAATGCCAAAAGGCTGCTCGGAAAATGGCTGTAGCAGCTGGGTACCGTAAATGGTGAAAGTATCAAGCAGCGGGTGTGTAAACAGCGCCAGCCACAGCGCCACACACCATCGCTTGAAGAGCGGCACCTGGCCATGCACCCTGCTGACCAGCCAAGCCATCGCTGGCGCCAGCAAAGTCAGGTAAAACAAACCGTGGCTTTCCGCTCGGTGATAAGTCATGTTGCGCACAGGGTCGCCAAAATCGATCAATGCGTCCAGGTCAGGCAGTGTGCCCGCGATGCCGCCCCATAGCGCCGCCTTCCACACCGCCGTGCGCCGCCCCATAACCGCCACACCGCAGGCAGCACCTAAAACAAGTTGTGATAGCGAATCCATTGGTGTGAGATGCTAGCGCCAGCGCTATGCCAAAGTGCGGTCTGGGGCTATTGCTGGTTGATCGCATGACCCCTTGGCTGCGCAAGCCATGCTGAAGCTCTTACACTCTGCTTATGCCCCAAACCTCTACCCCCATCGCCGACCTGCGCAAAAGCTACGAACTGGCTGAGCTGCTGGAATCGACCGCCTCTCAGGACCCGTTTGCCCAGTTCGATGGCTGGCTGAACGAAGCCATTGCCCACAAGGTGCCTGAGCCCAACGCCATGACCTTGGCCACGGTGGGCAGCAACCTGCGGCCTTCCACGCGCATCGTGCTGATCAAGGGTCTGGATGCACGCGGCATCGTCTGGTATACCAATTACCAGTCGCGCAAGGGCCATGAGCTGGCAGGCAATCCACTGGCCTCATTGCAGTTTCACTGGGTGGAGATGGAGCGTACGGTGCGCATTGAAGGCCGTGTGGAGAAGGTCAGCGCAGAAGAAAGTGACGCCTACTTCCACAGTCGGCCACTGGGCAGCCGCATTGGCGCCTGGGCCAGTGCCCAAAGCGAGGTAATTGCCAACCGCGAGGTGTTAGAAATAGAGACGAAACGCATTGAAGCGCTGTATGGTGACAAACCACCGCGCCCGCCGCACTGGGGCGGCTACCGGCTGGTGCCGGACGAGTGGCAATTCTGGCAAGGCCGCCGCAGCCGCCTGCACGACCGGTTGCGCTACACGCTCAAAGACAGCGAATGGGTGCGCGAGCGGCTCGCGCCCTGACATCAGGAGGTGGAGGCAATCGCTGCCCGCACCGCTGACAGCTGCCTGCGCGATACCAGCAGAGCATCGTCCACGCCGCGCAGGCGCACGGCCCAGCCCTCGACATCCGGGCTGTCCTCGTCCTGCTCATCAGCAGGTGCCACGTAGCGCTCCAGCGCACGCATGGCACGCTTGGCCACCAGGGTGTTGCGGTGGATGCGCAGATAGTGCTCACCATAACGCGATTCCAGGTCATTGAGCGAGCCATCCAGGATATAGCTTTTGTGCGCTGTACGCACCGTCACATACTTGAGCTCGGCTTTGAAGTACAGCACCTCTGGCAAGGGCACACGCTCGGTGCGGCCGCGGTCCTGGATGATCAGCGTTTCCTGCATCAAACCAGGCTCCAGCCCAATATTCAATCGCGCGGCCAGCTCCTTTTTTTGTAGCGCCTTGCTCAGGGCTTTTTCCAGGCGCTCCAGGCGCACAGGCTTGGTCAGGTAATCCACCACTTCCAGATCAAAGGCTTCCAGGGCATGCTGGGCATGGGCAGTGACAAAAATGATGCCTAGCTCGGGCTGCAGTGCCTGCAGCTCGCGGGCCAGCTGCAGCCCGTCTGTGCCAGGCATGTGGATGTCCAGCAGCGCAACATCGCAGGGATTTTTCTTCAGGGCCTGCAGGGCCTGCATGGCGTCCGCTGCTTCGTCGATCACTTCACACTTGGGCTGCCTGCAATCGCCCAGCAAGGTGCGCATGCGCGAGCGCGCCAGCAGCTCATCGTCCACGATCAACACATTCAGATCACTCATGCCGGTACCTCGATACGCACTTGGTAGACACCATCGACCATGGTAGCGCGAAAAGCGGTTTGCACATCGTGCAGCAGGCGCAGACGGTCGTGCACATTGCGCAGGGCCACACCGTGTCCCTTGGCGCCGTGGCCTGCTGGCACGGTATTGGTCACCTTTACTACCACGGTGCTGCCACGGCGCTGGGTGCTGATTTTCACCTCGGCACCCTCGGCGCTGGGCTCCACGCCGTGCTTGACCGCATTTTCTACCAGAGGCTGCAGCAGCAGCGGCGGCACCTTGGCCTGGCTGGCATGGGGATCAAGCACCCAATGCACCCTCAGCCTTGCGCCAAAGCGCACCTGCTCAATGGCCAGATAGTGCTGCGCCAGTGCAATCTCCTGCTCCAGGCTGACGGAATCACCGCGGTCCACCAGGGCGCTGCGAAACAGCTCGCTGAGGTCTTCCAGCACCGCCTCGGCCCGCGCTGGCTCGGCGCGCACCAGGGCAATCGCGCTGTTGAGGGTGTTGAACAGAAAATGCGGGCGGATGCGCGACTGCAGCTCTGCCAGCCGGGCATTGGCGCTGGCCGGCGCCTTGCCCGCAGCGCGCCACACCAGGGCAGCCACCAGGGCTGCTGCCAGCAGGGCACCAGCGGCCGCACTGGCCAGCCAGGGCACGTCCTGCGCCACGCCGATAAAAGCCAATATGCCGCAGCCGTACAGCCCCGCCAGCACACCCAGCGCAATGCCTCCAGTCCACTGCCCGACTCTGGACAGCAGCTGCAAGGGTTTTTTCAGCGCGCAGGCCGCGATCAGCCAGGCCAGGGTGGCAGGCAAGGATGCGCCTGTCATGAGGGCCAACCGGCCCAGCCAGTCCATCGGGTTGGCCGCGCCAAACATGACGCCCACCGCCAGCACCACCTGCACAAACAGCACGGCACGCAAAATCACGCCCACATGGCAGGCGTCAAAAATCAGCACCGGGGCCTGCTCGACCTGCGGGTCAGGCAATGGCAAGGTCAGGTCGGGGCTTGCCCGCAGGGGGCCAGTAGGCTCTAGGGTTGAGGTGCCGAAACGGGTTTGCACGGTCTGGGGTGTCACAAAGTTAGAATCTGATACTCAAGTATGCCAGTCTTGGCACCCAAAGCAAATACAGCCTGCGTGGCCCTCCCTGTCTGAAGCGCGTTTGATCACCACACCATGAACCAATTCGATAAAAAATCCCAGGCTTGGTCGGCCCTGTTTTCTGAGCCCATGAGCGATCTTGTCAAACGCTACACCTCCAGCGTGTTTTTTGACAAGCGCCTGTGGGATGCCGACATCACAGGCTCCCTGGCACATGCCGAGATGCTGGCGGCGCAGGGCATCATTTCGCAGGCAGACCATGCCTCCATCCAAAAAGGCATGGCGCAGATTCGCAGCGAGATTGAAGCAGGCCAGTTTGAGTGGAAGCTTGACCTGGAAGACGTGCACCTGAACATCGAGGCACGCCTGACCGCCCTGGTGGGCGACGCAGGCAAGCGCCTGCACACCGGCCGCAGCCGCAACGACCAGGTAGCCACTGACGTGCGCCTGTGGCTGCGCGGCGAGATCGACCTGATCGGCACGCTGCTGGTAGATCTGCAAAAAGCCCTCTTGGAAGTGGCCGAGAAAAACGTGGAGGTGATCCTGCCCGGCTTTACCCATCTGCAGGTGGCGCAGCCCGTGAGCTTTGGCCACCACATGCTGGCCTATGTGGAAATGTTTGCGCGCGACGCCCAGCGCATGCAGGAGGTGCGCCAACGCGTGAACTGCCTGCCCCTGGGCAGCGCCGCGCTGGCAGGCACCAGCTATCCGCTAGACCGCGAGCGCGTGGCCAAGACCCTGCATATGGTCGATGACAAAGGCCAACCGCAGGTCTGCCAGAACTCGCTGGACGCTGTAAGCGACCGCGATTTCGCCATCGAGTTCACCGCTGCGGCCAGTCTGGCCATGGTGCACATCAGCCGCCTGAGCGAAGAGCTGGTGCTGTGGATGAGCCAGAACTTTGGCTTCATCAAAATCGCCGACCGTTTCACCACCGGCAGCTCGATCATGCCGCAGAAAAAGAACCCCGATGTGCCCGAGCTGGCACGCGGCAAGACCGGCCGCGTGGTGGGCCATCTGATGGGCCTGATCACACTCATGAAAGGCCAGCCACTGGCCTATAACAAGGACAACCAGGAGGACAAAGAGCCGCTGTTTGACACCGTGGATACGCTCAAGGACACGCTGCGCATTTTTGCCGAGATGATCGGCGGCCAGCTCAACGCTGCGACAGGTCAGAAAGAAGGCGGCATCACCGTCAACGCGCAGGCGATGGAGCAGGCCGCCCTCAAAGGCTACGCTACGGCCACCGATCTGGCTGACTATCTGGTGAAAAAGGGCCTGGCTTTCCGCGATGCGCACGAGACGGTGGCCCATGCCGTAAAGGCCGCTATTTCACACAATGTTGACCTGTCGGAGCTGCCTTTGACGGTACTGCAGGGCTTCAACCCCAGTATCGAAAAAGACGCGTACGCCGTCTTGAGCCTGCGCGGCTCGCTCAATGCGCGCAACACGTTGGGCGGCACTGCACCTGCGCAGGTGAGGCAGCAGATCGCAAGGCATGCGGCCCGCCTGGGCTAAGCGGCATTGCGCCTGTGCATAAAAAAAGCCACCTCGCGAGGTGGCTTTTTTGTCAGCCGCGTGCTTAGGCTGCGCTTTGGTCCAGGTCAAAGGCCTTGTGCAGTGCGCGCACGGCCAGCTCCATGTATTTTTCGTCAATCACGACCGAGGTCTTGATCTCGCTGGTGGAGATCATCTGGATGTTGATGCCGTCTTCTGACAGGGCACGGAACATTTTGCTGGCCACGCCCACATGGCTGCGCATGCCGATGCCCACGATGGACACTTTGCAGATCTTGGTATCGCCCACCACCTCCTGCGCGCCCAGCTTGGGCAGCACGCTGGCCTTGAGCAGGTCGATGGTTTTGGCGTAGTCGTTGCGGTGCACGGTGAACGAAAAATCGGTTTTGCCGTCTTTGGACACGTTCTGGATGATGATGTCCACTTCGATGTTGGCGTCGGCCACGGCACCCAGAATTTGGTAGGCGATACCCGGGGTGTCAGGCACGCCCAGGATGGAGATTTTGGCTTCGTCGCGGTTGAAGGCGATGCCCGATACGATGGCTTGTTCCATTTGCTCATCTTCCTCAAAAGTAATTAGCGTGCCAGATTTGGCTTCTTCGTCAATGTTGATGTCCCAGGGGGTAAAGCTGGAGAGGACCCGCAGCGGCACTTTGTATTTGCCGGCAAACTCCACCGAGCGGATCTGCAGCACCTTGGAGCCCATGGACGCCATCTCCAGCATCTCTTCAAAGCTCACGGTGTGCAGGCGGCGCGCCTCGGGCACTACACGCGGGTCGGTGGTGTACACACCGTCCACATCGGTGTAGATCAGGCATTCAGCCGCTTTCATGGCCGCTGCCACGGCCACGGCCGAGGTGTCAGAGCCGCCACGGCCCAGGGTGGTGATGTTGCCTTCGGGGTCTACGCCCTGAAAGCCCGTGACGATCACCACTTTGCCAGCGGCCAGATCAGCGCGGACTTTTTTATCGTCGATGCTTTCGATGCGGGCTTTGGTGAACGCGCTATTGGTTTTGATAGGCACCTGCCAGCCAGCGTAGCTGACCGACGCCATGCCCTCGGCTTGCAGCGCAATGGCCAGCAGCGCGCTACTCGCCTGCTCGCCGGTGGCGGCCAGAGCATCGAGCTCGCGGTGATAGGCGTCGGTGGTTTTGGACGGGGCCAGCACTTTGGCCAGGCCCAGCAGGCGGTTGGTCTCGCCGCTCATGGCGCTGGGCACCACTACCATCTGGTGGCCGGCGCGCGCCCATTTGGCTACGCGCTTGGCAACACTTTGGATGCGCTCGGGCGAGCCCATCGATGTGCCGCCATATTTATGAACAATTAAAGCCATTTTTATGTGGAAAAGGCGCTGAATTACGGTGTTTTGCCGCCCCAGCGTGGGCATTTTGCAAAGCCTACGATTATAACGGGGCGCTTCAGGGTAAGTACTGAAGCACGTCGCCCTGCCGCTGCACAAAGCCTGCCGCCACCTTGATGTGGATTTGCTTGCCACGGTTGGTGCAGGCGGCAATCTGGCTTTGCAGCTCGTCCAGCTGGGCCGCGCTGGCCGCCACCTGGTGGCTGGTTTTGAGCCAGTGGCGCAGGGCGTTGGCCTGGCGCTCGGCACTCAGGCTGTGCAGCGCGTCGATACGCGGTGGGTTGCCGGTGGCTGCGAGGTCTTGCGCTGCCAGCTGGGTCAGCAGCACCTGGGCCTGGGCGGCGTGGCGCGCCGAGCGGGCAAAGGTGTCGCGAAACTGCGGGAATGTTGCTTCCAGCGCGGGCAGCAGGGTGTGGCGTATGCGGTTGCGGGTGAACTGGGGGTCGGTATTGGTAGGGTCCTCCACCCAGCCTTGGCCGAGCTGGGCGCTGCCCGGATGGCGCGCCTGCAGGCCCTGCGCGGCCAGCCAGGCGCGGATGGCGTGCGAGGGCACGTCCAGCAATGGCCGCACCCATTCGATTCCCCCACGCTGCCAGCGCGAGGGCATGGCGGCCAAGCCCGGTAGCCCCGCGCCCCGGCTCAGGGCCAGCAGCAGGGTCTCTATCTGGTCATCCGCATGTTGGGCAATTGCTATGCTTTGTATAGCTGCTCCCGCGATATTCTGTTGGTCTGCAGCCCGATTGATATCCAAAACCTTGGTTACCAACGCCGTGTAGCGAGCCCGGCGGGCCGCATCCTCCGGACTCTGGCCTGCTGCCGCGTGCGCCTGCACATGCACCACATGCAGCGGCACCTGCAGCCGGGCGCAAAACGCCGCACAATGCGCCGCAAAATCGTCTGCCGCCGCCTGCAAACCATGGTGGATGTGGATCGCCTGCACCTGCCCCGCAAATTGCCGGGCGCACAGCATGAGCAGCGCGGTGGAATCCGCGCCGCCGCTGTAGGCCACAGCAAGGGGCGGGGTTAGATTAAGAGACTGCATTCCAGTGAAGCAAGGTTTACTAAAAGGTGGTTCGAAGGTTTTTTTCACTGCATTGTTGGGGGCATCAGGACGTGCAATGAGCCGATTTCGCATAAAGTTTAACCTTCAGGCACATTTTTTGGCTTAAATCGTTATACCGTCTTTGCTGTTGTTGGACAGCAGTTGGTTAAGTCAGTTTTTGTCTGTTTCGGTCAGACTGGAGTGGCAAAAACAGCATTGCGTTTAAAAATGGAAAATGGGAAACCTCAGAATTTCTTAACCCTAAATTTCTAATCTAGGACGGAGTAGACAAAAGTGGCATTTGTATTTGAAGAACTTTGCGAGGCTGATAAAGCTCGCTATGAGTGGTCAATCTTCAAGGGGTGGATTGGGCATTTGCCATATCCACCACTTTGGTGGTCAATAGATAGAGAACGTGATATTTTCTTTATTTGGGTTCAAGGCGCACCACACGAAACAGAAGAGTTTCCGATCTATGCCCTGTATTGGAAGGGAGAAGTTATACGCATCGAAGCACAAAGTGGTGGAATAGGAAAACTTGAAGAAGGGGTAGATACTACGTGGACTATTCGTAAAATTTATTTACCAACAAGTCTTATTTCTATGCGCAGTGAGATTATTCAAGCATTGAAGGAGGCAATTGCAATTCAACCAGTTATGCCTCAAACAGCTGTCATACAAAAAAGTTTAACTATTCAATTTGAGGGATCTTATTGAGCTCAGAGCTAGGTACCATCTTGAAAATCAAGCCCCTTGAGGAATTTAGAATCTCATTTCCAGGAATTCTGCGAATTCAGGCTTTATATCCAGGGCGGGGCCATTACCGATTTTTAAATACCTTTCTATGCTGGGCAGCTCAACGTTGCTGGCAACACCAATTCAGCTAATAAACCGAAATCTGCCTACGATGATAGGTCTTTGTTAGCTATCTTTTTCAAAGTTACTCCAGCTTAAACAAGCTCATCGCCAGCTCTATCACTCAGCACTCGTCGAATGGCTTTAGGGTTGCGCCTTGCGTCGAGGATGGCGGCGACGAATACTGTCAATCCGTCAAACTGGTAGTAAATAGAGAACGGAAACCGCTTGGACGATGTGCGGTACAGGCCGAGATGCGACTTGGGATGAATGCCACCGTACAGGCCCAAGGATTCAATATCTGATGCCAGGCATTGCAAAAAATAATCACCTACTCCTGCTTCGCGTGCCTCGTAAAACGAAAACCCATCCAGCAAATCATCCCCTGCTGAAGGGGTAATTTGCACTTTATGCATGCAAGCGGGTCTGCTTGATCTGTGCTGCTTTGGCAAAAATCAGGGCTTTGGCTTCGTCCCAGGCCATAGTTTTACCAGCTTCAATCTCGCGCACGCGCTCGGTCAATATGTCGGCGTGCCAGGCTGGGCTGGGGTCGTAGGCTGCGTCGTGGATGAGAGAGTCCCACAATACTTCCATGGCCTCCAGGCGTTGCGCAAGGGGCAGTTTGGTTAATTCAGCCATGTCCATGATGAAGTCCCTATGTCAATAAAGGCGTGCGTTGGTAGACGAACCGTCTCTGTAGCAGCTATTGTGCGACATTTTGGAGCAATGTGGTCGTTTGCTCTGCAGTGCGTCAATACGCGGTGGGTTGACGGTGCTGGCAAGACTCTGTACGGCCTGCCGGGCGCACAGCATGAGCAGCGCGGTCGAGTCCGCGCCGCCGCTGTAGGCCACGGCGACCGGAGTGGGCATGGGGGCAAGTTGCATAGGCCTGTACTGTACAGCCAAGGTAGCGCGGGAATTACGGTTTATTACAGCGCCTGCGGCACTGGCTTGCAAAATCTGTTGTGAACAAAGGCCCTATGCGGCCCGAAGGATCGCGCGGTATGAAACGTCAATGGATTTGGAGACACAGTCTGCCTGTCGGTCTGGGCATGCTGGTGCTGCTGCTGGCAGGCTGCGGTTCATCGCCCAAAGCGCCCAGCCCGCCTGGCAGCCCCGCGCCCAGCACAGGCAGTGCGCCTCCAGTATCTACCGCCCCAAGTGCGGGCACTGGCGCGCCGCTGTTTGAGCGGCCCTCCGCTGGCGCCGCCGCGCTGCGCCAGGGCGTTACGGCGTTTGACATGGGGGAATATGGCTTGGCTGAAAAAAAGCTGGCCGAGAGCTTCAAGTTGGGTTTGACCAACACCCCCGATCTGATCAAGGGCCATAAAACGAAAGCGTTTGTGTATTGCGTAACTGCGCGCACTGCTCTGTGTGAACGCTCGTTTGAAGCGGCTTTCAACGTGGACCGCAAGTTCAAGCTCAGCTCCAGCGAACGGCCCCACCCGGTGTGGGGCCCCGTGTTTGCCAAGGTGCAAAAACGCTATCTGTCCTGAGCGCAGGGCAGCCTGCACACGCCATCGCTTGCGCTGATCGACCCACAGCGCAATGTGCGCAGCACCCTATTTACTGTCTGCCTTGGTGTCAGTGAAGCGCCCAAAGCTTTGCAGCTTGTCGTAGCGCTTGTCCAGCAGTTCCTTGACCTTAAGATCGGCCACCTGGCGGTAGGCGTCGTTCAGGCCGCGCTTGAGGAAAGCGGCCATCTGCTTGTGGTCGCGGTGCGCGCCACCCACGGGTTCGTTGACGATTTTGTCGATCAAACCCAGGGCCTTGAGGCGGTGGGCGGTGATGCCCAGCTGCTCGGCGGCGTCTTGGGCTTTGTCGCTGGTTTTCCACAAAATGGACGCGCAGCCCTCGGGGCTGATCACGCTGTAAATCGAGTATTGCAGCATCAGCACCTGGTCGGCCACGCTGATGGCCAGCGCGCCGCCTGAGCCGCCCTCGCCGATGATGGTGGTGATGATCGGCACTTCCAGCTGCGCCATCTCAAAAATATTGCGGCCAATGGCCTCGGACTGGCCGCGCTCTTCGGCGTCCATGCCGGGAAAGGCACCGGGCGTGTCGACAAAGGTAAACACTGGCAGGTGGAACTTCTCGGCTGTCTTCATCAGGCGCAGGGCCTTGCGGTAGCCCTCGGGGCGGCTCATGCCAAAGTTGCGCACGGCGCGCTCCTTGGTGTCGCGGCCTTTCTGGTGGCCCAGTACCATGCAGGCGTGGCCGTTGAAGCGGGCCAGACCGCCCACAATGCTCTGGTCATCGGCAAAGTGGCGGTCACCGTGCATCTCGACAAAATCGGTAAAGCATTCCTTGATGTAGTCCAGCGTGTAGGGGCGCTCGGCGTGGCGCGCGATCTTGGTAATCTGCCAGGGCGTGAGGTCGCTGTAGATGTCTTTGGTCAGCTGCAGGCTCTTTTTGGCCAGCTGGTCTATCTCTTCGCTGATGTCGACCGCGCTCTCGGTTTGCACGTAGCGCAGTTCGTCGATTTTGGTTTCCAGTTCGGCGATCGGTGATTCAAAATCGAGGAATACTTTTTTGGCCAAAGTTGGCTCCTTGAGATGTACAACGAGCGGAGTTTAAACCCGTTTGCCTGTTTTGGGGGGCTTGACAAATGGCGTTCTTTGCACCCGAAAAACCCTGTTTTGAGTACCTGTTAAGTCGATAGACCACAGATTACGGCTTGTCGGGCAAGGTGTCGAGTGAGCGCCACAGATACCAGGTGGCCACGCTGCAGTATGGCGCCCAGGCCGCGGCCACTTCGCGGATCTCGCTGCGGCTGACGGCTTCACCGGAGAAATAGTTGTGGCTGATGCCATTGATCAGGCCCACATCGTCCAGCGGCAGCACATTGGGCCGCACCATGTGGAAGATCAAAAACATCTCGGCGGTCCAGCGGCCAATGCCGCGGATAGCCACCAGCTCGGTCACAATCGCCTCATCGTCCATGGCATCCCATTTGTCGACATGCAGGGCGCCGCTGTCAAAGTGCAGTGCCAAGTCCACCAGGTATTCAATCTTGCGCGCCGACAGGCCTGCCGCGCGCATATCGTCTACCTTGAGCTTGAGCACCGTGGCAGGCGAGAGTTTTTTGTTCAGCTTGGCAAACTTGTCCCACACGCTTTGCGCCGCTTTCACGCTGATCTGCTGGCCCACGATGGAGCGTGCAAGGGTGATGAAGGGGTCGCTGCGCCGCTGCAGGCAGGCCTCGCCAAACTGCGGAATCAGCCGCTTCATGACCCGGTCTTTTTTCACCAGGTGCTTGCAGGCCTCGTCCCAGTAATCAGGTGACTGCGCAGCGTCTACTATCTTTTTCATAGCTGCTCCCGCGATATTCTATTGGGCTGCAGCCATAAAACATATTTAAAACGCATGGCAGAATTCACTTTTGTACTTCCCAAGTGGTTCCTGCAGGTGAGTCTTTGAGCACAATGCCCTGGGCGGCCAGGTCTTTGCGGATCTGGTCAGCGCGGGCAAAGTCTTTGCTGGCTTTGGCCGCAGCGCGTTCGGCAATCAGTGCCTGGATGGCCGCGTCGCCCAGGCCCGCGCCAGCCTGCAAAAACGCCTTGGGGTCGTTTTGCAAAATACCCAGCACGCCGCCCAGGGCCTTGAGCTCGCCAGCCAGTTCCGCCGACCTGCTGCGGTTGACCTCGGCGGCCAGATCGAACAGAACGGCCACGGCATCCGGCGTGCCAAAGTCGTTGTCCATGGCTGCTTTGAACTGACTGGAGTGTGGGCGGCTCCAGTCCAGAGCTACATCGGCTGGCTGCACCAGATCCAGCGCGGTATACAGGCGCTTGAGGCCCAGGCTGGCGTCGTCCAGCCCGGCGTCGCTGAAGTTGAACGGGCGGCGGTAATGCACCCGCACCATGAAAAAACGGATGGTCTCGCCATCATAGCTTTTGAGCACATCCTGAATGGTGAAGAAGTTGCCCAGCGACTTGCTCATCTTCTCGCCGTCGACGTTCAGAAAGCCGTTGTGCAGCCAGTATTTGGCCAAAGGCTGGCCATTGGCGCCCTCGCTTTGGGCGATCTCGTTTTCGTGGTGGGGGAACTGCAGATCTGCCCCGCCGCCGTGGATATCGAAGGTCTCACCCAGCAGGGCGCAGCTCATGGCCGAGCATTCGATGTGCCAGCCAGGGCGGCCTTCGCCAAAAGGCGAAGCGTAGCGGGCGTCTTGCGGCTCGCTGGGCTTGGCCGCTTTCCACAGCACAAAATCCAGCGGATCGTCCTTGCCGTCCAGCACCGCCACGCGCTCGCCAGCGCGCAGTTGGTCCAGCGATTTACCGCTGAGCTTGCCGTAGCCGGGCATCTTGCGCACTGCAAAGTTCACATCCCCCGCGTCTTCACCGCTCTTGGCCTGGTAAGCCAGGCCTTTGTCAATCAGGCGCGAGATCATGGCGGTCATCTGCGGCACATACTCGGTGGCGCGCGGCTCATGGGTGGGCCGCTGCAGGCCCAGGGCACCCAGATCGCGGTGCATGGCGGCGATCATCTCGTCGGTCAGTTCGCGCAGGCTGATGCCGCGCTCCACCGCGCGCTTGATGATCTTGTCGTCAATGTCGGTGATGTTGCGCACAAAAATCACCTGGTAGCCACTGGCGGCCAGCCATCGCTGCACCGTGTCAAACGCCATCATCATGCGGGCATGGCCTACATGGCACAGGTCATAGATCGTCATGCCGCACACATACATGCGGACCTGGCCAGCAACGAGAGGGGAAAAATCTTCCAGCGCACGCGACAGCGTGTTATAGATACGGAGGCTCATGAAGAAAAACGGGGCTAGAAATGTGGGGCGGGCAGAAGCGTGGGCTAGCGAGGGCTGCCCGCTTGTACTAATTTCGCGTTAATACCGCTGGCAGCCGCTACAATGTGAGCAGTATACGGCCCAATGCTTGGGCTTGCCATGGTGGCCATTTCCTGCTCCGTTTAAAGAGGTTCTATGTTGTCTGTTCAGCCCATGATGTCGTTTCTGGTCAAGCCTGTTGCCAGCGCTTGTTTAGCTTTCGGCTTGCTGGCCGCCACTGCCGCCTATGCCGACGATTACGCCGACGTCAACCGCCTGCTGCGCGCGGGCCAGTTGGCCGAAGCGACCACCAAAGTCGACCAGTTTCTGGCCACCAAGCCGCGTGACCCGCAAATGCGCTTTCTCAAAGGCGTGATCCAGACCGAGCAGGGCAAGCCCAACGACGCCATCAGCACCTTCACCAAACTCACCGAAGACTACCCCGAGCTGCCCGAGCCCTACAACAACCTGGCCGTGCTCTACGCCGGCCAAAGCCAGTTTGACAAAGCCCGCGCCGCCCTGGAGATGGCCATCCGCACCAACCCCAGCTACGCCACGGCCCACGAAAATCTGGGCGACGTCTACGCCAAGCTGGCCAGCCAAGCCTACAGCAAGGCCCTGCAGCTGGACAACACCAACACCGGCGTGCAGCCCAAGCTGGGCCTGATCCGCGACCTGTTCACCCCCAAAGGCCGCCCGGTTGCCGTAGCGGCTGCGCCTGCAGCTCCAGCCCCTGCGCCTGCTGCCAAACCCCCTGCCCCTGCAGCAGCGCCAGCCACACCAGCGCCTGCGCCGGTAGCAGCCGCCCCCGCAGCCAAGCCGCCTGTTGCGGCCCCAGCCGCTGCCGCGCCTGCCGCCACGCCAGCCCCCGCCCCTGCCAGCAGCGGCAACGCCGAGCAGGAAATCACTGCTGCGGTACAAAACTGGGCTGCTGCCTGGAGCGCCAAAAACACGGGCGATTACTTCAACGCCTACGGCAAGGACTTCGACGCGCCTGGCGGCCGCAAAAACTGGGAAGAAGAGCGTAAAAAGCGCATACTGGGCAAAAGCAAGATCAGCGTGAAGCTCTCCAACATCGCCATCAGCGTGTCTGGCAACACGGCCAAGGCGCGTTTCAAGCAGGACTATGATGCTGACGCTCTTTCCGTCACCAGCAGCAAAACCCTGAACCTGGTCAAGGCCGGTGATCGCTGGGTCATTGTCAAAGAGACCAGCGGCGGTTAAGCCATCCGCATGCTGTTGAATGTTCTGGGTGTGTTGGTATTGAATGTGCTACTGTTGATTTAAAGCCCCATGTTGTTGCGCCATTTGTGTGTTGCGCTGTGGGTAAGCGCACTGTTGTGTACGCCTGCTGTTGCAGCCAAAAAACCTCTTCGCTCCAAGAGCGCCGCAGCCCCCGCCAAGGGCTACGACGCCGAGGCGCGCCTGATCCAGATCTACCAGCGCATCGGCCTGGCGCAAACGCGCGAAGCCCTCAAGCTGGCGGATCAGCTGGTCAAGGACTACCCCCATTTCGCCTTGGCCCAGCTGGTGCACGGCGATCTGCTGATGGCCCAGACCCGCCCGCTCAAAGCCATGGGCGACATGCCCGAAGCCACGGTGCGGGCCGCCGCCCCCGGCACCCTGGCCGAGCTGCGCGAAGAGTCGCTGCTGCGCATCAAGGCCCTGCGCGAGCGCCCGCCCGTGGGCATGGTGCCCAGCCAGTTTGTCAAGCTGTCACCGCGCAACCGGCACGCTATTGCCGTAGACCCGTCGCGCGCACGCCTGTACCTGTTTGAAAACGAAGCCAATGGCCTGCGCCTGATTGCTGACTTTTACATGTCGGTTGGCAAGCTGGGCATCGACAAGTCGGTCGAGGGCGACCTGCGCACACCGCTGGGCGTGTATTTCATCACCAACACGCTTGACCCCAACGCCCTCAAGGACCTGTACGGCGCAGGAGCGCTGCCCATCAACTACCCCAACCCCTATGACCTGCGGCGCGGCAAAACCGGCAGTGGCATCTGGCTGCACGGCGTGCCGAGCAACCAGTTTGCCCGCGCGCCGAAGGCCACCGATGGTTGCGTGGCCGTGTCCAACCCCGACCTGCAGCGCATCCTGGCCACCGTACAGATCCGCACCACCCCGGTCGTCATCGCGCCGAGCCTGCAGTGGGTGGACCCTGCCAAATCCGTGCCCGATGCCAAGGCGTTTGAAAACGTCTGGGAGCAATGGCGCAGCACCAAATCCAGTGGCGATCTCACGCGCACCATGGCGTTTTACACGGCTGACTTCAACAGCTACGGCAAAACCCTGGGCGACTGGACAGGGGTTGTAAAAAACGAGATCGGCCAAGCCAGAGGCAAACCCGCGCAGATCAAGGACCAATCCATCCTGTATTCTCCCGAGAGCGCCCAAAATGCTACGATGGTGGTGACCTATTCAGAAGTGCGTGCGGGCTACACCACCGGCAGCACCAAACGGCAATACTGGCTGCGATCACCTGCCACCCAGAACCAGTGGAAAATCTTTTTTGAAGGAGTGATAGGCTGATGGCTTACCGTTTTATGCAACTTCGTCGCGCAGCGCTCGTTTTGCTCGCGCAGGCAGCTATTTTTTCTGTAGCACCTGGCGCACTGGCACAGACCACCCCTGCGCCCAAGGTAAAAATTACCACGTCAATGGGTGACATCGTGGTCGAGCTGTACCCTGACAAAGCCCCCAAGACCGTGGAAAACTTTTTGCAGTACGTCAAGGACAAGCATTACGACGGCACCATTTTTCACCGCGTCATCGGTACCTTCATGGTGCAGGGCGGCGGTTTCGATGCCAGCTATGTGCAGAAGAAAACCCGCGCCAATATTGCGCACGAAGGCCGCGAGGCCCTGGCCAAGGGCCTGAAGAACACCGTGGGCACACTGGCCATGGCGCGCACCAACGACCCGCAGTCTGCCAGCAGCCAGTTTTTCATCAACGTCGTGGACAACGCTTTTCTGGACCCGGTGCTGATCCCTGATGGCGACCCGGTAGCCAAATTCACCTACCAGGGCCGTACCTACGAAAACGTCCCGCGCGCCAACCTGCTGGGCGCCTCCCAGCTGTGGGGCTACACTGTATTTGGCAAAGTGGTCTCCGGCATGGACGTGGTGGAAAAAATCAAAGCAGTGCCCACAGGCGCTGGCGGTCCTTTCCCCACCGATGTGCCCAAAACACCCGTCAGCATCGTTTCTGCAACCCTCGTGAAATAAACCATCATGGCAAATCCCCAAGTCGAACTCCATATCGCCGGCCACGGCACCGTCACCCTCGAACTCGATGCTGACAAAGCCCCCAAATCGGTGGCGAACTTCATGGCCTATGTGGCCAAAGGCCATTACAACAACACCGTGTTCCATCGCGTGATCGACGGCTTCATGGTGCAAGGCGGCGGCTTTGAGCCAGGCATGACCCAAAAGCCGGTAGACGCCGCTATCGACAACGAAGCCAACAATGGCCTGAAGAACAACAAATACACCGTGGCCATGGCACGCACGCAGGAGCCGCACTCGGCCACCGCCCAGTTCTTCATCAACGTGGCCGACAACGACTTTCTCAACCACACCGCGCCCAGCCGCCAGGGCTGGGGCTATGCCGTGTTTGGCAAAGTCGTCTCCGGCACCGATGTGGTAGACGCTATCCGCGCGGTCAAGACCACCCGCAAAGGCTTTCATGATGACGTGCCTGCGGACGATGTGGTGCTGACCAAGGCGGTCGCCCTGTAGGCGCAGCCTTGCGGGCGCAGCAGGCGGGCCATCCATTAGATATCCCGCACAACGCATGCCTAAGCCCACTCCACCATCACCGACTGCCGCCGCTGGCCTGAGTGCCCCGCTGCATGAGATGAGTGCGCCCAGCGCATGGCACACCGTGGATTTCATCTCCGATGTGCATCTGCATGAGAGCCAGCCTGCCAGCTTTTTAGCCTGGCGGCAGTATCTGCAAAGCACGCCTGCAGATGCCGTGTTTATCCTGGGCGATTTGTTTGAAGTGTGGGTGGGCGATGATGTGCTGGGCCAAGACCCGCACTCCAACCTGCTGGCACGCCACGAAGGCCTGGCCTTTGAAGACCGCTGCCGCCGCGTGCTGCACCACAGCGCACAAAGCAAGGCGCTGTATTTCATGCACGGCAACCGGGATTTCCTGCTGGGCCCGGCCATGCTCAAGGCCTGTGGCATGCAGGGCCTGCCCGACCCGACGGTGCTGGTCTTTGGCCAGCAGCGTTTCCTGCTCAGCCATGGCGACGCGCTGTGCACGGGCGATGTGGAGTACCAGGCGTTTCGCGCCCAGGTGCGCAATGCTGCCTGGCAAAGCGAGTTTTTTGCCCGCCCTCTGGCTGAGCGCCAGCGCATGGCGCGCGAGATGCGCGCGCACAGCGAAGCGCGCAAACAGCAAGGCGAGCCGTGGGTAGACCTGGATGCTGCGCACACCCGCAACTGGATGGATGCCGCCCAGGCGCAGCACATGATCCATGGCCATACCCATGAGGGCGTAGACCACCCGCTGCACAGCAACCAGGGTGCAGGTGTGCGCCATGTGCTGTGGGACTGGCACGCTGAGGCCACGCCCGCGCGTGCGCAGGTGCTGCGGCTGTCGCTGCACAAGAATAGCCCTGTGGTGCAACGCCTGAATGTGAGCTAGGCATTGCTTGCGCGCGCCTGGAATTGGCTGACCCAGAGCCTGCGCACGGCGCGAGCGCAGCGCAGCCTGCAGCGGCGTGCCATCGGTGATGATTTATGGCAGCAGACCCTCCAAGCGCTGCCTTTTGTCACCGCGCTGCCCGCGCAGGACCTGCAGCGCTTGCGCACCCTGGCCAGTCTGTTTCTGGACGACAAGGAGTTCAGCGGCGCACGCGGCTGGCAAGTCAGCGACGCGCAGGCTGTGATGGTGGCGGTGCAGGCCTGCCTGCCGCTGTTGCATATCGCACCCCCCGACAGACCCGATCTGGCCTTGGCCTGGTACGACAGCTTTGTAGGCATCGTGCTGCACGCTGGTGAGGTGCGCGCGCAGCGCAGCGTGGTGGACGAGGCAGGGGTGGAGCACCTATGGCAGGAAAACCTGACCGGAGAAGCCATGGAAGGTGGCCCCCTGATGCTGGCCTGGAGCGATGTGGCCGATGCGGGCACCAGCGCCAGCAGCAGCTACAACGTGGTGATCCATGAGTTTGTCCACGTGATGGACATGCGAAGTGGCGCGCCCGACGGCTGCCCGCCCATGCCAGCAGAGCAGCGGCGCGACTGGATGGCGGTGATGCAGGAGGAATACCGCGTGTTTTGCGAGCACGCCGCGCTGTGGGAGCGCTTTGGCGACATGCCTGGCTATAACGCAACGCCAGCGCCCTTGCTGGACCACTACGGCACCAGCAGCATCGAGGAGTTTTTTGCAGTGGCGGCCGAGGCCTATTTTGTGCGCCGCAATGATTTTGCTGCCGCACACCCGCGCCTACTGGCCCAGTTTGACCGCTTTTTCAAGCCCTATCCAAGCGGACAAACAGGCACAGCGCCCTAGCGCAGACGCTTAAGCCCTGAGCAGGGCCTTGAGCGCGTTTTGCAAGCGCTTGGCAGCAGCGGCATCGTAGGCTGTGCCCAGCACGGCAGTGGTGTCCAACGCCCAGGTGTCGGCGGGCGCGGGGTCATTGCGTTTGGTCAGCAGCTGCAGCTGCAGCATGCGCCGCGCGCTGATGTGCTCAGCGGGTGTGGGCACATCCGCAGCCATCTCGATGCGCAGCAAGGACGTGGCAGCGTCGCCGCTGGGGCTCTTGGCCAGCGCCTGGCCCCAGGCTGTGCGCGCTGCGGGGCTGACATTGCGGCCAAGCTCCTGCACGCTGGGCAGGGTGTCGGCACTGCGCTGCTCCCAGGCACTGAGCAAGGCGGTGAGGGATTCGCCATGCGCCTGGGCGGCCAGCTTTTTCAGCACGGCCTGGCCGCGCTCCAGCGCATCGCGCTGGGCATAGAAGGCGGTGTTGGACAGGCGTGGGCCACGGTCTTCCTGCGCCCGGTCGCCGAACTTGCCTGCGCGGCCTTCACCGCGGTCACCACGCATGTCGCTGCGTGCATCGCCGCGGCCAGGTGCAGCACGGCCAGGCGCACCACGCTCACCAAACTTGCCGCCTTTTTTGTCACCAAAACGCCCTGCCGCTGCAGGTTCGATCTTCTTGGCACCGGGGCGGTCGTCGCCGCGCATGGCGACCACGGGCTTGGCTGCCTTAACGGGCGCAGCAGGCGCTGCGGGCGCTGGCGCGGCATCTTCTGGTGCGCTGTCTGCAGTTTCGTTTGCTATATTTTCAATAGCTGCTCCCGCGACATTCTGTTGGTCTGCAGCCGTATTTTCTTCTGAAACAGCGTTGTCCGACGCCTGCGCAGGTACTGCGGGCACTGGTGTGGCAGCGGGTGCTGAGGCAGCAGCCTGCGCCGCAGCCTGGCCACGTGCAGCGGCCTCCAGCGCAGCCATGGCAGCGCGGATTTTTTGTGCATCGCCGCTTGCATTGGCGTCGTCCAGCGCCTTGACTGCGTCGAGCACGGCTCTGTCGTGCACGCTCATGGCGGCGGCGGCCTGCTCGCGCTCGGCGCTATTGCGGTTGAAGGCGTCGTCAATCGGCTTGCGGAAGGCGTCCCAGAGTTTTTGCTCCTGCTTGCGCTCCACCGGCACGCTTTGCGCCTCGTGCTGCCAGCGCTGCTGCAGGCTTTTGACAGCGTCGATGCGCATGACCGGCTGCGCACCCAGCGCGTTGGCCTCGTCAATCATGGCGTGCCGGCGCTCCAGGCTTTGGGCCTGCGCGGCCTCCAGCGGGCCATGGGCCGCCTTGATGGCGGCTTTGTACAGAGGCTGCAGTTCGGCAAAGGTTTTTTCGCCCACATGGCCGCCCATGCGCCATTTCTCGCTGAGCTGGTGCAGCTCGCGGTTGATGTCTTTCCAGTCGGTGCGGTGGGCGTTGGCTGCTGTCCAAGCCTTGATTTCGTCAATCAGGGCCTGACGCTGGGCTTTGTGTGCGCCCTCTTCGGCCTTGACCTTTTCCAGCCAGGCTTCCACCAGTTTGTAGGCCTCGTTGCAGGCATCGTCAAAACGCTTCCACATACCGTGGTTGGGCACGCCGCCCTGGTCGGTCTGCTTCCAGGCATCGCGCAGCTGGCGCACGGCCTCCTGCTGTTTGCGCCCGCCCAGGGGCTGGGCCACCAGAGCTTGGGCTTTGCTGATCAGCTCCTCGCGGATCTGGTTGGCGCGCCAGCGCTGCCAGCCCTCCAGCTCGCCGGCGGCGCCCAGCGCGTGCTGGGCAGCGGCTTCGAGCCGGTCGCCGATATTGGCGCCATGGTCCTTCAGCGCGGCGCGCACCGCGTTGGCCGCGCCTACGCTGGCCTTGCCGTGGCCTTCGGCCAGCTCGTGCTCCAGTTTGGCCAGCAGCTCGCGCACGACCTGGGTGGACTGGTTGCGCACCTCGGGGTCGATTTTCGGCTTGGCAGGCTTGTCGGCGCGCTCGCTCTTGGGTGCGGCCTCGCCACGCGCCACGCGGATGGCCTCGGCCCACACGGGCACGGCCGGTAGTGGCGCTGAGGCGTCGCCCAGGGCGGTCACGGCTTGCGTTACCGCAGCCTGGAAAGCCTCCCAGAGGGTCAGCAGCTGCGACTTGGCCGTCTCCAGCTGGGGGGTGAACTTGGCGTCTACGCTGGGCCACTGGGCATCGGTGGCCATGGTCTCGGTCTGCTGCTGCCACTGTGTCACATCGGCGCGCAGCGTCTCCCAGGCGGCCTGGGCGTCTGCCAGGGGCTTGGTGGACAGCACCTCAATGCGCTGGGCCATCAGAAGGGCTGACTCGCGCTGCACCTGGGCGCGGTGCTGCAGGTCTTCAATCAGTTTCACGCGCTCCGACAACTGGCTCTTCACGCTGGCCAGGGGCTCTTTGGACAGGGGCGCACCGGCTTTGGCCGCATCGCGCTGCCAGGCCAGGGCATCGGCAATATTGAGTTTGCTGTGGGCTAGCAAGGCACTGGCCTTGTCGGCCCATTCCACGGCGATATGCTCCTGCGCGCTGGCGCGCTTGAGCTCGTCGAGCTTTTCGCGCAAGGGCTTGGCCGCGCCTTTGTCCTTGACGCTGAGCTCTTTATAGACCGCCTGCATCTTTTCCGGGCTGGGGTTGGTGGTAATCCACTCACGCACGCGCGCCGCGCGGTCGCCCGAGGTGGGGGCGCTGAACGCACCGCCTGTTTGCTGGTCCAGCGGGTGGGCTGCGGCAGAGGCAGGGGATTTGGCAGCTTTGGTGTCAGGGGTATCGGGCACGGCGGAGTCTTGGGGTTTTTTAAGAATGGAAAAATTCAGCATGGCGTATGCAAACAATCAGGTGGGCAGATAATAAAGTATCAGCACACGCTGAACGATATACGTCCACGGCGCACTGTAGCGCCGCAGCAAGGCCTGTATTTTCGCTGGTTTTCGCCCGCTTGGGCAAAAGAAAGCCCGATGGACGGTCTGTTGACCACACCCACCGGGCTTGGCGGCTCAGCAAAGCTGCATGCCACCTTGGGTCACGATAGGGAGGTTTCAGGTCCATACCGCGTAGCGGGTAATAGATTACCCACATGATGATGTCAGAGAACTTCTGACCACTTCAATATAGACAAGCACCATCGGATATTCAAATGCGACTTTGTATGAAAGAGTGACGGACCATCGTCTTGACAGAACTGCGCAGGTTAGTACCCACTGCGCTTTCAGGCGTTTTAAGCATTTACCTCTAAGTCGACGGTTTCTGCGCGACAAGCGGCGGATAACGCGCAAAATTGCACAAAACAGCGTCTTATATGTCATAAATGTATATTTAGTGACTTTGATATTCTTGACCGGGTATTTAGAAGACTCCTACAATTCGTCGTAGTCAAAAAAACTTCGGGCTAACCCTTGAGACCCATGATCTCTCAAGATGCCCTTAGAACGCTGCCGAATCCGGCAAGGGCGTTGTTGGAAGGATCAGTGCACCACACCAGACAGAGTGCACGGCCAGCAAGTGACCTGTGTTTCCAATCCAAACGAGGTACCGCGCTGCGCGCCTGACTGTGCTTGATGCACAGCATGCTGCAAGACGGTTCCGCGCGTAGAAAGGCGTGAGGCGTGATATGAACAAGTTAAACCAGTTAGGCCACGGCGTGCGAACCTTTGCCACCGATGTAGCCCATGGGTTTTTTGAAATTGCCCACAATGGCTTTGCCATGGTGGGTCTGGTGCTAGCCTTTGTGGCCATCACCCTGGTGGCCAAGCCCGAGCTGCGTATGCAGGGTGAAACCGCCCTGATGGGCTGGCTGCAGGCACGCCAGCCAGTGGCCGCAGTGCCCGATATTGAGCTGGAGCCCGACGCGATTGAACGCGCCACCGCTGCCAACCCCAAAGACCTGCCCAAGCAGCAGGCCGCTGTGGCCTACTGGCTGAGCAAAAAATACCGTGTCGCTCCGGAGCCGATCTCTGCCCTGGTGGCCGAAGCCTACGATGTGGGTGCCAAAACCAAGATCGAGCCGACCCTGATCCTGGCCATCATGGCCATCGAGTCGAGCTTCAACCCCTTTGCGCAAAGCCCCGTGGGCGCGCAAGGCCTGATGCAGGTGATGACAACGGTGCACACCGAGAAATACGACGGCTTTGGCGGCAAATTCGCAGCTTTTGACCCTGTGACCAATCTACGCGTAGGCGTGAAAGTGCTGCAGGAGTGCATCAGCCGGGCAGGTTCGATCGAAGGCGGCTTGCGCCAGTATGTGGGCGCGACCAGCGACGCCACCGAGGGCGGCTACACCGCCAAGGTGATGGCCGAGCACCAGCGCCTGCGCGCTGTAGCGGGCGGCAAACCGGTGCCCACCTTCATCCCGCCCACTGCACAGGTCGTGCCAGTGGCCGCCCCCGCCCCACGCCCCGCCCCTGCGGCTGCGCCCGCGGCGGTCAGCAGCGAGCTGGACGACAAGATCGCCTCGCTGATCAAGTCGTAGACCTGCCCTTTCCCTGCGGTCAGCGCAGCCCTTTCGGGTACACTAGCGTTGCACGCAACTGGCGATAGGCGTCCGGCTTTTTGACCAAGCCCTGACGCTGACGTGGGCCACCACTGGGAAGCGTGCCGCAGCCCTCAAGCTGCGTTGTAGCCGTTCGCCTGGGCAGCCCTGATGTGCTGGCATACTGCCTGCGCCCGCAGGGTCACATCCTCTGACGCCTCCCGTGACATCCAAGGACTGCCAACCATGTTTAACCGCAATACCCTCATTGAGCAAACCGACCCCGAGCTGTTTGCCGCCATCACCGCCGAGAACGCGCGCCAGGAACACCATATCGAGCTGATTGCCAGCGAAAACTATGCCTCGCCCGCCGTCATGGCCGCCCAAGGCACCCAGCTGACCAACAAATACGCCGAGGGCTACCCCGGCAAGCGCTACTACGGCGGCTGTGTCAACGTCGACGTGGCCGAAACCCTGGCCATCCAACGCATCAAGCAGCTGTTTGGCGCGGACGCAGCTAACGTGCAGCCGCACTGCGGTGCATCGGCCAACCAAGCTGTTTTTCTGGCCTTTCTCAAGCCCGGCGACACCATTATGGGCATGAGCCTGGCCGAAGGCGGCCACCTGACCCACGGCATGCCGCTGAACATGAGCGGCAAGTGGTTTAACGTGGTGTCCTACGGCCTGAACGCCAAGGAAGAGATCGACTACGACCAGATGGAGCGCCTGGCGCACGAGAAAAAGCCCAAGCTGATCATCGCCGGCGCCTCGGCCTATGCGTTGAAAATCGATTTTGAGCGCTTTGCCAAGGTGGCCAAAGCCGTAGGCGCGATCTTCATGGTCGATATGGCCCACTATTCCGGCCTGATCGCGGGCGGCGTCTACCCCAACCCCGTGCCCCACGCCGACGTGGTAACCAGCACCACCCACAAAAGCCTGCGAGGACCGCGCGGCGGCATCATCCTGATGAAGGCCGAACACGAAAAAGCCATCAACAGCGCCATCTTCCCTGGCCTGCAAGGCGGCCCGCTGATGCATGTGATTGCTGCCAAAGCAGTAGCATTCAAGGAAGCACTGGAGCCCAGTTTCAAGCTGTATCAGCAGCAGATCATCAAGAACGCCGTGGTGATGGCTGAGACACTAGCCCAGCGCGGCCTGCGCATCGTCAGCGGCCGCACCGAAAGCCACATGATGCTGGTCGACCTGCGCTCCAAAAACATCACCGGCAAGGACGCCGAGACGATTCTGGGCGATGCGTACATGACCATCAACAAAAACGCCATCCCCAACGACCCCGAAAAACCGATGGTCACCAGCGGCGTGCGCGTAGGCACCCCCGCCATGACCACCCGCGGCTTCAAGGAAGACGAGGCCCGCGCCACCGCCCACCTGATTGCTGACGTGCTGGACAACCCACGCGATGGCGCCAACATCGAGGCCGTGCGCGCCAAAGTGGTGGCGTTAACCAGCCGCTTTCCGGTCTACCGTTAAGCTGTTGCGCAGCTGCTCGCGTTTGCCCGAGCCAGCCTTTGCTGGGTTGACCGACGGTGGACTGGCTTGGGGTAGCTTGGCTTGGGGTAGCTTGGCTTGGAGTAGCTTGGCTTGGGGTAGCTTGGCTTGGGGTAGCTTGGCTTGGGGTGGCTTGGCTTAGTGTGAGCTGGCCTGGGGTGAGCGTGAACGCCACGGCGCAATTTTCAGGGAGCTGATGCACCCCAAACCAATGGGGATTGATGCACTACCTTACTATAAAAAATATAGCTGCCCCCGCGACATTCTATTGGGCTGGAGGCCTAAAAGGCTTTAAAATAGCATCATGAAATGCCCTTTTTGCAACCACCTAGACACCCAGGTCGTGGAAACGCGCATTTCTGAAGACGCTGACTTCATCCGCCGCCGCCGCCAATGCGGCGCATGCGAAAAACGCTTCACCACCTACGAGCGCCCCGAAGTCAACTTCCCTGCCGTTGTCAAAAAAGATGGCCGCCGCATCGAATACGAGCGCAGCAAGCTGCAAGCCAGCATGAACCTGGCCCTGCGCAAACGCCCCGTCAGCACCGAACAGGTCGACAGCGCCATCGAGCGCATCGAAGAAAAACTCCTCAACCTCGGCGCCCGCGAAGTCCCAAGCCCCCGCATCGGCGAGCTCGTCATGCGCGAACTCAAAAAACTAGACAAAGTAGCCTACGTCCGCTTCGCCAGTGTGTACCGTAGTTTTGAGGATATTGACGAGTTTCGGGCTTTGGTGGATGAGGTGCGGCGGTAATTGGCGGTAGTTAGTACCCACCAGACCAGATTAACGGCCCCTAAGGCCTGATAAATGGTCAACCAACTCCTTACTGCAGTTTGTATCATTCATGCAGTATGAAACACTTTTGTTTACCTTTGCAGTTGCACTCGTCCAGCCAATCCTCTGGTGCTTGCGCTAGCGGAAAATCACACATGCGCGGATTTACCTTGATAGAGCTGGTCGTCACAATAGCTATTCTCGCTGTCGTGGTGGGTTTTGCCATACCGAGTATTCAAACACTTGTCACCAACAACAGGGTTAGCACCCTAGCCAATGAATTCAGCTCTGCATTGGCCTTTACTCGAGGTGAGGCCGTCAACCGCAATATGTGCGTCACGATGTGCATTTCCACAAATAACGCGTTACTGAACCCTACTTGCAGTGCCGCTGCTACTGACTGGAACAATGGCTGGATCATCTTTGCCAACCCTAACTGCAACAATAATCCGAATGATGTTGGCGATCAATTGTTGCAAGTTTATCCTGGTGCAAGGATAGACAACACAGGCAACACCCAAGGGCCGCAGCTGTCAGCTAACAACAACTCTGTACGAAGCATTACGTTCAGTTCGCGCGGCGTACCTACTGCAATTAGTGTTGCCGACTCTTATACTGTTGCTACAGGTGGCACAAATTCATCACCTCAAAAAACCGTTTGCATTGACGGGGCAGGTCGCGCCCGCATCGCAAGTTACGACTCTACGCTATGTCAGTAAATCAACACTCCGTCATCCGGCGTTTGAGCACACAAGCAGGATCCACCCTGATTGAGGTGTTGATAGCGATTTTGATTTTTGGCCTCGGCATGTTGGGCATGGTCGGCTTGTTGGCTGCCACGGCCAAATACCAAAGCGGCAACCAGGCCCGCTTGCAAATCAGCAATGCTGTTGAAAGCATTGGCGAACGTATCCGTGCAAATTATTCAGCTGCCAACGGCTATTCGGGCGTCAATCCAGTGACCAATGCGCCCGTAGCGGGCATAGGCTATAACTACACTGCAACTTACGCTACACAAAACGCGGCTTCTGTACCTGCGCCAACGGTTGACTGCAAAGTCAACGCATGCAATCAAGTACAGCGCGAAGCCTATGACGTGCTGGAATGGCGTAGAAGCCTCAAACAGTCCATTCCTGGAGGAGCTGGGCTCATCTCTGGCTCTGTGAGGACCGGCTTTAACGTGACGGTCATGTGGTTCGATAAGACGGCTGTGCAAGGCGATGACGTGCAGTTTACTGACACTTTGCAGTCTAGTCCTGTCTGCGTTGCTGGCACGCCGCCCAACTCTCCCGATGCTAAGTTTTGCTGTCCTCAGGCAGCGGGCAATATCGCCGATCTGGGCATTCGTTGCTTTAATACCACCATCATCCCATGAAACACATTGCCATGCGCTCCCATCGCGGTTTTTCACTTGTCGAATTGATGGTAGGTATTGCCGTCAGCTTGGTGCTGATGGCTATCGCTTCGTCCATCTTTGTGGGCGGTGTGCGCTCGAGTCGCGTTCAGGAAGAGCGCGCCCGACAGAACGAAACCGCCCAACTCATTATGGATATGCTCAGCCGTGATATCAAAAATGCGGGCTATTTCCCTGCACTGAACCCAGGCGAGGCCAAGGAGGGGTTTGTTGATGACACCTGGAAAAATATCGTCAATCCAGCCGTCCCCACAGATGCTCCTGCATACAATACGCCTTTGTATGCCTGCAACCGCGCGGCTTATAACCGCACCACACGCCAGTGCGAAACAGCCGGTGCCACCAATGCGCCGGATACATTAGTCGTCAATTATTTTTCTGACGATACTTTCAATCAGAACATCAACAATCCCCCTTCTGGATTTCCTACATTTCCTGGTCCTGGATCAGGCACTCGCGTCAACTGCCTTAACCAAAGTGTAGATGGCTTACCCTGGAATGCCGCACGAGTAGGGGGTGGTGCCGCCTCCATTAACAGTGCGTCTGTTGCCCCCCTATTACCTGTGCTGGTTACCAACATCTACGGATTGACAGTAGTGCAAACTTATGAAGGCCAGCAAACCACTATCAGCACGCGCAGCTTTTATTGTTGGCCTGAAGGACCGCAGGCGGTAGCTCAGCCACTTTTTTCTGGCGTTGAGCAAATACGTTACCGATTCGGCATTAATTCTGCCGAACTACCCCAAACGCCTGTCAGTTTTCTTAGTATTCCTCAGATGAATGCACTAGCTCCTTTCGCTGGTAAAAACGCGTGGCAACGTGTTGTGGCCATCGAGGTGTGCATAGTGACGAGATCCCTGGAATTCAATGCTCGTGAAGCCCGTAATGACACTGGCAATATTGCGCCCATCAAAGACTGCGATGGAAATGATATTGCAGTTGCGGCTAATCAACCAAGGCCTGTGATTGCCGTGAGCCGCGAGACATTCAATGTGCGTAACAGCAGCAGTGTGACACTATGAATAGCGTGAAAAAAAATACTCGCCGTACCGCAGCTCGCATGCAAAGCGGCGTGTCCATGGTGATCGTGTTGATTTTTGTAGTGATTTTGACTTCACTAGGCACCTATGCGCTCAGAAGAGTTCTGCTTGATACCAACATTTCGCGCAACTCCCTAGACTTGCAATTGGCCAAACAGGCGGCCCAAGCTGCACTGCGCGATGGCGAGCGAGATATTTTGTCATTGACTGCATCGGTCCCTGGCGCGGCTTGCGCACGACAATCCAACGCAGTAGCAGCTGTACCAGCTGCACCTAGCGTTGCTGTTACGTCTCAACGCCCTATGCCACCAGTTCTTGGGTACAACTTTGCTCCACCAGAATGGGGCGCCAATTGCCCCATGGGGCAATGCGTTGTGGGCTCTGGCAAACGCGCTGACGCTTATCCAGGTTCCAACTTCAACACGCCATTCGCCAGCAACTCAGCCATCCAGCCTTGGTGGCCGGCGCAAACACCGGGTACCGACCCACCTGTTTGGAACAATAATTTTGCCGCCAAAGCAGGCAGCTGTAACTTTACCGGTGGTGTGCCTTACGGCAAATACACCGCAGCCCCGCCAGTGCAAGGTGTATGGCAACAACCCGAATACCTTATTGAAGCTGTCAGAACTGGCTTTGTCATTTACTACCGCATTACTGCACGCGGTTGGGGACAAAGTCCCAACTCTGAAACTGTTATGCAGTCCATTGTCAGAACACAGATTAAGTAACGCGAGATTTTTACCATGCACTTCATAAAAGCTCTCTTGCTGACCTTATTGTTTGTTGTTCACAGCTTAGCCCAGGCGCAGTTGCCACCGGTCCCACCCAACGTTGCTGACTTGAAACGCCAGCCTATGGTGGTGCTCAATATGAGCAAAGATCACCAGCTGTTTTACCGCGCCTACAACGAATACACCGACATCAACTTTGACGGTGTGCCTGACACAACTTACAACCACAATATTGACTATTACGGTTACTTTGATTCTTACAAGTGCTATGACTACGCTAACGGTATTTTTGTGCCTGCCAGCGTTACTACCAATAAGTACTGCTCTCTCAAGTGGAGTGGTAACTTTCTGAACTGGTCCACCATGTCACGCATTGACGTGGTACGCAAGGTGCTTTACGGCGGCTACCGTTCGACTGACTCTGCGTCAGCTACCGTGTTGGAGCGTTCCTACATTCCTAACGACGCGCACTCTTTTGCCAAATATTACAACGGCGCTGACCTGCCACAGCTCACGCCATTTACCGCTGCTCAAGTAGCCCCCAAAACCGTGACCGGTGTCTTTTCTGTGCCGGTGGGCGGCATCACTATCTGCAATACCACCTTGGGCAGCAGCTCGGGTGCCAACCAATACTCTCAAACCAACACCAACCCTCCGTTGATGCGCGTAGCGTTTGGTGATTTTTCGCTATGGAATGCCAATGAGCGCTGGCAATGCCTGTGGAGTGACGAAAAAGCTGCCAGCAACGGGAATATTCCTGCGATCACTGGTTTGGTAGCAGCTTCATCGAGCCCGGTGAAAGCCAACGTAGGATTGACCGTCGGTAGCAATGGCCCCGATTTTATTGTGCGTGTGCAAGTTTGCCAAATCTCATTACTTGGTAAAGAGAAATGCGATCAATATCCCTCCGGCAACTACAAGCCAACAGGTTTAATGCATGAGTTTGGAGCTAAAGATCAGGCTGAGTTTGCCTTGATTACAGGATCGTTTACAAACAATATTTCTGGTGGTGTACTGCGCCGCAATATGAACAGCTTTTTGACAGAGATCAATAAAGATACAGACGGAACCTACAACGCTGAAAAAGGCATCGTCTATACGCTTAACAAGATGCGTGTTTATGGCTATAACCACGGCGATGGCAGCTACTCAGGTGACATAGACAGCAGTGGTAACTGGTGTACATTCCAATTGACAGGTCTGGCTAACAATCAATGCGCCAGCTGGGGCAACCCTCTTGGTGAAATGTATCTTGAAAGCCTGCGCTACCTGGCTGGCAAGCAACCTACCGCCAGCTTTGCACAGGGTGCTAAAGATGTAGCGTTAGGTCTGTCTACTGAAGCCTGGATTGACCCCTATACACGCCCCAACCTCAGTGCTGCACAACGTGCTGAAATTGAGCGCAAGTTCGGTAAAGCCCAGTGTCGCCCTATGAGTGTGTTGAATTTCAATGCCAGTGCGATCTCCTACGACCTGGATGATATGAGTGGACTATCCAGTCTTGGAGATGGCTCGGGCAACATCACCACCCTGCTTAACACGATCAGTGACAAGGAGGGCATCAGCAATACCCCGCGTCTTGTGGGGCGGAAAATTGGCGGTACTGCTGATGAAAACAATCGTCTATGCGATCTGAAAACCATCAACTCTCTGTCCAGCGTGGACGGGATCTGCCCAGACGCACCTGCGTACAAGGGTTCCTACAGTCTTGCTGGTGCCGCTTACTGGGCGCACACCAACCGAATTCGAACCGACTTTACCGCCACGAAAAAAGGCCCGATGACTGTAGACACCTACAGTGTGGCACTGAACCCTGGCACTCCCGTTATCACAGTCACTGGCACAGGTGGCAAAAAAGCCCTGATTCAGCCTGCTTACCGACTGCAGATTGATGCCAACCGCGTGGGCGGGGGCACGTTAGTAGATTTCCGCATCGTCACCCAAACACCAACTTATGGTAAATACCTGCTGGTCTGGGAAGACTCTGAGCAGGGTGGTGACTATGACCAGGACGTAACGGGCACACTGGAATACACCGTGGTAGGGGATGAACTTAAGATCACGACCTATGTATTTGCAGACGCTACTGCCAACCCCCAAGGGTTTGGTTATGTATTGTCTGGCGTCAACAAAAACGGTGCGCACTTTCACTCAGGCATCCTGAATTTCAACTTCAATGACAGTACCAACGCAAGCGTCACCAGCACCAATCCTGCCAAGCTTAATGCGAGCGGTGGTTGCAACAATTGCCTCAAAAACGACCCTCCCAGCACAGCCACATACACAATCGTAGGCGGCACGTTGGGCGCTTTGCCTGATCCCTTGTTGTTAGCTGCCAAATGGGGAGGCTTCAAGGATGATGAATCCAACCCCACCAAGTTGCCCGACAACGTCAGCAAATGGGATGTGCAAAAACAGGACGGTAATGTAGGCGCAGATGGCCTGCCAGATAACTATTTTGTTGTCTATCGCCCAGATTTGCTTGAAAATGCATTACGCCAAGTGTTTGGGAAAATTTCTGACGCATCGAACACAGCCCCCGCTGTTTCTGTACCCGTAATTATTGACGGCGATAACGACAATACCAATAATGTTCTGAAGTACAGCGTACAGTTTTCTTCTGAAAAACTGTCTAGCCAGCTTAATGCTTTCAGGCGTCAAAATGACGGCAGCTTTTTGTCCACGCCAGATTATTTCGGCCACAGTAACCTGACAACTATTACTCCGAATCTACGACAAGTGGTTACTAACGTAGGAGTTAGTGGAGCGCAGTTTACTTCTACACAGATCAACAGCAAAATCGGTGGTGCTGCATATCTGAATAGCTTGGGAACTGGCCTTGCAGCCCCTCTTACTGCGGATTTGCTGATTGACTACATGCGAGGTGATCGTACAAAGGAGTCTCCAAACGGTGGTTTCCGCCGTCGTGATCAGAATTCGATTTTAGGTAGCATCATCAACTCAAATCCTTGGATTCAGCGCAACCCCACTGCAGCCCTATTTGGCAAGGGGAATGAATTCTATACAGAGTTCGCTACCGCCAAGGCTACTCGCAAGAAAATGCTGTGGGTCGGCGCTGGTGATGGCATGCTGCATGGATTCAATTCTGCTGATTTGCAGCCAGTCATTTCATATGTGCCTGAGCCGCTTGTGCCCAATCTGCGCAAAGCAGCTGATCCCGCCATCACTACGGTGCAGGCATTGATGGATGGTAGCCCTGCAACTGCTGACATCAATTTGAGCATTGGTACTTCTACGCTGGCAAACTGGAGAACATACCTGTTCTCCACTCTAGGCCGAGGTGGTAAAGGAATTTTTGCGCTCGATGTTACCAACACAGACAGTTTGGCTCAGGGTAATGCAGAGAATATATTCAGATGGCAATTTACCAGTGATGACGATGCTGACCTGGGCTATATCATTTCAGACGGCGGCATCAATCCTGACAGCGGGCAAGCTGCCAATATCGTCAAGATGCCTAATGGCAAGTTTGCTTATATTGCTGGCAACGGTGTAGACAGTACCTCTGGCAAGGCTGTGCTGTACATCTTGTATGTTCAAGGTCCTGGTGCACGCCCAGTCACCAACAAACCCGACTGGACGGGTGCCTATGAAAAAATTGTCATTGACAGCGGTAATGGCAATGGCTTGATGCAGCCGTTCTGGCTGGACAGCAACGACGATGGTATCGTTGACACAATTTATGCGGGTGATCTCAAAGGCAACATGTGGAAAGTTGATGTAAAAAGTACTGATCCCAGCAATTGGAAAGTTGCGTACAACAAGCCTTTGTACACGGCCAGATCATCAACTAATGCTGCACTGGCCATTACCGGTGCGCCGGCAGTAGCTTTCCATCCCGCTGGTGGGGTAGTGGTAGTGTTCGCAACAGGCAAATCCATTTTTTCCAGCGATTTCCCCAACAATTCCGTACAGCAACGCGTTTATGGAATTCGAGATGATGGTAAAACCCCTACATTTACGGTCGGCAACACCAGTGATCTGCAGCAACGGGTATGGACTGTGGAGGCTGGTACGAATGATTTGCTGCAAACCAACTTCACCGTCATTGATTGGAGTGTAAAAAAGGGTTGGTATGTTGATATTCCATACACTTCTGGTATGGCCGTGCACAATATGCTTTTCGCCCAGGACGGCACCACTGAGATTGGCATACCACTCATATTTCCTGGCAGCACTAATAATGTGAGTGCGGAAAATTGTGAAAATAACGTCTTAGGTGCTTATGCACAGATAGACGCAATAAAAGGCATACAAGAAAGCAGTACCTTTGGCGTCAATAAAATAGGCTTTTCTACTAGCGATCAGAACTTTACTTTAGTCAGGAACCAAAGTAACAATGAACTCAAACAAACTATCATTGGTGATTCAACCAACAAGAATACTGCGCCCCGCACCCGCGTAAACACGCGTTTGTATTGGAGAGAAATTCCTGGCATCAAGACTGTTATTCAACCCGATACTGCTCGACAGTAAATCAGCTGCAGGCAACTATTTATGAAAAAAGAAATCAATTTCGCTGCAAAAGCTAAAGGCTTTACTCTGATTGAATTGATGATCGTCGTGGCTACGATTGGCATATTGGCTGCCATTGCCATTCCCAGCTATCGCGAACAGATCGACAAAGGGCGACGTGCCAGCGCCAAAGCCATCCTGCTGGATGCCCAAGCGTATATGGAGCGAATTTATTCAGAGAACTATTCCTATTTTTCGGATACCAAAGGAGTAGAAATAAATAGTGGCACGTATTTTCAAAGCAACTTTACCGTAGCCCCCAAGCCTGGGGAGGGCGCAGCAGCTTACACCATTACCTTAGCGTCAACCGTGAACACCTACACGGTGACTGCAGCTCCCATTACTGCAGGCTCCATGGCAAGCGATAAATGCGGTTCTTTTACTGTCAATCGGACTGGGCGCAAAGGAGTGGTCAATTGGACACCAGGCAAATTCGCCAACCAATTGGAAGCTAACCGGGAGTGCTGGAGGTAAAGCTCTGGACTGCTATGACGATGGTGCATCCTGCGAAGTTGGCAGTTTGTGTTGTTGCCAGTGTCGTCCTGCATAGCTTTTTTCTAACGCACACATTGCTTGGACGGGCAACTAAGGCAGTTTCTAACAAAGTTCTGCACATCACAGTTCGCAGCATTGATAGACCAAGTCTGGCTTCGCAACCTCCAGACGTATCGGTACATGTACCTTCGACTAAGAATGCACTTTCTCCTCAAGGGTTCTATCGTGCAACACTAGCTATCGCACCATCCCCTGCACCTAACCCTGACCCCACTGAGCTGGATGTACAGCAAGCTACTGGTGGGGTTTTGGCTGAGCATTTTTTCAGTTCATCCGAAGTGGACACACCCGCAGCACCTGAAACAAACTGGCCCATTGCCATCCAAGGAGGGTTTGCACGGAGCCTGTCCTACACTGCCACGGTATCTATTTGGATCAACTCTGCCGGAAAAATAGAAAAAGTACAGATTCTCAGCCTGCAGCCTGACAGCGAGCGTGTACGAACAGGGCTGCTGGCCATGGAGGGTGCTATAGTGCAGCCCGCCATGCTCAGAGGGGTTGCCGTGGCTAACCAGCGCAATATTGAAATGCAGATTTCCCCCTGACTCTGCCGCGCAAGTGATAATCTCAGGCCATGAACGACCCTATGTCTCGGGCCTTGGAGCTCGCTGCGCTGGCTACTACCCTCAGTTCCCCTAACCCGCGGGTGGGTTGCGTGTTGCTGCCTGGTGAGCATGGCGCCGCCGATGATGGCCGAGCCGAAGGCTTTACCCAACAAGCTGGTGGCCCGCATGCGGAGGTGATGGCGCTGCGGGATGTGGCTGCTCGGGGCTTGTCTGTCAAGGGCGCTACGGCTTATGTCACGATGGAGCCCTGCTCGCATTTTGGTCGCACGCCGCCGTGTTGCCATGCCTTGATTGACGCAGGGGTGGCGCGGGTGGTAGTGGCCTTGCTGGACCCTAACCCGCTGGTGTCGGGCCGTGGGGTGCAGATGCTGCGTGAAGCGGGGATCGCGGTGGAGGTGCTGCCTGCTGACAGCCCCGCTGCGGTAGCCTCGCGCGAGCTGAACATTGGCTTTTTCAGCCGAATGCTGCGCAAGACGCCTTGGGTGCGCATGAAGGTGGCCACCTCGCTGGACGGGGCTACGGCGCTGGCGGATGGCACCAGCCAGTGGATCACGGGCGAGGCGGCGCGTGCCGATGGGCATGCCTGGCGCGCGCGCGCCTGCGCGGTGCTCACGGGCATTGGCACGGTGCTGCAGGACGACCCGCTGCTGGATGTGCGCCAGGTGGACACGCCGCGCCAGCCGCATTTGGTGATTGTGGACAGCCGCCTGGAAACACCGCTGGATGCCAAGCTGTGGAGCACCTTGGGCAAGCAGGCGCTGTCTGGAGAGAAGTTTGGTTTATCGCAGCAGGCTATGGATTCGATAGCTAGCCGCGCTATATTTATCTACGCTGCCGAGAGAAATGATGCCAAAAAGCAGGCCCTGGAGGCACGCGGTGCCACGGTGATTTACCTGCCCGAGTTGGACCATTCCGCGGCGTTGAATACCAACGCCGATGCAGATGCTAACGCTAAGCCCAATACAAAGTTAAATCCAAATGTCCCCGCCAGCCCCAGCACCAGTGCTGGCAGCCCCACTGATGGCGGTGCACCCGCCCGCCAGCCCAGCCCCGGCGGCCCTCCAGGCAGCAAGGTCGACCTGCGCGCCATGCTGCAGGACCTGGGCCAGCGCGAGATCAACGAGCTGCATGTGGAGGCAGGCTTCAAGCTCAATGGTTCGCTGCTCAAGGCGGGCTTGGTAGACGAACTGCTGCTCTATACCGCGCCCAAGCTGCTGGGCCCGGGCATGGGCATCGCCAACCTGCCCGCCCTGGGCCAGCTGGGCGACGCGGTACAGCTGGATTTCAGCTCAGCCCAGCTGATAGGTGCGGATTTGCGTGTGGTGGCCCGCGTGCGCGGACATGGGCAGTTTTAGCGCTGATACAGCGGCGACAGGGGCCTAGTCAAGTCTTTTTTAGAGGGTTTTAGGCCGCCAGACCAATAGAATATCGCGGGAGCAGCTATATAAATAATAGCAAATATTCTGTATTCGATGGTCTGTCACCTACAGCACAGAGCGCTTTTTAGGGATTGTGGCCCTTTCCCGCCGCAAGCAGCCTAAACCCTGCGAAAATACAGCCATGTTCACAGGCATCATCACTGGTGTGGGGCGCATCGTCGCTGTCCACCCTCTAGGCAACAGCTCTTTCCATGGCAAGCGGCTGACCATAGCTGCGCCAGCGGGCTATCTGGACGATGTCGGTTTGGGCGACAGCATTGCGCTCAACGGCGCCTGCATGACGGTGACCACGCTGGACGTAGCAGCCGGGCAGTTCACCATCGACATCTCTGCCGAATCCCTGGACAAAACCGCTGCCCTGGATGGTCAAGGCACTATCAATCTGGAAAAAGCCCTGCGCGCGCATGACCGGCTGGGCGGCCATATCGTCAGCGGCCATGTGGACGGCGTGGGCCATGTGAGCCATTTTGCGCAGATAGGCGAAAGCTGGGAGCTGCGCGTGATGACCCCCCCTGCACTGGCCAAATACCTCGCCTACAAAGGCTCCATCACCATCAACGGCGTGAGCCTCACCGTCAACTCCGTCAAGGACAGCACCCAGGGTTGTGAGGTCAGCATCAACCTGATTCCCCACACCGTGGACAACACCGCCCTGGCCAGCCTGCGCGCTGGCAGCGCTGTCAATGTAGAGATCGACACCGTGGCGCGCTATGTCGAGCGCATGCTCTCAGTCAGCGCCTTGCCACACGCCGCCGCCGCAGACCACAGCGCTGCAACCCCCATCGCCCAACCCGCAGCCCGCACCCACTGAAGGAGTTTCACCATGGCCCTGCACGTCGTTAAATCTGATACCCCCGCCCTTCAGCCCGTTGCCATCTCCAAGGTGGAAGACATTGTGGCCGACATGCGCGCTGGCAAGATCGTCATCCTGGTGGACGAGGAAGACCGCGAAAACGAAGGTGACCTGGTACTGGCCGCAGACCATGTCACGCCCGAGGCCATCAATTTCATGGCCCGTTTTGGCCGTGGCCTGATCTGCCTGACGCTGACCAAAGCGCGCTGCGAGCATTTGAAGCTGCAGCCCATGGCCACCCGCAACGGCACCAAGCACAGCACTGCCTTCACCGTGTCAATCGAAGCGGCCGAAGGCGTCACCACCGGCATCAGCGCTGCTGACCGTGCCCGCACGGTGCAGGTAGCCGTCAGCCAGGCCAGCCAGAGCGATGATCTGGTGCAGCCGGGCCATATCTTCCCATTGCAGGCAGTGGACGGCGGCGTGCTGATGCGTGCGGGCCACACTGAGGCAGGCTGCGATCTGGCGGCCATGGCGGGCTGCTCGGCCAGCGCCGTGATCTGCGAGATCATGAAAGACGACGGCACCATGGCGCGCCTGCCCGACCTGCAGCTGTTTGCCGCCGAGCATGGCCTGAAAATTGGCACCATCGCCGATTTGATCGAACACCGCAGCCGCCACGAAAGCCTGGTGCAAAAGATTGGCGAGCGCACCATGCAGACCAGCTATGGCGAGTTCAAGGCCGTCGCGTTCAAGGACAAACCCAGCCAGGGTGTGCATATCGCCCTGGTCAAAGGCCAGTGGAAAAGCGAAGACGCCATTGCCGCGCGCGTACACGAGCCACTGAGTGTGCTGGACGCACTCGAGGTCAACCGCGCCATGCATAGCTGGAGCCTGGACGCCAGCCTCAAATACATCAGCGCCCAAGGCCGCGGCGTGGCTGTGCTGCTCAACTGCGGCGAGAGCGCAGCCCAGCTGGTCGCGCAGTTTGACGGCCTGGCCAAGGCGTCGCAGGCGCCAGAGCGCGGCCGCATGGACCTGCGCACCTACGGCATTGGCGCGCAGATCCTGCGCGAAGTGGGCGTGTCCCGCATGATGCTGATGGGCAAGCCACGCCGCATGCCCAGCATGGCAGGCTACGGGCTTGAGGTGGCAGGCTTTATTGCCTGCGCAGAATAAATCACAAAGGGGATCAGGAATGTTTGGTGCAGACAAAGGCAAAGCCAGCCGCGACATGCTGGACGGGCGCAAGCTCTATATCGGTATTGTGCAAGCGCGCTTCAACGAAGCCATTACCGATGCATTGGCCGACGCCTGCAGCAAGGAATTGATCGCCCTTGGCGTGCTGGAAAGGCACATTGACCACGTGTTTGTGCCCGGCGCACTGGAGGTGCCCGTAGCCTTGCAGGCCCTGGCCGAAAAGAACAAATACGACGCCCTGATCGCGCTGGGCTGCATCATCCGCGGCGAAACCTACCATTTTGAGCTGGTGGCCAACGAGTCCGGTGCAGGCGTGAGCAAAGTAGCGCTGGACTACCAGCTGCCCATTGCCAACGCCATCATCACTACCGAGAACATGCCCCAGGCCATCGCCCGCCAGACCGACAAAGGCCGCGACGCCGCCCGTGTGGCGGTGGAGATGGCCAACCTGCTCAACGAGCTGGCCTGAAGCACCCAGACCTCGCTCAGACGCAGCGCACACACCTTTTATGACCACCTCCCATTCTTCCCAGCCCAACAGCCACCCGGCCAAAAGCGCTGCAGCCTCCACTGAAGCCAAAAGCAAGGCCCCGGTGCGCTCGGGCCGCACGCGCGCACGCGAGTTTGCCATCCAGGCGCTGTATCAGCACCTGGTGGGCAAAAACACGGCTGCCGACATTGACGTGTTCACCCGTGACCTGCAAGGCTTTAGCAAGGCCGACGCTGCCCACTACGACGCGCTGTTCCACGGCTGCGTCACGCAGGCCGACGCGCTTGATCAGAAAATCCTGCCCCATCTGGACAGGCCGCTGAGCGAAATCTCCCCGGTAGAGCACGCAGTCATGTGGCTGGGTGCTTATGAGCTGGAGCACTGCCTGGATGTGCCCTGGCGCGTCGTGCTCAACGAATACATCGAGCAGGCCAAGGCCTTTGGCGGCACCGATGGGCACAAATACGTCAACGGCGTGCTCAACAAGCTGGCCCCTGCGCTGCGCGCCGCCGAGGTGGCCCACGACAAGGCACCCAGCAACAAACACATGAAAGCCAGCGGATCGCCTACCTAGAGGCATGACGCAAGAACACAGAAAACAACTTCACGCCATGCGGATCACCCAACGCGCAGAAAAAATTGAACCGTTTTATGTGATGGAGGTTGGCAAAGCCGCCTCCGAGCTGGCCGCCCAAGTGGCCCACACCGACAAGCCGATGATTTTTGTCAACATCGGCGAGCCTGACTTTACTGCCCCACCCCTGGTGCAAGAGGCCGCCCAGCGCGCCATCCACAGCGGTGCCACCCAATACACCCAAGCCACTGGCATGCACGCGCTGCGTGAGCGCATCAGTGCATGGTATGCCAGCCGCTTCGGCGTGCAAGTGCCTGCGCGGCGCATTGTGCTCACCGCCGGTGCGTCTGCCGCACTGCAGCTGGCCTGCCTGGCGCTGATCGAAGCGGGCGACGAGGTGCTGATGCCCGACCCGAGCTACCCCTGCAACCGCCATTTTGTGGCCGCAGCCGACGGCACGGCGCGGCTGATAGCCTGCACGCCGCAAGAGCGCTTTCAGCTCACTGCGGACAAAGTGCAGGCCGCATGGAGCCCCCACACCCGTGGCGTGTTGCTCGCCTCCCCCTCCAACCCCACGGGCACCTCCATCCACCCTGACGAGCTTCGCCGCATCCACCAGGTGGTCAGTGCACGCGGCGGCGTGACGATGATCGACGAGATCTACCTGGGCCTGAGCCATGACGCCACCTTTGGCCGCACTGCTCTGGAGATTGACGATCAGATCATCAGCATCAACAGCTTCAGCAAATATTTCAACATGACGGGCTGGCGTCTGGGCTGGATGGTGGTGCCTGACAGCCTGGTCACCGTGGTGGAAAATCTGGCGCAGCATCTGTACATCTGCCCCAGCACCGTGTCGCAGCGCGCGGCGCTGGCCTGTTTTGAGCCTGACAGCATCAGCGAATACGAACGCCGCCGCGCCGAGTTCAAGGCGCGGCGTGACTATTTCATCCCCGCGCTGCGCAGCCTGGGCTTTGAAGTGCCGGTAGAGCCTGATGGCGCTTTCTATGTCTATGCAGATTGCTCCAAAATTGAAAGCAAGCTGGGCGTGATGCCCAACAGCAGCGCCAGCGCTGGTGGCAGCTGGGATTTCTGCTTTGAAATGATGCGCCGCGCCCATGTCGCCATCACGCCGGGGCGCGACTTTGGCCACGACAGCACCCACAAGTTTGTGCGCTTTTCCACCGCCAGCTCGATGCAGGATTTGCACACCGCCATTGCACGCATGCGCGAGGCATTGGCATGATGCCGCCCTTTGTCTGGCCGGTGCGCGTCTATTGGGAAGACACCGATGCGGGCGGCATTGTGTTCTATGCCAATTACCTCAAGTTCATGGAGCGCGCACGCACCGAGTGGCTGCGCGCCCTGGGCATAGCGCAGAGCACGCTACGCGAAGGCACCGCCGGGCAACCGGGCGGCATGTTTGTGGTTACTGACACCCAGCTGCATTACAGCCAGCCAGCGCGCCTGGATGACCAACTTTTGGTTACAGCCCGGGTCAGCCAGAGCAGCAAAATTACGCTTACCATTACACAAGAAATACGGCTTGCGCCCAATAAAATATCGCGGGAGCAGCTATCAAATAAAGAGCAGTTTCAACCCCCTTATACTGAACTTTCTGCCCTGCCCATGGTCTGCCATGGAACCATCCGCATCGCCTGGGTTGACGCCGCACAGCTCAAACCCGCCAGAATTCCACACCATCTGCTGGAGGTATTACAGTGAACCAAGACTTGTCGATATTGCATCTGATTCTCAACGCCAGCTTTGTGGTGCAGGCGGTGATGCTGCTGTTGGTCGTCGTGTCAGTGGTCAGCTGGGCGGCCATTTTTCGCAAGCTGTTTGCCCTGAAGAAGGTCAACGCCCTCAATGAAGAGTTTGAGCGTGATTTCTGGTCGGGCACCTCGCTCAACGAGCTGTTTCAGTCCGCTGCGCAAAACGCCAAGCACTCCGGCCCGATGGAGCGCATCTTTGCCAGCGGCATGCGCGAATACCAGAAACTGCGCGAGCGGCGTATTGCCGACACCTCCACACTGATGGACGGCGCGCGCCGCGCCATGCGCGCCAGCTACCAGCGCGAGATGGACGCGGTGGAAACCAATCTGTCCTTCCTGGCCTCGGTAGGCAGCGTCTCGCCCTATGTGGGCCTGTTTGGCACCGTATGGGGCATCATGCATGCGTTCACCGGCCTGGCCTCACTGCAGCAGGTCACCCTGGCCACCGTAGCCCCAGGTATTGCCGAGGCCCTGGTGGCCACCGCCATTGGCCTGTTTGCGGCAATTCCCGCCGTGGTGGCCTACAACCGCTTTGCCCGCGACATCGACCGCGTAGCCATCCGCCAGGAGACCTTCATCGAAGAGTTCTCCAACATCCTGCAACGCAACCTCGGTTCCCAAACCGCCACCGCAGCAGGCCACTAACGCGCCACCAGGAGATACGCCATGCCCGCCATGATGTCCCGAGGCCGCGGCCGCCGCACCATCAACGAGATCAATATGGTGCCCTTCATTGACGTGATGCTGGTGCTCTTGATCATCTTCATGGTCACCGCACCGCTGATCACGCCCAGCATGATCGACCTGCCCAGCGTGGGCAAAGCCGCCAAACAGCCCGACGCAGTGATCCAGATCGTCATCCAGAAAGATGACTCTTTGGAGATCAGGAGCGGCCCAGCCCAGGAAATTACCGCGAGGGCAGCTATGGCTTCCATAGCACCTCAGGTGAAAAAAATGCAGGGCAGCAATGTCAATACCGCCGTGGTCATCAGCGCCGACAAAGCCGTCAAGTACGAAACCGTGGTAGCCGTGATGGACAGGCTGCAGCGCGCTGGCATCGCACGCGTGGGTCTGTCAGTGCAGCTTGCCAAATAGACCCCGCCGCCATGCCCAGCACTGCAGACCGCTTCGAATTTGCCCCGCCTGCCCAGCCGGGCATGGTGCGCGCTTTCAGCCTGGCCGTGCTGGCCCACATCCTGCTGCTGGCCGCGCTGACCTGGGGCGTCAACTGGAAGCGCCAGACCATCACCACCACCGCCGAGGCCGAGCTGTGGGCCAGCGTGCCCCAGCAGGCCGCGCCACGTGCGCCTGAGCCCGTGCCCGTGCCTACGCCACCCGAACCCCAGCCCACCCCCAAGCCCGCGCCCCCCGTCGAGAAGCCCGCACCGCCGCCGCCCAAAGCCCCCGACATCGCCGTGGAGCGCGAGAAGCCCGTTCCCAAAAAACCACCAGACAAGCCGCCCGAGGCAGCGCCTGAGAAAAAGCCTGCAGAGCCCGTCAAGCCCAAAGTAGACACCGCCGCCCTGCAGCGCGAAGCCAAACAGGAAGCCCAGCGCCAGGCCGCCGAAGAAGTAGCGCAACGCGAGAAAGACCGCCAGGAGGCGATCAACCGCTCTGTCCGGCTGGCAGGCAGCGGCGCACCGGATTCTCCCGGCACTGCGGCGCAGTCGTCAGGCCCGTCCAGTGGCTATGGCGGCCGCGTCAAAGCCAAAGTTAAACCCAACTTGGTATTCACCGGCACCACCACGGGCAATCCGCTGGTCAGCGTGGAAGTGCGCGCTGCCCCTGACGGCACCATTTTGGGCCGACCCCGTATCGTCAAGTCCAGCGGCAACCGCGAATGGGACGAGGCGGTGGTGCGCGCCTTTGAAAAAACCGAGGTCATGCCGCGTGATACCGATGGCCGGGTACCCAGCCCCATCATTGTGGATTGGCGCGTCAACGACTGAGTCCAGTCGCTAAAAGACGTAAAACATACTTTATTGACGTCTAAAAGCGTTAATTCATCACGAATTAGCTTACTAAGCGGCGCTACGCTACGGGTTTTGCCTAATAACTTGTAACATCTCGGGTCAACGTCCCTATCCAAACCCCCGTTATAGTCTTGCGGTCTTGGAATTTTTCTGAGCCACAAAAAACCATCTCATCATCCCTAGGAGTTAGCCATGTTGAAAAAGTTATTCGTTTTGTTTGCCTTGCTGTACGCGGCAATGGCCTTTGCTGCAGTGGACGTGAACAAAGCCACCGCTGCTGAGCTGGATGCCATCAAAGGCATCGGCCCCGGCATTTCCGGCAAGATCCTGGACGAGCGCAAAAAAGGTCCGTTCAAGGATTGGGACGACATGATCAAGCGCGTGAACGGCATTGGCGAGACCAACGCTGCCAAATTCTCTGCTGAAGGCATGACCGTCGGTGGCGCTGGCTACAAAGGCGCAGCCGCAGCACCTGCCAAGAAAGACGACAAGCCAGCTGCCAAGGACGCTAAAGACAGCAAGCCTGCCGCCGCTACCGCTGCTGCACCTGCCAAGGATGCCAAAGCTGCTGACGCCAAGCCAGCCGCCGCTGCTGCACCTGCCGCTACCGCTGCCAAAGACGCCAAGCCCGCTGCTGCTGCACCCGCCGCTGCTGCTGCCAAGGACGTGAAGCCTGCTGCAGATGCCAAAGCTGACCCCAAGGCAGAAGCCAAGGCCAAAGCTGAAGCCGACAAGAAAGCCAAGGCTGATGCCAAAGCTAAAGCTGACGAAGAGAAAAAAGCCAAGGCCGAAGCTGACAAGAAAGCTAAAGCCGATGCTAAAGCCGCTAAAGACGCCAAGCCAGCCGCGAAAGATGCCAAGGCCAGCGACAAGCCAATGGCTGCTGCCAAAGACGGCGCCAGCGCTGCCAAGAAGTAATCACTTCTTCGCGCTCACCATATCAAAGCCCGGTTCGCCGGGCTTTTTTTATGCGTGCTTCAAACCGAAAGCTGGCGAGTCTGGTAAATGTGCAGTGGCTGCACAGTGTCAGCAGTTACTGAGGCGACGATGGGCTAGCCCCAAAGCCGCCGCCGCCGGGCGTGTGGATTTCAAACACATCACCCGCCTGCATCTGCGCCTGGCCAATATGCTCCAGCGTCTGCACACTGCCATCCACGCGCACGATGCGGTTGATACCCGGCAAGCCCGCTGCGCCGCCCGCCATACCAAACGCAGGATGCACACGGCCATTGCTCAAAATGCTGGCCGTCATCGGCTGCAGAAACTTCACCCGCCGCACACCCCCGTTGCCGCCGGTAAACCGGCCCACGCCGCCGGAGCCCTGGCGTATTTCGTAGCTTTCCAGCCGCACCGGAAAGCGGAACTCCAGCACTTCAGGGTCAGTCATGCGCGAGTTGGTCATGTGGGCCTGCACTACCGAGGTGCCGTTGAAGCCGCTAACCACACGGCCCTGGGCGTCCAGCTCACCCCCCGCACCGCTGCCACCCGAGATGGTTTCGTAGTACTGGTGCGTGGCATTGCCAAAGGTGAAGTTGTTCATCGTGGGCTGGCCGCCCGCCATCAAGCCCAGCGCACCATACAGGCAATTGGTGATACAGGTAGAGGTTTCTACATTGCCCGCCACCACCGACGCAGGTGGGTGGGGGTTGAGCATGCTGCCAGCAGGAATGATGACCTTCAAAGGCTTGAGGCAGCCTGCATTGAGTGGAATATCGTCATCCACCAGAGTGCGAAACACATACAACACGGCAGCCATGCACACGGCCGTAGGGGCGTTGAAGTTATTCGTCAACTGCGGCGAGGTGCCGGTAAAGTCGATCTCTGCGGTGCGCTCGGCAGCATTGACGCGGATGGCCACCTTGATCTGCGCGCCGTTGTCCAGCGGCAGAGTGAACTGGCCATCTTTCAGGCGCGTGATGACGCGGCGCACGGACTCTTCGGCATTGTCCTGCACATGGCGCATATAGGCCTGCACGACATCAAGGCCAAAGGTGTCCACCATCTTGCGCAGCTCCTGCACGCCTTTTTCGTTGGCAGCGATCTGCGCTTTCAGATCCGCCATGTTCTGGTAAGGGTTGCGGCTGGGGTATTCACCACTTTCCAGCAGGGCCACCATCTCGGCCTCACGCAGCACCCCGCGCTCGACCAAAAGGAAGTTGTTGATCTGTACGCCCTCTTCTTCAATGCGGGTCGAAAACGGCGGCATGGAGCCGGGCGTAGTGCCGCCAATGTCTGCCTGGTGGCCGCGTGAGCCGACGTAGAACACCGGCTTGTCGCCCAAATACACGGGGGTGATCACCGTCACATCGGGCAGGTGCGTGCCGCCGTGGTAGGGGTCGTTGAGTGCATACACATTGCCCGGCTGCATGGTGGCCGCGTTCTCGCGGATGACGGTTTTGATGCTCTCGCCCATGGACCCGAGGTGCACAGGCATGTGGGGCGCATTGGCGATCAAATTGCCTTGCGTGTCAAACAGCGCGCAGCTGAAGTCCAGGCGCTCCTTGATGTTGACCGAGTAAGCGGTGTTCTGCAGCTGCAGGCCCATCTGCTCGGCGATGTTCATGAACAGGTTGTTGAACACTTCCAGCAGCACCGGGTCTGCCGTGGTGCCTACGGCATATTGCACAGCCCGCTGCGTGCGCCGCTCCAACACCAGATGGTCCAATGCCGTCAAATGGGCCTCCCAGCCGGGCTCTACCACCGTGGTGGCATTCTGCTCGGCAATGATGGCGGGGCCTGGCACCACATCGCCAGCACGCATGTCGCTGCGCACCACCAGGGCAGCGTCATGCCACTGCCCGCCAGAGTACATGCGCACACTCTCGCGCAGGGGCACGGCGCGCGGCGCATGCAGTGTGTGGCGCGGCTCGTCAGGTGCGTCACCCTGCACTATCGCCTCCACCGATACCGCCTCGACCACCATGGCCTTGCCTTGCATCAAAAAGGCAAAGCGCTGCTGGTAGGCGCGCTCAAAGGCCGCTTCAATGCTGCCCAGATCACCCATTGGCACGATCAGCGCAGTATCCGTGCCTTCGTACTTGACGTGCACCCGCTGGTGCACCGTCACTGCGCCCTGGGCAACCTGTTGGCGCTCCAGCTCAGCGCGGGCAGCGTCTGCCAGCGTGGCCAAGGTGTTGCGCACACCGTCCAAGGCTGGTGTACTCAGGCGCACTTCTACCGCTTGCTCGCGAATCACGTTTTGGTCAGCCAGGCCCATGCCGTAGGCGCTGAGCACTCCTGCCAACGGGTGCACCAACACCCGCGTCATGCCCAATGCGTCCGCTACCAGGCAGGCGTGTTGGCCACCGGCGCCACCAAAACATTGCAGGGTATAGCGCGTCACATCGTAGCCGCGCGCCACCGATATTTTCTTGATGGCATTGGCCATTTGCTGCACAGCGATGTGGATGAAGCCTTCGGCCACCACCTCGGGCTGAACTTCTTTGCCTTGACCTACCCGGGCCGCCATGTCCTTGAATTTCTCCAGCGTGGCCTCGTAGCTCAGTGCTTCGTCTGCCTTGGGGCCGAACACCTTGGGAAAGTAGCGCGGCTGCACCTTGCCCAGAATCACGTTGGCATCCGTCACGGCCAATGGGCCACCACGGCGGTAGCAGGCAGGGCCGGGGTTGGCACCCGCACTCTGAGGGCCCACGCGAAAACGCGAACCGTCAAATTCCAGTATCGAGCCACCACCCGCCGCTACGGTGTGGATGCTCATCATCGGCGCGCGCATGCGCACTCCGGCGACCTGGGTTTCAAACTCGCGCTCAAATTCGCCTGCGAAATGGCTCACATCGGTGGACGTGCCGCCCATGTCAAAGCCAATCACCTTGACGCCACCCTGCTGCGCCGAAGCATCCCCAAAGGCCAGCTGCGCCGTCCGTGCCATACCCACAATACCGCCTGCGGGACCGCTCAAAATGGCGTCTTTACCCTGGAAAGCCTGGGCATCAGTCAGCCCACCAGACGACTGCATGAAAAATACTTTCACACCAGGCATTTCACTTGCCACCTGCTGCACATAGCGGCGCAAAATGGGCGACAGATAAGCATCCACCACCGTGGTGTCGCCACGGCTCACCAGCTTCATCATCGGGCTGGTTTTATGGCTCACGCTGATTTGCGTAAAGCCCACTTCGCGCGCTATGCGCTCGGCTGCCAGTTCGTGCTGGATGTAGCGGTAGCCATGCAAAAATACTATCGCAACCGAGCGCAGCCCAGTGGAATATCGCGCGAGCAGCTCTGTTTTTAATAGCACCTCGTTCAAGGGCTGGATCACTTCACCATCAGCGGCCATGCGCTCCTGCGCCTCAACCACGGCGCTGTACAGCAGCTCAGGCAGCACGATATGGCGGTCAAACAGGCGGGGGCGGTTCTGGTAGGCAATGCGCAGGGCATCGCGAAACCCCAGCGTGGTGACCAGCAGCGTAGGCTCACCTTTGCGCTCCAGCAGCGCATTGGTAGCCACTGTGGTGCCCATCTTCACACACTCTACCAGCTCAGGCGTCACCGCCTCGCCTGGTTTCAGGCCCAGCAGATGGCGAATGCCCGCCACCGCAGCGTCGGGGTAATGCTCGGGGTTTTCGCTCAGCAGCTTGTGTGTGACCAGCGTGCCGTCGGGCCGCTTGCCCACCACATCGGTAAAAGTGCCGCCACGGTCTATCCAGAACTGCCAGCGGGGAGAAATGACTTGTGAAGAACTCATAGCGTGATTATTGCGTGGAAGTGAGACTGTGAGGGCGCAGAGTTGCAGGGTGCGCCTCCAAGGCGGGAAAACTCAGGTCATCTGGCGCGGTAGCCACAGCACAATATCCTGGAAAAAATACGTACCCAGCACTGCCAGCAGCATCAGCACAAACAGCGGGAAAGCAGTGCGCGCGATGTAGGTGATTTCTTTTTTGGTCAAGCCCTGGATCACAAACAGGTTGAAACCTACCGGCGGGGTGATTTGCGCCATCTCGACCACCAAAACGATGAAGATGCCAAACCAGATCAAATCCAGGCCCGCGGCCTGCACGGTGGGCAGCAGCACCGCCATGGTCAGCACGACCATGCTGATGCCATCCAGAAAACAGCCCAGCACGATAAAGAAGCCGGTCAGCAACAGGATCAAGCCAAAGGGCGACAGCTGCAAGCTGCCAATAAACTCGGCCAGGTGGCGGGGCAGCCCAATAAAGCCCATCGCCAAGGTCAGAAAAGCCGCGCCCGCCAGAATCAGGCCAATCATGCAATACACACGGCAGGCGGCCACCAGGCCTTGTTTGAACTTTGCCCAATCCAGCGAGCCTTCTATTTTGGCCAACAGGAGCGCGCCTGCCACCCCTAGCGCAGCAGCCTCCGTGGCCGTGGCGATGCCTGAGTAGATAGAGCCCAGCACAACGCCGATCAAGGACACCACTGGAATCAGGTGGCGCGAGGCGTAGATTTTCTGCAGCAAACCCATGCCTGTATCGGCCGCAGGTACTTTTTCGGGATTGAGCAAAGCCCACACCACGATATACCCCATGAACAGGCTTGCCAGCAGCAGGCCAGGGATCACTCCTGCAATGAACAGCTTGGCAATCGACACATTGGCCGCCACGCCGTACACAATCATGATGATGGACGGTGGAATCAAGAGTCCTAAAGTGCCCGCACCTGCCAGGGTGCCAATGGCGATATCGTCCGGGTAGCCGCGTTTTTTCAGCTCTGGCAAGGTGATCTTGCCAATGGTGGCGCAGGTCGCCGCGGATGAGCCAGACACCGCCGCAAAAATGGTGCAGCCAATCACATTGACATGCAGCAGACGGCCTGGCAGCCGGTTGAGCCAAGGGGCCAGGCCCTTGAACATGTCTTCCGAAAGTTTGCTGCGAAACAGGATTTCACCCATCCACAAGAACAATGGCAGTGCGGTGAGCGTCCAGCTGGAGGTAGAGCCCCAAACCGTCAGCACCATGCTGTCGCCCACCGGGCGCGAAGTAAACAACTGCATAGCCATCAGGGCCACACCGAGCAGTGACATGCCGATCCAGGCCCCCGAACCCAACACGGCAAACAGCAGCACGATCAACAGCAGGGTAATCAGTATTTCCATAATGGTGTTTCTTGGTGTTCTGGTGGTTATTGCAGTAAACGGTTTACTCAGTCTTGGCCAGATCGCCTTCTGCAGGGATATCGAAAAATGCCTGCCCTGTCCAGCGCGCCCACAATGCATGCACAAACGACACGGCAAACCCTATGCAGCCCAAAGCCATGGCCAATTGCGGTATCCACAGCGGCGAGGCGTCGGCCGAAGGCGATACATCGTGCGTGGAGTACGACACCCATACCAGACGGCACGCAAACCAGGCCAGGTAGACGCTTAGCGCGCTGGCTGCACCCAGGCACCAGTACTCCAGCAGGTTTTGCGCACGCGGCGATAGCCGCTGCATGACCAGCGTGACGCGAATATGGTCGCCGTGCCGCAATGTGCCAGGCAGCGCAAGAAACAGCGTGGCCGCGATGGCATAGCCCGCATACGCATCCAGTCCCTGAATGTCCCAGTGAAACTCACGCGCCACCACGCCCAGCATGATGGCGGCAAATGCGCACACCATGGACAGGCACGACAGCAGCATCAAAAAACGGTAGAACTTGTCCAATACGCTGGCCATGGCGCGCTCCAATCCAACAGGGCAGATGGTGTCAGGGTGAAAACAGCTATGCATTTGATAGCTGCTCCCGCGATATTTCAGAGGGCTTGCACCCTATTGCATGCAAATTACGGCTTGCGGAAGCTGTCTACGATGCTTTGGCCTTCAGCACCCGCAGTTTTCAGCCAGTCGCCGGTCATGGCCTCGCCGATGGCAAGCAGTTCTTTGCGCAGCGCTTCGCTGGGCGGTGCAATTTTCATGCCTTTGGCACCCAGCTCCTTGATGAAATCACTGTCTTTTTGCTCGCTGATCGCCCAGCCCCGTGCCTCGGCTGCTGCTGCGGCTTTCAGCACGGCATCCTGCGTGGGTTTGTCCAGTGCGTCAAAGGCTTTCTGGCTGACGATGGTGGCGTTGCGTGGCAGCCAGGCATTGACAGGATAGAAAAATTTGGTTTGCTCGAACAGTTTGTTTTCTACGCCACTGGCACTGGAGGTGAGAAAGTTCTCTACCGTGCCTGTGGCCAGTGCTTGCCCCAGCTCGGCCAACTGGATGGTGGTGGGCTGGGCCTTGAGCATTTGCGCAATACGCGTGGTGGCCGGGTTATAGGCACGCATTTTGGTGCCTTTCAAATCGTCCGGGCCTTTGATTTCCTTCACCGAATACAGCGACTGACCGGGCCATGGCACTGAGAACAGCAGCTTCATGCCCTGGCTGGCCAGCAGCTTTTCCAGCGCAGGCCGTGACACCGTATACAGCTTGCGTGCCTGGGCATAGTTGGTTGCCAAAAATGGGACCGAATCCACGCCAAACAAAGCATTTTCATTGGCCGAACCCGACAGCAAGATCTCACCCACCGGGGTTTGGCCCGTTTGCACCGCACGCTTGATTTCGTTAGCTTTATAGAGCGAGCCGTTGGCATGAAGGGTGATTTTGAGTTTTCCGGCCGTGGCCTTGTCTACATCGTTGGCAAACAGCTGCACATTCTCCGTCTGAAAGCTGCCTACAGCGTAACCCGTAGGCAAATCCCATTTGGTTTGTGCATAGGTAGCGGTTGCAGCCAGGGCGGCAGCAGCGGTGGCGAGGGACATCCATAGTTTTTTCATGGTCTTCTCCAATCAGGTGTTAAAAACTGGCAAGTTGATGGTTCAGTACATCGGTGATCAGCATGGCACCCGGGGCATGGGTGATGCAAAACTCGGGGCGCGCCTGCGTGATGGCCGCTTGCGGAGTGACCCCACAGGCCCAGAACAGCGGGATTTCATCGGGCAGCACATCGACAGCATCGCCATAGTCAGGTCGGGACAGGTCGGCAATGCCAATCTCCGCTGGGTCACCCATGTGCACCGGTGCGCCGTGCACGTCCGGGAAACGCGAGGTGATCTGGATCGCGCGGATCGCATCTGCCGCTTTGAAAGGACGCATTGATACCACCATGGGGCCATGAAATATGCCTGCCGCCTCGGTCGCAATATCGCTGCGGTACATGGCCACATTGCGGTTTTGCTGAATGTGACGCATGGGCAGACCGGCCTCGGTCAAGGCCTGCTCAAACGAAAAAGAACAACCCAGCACGAAAGTCACCAAGTCTTTGCGCCACAGTGCGCTGATGTCAGTCGGCTCATCTACCAGTTCACCATGGCGCCACACGCGGTAGCACGGCACGTCGGTGCAGATATCAATGTCTGCCCCTAAAGCGGGCAATTTGGCCTGGCCGGGCTCGCCCACAGCCAGCAACGGGCAGGGCTTGGGATTGCGCTGACAGTAACGCAAGAAATCATGGGCCAGTGCCTCGGGAAGGATCACCACATTGCCCTGCACATAGCCATCGGCCAAACCGCTGGTGTGCGTTGTCCATTCACCGCTGCGAATGCACTGGCGTGCCTGTTTTGCCTTGAGGTGCAGGGCTTGGTCAACGGGTAGATCAGGAAAATTCACAACAGGTCCAAGTGGTTTATCAGCATGGAGCTGATTGTGAAGATGCCTGCCTGTGCACGCAAACGCAAAATTTTTTGCTTAGTGCATCAATTTTTTCGATGCTAATCTAGAGACAAATTACGTGTTTACCCTAGGAAAAACTGACCTGATTTACATAAATGCCAAGGCTGACTTGAGCACGTTGTCCACCAATCCGGTGGCAGGGTCGCTGCGGTAGCTGGCATGGATGGGCAGGGGCGGCAGCGGCGCGTTGCACTTGAGCACGCGCAGCCCCTGCACATCCACCAGGCGCTGCGCCGCTGCCAGCGGCAGAGTGGCCACACCAAAGCCCCCTTGCACCAGTTGCGCCATGGCCGAGATGGAGGAGATGGCGTGCACGCGCTTGTGCTCCACCTTGGCCTGGCGCAGTGCGTCCAGCAGTGCCACATGGGGCTGCGAGCCCCGCTGGAAGGTCAGCAGCTCGCCTTTGGCCAGCTCAGGCAGCGTGTAGGCACGCTTTCGGTGCTGCGCAGCCTGGCCCACAAAGCACATGGCCATGGCTGGCAACGCTTTGGTGCGCACCCCTTCGCCGCCCGCGGGCAAGGCCGCAAAGACAATGTCCTGCGCACCACGCTGCACCTGGTCCATCAACACCGGCGTGGTTTCCACCGTCAGCTCCAGCTCCAGCCCCGGCTGCTCAACCCGCAGTTGCTCAATCCACGGTATTAGCCACGAATGCAGCACCGACTCAATCGCACCAATGCGCAGCGACGCCGCCATGGCCTGGCCCGAGCCCATCTCCGCCTTGACCTCACGCTGCAGCTCCAGCAGTTTTTGGGCATAGGTGACAAAACGGCCGCCCGCTACGGTCAGTCGAAACTGCTTGTCGCGGCGGTCCAGCAGCAGCACGCCCAGCTCGTCCTCCAGTGCAGCCACCCGCGCTGACATGGCTGACTGGGTTAAAAACAGTTTTTCGGCTGCACGGGAGATCGACTTGAGCGTGGCCACCCAGTAAAAAGCTTCAACAAAGCGCAGATTCATACAAATGCTTTCGGGAATGTACGGGTAAGTAGGCACGGCTTTTGCAACTATGCTTGTGCTACTTTAACCTTATTGTTTTCACTGATTCACTGGAGTGTGTGTATGAATATCAAGTTCGCCCTGACCCTGATTGCTGCCAGCATGGCTGGCTCTGCCTGGGCCCAAACCAAATGGGATCTGCCCGCCGCCTACCCCGCCACCAACTTCCACACCGAAAACCTGACGCAGTTTGCCAAAGATGTTGACGCGGCCACGGGGGGTAAATTGAAGATTACCGTGCACGCTAACGCGTCTTTGTTCAAAGCGCCTGAAATCAAGCGCGCTGTGCAGGGCGGGCAGGCGCAGTTGGGAGAAATTTTGCTGGCCAACTTTGCCAACGAAAACCCCGTCTATGCGCTGGACGGTGTACCCTTTCTGGCAACGGGCTATGCCGATGCAAAAAAACTCTACGATGCATCCAAGGCACCGATGGACAAACTGCTGGCCGCACAAGGCATGAAGATGCTGTTCAGCGTGCCATGGCCGCCGCAGGGCATTTACAGCAAAAAAGAAATCAGCTCGGTAGCTGACCTGCGCGGCATCAAGTGGCGTGCCTACAGCCCCGCGACTGCCAAGATTGCCGAGCTGATCGGCGCGCAGCCGGTGCAGATCCAGGCCGCAGAACTGAGCCAGGCCTTGGCCACGGGGGTGGTGGAGAGCTACATGAGCTCAGGCTCCACCGGCTACGACAGCAAGACTTACGAACATATTAAAAACTGGTATGACACCCAAGCCTGGTTGCCCAAGAACGGTGTGATTGTCAACCTGAAAGCCTTCAATACCCTGGATGCTGCCACGCAAGCAGCCGTGGTGAAGGCCGCTCAGGAAGCCGAGGTGCGCGGCTGGAAGGTCAGCGAAGCCAAAAACGATGAGTACAAAAAACTGCTCACAGAAAAAGGCATGAAAATTCTCAAGCCCGCCCCCAAGCTCATGGCAGACATGCAGCAAGTGGGCGGCATCATGCTGTCTGACTGGCAAAAAGCGGCTGGCAGCGATGGTGCAGCCATCATTGCCGATTACAACAAACAGCGTGGCGTCAAGTAACACCACCTTGAAAGGTTAGGCCCCATGTCTGTCATGCCCAAGCTCCCCAGCACCGTTGCACCGGGCCGGGTGCGCCGCGTGCTGGACTGGCTGTTTGGTGCGGCAGCCGCCGTGGCCGCCTGCTGCGTGCTGGGCATCTTTGTGCTCATGATTGCAGGTGGCGTGGGCCGCCAGCTCAACCTCAAAGTCAGCGGCATCAACGACATCGTAGCCTGGCTGTGCGCTGCGGCGGCATTTTTTGCCATGGCGCATTCCTTCAAGCACGGTGACTTTGTGCGCGTGACACTGCTGCTGGAGAAAGTATCTGCCAACACCCGCCGCATGCTCGATATGGGCTGCCTGTGCATTGCCGCTGTGGCTGTGGCTTACCTGACCTATTCGGCCACGGCGTTCACCTACGAGAGCTATACCTTTGCAGAAATGGCCACCGGCCTGGTGGTGATACCGATCTGGATTCCGCAGGCAACGTTTGTGATCGGCTGCTGGCTATTGATGTTAGCGGTGCTGGACGAGCTGTGGATCGTGCTGCGTGGTGGCAAGCCGACTTACCAGGTCGCAGTCGAGGAACGGCATGCCAAGGGCGATTTTTCTGCCGATGTCTAGTCGGGCGTGGGTTCAGCCTGGCAGTCTCTTACAACATAAAAAGGTTCTTCCATGGATGTGCTCAGCATCGGCGCACTGTTGCTTCTGATCATGCTCCTGCTGCTCAGCGGCGGGGTATGGATCGCCATGACCCTGGCTATTGTGGGCTGGGTGGGGCAGGCATTTTTTACCAACACCATGCCAGGCAAAAACCTGTTCAGTGCGTTTTGGGAAAGCAATGCCAGCTGGGAGCTGGCCGCCCTGCCCCTGTTTATCTGGATGGGCGAGATTCTGTTTCGTACCAAGCTCAGCGAAGAAATGTTTGAAGGCCTGCGGCCCTGGCTGAACCGTATCCCCGGGCGCTTGATGCACACCACTATCCTGGGCTGTGGCGTATTTGGCTCGGTATCAGGCTCGTCTGCCGCTACGTGTGCCACTATCGCCAAGGTTGCCCTGCCCGAGCTGGTCAAGCGCGGCTACAACGAAAAACTGGCCATTGGCTCACTGGCCACTGCAGGCACGCTGGGCATATTGATTCCACCGTCCATCACCATGGTGGTCTATGCCGTGGCAGCAGACGCATCGATCATCCGCATCTTTCTGGCGGGGTTTTTGCCAGGCGCATTGCTGATGCTGCTGTTCTCTGGCTATATCGCCTGGTGGAGTCTGCGCCATCCAGAGCAGGTGCCCGCAGCCGATCCACCGACCAGCTTCATGGAGAAAATCAGACTCAGCGGACAGCTCATTCCCTGCACGCTGCTGATCGTGTTTATCGTCTGGGTGCTGGTGGCTGGCTGGGCAACGGCCACTGAGTGTGCCGCATTCGGCGTGCTGGGCTCACTCGTGATTGCTGCCTGGGGCCGCAGCCTGACGTTTGCCAACTTCTGGGAAGGCCTGATGGGTGCCACACGCACCAGCTGCATGATCATGTTCATCCTGGCAGGCGCTGCCTTTTTGACCAAAACCATGGCCTTTACCGGCGTGCCGCGCGAGCTGGCCGAGTGGGTCAATGCCATGAATCTGTCGCCGTATGCGCTGATCGGCTGTCTGGTGGTGGTGTACCTCATCTTGGGCACCGCGTTGGACGGTATCAGCATGATCGTGCTAACTGCAGCGGTGGTGCTACCCATGATTCAAAAGGCGGGTTTTGATTTGATCTGGTTTGGCATCTTCATCATCCTGCTGGTAGAGATTGCCGAGGTCACGCCACCTGTGGGCTTCAATCTGTTTGTGTTGCAGAACATGACGGGCAAGGACAGTAACCTGATTGCCAAAGCTGCACTGCCCTTCTTTGGCTGCCTGGTGGTGTGCATCGCCTTGATTACGGTGTTTCCGCAAATCGTGACCATCCTGCCCGATCTGGTAATGGGCAAAGACAAGTAAGCGCTGTGTGACGTGATGGTGCAACCTTCGCCTCTGGACTATGCCGTGGTGATCGGCGGTGCCAATGTCGATATCCTGGGCACGGCGCACAGCCCCTTGGCCATGGGCGATTCCAACCCCGGACGTGTCCGCTGTGCCCCTGGCGGCGTGGCGCGCAATATCGCTGAAAACCTGGCACGCTTGGGCTGCGGGACCCATTTGCTCAGCGCCGTGGGTGATGATCTTTTTGGCAGCAGTCTATTGGCGTCTACTGCACACGCAGGTGTCAAGGTAGACCACTGCTGGACGCTGCTGCAAGCCAGCACCTCCACCTATGTATCGCTGCATGACACACACGGTGACATGGCTGTGGCTGTGAATGACATGGACATCGTGGAGCGCGTAAGCCCTGAATTGCTCAGCCAGCAAGCCGCTTTGCTGCAGCAGGCGGCGGTATGGGTTTTGGACTGCAACCTGTCTGCGCAGGCGCTGGCCTGGTGCTGCAACCACCACAGCAGCGTACCGATTTTTGTCGATGGTGTATCTGCTTTTAAATGCCTGCGCATTGCGCCCTGGCTGGCCAAGGTACATACGATCAAGCTCAATCAACTGGAAGCGCAGGCCCTGTGCCAGCTGCCCTGCAGCACGCTGCCAGACAGGCAGGCCATTGCGCAGCATCTGCACACCCAGGGCGTGCAGAACGTGGTCATCAGCCTGGGCAGCCAGGGCGTTTTCTACAGCAGCCAAAGTACTGGTGATGCGCAACGCGCAGCCAGCGGCCAGCTTCAGGCCTTGCCGTGTGATGCTGTCAACACCACAGGCGCAGGTGACGCACTGATGGCGGGCTTGGTGTATGCTTATCTGCACAAACAGTCTTTGCCACAAGCCGCCGAGTTTGCGCAAGGCTGCGCCGCGCTGACGGTGGGCTGCGAGGCGGCCAACCACCCGGGCCTGTCGGTGGCTGCGGTTACCCAGCTACTTGACGCCTGAAAAACGAATGTGCCCACCTTGGCCCTAGTGCCCAGACCCTGACCTCATTGCCATGACCCACCCCTATCTTGACATTCACCCCGATATAGCCGCAGTGCTGCAGGCGAGTAGCCCCGTGGTGGCGTTGGAGTCCACCATCATCTCGCATGGCATGCCCTACCCGCAGAATGTGGCGACCGCGCTGCGCGTAGAAGCCGAGGTACGCCAGCATGGTGCAACGCCTGCCACCATTGCCATCATCCGTGGGCGGCTCAAAGTCGGCCTGTCCCGCGAAGATATTGAGTACCTGGGTCAAACTGGTCGCGACGTGGTGAAGGTCAGCCGGCGCGATATCCCCTTTACTGTCGCCCAGGCTGCCACCGGGGCCACCACGGTAGCCTCCACCATGATCATTGCCGCCATGGCGGGTATCCGCGTGTTTGCCACTGGCGGCATAGGCGGTGTGCACCGCGGGGCGGAGCGCAGTTTTGATATCTCCGCCGATTTGCAGGAGCTGGCTATCACTCCCGTGGCTGTGGTCTGCGCCGGGGCCAAGTCCATTTTGGATCTGGGCTTGACCCTGGAATATCTGGAAACCCACGGCGTGCCCGTGGTGGGCTACCAAACAGCGACCTTGCCCGCTTTTTTCACACGTGACAGCGACTTTAAAGTGGACTACCGGCTGGACAGCGCCCAAGCCATTGCCCAGGTGATGCATGCCAAATGGGCGATGGATTTGCACGGTGGCATGGTGGTGGCCAATCCTATTCCAGAAGCCTACGCAATGCAGCGCAGCGTGATCGACCCCGCCATTGCACAGGCCCTGCGTGAGGCTGATGCGCAGCCCATGGATGGCAAGGAGCTTACCCCCTTCCTGCTGGCACGGGTGAACGAAATCACCGGCGGCCACAGCCTGGCAGCCAATATCGAACTGGTGCTCAATAATGCCCGGCTCGCCGCGGCCATCGCCTGCGCATACCAGGGCCTCACACGCAGCGCTCAGCCAGCGGGCTGACTCTGTTCTGGCAGTGGGCCAGGCTGCGCTGGCGCGGCCTGCGCAAAGGCTTTGAGCAGACGCGGATCGTCTGTCACACTCAGCAGCTTCCAGCCCGTAGCCGCCTCTATCGCGCCCGCATACGGCGGCATATTGGTGCACTCCAGTACAACAGTGTGGAGGTCAGGCGCACGCGCTTTGAGCGCCAGCGCAGCAGCCACCACGTCCTGCTGGGCCTGCGCCAGATCCATCTGCGGCTGATTACCCAGAATGCGCGTGACAAACTCCGTGCCCGCCGCAACCCCCTGCACCAGCACATCGCCCAGCCGCTCGCGCGGCACGCCTGCGCTGCGCAAATGCTCTTTGCCCAGAGCTTGGGCACTGATCGTGAGCACGCCCACGCGCTGATGCGTCTTGAGTAGCTGGGGCAGCTGCAGCAAGCTGGAGGTCACCAAAGGCACGCGCACGGCCGATTGCAGCTCTTTTTGCAGCAACACCAAAAAGCCGCAGCTGGTGGTAATCGCTTTGGCTCCGCGCTTTTCCAGATTGCGCACCACCGCCTGAAAAGCAGGCACCGTGCGCGCCTGGTGCAGCCCTGCGGCCGACTGCACCACCTTGGCGGGCCAGATGCCACGCACGATCTCGCGGTGTGTGGGCACGCTGAAAGTCTCAGGGTGTCCGATATCACCCAAGGGGCGTGGGAACTGCGTGTCGAGCATCACAATGCCCAAAAAGCCCGGTGTTGGTAGTGCCTGCGTGCTCATCGCGCTATTGTCGCCTGATCGCAGCACCGGCACGGCACAGGCTACACTTTGCGCATGTGGAACGTGTTTGCAATCTGTATGGGAGCCAGTGCGGGCGCATTGGCGCGCTGGGGTCTGGGCCTTTGGCTGAACGCGGGGCCAGGGCTGCCCTGGGGCACGCTGGCGGCCAACTGGGTAGGGGGCTACTTGATTGGCCTGTGCATCGGCGTATTCAACGCCCTGCCCGAGCTGGACCCGGTGTGGCGCCTGGGCTTGATCACGGGATTTCTGGGTGCGCTAACGACCTTCAGCACTTTCAGCGCCGAGGTGGTGGGCATGATGCAGCAGTCACGCTACGCACTGGCGCTGGCCACTGCGGCGCTGCACTTGCTGGGCTCTTTGCTGCTGACACTGCTGGGCATGAAAAGCGCCATGCTATTCATGGCTTCCAGGGCTTAGTTCTTATACAAATCAGCTTGCAGGTCAATGGAATATCGCGGGGGCAGCTATTAATTTTGTAGTAATCTGCTTTGTTATTTGCGGTTTTTAATAGCCCATGGCGAGGCTTTTTTTGTGGTTTGTTGGTTGTTCTTTGTTGCCTTTTAACAGCCCGCAGCAAGGCTCTGTAGCTGAAGTTCACCCTGGACGGGCGATGGGACATGTCGCTGCAAAAAATCTCCGAAAACACGCGTGATGCTTGGCAGTCATCTTGAGGTGGTGGGCCGCGCCTTTCTGCGATTTTTTCATCGACACGCTCCCATCGCTTCACCCTGGCTAATGGGTTTGTTCAAAGCCCGCGCGCCGGGAGATGACGGAGGATTCTTTGCGTTGTGCACTGTGCGCTCATGCCCACCGTGCGTTCTGCGTGCTCTGTACACTCCGCGCCTGCCTTCGCTTTTACGGACTTCGACAGGCTAGTCCAAGCCGGGGGAGCAAGATCCTGATCAACCAAGGCCACATCGCCCCACTGCGAAACCGCCGAGCGAACCACTTAGCCAGTGAAGAGCACGCTGCCCAGGTGCCCTGGGGTGGTCCACCCAATCAGAGCGCCGGGCTCGAGGAACGGAAAAATTTGGGCTCGCTTTAGCGGGGGGACACTCACTTTGCGCAGCAAAGTTATGTGGCCACCAACAGAACCGGGCGCTGTCTGAGCGCGTAGCGCGAGTTTGCCCGGTTCCCCAAATTTTACGTACCGCAGAGGCTTCCCGCGAAGCGGGCCGGCGCTCGGGTGGACTGCCCCAGGGCGCCTGGGCAGCGTGCGGACCAAGATCAGACACTATTTACTTAGCAAACAGCTGACCAATATCCTTGAAAGCCTTGAATTCAAGCGCGTTACCGCAGGGGTCGTGAAAAAACATCGTGGCCTGCTCGCCTACTTCGCCTTTGAAGCGAATGTACGGCTCAATCACAAACTGGGTGTTTGCTGCCTTGAGCTTGGCGGCCAGCGCTTCCCACTGGTCCATTGCCAGCACGACGCCAAAGTGGCGCACAGGCACACCGTGGCCGTCTACAGCGCTGGTACCGGCAGGCTTGCATTCGTCTGGCGACAGATGCGCAACAATTTGGTGACCATAAAAATCAAAATCGATCCAGTGCGGGGAGCTGCGCCCCTCTGCACAGCCTAGTACGTTGCCATAGAAGGCACGGGCTTGGTCTAGATCGGTAACGGGGAAGGCGAGGTGAAATGGTTGCATGGCGTTATTTTATAACCCCTGGCAAAACAGTGGCTGGCGGCCCGCAAGGTCCCAGCGGGCAGGCAAGCTAAGTCACAAATCCATGCATCTGTAGGCTCGGAGCTGCTTGCAGGGCCGGGGTTTTACCGCCAGAACAATGCCGCATCTGCAAAAGACGGCTGCGCCAGTGTGACAGGCCCTTTTGCGTCGGTGCCCACTTCGCCGAAACTGTTGATGCCGCCCCAGCAGCTGAGCCTGCCGCCTTGCCTGAGCGCGCAGGTGTGGTTCTCACCGGTGTTCAAAGTCACCACATCTGACAGATTGAGGACCCGCACGATGGCGTTACTGCTGTTGGTTGAGCCGTCGCCCAGCTGGCCCTGCGCATTGTTACCCCAGCAGTAGACCGTGGCATCCAAGCGCAAGGCGCAGCTGTGCGTGCGCCCGACCGACACCCCTACTGCATTGGTCAGCTCCGGCACAGCGGTTGCAGAATACACATCACCAACCTCTCCGATACCCAACAGCCGCTCCCAGCTGAGCCCCCAGCATTTGACCGTGGCATCTGCCAGCAGGGCACACATCTGCCCCTGCCCCGAGACAGACGATAACGCCACCGCATTGGTGAGGTCGGATACGGTCGAGGTGATGGCTGAAAGCGTAGTGGTGCCCAGCCGCCCATTCGAATTGGTGCCCCAGCAGCGCACGCTGCCCCCGTCAAGCAAGGCGCAGACATGTGCATCACCCGCAGAAATGGCTTTAGCGTCGATCACCCCTGTCACGGTGACGGGGCTGCTGGAAGAGCCCTGGTCCGGGGATCTGGTGGTATCACCCAGCTGGTTGTTATTGTTGCTGCCCCAGCATTTCACGCTGCCGTTGTTGATCAGCGCGCAGGTATGCTGCTGGTTGGCTGTCACTGCCACCGCGTTGGTCAGGCCCTGCACTGGCACGGGCACCAGGCTGTCAGTAAAGCTGCCATCACCCAATTGCCCGGCCCTGTTGCTGCCCCAGCAGCTCACGGTGCCGTTGGCACGCAAGGCGCAGGTATGGTTCTGGCCAGAGGTCAAACCGACCGCATCGGTGAGGCCATTGACGGTCACCAGCACTACGCTGGTTACCGTGGAATTGTTACCCAGCTGGCCTGCACTGTTGCTACCCCAGCATTGCACCGTAGCATCGGGCAGGATGGCGCAGTTATGGTTGGTGCTGGAGGTCACAGGCTCCATCACGGTTTTGACCGCCACGTTGGCACTGCTGGAGGTATTGCCCGCGCTGACAGTGATGGTGGTGGTGAAGTTGCCCGCGCGGTTCCACACTTTTTGCACGGGCGAGCCTGTGGCGGCTGCCGTGCCATCGCCCCAGTTCCAGCTCCAGGCCGTGGCGGTGCTGCCGCTCACGCTGGCCTGGTAGGTATAGAGCTGTCCGGCAATGGCGCTGGTGGAGCCAACGACCGTGGGAGTGGGAGTGACCGTGCCAGTGCCAGGATTGCCCGAAGGCAGATTGGCCACCTCGGAATTGGAACCACAGGCTGCGAGCCAGACACTCGCGCAGACCACCCACAGACAGGGGTCGAATTTCTGCCAGAACATACGCATAGACATCCTTTATCTCAAAGTGTGACCGCATCAGGCTACGCCTTTTGCATGAGGTCACACCATAGAACGAGGAAGCAGGGCGCTTTAAAGTGATGAAATGTAAAAATTAGCCGCCACCGCGCTGCATATACAGGTCAAAGCGCTTCATGAAGTTGTAACGCTGCGCATCATCCAGGCCTTCAAAGGCAAAGCCGACGTGCAGGCGCGGCAGTTTGAATAGAGCAATCTGGCGTGGCTGGCCTGCCCGCCACTGGATACGCACACTGCCTGCGCCCAGCGTAGCCTGCAGCGCGTCGCCCTGTTGCTGCCAGGGTACATCGCCCATGGCCGCAGGCAGCCACATCAGCCACTCGGCCACCGTGCAGCCCATCTCGCGGTCAAATTGCTCAGCGTAGTATGACTGCACTGTGTTTTACAAAGAAAAAAGGCCGCCAAGCCAATAGAATATCGCGGGAGCAGCTATAAAATTCATAGTGTTTGATATGCTCAATGCATCAACCGCCAGCAATCGGCGGCCAGATGGCCAGCACATCGCCCTCCTGCAGCCTGCGCGTTGCGCGCTGGGTGGGGTCGATATAGGTGCCGTTGACGAGCACCAGATGCACCAGTTTGACGGGCATGCCGAACGGTTCAATGATCTGCAAAATGCTGGCATCGGGTGATACGTCAAGCGCAGTGATATTGCTGCTGCGGTCTGAGGGCGGCAGATAGTCTGTCAGCGAAGCAAAGAGTTTGAGGGTAATTTTCATGGTTCATCTATCCACATGGCACACGCATAGCACAAGACATACGCTGCAATGCAAAGCAAAATACGCAGTGATCACAACAATGCCTGTCCACATGCGCTGATGGTAGCGCGCTTTTGAAAGGGCGAGTTTTCAGCGCGCGCGCCTGCTCACATCAGCAGCGCCGCTCCACTCTCCCTGGGCCTGGGCTGTGGCCAGATAGGCGGCCATCAGCTTGGTCGGGTCGGACTGCAGCTTGGCTTTCCATTCGCCCATTTTGACCTTGCCCTCCACCAGCCCGCGCAACGCGCCCACATGGTCGGTCCAGCCAATCGAGTTGCAGCCCACCATGACATCGCCTTTGAACTGCATGGACAGCAGCTTGTAGTTGCTGTCGTCCTTGAGCTCGATCTGCTCACCACCGGGCACACCCTGCCAGCTGCCAAAGCTGGTGGACACCAGGCCTAGCGTGTCGAGCACGTTGATCTGCGTGACCTGCTTGAGCGAGGCATGCTGCCCCGCCATATTGAGCGCAGCCACACGCGCCTGGTCTGCCGCATTGGGCTGAATGGCGCTGACCACTTGCGCGCCGGTGAAATGGTCATAAGCCTCGGCGCAGTCGCCTGCAGCGTAGACACCGGGCATATTGGTCTGCATGCGGTCATCGGCCAGCACACCGGTTTTGCAGCTCAGGCCTGAGTCTTTGAGGAAGCCAATGGTGGGCTTCACGCCCGTAGCGCTGATGATCACATCCACTTCGATGCTCTGGCCCGTAGACAGCTTGGCCACCAGTGCAGCGCCCTGCTGGGCAATGGACTCCACCTTGGCGCCCGTGTGCACATCCACCCCCTTGGACTGCACCCAGCGCTTGATCATGCCGCCCGCGGCCGGGCCCATCATGCGCGGCACCATGCGGTCGCCCATCTCCACCACCGTCAGTTTTCCTGTCTTGTGCGTTTCTATGCGCGCAGCCAGCGCCTCCATGATGATGCAGCCAATAAAGCCTGCGCCCATCTGCAGCACACGCGAGCCGGGCTTGACCTTGTCCATGATGGCGCGGGCATCAGCCAGCGTCCAGCAGCTGTAGATGCCGGGCAAGTCCATGCCAGCAATCGGTGGGCGCATCGGCGTGGAGCCGGTGGCAATCAACAGGCGGTCATACGGCATGCTCTGGCCATCGCTGAGTGCCAGCTTTTTACCAGCGCAGTCCACCGCCTTGACCTGGCTGTTGACCACATTGATTTTTAAATCCTTGAAATGCGACGCGCTTTTGCGCAGATGGGTGCCCTGCTCTTTGATATTGCCCACCAACAGGTAAGGAATGGCCATGCGTGAATACGGCGCTTCCTTTTCGTCACCGATCAGGGTGATGTCATCGCGCGGTGCGTGCTTGCGAATCGTCTCTGCCGCAATCACGCCTGCGGGGCCTGCGCCGATGATGATGTGGTGCATACAAATACCTTTCTTAGTGCAACATAGAAAAAGGTAACGCAAAAAGCACTAAAAAAAGAATTCGAAAAACACTAAAAATTCAACTTCCATTTTTAGCGTTTTTTGCGTCTTTTTTGCGCTTTTTGCGTTACCTTCTTCAGCCAACAAACCAAGGCCTGCGCAGATACGCTGCCTTGGAAAACCAGGTTTTACAAGCCCAGGCGCTCGCGGGTTTTGGCCGTGGGGCGGCCTTCTGGATCCCAGCCACGCACTTCGTAGTACTTGGGCAGCATCTTGGCCAGCTCGTTGACTTTGCCTTTGGTGGGGCCACTGGTGGCGGCTTCGGTCAGCAGGCGCTTGGGCAAGGTGTCATCCTTGTGGGTAAAGCCCGCAGCGTTGTTGAATTCGCGCTCCATGTTCCAGATGCGCTCGCCGATTTTCTCCAGCTCTTCGGTGGTGAACTTTTCGTCGCAGGCGGCCTGCATTTGGGGTGCCAGATCGGCCAGGCCCCAGGCGAAGGTGGTAAACACGCAAAGACCAGAAGAGTCGAATGCAGCAGTTGCGTCCTGGAAAGCTTTGACCAGCTCTGGCTTGCCTTCGTGCTCCAAGGGATCGGTCTTGACCGGGATGCCCAGCACTTCAGAAGCGATGGTGTAGCCGCGCAGGTGGCAGCCGCCACGATTGGAAGTGGCATACGCCAGGCCAATACCCTGGATACCGCGGCCGTCATACGCTGGGAACTCCTGGCCTTTGCTGCTCATGGACAGATCAGGATGGCCATACTTGGCAGTCAAGCGCTTGGAGCCTTGGCCGATTTCTTTGCCGAAGCCGCGGCCATTGATGGTTTCTTCTGCAAAGAAAGCAAGCGCTTTGGCCGAACCAAACGGGGCCTCGATGCCCAGTTGCTCTTTGGTCAGCACGCCCATTTCATACAGCTCCATCACTGCACCTACCGTCACGCCAAAGCTGATCGGGTCAATGCCTTCTTCGTTGCACAGCACGTTGGCGTATTGCAAAGCGTCCAGGTCGTTCACGCCGTTGGCTGCGCCCAGTGCCCATGCGGCCTCATACTCCAGGCCGCCCGATGCGCCCCAGTACTGCGGCTTGTTTTGCACAGTGAAGTGGTCTTTGTCAATGGTCTGGATGCGGCCGCAGGCGATGGTGCAGCCGAAGCAGGCCTGGTTGGTGACCAGGGGCTTTTTGCCGTCGGTGGGGCGCGGTGTAGCCATGGCCTCGGCGCTGATGTCCTTGGCACCTTCAAACTGGTTGTTGCGGTGGTTGCGCGTGGGCAGCGCACCCACTTCGTTGATGACGTTCATCAGCACCTGGGTGCCATAGGTGGGCAGGCCTTGGCCGGTCACAGCGTTCTCTGCGAGGATTTTCTTCTTCTCGAAGGTGACCTTCATGAACTGCTTGGGGTCGCGGATATTGCCCACGCCCTTGGTGCCGCGCACGGCGATGGCTTTGAGCATTTTGCTGCCCATCACCGCGCCCACGCCGCTGCGCCCCGCTGCGCGGTGCAGGTCGTTCACCACGGCGGCGAACAGCACATGGTTCTCTCCGGCCTTGCCTACGCTGCATACGCGGGTCAGCGGGTCTTGCAGGCTCTTTTTGAGCGTGCCTTCGGTCTCGAACACGCTCTTGCCCCACAGGTGTGCGGCGTCGCGCAGCTCGGCCACATCGTCATTGATGTACAGATACACCGGCTTGGCCGATTTACCTTCCACCGCAATCATGTCCCAGCCTGCCATCTTGAGCTCGGCACCAAAGTAGCCGCCCGAGTTGGAGCAGGCAATGGCCCCGGTCAGCGGGCTCTTGGTGGACACGGTGTAGCGTCCGCCCGTGGAGGCCATGGTGCCGGTGAGCGGGCCAGTGGTGAAGTAGATTTTGTTATCGGCTGACAGCGGGTCTACCTTGGGGTTGACCTCGGTGGTGAGGTATTTGGCCGCCAGGCCACGCGAGCCGATGTAGGCCTGCGCCCATTGCATATTGAGCGGCTCTGACTTGCAGACGCCGGTGGTCAGGTTAACGCGGAGGATTTTTCCAGCCCATGACATGATGTGATCTCCAGTAAGTAGGCGGCTTGGCGGTATGGCTGCAGCCGCCCCAAAAAATACAAGGGTGAAGGTTTACGAAGCAGAAGGCTGGTTGCCCAGCTTGTCGGCCCAGGACTTCATTTTGTCAATGCCGGTCCAGTTGGCGTCGACATAGGTAATGGCGGTGGTGGGGCAGGCTTCCACGCAAGCAGGGTCGCCGCCGCACAGGTCGCACTTTTGAACCTTGCCGGTTTCCTGCACATAGTTGACCGTGCCAAATGGGCAGGCGATGGTGCAGACCTTGCAGCCTACGCAGGTGGAATCGTTCACCACTTTGGCACCCGTGGCCTTGTCTACCGTGATGGCTTCTACCGGGCAGGCGTGCAGGCACCAGGCTTCATCACACTGCGTGCAGGTGTAGGGCACTTTTTTGCCAGTGTGGTGAAAATCGAATACTTTGATGCGCGATTTGCTGGTGGCATAGGTACCGTAGTTTTCAAAACTACATGCCATTTCGCACTGCAAGCACCCGGTGCACTTGTCGGGGTTGATGTGCAAGACTTTCTGCATACGTATCTCCTGTGGGTGAACCTGGTGCAGCCATCTGCTCAGGCGTTGCCTATAAAATTTGTAACATTGCCATTGTTGAGCTTCCACATCGCAAGCGACCTAGGGACAACCCTAGGCGCACAAAACGTTGCACTGAAATTCTCAAAATGCAACACAATGACAGTTCAGCAGATGCCGGACAATCATTGCATGATCCATCCTTCTCCTCACTCTGGTTCAGAGCGCCTCGCACGCATTTCCCATGCGCGTGACCTGGTGTTGCAAGGGGCCAGACACAGCAGCGAGAGTGCAGCTGCGCAGTACGTGCAGCCCTGGATCGCGCAGTCTTGGCAGCGCTGCCTGGCGGCAGGCCACCAACCCGATCACCGGCTCAATTTCGATATGGTCAGCTCCGCTGTGCAGCGGCGTAGCGTGGAGGCTAACCATACGCTGCGCACTGCCGCGCGCAGCGCGCTGGAACAGCTCAGCGTGGCCATTGCGCAGACCCGCTATTTCGCCATATTGACCAACGCACATGGCGAGGTGGTGGACACCAGCGGTGCAATCGACCGCAGTGACCGCCGGGCCGATCTGATCAGCCGCATTGGTGTGGATCTGTCAGAGACCGCCGTGGGCACCACCGCCATTGGCGTGACGCTGCAAGAGCAACGCAGCACCTGGCTGCACCGCGGCGAACATTTCTACCAGGATGCCCAGTGGTACTCCTGCGCGGGCGCACCGATCATCGGGCCCGATGGCCAGTGCGCAGGCATGGTCGATGTCACCGGCATCGAGGTGCCCGAGCGGCCAGCGCTGATGCACCTGGTCAGCACCTCGGCGCGGGCGATTGAAAATGCGCTCGTGCTCGCGCGCCCCCACACGCTGGTGCTGCACCTGCAGTGGCCCGGCCAGCACAGCGGCAAGGACAACGAAGGCCTGGTCTGCATCGACGCAGAAGGCGTGTTCAGCGCCATGAATCCGATGGCGCGGCAGATGCTGGGGCTGGTGCAGCCGGTGCCGTCTACGGTGCACATGAACGATGTGTTTGCCATCCACGCCGGTCAGCTGTTTGACGCACAGCACACTGCCGGCTGGCTGACTGTGCCGCTATGGTCTGGCCTGCATCTGCAGGTGCGCGCCAGCACGGCAGGCACTTTGGCACCCAAGTCGCGCGGCAAGCTGGGCTGGAGCAACGCCAGCGCCATTGACCAGCCTTTGAAAGACCACGAAACCGCGCTCATCAAACACACCGTTACCCAGCTGCGCGGCAATGTGGCTGCGGCAGCACAGCAGTTGGGCATCAGCCGCTCCACGATCTACCGCAAGCTGGGCAGACCGCAGCGCTAAGCCAGGTCTGTGGTCTCAACGCGAGGCGTTGGGGAAGAACAGCTGCTGCGTGCCGATTTTGTAGCTGGCTATGGTGCTTTGACCCGCGGGTGATACCAGCCAATCGACAAATTGCTGCGCCTGCTGCGCTTTCACATGCGGGTGTCTGGCCGGGTTGATCACCATCACGCCGTACTGGTTGAACAATCGGTTATCGCCTTCCACCAGCACCGCCAGATTTGCCCTGTTTTTGAAATTGAGCCAAGTGGCGCGGTCGCTCAGCACATAGGCGCCCGAAGACGCCGCCATATTGAGCGCCGGGCCCATACCGCAGCCACACTCCCTATAGCCCGCGCCCTTGCTGAGCGCCAGCGCAGCCATGCTCCAGAAGCGCAGCTCGGCCGCGTGCGTGCCGGATTTGTCGCCGCGCGAGATGTAGGGCGCACTGCGGGCACTGATTTTTTTCAGTGCCTCCACAACGTCTTTACCTTTAACCATCGCAGGGTCGCTGGAAGGGCCGATCAGCACAAAATCGTTGTACATCACCGGCAGGCGCTTGAGCGCAAAACCCTCTGCAACCAGCTTTTCTTCTGCCGCCTGGTCGTGCACAAACAGCACATCCGCATCGCCCCGGCGCCCCATGTCAATCGCCTGCCCGGTACCCAACGCCACCACCTTCACATCGATGCCACTGGCACGCTTGAACGCAGGCAGCAGATGGGCAAACAGGCCCGATTGCTCTGTGGAGGTGGTTGACGCCATGACGATGCTCTGGGCATGGGCTGCACCCCAAGCCATCACTTGCGCTATAAAAATAATAGCTGCTCCCGCGATATTCCATTGGGCTGGCGGCCTGAAAAGCATATAAATCACATGCCTTACAAGCGTCACAGAGTTTCTCCGCGAAGAAACGACGCCGCGGCCTCTGTAGCAGGCTCCGTAAAAAATTCTGCGGTCGCTTGATTAGCCACCACGCGGCCAGCATCCAGACACACCACGCGGCTGGCCAGGCGCTTGACCTGGCCCAGATTGTGGCTGGCAAACACCACCGTCATGCCCCGCTCCAGGCATTGCCGCATCAAGGCCTCCACTTCACGCTTGGCCTGTGGCGACAGGCTGGCCGTCGGCTCGTCCAGCAGCAGCAGCTCGGGCTGGGCCACCAGTGCGCGCGCAAACGTCAGACGCTGTTGCTGGCCACCCGAGAGGGTGCGTGCCTGGCGCTGGGCCAGCGCATGCAGCCCTACCTCGCGCAGCGCCTGCAGCGCCTGCACCTTGGCTTGCGCCCAAGGCTGGCCCTGCAGCCAGGCGGCCAGCGCCACATTGGACAGCACAGAGCTGCGCAGCACAAAGGGCCGCTGAAACACAAAGGCCTGGCGCACCGCGCCATCGCGCTCCAGCGTGCCGCTAGCAGGCGTGATCAGGCCATGCATCAGACGCAGCAACGTGCTCTTGCCACTGCCGTTGCCACCGATCAGCGCCACGCACTGGCCGCGCTGCACTTGCAGCGACACGTCCTGCAGCGCCAGCACGCGGCCAAAGCGCACGCTGGCTTGCTCTGCACGCACAAGCACGCTCATAGCGCCTGCGCCTCCACACGCTCGCGCCAGTGCTTGACCAGCGCCACAGCCGCGTTGAGCAGCAGCACAATCCACAGCAGCACCATCCCCAGGCCCAGGGCCAGCGGCAGGTCGCCCTTGCTGGTTTCCAGCGCAATGGCCGTGGTCATCACGCGGGTGAAGCCGTCGATATTGCCGCCCACAATCATCACCGCGCCCACCTCTGAGATAGCACGGCCAAAGGCTGCGATCAGCACCGTCAGCAGGGCGTAGCGCTCGTCCCAGGCCAAAATCAGGCTGCGTAGCCACAGCCGCGCGCCCATGGACTGCAGCTGCTCGCCATGCGCGGCCTGCGCATCTTCAATCGTCTGGCGGGTGAGTGCTGTGACGATCGGCAGCACCAAGATGGCCTGCGCCAGCACCATGGCCTTGAACGAAAACAGCCAGCCCAAAAAGCCCAGCGGCCCGCTGCGTGAGAGCAGCAGATACACCACCAGCCCCACCACCACCGCTGGCAATGCCAGCAGCGTGTTGAGCAGCGCCAGCACGGCCGCGCGCCCTTTAAACCGCACCACCGCCAGCCAGGCCCCCAGCACCAAGCCCACGCTGCAGGCGATCGCGCAGGCCAGCGCGCTCACGGCCAGCGAGCGCCCCAGGATGGACAGCAGCATGGGGTCAAAAGAACTGATGAGACGCAGCGCCGCCAGGACGCTGTCAGACAGGGTATTCACTGCAGCTATCGTAAAGGCTAATACACAGCGGTCGTATTAGGACTATCCACGGCCATCCACACCGCCTGTGCGTTACTGGCGGGCACTGCGCACATTGGCAGGCAGGGCCTGCGGGTGGCTGGTGCGAAAGGGGTTGATGTCCAGCCCACCGCGTCGGGTGTAGCGCGCATACACGGCCAGCTTGGTAGGCTTGCAGCGGGCCATGATGTCGGTGTAGATGCGCTCGACACACTGCTCATGGAACTCGTTGTGGTTGCGAAAGCTCACGATGTACTGCAGCAGCCCCCCCTGGTCGATCTGTGGCCCGCTGTAGCTGATCTGCACACTGCCCCAGTCGGGCTGACTGGTGACCAGGCAATTGCTTTTGAGCAGGTGGCTCACCAGGGTTTCGCTGACGGGCTGCTCGTCAAAGACGGCGCTCAGTAGCTCGGGTGCCGGTGTGTAATGCTCGCAGTCCAGGTCCAGGCGATCCAGGTTCACGCCATCAAGCTCAATCACTTTTTCTGCTGCAAACAGCTCCTGGGCCACCAGCCTCACACCCACCCTGCCCTCCTTGCCCCAGGCGGCGCTACCCACGTCCACGGCGATGCGCTCGCGCACGGCGTCGATGCTGTCAAAGCGGGTGTTGTTGAAACTGTTGAGGTACAGCTTGAAGCTCTTGCTCTCCACAATATGCGGCGTCTCGCAGGGCACGGTGATGTGGGCCAGCGCGATCACCGGCTTGCCGCGCGGGTTGAGCCAGCTCAGTTCATAGGCCGTCCACAGGTCGGCGCCCATGAAGGGCAATGTGCCGGTAATGCCCAGCTCATCGCGCTTGGTCTGCCGCGCGATCGGGTACAGCAGCGACGCATCGTAGTGGTCAATGTAGGCGCTGGCTTTGCCCAGCTGGGATTGTTCAGGCAGGTTCATGCTGAAGGGCCGGTGAATGGGTGTGCAAAAAAGCGTGCATGTGCGGCAGCAGCGCGTCGACCACGCCAGGTGCCAGGTCGTGCCCCATGCCGTCGATGCCGACCAGTTGGGCACCGGGGATGCGCCGTGCGGTGTCCTGCGCGCAGGCAAACGGCACAAGGGGGTCGGCCTTGCCGTGCAACACCAGAGTGGGGCAGCGCAGCTGGGTCAGCGCCTGGGCGCGGGTAGTGTCAGCGGCAATGGCCAGCATCTGGCGCGACGTGCCTTGTGGATGGTAGCTGCGCGCGATGCCTGCGCGAATGCGCTCGCGCAGCAAGGCATCGTCCACCGGAAAAGCCGGGCTGCCGATAACACCGAAAAACCGCACATAGTGCGCCACAATGGCTGCCTCGTCCTGCGACATGGGGCGCGAGAACAGCGCACGCAGCACATGGCTTTGCGGCCCGGGCAGGCCAGTGGCGCCGCTGGTGCTCATGATGCTGGTCAGGCTGCGCACACGCTGTGGGTGACCCAGCGCCATGCGCTGCGCAATCATGCCGCCCATCGATGCGCCCACCACATGGGCGCTGTCAATACCTAGTGCGTCCAGCACGCCGATGGCGTCCTGCGCCATGTCCTGCAAGCTGTAGGGCGGGCGAATGGCCATGCCCACGCGGTGCTTAAAACTCGCCCACAGCAGATTGGGCGTGCCCAGCGCATCGAAATGCTGGCTCAGGCCAATGTCGCGGTTGTCCAGGCGAATGACGCGATAGCCTGCGTCGACCAGGCTGTTGACCATGGCTGGTGGCCAGGCGATCAACTGCATGCCCAGGCCCATCACCAGCAGCACAGGCGTGCCCTGCCCGCCCGTGTCTTCCACCTCGATATCAATGCCGTTTGCTCTTATTTTCATAGCTGCTCCCGCGATATTCTATTGGTCTGGTGGCACATTTTGTTTATAAAATATGCGTCGTGGTCACTCAAACCGGCGCTCGCGCAGCCATTTGGTGGCAATCCATTTTTCTCCTTCGATCACAGGCGCGCCGCCGTGCAGCGATTTGCTGCTGGGGTGCGCCCGGCTGTAGCTGAAAAACACGGCATTGCCGCGCTTGGGCGCGACTTCAAACTGCACATCGGGAAAGGTGGTGCCGCCGCCTTTGACGGGCTCGCTCAGGTACATGATGATGGTGGCCACACGCTGGCCGCCGCGCTTGAGGATGGTGGGCGTGCCGGGTTCGTCGGGGTCGAAATAGTCGTAATGCGGTTTGTATTCTGCACCTGGCCTGTAGTGCAGAATCTGCAGGCCCTCGCCGTTTTCAATCGGCCAGTTGGCCAGCACCGCCAGGCGCTGCTCCAGGGTCTTGACCACTTCATTTTCATCGCGTTTGAAAAACATGCCGTTGCTGGTGCGGTCAGCGTTGAGCTCTTCGCCGCCGGTTTTGGTAGCCACCGTGAGCGAGCGCGACATGCGCGGCTTGGCTGCGGCAATCAGCGTATCGCATTCTTCATCAGACAGCACATTGCCAAAGACGATGATGCTCGGGTTGCGCATGCAACTGAGCACGCTCACCTTGCGGTCGCCCGCGTCGATGTACAGCGGCGACTCATCCACCGCGGGTTGGGGCACAGCCACATCGGCCGGCAGCACCTTTTGCTGCTGCACCGTGGCCAGGTGGTCGCGTAGCGTGGTCTCCAGCGCGTCGATGGCCACGTCTTCCTGCCAGCCTGAGTCCATCATCGACTTGAGCACCGCTTCTGCGGCAAAGCCCTGCTGGGCCTGGGCCACAATCCATTGCCTGAGCTCGGGCGTGATCACCTGGGTCATAGCTTCCTCCGAAATACCAAACGGTCTGCCTCTGATGCGGCCGCGTCAAAGGCATAGCCTTCGGCCTTGAACGATTCGAGTTTTTTGACACTTGTGATGCGCTTTTGGATTGCATAGCGCGCCATCAGCCCGCGCGCACGCTTGGCAAAAAAGCTCACCACCTTGTAGCCCGCAGGTTTGTGCTCCTCAAAGACACACTCCACCACACGCGCCTTGAGCACTTTGCGGTCCACCGACTTGAAATACTCCTGGCTTGCCAGATTGACCACCACAGGCGTCTTGTCTGCCGCCAGCTGCGCGTTCAGATGCTGCGCAATCTGGCTGCCCCAGAACTGGTAGAGGTTGTCGCCGCGCGCCGTGGCCAGCCGGGTGCCCATCTCCAGGCGATAGGGCTGCATGCTGTCCAGCGGCCGCAGCACGCCATACAGCCCGCTGAGCATGCCCACATGCTGCTGCGCCCAGTCCAGATCGTCCCTGCCCAGGCTGGCGGCGTCCAGGCCTTCGTAGACATCGCCGTTGAAAGCCAGGATGGCCTGCTTGGAGTTTTTGTCAGTGAACTTGGGCCGCCAGGCTTGGTAGCGTGCGACATTGAGCGCTGACAGCGGATCGCTCAGGTCCATCAGTTGGGCAATCTGCTGGGGCGAATGCTGGCGCAACACGCCAATCAGCTCGGCCGAGTGCCTGACAAACTGCGGCAATGTGCGCGGCAGGTCTGGCGCTACGGGCGTGTCGTAGTCCAGTGATTTGGCAGGAGAAAGTAGAAAAAGCATAGGCCGGAAAGTAAAAAAGCTCCAGCCCACGACAACGCGGGCTGAAGCTGTGATTATGAAAGATATTTAAGCAGCGCCTGTGAAAAACTACTTCAAATCCCCTGCCAGCGAGGTCAGTGCGTCGGCGCTGATCTGCACATGCGCAGGATAGTTGGTATGGTCACAGCCCAGCTTGGCTGCGCCGCCCGCCTTAAGGGCGGCCACCATGGGGGGCGTGAACTCAAAGCGCACAAAATGCACAGCCGAGGTTTTTTCGTCGTTCTCGCGGTCCAGGTCTTCGTCGGCAATGGCATACACCCGGCCGTGGCCCTCCACCTCGATGAACATGCGGTCTTCCACGCCGATCAGCCGCGCCAGCTCACGCTTGCGCTCGTTCACATCGGGGTACTCGATCAGCATCGTGGCTTTCCAGTTGCTGCCGTCCGGCGCCAGCGGCGCGTAAACATCCACCTCCTGCTGGATGCCCTCTTCGTCAAACACTTTCTCAATCCGCAGCATCTCCTGAATCTGGTAGCGCAGCGTCATCTCGCTCTCAAACTGCAGCGTGATGTGCTCGCCCAGATGCACACTGCGCAAACGCCGGTGCGCAATGACATCGGCTTTGTATTCCTTGCGGTACTTGTGGTAAGCCTCCAAGGACATGAGGCTGTCTCGGGTGATCTTGCCGGTTAATTGCATTTTTCGTTCCTAAGGTCTTGATTGGGGGGGGAGAACTGCCGGACGCGAAGGGCGCGAAGGTTTCGCGAAGGACGCGAAAGGAATACCAAAATTTTTAAAATTCACATCCTAGCTTGGTCCATTTAAATTGCTTGTCGCAAGATGAACAGGTTGTGTGTGAAGTCCGAACTTTGGTATTTTTCTTCTGTCTTCTTTCGCGTCCTTCGCGAAACCTTCGCGCCCTTCGCGTCCGGAAGTTCCGTCTTCTAAAGTCTATCCATTACAAAATTATTTCAATCCATACGCCGTGCGTACCAAGGTCAGTGGGTGTGCCAAGGCGGGTTCGCCCAGCTTGTTGACCTCAAAGCCCTGCTGGATGTGATGACCGCCCAGAGGGCAGTCGGAGCTTATGTAGTCGGGCAGACCTGCTGCTGAAGCGACACTGCCGTCTGCAGCTGCGCCTGAGCCGGGGTGCTCGGACATTTTCTTGAACAGCGGTTTGCCGATTTTCATGGCCTGCTGGTGGGTGGCTTTTTTCACACCGAAGGTGCCTGCGTGGCCGCTGCAGCGTTCGTTGGTCTGCACATAGGTGCCGGGCACCATCTTGAGCATTTCTTCGGTTTTCTTGCCGATGTTCTGCACCCGGCCGTGGCAGGGAATCTGGTAGCTGATCTTGCCCAGACTGACAGGGAATTCGGTTTTGATCAGGCCATCGCGCTTGCGGGCCATGAGGTATTCAAACGGGTCCCACATGGCTTCTTTCACAGCCTGCACATCAGCCTCCTCGGGGTACATCAGGGGGATTTCCTGCTTGAACATCAAGGTGCAGCTGGGCACGGCGCTCAGTATGGCGTAGCCTTCTTTGGCGTATGTCGCCAGCACGGGGATGTTGGCTTCCTTGCTGGCATTGACCGACTGCAGATCACCGAGCTCCAGCTTGGGCATGCCGCAGCATTTTTCCTTGCTGACCAGCTCGTAGGGGATGTCGTTGTGGTCCAGGATCTTGAGCAAATCGTGGCCGATGCCCGGTTCGTTGTAGTTGACGTAGCAGGTGCTGTAGATGACGACTTTGCCTGGGGTTTTTTCGCCGTTGTTGATGACGGTAGCTTTGGCCTTGGGCACGGATTTGCGGAATTTCTTGCTCGCCAGCGCGGGCAGCCAGGCGTCTTTGTCTACGCCCAGCACCGACTCCATCGCAGCGCGGGCGGGCTTGGTGTTGTTGACTGCGTTGACCGCCTGCACGACGATGGGGATACCGGCAAACTGGCCGTGCACATCGGTGCTGGCCAGCAGCTTTTCGCTGAGCTTGACTTCGCCTTTTTGAAATTTGATGGCCTTGGCACGCAGCATGGTGTGGGGGAAATCCAGATTCCATTCGTGCGGAGGCGTGTAGGGGCACTTGGTCATGTAGCACAGGTCGCACAGATAGCATTGGTCCACCACAGACCAGTAATCTTTTTTGTCAACGCCATCAACTTCCATAGTCTTGCTGTTGTCGACCAGATCAAACAGCGTAGGGAAGGAGCCGCACAGGCTCACACAGCGTCGGCAGCCATGGCAGATATCGAAGATGCGCTCCATCTCCTTGATGGCGGATTCTTCGTTGTAATAGTCAGGGCCCTTCCAGTCGATCGCGTGTCGGGTAGGAGCCTCTAAATTGCCTTCGCGTGCCATGATGTGGTCTCTGTCTATTCAATGTCTGTCAAGGACTCAATTCGGGGGCAGAACTGCCGGACGCGAAGAACGCGAAGGTTTCGCGAAGGACGCGAAAGGAATACCAAAATTTTTAAAATTCACATCCTATCTTGGCCCATTTAAATTGCTTGTCGCAAGGTAAACAGGTTGTATGTGAAGTCCAAGCTTTGGTATTTTTTCTTCTGTCTTCTTTCGCGTCCTTCGCGAAACCTTCGCGCCCTTCGCGTCCGGAAGTTCTGTATTCAGGTCTTCAAAAACCCAAATTAATCAACCAGCTCGGCCAAAGCCTTGGCGTAGCGGTTGGCGTGTGAACGCTCTGCCTTGGCCAGGGTTTCGAACCAGTCGGCGATTTCGTCGTGGCCTTCGTCACGGGCGGTTTTGGCCATGCCTGGGTACATGTCGGTGTACTCATGGGTTTCGCCAGCAACTGCAGCAGCCAGGTTCTGGCGGCTGGAGCCGATTGGCATGCCGGTGGCTGGGTCGCCGCATTGCTCTAGCCACTCCAGGTGACCGTGCGCGTGGCCGGTCTCGCCTTCGGCGGTGGAGCGGAACAGCGCTGCCACATCGTTTTGGCCTTCCACGTCGGCCTTGTTTGCGAAATACAGATAGCGGCGGTTGGCCTGAGATTCGCCTGCGAAGGCGGCTTTCAGGTTTTCTTCCGTCTTGGAGCCTTTGAGTGCTGCCATGATGGTTCTCCTAGTGGGGTTAATAAGTAAAAAACGGTGATCACCTTGAAGTTTCAAGGAACATGAACCATAGCCGCATTAGGCAACGCCGTCTAATTGTTCGCTTCAATACCCCTGATTGGGATTGGCTATTGCCCGCGCGATACCGATTGGTATTGCTATTTCAGGCCATCATTGCAGGCCAAGCCGTGCAGCGGCAGGCGGCTGCACAAGGCCTGCGCGCTCGCAGCAATGCGGCACACGCTCTAGCGCATCAGGCCTTGCCGGGCCAGCCAGGCCTGGATCAGCGCGGCCACCTGGCTGGAGTTTTTGTCCATCATGAGCATATGGCTATTGCCCTGGATGCCTTGGGCAGGCAGGTCGATGGTGTCCACCAAGCCGCCCTGGCTTTTGAGGGCATCGGCAAACCGGCGCAGCGGCGGCAGGATGCTTTGCCAGGTGGCGTTTTTGTCCAGGTTGTCGCCCCAGACAAACAGGTGGGGCACGGCTTTGAGGCCAGTGATATCGACCTTGGTGGCGTCCAGCGCACCGCTGGGCTCTACGGCCACCACGGCCTTGACCAGCTGGGGGGCCTTGCGCGCGGCTTCAAAGGCAAAGGTGCTGCCCTGGCTGTGCACCACGATCACGCAGGGGCAGACCTTTTGCACCAGCGCGTCGTAGGCGGCCTGGGTGGGCGCATTGTTGGTGGCCCAGCGCGGTACAAACTGCTTGGCAAACTGGTCGTAGGCCGCGGTGGGGAACTGTGCGCCTGGGTAGGCTACGCGCTTGGCAGGCTCGGTGTCCCAAGTGGGGCCAATGCGAAACAGCTCCCAGCCTTCTTTCTTGGTGCGGAAAAACGGCTCGCTGCTGAAAATCTCGGGGTAGCGTGCCCAGGAGGCGCGGCCGCGCTCAACCGCGTCGCTCACATACACATCGTGCCCGGCGTTTAAAAAGTCCATCTGCCAGCCTGCGCCGCCATCGGGCTTGGTCTCAAAGGTCACGCCCGCCAGGCCGCCGCCGTGCCACAGCAAGAGCGGGTGTTTAGCCTTGGGCGCGGACTGCAGCACATACTGCACATACATCTGTTCGGCTTCAAACTCGCCATTGGGGTTGACCTTGATGGGCGGCGAGCTGGGTGTGAAGCGCAGCTCCTTTTCAGGCAGGCCGCTCAGGGTGACTTGCTTGCCACCCAGATGGAAGCTGCCCACTTCCTTGATCTGCAGGCCAGGGGTGGACGCGCAGCCGGTCAATGCCAGCGCCAGCGCGCCAGCCAGCACAGGGGCGAGTGTCTGGTACAGGTTGTGCATGCTTGTCTCCTCGGTTAGATTACTATGCTTTTAATAGCTGCTCCCGCGATATTCTATTGGTCTGGCAGCCTGTTTGATCTGTAAAACACGCGCTAAAACCAGCGCGCGCCAGCTCAATCGGCCTTGATGCCAGCGGTCTTGATCACCTGGCCCCACTTGGTGTATTCGGCCTGGGCATAGGCACCCATTTTTTGCGGGTCAAGGTAGTTGGCTTCAGCGCCCAGCGATGCGGCGCGGTCCTTGAAGGCTTGCACGGCCATGATTTTCTGCACCTCGCTGGCGATGCGCTCCACAGCGGCTTTCGGGGTCTGGGCATGGGTGTAGAGTGCAAACCAGGCATCCACCTCGTAGCCCTTGAGGCCCACCTCTGCACCAGTGGGCACATTGGGCAGCGAGCTCAGGCGCCGTGGCCCGGCCACCAGCAGGGGGCGGAATTTGCCGCTTTGGATATGTGGCATCAGCGAGGGCGCGGTGGTGACCGTGAGGTCAATCTGGCCTGCCAGCAGGTCAACAATTGTGGGGCCGCTGCCGCGGTAGGGAATATGCGTCACAAAGGTGCCTGTGAGCTGCTTGAACAGCTCGGTAGCGATGTGCTGCACAGAGCCATTGCCCGAGCTACCGTAGTTGAGCTTGCCGGGGTTGGCCTTGGCATACTGAATCAAATCCTGCGCGGTTTTGATGTTCTCCAGCGTGCTGCGCACCACCATCACCTGCGGTGCTGAGTAGACGTTGCAGATGGCCTGCAGGTCTTTGAGCGGGTCATACGGCAGCTTGACCAGATGCGGGCTCATGCAGTGAAAACCGCTGTAGGCCATCAGCAGGGTGTGGCCGTCGGGCCTGGCGTTGAGCACGGCCTGCGCGCCCACGGCCCCGTTGCCGCCGCCTTTATTGTCCACCACCACGCTCTGGCCCAGGGCCTTGCCCAGCGGCTCCACCAGCGCGCGGGCGGAAATGTCGGCCGTGCCGCCCGGGGGTGCTGGCACAACGATAGTGAGCTGCCGCTCGGGAAAGCTCTGGGCGCGCACCCAGGGCGCGGCTACCAAGGCACCCGCGGCGCTCAAGGCGCTACGGCGGGTCAGGCGAAAATGTTGCGCAGCGCGGCGCGGAAAATTGGGGTCAGAAGCCATCAACATGTCCTTCAAGGCAAAAATGGGAGCGCAGAAGCTGCGCGATGGATGAAATTACAGCGGATTTCGCAGGCTTTGGCTCTCCGCAAAAACGATAGTCAGTCATCTCCAACCACGATGCCTCAGGTAAATTTATAGAGGAAAATACGTTTTTCATCGCCAAACGCGATGTTTACGCCCTGCCTGCCCATGACCACCGCCTTGCGTCCCACCGAAAGATCGTTTGCCCGCCGCATCGACCTGACCTCGCTACAGCTGTTTGTAGCCGTCTGCGAGCTGGGCAGCATCGGCAAGGCGGCAGAGCGCGAATTTATCGCGCCCTCGGCCGTGAGCAAGCGCCTCTCCGACCTGGAAGCTACGCTGGACACCGCCCTGCTATATCGCCACGCGCGCGGCGTGGACGTGGCGCCTGCGGGCGAGACCTTTTTGCACCACGCGCGCAGCGTACTGCTAAGCCTGGACCGCATGCAGGGCGAGCTGTCCGAGTACGCCGACGGAGTCAAGGGCCATGTGCGCATCCACGCCAACATCTCGGCGATTGTGCAGTTTCTGCCTGAAGACATCGGCGCTTTTTCCAAGCTGCATCCGCAGCTACGCATTGACCTGCAGGAGCATCTGTCAGGCGACATTGTGCGCGCGGTGCACGAGGGCGCGGCAGACATCGGCATCTGCAACCCGCAGGCGGCCCTGGGCGAGCTGCAAAGCAGGCCCTACCGCCAGGACCGCCTGGTGTTGGTGGTGCCGCGCAAGCACGCGCTGGCGCGCAAAAAGCAGCTGGCTTTTGCCGACAGCCTGGACTATGACCACGTAGGCCTGCACAGCAACAGTGCGATCTATCTGGCGCAAAACCGCGCTGCGGCCGAGGCTGGCAAAACGATTGCGCTACGCATCCAGGTGACCAGCCTTGACGCCGTGTGCCGCATGATCGACAACGGTCTGGGCATTGGGGTGGTGCCCGACAAGGCATTTGCGTTGATCCGCGGTGTGGGCGACCTGGTGGCGGTGCCGCTGACCGACAGCTGGGCACAGCGCGACATTTTGCTGGTGGCGCGCGACTTTGCTACGCTGAGCGTGCCTGCGCGGCTGTTGGTGGAGCATTTGACTGCAGGTGCTTTACTATGAATTTTGTAGCTGCTCCCGCGGTATTTTATTGGGCTTGGAGGCTGTTTGGTTATCGAAATATGCCTTCTTTAGCTGCCTTGAGTTATGAAAACATGCTTTGTAGCGTGCATGGGTTTGAAAGTGAGGAGTTGCGTGGTCGCTGGCGAGATGGCGCATGCAAACCGCCCTCATACTGGAGTACCAGAAATCGGTCGGTTTGTACACGCCATCCCGCCCGCACAAAAGCTAGCGCGCTACCGGTATTGAACACGATGGCTTGTCGGGGACTACCGGTAGCACGCTACGTTGGTCGCACACGGGTTGGGGTATGTCAGCCGACCGATTTCTGGTACTCCAGTATGAGGGCGGATGACATACACCAACCCGTGCCTACGAGACCCAGCTAGTAAATCATCCTTGGATCACTACTGCCCCAATAATCGCTACAAACGTACAAACCCGCACACCCCCCAAGTCGTAAAATCACTCCCTTGAACTGAAAGCCCCCTGGAAACTCACTATGCCCCGCACGCTCTACGACAAAATCTGGGACGAACACGTCGTCCACACTGAAGAAGACGGCACCTCGGTGCTCTACATCGACCGCCACCTGGTACACGAAGTCACCAGCCCCCAGGCCTTTGAAGGCCTGCGCGTGGCAGGGCGCAAAGTCTGGCGCACCAGCTCCATCGTCGCTACCGCTGATCACAACACCCCCACCACCGGCTGGGAGCTGGGCTACGACGGCATTACCGACCCCGTCAGCAAAGAACAGATCGTCACACTCGACGCCAACATCAAGGAGTTCGGCGCCGCCGCGTTCTTCCCCTTCATGTCCAAACGCCAGGGCATCGTCCATGTGATCGGCCCCGAGAACGGCGCCACCCTGCCCGGCATGACGGTGGTGTGCGGCGACAGCCACACCTCCACCCACGGCGCATTCGGCGCACTGGCGCACGGCATTGGCACCAGCGAAGTCGAACACGTGATGGCCACGCAAACCCTGCTGGCCAAGAAGGCCAAAAATTTGCTCATCAAAGTGGACGGCCAGCTTGCCAAAGGCGTCACCGCCAAAGACGTGGTGCTGGCCATCATTGGCAAAATCGGCACCGCAGGCGGCACCGGCTACACCATCGAGTTTGCAGGCTCCACCATTCGCAGCCTCAGCATGGAAGGCCGCATGACGGTGTGCAATATGGCTATCGAAGCCGGTGCACGCGCCGGCTTGATCGCGGTGGACGATAAAACTATCGACTACGTACAGGGCCGTCCCATGGCCCCCACCGGCGTAGCTATGCAGCACGCCATCACCTATTGGAAAACGCTGCATTCCGACGCTGACGCGAAGTTTGACGCCGTCGTCGAGCTGGACGGCACCCAAATCATCCCGCAAGTCACCTGGGGCACCAGCCCCGAGATGGTGCTGTCGATCGAAGACCGCGTGCCCGACCCTGACAAAGAAAAAGATGCCAACAAGCGCATCGCCATTGAACGCGCCTTGGTCTACATGGGCCTGGAGCCCAACAAAGCGCTCAACGATTTGTTCGTTGACAAGGTGTTCATCGGCTCTTGCACCAACAGCCGCATCGAAGACATGCGCGAGGCGGCCGCCATCGTCAAAAAAATCGGCATGAAGGTAGCCAAGAACATCAAGGTCGCCTTGGTCGTGCCCGGCTCCGGCTTGGTCAAGGCGCAGGCCGAGGCCGAGGGCCTGCACGAGATTTTTAAAGCTGCAGGCTTTGAATGGCGCGAGCCGGGTTGTTCGATGTGCCTGGCGATGAACGCCGACCGCCTGGAGCCCGGCGAGCGCTGTGCGTCTACATCCAACCGCAACTTCGAAGGCCGCCAGGGCGCTGGTGGGCGAACCCACCTGGTGTCGCCTGCGATGGCTGCCGCTGCTGCAGTGCATGGGCATTTTGTCGATGTGCGGCGGTTTGTTTAAATTTGAGTCTTTGAAAAATTAATACCGGACGCGAAGTGCGCGAAGGTTTCGCGAAGAACGCGAAAGAAGACAAAAATAAATACCAAAATAGTTTTGTTGCATTTTTGAATTTTTTATTCACTTGACGTAGTTTTTTATTTTTCACTTTTAATTTTATTTTTTTGGTATTCCTTTAGCGTCCTTCGCGAAACCTTCGCGTCCTTCGCGTCCAAAATCCCCTCTTAACCCCATAAGATCATGCAAAAATTCACCATCCACCAAGGCCTGGTAGCCCCCATGGACCGCGAGAATGTCGATACCGACGCGATCATTCCCAAGCAGTTCCTCAAGTCCATCCGCAAAACTGGCTTCGGCGTCAACCTCTTTGACGAGTGGCGCTATCTCGACCCAGGCTACCCTGGTCAGGACCCTGCCAGCCGCAAGCCCAACCCGGACTTCATACTCAACCAGCCCCGCTACCAAGGCGCCTCCATCCTGCTGGCGCGCAAAAACTTCGGCTGCGGCTCCAGCCGCGAGCACGCGCCCTGGGCGCTGGACCAGTATGGTTTCAGATGCGTCATTGCGCCAAGTTTTGCCGACATCTTCTTTAACAACTGCTTCAAAAACGGCCTGCTGCCCATCGTGCTGCCCGAGGCACAAGTTGCCAAACTGTTCGACGAAGTTGCCGCCTTCCCAGGCTACCAGCTCACCATCGACCTGGACAAGCAGCTCGTCGTCAAAGGCCAGGGCGAGTCCATCCCGTTTGAAGTGCAGGCTTTTCGCAAGTACTGTTTGCTCAATGGCTTCGACGACATCGGGTTAACCCTGCGGCATTCCGATAAGATCAAAGCGTTTGAATCTCAGCGCCTGCTTCAGCACCCGTGGCTGGCCTTATCTGCTGGTGGGTGATTTTCTGCCTGTGTGCAAAGGAGTCTGTATGTCCCGTCTGTCCACTCTCATCCGCGCTGGCGCTGCGCTGGTTTGCGCCATATCACTGTCCCAGGTTCACGCCGCTGGCGTGCTGGAGCAGATTTTGGCCAACCCCCAGGTGCAAGCCTTGATCGGCACACCTGCCACCGTCACCAACACACTCAATCTGTGCAACAACCCCACCTACCGGGCCGCCAACGCGCAAGCCTGCGCCAACGCCACCAACGCCGACATGGTGCTGAAGCTTCCATTTGAAATGCGCACCGTGATGAGCAACCCCAACTCTGCACAGTCGCTGCGCGACCTGTGTGTGGTAGCCCAAGGCAGTGTCCAACGTGACTCTTACCTTTGCGCACAGCTGGCCAAAGCCGACACCAGTTTTGCCGCCAGCCTGGCTGCCGAGCGCAACAGAATCAATACGCCGCCCAATAGCGGCGGTCTGCCTTTTGAACCTAAAAACTAGTTTGTACGGAATCCTATTTTGAAAATCGCAATCCTCCCCGGTGACGGCATCGGTACTGAAATCGTCGCAGAAGCTGTCAAGGTTTTACATGTCCTTGGCTTGAAGTTTGAAACCGAAACCGCCCTGGTGGGTGGCACGGCCTATGAGGCCCACGGCCATCCGCTGCCTGAGAGCACCCTCAAGCTGGCCATGCAGGCCGACGCTGTGCTGTTTGGCGCGGTGGGTGACTGGAAATACGACAAGCTTGACCGCCCGTTGCGCCCCGAGCAGGCCATTCTCGGGCTGCGCAAAAACATGGGGCTGTTTGCCAACTTCCGCCCGGCCATTTGCTACGAGCAATTGGTCGACGCGTCAAGCTTGAAACCCGAGCTGATTGCAGGCTTGGACATCCTCATCATCCGCGAGCTGACTGGCGACATCTACTTCGGCCAGCCGCGCGGCCGCCGCGTGGCCACTGACGGCCACTTCCCCGGTGCCGAAGAAGCCTTCGACACCATGCGCTACAGCCGCCCCGAGATCGAACGCATCGCCCACGTTGCCTTCCAGGCGGCCATGAAGCGCAATAAAAAAGTCACCAGCGTGGACAAAGCCAATGTGCTGGAAACCTTTCAGCTGTGGAAAGACGTGGTCACCGAAGTCGGCAAACAATACCCCGAGGTCACGCTGGACCACATGTACGTGGACAACGCGGCGATGCAGCTGGTGAAAGAGCCCAAGAAGTTTGACGTGATGGTCACTGGCAACATGTTTGGCGATATCTTGAGTGACGCCGCCGCGATGTTGACAGGCTCCATCGGCATGCTGCCATCCGCCTCGCTGAACGCTAAAAACCAAGGCCTGTACGAGCCCAGCCATGGCAGCGCGCCTGACATTGCAGGCAAAGGCATTGCCAACCCATTGGCCACCATCCTGAGCGCTGCGATGATGCTGCGCTTTAGCTTGAACCAAGCCCAGGCTGCAGACCGCATTGAAGCCGCAGTGAAGAAAGTCCTCAGCCAGGGCCTGCGCACCGCCGACATCTACAGCAGCGGCACCACCAAGGTCAGCACCGTGCAGATGGGTGATGCAGTGGTCAGCGCGCTGCGCTGATGAGCCGGTATTTACTATTAAATTAATAGCTGCTCCCGCGATATTCTATTGGCTTGGCAGCCTTTTTGATGCATAAAAACCGCTTTGAAAGGCGGTTTTTGGCATTTTGAGGCGGGATTTTGGCCCTGCAATGCGTCCATCCGCTACAATTACATGCATATGAACGCCTACGTGTCCTCCACGAAAACCACCACCGCCTTTGCGCTGTGCGTGCGTGCGCTCATTGCTTCCACCAAAACGACAACCATTAAAGGCTAATCCAGCCCGGTTCGTCGCGCCCCCACCCCGGAGCCAGACGAGCCGGGGGATCAGTCAAACCTGATTTATTTGAAAGGCGCATGCAAAATGAAAGTTGGTAATCTCGTAGGCCTGGTTGGCTGGCGCGGCATGGTCGGCTCGGTGCTGATTGACCGCATGATCGCTGAAGGTGACTTCGGCTTGATCGAGCCTGTGTTCTTCTCTACCTCCAACGCCGGCGGCAAAGCCCCTGCGCAGGCCAAGAACGAAACTGCGCTCAAAGACGCCTTCGATATCAACGCACTCAAAAAATGCGACATCATCATCACCGCCCAGGGTGGTGACTACACCACCGAGGTCTACCCCAAGCTGCGCGCTGCGGGCTGGACGGGCCACTGGATCGACGCAGCCTCCAGCCTGCGCATGAACGACGACGCAGTGATCATTTTGGACCCGGTCAATATGCCCGTGATCAAAAATGCTCTCGCCAAGGGCGGCAAAAACTGGATCGGCGGCAACTGCACGGTCAGCTGCATGCTGATGGGCGTGGGCGCGCTATACAAGGCCGGTCTGGTCGAGTGGATGAGCACCATGACCTACCAGGCAGCCTCGGGCGGCGGCGCGCAGCACATGCGCGAGCTGCTCACCCAATATGGCTCGCTCAATGCTGAGGTAAAAAGCTTGTTGGACGACCCGAAATCAGCCATTTTGGAGATCGACCGCCGCGTGGCGGCCAAGCAGCGCGCTTACGCAGGCGACGAAGTGGCCAACTTTGGCGTGCCGCTGGGCGGCAGCATCATCCCCTGGATCGACAAAGACTTGGGCGATGGCATGAGCAAGGAAGAATGGAAAGGCGGCGCAGAGACCAACAAGATCATGGGCATGGGCGCAGGTTTTGGCACGGCTGCTGTGCCAGTCGACGGCTTTTGCATCCGCGTGGGTGCCATGCGCTGCCACAGCCAGGCGTTGACCTTCAAGCTGAAAAAAGACGTGCCACTGGCTGATATTGAGGCCATGATCGCGGCCGACAACCAATGGGTCAAAGTGGTGCCCAATACCAAAGAAGCGACTTTGAAGGACCTGACGCCCGTGTCGGTGACCGGCACGATGACCATTCCCGTGGGCCGCATCCGCAAAATGGCCATGGGGCCAGAGTATGTGGGCGCGTTCACGATCGGTGACCAGTTGCTGTGGGGCGCTGCCGAGCCACTGCGCCGCATGCTGCGCATCTTGCTTGACTAGCAATACGGGCTGGTTAAAACTAAGTTAGTATTCGCCAACGCATCGTAACAACACGTTACGATGCGTTGTCCTTTGGCAACAAAGTCTAAATGTAACGGGGGGCAAACCCGTGGTATCCAAACTTAAACCTTGTCTTAGCTTGTCAAGCTAACGTGTTGATGTTAACGTCGTTTTTCACAAATATGTGTCGAGGCTTTTGTGCGCAAAACCATAAAGAATTCATCCGTTGGACAGCCGTTCAACCCCGTTTTAGAGATTTCCTCTGCCTTCCATCGCTTGTCCACTTGGCGGACACCGGTGGCAGCCGCCGCTTTGTCTTTGGTTCTAGGCCTGTCGGCCATGGATGCCCATGCTTTGGCCCTGGGCCGTGTCAATGTCCAGTCCGCTATCGGAGAGCCGCTGCGCGCCGAGATAGACGTACCAGACATCAATGCCGAAGAAGCTGCCAGCCTGAAGGCCAGCATCGCCAACCCTGAAGCCTTCAAAGCCGCTGGACTGGAATACAACCCCGCCCTGGGCAGTGCGACGCTCAGCCTGCAGCGTCGGCCCGACGGCAGATCTTTTCTTCGCCTGACCAGTGACAGGCCCATCAACGAGCCCTTCGTAGACCTCATTTTGGAGGCCAACTGGTCGTCAGGCCGCATCGTGCGTGACTACACCATGCTGTTTGACCCGCCGAATGTGCGCGCCCAATCGGCCCCTGCGCCGATTACTGCGCCCAGCGTAAGCTCGGTAACACCAAGCACCGCAGTGGCGCCCCGCACTGCAGCGCCTGCGCCTTCCATCGCCCAAGCCGCACCCAGCCGCGCCCCTGCTGCCCCTCGCCCTGCGCCAGCTCCCAGAGCTGCTGCTGCGCCTGCTGCACCAGCAGCCCCCGCTAAACCTGGCAGCGTCACCGTCAAGGCAGGCAATACGGCCACGCAACTGGCTGTACGCTACAAACCGCAAGGCATCTCGCTGGACCAGATGCTGGTGGCCATGCTCAACGCCAACCCAGACGCTTTCATCGAAGGCAACGTCAACCGCCTGAAAAAAGGCGCTGTGCTCGATATGCCTACCGCGGCCACTGCGGGCGGTACCTCTGAGGCAGAAGCCCGTCAGATCATCAGCGCACAAAGCAAGGATTTTGGCGACTTCCGCCGTCGCCTGGCCCAGGGCGCACCTGCCGCCGCAGCCCCCAGCGCTGGACGCAAAGCAACCGGCACCGTGCAGGCCAATGTCGAAGAGCGCAAACCCGCTGCCACGGCACCCGACAAGCTCACGCTGTCCAAAGGCGCAGTAGCCGCAGCCGGCACAGCCTCGGCAGCCAAGGCCGGCAAGGAAGAGGCGATTGCCAAGGAAAAACAGGCCAAAGACGCCGCAGCGCGCACAGCTGAGCTATCCAAAAATATCCAGGACCTGACCAAGCTGGACAGCACGGCCACTGCGGCCAAGCCTACCGCTAATGCAGCCCCGTCAGGCGCCGCCAGTGCGGCAGGCGCAGGCATTGCAGTGTCCAGCTCCGCTACAGCCACTGCTGGCACCGCCAGCAAAACAGTGACTGCCGCTGCCCCCGCAGCAGCAGCTTCAGCGCCTGCATCACCTGTGGTTGCAGCAGCTACCCCCACCGCATCAGTGACTGCCGCAGCAACCAGCACTGCCAGCACAAGCACCACAGCCACCGCTGTAGCCAGCGTCACACCCGCCCCGGTTGAGCCGCCCAAGCCTGCGCCCACAGTAGCCAAAGCACCCACGCCACCCGTACCTGAGCCAGGCTTTGTAGACGGTTTGCTGGACAACCCTGTCACTTTGCCTGCTGCTGGCGGCCTGCTGGCCCTGCTGGCCGGGTTTGGCCTGTATCGCCTGCGTCAACGCAAAAACGCTTCCCAAGTGGACAGCTCGTTCCTGGAAAGCCGCCTGCAGCCCGACTCCTTCTTTGGCGCCTCAGGGGGTCAACGCGTGGATACCAACGATGCCGCCAGCGGCAACGGCGCGGGCTCTTCCTCGATGGTGTACTCACCCAGCCAGCTCGACGCAGCAGGCGATGTGGACCCGGTGGCCGAAGCCGATGTGTACTTGGCCTATGGCCGTGATCTGCAGGCTGAAGAAATTCTCAAGGAAGCCTTGCGCACCAATCCTTCGCGCATTGCCGTGCATTCCAAACTGCTGGAGATTTATGCCAAGCGGCGTGATGCCAAGGCTTTTGAAACGGTTGCCAAAGAGGCATTCAATGTCACCAAAGGCCAGGGCAGTGAATGGGAGAGCGCCTGCGCCCTGGGGCGCGAGCTCGATCCTGCCAACCCGCTCTACCAGCCATCAGGTGCCGGTGGCGGCATGGCTATGGCAGGTATGGGTCTGGGCCTGGGCGCGGCAGCAGCAGCCGCTTCAGCCTTTGGAGGCACCACCATTCCCCAGCCGGTGCAAGCGCAAATGCCTGCTGATCCCAATGTAGATTTTGATCTGGACCTGGATTTTTCTGCCAGTGACGACCTGGTGCAGGCGCCTCCTGCCCCTGACAACAGCAACTACTCCACCACCTCGCCTATCCACGTGCAATCCACCTCGGCCATCCGTGCCCAGCAGCCTGTGGAGCAGCCGGTCGACCTGGAGTTTGACGCACTGGAATTGCCCGACATGAACCTGTCCAGCGGCGATGCGGTCAAGCTGTCCGCGCCCGACATGGCATCTTTTGCCAGCGGCCTGAACTTCAGCCCCGCGCCGATGGCAACTTCCGCACCAACGGCTCCCATGGCCATTACTGCACCTGCCGCTGCAGAGCCGCTCAATTCCCTGGAGTTCGATTTAGGCGATCTATCGCTTGATTTGAAGCCTTCAGCCTCGGCAAGCGCAGCTTCTCAAGCGGTGGAAGCGGGCCTGTCCGGTGACCCGCTGGAAACCAAGCTGGCTCTGGCACAGGAATTCCGCGAAATCGGCGACGACGACGGTGCGCGCTCTTTGGCACAGGAAGTAGCTGCCGAAGCCACTGGCGAGCTCAAGGCACGTGCGCAGCGCATGGTGGCGGATCTGAGCTAGTGCAGTGCCACGTATCGCACTGGGACTGAGCTATTCAGGCCAAGGCTATCTTGGCTGGCAAAGTCAACCTGAAGGTAACACCATCCAGGACAAACTTGAAGCCGCATTAGCGGCTTTTTGTGGTTTGCGCAAAGGGGAGCGCGTGGTGACGCTGTGCGCAGGCCGCACCGATACAGGCGTGCACGGCGCCATGCAGGTGGTGCACTTTGACACCCCACTGCAGCGCGAAGAGTCCTCCTGGGTGCGCGGCCCCAACAGCTACCTGCCCCAGGATATCGCCGTGCAATGGGCCAAAGAGGTGCCAGCGCAGTTTCACAGCCGGGGCAGTGCCATGGCGCGCCGCTATGCCTATGTGCTGCTGCAGTCAGCGGTGCGCCCCAGCCTGGAGGCGGGCCGTGTGGGCTGGGTACACCACCCGCTGTCGCTTGCGCCCATGCTCCAGGCTGCGCAGTATTTGCTGGGGGAGAACGATTTTTCCTCGTTTCGGGCCGCACAATGCCAGGCCTTGAGCCCCGTCAAGACGATGCGTGACATACACATCAGCCAGCATGGCCCGTACTGGCGCTTTGAGTTTGAAGCCAATGCATTTTTGCACCACATGATCCGCAACATCATGGGTTGCCTGATCGCTGTGGGTCAGGAGAAATACCCCCCACAGTGGATGCAGCAGGTGCTGGCAGCACGCAGTCGCAAGGAAGCCGCGCCCACTTTTTCACCTGACGGTCTGTATTTTCTGGGGCCTGTCTATGAAGCCCACTGGGGCTTGCCCGAACGGACGCCAGCGTATGATTGGCTGCCATGAACAAGCACCGAACCCGAATCAAGATCTGCGGCCTGACACGCGAACAGGACGTTGACGCAGCCGTCCGGGCGGGAGCTGACGCCATCGGTTTTGTGCTGTATCCGCCCAGTGCGCGCTATGTCAGCGCTGAACGCGCAGCCCAGCTGTCGCGCCGCCTGCCCGCATTTGTAACACCGGTGCTGCTTTTCGTGAATGAAAGCACTACAAATATCATAGCTGCCCACGCGATTAACCAAAGGGCTGTATGCCAATTTCATGGGGATGAAACACCTCGGGATTGCCAGCAGGCGGGACTGCCATACTTGCGCGCAGCCCGTATACCCCTGGATGGTGCTGAGGGCTTTGACTTGGTAAAATTCAGTCAGGACTTTGCTGACGCCCAAGCCATATTGGTAGACGCCCATACAGAGGGGTTTGGCGGCAGTGGCAAAACATTTAACTGGAACGCAATCAATTGGTCACATCCTCAACTAAACGCAAGCTCTCGCCTCGTTTTGTCTGGTGGATTGACGCCTGCAAACGTGATCGATGGCATGGTGCAAGTGCGGCCCTGGGCCGTTGACGTGAGCTCGGGGGTGGAGACTGCCAAAGGCATCAAGGACCCCGACAAGATCATCCAGTTCATCGCAGCAGTCCGACGCGCAGATGAACTACTTGCCAACCCCTAATTTCGCAGGGCCCAACCATCCAAACTATGGCTGGCCCTTATTGACACACCATGAATTACACACAACCCGATACCCGTGGCCACTTTGGCAAATACGGCGGCAGCTTTGTCTCCGAAACCCTGACGCATGCCATCAATGAGCTGCGCGAAGCCTACGCACATTACCAAAAAGACCCCGAATTCATCCGTGAATTCAAGTATGAGTTGGCCCACTTTGTAGGCCGCCCCTCCCCGATCTACCACGCGGCCCGCACCAGCCGCGAGATGGGCGGCGCGCAGATTTACTTCAAACGCGAAGACCTCAATCACACGGGCGCCCACAAAATCAACAACACCATTGGCCAGGCCCTTTTGGCCAAACGCATGGGCAAACCCCGCGTGATTGCCGAAACAGGCGCGGGCCAGCACGGCGTGGCCACCGCCACCATCTGTGCGCGCTACGGTCTGGAGTGTGTGGTGTACATGGGCAGTGTAGATGTAGCCCGCCAAAGCCCCAACGTGTACCGCATGAAGCTGCTGGGTGCGACCGTCGTGCCGGTGGAATCGGGCAGCAGAACACTCAAAGACGCACTGAATGAAGCCATGCGCGACTGGGTGGCCAATGTGGACAACACTTTCTACATCATCGGCACCGTAGCAGGACCACATCCCTATCCTATGATGGTGCGCGATTTTCAAAGCGTGATTGGCGAAGAATGCCTGACCCAAATGCCTTCGTATCTGGGCGCCGACAGGCAGCCCGATGCTGTGGTGGCCTGCGTGGGCGGTGGCAGCAATGCCATGGGCATTTTCTACCCCTACATCGCGCATGAAAAAACCCGTTTGATCGGCGTGGAAGCCGCTGGCGAAGGTCTGGACAGCGGTAAGCACAGCGCGTCCATCACGCGCGGCAGCCCCGGCGTGCTGCATGGCAACCGCACCTATCTGCTGCAAGACGACAACGGCCAGATCACTGAAACCCACTCCATCAGCGCGGGCCTTGACTATCCGGGTGTGGGACCAGAGCATGCATGGCTGCACGATATTGGCCGAGCAGAATATGTCGGCATCACGGACACAGAAGCGCTGGATGCGTTCCACTATGTCTGTCGCACCGAAGGCATCATTCCCGCGCTCGAGTCCAGCCATGCGGTGGCGCACGCCATGAAGATGGCCAAAACCATGCGCAGCGATCAAAGCATTTTGGTGAATCTCTCGGGCCGTGGGGACAAGGACATCGGCACCGTGGCGGATTTGAGCAATGCAGACTTCTACTGCAGACCATCGTGTCGGGGTCAGTCGGTCAAAGGTGCAGAGCAAACCATCAAGGTGGTCAAATGAGCCGCATCCAAACTACCCTGGAAGCCCTTCAATCCCAAGGCCGCAAGGCTTTGATCCCGTATGTGACGGCCGGCTTTCCCTACGCCAACATCACACCTGAACTGATGCATGCCATGGTGGGCGCGGGTGCGGACATTATCGAACTGGGCGTTCCTTTCAGTGACCCGATGGCCGATGGCCCGGTGATCCAGAAGGCTGGCGAAAAAGCCCTTGGTTTGGGGATTGGCACCAGCCAGGTGTTGGAGATGGTCAGAAATTTCCGCAGCAAAGACAGCACCACGCCCATCGTACTGATGGGCTATGCCAATCCGATCGAGCGCTATGACCTCAAACACGGGGCAGATGCCTTCGTGCGCGATGCCTCAGCCGCAGGGGTGGACGGCGTGCTGGTGGTGGACTATCCGCCCGAGGAGTGCGAGGATTTCGCTGCCAAGCTGCGTGCCCACAAGATGGATCTGATCTTCCTGCTGGCACCTACGTCTACACCGGAGCGCATGGCTTTGGTGGGGCGTCTGGCCAGCGGTTATGTCTACTATGTCTCGCTCAAGGGGGTCACAGGTTCAGGGGCTTTGGATGCCAGCGCCGTGGCCTTGGCCATTCCGCGCATCAAACAGCATGTCAAAATCCCTGTGGGTGTGGGTTTCGGCATCCGGGACGCTGCCACCGCCAAAGCCATCGGCGCGGTCAGCGACGCGGTAGTGATTGGCAGTAGACTCATCCAGTTGATCGAAGACCAGCCGCACGAAAAAGTGTGCGCTGTAGCTGCTGACTTTTTACGTGGCATCCGTGCTGCGCTGGACTCTTGATTCCAAAGGAAACGCTATGTCTTGGTTAGAAAAACTCCTGCCTTCCAAAATTGAACCCACCGACCCTACCGAGCGCAGGCAGGTGCCGGAAGGCTTGTGGATCAAATGCCCCAGCTGTGACACCGTGCTGTACAAAACGGACCTGGAGCAAAACCTCAACGTCTGTCCCAAATGCAGCCACCACCATCGCATTGGTGCACGGGCTCGCCTGAACGGACTGCTCGATGCAGAAGGCCGCTATGAAATTGGCCAGGAAGTCATTCCTGTGGATGCACTCAAATTCAAAGACAGCCGCAAATATCCAGAACGTTTGAAGGAAGCCTTGGAGAACACGGGGGAGACCGATGCCCTGATCGTCATGGGTGGGGCTATCCATAGCATTGAAGTGGTGGTGGCCTGTTTTGAGTTTGATTTCATGGGCGGCTCCATGGGCTCGGTCGTGGGCGAGCGTTTCGTGCGCGGCGTCGAAGCGGCGATGGCGCAAAAAGTCCCTTTTATCTGCTTCACTGCCACTGGCGGCGCTCGCATGCAGGAGGGCCTGCTGTCCCTGATGCAAATGGCCAAGACGAATGCGGCATTGACACGCCTGGCCAAGAAGGGTCTGCCTTACATCAGTGTGCTGACCGACCCTACTATGGGCGGAGTCAGCGCAGGTTTTGCGTTTGTCGGCGATATCGTCATTGCAGAACCCAAGGCTTTGATAGGCTTCGCAGGCCCGCGGGTCATCGAAAGTACCGTGCGCGAGAAACTGCCCGAAGGCTTCCAACGTGCCGAGTTTCTGCTGCAAAAAGGCGCCGTAGATTTCATCTGTGACCGCAGGGAGTTGCGCCATAAGCTCTCGTCCAGCTTGGCCATGCTGTTGCGCCAGCCTGCTGACGCTGTGGCCTGATCCATCATCTGCAGCAAAATCTTTCTATTGTGGTTCTCAACTCACTGCCACTGTTTCCGCTGGGCACCGTGCTTTTTCCACAAGGTGCGCTGCCCTTGCGCATTTTTGAGGTGCGCTACCTTGACATGATCAGCAAATGCATTCAGGCTGGCGCGCCTTTTGGGGTTATCGCGCTGACAGAAGGCGCTGAAGTGCAAGTGCCGCAAGGACAGGAAGCTTTTGCCAATGTGGGCACCCTGGCGAATATCACCCACCACGCCTCACCCCAACCGGGTCTCAAAGTTGTGCAGTGCGTGGGCGCTCAGCGCTACCGCATTACGCGCAGAGAGCGGCTTAAACATGGGCTGTGGGTGGCCGACGTAGAACATCTCGAACCCGACATGTCGGTGCAATTACCTCCTGAGCTGGAGTCCTGTGCAGCGATCCTGCGCAAGGTGATAAGCAGTCTGCCGCCGCAGGTAGGCAGCTCGCAGCTGGAGGCTAGCGCCGAAGCATGGAATGACTGTGGCTGGATAGCCAATCGTTGGTGCGAGCTGCTACCCATCCCCTTGCCCATCAAGCAAAGAATGCTCGAACTGGACAATCCGGTCATACGCCTCGAACTGGTCAGCGATATGCTGGAAAAATTCGGTTTGGTATAGTGCGATACAGGTTGCTTATTGAGTTGCATTTGCTATATATTTAGTAGCTGTTCCCGCGATATTTCATTGGTCTGTGGCCTTATTTAATGTGAAAAGACTGTTTGACTTCGGTATGGCGTTCACCTTGCTGGCTTTGCTGGCCTTGCCGCTATGCCTCATTGCCATCGCCATCAAACTCAGCTCCCGCGGGCCGGTACTTTACTGGTCTGAACGTGTGGGGCAACACAACCGCCTCTTCAATATGCCCAAGTTTCGTAGTATGCGCACCGATACCCCAGCGGTAGCCACGCATTTGCTGACCAACCCTGATCAATACCTCACCCCCATAGGCCCCTTTCTGCGCAAAACCAGTCTGGACGAAGTGCCGCAGCTTTGGAGCATTCTCACGGGCCATATGAGCTTTGTAGGCCCACGGCCGGCGCTGTTCAACCAGGACGATCTGATTGCACTGCGCACCGAGCGCGGTGTAGATGCACTGGTACCAGGGTTGACTGGTTGGGCGCAGATCAATGGCCGTGATGAATTGTCCATCGCCGACAAAGTACGTTTTGATGAGGAGTATGTGCATCGCCAATCGCTCAGGCTTGACATGCATATTTTGTGGAGAACGTTTACCCAAGTCTGGAGACGCGAAGGTATCGCGCATTAAACTCAAACCTACACCATGCTACGTCCCTCTTTCACACACACCATGCTGGCGCTGCCACGCACGGCCAAACGCCTGCTGGCGCTGTGTGTAGACGTTTGCCTGTGTGTATTGACCGTTTGGTTGGCCCTGTGCCTGCGATATGAAACCTGGGTCACTATCCAGGGCAACCAATGGCTGGCCGTCACAGCTGCGCCGCTGCTGGCCATACCTTTGTTTGTGGTTTTCGGTCTCTACCGTGCCATCTTTCGCTTTGCAGGGCGCGAAGCATTGGAGGCCGTTGCCAGAGCCGTAGGCATCTACGCCCTGATGTTCAGCGCTATTTTTACAGCCATCGGTTTTGCAGATGTGCCCCGAACCATCGGTCTGCTACAGCCTGCATTACTGCTGCTGACTGTGGGCGCAGTGCGTTTGATTGCGCGCCATCTTTTGGGCGAGCCTTATGTGGCCCAATTACGCTCCGCCACCGCAGGCAATGTGCTGATTTATGGCGCTGGCGACTCAGGTCTGGCCCTGGCGTCTTCTTTGTCCCGAAGTGAAGACTTGCGTGTCGTCGGTTTTCTGGACGATAACCCCAGCTTGCATCGTGGGCAGCTCAAAGGCATCGACGTATACAACCCCCATGATCTGGCCAAAGTGGTTGAACGCTTGCAAGTGCGTGATGTACTGCTGGCTCTGCCATCCATCACACGCCAGCGCCGCAATGAGATATTGAAAGCCATGAGCGCTGTCAGAGTTGCCGTGCGCACCCTGCCCACACTCTCCGACCTGGCCCATGGGCGCATACAGGCAAGCGATCTGCGCGAGCTGGACATTGAAGACCTGCTGGGCCGGGACGCGGTGGAGCCCGATCCGGAACTCATGCGCAAGAATATTCTGGGAAAAGTGGTTTTGGTCACGGGTGCAGGTGGCTCCATAGGCAGCGAACTCAGCCGTCAAATCTTAAAAATTCAACCCACCACCCTCGTACTTGTTGAACTCAGCGAGTTTGCCCTGTACACCATACTGGAAGACTTGCAAAGCCTGGCAGCAAAGATGCCGGGGCCGCCCATCCACCTGGTGCCCCTATTGGCCTCGGTGCAAGACAAGGCTCGCGTGCATGAAATCATTGCCGCCTGGCGACCAGATACCATTTACCACGCTGCCGCCTACAAACATGTGCCTCTGGTTGAAAGCAACCCAGTCGCAGGCATTCAAAACAATGTACTGGGTACGCTCAATGTGGCCCAGACCGCCATTGCATGCAATGTGCCGACGATGGTGCTGATCAGCACCGACAAGGCAGTACGTCCGACCAATGTGATGGGGGCAACCAAGCGTTTGGCTGAGATGATTCTGCAGGCATTGGCACATGAGGCTATTGCACAAGGAAAAACCACCAAATTGTGCATGGTCCGCTTTGGCAATGTCTTAGGTTCTTCTGGCTCAGTGGTTCCTAAGTTCAGGCAGCAAATACAGCATGGTGGGCCCGTTTCTGTAACCCACATGGACGTGACACGCTACTTCATGACCATACCTGAAGCAGCTCAGCTAGTGATTCAGGCCAGCGCCATAACGACAGCACGATCTGAATCTGCAGAGGTATTTGTGTTGGATATGGGAGAGCCTGTCAAAATCATAGATCTCGCACATATGATGATCAAGCTCTCCGGCATGACAGTTCGGGATACAGTCCATCCCGAAGGGGACATAAAGATAGAAATTACCGGCTTGCGGCCAGGTGAAAAACTCTATGAAGAACTGTTGATTGGCACCAATCCGCAAAAGACCAGCCATCCAAAGATCTGGCGCGCCCAAGAACATTACACCTTGTGGCCAGAGCTCTCTGCACAAATCACTAGGCTACTGGGGCTTTCTGCCTCGGCCTCCACGGCCGACGTGCAAACCCAATTGAGACAATATGTGGTCGAATACAGCCCCGAGCAAAATACTTAGCGCCGAGAATTGCTTTCTGTCGATTTTCAAACAATCAGGCCACTACGCAGCGGTATGCAGCTAGCGTTAATGCTGCCGTGCTCTCCCAAGTAAACTGCCTGGCCCTGGCATAAGCACGCTCGACCATTTGATTCAATTGTTCTGCAGGCTGCGCAACACGTTGCATGGCATCAGATATCTCTTCGACAGCCATCGGATTGACCAGAATTGCCGCTCCACCAGCTACTTCAGGCAATGACGTTGTGTTGGAGGTAATTACCGGCGTGCGGGACGCAAAAGCCTCCAACACGGGCAATCCAAAACCTTCATAGAGCGAGGGAAACACCAGTGACGTGGCAGACTGCATCAGTATCGGTAAGTCAGCATCTGGCACATACTGAATCCATTTGACGCAGCCCTGACTGCGCGCCCGCAATAATCGATCTGTCAGGCCCACCATATCAGGTCTCGCACGCCCTGCAATCACCAAATCAAAGGCATCTTGCACGCCTACTGGCAATCGTTCATATGCATTAACAATACGCTCCACGTTTTTGCGTGCTTGCAAGGTGCCCACAAACAGAAAATAGGGTTTGCTTAATGCATAGCGATTGAGCAAGTCCACACGCGCGGCGGGCGTTGCATGTTCAAAGTAGCGGCTATTCACGCCCAATGGCGTTACCGTGATACGCTGCCTCGGAATACCAAGCACCTGCTCAATCTCCATAGCAGAATATTCAGAGATGGTGACAATATGCTGTGCCTTGCAAGCCAGATGAGCAAACACCGTGCTTTTGACTCTGCGTAATGTAGATCTGGCAAATTCTGGTTTTGTAAGTGGTATGACATCCATGATGCTGGCTACTACAGGAGTTTTACGAAACCGCGGTATGCAGTGATCAGGTGCGTGAAACAAGTCTGCTTCACGATGTATGCGATCAGCACCAGGCGTACTCATGTGCGTCAGATAGGCTATTGCACTACTCGCCTCAAAACTCAAGGGCAGTGCACTGGCAGTGCGGTCACCGATATGCATAGCCTTATTGCCAAAGACCACTGGCGATACATCCAATTCAGACCCGGTCTGTGTCAAGGTACGCAGCAGTTCGCGAGTGTATACCCCAATGCCATCCAAATGCCCATCTGAAGCCATGCCTCGTGCCAACACAGTCGCACCCAGAGCTATGCGTATTGGCTTGCTCATGCTGCTTTCTCCATGCTTGACATATCTCGGGCTAGATCGCGAAAACTCAACGCCAGATTGCAAGTCTTGTTCAAGTTTTACGCTTGCGCACTATCAAACCAAAGCAGGTAGACGCATAACCCGCGACAGAGAGCTTGAGGTGCGCAGGGAATTTCGATCTCATATGCGGTGTTTGGTCGTTGATCAGCCACCCTTTTGTTTCATAGCCGTAGGGCGGTACGTCAATAAAATCATCCAGTACACCCGTTCCAGTTGAAAAATCCGGACCCAGCAACTCGTGCCCCGAAGCGGCCAGACGCTGGGCAAGGGCCTCGAAATGCTTACGCAAAAACAGTACTGTTTCACCACTCTCACGCGTATCGTTATCGGATAAATAGTTAAATTCAGTAGTGTGGATCGCTATACCGCCGGGTTTCAACACCTTCAACGAGTTTTCCACAAAAGACAAACCCAACTCAATGTTTCCCAAATGCTCCATCGCGCAGATAGACCAGCACATATCGAAATTAGACGGTTGGTTTGGAATCGCATTCATGTCGACAAACTGATGCTTGACTTTGGCATCAAAGACTTCCCTGCTTACCAAGTCTGCACGAAAAGCCATCTCTATGGACTTGGCATGCTGCTGGGTTTCAGCCCAGCCCTTGCCTGCCACCTGGACCGGATCCAGATCAGTAACCAGAACATCCATTCCATGCGAGGCGAAATACGAAGCCATAGGCTCTTCGCCACAACCAAAGCCCATGGCTTTGACTCCCTCGCGCAACAGACCCTGATCATGCAAACATTGAAGCAGGAAAGCATATTCCCAGAGCTTGCGGTGATAAATAGGGGCAATTTTCAGTTGTTTGCACCAATACGCAAACCAGGCAGATTCCATATCATCTTGCGTAGTTGCTTTACTCACCAGGTTGTGTTGCTGAGGCTCAGATGCACAGTCGACCCCTTGGAGTTTTCCTTCCAGCTGACGGGCAAGATGGTAACCAAAATGCTTGATATTCAAGTGCATGACACCAAGGTCTCGCGCAGCGACGTACAAGTCCCTTGGATCCGGCTTGCCTCGCAAAGCCAAAGAAATTTCTTTCAATATGCGTTTTAAAGTTGTCATTTTTTTACTCCATCCGTTGTTTGATGCTTGGGAACCAGCATGCACCTGGCTCGTTGGGCACGAGGATCAGATCAACTGTCAAGTTTAGCGCATCGCCTATTGGCGCTTGCAAGAACATGCTGGCGCTTATCGGCTCACTATACGACGTGCCCATCTGTACGAGTTGCGAAGAATGCCCACTACAGAATGCGGTAAGAATCGGTCCAGTGCCAGTCTAATGGCTGTTGATTGCGCGAGGACCAGGCTGTGCGTTCTATGCAAACGAAATTCATCAAATACACAGGGTGGTTTGTTGAACTGCGCCAAAAGTTCTTGATTTTCTGACCGAACATAAAAACGGTTCAGCCCGTCAAACCAAGCGAAATGGTAATTTGATTGAAGCAAAATCTCTTCCCATTGAGCCCAGTTGGGTTCACCGGTTTCAGCAACTGTCGCTTCTATCAGCACGACGACTGGTCTGAAACGACTCCAATTCATCCCTTTAATCACTGCGTCCTCGTGCCCCTCGACATCAATTTTCAGGAAGTCTACCTGTTTGGCTTGGCAGTGTTGTTCAAAAATTTTGGCTAATGTGGTTAATGTGACTAGCTTCTCACGCCCTTTTAAACCATAGCTGTCCAAAGTTGATTCCACTCCATCCTCCAGACTGGACAAACCGCTGCCAGCGACTTCGAGAAATTTAGCCTGCCCCTCGTGATCGCTGACTGCAACTTGCAGATTGATGTCTCTTGTTCGTGCCTTTACGAGGCGTTGCCAGTTGTAGTGACCAGGCTCCACATTAACTCCCGACCAGCCCTTTTCATAAAAAGCTTTTGTGACCGAGTCCTTATCTGGATCCCATGCTCCTACATCAACGTAAAAACCGTCGGTTTTTGCCGCAAATACCCTTGACAGCATGACATCTTCCAGATTCTGCGCATAACTGATAAACACTTTATTTTCTCCAATAGACATTAGTATTCTGGCAGAGGTAACTCATCAAATCACATCAAAAATTTGTATTGGCGTGCTTCACACCTTTTTACTGAAAATATTCCTGCGGGCAAAATTTTCAGCAATTGATTCTCTCGCAAAAGGCAATAAACACAGCAATACAAAGAAATTTGCCAACACTACTCCGGCAAACACCAGCAGCATCAGTGGACGCGGCAGCGTATCAGGCAGCAGATACGCAAACAGCACCGTCAGCCCCAGACTGACGAATATGGGAACTGCCACAGCACGCCCATACCACCATAATCGATGTTCCTTCAATACAGTCTGGTGCATGCAATAGGGCCATACCAGCAGCAAGCCTGTATTGACTCCAAACCAAACGCTGGCAGCACCCACTGTTCCATATGCTGCGGACAAGAGCCACAAGGCAGGCATTGTCACTGCCAATGCGGCCCCACTCATCCAAAGCGACAATCTGGTTTTACCAAGGGCTATTTGATAAGCATACGGAGTCAAAAGCAATCCATTGATGGCCGTGCCAGCTGCAAGAAGCATCAATACCTGTGCTGCACGCTGACTTACCTGCGCGTTCGCAGACCACATCCACAGCACCTCATACGGAAACACCACCAGCACTGCAGCCAAGGGCAAAAGACCGCAGGCCATCAATTCGCTTGCTCGGCGGTAGGCAAGTCCCATGGATTTGTCATCTGATAATGCTCTCAGTCTGGCAAAGTAGGGAAAGATGACCGAAAAAAAGGGAGTAGAAAGAACATACAGGCCCGATGCGGCCGTAGCTGCCAACGAATACACGCCGAAATCTGCCAGACTCAAGCGCTGACTCAGCAACAGCTTGTCGCCCTGGGTTAGCGCAATGCTGAACACCGCAATCACAGCCATATCCCCGGTAAAGTTCGCCGAATGTGCGATTGCCTGCATGGAAAATACAGGGCGGTGACCGCGTAGAGTCAAACGCACCCAAGCCAAGTGCCTCAACCACACGGTCTGCAATGTGGCACCTATCAGCTGCGCTGCGAAAAAATATGTCAAATTTGAGGTCTTGTATGCAATAAATACAGCAATGCTCACGCGCAGCAGGGCAGACACAGACAATGCAATCGACAATATCTTAAGTTGATTCAACCCACTCAAAGCAGCGGAATACAAAGCAGTTGGCCAAAGCATCGCCAGCGAGCTTGCCGCCAAAAGCACCAATGTAGTGATGTTGACTTCACCCTTGATATCCTTCAGTGACCAGTGCGAGCTTAATGTCTGGGAAAGAATCACCAACAATACAACCACCACCAGTGCCACCACCGCATAGATGGTTTCTGCGCTGCGCATCAGGTCTCTTGCACTGCGGATTTCAGTTTCGCTGTTATTCAATTGCGCCAATTTTTTGGTCAGAGTTGCGCTCAATCCCAAGTCAAAAACCACCATGGCTGCTTGCAATGCGGCAAAAAAACCAATGATGCCGAAAGCCTCCAGGCCAAGATAACGCAGGTATAACGGAACCACCAGTATTGACAGCGCTGTTACCCATACTTTTGCTCCAGTGATAAGCAAAAGTGAGTCGCCCATGCGAACGATTGGCTGAGTCACGTCGATTGCTCTATTCAGCCAGGCACTGCGGCAGGACATCCTGCCTGAAAACCGTATCTGGGTTGATGCAAGAATTCACGATAGTCATTTGCTTCTTGCGTTGGCAGAGATATTTTCAACCTGCAGTTTCAGTTTCTCGATGTCCGCCTTCAGTCGCTCGTACTCGGCTAACTTGACCTGCAGGAATTGCAGGGTTAAATCTGCTCTTGCTGCAATACCTACAGGTGTCAGTACATAGGCATAAGCCAGTTTGTTTTGACTGTTCTTAAAGTTCTGAACTTTGATTTGACCCTTGGCAAGCAAGGCCTTGATGCAATAGTTGGCTTTGCCAAGACTCACACCCAACGCTGCGGCCAGCTCACGCTGGTTGATTTGCGGACTCTTTTCAAGCACCTGCAAGGCCTTGAAATTGACTTCGAGAGAGGATGTGTTCATCATGTGAACTAATGGTACCATAAGCGTTACTATCGCTTCAATAACCATGCTTAAAGTTCTGTGTTTCGGCCGCTTTTTTGACGAAATCCCTGGCGGGATGCAGACGCATATTGAGCATTTATTCCAGTCGCTCAAAGGTGAGGTGGATTTTGTGCACTTGGTGCCCAGCCGCAGCTGGCACGGGTCGCAAGGCCTGCTACACGGCTACCCCTTGATCAGGACGCCCAGCTGGAACGTTGACGGCAGCCTTGCCCTGTCGCCACAGCTGATAAGCACTGCGCGCTCACTGCACCGGGCCAGGCAGTTTGACCTGATCCACCTGCATTTTCCAGACCCAATGTCGCATATGGCCGCCATGGCATTGCCTGCCAGTGTGCCGCGTGTGATCACCTGGCATGCGGACATCATCCGCCAGAAAACCATGCTGCGCCTGTACCGTCCCTTGCTGCTTTCTGCTGTCCGGCAGGCCAAAGCGATAGTAGCCTCTACCCCAGCGCACTTCAGCAGCTCGCCCATGTTGTCTGCGCTTGCCGACCACAGCCGTTTTCATGTGATTCCCTATGGCTTTGACCTGCAGCGCTACCGCCACGACTACGCCAAAACAGCCCAGCTGCGGCAGCAGTATCCAGGCCAGCGCATATTTGCACTGGGCCGGCATGTGCACTACAAAGGTTTTGATGTGCTGATCAAGGCGATGGATGCTCTGCCCGCGACGACGCAGCTTATTATTGGCGGCGAAGGCCCGCTCAGTGCGCCGTGGAAAGCGCTGGCCCAGCAATCCACCGCGTCGAATCGCATCCATTTTGCTGGTTTGATCAGCGACGCCGACCTGCCTGCGTACTACCAGGCCTGCGATATCTTCTGTCTGCCTGCTGTCAACCAAGCCGAGGCTTTTGGCATCGTGCAGGTGGAGGCCATGGCCTGCTCCAAGCCCGTGGTGAGTACCAAACTCAACAATGGGGTTGATTTTGTCAACCGGGACGGCGTCAGTGGATTGACCGTCACGCCCTCTGATGTCGGCGAACTGGCGCAGGCCCTCAATACCCTGCTGGCTGACGCGCCCCTGCGTGAGCGCCTGGGCCAGCAGGCATTGCAACGTGCAAACGACGAATTTTCCCTGCCATCGCTTGCCAGCAAAACCCTCAAGGTCTACCAAGAGGCCGTCGCACGATGAAGCTCATCGTCACGGGCGCCAGCGGATTTGTGGGCTCTGCTGCCGTGCAAAGCCTAGCTGGCGCTGGCTGGTCCGTCATAGCGCAGTCACGCGGCCAGTTGCCCCCCTCTTTGCTGCCTGCCTCCGCACAAGCTTTGCAGGCCCCTCTGGATGATCAAGCCGCCTGGCAATCGGTTTTGCAGGGCTGTGATGCCGTGCTGCACACTGCCGCCCGCGTACACCAGGTCCAGGATGCGTCTGTAGATCCCTTGGCTGACTACCGCGCTGTCAACACGGTCCCTACGCTGCGCCTGGCCCGTCTGGCGGCTGAGCATGGTGTCAAACGATTTGTGTTTTTAAGCTCCATCAAAGTCAATGGCGAATTCACCATTGCAGGCCAGGCTTTCCATGCAGATGACGCCGCCAACCCGGCTGACCCCTATGGCATCAGCAAACACGAAGCCGAGATGGGCTTGCGGCAGATTGCTGCTGAGACAGGCCTGCAAGTGGTCATTGTTCGTCCGCCTCTGGTTTATGGCCCAGGAGTTCGGGCTAATTTCTTGACCCTGATGCGCTGGCTCCAGCGCGGCCTGCCTCTGCCTCTGGGCGCCGTGCACAACCAGCGCAGCCTGATAGGCTTGGACAATCTGGTCAGCCTGCTGTCCACCGCGCTGACCCACCCCGCCGCGGCCAACCAGACTTTTCTGGCCAGTGACGCCCATGATGTGTCAACCACCGAGCTGTTGCGCGAACTGGCTGTCGCGCTGCAGCGCCCTGCCCGCTTGATACCCGTCCCCTCGCGCTGGCTCGAAACCGCGCTCACGCTGGCCAGTCGTGGCGCTATCGCCCAGCGCCTGTGTGGCAATCTGGCTGTAGATATCACCAAAACCCAGCGCCTACTGCAATGGCATCCACCGCACAGCCTGGCTGAGGGTCTGCGCGTGACCGCGCAGCATTTTTTAGCCTCGGGCCGCTAGGGCGACCTGCACAGCGCGAACCCCCTAAAATACAGGGTTTTGCGACGCAGCCCTGCGTCCAGACCATTGTCCCTAGACCTGCTCCACGCAACTGCGCGCCTTATGAACCAATCCAACCCCACCACCAGCTCTGCCACAGCCGCCACAGAACCTGTAGACGAAAACAAACTGATGGCCGAGCGGCGCTCCAAGCTGCAAGCCATCCGCAGCGTGCAGGCCAGCGGTGGGCCCGTGGCTTTTCCCAACGATTTCAAGCCTGCCGACGCGGCTGGAGCACTGCACGCCCAATACGGCGCTGTCGACATGCCCGGCAGCGATGACGCCGCCCAGAGTGCCAGCGTGGCCGGCCGCATGATGCTCAAGCGGGTGATGGGCAAGGCCAGCTTTGCCACCGTGCAGGACGGCTCTGCAGGCCTGGGCGGCGTAAGCCGCATCCAGCTGTATGTGAGCAAGGATGCCATTGGCGAAGAAGCTTACGAGCTTTTTAAACACTGGGATCTGGGCGACATCATTGGCGCCGAGGGCAAGCTGTTCAAAACCAAAACCGGCGAGCTCACCATCAAGGTCACCAGCATTCGCCTGCTGACCAAAAGCCTGCGCCCACTGCCCGACAAGTTTCACGGCATTTCAGACCTGGAGGTGAAGTACCGCCAGCGTTATGTGGATTTGATCACCGATGAAGTGGCACGCGAGCGCTTTCGCGCGCGCAGCAAGGGCGTGACCTCAATCCGCAATTTCATGGTGGACAACGGTTTTCTTGAGGTGGAAACCCCCATGCTGCACCCCATCCCCGGGGGTGCCAATGCCAAACCCTTCACTACCCACCACAATGCGCTGGACCAGGAGATGTTTTTGCGCATCGCGCCCGAGCTCTACCTCAAGCGCCTGGTGGTGGGCGGCTTTGACCGCGTGTTTGAGATCAACCGCAACTTCCGTAACGAAGGCATCAGCGTACGCCATAACCCCGAATTCACCATGATGGAGTTCTATGCGGCCTACTGGAACTACCAGGACCTGATGAGCTACACCGAGGCTTTGATCCGTGATGTGGCCATCAAGGCCACCGGAGGCCTGCAGCTGGGCTATGGCGGCAAGGCCGTAGACCTGGCCCAGCCCTTTGAGCGCCTGAGCATCCGCGATGCCATCGTCAAGCATACCGAAGCCGGCGACAACGTGGACAGCAAAGAATGGCTGATCAATGCGCTGCGCAAACTTGGCATGAAAGAAGATGCTGACAAGCTCTCTACCCGCAGCCTGGCGTCGCTGCAAGTGCTGTATTTTGAAGAAACCGTGGAGGAAAAGCTCTGGCAGCCCACCTTCATCTGCGAGCACCCCACCGAAATCTCGCCGTTGGCCCGTGCCAACGACAAAAACCCCGAGATCACCGAGCGCTTTGAGCTCTACATCACGGGCCGCGAATTTGGCAATGGCTTCAGCGAGCTCAACGATGCCGAGGAGCAGGCTGCGCGCTTTCAGTCGCAAGTAGCGGCCAAAGACAGCGGCGATGACGAAGCCATGTACTACGACCACGACTTTGTCCGCGCGCTCGAATACGGCATGCCGCCCACAGGTGGCTGCGGCATTGGTATTGACCGGCTGATGATGCTGCTGACCGACAGCCCCAGCATCCGCGATGTGATCCTCTTCCCTGCGCTCAAGCGCGAAGTGTAGGCGTACGTCCCATGGAACTGCATATCGACATTGCCAGCGACATCGTCTGCCCCTGGTGCTATATCGGCAAGCGCCATCTCGAGCAGGCGCTGGAGATGTTCGCCGACCAATACCCCAACGCGCCAGCGCCCACGCTCAGCTGGCTGCCTTTTCAACTCAACCCTGATATGCCCGCCGAGGGCATGTCGCGCCAGGACTATGTCCAGCGCAAGTTCGGCCGCCCTGCCCACGAGGTGTATGAGCGCGTGCGCACCGCAGGCGAGGCTGTAGACATCCCGTTTGCTTTTGACAGCATTGCGCGCCAGCCCAACACCATCAAGGCCCATGCCCTGGTCGATCTGGCGGCGCAGTTTGGCCTGCAGCCCCAGGTGAAAGAGGCTTTGATGCACGCATACTTCTGCGATGGCGCGGACCTGACTGACGATGCCAGTCTGGGCGGCATTGCCACCCGCTGTGGCGTGCCGGTGGAGGCGGTGGTGGCACGCTTGCAGGATACGGCTGCGCTGGAGCGCATTGCGCAGCAGGATGCCCAACTGCGCGAGCTGGGCATCAGCGGCGTGCCCTTTTTTATCTTCAACCGCAAGGTAGGTGTTTCTGGCGCGCAACCCGCAGAGCAGCTGCTGGCGGCGATGGCGCAGGCCTTGGCTTAGGCTCCCACCAGCAGGCCCTGCGCCTCGATGCGCTGCATATGCGCCGTCAGTGAGCGCGCAGCCACAGGCCATAGCTGGGGCGACACATCGGCATACGCCAGCGGCACCAGGTCCTGCACACTGGCACCCGGCTTGGCGCGCATGGCAGCAATCACCTTGGCCTCGCGCTGCAGTCGGTGCGCCTTCAGGGCCTCAATTGCGCGGCGCGCACCCCCATTGTGGTCTGCGCCCAGGCAATGGGTCAGCACATAGCCGTGGGCTGGCAGAATGAAGTCCACAGTGTGCGCATCGCAGGCCGCAGCCAGCAGGTCCAGCGAGGCCAGGTAGTCGGTCATGTCGCCATCAGGAGGGTCGATCACCGTGGTGCTGCCGTTGAGAACATGGTCGCCGCTAAAGAGCAGGCCATCTTCCTGCAGCACCAGGCACAGGTGGTTGGCCGCGTGACCCGGCGTGTGCACCACCTGCAGGGTGATCTGGAGTGCATTTTCATCCCCAGAGCCTCTGAAATATTGCGAGAGCAGCTCATAATTCTGTAGCGTGATGTCTGGCTCAAAATGGGCTGTCTCGCGTGCCGTGGCTGCGCTGGGCAGGCCCAGCACGGGGCACATCAGGCTGGCATATTCGCCCATCAGCTCGCCTGGCACGGTGTTGGTCGCCTCCATCACCATGGCGCGCAGGGGATAGGCTGCAGGCGAATGGTCGGGGTGTGAGTGGGTGCAGACGATGGCGTTGATGTCGCCCTCGGTAGCCTCGATGATGCGGCGGATATGCGCACTGTCGTTAGGACCGGGGTCAATCACCACATAGCCGGTGTCTGGCGTGCCCACGATATAGGTGTTGGTGCCTGGCCCGGTCATCATGCCGGGGTTGGGCGCTGTCAGGCGCATGACATGGCGCAGCAGGGGCACAGGCTTGGCATGCTGCCAGTCCAGCGTGTGCCTGATCTGCCCATCTGGGCAGACCATGGCCAGCTCGCCAAACGGCCCTTCGTGCTCCATGCAGCGCGCTTCCTTGCCCGCCAGCAGGCCCGCACGCGGGCAGCTGGTCCACAGCGGCTTGTCGCCTGCACAGGCGCTCAGCACGGCATCGACATTCGGGTAGGCCTGCAGGCGCTCGAGCGTGCGCACCGTAGGAAAAATCATGAAGAAATGGCCCACGGCATGGCGCGCCAGCGCGTCTGCGGGGCGCACCCATTCGGGCGCAAACTGCTCGGCATCGTCAGCCAACGGGGCCTGGCCTGGCGGCATGCGCGCCACCAAAAAAGGCACATCAAAACGCTTGGGCAGATCACGGTCGGTGATCCAGTGGGCCAGAAAATACACCTCATTGGCTGCCATGGTGTAGCCCTTGGCCTGCATCTGCTCATAAAACGGCGCACTGCGGCTGAGCGCGTCCACGTCCGCCTGTCCACACCATGCACCATCCGCTTTGCGGGCCAGCAAAATGCCCAGCTCTTCAAAGCTTTCGCGGATGGCGGCCAGTGCCGTGGCGCAGCGCATATGCGTTTGACCGGGGCGTCTTGCTATCGAATATGTAGCTGCTCCCGCGATATTTGATTGGCCTAGCGCCTGTTTTCTATCTGCATCTTCAATACCGCCGCCCGGAAACACATAGGCACCCGGCGCAAAACTGGCCTTCAGGGAGCGGCGAGTCATGAGCACTTCGATGCCCTGCGGCGTATCGCGCAGTAGCAGCACTGTCGCGGCTGGCAGCAGGGGCGCTGGCTCGCGCAGGGGGTATAGAAGGGTTATAGATCGCACCATAATAGGAGATTACATCACGTTACAGAATTTTATGCGCAACATTCGCTATTTTCCCGATTCTGCAGGCTCTCAGGCCTGGCACGCGAAAGACATGCGACCATCTTGATTCAGACCTGCCCAAGCCTGCTAACCCGACCATAACCAACACTATGCAGCCAAGTCCTACCCCCTCCCCCAGCCTATCCGCAGCCCAGCGCTATCAGAGCATTTTCCGCCCCGGCCTGTTCCAGGGCCAGGTCATCGTAGTCACTGGCGCAGGCTCCGGCATGGGCCGCTGCACAGCACACGAGCTGGCCGCGCTGGGCGCCCAGGTGGTGCTGGTGGGGCGCACGCTGGAGAAGCTGCGCACGGTGGAGGCTGAGATCGCCCAGGCGCAGGGCTTGGCAGCGTGCTATGCAGCCGACATTCGCGATGAAGAGCGCGTCAAAGCCGTGGTGGGCGAGATCGTGGCGCAGTTTGGGCGCATTGATGGCCTGGTCAACAACGCGGGTGGGCAGTTTCCCAGCCCTTTGCACCGCATCAGCGCCAAAGGCTTTGACGCCGTGGTACGCAGCAACCTGACCGGCGGTTTCCTCATGGCGCGCGAGTGCTACAACCAGGCCATGCGCGCGCAGAAAAGCGGGGCTGTGGTCAACATCATCATGGATATTCAGGGCGCTGTGCCGGGCATGGGCCACAGCGGGGCTGCGCGGGCGGGCATGCTCTCGCTCACCGAGACGATGGCCCTGGAGTGGGCCCCCGTGCGCTGCAATGCCGTAGCCCCCGGCTTTATCGCCACCAGCGGCATGGACAAATACCCGCCCATCATGAGCCCGCTGATCCGCCGCATCCACGAAAACGTGCCCCTGCAGCGCCTGGGCACCGAGAGCGAGGTCTCCAGCGCCATCTGCTATCTGCTGTCGCCCGCGGCCGCCTTTGTCAGCGGCACCTGCCTGCGCATCGACGGTGCAGCGCCCACGGCCCGGCGCCACTGGCCGCTGGTAGGCATGGGCGGCAGCAACGACAAGTTTGACGGCTTCCACCTGGCGCAAACGCCCAAGGTGCTGCAGCGCGGATCAATGATCACCGACAACCGCATGGCGCGCGGGTTTGTCCGCTGGATGCAGCAAAAGTGGATCCGTAAAATCTGAGCTTTCAAAATCATGACAACAAGGACAACCCCATGAAAATCTCCTGGCTACTGGCCGCCGCACTCAGCGCCACCGCCCTGGCTCCCCACAGCGCCCTAGCCCAGGCCTGGCCCAGCAAACAGCCCATCAAACTGGTGGCCGTCTTCCCGCCCGGCGGCTCGGTAGACCAGGTTGCACGCATTTTGTCGATCCCACTGCAGGCGCAGCTGGGCCAGAGCGTAATTGTGGAGAACAAAGGCGGTGCATCAGGCGCCATTGGCACCGCGCAGGTAGCGCAGGCTGCCGCCGATGGCTACACCTTTGCCGTGGTGTTTGACACCCACGCGGTCAACCCGGCACTGATCGCCAACATGAGCTTTGACACCCGCAAAGACCTCGAGCCGATCGCCCTGATCGGCACCGCGCCGATGGTGCTGGCCACCCATGTGGGCAGCGAATTTAAAAGCTTTGCCGATGTGGTGACCGCGGCTAAAGCCAAAAAGAACGTGAGCTACGGCAGCATCGGCAGCGGCTCGCTGGGCCATCTGGCCATGGCCCTGATCGGCAAGAACAACAGCCTGGACTGGCAGCACATCCCCTACAAAGGCGGCGGCCCGCTGATGAACGACGCCGTGGCAGGCCATGTGCCGCTGTCCATTGGCTCGGTGTTTGTGACCAAGCCGCACATCGACAGCGGCCGTATGCGCCCCCTGGTGGTCACCACCAGCAAACGCAGCCCCGATCTGCCCAATGTGCCCACCATGGCCGAGAGCGGCATCGCAGGCTTTGAAGCCCCCGCCTGGTGGGCCATCCTCGCCCCCGCCAAAACCCCACCCGAAATCTTGAAACGCATGAACGAAGAGGTCAACAAAGCCCTCAAGAACGCCGACATCGCCAAAAAGCTCGACGCACAAGGCATCGACATCGTAGGCGGTTCGCCTGAAGTCGCTCGTGGGTTTATTGACAAGCAGATGGAGATTTGGGCTAAGGTGGTGCGGGACAATGGGATTAAGGCGGATTGACTTTTGCCTTTGCTAGTTGGTCACTTGGCTGGCCGTTATATCCGGTCAGTTGGATTCAGGGCGGGTTATCCCTTTCGCCAAAATTTTTACGAAAACACGCGCGAACTTCGGTAATGCAAGGCCAGCGCATGCACCGCGCGCCTTTCTCCAAAATTTTCATCGGGACAAACCCACCCTGTCACATTGCTCTTTGCATGCTGAACAGCCCGCGTGTCCTTGGCGTATTGGTGATGCAAACGCTTTTGTCACCCTGAGGCATATTTGATCCCGCCTCAGATTACGCTGCTGCACACTTTGCCACTGTATCAAGAGTGCGCGTGGTCACCTCTTTTCCAAACGCCTTCTCGATCAGTACCATGAACACAGGCCCCTTGTCCACGGGCTTGTACGCCGTAAAAGCCTCGCGCCCGCGAACCAAGAACACGGATGCCATGTCCTGAGCCAGCGGCAAAGAGACCCGGGGAATGGGTGCCTGGCGAAAGAAGCTGACGACCCGCTTCGCATCAGTTGGAATGCCATGCTCAGTGTAGGGATCAGAGGCCAAAATGCTCTCAAGCTCAGTGACCGCCCTGACGATCGGGTAGAAGGACCGATTCAAGCTTTTTTCCATCGCTTGCTCAGCCGCCGTCTCAATTGCCGCTTGATCGGTAATTACCGAATCGAAAACCACGTTGCCGCTCGACAAGACAGTGCGCACACTCGTGAAGCCCGCTAACTCAAAGCAAGCCTTGAGTTCAGGCATCTTTGCGTTTTGCGGACTCACTCCGCGAAGCAATGCGACGTATCGGGGCATGAGCGTGCGTAATACTTAACGTGAATACAAGTGGACTACCAAAAAGAGTGGCAAAGCCATCTGCTGTTGCTGTGGGCGCGCATCGATTGACATGTTGTGCCGCGTTCTCATACGGCATAAACTCCTCTGCCTTCGTTCGCAAAGAGTCGATAAAACCGTGCCGCAGTAAGAGGACCCTCGGGGAAAAATCCATCGTCATCCTCATGCAATAGTACGTAGTCGTACAGGTAGGACGCGCTACGACGTGCGAGCCGAAGCCGCGGGGGGTACATGACGTTTTCTAAGTCTAAATGTGCGACGAACTTGTCCCTGTACGTTTGCATTTCATTGATATACGCGTCGAAATCGTCCGAGTTCATTCTCAGTACAGCAAGCATACTCGCCAGGAATGCGTCGTGGTCAGTGACGACCTTGCGCCAATGGTGCTTGCCGCGAACGTCGGCGAAAAGCTTGCACCAATCAAGGACGCAGTGGTCAAGAAAGTTGCCGTTAGCTGTGACCCAGAACTGAGTGGTTCGGCGTGGAATGGAATGGCGCCAGCCGGCTCGGTAGTACGCGAGATTGCGAAGGAAATGGCTACACAAGATGACGACCTTGCGCACTCGATTCCTACGAGTCATTGCGAGCAACATAAGATAAAGTTTAAAGACACCCTGCTCTTACGGTGCCCGCACGGCTTAGGTGTCATAGGAATCCATAGTGGTTAAATAAAGGTGGCTCTTCTAAACGCGTCACACACGCCCAGTTAAATATCAATTTTCTCGGTATCTCATGGCGCGATTGAGTATCCGGCGACCAGTGATACCCATCTGGAGACACGCCTGGGCATTCGAGATATCCAAGGGCATAGTTCCAATAGTGGCCAGAAAAACCGTAGTACTTAAAGACATAGAAGTGGTAGAACTTTGAGGAATAATCAAAGATAACTTTGTCGCTCGCGTCTATGATGGATGCAAAAGTAGTCTTACCCAGAAGAAGATTATTTATTGGCCAGACGTGGAAGCGATTGCGACGAGTGATACCCCGTAGACCGACAGAAACCGAGTCGACTGTGGTTTTGTCGGTGGAGTCAACTTGCACGCATGCTTCGCTGAAGGCATAGCGATACTGTCCGTCAGTTTCTTGATGGGGAGGACCAAGCAGTTCCTTCACGCGTGCCACGGAAGTGCCAGGTTTGATGTGAGTAAAAAGGTTCTTTGGCGCACGCTTGTAGCTGACAGTGGGACGACGGAACCACTCGTAAGCAAAGCCCACCAACTTAGTCGCTGAAGACAGGGCTGTCCTCGCAACTGCTAGAAAAAGCGGATCTGTCATAGCTAGTTGTGGCGTCTAACGTCCGAGGCAAGGGAGCACCGAAAACAATCGCTCCTTTGCCAATATGTTAAAGACCATTTTCATTGCTTCATCTGCCAAACGCTTACAGAAACCAACCAGTAGATTGGAATGGCAAAAATTGACTGGAACCAGTAACCCATGTTGACGTCCCCGCGATTGACGCAGCCCTTCATTTCTACACAAAAGCTATGTAAAAATACTTGCACCAGCATCAGAGTGAAGCCAATCCCGAGGGCAGTCAGTAACGCTGCGCCCCAAATTGATTTGGTGTCAAATTTGGCGCGCGAAGCCCCGAATAGGCCAGCAAACACTATGCCTACCAACGGCGCAGACCAAGCTATGATTGGCGAGAAGTCCATTGCTCTTAAGTATTGGTATGTGAAACGGTCAAATAACATGACAGAAACAATTTCAAAATGCACAATTGCATTTATTGAGTTGTCGCCATGTACGGTGATTATGAGCAGGCACGGCAAAATTTGTAAAGCAGCCTCGTCCGGTTTAACGCTCTAAAAGCCCACCAACCCAGCAAAGCGGTAGTTAAGCGTGGTAGGGATGAAAAACTGCAGCGAGGCGCGCTGCACTCGGTAGACATAAGGGGATGATGCTTGAGTGTGTTCACCGTTTCAAGGTCATACCTCGCTATGCCCCGCATCTGACACCAATTACATTGTTATATTGCCCCTCAGGCCAAGACATTAAGCGCCAGCGGTAGGTACCTGGACCAATAAACCGCAACTCCCATTCTTTCGTGTCTGCTGGCATTTCGCCAAGTTCTGAGCCATAGCTGATAACCAGCATATTGGTTTCTGCCTTCTTGATCGCTGCCGAGTACTGTTCAACCTCTTTGCCAGTACGAATTTCCCATTTTCGATCAAATTTGAACGTCAGCGATTTTCTGTCAGCGCTGACCTCAAACCGATGATGAACATTGTCCTTGCGACAGCCAAACTGGTTTTTCGCACTTTCTGCCCACTGACCTTGTAGCATCGTCCAATCGAAAGCTTGCGCAAAGGCAACAGGTGAGGTCATAGCTGCTGCAAGGGCTAGAGTACGAACTAGCATTGAGACAATCTCTTTGGGACTAGATGATTCAGAAATATAGGCACAAGCAAACCAGTTAACCACCACGAGCGGCAAGTAAACAGTGCTCATATAAAAATCTCCAGTAAACACGAAAATGGAAACCAAACTCCCGACACCGACGCACATACACCCCACGCCATCAAAGCAGCCAACATACAAAAGAAAGCCAAGCGCGCGCGGTCACCCTTTTCAATAATTGCTTGATCATTAATGGATTTGTATTCGCCTTCTAAGAGAAACCACTGAGCCGCTGCATAGCTGATATTTCCGTCATCAGTCCAAACCTTGCGCATACCCAATTTTCTCCACAATGACGGCGTGGTAACTTCCAAATGATTCAAAAATCGAAGTTGCAAAATAGCGCTTACCAATCCGGTAGCAGCTAGCAACAGGAACAAAGCGATTGACCAATAGTCAGCAACGCGACACATATTGGTTAACTTTGATACATCCCGCGAAACTGCTGAATAACTTGGTAGTCCGCAAGATAACGCGACAGGAACAATTTCAGAAGCATGATTGCATTTATTGAGTTGTTGTCATGTAACGCAATTATGAGCAGGCACGGCAAAATTTGTAAAGTCGCCCTGGCAGAATCTAGCCCTCAAACAACCCACCGACCCAGCAAAGCGGTAGTTGAGCGTGGTCGGGATGAAAAACTGTAGCGAGGCGCGCGGTGCATGCGGTGGATATACGGGGATGGTGCTCGCGCGTGTTCGCGGAAGTTTTTGCAGCACGACTTCCTCAACTGCCGCTTAGGTGACCAAGCTTGGCGCAAAATCCCCTAGCCCTCGCCATTCACGCTCGAGAGCAAAGGGGCCCCAAGCGGCTAGAAATCCAAAGACTTCAGCGCTCTTCCGGTGTCACCCCCAGTGCCACCAAAAACCTGGCCACCATGTTGTAGGTGGCGATGGCCGAGGTCAGCTCAACTATCTGCGTAGTGTCAAAGTGCTGCTGCAGCGCGGCAAAGGTGGCGTCGCTTACTTTGACGTGCAAAGTCATCTCTGCGGCATATTGCATTACTACGTTTTCGATAGCTGCTCCTGCGATATTCCATTGGGCTAGCGGCTGATTTTGCTTTAAAAATGGGGCTAGATGGGCGTTCAGGGCGTCCAGCTCGGCCTGGGTGCCGCCTGCGGCCAGAAAGTCGGGGGCGTGGTGATGGTATTCGTAGGCGGCGCCGGTCAGCAGGGCTACGGTGCAGATCGCCAGCTCGCGCAGCTTGCGGCTGGTGGGCAGCTCGGTGCGCACGGCTTTGAGGTAGACGTTCCAGCCGCGGGCCAGCGGCTCGCTCCACAGCAGGGCTTTGTCCAGCTGGATCAGCTGGCCACCGCGGCGCGCCTTGATGGCGTTGATCAGTTCGTCTGACTGGGGGTGGGCGGCGGGGGTCCATTCGGGGATGCGCATAGGTGTTGTCTCTGTTGTATGGTTGTGCAGGCCATGAGGATAGCCGATTTGGAACAACGCGGCCCCCTCAACGCGGCCCCCTATCAACGACCATGGCGCTCAGCGCAGTTAACATACAGGCATGGCTAGCAAATACCTCTTTCTCACCACCTCCACCCGCGAGCGCGGCCACCTGGGCAACACCGAATGGCTGGCCCAGCAGGCTGCCGCCGCCCTGCCTGCAGGCGCGCAGCAGACCTGGCACGCCCTGGCGCAGATGCAGATTCCCCCATTTGTAGACCAGCGCCACACCACAGGCCAATACCCCCAGCCCAGCGGCGACATGCTCACCCTGCTGCAGGCCACGCTGGACTGCACCGATCTGGTCTTTGTGGCCCCGGTCTACTGGTACAGCATCCCTGCGCCGCTTAAGCTGTACTTGGACCACTGGAGCGCGTGGATGCGCATCCCCGGCGTGCCCTTTAAGGAGGCCATGGCGCAAAAGACGCTGCACCTCATCACCACCAGTGGCGACCGGGCCAAGTCGCAGCCCATGATTGACTCCATAGCCCTGTGCGCGGGCTTTTTGAACATGCACTTTGCAGGTGTGCTATGGGGCAAAGGCGGGCCGCCCGATGCGGTGCGCGCCGACGCGCAGGCGCTGGCCCAGGCCCAGCAGTTTTTTGCCGCCAGCGCCTTGGCTGCGCCAAGCAGGGGATAATTGGGGCTATGCAGATCAGTTTCACCAAAATGCACGGCGCAGGCAACGACTTTGTCGTGCTGGACGAAACGCGCGGACGGCTGGGCTTGAGCGCCGCGCAATACCGCTTTTTGGGCGATAGGCACTTTGGCGTAGGCGCTGACCAGATACTCACCGTGCGCCCCGCGCCTGACGCCAGCGTGGACTTTGAATACGTGATCCACAACGCCGATGGCGGCGAGGTGGAGCACTGCGGCAACGGCTCGCGCTGCTTTGTGCGCTATGTGCGCGAGCGCGGCCTGACCGACAAAACCTCCATCCGCGTCAAGACCATGAACAACACCCTGGTGCTGACCGAGCAAAGCGATGGCCGCGTGCTGGTGGACATGAGCGTGCCGGTGTTTGATCTGCCGCAGGTGCCTTTTGATGCGTCCCAGGCCGTGCCTGTGGCCGCTAATTCATGGCAAAAATGGCGTCTAGCCCAATGGAATATCGCGGGAGCAGCTATTGAAAACATAGCGCATACCTTGAGCAAAGAGATAGCCGTGCTCTCCATGGGCAACCCGCATGCGGTGCAGATCGTGGACGATGTGGACACCGCGCCGGTGGACACCGTGGGGCCCTGGGTGCAGGCGCACCCGGCCTTTTCGCAGCGCGTCAATGCCGGCTTCATGCAGATAGTGAACCGCCAGACCATTCGCCTGCGCGTGTATGAGCGCGGCGCCGGCGAGACGCTGACCTGCGGCACCGGTGCCTGCGCCGCTGTGGTGGCAGGCATTCGCCTGGGGCTGCTGGACGCCAAAGTCGATGTGCACGCACGCGGCGGCATTCTCACCATTGAGTGGGCAGGCCTGGGCCACAGTGTGATGATGATCGGCCCAGCCACCACCGTTTTTCAGGGCACCATTGACGTGCCCGACCACCCCCGCTAGACCCGAGGAAGACCCATGACCCTTAAAGCCAACGACGTACCGCCCATCACAGAGGCCGACATTGCCCAGTTTCTGGTCAACACGCCCGACTTTTTTGAGCGCCACGCCGAGCTGCTGGCCACTGTGCAGCTCTCCAGCGGCCATGGCGCGCGCGCAGTCAGCCTGCAGGAACGCCAGGCCGAGATGCTGCGCGAGAAGATCAAGACGCTGGAGCGCCGCATCATGGAGATGGTGCGCAACGGCAACGACAACATGATGATCGCCGACAAGATGCAGCGCTGGACCCGCAACCTGCTGCTCACCCACCACGCTATCGAGCTGCCCGAGGTGCTGACGCGCGAGATCAAGCACCAGTTTCTCGTGCCACAGGTGGCGATCAAGGTGTGGGACACCAACGGCCTGTTTTCTGACCAGCCTTTTGCCACTGGCGTGAGCAGCGATGCCAAGGCTTTTGCCTCGTCCATCACTGTGCCCTACTGCGGCGTGAACTCCAGCTTTGAAGCTGTGCAGTGGCTGGCCCAGCCCGAGCTGGCCATGTCGGTGGCGCTGATCCCCCTGCGCGCAGGCGCTGCGGCTGATTCCTTTGGCATGCTGGTGCTGGCCTCGCCCGACCCCGAGCGCTTTAACGCCAACATGGGCACCGACTTTTTAGAGCGCATCGCCGAGCTGGCCAGCGCAGCGCTGGCACGGCTGCGCGCCTGACCTGCCATGACCGACGCCGCGCTGATTGAGAAATATCTCGATCATGTGCGCGTGCAAAAACGCCTGGCCAAGCGCACTGTCGCCCTCTATACCGAAGACCTGCGCAAGCTCCAGGCGCTAGCCCTGGCCGTCCCCATCAGCCTGCCGCAGGTGCACAACGCGCACATTCGCCGCTGGGTGGCGCAGATGCACAGCCAGGGCCGCAGCGGGCGCGGCATCGCGCTGATCCTGAGCGGCTGGCGCGGCTTTTATACCTGGCTGGGCCGCGAAGGCCTGATTCACGCCAACCCGGTGCAAGACGTGCGCGCGCCCAAGCAGCCCAAGCCCCTGCCCAAGGCACTGGCGGTGGACGACGCGGTGCAGCTGGCCAGCTTTGAGCGCGGCAGCGCAGACGGCAGCTTTGACCCCCGCCTGGAGGCGCGCGACGCCGCCATCACCGAGCTGCTCTACGGCAGCGGCCTGCGCGTGGGCGAGCTGGTGGGGCTGGACGTGCAGGCCACTGCATCGGCCAAAGGCTGGCTGCAGCTGGACGCCGCCGAGGTCAAGGTGACTGGTAAAGGCAGCAAGGTGCGCACCGTGCCCCTGGGAGCCAAGTCGATCGAAGCCTTGCAAAAATATCTGTCTGTGCGCAGCGATCTGCTGCCCACATCAGCCACCGACCAAAGCGCCCTTTTCATCGGCAAAAACGGCACCCGCCTCACCGCCCAGTCCATCTGGCAGCGCCTCAAGCGCCGCAGCCTGCAAGCCGGCCTGGCCACCCCCGTGCACCCCCACATGCTGCGCCACAGCTTCGCCAGCCACGTCCTGCAAAGCAGCCAAGACCTGCGCGCCGTCCAGGAGCTGCTAGGCCACGCCAACATCACCACCACCCAGGTCTACACCCGCCTCGATTTTCAGCACCTGGCCAAGGCCTATGACGCGGCGCATCCGCGGGCGAAGCGTTTGAAAGCAAGTAAATGAGCTTAGGCATTTTCTACTTAGTTCTGTACATACTTTATCTTCTACTGGTCTTGTGGAGACTTTGGGTCAGTCCACGGTACGAGCTGTGGCTCAAAATAATGAAAAGTTTGGTGTGCATATTTATTCCTATCGTCGGAGTTTTAGTGATCCACTGGTTTTTGCTTAAAGACTACCTCCAGGAAGTAGACACTTCTGATGATCCACTGGATCTTGAAGGACTTTTATGGTGTATTTTTGTAGAGTTCTGGCGCAGACCCTAAGCTCGTTACTCATCAGAACTCTGAAGCAAACGGGGTCAGATCAAAATTCTGGACAACCATTCTTCCGAGGCGCGTAATACTCATACGAAATTTTGCTCTGACCCCTTTTGCGCTCTGCCCGGAGACTGCATAACCCAAAGCGCAAAGACCGTGAGCTGCGGCGATGGGGAAAGTTTCGCTGCAAAATCCTCCGCAAACACGCGCGAATTGAGCTAACGCACAGCCAGCTTATGCACCGCGCGCCTTGCTGCAGATTTTCATCAAAACCACACCCCATCACCGCTTGCGGTTTCTTGTAGCGCGCCGTTTTGTGCTGCCTTTGTGAAGGCAACAAGTTTTTATCAATCGCAGGCGCAGTGGTTTTGCGAAAACTAAACCAGAGTTAACAAGCCGACGGGAAAGCGCTAAAAGGGTATCTTCAGACATCTTTTAGGCTGCCAGCCCAATAGACTGTCACGGGAGCAGCTATAAAATTCATAGTATCTGCAATGTCAACGCAGATGCTGGACTACCTCGCACCGCCTGCTTGTTCCTTGGCAGCTTGCTCCTTCGCCGCCAACTCATACACCTTTGCATAGTCTTGGCGATGATCGCACCAGTCTGGATTGGTCACCCAATCTTTGGTGAACTGAAAATGAAGGCGTTTGGGGTCAGAGCTTCCACGCACTTGTTTGTAGTGGCCGCACTGGTGATAGCCTCTATCGTGCAGGAAGAAAAAAGGTGAAAATTCGCCCGCCAGAAGAAGCACAGGTATGCATACAAAACTGACGAGCATGCCATACATCGACCAGTTCTCCATCTTTGCAGCTAGCGCGTTGCGTTGCGTCATGCGCAAAGCTATTCCAACAGTCCCTCCGGCAAATGGAGCAATGCAAACCGCAGCCATCAGCCCAAATGAGCTCACAAAAACAATTGGTGCCTGGTTGCGTATGTCACGCAAGGGTACCCAGGCCAGAGCGTAAAAAAGCCATGCACATATGCCTATCAACACCAGCAGCATTGCGATGGCGCGTGGGCCATTCTTTTTATGCTGCGCTAGCTCAAGCTTTGCCTTTGCAGACAGGTATTTTTTCTTCGCAGGTTTGGCGGGTTTAACTGCCGCAGCCTCGCTGGCGTCATTCATTTTTTCTCCCCACCCCGCTTAGCCGCCTGCTCACGGACCCACGCATGGTCTTTTTGGTCAACGCACCACTCGGGGTTTTTGACCCAGTCGTTGAAAAAGAAAGACTGACCACCACGCAATTTATCGCACTCGGTGTAGCCCATTTTAGGAAGATAGTGGTTTTGAAGTAATGGGCCGCCAATGAAAGCGATGGGTATGGATATCAGAGTAAGAATAAAAAAAACGATGAATAAATAACCCGCTAGCTCTGCTGCTTTTTTCAGTCCCATAAAAAGCAAAATAGCCATCAGAAGAAGGGACGCTGTAAACAACGCAAAAAACGGGACTACCGCCAGACCCGAGCTAATGCGCAAACCGGGTACTTGATTCGCTAGATCGTTAAAGGTGCTGGGGATAGCAACCAATAAACTCCAAGCAGCTAGACCCAAGATGACAACCAGCATAGGAATACCCCAACGCGCCCATTTTTTGAAGTCTTCCAATGGTGTCATCTTCTTACAGGAAGTAGTATTTGTTTGAACGATTGCTCTAAGTAATTTTTAATTGCATCTGTTCCAGATTGAATAGCTTTATCTATAGCGTGGTTTGCAGTCTTCTTAAGGTCATTTTTCATCAGTTCCCAACGTCTATCAACTTCCATTTTTATTTTTTCCATTTCGCTCAAGCTATCGCTCTTGATTTTGTATACGCCTTCCTCTATGTTTCCAGGAAGTGCTTTAAGTGCATCAAGAACTTTCTTTTTTACATCGAAGTGGTTGTCAATTACGTTCACAATCACGCCTATCGTCAAAGCCGCAACAAACATAACTCCGAGCGGCAGAGCAGCCACAGCTAGTACTGACCCTACCCATCCAGTGAGGCCAAGTGCAGCCATTTTCACTATACCCGTACCAAACCCCAAAGCCAGCCCCGCCACCACTCCGCTCTTCACCGCTTCGTAGCCAATGCTTCCCACCAGGTCTCCCAGGGTCTTTTCATCGTTGAGGATGAATTCGGTTACTTCGATGCCTGCGGTGACCACCAATCCAAGTATGAAGCCGCCTTTGGCGACGTTCTTGAGGCCTTGGGCACCCAGGCCCATCTGGATGATTTGCGGGTTGGTAGCGAGGTAGCGGGTGCCTTGCAGCAGGTTGCGCAGTCCAGCGTGGCCTTTGATGATGAGATATTCCTTGCCCTTGTGCATCTTGCTGTAGACGCGGGTGCCGGGCACGCCCAGGGCGTGGAGGGTGTGGACGAGGGTATAGGCGTCAGCGCCTAGCTGGCCTGCGGGCAGGGTACCGGGCGCGTTAAGGTTGGGGTAGAAAGTGGTTTTCCAGTAGTCTGCAAACGCAGTGCCTTTGAGCGTGTCGCGTACTTCCTCGGCGTATTTTCGGTTGTAGCGCCCTTCGGTTTTGTCCTGCACGATACTCATGAACTGCTCGGGTGTGAGCACCAGGACTTCGACGCGGTTGGCGTCCATCTGCTCGCCCAGGCTTTGGGCCATGATGGGCGCCGCGTAAAAGCTCATGAGCTGCTGCATATCCTGTCCCTTTTTTGGTATGACTGACTATCTTGCGTCGCCAGTATCGGAATATTACCTTTCATGCGCTGGTTTGCACTACGCAGTGGCCATGGGCAGGTATATCAAATATGCAAGATTTTGTATCTCCCGGGCTATCAGGCGCGTTGTGCCTGGCGTGTCAACCATCACAACACCCGGGTCGATCACCACAAAAACTAATGCTGCAGACGATCGCTGCTCAGTGCTAGTTTTTCAAAGCAGGTGTGACATGCAGAGTTAGCCCGAGTGCAGAGATGACGCGCATGATGGTGGAAAACTCTGGGTTGCCCTGCGCCGAAAGCGAGCGGTATAGCCCCTCGCGTGTAAGGCCCGTGTCTTTGGCCAGTTGGCTCATGCCACGAGCACGGGCTATGGCACCCAGCGCCTCCTGAATCAAAGCGGGTTCACCCATTTCCAGGCAGGCTTCAAAGTACTGCGCCATATCTTGCGGGGTTTGCAGATAGTCTGCTGAGTCGTATCGCTCAATTCCGAGTTTTTTGCGCGCCGCTGTGTTCACGTAGACTCCTTTGGCAGATTTGGAAGATCGGGCATCCTGAGCAGCTTCACCATGGCTTTGGCTTGCCCGATATCGCGTGCCTGAGATGATTTGTCGCCAGCGCACAATACCACCACCACCACAGCGCCATCTTGCCAGCAATAGACCCTGTAGCCCGGGCCCGTGTGCACTCTGAGCTCCATCACGCCATCGCCTACAGGCTTGCTATCACCCCAGTGCCCCAGAGCCAGCATATCCAAGCGCGCCTGTATGCGGCGCTTAGACATGTTGTCCTTGAGTGATCTTAACCATTGATCAAACTGTGCTGTGCGCTCAATCTGCAACATATTTATTGTAATCCATGATTCACAAAATGATTTTCTGAATTTGCTTTGAAGGGTGGTGCTTTGATATTTTAGCTGTATTTATATACAGTATTTTGATTGCTCGATGTATTGAAAATTGGCTTTGCGACAATAGACCCCTATGAAAACTATCAAACTACGCGAAGGCAAAGAGCGCGCATTGCTGCGCCGGCACCCCTGGATTTTTGACAATGCGATTGCCAAGGGCGGTGGCGACAGTGGGGAGACGGTGCGGGTGGAGGGGCATGACGGGGCGTTTCTGGGCTGGGCGGCGTTCAGCTCGACGAGCAAGATTCGCGCGCGGGTGTGGAGCTTTGACGAGGCGCAGCGTATTGATGCGGCGTTTTTTGCGGCCACCAGCGCTGCCTCGGTGAATGCGCGTGAGCGCTTTGATGTGCAAAGCGATGGAGTGCGGCTGGTGCATGGCGAGTCGGATGGCTTGCCGGGGCTGATTGTGGACCGCTATGGCGACACGCTGGTAGCGCAGTTTCTGTCGGCGGGGGCAGACCGGCACAAGCAGGTGATTGCCGACGCGCTGCTGCAGGCCACGGGCCTGACCAAGCTGTATGAGCGCTCTGACGCCAGCACACGCGCGCTTGAAGGCCTGGAGCCTGTGACCGGCTGGCTGCGCGGCAGCGGCGAGGTGGAGATCGTCATTACCGAGCACAACTACCGCCTGAGCCTGAACATTGCCGAGGGCCACAAAACCGGCTTTTATCTGGACCAGCGCGACAGCCGCAAAAAGTTTGCTGACTATGCGCAGCGCCTGCGGTTTCAGCGCGTGCTCAACTGCTATTGCTACACTGGCGGCTTCACTGTGGCTGCGCTGGCGGGCATGCGCGCGGGTGGGCAGCTGGGCTCGGCCCACATCACCTCGATTGACTCCAGCGGCGCAGCGATTGAGCGGGCTAAGGCCAACGTGGCGCTCAACGGCATCGACGCAAGCCACACCACCTTTATGGATGCAGATGTCAACGCCAGCCTGCGCGCGCTGCGCGAGGCGGGGCAGACTTTTGACGCGATCATTCTGGACCCGCCCAAGTTTGCGCCCAGCGCGGCGCATGCTGAGCGCGCCGCGCGCGCCTACAAAGACATCAACCGCCTGGCTTTCAAAATTCTGGAGCCCGGCGGCGTGCTGTTTACCTACAGCTGCTCGGGCGGCATTGGCGCAGAGCTGTTTCACAAAATTGTCGCTTCAGCAGGCACCGATGCGCTGGTGGACGGCTATATCAGCGAAAAGCTCGGCGGCGCGCCCGACCACCCGATGACCATCAATTTTCCCGAGGGCGAATACCTCAAGGGCCTGGTGGTGGTGAAGAAAGGCTAGGCGATCAGCCGCGCCTCAAGCCAGCACCTTATGCCTTGGGCAGGGGCCGTGGCTTGCCTTCCATGTCGATGGCCACATAGGTGAGGTTAGCCTCGGTGACCTTGATGGTCTGCTCGGGCTGGCGCATGCGCTGGGCATAGACCTCCACCTTCACCGTCACCGAGGTAGTGCCAATGCGCTCCACCTCGGCAAAAAAGCTCAGCAAATCGCCGATCTTGACGGCCTGCTTGAAAATAAACTGGTTCACAGCCACCGTGGCAATGCGCCCCTTGGCAATACGCGCAGGGATGACCGAGCCGGCCAGGTCCACTTGCGCCATCACCCAGCCACCGAAGATGTCGCCATTGGCGTTGCTGTCACCAGGCATGGGGATGACCTTGAGCACCAGCTCCTTGTCGGTGGGCATAACCGTGACTTCACTTGAGTTTTGAGACATAGGCACAATCTAGCATTAACTAAAACACGATTGTCCCATGCGCTCGCTAGCTCCCACAACACCCGCTGCCCCTCCTGCCGAGAGCAGCCCCACCGCCCCCGCCGCCCCGGCCAACTCCGACTGGGCCACGCTCAGGCGGCTTTTTCCCTATCTGTGGCGTTACAAATGGCGCGTGATGGCTGCGCTGGCCTTTATGGTGGGCGCCAAAATGGCCAACGTGAGCGTGCCCCTGCTGCTCAAAGAGCTGGTGGACAGCATGACGCTCAAGCCGGGCGACCCGCAGGCCGTGCTGATCGTGCCGATGGCGCTGCTGCTGGGCTATGGCGCGCTGCGCCTGTCTACCTCGCTGTTTACCGAGCTGCGCGAGCTGGTGTTTGCCAAGGCCACCCACGGTACGGCGCGCACGATAGCGCTGGAGACCTTTGAGCACCTGCACGCCCTGAGCCTGCGCTTTCACCTGGAGCGCCAGACCGGCGGCATGACGCGCGATGTGGAGCGCGGTGTGCGCGGCATTGAGTCGCTGATTTCGTATTCGCTGTATTCCATCATCCCCACGCTGATCGAGGTGGCCCTGGTGCTGGGGATATTGGCGGTGAAGTTTGATGTGTGGTTTGCCGGCATTACCATTGCCGCGCTGGTGCTGTACATCACCTTCACCGTGCTGGTGACCGAGTGGCGCACGCAGTTTCGCAAGCAGGCCAACGAGTTTGACTCTGCCGCCCACACCAAGGCCATCGACTCGCTGCTGAACTATGAAACCGTCAAATACTTCAACAACGAAGCCTTCGAAGCCCAGCGCTACGATGTGAGCCTGGAGAAGCTGCGCAAGGCGCGCCTGAAGAGCCAGACCACACTGATGCTACTGAATACGGGCCAGCAGCTCATCATTGCCGTGGGCCTGGTGGCCATGCTGTGGCGTGCCACGCAGGGCGTGGTGGACGGGCGCATGAGCCTGGGCGATCTGGTGATGGTCAACGCCTTCATGATCCAGCTGTACATTCCGCTGAATTTTCTGGGCGTGATCTACCGCGAGATCAAGCAGAGCCTGACCGATCTGGACAAGATGTTTGTGCTGATGCAAAAAGAGCGCGAGATAGCCGACCTGCCTGGCGCGCCTGCGCTGAGTGTGCAGGGCTCGCCCACGGTGCAGTTTGACAATGTGAACTTTGCCTACGAAAGCGACCGGCCCATATTGCACGGCGTGAGCTTTGAGATCCCGGCGGGCAAAACGGTGGCGGTGGTGGGCCCCAGCGGCTCGGGCAAGTCCACCCTGGCGCGGCTGCTGTACAGGTTTTATGACGTGCAGAGCGGCCACATCCGCATTGCGGGGCAGGATATCAAGCAGGTGCAGCAAGCCAGCGTGCGCCAGGCCATTGGCATCGTGCCGCAGGACACGGTGCTGTTCAACGACACGGTGGAATACAACATCGCCTATGGCAAGCCCGGCAGCAGCCGCGAGCAGGTGGAGGCCGCCGCCCAGGCCGCGCGCATCCACGGCTTTATCAGCGCCACGCCCAAAGGCTACGGCACGATGGTGGGCGAGCGCGGGCTCAAGCTCTCGGGCGGCGAAAAGCAGCGCGTAGCCATTGCCCGCACCCTGCTGAAGAACCCGGCGATTTTGATATTTGACGAAGCCACCTCAGCGCTGGACAGCGCCAACGAGCGCGCCATCCAGGCCGAGCTGCAGGGCGTGGCCAGCGGCAAGACCACACTGGTGATTGCGCACCGTCTGTCTACCGTGGTGGATGCGCACGAGATATTGGTGCTCGACGCAGGCCGCATTATCGAGCGCGGTACCCACGCGCAGCTGCTGGCGCAATCAGGCCGCTACGCCGACATGTGGGCGCTGCAGCAAAGCGTTGAGGCCGAAGCGCTGGTGTAAGCAGCCGGGCTGCGCGCCCTAGGGCAACAGCCCCATGGCGTGCATGTACTGCGGCTGTACCATCAGCGTGTCCCAAGGCGCAGGCGGGGTCTGCGGCAGCAGCTGCAGGCGGCGCTGCTCGCTGGCCTCTGAGGGGCGAAACTGGCCCTTGCGCTGCGCGGCAGCCATGCCCTCCAGCAGCTCGTCCACTGCCCTGCCCTCATCGCCCACGCTCTGGTTGCACAGCAGCACCATGTCACAGCCTGCGTTCAGCGCCGTCACGGCGGCCTGGGTGTAGCTCACGCGCTGGCCGTCAATCAGGCGCGCGGCCTCCATGCTCAGGTCGTCGCTGAAAATCGCGCCCGTAAAGCCCTGTTGGCTGCGCAAAATATCGTTGAGCCATTTGGTAGAAAAGCCCGCCGGGCGGCTGTCCACCTTGGGGTAGATCACATGCGCAGGCATCACGCTGTCCAGCGCGCTGGACAGCCAGCCATAAGGCGCGGCATCGTCTGCCATGATGGCTTTCATGCTGCGTTTATCCACCGGAATGTCGGTGTGTGAATCGGCCCGCACAAAGCCGTGGCCAGGAAAATGCTTGCCGCAGTTTTTCATGCCCGCCTGCAGCAGGCCGTGCATCAGCGCCTTGGCCAGCACAGCCGCCACACGTGGGTCGCGCGCAAAGCTGCGGTCCCCAATCACGCTGCTCTCGCCATAGTCCAGGTCCAGCACGGGCGTAAAGCTCATGTCCACGCCACAGGCGCGCAGCTCGGCAGCCAGCACATAGCCCACCGCAGTGGCCGCGTTTTGTGCTGCCATGGCACCGCTGCCATCGCCCTTTTTGTCATCCATCCACATCTGCCCCAGCGCACGCATGGGCGGCAGATGCGTAAACCCATCGGTCTTAAAGCGCTGCACCCGCCCACCCTCATGGTCCACCAAAATCAACAGGTCGCTGCGCACCGCCTTGATGCCCGCACACAGCTGCGTTAGCTGGTTGCGGCTTTGCCAGTTGCGCGCAAACAAAATCACGCCCCCCGTCAACGGATGCGCCAGCCGCGTCCGATCCGCTGCGGTCAGCGTTAAACCGGCGACGTCAAGAATAATGGGGGCATGGTCAGTCATACAGTGCTCTTCATTCAAAGTTAATTACTACTAATTTTATAGCTGCTCCCGCGATATTTTATTGGGCTGGGGGCTTGTTTTGTATATAAATTAGGCTTTCTGGGGCAGATTTTGCACTGCTTTTTTGGCTGCTGACGTTTGAAGATGTATTTTCCAGCTTGGCGGGCAGGCAGCAGGCGAAGAAGTTGTGCTGCAAAATTTTTCCGCAAACACACGACCACCTCATGTAGCGCACATCCCCTCACACCGCGCCTTGCTACAAAATTTTCATCACAACCACGTTCACCTGCTGCTGAACTGTTTTGGTCGCTCTCGGTTACCACGCAGATACTTAATTTTATTGAGCAATAGAGCACGTTCAGAAAATAAGCATCGAATGGAATTTTCCAATTTTCTCTATGAAAAATCCATCACCAAACTCTATGTCTAGTTTATCCAACGAATCTTCAGCGTAATCAAGTACCATATCCTCATCTTTTTCAGTAAGAAAAACTCCGGCACAAGCTACATATCTCACCTTTAGGCCGTCAAAAGACTGCTTACGCGCTGAGAAAACTTTGTCCGCATCGCGCGCCATTCGATCGACGCATTTCTTATAGTCGTTATCCTGCTTTAACTCTACGAAGTACCAATCATCCTTTGCATGCCCCTTAAGACGGAATCCAATATCTAGAGCCATCCGTGATTGGGCAAGTCGGGTTCGCTTGTCAGTGTCGAATGGATGTTCCATATCCCAATCGCCGATTCGATCTGTCTGGGCGAGGAAAAGTGCCAGCTCTGTCTGCCACCACTTCTCCCAACCAGACAATCCACAATCGTGGATGGCATTAAGAGAATCAACTATTCGTTTTGTTTTGAAGAAATCTAAAACAACGTCACTGATTTTGTCTAAGTCATCTTTTTTCTGCGGCATTGGGATTTTTTTTATAAGGATTAATGTTGTGACCACTCCATCATAATCTGGTTGCTTTTTTGTCTATGAAATAAACTGCGCACTACAAAGACAGTCAAGCAGCAGGTGAACGTGGTTGTGATGAAAATTTTGTAGCAAGGCGCGGTGTGAGGGGATGTGCGCTACATGAGGTGGTCGTGTGTTTGCGGAGAAATTTTGCAGCACAACTTCTTCACCTGCTGCCTGCCCACCAACTTAGAGCGAAATCTTAAAACGCACTGATAACCAGCCAAGCAAGAGAAATTACAACTTCTCAACCACGCAAAAGGTAGCTGCGTAATCCGTCTCATCCGTCACCGTGACATGCGCCGTCAGGCCCTGCCCTTCGAACCAGGTTTTGAGCTCGCCGTGAAGCACGATGCTGGGTTTACCGCTGGCGAGGTTGAGAATTTCGCAGTGCCGCCAGGTCATGGGGGTGTGCATGCCCAGGCCGATGGCTTTGCTGAAGGATTCTTTGGCGCTAAAGCGCGTGGCCAGATAGCGCAGGCCGCGCTCGGGCCAGCGGGCGCTGCGCTGCTGCCAGATGGCCAGCTCGGCTTCGCCCAGGATTTTTTGTGCAAAGCGCTCGCCGTGGCGCCCCACGCTGGCGCGGATGCGGCGGATGTCGCAGATGTCGGTGCCTATGCCGTAGATCATCGGCTGGCGCTCAGGCAAACGCCCTGTCAATGCACGCCTGATACGCCTGCACCGTGGCTGCATAACCCATCTCCAGCGCGTCGGCCACAAAGGCATGACCAATCGACACCTCCTCCACGCCCGGCACCTTGGCCAAAAACTCGGTGAGGTTGTCGCGGTTCAGGTCATGCCCTGCGTTGAGCCCCAGGCCTGCGGCCTGCGCGGCCACTGCCGTAGCGGTAAAGCCTGCCAGCACCTGGGCCTGGCGCGCTGTGCCGAAGGCGCTGGCCCAGGTTTCGGTGTAGAGCTCTACCCGGTCTGCGCCCACGGCTTTGGCAGCCTGCATTTGCTCGGGCAGCGGGTCCATGAACAAGCTGACGCGCACGCCCAGCGCATGGCATTCGGCAATCAAGGGCTTGAGCCGTGCGGCGTCTTGCGGGAAAGCCCAGCCGTGGTCGCTGGTGGACTGGCTTTCGCTGTCGGGAACGAAGGTAGCCTGGTTGGGCTTCATGCCCTGGGCGCACAGATGGCGGATAAAGTCCATCAGGTTGTGAAACGGATTGCCTTCGATGTTGTACTCGCGCCCGGGCCACAGGCGCATCAGCTCGGCAAGGTCGTACACGTCCTGTTTGCGGATATGCCGCTCGTCGGGGCGCGGGTGCACGGTGATGCCTGCAGCGCCCGCCTTGAGGCACAGCTGGGCAGCGCGTGTGACGCTAGGGATCTGAAGATGCCGCGTGTTGCGCACCAGAGCCACCTTGTTCACATTGACGGACAGCGCGGTTTTAATGGTCATTTTATGATCCCAATCAGGCTCCAGGCCAATAGAATATCGCGGGGGCAGCTATGTAATTTATAGCGTGTATTTTTTCTTCACGCTCTGATTACAAGGCCTGCACATCCATCATCATCTGGCGCGTGCGCAGGGTTTTGCCACCTGAGTGGTAGTGTAGCAAGCTGCGCAGCTGGTTTTTAAGCGAGGTTTTTTCCTGCCCACCCATGAGCGCGCACACGCCGCGCAGGGTGTGCAGGGGCGCTGCGTCGTCCAGCGCGGTTTGCAGCGCCAGCCAGTGGCGCCCAGCCAGGCTGGGCCGCTCGTCAGCATCGTCTGCGCGCACACTGCGCAGCCCCGCTTCGGGCATAAGGGTGTAGGCCGCGTCCATCTGCAGGCTCTGCAGGGTCAAACTGGCCTGGTCCAGCGACGGCAGCAAGCCAATCTCGCGCAGCAGCAGCAGCTCAAAAGCGCGCAGCGCGCTGTCCACCAGCTGGGGGTCGCGCAGCAGCTGGGTGACGGCAGCGTAAGCATCAAACAGCGCCTCGTGCGGGTCGTCGCGCGCCAGCAGCTTGAGCACCAGCTCGTTGACATAGTAGCCCGAGAGCAGCGCGTCGCCACCGGGCATGGTGAGCCCGCCCATCCATTCGGCCCCTTTAAGGGTCTGCACCTCGGCGTCGCCACCAAAGGCGATATGCAGTGGCTGCAGGGGCAGCAGGATGGGACGAAACTGCGAGCTCGGCCGCTTGGCCCCCTTGGCCACCAGTGCAATGCGCCCGTAGTGGCGGGTAAACACCTCCAGGATCAGGCTGGACTCGCTCCAGTCATACCTGTGCAATACAAAGGCGGGTTCATTTGCTATTTTTTTCATAGCTGCTCCCGCGGTATTCTATTGGCTTGAGGGGCTAAAAGTGTGTACAAACTTGGTCTTGTATGGGCGAGAGAGCGTAGGCAAACTGCCCTCATACTGGGGTACCAGAAATCGGTCAGTTTGCCTACGCTCTCTCGCTTGCACACACGGTGGTGCTCTACCGGTAGTTTCGTCAAAGTGTATGAAGAAACTACCGGTAGTGCACTACCTTGGTCGCTGCGCGGTTGGGTGTTTGTCAGCCGACCGATTTCTGGTACTCCAGTATGAGGGCGGATGACAAACACCCAGCCGTGCGTACAAAACCGTCTATCGCTGAACATAAGGGTCACTCATACCCATACGACTTCACATGCGCCGCATTGTCGGCCCAGCCGCTCTTGACCTTGACCCATAGCTCCAGAAACACCTTCGCGTCCATCAGCTTTTCCAGCTCCACACGCGCCTCCATGCCGATGCGCTTGAGCCGCTCGCCGCCCTCGCCGATCACCATCGCCTTGTGGCCATCGCGCTCCACCACAATGGTGGCGGCAATGCGCACCAGGCGCTTGGCGGTTTTGCCCGGCTCCTCGCCAAACTGGTCAATCACCACCGTGCTGGTGTAGGGCAGCTCGTCACCTGTGAGGCGAAAGAGTTTTTCGCGTACCATCTCGGCCGCCATAAACTTTTCGCTGCGGTCCGTCAGCTCGTCTTCGGCATAGATCCAGGGCTGCTCGGGCAGGTATTTTTCACACACCGCGAGCAGACGCTCAACGTCGCGCGCGTTTTTGGCCGACATGGGAATAATCTCGGCAAAATCGTGCTTGGCCTGCATCTCCTGCAGCCAGGGCGCCACCTCAGCGCGGCGGTGATAGGTGTCGTATTTGTTGGCGATCAAAATCACCTTGGTGTTGGCAGGCAACAGCTTGAGCACCTTGTCGTCGGCGGGGCGAAAGCTGCCCGCCTCCACCACCAGCAGCACCAGGTCTACGCCGCTGATGGTGCCGCTCACCGTTTTGTTCAGTGATTTGTTCAGCGCATTGCCGTGGATGGTCTGAAAGCCCGGCGTATCCGCAAACACGCACTGCGTGGCGCCCTGGGTGCGGATGCCCAGGATGCGGTGGCGCGTGGTTTGGGCTTTGCGAGAGGTGATAGAGATTTTCTGCCCCACCAGGGCGTTAAGCAGGGTGGACTTGCCCACGTTAGGCTTGCCCACGATGGCAATCAGGCCGCAGCGCTGGGGGCCTGCGGCAGGCGCAGCAGCGGGTGCGCTGGCATCGGTGTCTGTGCCAGGTACTGCGGTTTTTTTGAAGAATGCGTCGAGCAGTGAGTTGTCCACGGGCGCTGCGGGCGCTGGTGCGGCTTTTTTCTTGGCAGCGGTTGTTGCTGAGGCGTTTGCAGCGGATGTTTTCGCTGCAGGGGCTTTAGCTGCAGGAGCTTTGGTCGCAGCAGCTCTGGTTGCTGGCTTGGCCTTGGCAGGTTTTGCAGCGGCAGAGGTGGCGGGTGTGGATGCAGGTGCTTTGGCCATGGTATGAAAATTTCTCTAAGGAACTGCCGGGAGGATGCCCTGGGCGCAGCCGCTGGTGTGGTTGGGTGGGCGCTGTCTAGGCGGCTTTGCGCAGGCTCTGCAGCAAGGCGGTGGCCGCAGCCTGCTCTGCAGCGCGGCGCGAGCTGCCCAGGCCACGCTCGCTGCGGCCGAGCTCGACAATCACACACTCCACCTCAAAGGTCTGTTTGTGCGCAGCGCCCGTGGTGCCCACCACGGTGTACTGCGGCAGGTGCATTTTGCGCCCTTGCAGCCATTCCTGCAGTTCGGTCTTGGGGTCTTTGGCGGCGGCCTGCATCTGTGGGTTGATCTGCACTTTTTCGTACAGGCGGCGCACCAGCGCAGCAGCGGTTTCAAAGCCCGCATCAACATACACCGCGCCAATCAAAGCCTCCAGCGCGTCAGCCAGTATGGACGGGCGCTTGGCGCCGCCAGACTTCAGCTCGCCCTCGCCCAGGCGGATCAGGCCGGGCAGGCCCAGGTCGAGTGCCAGTTGGTGCAGGGTCTCCTGCTTGACCAGGTTGGCGCGCACGCGCGAGAGCTCGCCTTCGGGCAGGGTGTCCAGCGCCTGGTAGAGCAGGCCCGAGACCGCCAGGTTCAGCACCGAGTCGCCCAAAAACTCCAGGCGTTCGTTGTGGTCGCTGCTGAAGCTGCGGTGCGTCAGCGCCCGTGCCAGTACCGCGCTGTTTTTAAACGAGTGCGCAATGCGCTGCTGGAGCGCTGCCTGGCCGCTGGTAAGACTGTCCAATCGAAATCCGAAAGGTCGGTTTATTTGGCCGTGGAGCCAGCATATTTCAGCAGCAGATAGGCCGGGCCACCCAGGTGGATTTCCTTGTTGTAGGCAAACTTCACCACCACTTTGTCACCTTCCTTGGTGATGTCCAGGTCTTTGCCCTCAATGGCCTTGAAATCGTCAATCGCTGCCGAGGCGCCGAATATGCGGCGCACATCGGCAGGCGTGCCACCTTCGTTGGCGGCTTTTTTGGCGGCTTTGTTGATGGCCTGGTATTCGATCAAGGTGGGCGCAACCTGCGCACCGATCACGCCGAAAAAGGCCAGCAGGCCGCCGACGATGACCAGGCCGAGAAACGAAATACCACGTTGCTTAGATTTCATAGTTCATCCTTGATTATTGGAAGCTGCCGATGCGACTGAGGTTACCAAAATTCATCCACACATAGAAGGCTTTGCCGACGATATTTTTGTCGGGCACAAAGCCCCAGTAACGCGAATCGAGTGAATTATCGCGGTTATCGCCCATCATAAAGTAGTGGCCTTCAGGGACCTTACACACTACGCCTTCCGCACTATAGCGGCAGTTCTGCTTGTTGGGGAAATCTTCCGTACCCGGAATGAAGGCGGGGCGGTCCTGGTCATTGAGCAGCTTGTGTGTGATGCTGCCCTTGTCCGAGCTCACCACTTCTTCAAACTGCTGGCTGTAGCGCATGCTGTCTTCGTCAAAAAAATCTGGCAATGGCGCTTTGGACAGCGGCTTGCCGTTAATCATGAGCTGCTTGTTCAGGTAGCTGACCTCATCGCCAGGCACGCCGATCACGCGCTTGATGTAGTCAAAGCTGGGCTTGGGCGGATAGCGAAACACCATCACATCGCCGCGCTGGGGGTTGTTCAGCTCGATGATTTTGGTGTTGACCACCGGCAGGCGAATGCCGTAGGTGAATTTGTTGACCAGGATCAGGTCGCCGACCCACAGGGTAGGGATCATCGAGCCCGAGGGAATTTTGAAGGGTTCAAACAGAAAGGAGCGCAGCAAAAACACCACGATGATCACCGGGAACAGCCCGGCCGTCCAGTCCAGCCACCATGGCTGGCGCAGCAGCTCGCTGTGGGCCTGCTGCATTTCCTGCACATGCACTTCGGTTTTGGCAATGCCTTTTTTGTCCAGCTCGGCCTGGCGCGCGGCGCTGCTCTGGCTCAGGGCCTGGGCGGCCTTTTCGCGTTGGGGCAGAAAGTAAAAGCGCTCGGCCAGCCAGTAGATGCCGGTGACTACTACTGCCACAAACAGCAGCAACGAGAAGTTGCCATCAATCTTGCCAAAATACCACGCACCGGCGTAGCCCACAAACATGGCCAGTACTGCGCCTGTGAGCGCAGGCATGAAATTCAACATCCGCCTTCTACCTTCTGGTACACATATACCTGTATGGTTAATCTTCCACCTGCAAAATCGCCAGAAACGCTTCCTGCGGCACTTCGACCGAGCCAATCTGCTTCATGCGTTTTTTGCCTGCTTTTTGCTTTTCCAGCAGTTTCTTCTTGCGCGTAATGTCGCCGCCATAGCATTTGGCCAGCACGTTTTTGCGCAGAGCCTTGATTGTCTCACGCGCAATGATGTTCGCTCCAATCGCCGCCTGGATCGCCACGTCATACATCTGGCGGCTGATGATTTCGCGCATCTTGGCGACCACCGCGCGGCTGCGGTAGATGGACTGGCTGCGGTGCACGATGATGGACAGCGCGTCCACCTTCTCGCCGTTGAGCAGAATGTCCACCTTGACCACGTCCGAGGCCCGGTATTCCTTGAACTCATAGTCCATTGAGGCATAGCCCCGGCTGACCGATTTGAGTTTGTCAAAAAAGTCCAGCACGATCTCGCCCAAGGGCATTTCGTAGGTGAGCACGACCTGGCGGCCTTTGTAGGCCATGTTCATCTGCACGCCGCGCTTCTGGTTGGCCAGCGTCATCACTGCGCCCACATATTCCTGCGGCATATACAGATGCACGGTGACGATGGGCTCGCGGATCTCGGCGATGCGCGCCACCTCAGGCATTTTGGAGGGGTTTTCCACCGTCAGGGTTTCAGGCTCTTTGCCGCCGGTAAGCACTTCATACACCACGCTGGGCGCGGTGGTGATCAGATCCTGGTCGAACTCGCGCTCCAGCCGCTCCTGCACGATCTCCATGTGCAGCAAGCCGAGAAAGCCGCAGCGAAAGCCAAAGCCCAGGGCTTGGCTGACCTCGGGCTCAAAACGCAGCGAGCTGTCGTTGAGCTGCAGCTTGGTCAGCGCGTCGCGCAGCGCGTCGTACTGGTTGGACTCGGTGGGGTACAGGCCGGCAAACACCTGGGGCTGGATTTCCTTGAAGCCGGGCAAGGCCTGCGTCGCAGTGGCTGCTGCGCCGCCTGTGCCCTGCACCACGCGGGTGACGGTGTCGCCCACTTTGGCAGCGGTCAGCTCCTTGATACCGGCGATGATGTAGCCCACCTCGCCCGCTTCGAGCGACTCGCGTGGTTGGTTGGCCGGGGTGAACACGCCGACGTTGTCGGCAAAATACTGCGCCTCGGTAGCCATCATCTTGATGCGGTCGCCTTTGGCCAGGCGTCCGTCCACCACTCGCACCAGCATGACCACGCCCACATAGGTATCAAACCAGCTGTCGATAATCATCGCGCGCAGCGGGCCGTCCGGGTTGCCGCGCGGCGCGGGCACCTTAGCGACAATGGCTTCGAGAATTTCTTCCAGGCCCATGCCGGTCTTGGCTGAGCAGGGAATCGCGTCACTCGCGTCGATGCCGATCACGTCTTCGATTTCCTTGCGCGCACCTTCGGGGTCTGCACTGGCGAGATCCATTTTGTTGAGCACTGCAGTGACCTCTACACCAAGGTCAATCGCGGTGTAGCAGTTGGCAACCGTCTGCGCTTCCACACCTTGCGATGCGTCCACCACGAGCAGTGCGCCCTCGCAGGCAGACAGGCTGCGCGAGACTTCATAACTAAAGTCCACATGGCCCGGCGTATCAATCAAATTGAGGTTGTAAACCTTGCCATCTTTGGCTTTATATTGCAGCGCAGCGGTCTGTGCTTTGATAGTTATCCCACGCTCTTTCTCGATGTCCATCGAGTCCAGAACCTGTGCACTCATATCGCGCTCTTCTAAACCACCACAGCGAGAAATGAGTCGGTCAGCGAGCGTGGATTTGCCATGGTCGATGTGCGCAATGATGGAAAAATTTCTGATGTGATTCATCAACGAAGTTCTTAAACAAATTCAATAAGTGCTTGATCTACAAGGGCTTACAGCACTGCGATCACAACGCACAAGAAAAAGGGGCGCGTCCTCAAGTGTGACGCGCCCCGAAACCAACAATCTTTGGCAACTGCGATAGTTGGACTTTCATTGTAGGCAAAAAGCGCGTCTGGCACACACCAAAATTTATGAAATTTTAGTCGTTGCCGCCTAGCAACAAGATTTTATGCACAACTTATCCACATTTTCTGTGGGCAGCTTTGGGCTGATGTTGTGGGTGAGCTGTGGATCAACGGTGGACAGCCTGTGCGTGTCTCACATCGTGGATTTTGAAGCCTGCTTTATGTCAAAAATCTTGCTTGCTAACCCGCCTATTCTAACAAATCGGCCTATTCTCTGCAAAATAGTTTGTGTGCACTAACTTATAGAGCGCTTTCAGGTGCCTAAGAAGTGCAGCGTAAGCAGTTGTATTTCAGTGATTGACCTGTTGCTGTGGCGGGTTTTTGCAGACGGGGCTTGCTTTTGCAAATGCTTCGGAAAACAGCCCTGCGGCTTGCGCAGACTCCTGAATAAGCGCACGATAGCAACCTGTATTGGAGATACACCATGCGCGCTTTGATAACGAAGTTTCACAACGCATTGCTGGCCGCTGCAGTGTTGGGTTGTCTGGGCATCACCAGCGGCCTGCACACCAGCGCGCAGGCCGCCAGCGGGCCTTCAGCGCCTGCAAGCACTGCACCAAGCAACCAGGACACCATCGATGCGCTTACACGCGCCAATCAGGCCGTGGTGGGCGTCCAGGTCATCGCGGCGCAAGGCGCACGCTCTATCGAAACTCTGGGCCCCAGGCGCGCGGGCTCAGGGGTGGTGATCGGGCCTGATGGGCTGGTGCTCACCATCGGCTATCTGATGCTGGAAGCCGAGACCATTGCCATCATTACGCAGGACCGAAAAACCATTCCCGCACGCGCAGTGGCCTATGACCTGGCCACTGGCTTCGGCCTGATCCGCCCGCTGGTGCCATTAAGGGGCGTCACCCCGGTGCCCCTGGGCAGTGCAGAGGCCAGCAAGGCAGGTGACGCGCTGATGGCCAGTGTGGGCGCGCAACCCGGTGGCGAGGCAGATGTGAACATGACGCAGCTGGTGAGCAAGCGCGCCTTCTCTGGCTATTGGGAATACCATATCGACAGCGCCCTGTTCACCAGCCCGCCGCTGGAAAACCACTCGGGTGCGCCGCTGTTCAACCAGCGCGGTGAGCTGCTGGGCATCGGCAGTTTGTTTGTGATGGATGCGTTAGGAAACAACCTGCGCATGCCGGGCAATATGTTTGTTCCGGTAGACCTGCTCAAGCCCATCATGTCCGAGCTGACCAGCACGGGCAGCAGCAAGCTGTCCAAACGCCCCTGGCTGGGCCTGACATCCAGCGAGCAAAGCGGCAGGGTACAGATCGTGCGGGTCAACAAGGAAAGCCCTGCCGAGCAGGCTGGCCTGCAGGCCGGTGATGTGGTGCTGGCAGTCGATGACGCCAAGGTGGCCACGCTGGAGATGTTCTACAAGAAGCTGTGGGACCGCTCTGCCCCAGACACCGAGGTCAAGCTGACGGTGCTGCAGGGTGCCGATGTGAAAACCATCGTCCTCAAGCCAGTAGACCGTGCCACCACCCTGCGCAAAGCCTCGGGAATTTGACGGAAAGCGGTTTGCGGGGACTGCAAGGCCTATTTGGCGCTGTCAGCCAAGATGCGTGGCAGTTGCCATACCGCCTCAGCATTGGACGCAGAGGTGCACAGGTCAGCCGCAGCGCGATACGGCAGCCACTGAAAAGCCACATGCTCTGACGGGTTCAGACGCACTGGCAGGCCCGCAGGCACCTGCAGCCCAAACACATGCTCCGTGTTGCGCACCACACCTGGTGCGTAGCGGTGACGCCAGCGGGGGTAAATATCGTAGACATTCTGCAGATACCAATCGTGCAAAGTGCATCCAGGCTGCGTTGCATCCAGCCCGGTTTCTTCCCACACTTCCCGTTGGGCCGCTAGCATAGGCGGTTCATCCAGCGCATCCAGGCTGCCCGTGACTGACTGCCAGAAACCTGTGGCCGCACCCTGCTTGTCTGCACGCTCTATCAGCAGCACATCCAGCGCAGGCGTGTAGATCACCACTAGCACCGACACTGGTATTTTGAAGACAGGCGCAGAAGTCCCCTCCAAGGGCGATGCCATCGGTCCCATCAACACCGCCAGGCCCAGCAAGTGCTAGCGCCCATAACTGGCACTGCCCTGCGGTGGGCAGTCGCCTTGGCCCCAACGGCCCTTGCACAGCGTCCAGACACAGCGCTCCCGCTTGATGGGGTTGAGGCCCGCATCGTCTTTGCAGGCTTTCAAGGACTGCGCGCCTGCACTGGGAGACATCGCTTTGGCAGGCGTGGCTTTTGCGGTAGCTGTTGGGGATTTGGCGACAGGTTTGGCGCTGCCCTCTTGGCCCGCAGCGCGTTCTGCACGTATTTTCTTGACCGACTCGGTCGCCTGCGCAGAGTTTTGCGCGGCAACTGACCCACACACCAACCCAAGAGCCAATGCTAAAACAGCAGCGTACTTCATACCAAACTCCATGAATCGTCAGCGCAAGTTTCGCAGATCGCTCACCATGGCGTCTGTAACGATTGGTTGAGGGGCAGGTAAATTTGCGCAACAAAACCAACGCGCATAAAAAAAGCGCTGACCGAGCAGCGCTTTGGTGTGGTCACTGCAGCTTCAGGCAGCAACAGGGGTGACCGCTGGCGTACGCAGGCGGATATGCAGCTCGCGCAGCTGCTTCTCATCCACTGGCGAAGGCGCTTGCGTGAGCAGGCACTGGGCACGCTGAGTTTTGGGGAAGGCAATCACGTCGCGGATGCTCTCAGCGCCGGTCATCAGGGTGATGATGCGGTCCAGGCCAAAGGCCAGGCCACCGTGCGGAGGTGCACCGTACTGCAATGCGTCAAGCAGGAAGCCAAACTTGAGCTGCTGGTCTTCGGGGCTGATTTTCAGCGCATCAAACACCTTGGCCTGCACGTCGGCGCGGTGGATACGCACCGAACCGCCGCCGATTTCCCAGCCGTTCAAAACCATGTCATAGCCCTTGGCAATGCACTTCTCGGGTGCCGTGGCCATCCAGTCTTCGTGGCCGTCTTTGGGGGCAGTGAAGGGGTGGTGCACTGCGGTGTAGCGCTGGTTTTCGTCGTCAAACTCGAACATCGGGAAGTCCACCACCCACATCGGTGCCCAGCGGTCTTCAAACAGACCGTGCTTCTTGCCAAATGCGCTGTGGCCGATTTTCAGGCGCAGCGCGCCGATAGCGTCGTTGACGATCTTGGCTTTGTCCGCGCCGAAGAACAGGATATCGCCGTTTTGCGCGCCGCTGCGCTCGACGATGGCTTTGAGGGCAGCGTCGTGCAGATTCTTCACGATCGGTGATTGCAGACCATCGCGGCCTTTGGTGATGTCGTTAACCTTGATCCAGGCCAGACCTTTGGCGCCGTAGATTTTGACGAACTCGGTGTAGGCATCGATCTCGCCGCGCGAGATGCCAGCGCCCTCCACGCCACCTTGTGGCACACGCAGGGCCACCACACGGCCGTTTTTCATCTGCGCGGGCGCAGAAAACACCTTGAAGTCCACATCACCCATCACATCGGTCAGCTCGGTGAATTCGAGCTTGACGCGCAGGTCGGGCTTGTCTGAGCCATACTTGTGCATCGCATCGGCATAGGCCATGACAGGGAACTCGCCCAGGTCCACGCCCTTGGTTTTCTTGAACACTTCCACCATCATGCCCTGGAACATGTCGCGGATTTCCTGCTCGGTCAGGAAGCTGGTTTCGATATCGATCTGGGTAAACTCCGGCTGGCGGTCAGCGCGCAGGTCTTCGTCACGGAAACACTTGGTGATCTGGTAATAGCGGTCATAGCCGGCCACCATCAGTAGCTGCTTGAACAGCTGGGGTGACTGCGGCAGCGCGAAAAACTGCCCTTCCTGTACACGGCTGGGCACCAGGTAGTCGCGTGCGCCTTCGGGGGTGCTCTTGGTCAGCATGGGGGTCTCGATATCGACAAAGCCGTGGGCATCGAGGTAGTTGCGCACCGTCATGGCCACTTTGTAGCGCAGCATGAGGTTGTTTTGCATGTAGGGACGGCGCAGATCGAGCACGCGGTGGGTCAGGCGCGTGGTCTCGGACAGGTTGTCATCATCAAGCTGGAACGGTGGCGTGATGGACGCATTGAGCACGGTCATCTCGTGGCACAGGATCTCGATCTTGCCGCTCTTGAGGCTGTCGTTGGTGGTGCCGGCAGGGCGGGCGCGCACCAGTCCCTTGATCTGGATGCAGTACTCATTGCGCAGGCCTTCGGCCGCCTTGAACATGTCAGCGCGATCGGGGTCGCACACCACCTGGACATAGCCCTCGCGGTCGCGCAGGTCGACAAAAATCACGCCGCCATGGTCACGGCGGCGGTTGACCCAGCCGCACAGTGTGACGACCTGGCCGAGGTGCGCTTCGGTCACGAGACCGCAATAACTGGTGCGCATTTGAGAGAGTGCTTGGGACATAGATACAACTTCCAGCCCCGTAGGGCATACTTTTAAAGGTCAGGTTGAGATTTTGGTGGCGTGCAATGCAGTTGGGCCACCGGGCACTACCACGCCCATGGATACGATGTACTTGAGCGCGTCGTCCACGCTCATGGACAGCTCGATGCAGTCGGTCTTTTTCAGCATCACAAAATAGCCACCGGTAGGGTTAGGGGTTGTAGGCACGTAGATACTGACGTATTCATCGCCATTTTTACCCTGCAAATGCTGCGCCACATCACCACCTGGTGTGCCCGTTACAAAGGCAATCGTCCACACGTCAGGGCGCGGCCACTGGATGAGCACGGCCTTGCGAAACGCATTGCCGCTGTCGGAGAACAGCGTGTCGGAGACCTGCTTGACGCTGGAGTAGATCGAGCGCACAACAGGAATGCGGTTGAGCAGCGCATCCCACCAGCTGACCAGTTTTTTGCCGAAAAAATTGCTGGCCACAGCACCGACGAGCAGCAAAATGGCAAACGCCAGAATCACGCCAAAGCCTGGGATGTGCACACCCAGCACGCTATCAGGCCTCCACGCTTGGGGCAGGATCAGGAGGGTTTTATCCAGGCTGGAAATGATCCATTCCATCACCCATATGGTGATGGCAATCGGAACAATCACCAACAGTCCGGCTAACAACCACTTGCGGATGGATTTCATGTTTTTATCAATGTTTTACGGCTCAAGCGCCCGAAACAGTCGCGGGAGCAGCTACACTTTTAGTAGCAGTTGCCGGGGCTGCAGAAGCTGCAGGCGCTGCTGCGGGCGCGGGGCTGGCAGCAGGGGCGCTGACTGGCGCACCAGCTGCTGCTGCGCCGGGCGCCGCAGTATCGGTCTTGGGCGGTGTGGCAATACCCGAGTTGGCCCCCTCGCCTGCCTTTTCTCCACCCCTGAAATCCGTCACATACCAGCCCGAGCCCTTGAGCTGGAAGCCAGCGGCCGTGACCTGTTTTTCAAACGTGGCTGCGCTGCACGATGGGCACACCGTGAGCTGGGGATCAGAGATTTTCTGCAGAACATCTTTGGCATGTCCGCAGCTGGAGCAGCGATAAGCGTATATGGGCATGACTGGATTACCTTAAGGGCAACCAAGCATTATAAGTTTTTTGCAAGTCAAGAGGTGGAGTGGATGGGATGGCTCTGGTCTTTGATGATTTGTGGGGCCAATGAACCCATGACCATCAATACCAGCGAAGTCGCCAGGCCGATCAGGTTGGCAGGCACCAAGGCGTCGGAAGCCATGCTTTGCATCGTAAGCCATGTGCCCACACCGCCAATGGCAGAGAACAACGCACCTTGTGTGGTGGCACGCTTCCAGTAGGCACCTGCCACCAAAGGCACAAAGGCGCCCGCCAAAGTCACGTTATAGGCGTTTTGCACCATTTCATACATCGTGCTTTTGCTGTTCAGGGCAAACAGCAAGGCGCAGGCAGTGAATGTCACCAGGATAATGCGCAAGGTCATCAAAAATTGCTTGTCCCCCATTTTGGGCGCAAAAGGCCGCAGCACGTTCTCGGTAAACAGCGATGTGGGTGCAAGCAGCGCGCCGCTGGCAGTCGACAATATGGCTGACAGCAAGGCTCCAAAGAACATTACCTGGGCCCATAGCGGCATTTTGTTCAACACCAGATCGGGCAGCACACGCTGGATCTCGCGGGCGTCCTCGGACTTGAACAGGCCCAGCAGACTGGGGTCAGCCACTACAGCGGCATAGGCAATAAAAATCGGCACAAAGGCAAAGCAGAAATACAGCAAGCCACCGATGATGGTGCCACGCACTGCCGTCTTTTCGTCCTTGGCGCTGGTCATGCGCTGAAACACGTCCTGCTGCGGGATCGAGCCAAAGGCGAACGCAAAGAATGCGCCAGCCATGGCCCACCAGCCTTTGGCATCGGCTGGCATCCAGTTGAACTTGCCATCAGCAGCGGCCTGCGAAATCACCTTGGCTGGGCCACCCGCCAGATCGCCGACCAGCATCGCTACCAAACTCAGGCCCACCAGAATCACCACCGTCTGGAACAGGTCAGTAAACGCCACCGACCACATGCCACCAAATATCGTGTACACCAGCACCACCCCTGCACCCAGAAGAATGGCCTGGTTCAGGCTGACTGCGCCGCCCGACAGTGCATAAATCACCAGCCCCAATGCGGTCATCTGCGCCGAGGTCCAGCCCAGGTACGAAGCCACAATCGCCATGCTGGTGATCACCTCGACCGACTTGCCATAGCGTTTTTTATAGAAATCGCCAATCGTCATCAGGTTCATGCGGTAGAACAGCTTGGCGAACAGCAAAGCAGCCAATACCAGGCAGACGGACGCACCGAAAGGATCGCCAGGAATGCCGTTCAAGCCATCCTTGGCGAAAGTGGCTGATACAGACAGTACCGTTTCGGCACCAAACCAGGTGGCAAACACCGTGGCAATGTTCATGTACAGCGGCAGACTGCGCCCAGCGACCATGTAGTCGGCAGAAGTTTTCACTCTTCTGGCAGCGACCAATCCGATGGCGATCGTGACGGCCAGATAGGCTGCAACAAAAATAATCAGTGCATTCACAGCATTTATCTCCAAAATAGTGCTGCGATTTTAAGCATAAGCTGTGCCTGTTTAGTCTTGGCAAACCCCTAGAAAAAGCGCAATCGCAGGTACAGCTGGATCAAAATCAGGCCCAGTACGAAGCCAATGCCGCCATAGACGATCTTTTGCAGCAGACTGTTGGTACGCTTTTGCTCCGCGATCAATTCAGCCAGTGCAGGATCGGTTTTGTGCTTTTGCTGCTGCAGATAGTCGTGCAGCAGGCGTGGCAGCTCGGGCAGCAGCTTGGCATAGCGCGGAGCCTGGGCTTTGAGCTGTTCCAGCAGCTTTTGTGGGCCAATCTGCTCCAGCATCCATTTTTCAAGGAAGGGCTTGGCGGTGGCCCAGAGATCCAAGTCAGGGTCCAGGTCGCGGCCCAAACCTTCGATGTTGAGCAGGGTTTTTTGCAGCAGCACCAGTTGTGGCTGGATTTCAACCTGGAAGCGCCGGGACGTCTGAAACAGGCGCATCAACACCATGCCCAGCGAGAGCTCCTTGAGCGGACGGTCAAAGTAGGGCTCGCAGCAGGCGCGGATGGCAGACTCCAGCTCATCGACCCGGGTTGTCGCAGGCGCCCAGCCTGATTCGATGTGCAGCTCGGCCACGCGCTTGTAATCGCGGCGGAAAAATGCTGCGAAGTTCTGGGCAAGGTACTCTTTGTCCACCTCGGTCAGCGTGCCTACGATGCCGAAATCCAGCGAAATATAGCGCCCAAAGGTGGCAGGCTCCAGGCTGACCTGGATGTTGCCAGGGTGCATGTCGGCATGGAAAAAACCATCGCGAAACACCTGGGTGAAAAACAGGTTCACGCCGTCGCTGGCGAGTTTTTTGATATCCACCCCCGCCGCGCGCAGCTTGTCCGTCTGGCTGATGGGGATGCCTTTCATGCGCTCCATCACAATGACTTCGGGATGGCAGAAGTCCCAGTACATCTCAGGAATCATGACCAGATTCAGGCCTGCCATGTTGCGCCGCAGCTGGGCCGAGTTGGCCGCCTCACGCACCAGATCCAGCTCGTCGTGCAGGTATTTGTCGAACTCGGCCACCACCTCGCGGGGCTTGAGGCGTTTGCCATCGGCGCTCAGGCTTTCCACCCAGCCCGCCATCATCTGCATCAGGCCGAGGTCTTTTTCAATCACCTTGAGCATCGCAGGGCGCACCACCTTGACTGCTACCTCGCGTGCCTGCCCACTCTTGTCGCGCAGCATCGCAAAATGCACCTGAGCTATCGAGGCGCTGGCAATCGGTTCACGCTCAAAGCTGATGAAAATATCCTCCACCTTGCGACCAAAAGCGCGCTCTATGGTGGCCACGGCAATGTCTGAACTGAAAGGAGGCACCCGGTCCTGCAGCAGAGCCAGCTCATCTGCCACATCGGTGGGCAGCAGGTCCCGCCGTGTGGACATGACCTGGCCGAATTTCACAAAGATGGGGCCCAGGCGCTCCAGGGCCTCGCGCAGGCGCTGGCCTCTGGGCGCACGCAGGTTGCGGCCCACCGACACGATGCGCGCAATGATCTTGAGCCAGGGCTTTTGAAAACTGGTGAGCACCAGCTCGTCCAGGCCATAGCGCAGGACGATAAAAGCAATGAATGCGCCGCGCCAAAGACGTTGTATCAACCCCATGTCCCCGCCGCCTCAGGTCTTGGCTGCCGCGGGAGCGGGTGCAAACTTTTTCAGCACCTCGCCCGCCTGACGCAGCGCTTGCATCACCCCATGCGCAGGGGCGTCGCCCAGGATGCGGCTGAGGTCTTCCTCTGCGTCCCAGCGCACGTGGTCTACCAGCCAGTTGACCTCGGCTGCCAGTTGTACATCGCCCTGGATCTGGATGGCGGGCTTGTCGCCGCGCAGCATGGTCTGCATCAGGCCCAAGGGATTGGTGTCGACAACGGTCAGGCTCAAATCGGCTGTCGCTTCGGGCAAGGCAATATCCAGCAAACCCGCAGGTGTCGCCATCAGCTTGAGGCTGATGGGCGCCATCTCGATCAGGGCGATACGGCCTTTTTGCCGGGCCAGTCGGGCCATGGCTTCGGGCTCCTGCTGCAGCACATGGTTCAGCGCCAGCACCACGCGCTGCTGCAGCTCGCGCACCAGCCATTCGGGCGGGCGCATCCATGCTGGCAGATCCTCGGGTTTGGGGGGAAAGGAAAAAGGCAAAGAAAAAGGGGACGTGTTATTCATACGTCCCCTGATTATCGAAGCAATTTATGCAATTGCGCGATTTATTCCTGCTTAACCTTATTGCAAGGCCTGCACGCCAGCTACCAGCCAGCCACCGCTGCCTGATTTGGGTTTGCTCATGTTCCACACTTCGCGGAACGGGCCGGGGCTTTGTGAGGGGTCTTCCTTGATCATGCCGGAGAACTCGACGCTGGCCAGCCAGGTGCTGTCGGTCTCTTCGATGCCCAGCAGTTTGGCGTCCAGGGCGGCCACTTCGGTGTGGTTGATGCCAGCACCGGTGTGCTGCTCACGTTCAGCGAGCTGCGCCTTGATTTCGTTAAGCATCTCGTCGGTCATCATGACGCGCAGGCTGTTGATGTCCGACTTGTCCCAAGCCGCTTGCAGGGTGATGAAGTTTTGCTTGGCCGAGGCCAGGAAGCCGTTGGTATCGAAGTCAGCGGGAACACCCCAAGACTGTGAGCCAGCCAGTGTGTTGTGCAGGTTCGAGCCGATGGCCGAGCCAATCATGCTGCCACCTTTGCTGCCCTCAAATGTGGTGCCGCTGCGCTCCCAGGGGCGGGCAGAGGCATCATTGCCGACGCTGTGTGGGCTGTAAGTGCGTGCTGCGATGGGGTTGCCAGCGTCTGCGCCTGCGCCTTGAAAGGCGTAGGGGCTGCGAGCGGAGGAATTAGCCTGTGCAGCAGCGCGGCGGCGCATAAACCAACCCACCCCCACCATGATGGCCAGGGCCAGCAAGGCAAACATCAGGAACTGGCCGAATTCAGCGCCCAAGCCCAGCGAACTAGCCAACCATGCCAGACCCAGGCCAGCGGCCAAGCCACCCAGCATGGCGCCCCAAGGCTTCTTGGGAGCAGCAGCAGGCGCCGCAGCGGCGGGCGTGGCAGGCTTGGCTGCGTTGGCCGCAGTCGGAGCGGCCGCGGTGTTGCCGGGCGCTGCTTGGCTTTGGGTCACATTGCTGGACTGCTTGCCCACGGATTTACCGCCGCCCAGGCGTTTGGCGTCAGCTTGAGCGCCAACCACCAACAAGGCTGCCGCCAAAATTAAAGACCAGAATTTCATGATGCCTCCTAACAAAAGTTTAAATTACCTTGCCTAGCACTTGATGCCCACATGCAAAGCCACAATTCCACCCGTCATGTTATGTATGTCTACGTGTCCAAAACCTGCGCCCTGCATGAGTTTTTTCAAGCTCTCTTGATCAGGATGCATGCGAATCGATTCTGCCAGATACTGGTAGCTGTGTGCATCGCCTGCTATCCACTGACCCAATTTTGGCAAAATTGAAAAGGAATACCAATCGTAGGCCTTTTGCAGCGGTTGGGCGACTTTGGAAAATTCGAGCACGCACAGCTTGCCGCGCGGCTTGAGCACCCGACACATTTCGGCCAAAGCCAGCTCTTTATGGGTCATGTTGCGCAGGCCAAATGCCACGGTGACGATGTCAAAGCTGTTATCCGCATAGGGCAGCTTCTCGGCGTCGCACACCATGGTGGGCAGATGTACGCCCGCATTGACCAGGCGGTCGCGGCCCACCCGCAGCATGGCTTCGTTGATGTCAGTGTGCATTACCCTGCCGCTGGCGCCTGCTTTTTTGGCGCAGGCCAGTGCCAGATCGCCTGTACCGCCAGCAATGTCCAGCACCTGGCTGCCTTCGCGCACGCCCGAGACCATGATGGTGTAGGCCTTCCAGGCGCGGTGCAGACCCATCGACATCAGGTCATTCATGATGTCGTATTTGGAGGCTACGGAGTCAAACACCCCGCGCACTTGCGTGGCTTTGTCTTTTTCGTCTACGGTTTGGTAACCAAAATGGGTGTTTGCCATGTGGAATATCGCGGGGGCAGCTATGAATTAGATAGCAAATAGCTGCTCAGTGGCTGTGACCACAGCTGCTACCCGTGTCTTGCACCATGGGCGCGTCACGGTCAGCACCCGCTGCCTGCAGGCGGCTTTGGTATTGGGCCCAAAGGGCATCCTGGTCAGCGCCCAGATGGTAGAGGTAGTCCCAGGAAAAAATGCCGCTTTCGTGACCGTCGGTAAACACCGGTTTCACGGCGTAGTTGCCCACTGGTTCGATCGACTGCAGCCCGACCAATCGCTTGCCAGTCTGCAGCACCTCCTGGCCAGGGCCGTGGCCCTGCACTTCTGCAGAAGGTGAATACACACGCATCAATTCGAACGGGATACTGAAGCTGGCACCATCAGAGAAAGCAATCTCCAGGGCGCGGCTTTGCTGGTGCACCGTGATGTCAGTCGGTGTGGGGGTGGTAGAGGTTAAACCTGCCATCTTCGAATCCTTGGTCGCTAAGCTGTAGTGTGCAATGCATCTATTGTGCGCGCATTTGCAGGACGCGCACAGCCAGTGGCTATTTTAAAAACGGATCGACAGATTCAGATGCAGCTTGTCAGAGCCCTTTTGCGGCGCACTGGAATTGCTGGTCAGGGACAGATCGCTGCCAGAGACGATGCGTCCATAGTCTGCGATCAGAATCAACCCGCCAGGGCCGGAATAGCGCAAGCCCAAGCCCACACTGGCCAGCTTGTCCTTGGCCAATCTGGTGCTGCCATCAGCGTCTATGCTTTTGAGCCAGCCTGCGTCGACAAATCCGCTCATGCGCAGCCCGGTAGCCAGCTCTGGCGTGGTGACTTCCAGCGAGGCTGCCAGTCCGCTGTCACCGGTCAGCACCCTGTCAGAGGCGCCGCGCACGCTGGAGACTCCCCCTAGGCCAAACTGCTCGCCAGAGATCAGGGCTTTGCCGCTGTATTGCACCTGCGCACGGCTGGTCCACAGCCACTTGGGGGCCAGTTGCCCGGTGTAGCTGCCCGCAACGCGCAGCACCTTGAAGGCGCGTGTGGTGATGCGGGCGTCCTCCTCCTTGTAAGCGCTCAAGTTGTTGCTAGGGCCATAGCCCGTGTTAACTGACAGGTCGGTGCTGTAGTTCCACACCGATGTGTTGGACTCATTGCGCACGGCATAGCCCAAGATCACAGGCCGGCTGCGGCGGTCTACGCCCACTTCAATATCGTTGAGCAGCGTGGCCTTGAACAGCTTGTCCTCCAGAGAGAAGCTGATGTAGCTGCGCTCCCCGCCATCAGGGGGCAGGTGCAGGGTGTAGCTCACACCCGCTGTGCGGCCTTTGCCCGTGCTGGTGAAAGAGCCGAAGGTGCCCAGCACATCCGACTGGGTGTAGTTGACCCCCACCACAGCCCCGGCGCCGTACAAAGGCGCGCGGTAAGACAGGCCTAGCTGCCGAACATCCTGCGGGCGCTGCAGCGAGGTGGTGTAGGCTGTATAAAACTGATGGTCACGGTCCCACACATTGTTATGCCCCCCAGACAGGGTGAAGCGGTCACGCCCCGACGCGCGCGTCCCGGTGTTGGCCAGAGACATTGAGAAATTCCAGGGTTTGGATTCCTTGACCTGTATCGCTGCGTCGATTGAGTCCGGCTCATCCGACTCCTTGAGCGTAACGCTAACCTGCTTGCTGGGGTTTTCGTTGGCAATGGCTGTCTGCACCGCCAAGCGACCGAAATTGGGCGAGCCTTTCTCCTGCAGCTCGGGCAGGCTGGCACGGATGTTGGCTTCGTTGTAGCGCTCGTTACCCTGGACCGTGATTTTGCCCAGCGTGAACTTCACGATCTGCAGCGTGACCGTATCGCCCACCTCCTGCGGCGGCAAGGCCACACGGTGCAGGCCAAAGCCTGCTGAGCGCAAAGCGCCCTCCAGCGCCGCTGTGGCCTTTTGTAGCACGTCGATGCTGGCATCGTTGCGCAGGAATGGCGCCAGTGCCTTGCTGGTTGCATCTTGGCTCAGGGGGTTATCACCCTGGATATTGAAACCGCGGATGGCAAATTTGGGCGATGCGGCAGGGGCAGGCACCGCGCCAGCTTGCGCCACAGCACTGTGCATAGGCGCAGCAGCAGCGCAGACAGCCGCCAAGGTGCAGGCCACATGCCGCCGGGCACGTAGTATCAAAGAATTAATGCGGTGGTGCGCCATAGTAGAACAGCCCGAGACATGGGCTAAATACAAATTGTGACATTAGGTGGACGGCTACGCCACCCTTTGCGCATTAGCGGCACTGCCCGCCGGGCCGTATACCGCTCTCGCCGAGCACACTGACAGCGCCCGGATTGCGTATGCCTGGCAGGGGTGTGCGGTCAAAATCGATAAACCGCGGGATCGTTCCCGGGCGTCCGATCAGGCCCTCATCATTGGCAAAACCAGTTTCCCCGCGGCCCAAATGCAGCACGGTGCCATTGGTGCTGATTTCGATATGGCCATCGCGCACAAAGACAAAAAGCCCTTCGCGGTTCTCATCTACGTTGTCGCCTGAAAACAACGCTGGCGGCACAGTCTGCAGTGTGGGTGAAGGCAAATCGCCTGCAGGCGCTGCGTTCAATGGCGTGGTGTTGCAGCGATCCAGGGCTATGCCCACACCAGCGTTGGTAAGCACTTCAGGTTTTTGGCACTTGTTGTCAGGCGTGATGTTGACTGCGCCTGCATAGGTGAACACGGTCAAGCCGCTGCCATCGCCTTCGCCAGCGCAGTCGCCGGTGCAGCTCATGCTGAACTCCGTGCCGCGGATGCCGATGGTGGCGGTAGCAGTGCTGTAGCTGACATTGCGGTTATTGCTTTTGGCGATCAGGCCAGAGAGGGCGCGCACTGTGCCTTTGAGCAAGGACACCAGAAAACGGCCCTCGCTGGCATTTTTCTCGTCAAACACAAAGCTGTCCACCCGAAAGCGGGTGGTGGCACCGAGGGCTACGCGGCTCTCGTCGCGAAATGCCAGCATGGCTTGGGTACCAGGGCCGGTTTCGATCAGGTCACCGGGGTAGACGCTGCCGCCATCGACCAGACGGCGGCGCTGGCCTGCGGGATCTATCGCGTTGACTTCACCACGCACACCAACCAAACGGGCGCTGGCCAAAATGGCGTTGGGGCGGGCCCGCTCAGTCACCCGTGCCGATTCGACGCCGCAGTCTTTGACGCACAGGCGTGCATCAAAATCGGTGCCGCGGATACCGATGGTCGCGGTACTGGTCTGGATACGTGCAGCGTTGGGCGAGTTTTTGGAAATCAGGCCAGTCAGTGCACGAAAACCTCCGCGCAGCAGCTGCAGCACCATGCTGTTGTCTGAGGCGTTTTCTTTAAAACGGTATTGCTGCAGCACGAGGTCGGAGTTGGGGCGCACGGTCATGCGCGTTCCGTCCTGCAGGCGGACAATGGCGGTGCTGCTGTCAGATGTTGTCAGGCGATCGCCCTCCTGCAAGGCCAGGCCCTTGCCCAGGGTGCGCGGGTTCTGGCCAGGAGTTTGGGCAAAGCCCACGCCGCGGGAGAATTCCACCTCGCCGGCCGCTTGCGCCAAGGCTGCAGTGGACGTCAAGGCAGTGCTGGCACACAACAGTAGAGCGATGCAGCGCTTGAAGGTAAAAACAGATGACTTTGGCATATTCTGGGTGCCTCACAGCCTGATTGCGGGCTGAGCCGCAACAAGTCGTAAGTAGTGTATCTACAACTATGAAACGCAATAGTAGGCGTTTTCGGGCACCAGCGGTAGGTGTTCTAGCTAATTTAGCTTACAGAAACAACGTAATAAATCACGAAGATGGGCTCCGTAACAGCTGTGCGCTGACAGGCCCGCCCGGATTTACACCAAAACCCGCTCGATGCCGCCGTTGTTGGCTGCCTGCACATACTCTGGCATCCACTGATCGCCCAGAATCTGGTTGGCCATTTCGACCACAATGTAGTCGGCCTCCAGCAGGCCGTTTTGCAGGTCACCCTGGTAGCGGCTCAGGCCCATCAGGCAGCTGGGGCAGCTGGTGAGGATTTTCACATTGGCTTTTTCGGCCACGGCACCGGAGCTGCGCAGCTCGGCCTCACCCTTGCGGATTTCCTCTTCCTTGCGAAAGCGGATCTGGGTGGATACATCAGGCCGCGACGTGGCCAAACCGCCACTTTCGCCGCAGCAGCGCTGGCTTTGCAGCACTTGGTCACCCATCAGGGCCTTGACGGTCTTCATCGGCTCCTGCAGCTTCATGGGGCTGTGGCAGGGATCGTGGTAGAGATAGCCACCTTGTCCAGCGCCCAATGTGATGCCTTTTTCCAGCAGGTATTCGTGGATATCGATGATGCGGCAACCAGGGAAAATCTTGTCGAACTGGTAGCCCTGCAACTGGTCGTAGCAGGTGCCACAGCTAACTACCACGGTCTTGATGTCCAGATAGTTCAGCGTGTTGGCCACGCGGTGGAACAGCACGCGGTTGTCGGTGATCATCTTTTCGGCTTTGTCAAAGTCGCCGCTGCCGCGCTGCGGGTAGCCACAGCACAGATAGCCCGGGGGTAGCACGGTCTGCACACCTGCATGCCAGAGCATGGCCTGCGTGGCCAGGCCGACCTGGCTGAACAGCCGCTCTGAGCCGCAGCCGGGAAAGTAAAACACGGCTTCGGTCTCTGCCGTGGTGTTTTTCGGGTTGCGAATGATCGGGACGTAATCTTTGTCTTCGATATCCAGCAATGCACGCGCCGTCTTCTTGGGCAGGCCACCAGGCATTTTTTTGTTGATGAAGTGGATCACCTGCTCTTTGATGGGCGGTTTGCCCACAGTGGCAGGTGGTGCGCTGGTCTGTTTGCGCGCCAGGCCGCGCAGCAGATCGTTGGCCAGGCGCTGTGCGCGAAAGCTCAGATCAGTCAGCGTGTGCGCCACGTTGATGGCCGCCGGATTGGCCGTACCGATAAACCAGCTTTGAAAGCTTGCTGCCGGGCGGAAGCTCTTCTTGCCCATCTTGCGCAGCAGATTGCGCATGTTCATCGACACATCGCCAAAGTCGATCTTCACCGGGCATGGGCTTTCGCACTTGTGGCATACCGTGCAGTGGTCGGCCACGTCCTCAAACTCTTCCCAATGCTTGATCGACACGCCACGGCGGGTCTGCTCTTCGTAGAGGAAGGCTTCAATCAGCAGCGAGGTGGCCAAAATCTTGTTGCGCGGCGAATACAACAGATTGGCGCGCGGCACATGGGTGGCGCAGACAGGCTTGCATTTGCCGCAGCGCAGGCAGTCTTTCACACTGTCAGCAATCGCGCCAATATCGCTTTGCTGCATGATCAGCGACTCATGCCCCATCAGGCCAAACGAAGGCGTGTAAGCATTGGTCAAATCAGCCAGCAAGGCCTCGACAGGGGCATTTTTAGAAGTCTTTTGGGCTTCCAGGCCAATAGAATTCCGCGGGGGCAGCTCCTTATTTCGTAGCAACTTGCCTTTGTTGAAGCGTCCTTCAGGATCAATCTTGGCTTTGTAATCGGCAAAAGGCTGCAGCTCGGCGTCGCTCAAAAACTCCATCTTGGTGATGCCAATGCCGTGCTCACCCGAGATCACGCCGTCCAGGCTGCGCGCCAGCGCCATGATGCGCACCACTGCTTCATGGGCGGTCTGCAGCATGTCGTAGTCGTCGCTGTTGACGGGGATATTGGTATGCACATTGCCATCGCCCGCATGCATGTGCAGGGCGATCCACACCCTTCCCTTGAGCACGGTTTTGTGGATGGACTGACACTCTTCCACGATGGGCTTGAACGCGCCACCAGTGAAAATGTGCGCCAGCGGGGCACGCAGCTGGGTTTTCCAGCTGGCGCGCAGGCTGTGGTCTTGCAGCTGGGGAAACTTGCTGTCTACATCAGCCAGCCAGCCAGCCCACAGCGCGCGCACCTCCTGGATCAGCGCGCTGGCTTGGGCCACGCGGTCTTCCAGCAGCTCGGCGGATGGAATGTCCATCGCGTCATCACCCTTGCCCAGGGGCAGATGGCCCCGTGCAAAAAAGTCCTGCAGCGCGTCGCACAGCTTGATCTTGTTGCGCAGGGACAACTCGATGTTGATGCGCTCGATGCCATCGGTGTACTCAGCCATGCGCGGCAGCGGAATGACCACGTCTTCGTTGATCTTGAAGGCATTGGTGTGCTTGCTGATCGCAGCCGTGCGCTTGCGGTCCAGCCAGAACTTTTTACGCGCATCGGCGCTGATGGCGGTAAAGCCTTCGCCACTGCGCGAGTTGGCAATGCGTACCACCTCGCTGGCGGTGCGGGCGACCACGTCGGCATCATCTCCGGCAATGTCGCCAAACAGCACCATCTTGGGCAAGCCGCCGCGCTTGGACTTGGTGGCATAGCCGACCGCCTTGAGATAGCGGTCGTCCAGATGCTCCAGACCGGCCAGCAGCACGCCCGTGCGCTTTTGCTCGGCAAACATGAAGTCCTTGATCTCCACGATGCTAGGCACCGCATCTTTGGCATTGCCAAAAAACTCCAGGCACACCGTGCGGGTGTGCTGGGGCATTTTGTGCACGATCCAGCGCGCGCTGGTGATCAGGCCGTCACAGCCCTCTTTCTGGATGCCAGGCAGGCCGCTTAAAAACTTGTCGGTGACATCCTTGCCCAGGCCTTCCTTGCGGAAAGTTTTGCCAGGAATGTCCAGGCGCTCGGTCTTGAGGAGTTTTTTGCCGCCTGCGTCAAAATATTTCAGCTCGAAGCTGGCCAGCTCAATGTCGTGGATCTTGCCCAGATTGTGGCTCAGTCGCGTGACTTCGAGCCACTGCGCATCCGGCGTGACCATGCGCCAGGAGGCCAGGTTGTCCAGCGCGGTGCCCCAGAGCACGGCTTTTTTGCCGCCCGCGTTCATGGCGATGTTGCCGCCAATGCAGCTGGCCTCGGCACTGGTGGGGTCGACTGCAAAGACAAAGCCTGCGCGCTCGGCAGCGTCGGCCACGCGCTGGGTCACTACGCCCGCCTCAGACCAGACTGTCGCCACTGGCTCGCCGAGGCCGGGCAACATGACCTTTTCCACCTCGGTCATGGCTTCGAGCTTTTCGGTGTTGATAACCGCTGACTTCCAGGTCAGCGGAATCGCGCCGCCGGTATAGCCTGTGCCGCCGCCGCGCGGGATGATGGTCAGGCCCAGCTCGATACAGCCTTTGACCATACCAGCCATCTCGGCCTCGGAATCGGGCGTAAGCACGACAAAGGGGTATTCCACACGCCAGTCGGTAGCGTCTGTCACATGGCTCACGCGCGAGAGGCCGTCGAACTTGATGTTATCTTTGGCCGTGTATTTGCGCAGCACGCTGCCGGTGCGTTTGCGCAGGTCATACACCTGGGCAAAAGATTCATAAAACGATTTGACGCAGGCTTTGGCAGCCGCCAGCAGCTGGCCCACATGCGCGTCGCGAGCAGGGTCGGTCGCAGGGGTGCGGCGCTTTTCCACCTCGGCCAGGCGGTGGTTCAGCGCGTTGGCCAGTGCCTTGCGGCGCTTGGGGTTGTCCAGCAGATCGTCCTGCAGGTAGGGGTTGCGCTGCACCACCCAGATGTCGCCCAACACTTCATACAGCATGCGCGCAGAGCGGCCGGTCTGGCGCTCGGCCCGCAGCACCTCGAGTGCCTCCCATGCACTGGCGCCCAACAAACGGATCACGATTTCGCGGTCAGAAAACGAGGTGTAGTTGTAGGGAATCTCGCGCAGGCGCGGTGCGTCCGCGGCCAGAGCGGTGAGTTGGTGCAGGGGAAGCGGTGCGTTCATGGAGACTTTATTTAACGCCTAGGGTTTTCACTATACCGTCATTATCGCGCTGTCGGGGTGCATTGTCGGCATCCGCAGACGTTTGACCTTGCAAAAAGCAGTGTTTGCAGCGTCAGGAGGACGTTTTTTCAGCGTCTTGCTCCGCTTCAGGGGCCTTGCTTGCCTTGATGAAGTATTTGGAGGCAATGATGCCGATCTCGTACAGAATGCACATCGGTATGGCCAAAGCCAGTTGCGAGATCACATCGGGCGGGGTCACCACAGCAGCGATGACAAAAGCCACCACCACGAAATAGCCACGGTACTCCTTGAGCTTTTCGATGGTCATGATATTGAAGCGCGTGAGCAGCATGACGATGATGGGCACCTGAAACGCCAAACCGAAGGCGATGTACAGCCCCAAAATACTCTCTACATAGCTGGCCACATCAGGCGTGGCAGCCACCGAGGCGGGCGTGAAGCGCTGGATGAAATCGAACATCTTGTCCAGCACGAAAAACTGGACAAATCCGATGCCTGTGTAGGCCAGAATACTGCCAAACATGATCAGCGGGAAAGCAAACTTTTTCTCGTGGCTGTACAGGCCCGGTGCCACAAACATCCACATCTGGTACATCAGCCAGGGCAACGCCAGCAGGACCGCGCCCATCATCAGCACCTTGAGGGGCACAAAAAACGGAGAAAACACGCCTACAGCGATCAGCTTGGAGCCCGGGGGCATGTGCGCCATGATGGGCCGGGCGACCCAGTCAATCATGCCGCTGGGGCCAGGATAGATGGCCAGAATGATCACCGCCACAGCAATGCCGTACACGCAGTACAGCAGCCTGTCGCGCAGCTCCACCAGATGGGCCACAAAGGGCTGTTCAGTGCCAGCCAGTTCGTCTTCTTTGTTGGGCGTTGTCATGGGGAGGGGAGATGCAGTGGTTCAGGTCAGCCCGGTGCACAGGGTCTGAGCGCAGTTCGTGGGTTATCAGTTGAATTTCACCGGGCGATATTTGGCCACCCGTGCAGCACCCGACAAGGCCTTGGTGCGCACACCGGTGCGGGCTTTGTACCACTGGGGCATGGCACCGACCTTGGTGCGCCATTTCTTTTTGGGGTGTTTGTATTCGGGAAAATATTCAGGCGCTGACAGCGGGGCGGCGGCATCGCCCGTCGCCTCGGACCAGGATTTTTCGAAGTCGGCTGCATTGGTCTGGATGGATTGCTCCACATCGCGGGCCGCGCCTTCCACGCCCTCTTTCATCTTCTTGAGCTCTTCCAGGTCCATCGAGCGATTGACTTCGGCCTTCACATCGGACACATAGCGCTGCGCTTTGCCCAGCAGTGCGCCCACCGTGCGAGCCACGCGCGGGAGCTTTTCTGGGCCGATCACAATCAGCGCGACAGCGCCGATCAAGGCGATCTTGGAGATGCCTAAGTCAATCATCTGGTGGCCAGCGGCTTAGGATTTTTGCTTGGCTTCGACGTCAATGGTTTCTTTGGCAGCCGCCGTAGTGTTGTTCACCACCTGGCCTGCAGCCGCCTCGGCTTTGTCTGCGGCGCCTGCTGCGCCGTCTTTCATGCCGTCTTTAAAACCCTTGACTGCACCACCGAGGTCTGAGCCCATGTTTTTGAGCTTTTTGGTACCAAACACCAAAACGACGATGAGCAATACGATGCCCCAGTGCCAGATAGATAATGAACCCATGATTTACTCCTAATGTGTCTCAACACGAACGTAATACGGTGATTTTAGTCTGAGCAGGCCATACCCCTAAGGGTTTTGGCCCATTAAATACCGACCGGTCTATCCCCTGAGCCAGGGCCTGGGGCCGCCCATGACATGAAAGTGCAGGTGCTGCACCTCCTGGCCGCCCTCTGCGCCGGTGTTGGTCACAATGCGAAACCCCCCTTCGGGATATGGGCGGCAGCCCTGCTGCAAAGCCAGCTGGGGGGCCAAAGTGAGCATGCGACCTATCAGGGTGGCATCCTCGGCCTGAAGGTGCGCCATGCTGACGATATGGCGCTTGGGGATCATTAAAAAGTGCACCGGGGCCCAGGGCGCGATGTCGTGGAAAGCCAGTATTTCGTCGTCTTCATGGACTTTGCGCGACGGTATGGCACCTTGGATGATTTTGCAGAAAATGCAGTTCGGATCAGCACTCATGGATAGATTTTCTTCAACCAGGTCAGTTATATCGGGCTGCGGCTGTCGTTAAAGCGCAGCCAGCCCTTGATGCAGCGGTACAGGTACCAGATGCCGATGATGGTCCAGGCCACCGCGCCAGGCACCCATAGCAGCAGATACAGCGGAAAGGTCACCACCAGCCACAGCAGCGCCCACCAGAAGGTGCTGATCATGTAGTTGTGGTGGGCGATGTACACCGCGTCGTGTTCGTCGCTGCGCTTGATGTAGTTGACGATCATGGCCACCACGGCCAGGGTAAACATGGTGAACGGCGCGGCGACGTGCAGGCCGTACAGGATGTGCATGACCGTGCGGTCGCCAGAGCTTTTGGGTTCGAAATCAGCGTAGTTGGTTTGGGTCATCACGTCCTCCTGGGATAGGCAAAGCGGCTTACTCTGACTGCGACTCGCGGGCCTGGGCTTTGCGGGCGGCTTTTTCCTCCAAGCCGCTGGTGCCTACGCGCTTGTCCAGCTCGGCCACAACGTCCTGTGGCCCCAGGCCATAGTAGCTTAGCGCTACCATGCTGTGAAACCATAAATCAGCCGTTTCTGCCACGATTTTGGCCTTCAACTCCGCAGTGTGTCCACCATGCTGGGCGTCTTTGCAGGCCATCACCAGTTCGGTGGCTTCCTCGCCAATTTTCTTCAAAAACGCATCAGGCCCTTTGTGCAGCAGGCGCGCGGTGTAGCTGGACTCGGGGTCACCGCCCTTGCGGGACGCGAGCACCAAGGCGAGCTGGTCGAGAGAGTCGTTGGAGGTCATGAGGACTATTTATAGATCGATTCAGGGTCTTTCAAGACCGGGGCGGTAATTTTCCATTGTGGGTCTGCGTTGGCGCTAGTGGGCAACGCGCCTTCGAGCTTGCTGAAAAAGCAGCTGTGGCGGCCGGTATGGCAGGCGATGCCGGGTTCATGGCCCAACTGCGTCACGCTCAGCAGCAGCACATCGCCATCGCAGTCCATGCGCATCTCGTGCACGGTCTGCACATGGCCCGACGCTTCGCCTTTGAACCACAGCTTGCCGCGCGAGCGGCTGAAATACACCGCACGGCCCAGTTCGGCAGTTTTTTGCACCGCCTCGCGGTTCATCCAGGCAAACATCAGCACATCGCCGCTGCCGCGCTCCTGCGCGATCACTGGCACCAGGCCTTTGTCGTCCCACTTGATTTCGTCAATCCAGTTCATGGCTCCATTGTGCAGGATTTATGGCCCAGATCGCTCAGACAGCCCACGATCTGACCACTGGTTGAGAGGGATGAGTCTGACAAATGCTATTAAAAATATAGCTGCTCCCGCGATATTCTATTGGCCTGGAGGCCTAAAACACTTATAAAACAGAGCTACAGGCAGGCTCTGCAGCCCCTACAGACGCACCGGGATGCCCCGCGCATGCATGCGCGCCTTGGCCTGCTGCACGGTGAATTCGCCATAGTGAAAAATGCTGGCCGCCAGCACCGCGTCGGCGCCGCCTTGCTGCACGCCGTCGGCCAGGTGGTCCAGGTTGCCCACACCGCCCGAGGCAATCACCGGCACGCTCACCGCGTCGCTCACCGCACGGGTCAGCGCCAAATCGAAGCCGCTTTTGGTGCCATCACGGTCCATGCTGGTCAGCAGTATCTCGCCAGCGCCCAGCTGGGCCATCTTGGTGGCCCATTGCACGGCGTCCAGGCCAGTATTTTTGCGACCACCGTGGCTGTACACGTCCCAGCCCTCGCCTGCGGACTGACCGTCGGCATTCAGGCGCTGGGCATCTTGCGCACTGCGCCGTTTGGCGTCGATCGCCACCACAATGCACTGCGCGCCGTATTTGGCCGAGGCGTCGGCAATCACCTGCGGGTTGGCAATGGCAGCGGAGTTGAACGAGGTTTTGTCAGCCCCGGCATTGAGCAGCCTGCGCACATCGTCCACCGTGCGCACGCCGCCGCCCACTGTGAGCGGAATAAACACCTGGGCCGCCACCGCCTCGATGATCGGCAAAATCAAATCCCGTCCGTCCGAAGTGGCCGTGATGTCCAGAAACGTCAGCTCATCAGCCCCCTGCTCGTTGTAGCGCGCCGCGATCTCCACCGGGTCACCCGCATCGCGCAGCTCTACAAAATTAACCCCTTTGACCACACGGCCACCGGTAACGTCCAGGCAAGGGATGATGCGTTTTGCGAGCATAGGTTTCTCAAATGAAGACGCTGAGTTTACAGCGCACGCAGCTGCTGCCAGCCCAGCCACTGCGCACCCGGGGCCAACTGCACGGGCGTGTCGATCTGCGCGGCTTCTACGCACAGCATGTGCTGGTAGCCATCGTCGGGCATATCGGCCAGCTGCTGGCTGAGCGCGGGCCCGGGGTTCCACACCACGGTCTGGCCCATGCTGGGGCTTTGGCTGATCTCCAGCGCTGCGCCTGCGTCATGCAGGACCAGTGGCGCGGGCGGCGCAGGGAAGACGGCGTCAAACGGGCCGCTGTAGCGCCAGTCGCCTGCAAATGTAGGGTGTGTGTCGGTCAGTGCGTCCCAGTAGGGCTGGCCTGCCAGGCCTGCCAGGCCTGCCAGGCGCAGTTGCTGCAGGTGTTGCACCGCGAAATAGGTGTGCAGCGCCACAGTAAAAGGCATGGTCTGTGCGCCTGTGTTGCGCACTTGCAGGGCCATATGCAGGCTTTGCGGCGCCAGGCGCAGTGTGAGCAAGGCCTCAAACTGGTGAGGCCAGAGTGTGTCGGTGAAGGGCTGGGTGTGGGCGCTATTGCTCAGGCGCAGCTGCAGGCTTTGCTGGGCCTGGCCCGCCTCGTCTGGCGCGCTGGGCACATGCTGCCAGGCCAGATTGCGTGCAAACCCATGCTTGGGCAAGGGCCCGCGCATATTGAACTGCGGAAAACACACCGGCACCCCACCGCGAATCGCCGCCTGCCCGTCGATCACCGCCTTAGGGCTCATATACAGCCGCTCGCGCCCCTCCCCGGTTTGCCACGACAGCAATTGCGCGCCGTGCAAGGCGACCAGCAAGGTGTCCTGGCTGGGCAAAGTCAGTCGCAGGCAGGGTTGGTTTTGGAAGGTGATGGTGGATAAGCTCATGGAAGTTTGCCAAAAAATTGGATTTGACATTATTTTATAATATGACAGAATAATATTAAGTGACCTTATTTGGAAGTATGCACCATGACCTCATTAACCATGTCAGACAACGGACGGGTTTTGATACCCGCAGAGTTGCGCGAAAAATTGGGCTTCAAACCCAAGTCCCCTATCTACGTCGAGGTCAAAGACGGCAGCTTGGTGTTAACTTCTGCTGCGCAGCGTAGCGCCCAGCGGCGCGCCTATTTTGACAATTTATTCACTGAACTTGGCGTAGCCCCTGGCACCAGCTTAAGCGACGAACTGATAGCAGATCGCCGTTTGGAAGCCGCCAAAGAATAACAAGGCTCAGCTCATGATGTATGTGATGGACGCATCAGCTTTGTTGGCGCTGATGCAAGGAGAGCCTGGCTGCGACGTGGTAGACGGCCTGATACAAGATCAAGAATGTATAGCCAGCAGCGTCAATATTGCCGAAATAGGCACACGGCTTGTCGACAAGGGCCTGGCACCAGCGCACCTGGCACGCACACTGAAAGAGCTGGACGTGCAATCCATCGATTTTGATTTGGAACAAGCCACACTCTGCGCCAGCTTACGTTTGAGCACTAAACACGTTGGCCTGTCCCTGGGTGACCGCGCTTGCTTGGCCTTGGCACAGCTAGTCAAAGGCACGGCGGTAACAGCGGATTCGGCTTGGAGTGATGTGGCGGATGAGGCTGGCGTGAAGGTGTTGATGATTAGGTGAACCATAGCAATGCCCAAGATTTTTATTCGTTATTGAACGGCGCTGAAATCATTCAATTAACCAACAAACAACTGCGTTTATGAAAAAAATCTCATTAACTGTATTGATATCGGCCATCTTGGGCTGCAGCACAACACCTGTTGCACCAATCACGGCGGAGATATCAATCTATGGAATCACGAGCATGAAAAATCAACTGCGCGTCCCGCTTGTAGAGTCGCCTACTAAGATGATGCGAATTGGCAGTGAGGTCAGTGTTATTGCCAAAACAGATGAGATACCCATGCAGATCGGTACTACATTTGGCGTTTGTGCCGTATTCTCTGGTGTATCTTCATCAAATAAGGGTTCGATCAAAAGATTTGTTTCCCATCCTGCAATGAAAACAGCAGATGGAAAAGTACGTACCGAGTTTTCATATCCTGCCGTGTTGGAAACAACAGGATTAGTCACCAGTGATTGCCATGGATATGGCCTGGATAACGAATTTGAGCTACTCCCGGGCGTCTGGAAAATAGGTTTTCAGCACAATGAAAAGCTGATTGCTGTAAAAGAGTTTCGCGTGAAATAGACGACGCGTAATGGCCAGTGCTTGGCATTAATCCTTTATTACCCATTCAACTCATCCGCCCTCACCTGCGCCGCCGCAAAATCCAGATCGCCTGAATAAATCGCGCGGCCGCAGATCACGCCTTCGATGCCTTCGCTCTCTACCTGGCAGAGTTTTTCGATATCGGCCATGTTGGACAGGCCGCCCGAGGCGATGACGGGGATGGTCAGCGCCTGGGCCAGTTTGACGGTGGCGTCGATGTTGATGCCGCTGAGCATGCCGTCGCGGCCAATGTCGGTGTAGATGATGCTCTCTACCCCGTAGCCTTCGAATTTTTTGGCGATGTCGATCACGTCGTGCTTGGTGAGCTTGCTCCAGCCGTCGGTGGCGACTTTGCCTTCCTTAGCGTCCAGCCCGACGATGATGTGGCCGGGAAAGGCCGTGCAGGCGTCTTGCAGGAAGCCGGGGTTTTTGATGGCGGCGGTGCCGATGATGACGTATTGCAGGCCAGCGTCGATATAGCGCTCAATGGTGTCCAGGTCGCGGATGCCGCCGCCCAACTGGACGGGAATGTCTGAGCCCACCGCAGCGAGGATTTTCTTGATGGCTGCAAAATTCTGTGGCTTGCCCGCAAACGCGCCGTTCAGGTCCACCAGATGCAGGCGGCGCGCGCCTTTGTCGAGCCAGCTCTGGGCCATGGCGGCGGGGTCTTCACCAAAGGTGGTGGATTGGCCCATGTCACCTTGTTTGAGGCGTACACAGTGGCCGTCTTTGAGGTCGATGGCGGGGATGAGTTGCATGGTGATATAGGAGGACGAAAAGGCTTAGCTGCGTTTACAGCCCAAGGGCGAAAGGGTCAAGGCCATGGTCTGCTTAGCCATGGTGTCATGGGTTCCAGTGCAGGAAGTTGCGGTACAGGGCCAGCCCCTGGGCAGCGCTCTTTTCTGGGTGGAATTGTGTCGCAAAAATGTTGTCGCGCGCAATAGCCGCTGTAAATGGCGCACCATAGTCAGCCAAGCCTACGCTGTGCGCGCTTAGGCTAGTCTTCACGTAGAAGCTGTGTACAAAATAAAACCAGCTGTGGTCGGCGACCTCGCCCCACACCGGGTGGCGCTGGGCCTGCTGCACGCGGTTCCAGCCCATCTGGGGCACTTTGTAGCGGCTACCGTCGTCCTGCAGGCGGCCGGCCAGCTCAAACTTGTGCACGCGCCCAGGAATCAGTCCCAGGCCGGGCGTGTTCTGCTCGTCGCTGTGGTCCAGCAGCATTTGCATGCCTACGCACACGCCGAACATCGGTTTGTTGTCTGCCGCCTCCAGCACGGAGGCTTTGAGCCCTGAGTCCTGCAGGCAGGCCATGCAATCGCGTATGGCGCCCTGGCCGGGCAGCACGATGCGCTGGGCTGCACGCACTGCGTCTGGCTGCTGGGTGATGATGACCTCAAAGCCCGTGCCCTTGGCAGCTTCTTTGACGGCATTGGCTACCGAGCGCAGGTTTCCCATGCCGTAATCCACGACTGCTACCGTCTTGGTCATAACTATGTTGAGTATTTATTTGCTATGAATAAAATAGCTGGCCCCGCGATATTCCATTGGGCTGGAGGCCAAAAACCTTATCAATGTGGAGATTCTATGCCCAAAACTGCCGCGGCATCACAGGCTGCCTTTGGTGGATGGCACCACACCGGCAGAGCGCGGGTCCAGCTCCAGCGCCATGCGCACCGCGCGGGCAAAGGCCTTGAACACCGTCTCGCTCTGGTGGTGGGCGTTGTCGCCCGTCAGGTTGTCGATGTGCAGGGTGACCAAGGCGTGATTGACGAAACCTTGAAAAAATTCGTAAGCCAGCTGGGTGTCAAAAGCCCCCACCATGCCGGATTTGAACGGCACATTCATATGCAGCCCAGGGCGGCCTGAAAAATCGATCACTACGCGGCTTAAGGCCTCGTCCAGCGGCACATAGGCATGGCCATAGCGCTTGATGCCTTTTTTGTCGCCCACGGCCTTGAACACGGCCTGGCCCAGGGTGATGCCGACGTCTTCCACAGTATGGTGGCCGTCAATATGCAGGTCGCCCTTGGCTTGAATGTCCAGGTCGATCAGGCCGTGGCGAGCGATCTGGTCAAGCATGTGGTCAAAAAATCCAATGCCCGTGGACAGGTTGGCCACGCCTGTGCCGTCCAGGTTGACCTTGACGGTGATTTGGGTTTCGTTGGTGTTGCGCACGACCTCCGCTTGTCGGGGGGCGTTCGTCAGGTTCTCTTCAGCAGTGCGGTTCATGGCGGTATTGTCGCATTTTGATGGGCAGGGATGGCGCTGCAGCGCGCGGTTTCACGTGTTGTAAGCCATATCTATCAAGGAAAGCTGATGCTTGAGCCATTTTTTCAGCATTTTGTCGTTCTGCACCGTCACCACATCGCGCTGCAGATAGTCCACCATGGTTTGCAGCCGCTGGGTTGCCAAACGTAGGCTGCCATCCAGGTGCTTCTGGCTCACTGCGCCGTAGCCCACCTCAAACACCATTTGCACATGGCCCAGCACGCTCTGGTACTCGGCCTGCAGGTCTTTGAGCTGGCTTTTGAGCATGCGGTTGAAAGCACGCAGCTTGTCATCAGCCAGGGCTGCCACCGAGGCAGGGTTGATCTGGTCCACCTCCATTTGCAGATGCAGCAAGGCCAGCAGGTCTTTGCTCTCGTTGGCCGCGTTCACGCGAACCATGAGCCGGGTTTTGCGCAGCCGCTCTGCCGGGTCTGTCTCGCGGTCGGGGTGCAGGGCACTTGCCAGCTTGCGGTAGATGCTGCGCAGGGCGCTGTGGGCGTCCAGCTGTTCCTGTTCGGCCTGTTTTTGTTTGGCTGATTTTTTACGTTTGGCCTGGCGCGCGGCATGCGCCTGGATGGCGGCCTCGTCCTCGGCCTGCATTTTGCGCATCAGCGCTTCCATCATCTCCTCGGTGGACAGCAGCTCCTCCTCGTCCACCGGCACGCCCATGGCCTGGGCCATGGCGCGGTTGAGCTCGGCGGAGGTTTCCGCGTCCAGCCCATCTTCCATGCCATCATCGTCTGCGCCAAAACGGCTTGCCACAGCACGCAGCGCGGGGCTAGGCTCGCCCGCGCCCAGCAGATCGTCCAGCAGCATGAATACCAGCTCCCGCATATCAGCACACACGCGCTGGGACAGGCCTTTGGGGCTTTGCAGGCGCTGGTCCAGGTACAGCACCAGCTGTTCCTGCAGCGCACGCACCTGCTGGCGCAGTGGGGCCAGCTTGGCTGCACGCTCGCTGGCATGCGCGTCAACCAGTGTTTTTAGATGGTTGAGCTCTTTGCTTTGCTTTTCAATTTGATCGAGCAGTTTATTGAACAGCTGCTGCTCGGGCCCCAGCTGCTGGGCGGCGATAGCCAGCGCGCTGGAGGCACTGCCCGCATCGCCGATCTGGGCTGTGTCTGCCCGGCTGGCTTGCGAGGGCGAGGTCTTTTTAGGCACAGCCTGGGTACAGCATGGGAGCGTTCACCCGCGCAGGCTGGCCTGCAGGGCGGCGAGCAGCAGCTGATTTTCTGCCGGTGTGCCCACCGAGATGCGCAGGGTATTGGCCAGCAGCGGATGCATGGCGCTCACGTTTTTCACCAGCACGCCGCGCTGCTTGAGCTGTGCAAACACCCGGGCCGCATCGGCCATGCGCACGAGAAACATATTGGCATCGCTCTTGATGGCCTGCGCTCCTGGCATGCGCCCAATAGCTTCTAAAAGCATAGCGCGTTGCGCGATGATTTCCTGGGCTTGCCGGGAAAACTCTTCTTTGTTTTCCAGTGCAAATAGTGCACATTCGCAGTTGAGCACACTGATGTTGTAGGGCGGGCGCAGCTTGTCTATTTCGTTGATCAAGGCTGCGGGGCCGGTCATATAGCCCAGCCGCACACCGGCCAGGCCAAACTTGCTGAGCGTGCGCATCAGCAGCACATTGGCGTTGGCCTCAGGCGCAGCGTGGATCTGCGTGATCCAGCTTTGGCTGCTAAAGGGCTGGTAGGCCTCGTCCATCACCACCATGCCGCCATACTGCGCGCACGCTGCGATGATTTTTTTGATCACGCCCTCGTCCCACAGATTGGCTGTCGGATTGTTGGGGTAGGCAATATAGGTGATCGCTGGCTTTTCTTTGTCGATGGCGGCCAGCATGGCGGTCTCGTCCAGCTCAAAGTCGGCCGTCAAAGGCACGCCAATAAACTGCAAGCCCTGCAACTGCGCGCTCATGGCATACATCACAAAGCCAGGCAGTGGCGCGAGGATTTTGCCTCCCGGAACATCGCAGGCCATTGCCAGCAGCGAGATCAGCTCGTCCGAGCCGTTGCCCAGCATCAAGCCATAGTCTGTGGGCACTTGCGCATATTGGCGCAGCGCAGTCTTGAGATCCTCCACCCGAGCGCCCGGATAGCGGTTGATTGCCAGTTTGCCCAGCCGCTCACCCAACTGGGCCTGCAGCCCGGGCGGCAAGGTGTAGGGGTTCTCCATCGCGTCCAGCTTGACCATGCCGACCGAGTCCTGGATGGCGTAGGCGTGCATGGATTGCACGTCCTGGCGGATGTGGGAGAGTATGTTGGATTGCAAGGTGGTCATATCACTGCGCTACGGTTTCAAATTCTGCGGGAGTCATCAAAAACGGGTTGATCACCTGCACGGTGTCATACTTTTGCAAATGCTGCATATCTTCGCTGAGCAAATAGCCGCAACCCTGCTGCTGTGCAGACGACATGATCAGCGCGTCCCAATAGCTCAGCTTGTAGCGGTCTTGCATGACCCAGGCACCGTCCACGGTATAGGTGTCCAGGTGCGGCGGTTGCCATAGCCGCAGCATACGCACTTGCTCGCGCGCCTTTTCCGCGGCCACGACTGAACGGAACTTGGTGATCGCGTTGTTGTAAAACTCATTGAGCACCTGGGTGCTGATGCGCCCCGTGCGGCGCGTCCAGCACCACGTCAGCCATTCGTTGGCACGCACTTGCTTGTCCGCGTCGCGCGTGTCTTTCGCGTAGAGGTGGACGTTGGTATCAACGAAAATTGTTGCGCTCATACAGCTCGTCCCGGGTGAAATAAGGGCCTTCGCTGGCGCCCCAAGACTCCAGCTTGGTCGCCTTGCGCATCGCCTGCGCATAGGCATCTTCCTGCCGCATCTTCTCAGCCAGCATTTCGCCCAGCAGCCGCGACACACTGGTGTTACGCCGCGCCGCCTCGATGCGCGCCCATTCCAAAGCCGACTCTTCTACGGTGATGGTGACGTTTTTCATGAACTGAATACTAACACGAAATTCGTGTAACACGAAATTCGTGTGAATTCAACCCATCAAGGCGGTCAATCCCTTTATTTCAAGCGCATCTCAGCCGCCCGCGCATGCGCCTGCAAGCCTTCGCCATAGGCCAGCTCGGCCGCTATCTTGCCCAGCACTTGCGCACCCTGCTCGCTGACCTCGATCAGGCTGGAGCGTTTTTGAAAGTCGTACACCCCCAGCGGGCTGCTAAAGCGAGCCGTGCCGCTGGTGGGCAGCACGTGGTTGGGGCCTGCGCAGTAGTCGCCCAGGCTCTCGCTGGTGTATGCGCCCATAAAGATGGCTCCGGCATGCCTGAGCAGTGGCTCCCATTGACCGGGTTCTTTGCTGCTGATCTCCAGGTGTTCGGGGGCGATGCGATTGCTGATCTCGCAGGCTTCCTGCATGCTGCGGGTGTGGATCAAAGCGCCGCGGTCACTCAGGCTTTTGGCGATGATGGCTTTGCGCGGCATCTCGGGCAACAGTCGGGTAATGCTGGCCAGCACAGCGTCGATATAAGCCCGGTCGGGGCATAGCAAGATGCTCTGCGCCAGCTCGTCATGCTCGGCTTGGCTGAACAAGTCCATCGCCACCCAGTCGGGCGGCGTGGTGCCGTCGGCCAGCACCAGGATTTCGCTGGGGCCGGCGATCATGTCAATGCCCACCTGGCCAAAGACGCGGCGCTTGGCGGCAGCGACATAGGCGTTGCCAGGGCCGGTGATTTTGTCGACCTTGGGGATAGTGGCTGTGCCATAGGCCAGCGCCCCCACCGCCTGTGCGCCCCCGATAGTGAAAGCACGGCTCACACCAGCCACATAGGCGGCGGCCAATACGAGCGCGTTTTTCTCGCCCTGCGGTGTGGGCACCACCATGATGATCTCGCCCACCCCCGCCACATGCGCGGGAATGGCGTTCATCAGCACGCTGGAGGGATACGCGGCCTTGCCACCGGGCACATAGATGCCAGCGCGGTCAATCGGAGTGACTTTTTGGCCCAGCAAGGTGCCGTCCTGGTCGCGGTAGCTCCAGCTTTCGCCACAGGCTTTTTTCTGCGCCTCGTGGTAGCTGCGCACCCGTGCAGCCGCGGCTTGCAGTGCACTGCGCTGCGCAGCAGGGATACTGTCAAACGCGGCTTTAAGCTCGGCCTGGCTCAGCTCCAGCGCCTGCATGCTGGCCACCTGTAGGCCATCCCAGCGCGCTGTGTATTCAAGCACTGCGGCATCGCCGCGCTGCTGCACGTCAGCCAGGATGTCTGCCACGCTCTGTTCAATGGCCGCATCGGCATCGGCCGACCAATGCAATCTGGCCTGAAATTGAGACTCAAAATCGGCGTCAGATGAGGAAAATATCGCGGGAGCAGCTATTAAATTCATAGCATTTTCATCTTTAAGGCGTGACGGCTTGGGCAAACGCATCGATCATCGGGCGAATGCGCGCCTGCTTGAGCTTGAGCGAAGCCTGGTTGACTACCAGGCGCGCGCTGATCTCCATGATTTTTTCCACTTCAATCAGGTTGTTGGCTTTGAGCGTGTTGCCAGTAGAGACCAAATCCACAATCGCGTCCGCCAAGCCTGTAAGCGGGGCTAGCTCCATGGAGCCATAGAGCTTGATCAAATCCACGTGCACGCCCTTGCTGGCGAAAAACTCGCGTGCGATAGCTACGTATTTGGTCGCAACGCGCAGGCGTGCGCCTTGCTTGACGGCAGCAGCGTAGTCAAAGTCGTTGCGCACAGCCACGCTGATGCGGCAGCGGGAGATATTCAAGTCCAGCGGCACATACAGGCCTTGGTGGCCGGTTTCGAGTAACGTGTCCTTGCCCACTACGCCCAGGTCAGCGCCACCATACTGCACATAGGTAGGCACATCGCTCGCACGCACCAGCACCACGCGCACATCGGCCTGGTTGGTCGGCAAAATGAGCTTGCGGGATTTTTCGGGGTCTTCCAGCACTTCGATGCCTGCGGCTTTCAGCAGCGGCAGGGTTTCCTCGAAAATGCGGCCCTTTGATAGCGCGAGCGTAATCATATTGGTAACTCGTTAAATGGAGCGAGCGCCGCCGGGCCGCCCCAAGGCGCGAGAGCCCCCTCGGGGGGCAGCGCAACACACGAAGTGGCAAGCGTGGGGGTCATTACTTCACTCTCTCGATATCTGCGCCAATACCGCGCAGCTTGGCTTCCATGCGGTCGTAGCCACGGTCCAGGTGGTAGATGCGGTCGATCAGGGTTTCGCCGCTGGCCACTAGGCCGGCAATCACCAACGAAGCAGACGCCCGCAGGTCAGTAGCCATCACCGATGCGCCCGATAAGCTGGCCACACCTTCAATCACCGCCACTTTGCCATCTGTCTGGATGTGTGCACCCATGCGCTGCATCTCGGGCACATGCATGAAACGGTTTTCAAAAATCGTCTCCGTCACTTTGGCTGCGCCTTCAGACACCACGTTAAGCGCCATGAACTGCGCCTGCATATCGGTAGGAAAACCCGGGTATTCCGTGGTGCGAAAGCTCTGTGCCTTCAAGCGCCCACGGGATGTCACGCGGATGCCGCCTTCCACCGCCTGCACGGTAGCGCCGGCTTCGCGCAGCTTGTCTATCACGGCATCCAGGTGGTCAATACGGCCGTGCCTTAACACCACATCGCCGCCAGTGGCCGCCACGGCGCACAGGAAGGTGCCACATTCGATACGGTCAGCCACCACCGCATGAGTACAGCCGTGCAGCCTGTCCACGCCCTGGATGCGGATTTTGCTGGTGCCATGGCCTTCAATCCGGGCGCCCATTTTGATCAGCATTTCTGCCAGATCAGGAATCTCGGGCTCCTGCGCGGCATTCTCGAGCACCGTTTCGCCGTCGGCCAGCGTGGCGGCCATCAGGAAGTTTTCGGTGCCCGTCACGGTCACCATATCGGTGGTGATGTGCGCGCCCTTCAGGCGGGTTTGGCCTTTGGGTAGCTTGGCAATCATGTAGCCATGCTCCACCACAATGTCTGCGCCCATCGCCTGCAAACCCTTGATATGCTGGTCCACAGGGCGCGAGCCAATCGCGCAGCCGCCGGGCAAGGACACCGTGGCCTCGCCAAAGCGGGCCAGCAGCGGCCCCAAGGCCAGCACCGAGGCACGCATGGTTTTCACCAGCTCATAGGGTGCTTCGGGCGAAGACAGACCGCCCGCATTGATGATCACCGAGCCATCAATCTGCGGCTCCGCAGTGACGCCCATGTTGCGAATCAACTTGAGCATGGTGCTCACGTCTTGCAGCTGGGGGACGTTGTGCAGGGTGACCGCATCTGCGGTGAGCAAGGTAGCGCATAGCTCGGGCAAAGCTGCGTTTTTGGCGCCGGAGATCAGCACTTCGCCTTGCAGGGTTTTGCCACCACGAACGAGTAATTTATCCATAGAAGTTTTCAGTCAATGATCGCAAGCTCCAGCCTGCAGCGCTGCCCATTCGGCAGGGGTATGGGTTTTCATCGACAAGGCGTGCACCTCGTCGGTACGGATTTTTTCGCCCAGGGTGGCATACACCGCCTGGTGGCGCTGGATCAGGCGCTTGCCTTCAAACGCAGGCGACACAATCACCGCGCTCCAGTGGCGGCCGTCTCCGTCCACCTCCAGGTGGTCACAAGCCAGGCCCTTGGCAATGATGGCGTGTAGTTGTTCAGCTGTCATGATTTATCCGCGAATTTTGTAGCCAATGCGCAGCAAGTTGACCGCGATGGCGCTGACCACTACAAACGCTGTGCCCACAATGCCCAGACTCAGCCAGGGCGACACATCGCTGACGCCAAAAAAGCCATAGCGAAAGCCGTCAATAATGTAGAAGAAGGGATTGAGGTGGCTCACGGTCTGCCAAAAGGCGGGCAGCGAATGGATGGAGTAGAACACGCCGCTTAAAAACGTCATCGGCATGATGACAAAGTTTTGAAACACCGCCATCTGGTCGAATTTCTCTGACCACAGCCCCGCGATAAGCCCCAATGCACCCAGCATGGCCGCACCCAGCACGGCAAAAATAATGATCCACAGCGGCGCGGCAAAGCTGGGCTGACCAAACCAGTAGGTCACGGCCATCACGCCCGCGCCTACGGCCAGGCCACGCACCACCGATGAGCCCACATAGGCTACAAACCAGCTCCAGTGACCCAGCGGGGTGAGCAGCACAAACACCAAGTTACCCATGATCTTGCTCTGGATCAGGCTGGAGGAGCTGTTGGCAAAGGCGTTTTGCAGCACGCTCATCATCACCAGGCCGGGCACCAGGAAGGCGGTGTAGCTCACCGAGTTGTAGACCTTCACATGGTCTTCCAGCACATGGCCAAAAATCAGCATGTACAGCACAGCCGTCAGCACCGGCGCACCCACCGTCTGGAAAGCCACGCTCCAAAAGCGCATGATTTCCTTGTAGAAAAGTGTCTGCCAGCCGATCATGCGGATGCTCCCATGACATCCAGAAAGACGTCTTCCAGATCGGCCTTGCGGATTTCCACGTCTTGCGCCTGCAGGCCCGCCTGGCGGACGGCGGCCAGGTAGTTTTCGATCTCAGCAGCGTTATGCGCAGGGAACTGCACAATGCGGCCCGTAATACGGGCCTGCCGCGACAATTCGGGCGGTAGTTCGCTATCAATTTTGAAGCGGAGTACGTTCGACGATGCCGCTTTGAGCAGCTCGGAGGTTTCGGCTAGCGCCACCACCCTGCCTTGCTTGAGCATGGCCAGGCGACCGCACAGGGCTTCGGCTTCTTCCAGGTAATGGGTGGTCAGCAGAACGGTGTGGCCTTGTTTATTGAGTTTGGCGATGAACTGCCACAGGGTTTGACGCAGCTCCACGTCCACGCCGGCAGTGGGCTCGTCCAGCACGATCACCGGCGGCTTGTGCACCAGGGCTTGCGCGACCAGCACGCGACGCTTCATGCCACCTGAGAGCTGGCGCATATTGGCCTCAGCTTTGTCAGCCAGCCCCAGGCTGTGCAGCAGCTCGTCGATCCAGGCGTCGTTCTTCTTGATGCCAAAGTACCCCGACTGGATGCGCAAAATGTCGCGCACCTTGAAAAACGGGTCAAACACCAGCTCCTGGGGCACAACGCCCAGCTTGCGCCGCGCCTGGGCGTAGTCAGAGCGCACATCGTGACCATGGACCAAAATGGTGCCGCTGGTTGCGCGGGTGAGGCCCGCCAGAATGCTGATCAGTGTGGTTTTACCAGCGCCGTTAGGCCCCAGCAGACCAAAAAACTCGCCTTCCTCGATGTTCAGGCTCACGCCGTCTAGCGCAGTGAGTGCGCCGCGAGCTCCAGAGTATTGTTTGGTGACGGATTGGACAGATATTGCAGGCATGAACCCTCAATTGTAGGGCTTGGGGGCCTGCTTCGCCCGGCCAGGGGCACAAGAGTTTGAGAAGCTCAGGGCGCTGCAGGCAGCAGCTCGGCTACGCCGTACATGGCCGCCAGGGAGCGCAGGCGCGTGGGCAGCCCCCGCACCGAGAAGGTTTTGCCCGCCACCTGGGCCTCGCGGCGGCATTCCAGCAATACCGCCAGGGCTGAAGAGTCAAAGCGTGTCAGTGCTGACGCATCGGCCACAATGGCCGCCTCGCCCTGCTGCAAGGCCTGCACCAGCATGTGAGCACAGGCGCGCGCACTGCTGTGGGTGATCTCGCTGGGCAAAATCAGCATGATCAGGCTTTTTTCGCGCTCTTGTTGCGCTCAGCCAATTTGCTGATCAAGCCGTCAACGCCATTGGCGTTGATTTCCTGGGCAAATTGCGCGCGGTAGGTTTCCACCAGCCATACGCCCAGTACGTTCAGGTCATAAATCTTCCAGCCCGTGGGCGATTTTTCCATGCGGTAGTCCAGCTGGATCGGGTCACCACGACCTTTGATTTCGGACCGCACCACCACTTCGGTATCTTCTGGTGCTGCACGCAGAGGCTTCATCGCAATGGTTTGATCACGCACTTCAGACAGGGCACCAGAGTAAGTGCGTACCAGCAGTATCTTGAACTCTTCCTGCAGGCGTTTTTGCTGCTCAGGCGTGGCTGAGCGCCAGCTGCGACCCACGGCAGACGCGGTCATGCGTGCGAAGTTCACATTGGGCATGATTTTGGTGTCGACCAGCGCAATCACTTTGCTGGTGTCGCCGCTTTGGATGCTTTTGTCGGCACGGATGCTGTCCAGCACCTCGGTAGACAGACGCTTGATCAGCACATCAGGTGTTTCGGTGGCTTGGGCATGCACAGCACCTGAGAGCAGCAAACCAGCGCTCAGTACAGCAGAACTTGCAACAGTAAACCAACGGCGAGTTATCAACATATCTTTCCTTATCACGGCAACGGCCGTATGTACATAACGCCATCCTAGGCGTTTGGGACTACTTGGGGTGTAAACAGGGGTAAAGCGCAGTTCTCAGCGAGGCCGAAAGTGTGACGAATTCCTCAGATCAAGCCTGCGGCGAAACGTTCCATTGCAGCGCTTACCTGCTGTAGGGCTATTCTTTTTTCTCGGTGTCCTTGGCTTTGTCGTCTTTTGCTTTATCTTCCTTGTCGGCATCGTCCTCTTCGTCCTTGCCGTTATTGGCTGAACGGGCCACATCGGCATTGCGTTTGGCCAAGAACGCGTCCCGCGTGAAGCTGTATTTATCCAGCGCAGCATCGTCGAGTACGTTGCCCAAACGCAGGTAGTTGGCGCGGCTGTTGACCAGACGCACTGCGGTGGTGGTGTTGCGGGAGCTGACAGGGGAAATGCTGGAGACCGGATCGAACCGGGTTTCTGCAGTGATGGTGAGAGCATCACGCAAGGTCGAAGGGCCAAAGATAGGCAAGACGATGTACGGACCTGGGGGCACGCCCCAGCGGCCCAGGGTTTTGCCCAGATCCTGGCTTTGCTTTTCAAGCCCCGCTTCCGTGGCGATATCCAAAAACCCGCCCAAGCCCAGGCCGGTATTGATGGCAAAGCGCATCAGGCTCTCAGCAGCCTTTTGGGGGCGCAGCTGCAGCACATAGTTCACGAAGGTCCAGCCGTCTTGCAGATTGCCGAAAAAGTTGCTGACGGTAGTGCGCACAAACGTGGGCAGTACTGCCACATAGGCTGTCGCCACCGGCTTGAGCACAGCACGGTCTACGCCATCGTTGAAACTGGCAACAGTGCGGTTGAAAGGTTCAATCGGGTCTCTGGGGTTGGCATTTGGCCCCGTGGCACAGCCCGTGAGCAATAAGGTGCCGCCCAAGACCAACAAAGCCGCGCTACGGCTGAGCATGGCGGCCATTGCGCGCCATCGAAAACGGTAGTTCACATTCATTTTTTAGTTCCATTTCCCTGGGTTGTGTTTCCTTGCGATGAGCTGGGTCCATCGGCGGCTTTGCTGTAGAGAAACTGCGATATCAAATTCTCCAGCACCACGGCAGACTGGGTGGTTTTGATCACATCGCCCTGGGCCAGGTTTTTCTCATCCGCGCCCGCTTCTACACCGATGTACTGCTCACCAAGCAAGCCGCTGGTCAGAATTTTCAGCGAGCTGTCTTTAGGAAAAGCATATTGGCTTTGCATCGCCAGATTAACTCTGGCTTGATAAGACTTGTCATCGAATGTAATCGACTCCACGCGCCCCACCACGACGCCCGCGCTTTTGACAGCTGCACTGGCCTTGAGGCCCCCAATATTGTCAAATTTGGCCGTGACTTTGTAGGTGCTGTCCAGGCTGAAGCTCAGCAGATTGGCCGCCTTGAGCGCCAGAAACAGCAGGGCTGCACCGCCAATCAGTACGAACAGACCCACCCAGAAATCATTTTTAGAGCGTTGCATACGCATTCCCCGTTATTCAGAACATGTTAAATCGAAAACATCAGCGCCGTCAAAACAAAGTCCAGACCGAGCACCGCCAGACTGGCCACCACCACTGTACGGGTAGTGGCACGCGAGACGCCTTCGGGTGTGGGCAGGGCCTCGTAGCCCTGCTGCAGCGCCACAAATGTCACCACCACGCCAAACACCAGGCTCTTGATCACGCCATTACCTACATCGCGCCATACATCCACACCGCCTTGCATCTGGCTCCAGAACGCGCCGCCGTCTACGCCAATCATCAACACGCCCACCACATAGCCCCCAATGATGCCTACCGCGCTGAACACTGCGGCCAAAATGGGCATGGCAATCACGCCGGCCCAAAAACGCGGTGCCAGCACACGGCGCACCGGGTCAATCGCGGTCATTTCCATGTAGCTGAGCACTTCATCACGCTTCATGATGCCGATCTCGGCCGTCAGTGCCGTGCCCGCGCGCCCGGCAAAGAGTAGAGCGGTGACGACAGGCCCAAGTTCCCGTACCAGCCCCAAGGCGACCAGCAGGCCCAAAGCCTCTGAGGAGCCATAACGTTGCAAGGTGTAATACCCTTGCAGCCCCAGCACAAAACCAACGAACAGGCCGCTGACCGTAATGATGGCCAGGGAATAGTTGCCCAAGAAATGAATCTGGTCGCGCACCAGGCCAAAGCGCCTGAACACCGGGCCCAGCAAAGCGATCAATCGCACAAACAGGCGCGCGCCATAGCCCCAGTCGGCCAGCTTGCTACGCACCGCAAAACCTACATCACTCGGGTTGTACCAGCTCATTGACCACCTCCGGCCACTTTGACGCCTGAGCCAAAATCCTGCTCTACGGTGTTGCCGGGGTAATGAAAGCGCACCGGACCATCGGGCAGCGCGTTGACAAACTGGTGCACCAGCGGATCGGTGCTATGGCGCACCTCATCGGGCGTGCCTTGCGCAGCGATCTTGCCATTGGCCAGCACAATGACCTTGTCGGCGATACGGAAGGTCTCTTCCAGATCGTGGGAGACAATGATGCTGGTGAGGCCCAGCACATCGTTCAGATCGCGAATCAGCCGCGCAGCGGTGCCCAGCGAAATGGGGTCCAGGCCGGCAAACGGCTCGTCATACATAACCAGCTCGGGGTCGAGCGCGATGGCACGCGCCAGTGCCACCCTGCGCGCCATGCCGCCGCTAAGCTCGCTGGGCATGAGGCCCTGCGCGCCGCGCAGGCCCACAGCGGCCAGCTTCATCAGCACGATGTCCTTGATCAGGGCGTCGGTCAGGTCGGTATGCTCACGCAGCGGAAAAGCCACATTTTCAAAGACTGTCAGGTCGGTAAACAAGGCGCCAAACTGGAACAGCATGCCCATGCGACGGCGCAGGGCATACAGTCCATTGGAGTCCATGGTGGCGATGTTGCTGCCTTCAAACAGTGCCTGCCCTTTCTGGGCTTTGGCCTGGCCGCCGATCACACGCAGCACGGTGGTTTTACCGCCGCCCGAGGCACCCATCAAAGCCGTCACCTTGCCGCGCGGCACTGTAAAAGTGACGCCATCCAGAATAGCGCGGGCGCCGTAGCCAAACGTCAAGTCCTTGAACTCGATCAACGGGCTGTCGTCTGGCAAAGGTGTAGGTGGCTGTTTTTCAGAATCCATGAAGGGACAAACCGGGAAAAGCCCGGTTCTTGATCATAATGGAATTCTCAAATCCAGCTTATCTGCGCCTTAAGACGATGGCCCTGCAGACTGGATTGACCGATGTCATACACTGTTAAAGTTAATTTTTATGACTTGCCTTGGTATGGAGCCTACTTCTCATGGATATCAAAAGACACTTATCTGGCTTGTTCTTCATTGCCCTGGTGGCGTGGGGATTTTCAGCGCATGCGGTGGATAAACCCAAGGAACCGATCAAGACCGTAGCACTGATCGAGGCCCGCGAGCTACCCGTCGAATTTGATATTTCGCTTGGCATGTGGAGACACTTTGTGCCGTTTGGTGTGGCGGGCGGAGTCAATGAAAACAGCAGTGCATACATCGCCAAAGCGATGCCCAAAATCCGGGCTGAAAAGTATGATCCCAGCGGAGTATTCAACCGTGCGGTCATCAAGGCCCTGGAAGATGCTGGCGTCAAAGTCTCCATACTCAAGGACGTGGAGCGATCCGAATCCAGACCCAACAGAATCAAGTACCCTCAGGTCAAGCATGATGCAGATGCGTTGCTGCATTTGGCGATTAACTACTATGTTTTTCAATTGCCAAAAGGCCAGGCCTTGTTTTGGCCGCGGGTTGACTCTTGGGCTTCCGTCTACGATAAAGTAGGGAAAACCGAAATGTTCGGCACCCATGCGACCCACAGCTGGGAGAATAAAGAAGGCAAAGACCCTGGCTACTTTCATGTGGGACAAGACATGACTTTTGTTTCTGAGGAAGCCATGGTTGAAAATCCCAAGAAATTTGCCGACATATTCAACCAAATCATGCAAACCCAGGCGGAGTACATGGTGCAGGAATTGCTCAAGCAGTGGCCCAAGTAATGTCCGGTGCTCCCAGGCTCGGCGATTGATCTGGGTTGAACGAAAAAAAGCCGTCCGCGTTAGCGAGACGGCTTTGCTTTAGACGCGACCAATGTCTTAGCGGGGCAGGTCGCTGAATCCCATCAGGAACTCATCCACCGCGCGGGCGGCCTGGCGGCCTTCGCGGATGGCCCAGACCACCAGGCTTTGGCCGCGGCGCATATCGCCTGCGGCGAACACTTTGGGTACATTGGTGGCGTAGCCGCCAGTGAAGTCTGTCGTGGCTTTGGCGTTGCCGCGGGCATCCTTGTCGATACCGAAGGCTTCCAGAATCGGGCTGACCGGGGCGGTGAAGCCCATGGCGAGGAAAACGAGGTCGGCAGGGTAGATTTTTTCGCTGCCAGGCACTTCGTTGAACTTGCCGTCCTTGAACTCGACCTGCACGGTTTTGAGCGCGGTGAGTTTGCCTTTTTCACCGATAAACTCTTTGGTGGAAATCGCAAATTCGCGCTCGCAGCCTTCTTCGTGGCTCGATGAGGTGCGCAGCTTGGTCGGCCAGTAAGGCCATACCAGGGGCTTGTTTTCCATCTCGGGAGGCATGGGCATCACTTCAAACTGGGTGACACTTTTCGCGCCGTGGCGATTGCTGGTACCCACACAGTCGCTGCCGGTATCGCCGCCGCCAATCACGACGACATGCTTGCCGTCGGCGCGGATTTGGTCTTTGAACTTGTCACCCGCATTGACCTTGTTTTGCTGCGGCAGAAACTCCATGGCAAAATGCACGCCCTGCAGCTCGCGGCCGGGCACGGGCAGGTCGCGGCTTTGCTCGGCGCCGCCTGTCAGCAGCACGGCATCAAACTCTTTTTTGAGCTGCTCGGGGCTGATGGTCTCTTTGGCCCAGTTGGTGACCTTGCTGTCCTTGCCCAGGTCGGCTACCAGCACACCCGTTTTGAACACCACGCCCTCGGCCTGCATCTGCTCAACGCGGCGGTCGATATGGGTTTTTTCCATTTTGAAATCAGGAATGCCATAGCGCAGCAGGCCGCCCACGCGATCATTCTTTTCAAACAGGGTCACATCATGGCCGACACGCGCCAGCTGCTGCGCTGCGGCCATGCCTGCAGGGCCCGATCCGACGATGGCGATTTTTTTGCCGGTTTTGTGCTTTGCCACTTGCGGCTTGACCCAGCCCTCAGCCCAGGCGCGGTCAATGATGGCATGCTCGATCGACTTGATGCCTACCGGGTCGTCGTTGATATTGAGCGTGCAGGCCGCTTCGCACGGCGCGGGGCAGATGCGGCCAGTGAACTCGGGGAAATTGTTGGTGCTGTGCAGCACGGTGATGGCGTTTTTCCAGTCGCCCTGAAAGACCAGGTCGTTGAAGTCTGGAATGATGTTGTTCACCGGGCAGCCGCTGTTGCAAAACGGTGTGCCGCAGTCCATGCAGCGCGCGCCCTGCTTTTTGGCATCGTCCTCGCTCAGGCCGATGACGAATTCCTTGTAATGCTTGACGCGCTCGGGCACAGGCTTGTAGCCCTCTTCAATACGTTCAAACTCTAAAAATCCAGTAGCTTTTCCCATGATGTTCGCTCTTTAGTGGGTCAATATCAAATACTAATTACTATTAATTTCATAGCTGCTCCCGCGATATTCTATTGGGCTGGCAGCTCAAAACACTTATAAAATCGTCTTACACGGCTTGCATTGCGTAGGCGCGCTCGACCTTGGCCACACGCAGCTCAAAGTGCGCATACCAGTCACTCCATCCTTTGCGCTGCGCCTCTTGATGCTCGGCATGGGCCTTCCACTTGGCGATGGCTTGCTCGCTGTCCCAGTAGCTCACCGTGATGCCAAAACCGTCTGCACCGCGCACGCTCTCCACGCCCAGGTAGCCTGGTTGCTGCGCTGCCAGCTCGACCATCCGGTCGCCCATGGCCGCGTAGCCTTGATCGCCCTGCCTGCGCTGGCTGCTGAAGACCACCGCGTAGTACGGCGCTTTCAAGCCCAGTGCAAAAGAGGTTGCGCCCAGTATCGCCATGGCTGCGTCCGATCAAGCCGCAGCCTTAGCCTGCTTGGCTGCCATCTCGCCCAATGCACGCTTGTACTCTGTCGGCAGCACCTTGACAAACTTGCCGCGCTGCTCTGCCCAGTGGTCCAGGATCTCGCGGGCGCGCAGGCTGCCGGTCCAGCGGTGGTGGTCTTCCACCAGCTTTTTCAGTGTTGCCTCGTCGTTCTGGCCCAGATGCAGCGGATCGGTCTGGTCTGCTGCAGGGCTGACCTTGCCCAGGCCCACCATCGCCGTGTTGCAGCGCTTGGCGAACTGGCCATCCACGTCATACACATAGGCCACGCCGCCGCTCATGCCGGCAGCAAAGTTACGCCCTGTCTTGCCCAGGACCACCACAGTGCCACCCGTCATGTATTCGCAGCCGTGGTCACCCGTGCCTTCGACAACGGCCGTGGCGCCCGACAGGCGCACCGCAAAGCGCTCACCCGCCACACCCCGCAAAAAGGCCTCGCCCTCGGTCGCGCCGTAGAGCACGGTATTGCCCACGATGATGTTTTCTGTGGCATTGCCACGAAAGTCGATGCTGGGGCGCACCACAATGCGGCCACCGCTCATGCCTTTGCCGGTGTAGTCGTTGGCTTCGCCAATCAGATACAAAGTGATACCGCGGGCCAGGAAAGCGCCGAACGACTGACCGCCCGTGCCTTCGAGCTGGATGCGGATGGAGTCATCGGGCAGGCCGGCCGAGCCATAGCGCTTGGCCACTTCGCCCGATAGCATGGCGCCCACGGAGCGGTTGACGTTGCGGGCCTGTTCGATAAAGTGCACTTTCTCGCCTTTGTCCAGCGCAGGGCGGGCTTTTTCGATCAGCTTGAGGTCCAGCGCCTTGTTCAGCGCGTGGTCCTGCACGCTTTCGTGCTTGCGTGGCACATCTGCGGGCACCTCGGGCAGATAGAAGATACGGCTGAAGTCCAGCCCGCGTGCTTTCCAGTGGGCGATGCCTTTTTTGGTGTCCAGCAGCTCGGCATGACCGATCAGGTCATCAAACTTCTTGATACCCAGTTGCGCCATGATGCCGCGCACTTCTTCAGCTACAAAGAAGAAATAGTTGACCACATGCTCGGGCTTGCCCTGAAACTTGGCACGCAGCACCGGATCTTGCGTGGCCACGCCCACGGGGCAGGTGTTTAGGTGGCATTTGCGCATCATGATGCAGCCTTCGACCACCAGCGGTGCGGTGGCAAAGCCCATTTCGTCTGCGCCCAAAAGCGCAGCGATCGCCACGTCGCGGCCCGTCTTCATCTGGCCGTCGGCTTGCACGCGGATGCGGCCACGCAGGCGGTTGAGCACCAGTGTTTGCTGGGTTTCAGCGAGACCCAGCTCCCACGGCGTGCCGGCGTGCTTGACGCTGGACAAAGGCGATGCGCCCGTGCCGCCGTCATGGCCTGCGATCACTACGTGGTCTGCCTTGCATTTGGCCACGCCAGCGGCCACAGTGCCTACGCCCACCTCAGACACCAGCTTGACCGAAATGTCGGCAGCGCTGTTGGCGTTTTTCAGGTCGTGGATGAGCTGCGCCAAATCCTCAATCGAGTAAATGTCGTGGTGCGGTGGGGGCGAGATCAAACCGACACCCGGCACGCTGTAGCGCAGCTGGCCAATATAGTCTGACACCTTGCCACCGGGCAGCTGGCCGCCCTCGCCCGGCTTGGCACCTTGGGCCATCTTGATCTGGATCTGGTCAGCAGAGACCAGGTATTCGGCCGTCACACCAAAGCGGCCTGAGGCGACCTGCTTGATCTTGCTGCGCAGCGAGTCGCCCGCCTGCAAGGGAATGTCCGACACGATGCGGCCTTCGCCCAGCGAGGTGCCCACGCTTTCACCCGCTTTGATCACGGGAATAAAGCGCTGGCCTTTGCCTTCGGTCAAGCCGGCCTTCATCTCGGCGCGATAACGCAGCGGGTCTTCGCCGCCCTCGCCGGTGTTGGATTTGCCGCCAATGCGGTTCATGGCCACGGCCAGGGTGCTGTGGGCCTCTGTTGAGATGGAGCCCAGTGACATGGCGCCAGTGGCAAAGCGTTTGACGATCTCTTTGGCAGGCTCAACTTCGTCTATCGAAATCGCCTTGGCCGGGTCAAACTTGAACTCGAACAGGCCGCGCAGCGTCAGGTGGCGCTTGCTTTGGTCGTTGATGAGCTGGGCGTATTCTTTGTAGGTGGCTGCGTTGTTAGCGCGCGTGGCGTGCTGCAGCTTGGCAATCGCGTCGGGCGTCCACATATGGTCCTCGCCACGCACGCGCCAGGCGTATTCGCCGCCGACTTCGAGCATGCTCTCCAAAATAGGGTCGGTGCCGTAGGCGGCTGCGTGGGTGCGGATAGCTTCTTCGGCGATCTCAAACACGCCGACACCGCCCACCTGGGTAGCGGTGCCGTAGAAGTATTTATCAACAAAAGGTTTGTCCAGGCCTACCGCTTCAAAAATCTGCGAACCGCAGTAGCTCATGTAGGTGCTGATGCCCATTTTGGACATCACCTTGTTCAAGCCTTTGCCGATGGCTTTGACAAAGTTGTAGACGGCTTTTTCGGCGTCAATGTCTTTGGTGTGGCGGGTCAGCTCGATCACGGTTTCGAGTGCGAGGTACGGGTGCACGGCCTCTGCGCCGTAGCCTGCCAGCAGAGCGAAGTGGTGCACCTCGCGGGCGCTGGCGGTCTCCACAATCAGGCCTGCGTTGCAGCGCTCACCGGCTTTGACCAGGTGTTGGTGGATGCTGGACGATGCCAGCAACGCGGGCACCGGCACGCGGGTGCTGTCCATGGCGCGGTCCGACACGATCAGTACGTTGTGGCCGCTCTTGATGGCGTCTACCGCCTCGGCGCACAGCGAGGCCAGCTTGGCCTCGACGCCTTCACGGCCCCAGGCGGCCGGGTAAGTGATGTCGAGCGTATAGCTTTTGAACTTGCCACGCGTGTGGGCGGCAATGTCGCGCAGCTTGGCCATGTCGGCAAAGTCCAGCACGGGCTGGCTGACTTCCAGGCGCAGGGGTGGGTTGACGGCGTTGATGTCCAGCAGGTTGGGCTTGGGGCCGATGAAGCTGACCAGGGACATGACGATCTGCTCGCGGATCGGGTCGATCGGCGGGTTGGTCACCTGGGCAAACAGCTGCTTGAAGTAGTTGTACAGCGGCTTGTTTTTGTCAGACAGCACCGCCAGCGGCGAGTCGTTGCCCATGGAGCCGATGGCCTCCTCGCCGGCGGCGGCCATGGGGCTGAGCAGGAACTTGAGGTCTTCCTGGGTGTAGCCGAAGGCCTGCTGGCGGTCGAGCAGACTGTCCTTGCTCTCAGCCACCTTGGCACTGCTGGCGGGCACGTCGTCCAAACGGATGCGCACTTCGTCTATCCATTGGCGATACGGCTTGCTGTTGGCAAGCTGGCTTTTGAGCTCTTCGTCGTCAATCAGGCGGCCTTGCTCCAAATCGATCAAGAACATTTTGCCGGGCTGCAGGCGCCATTTTTTGACGATTTTGCTCTCAGGGATGTGGTGCAGCACACCGGCTTCGGACGCGCAGACGACCAGGTCGTCTTCCGTCAAGATGTAGCGCGCGGGGCGCAGGCCGTTGCGGTCCAGCGTGGCGCCAATCTGGCGACCATCGGTGAAGGCGATGGCCGCTGGGCCGTCCCATGGCTCGAGCATGGAGGCGTGGTATTCGTAGAAGGCGCGGCGGCGCTCGTCCATCAGGGTGTGCTGCTCCCAAGGCTCGGGCATGAGCATCATCATGGCGTGGCTGATGGGGTAGCCGGCAGCGGTGAGCAGCTCCAGCGTGTTGTCAAACGTGGCGGTATCGGACTGGCCTTCAAAGCTGATGGGATAGAGCTTTTTCAGGTCGTCGCCCAGCACGGGGGACTTCATCACGCCTTCACGGGCGCGCATCCAGTTGAAGTTGCCGCGCACGGTGTTAATCTCGCCGTTGTGGGCGACATAGCGGTAGGGGTGGGCCAGCGGCCACTCGGGGAAAGTGTTGGTGGAAAAACGCTGGTGTACCAAGGCCAGGGCCGAGACGCATTTGGCGTTTTGCAAATCGAGGAAGTATTCACCCACTTGCGTGGCAAGCAGCAGGCCTTTGTAGACGATCGTGCGGCAGCTCATCGACGGCACGTAGTACTCTTTGCTGTGCTTGAGGCCCAGGTTCTGGATGGCGGCGCTGGCGGTTTTGCGGATCACATACAGCTTGCGCTCCAGCGCGTCGGGCACGGTGACATCGGCTCCGCGGGCGATGAAAATCTGGCGGATGATGGGCTCTTTTTCGCGCACAAAGGGCGACATCGGCATATCGCGGTTGACCGGCACATCGCGCCAGCCAATCACCACCTGGCCTTCGGCTTTGACCGCGCGCTCCAGCTCCTGCTCACAGGCCAGACGCGAGGCATGCTCTTTGGGCAAAAATATCATGCCCACGCCGTATTCACCGGGCGCGGGCAGCTCGATACCCACTTTGATCATTTCTTCGCGGTAAAAATCGTCGGGCAGTTGGATCAAAATGCCTGCGCCATCGCCGCACAGCTCGTCTGCTCCCACAGCACCCCGGTGGTCCAGGTTTTCCAGAATCTTCAGACCATTTTGGATGATGGCATGCGATTTAGCGCCTTTGACGTGTGCCACAAAACCCACACCACATGCGTCTTTTTCGCTACTGCTTTGATACAAGCCACCCGCCGCCGCAGCAGCAATCTCGTTTTTCGTCGCACCCATGTGCTTCTCCAGTGATATCCAAAAAGGGACCTAGAGTTTAGTGCAGCGCAGCAATAAACTCAAACCTTTTAAATGGGGTCAGATCACATTTAATTTTGCCGACTTCATTACATTTTTTAAATGGGGACATATCAAAATAAATAGCAATAAATGCAGGTAATAATTGAAGAAAGCATTGATTGAGTGTTTTCTGATTTACGCCTCAATCGTTTTGAAAGGCCGCCCTTTGAGCCCAGGGCGTACGCGTTTTTGAGTCGCTTTCTCTAATTCCACCAAAAAATCCTCTTCTCCTAAGGCACCATTGCGTCGCGTGGCCAATGTGAGCGCCCGCTCATCTGTTGAGCTCAGGCCTGCAGACAACAACGCAACATAGGCCGCCTCGCGGGCGAACGGCGTATTGCCCAAGCTCCAAAACTGCGGATGGGGAGTGACCAGCGAGTCCGTGCGCAAGCCCGCGTAGTGCCCGTAGCTGCTCCAGGGATAGTCTTGCGGTTGTTCCACCATATGGGCTCGTACGGGGTTGAGGTCGATATAGGCCATGCAGGCCAGCAGATAGCGCTCCGTCTGGATCAATGTGCATTTGTAGCGCCCCTCAAACAAGGTGCCTGAGCGCTCATATTGCCTGTTAAAGCGCCGCACATAACTGCGCCCCACCTGCTGCACCATCAGCGATAGGCCTACTTCATCCTGAGGCGTAGCCATCAGATGCACATGGTTTGTCATCAGCACATAGCTGTGGATGGCCACTTTGTGCTGTCGACTAGCCTCCAGCAGCAAACCCAAGTAGGCCTGGTAATCCGCATCTGTGCGAAAGATTGCCTGGCGGTTGTTGCCGCGCTGAACGATATGGTGGGGGTAATTTGGAACAGTGAAACGGGGTTGACGGGCCATCAAGGAATTTTATCGGATAGTGATAATTTTGATCTGACCCCAATTAAAAATATCCATCAATTCAGCGTCAATAGCTGCGCCCGGCCTTGTAGGCCGCACTGCTGCGTGGTTGCGAGGTGGCGGCTGCTGCCAAGCGCTGCAGGGCTGCGCCTGCGTGGGCGTGGGTAATGGCCAAGCCCAGTGCGTCTGCGGCATCTTTGCCGGGCAAGCTAGGCAGCTTCAGCAAACGCATGACCATCTCTTGGACCTGTGATTTACCCGCCTTGCCATGACCAGCGACCGCCTGTTTCATTTGCAAGGCGGTGTATTCGGCCACCGCCAAATTCACCGAGACCAGGGCCGTCACACACGCACCTCGCGCCTGCCCCAGCAGCAAGGTAGCCTGTGGGTTGACGTTGACAAACACGATTTCAACGGACGAGGCATCTGGCTGGTAAGTACCTACGACTTCGCGCACACCATCAAACAGCACCTTCAGGCGCGCTGGCAAATCGCCTCGCGGCAGATGGGTGGTGGTGATAGTGCCGCTGGCCACATAGTGCAGTTGCTGGCCGTCTTTGTCTACCACGCCAAAGCCGGTGGTCTGCAAGCCAGGGTCGATACCTAGAATGCGCAAAATACCTCCTTCTTGCTATACATTATATAGCTGCTCCCGCGATATTCTATTGGGCTAGAGGCCAAAATACCATCTCACTGAATGGAAAAACACCGGTGCAGCAAAGCACAGCGCATCGATCCTGTCAAGCAGCCCCGTCGCCCCCGTCACCGACACAGTACCACCCCAGTGCGTGACGCCACGGTCGCGCTTGAGTGCCTTCATCACCAGATGCCCAAGTGTGCCCGCAGTGCAGGCAATCAAGGCCATGCCCAAGGCCTGGCCAGGTTTGAACGGCGTGATGCCTGCCAACACCGCCCCCACTAAACCGCCTGCGCTCACACCAATCGCCATGCTGGTCCAGTTAAAGCTCTGGCTGATCAACGGAGCCTGTGGTGCGCGCTTGATCAGGCGCTGTGCCAGGTACTGCACCACCATGCAGATCTGCACGACAAAAACCAGGAAGAACACCAAAAATGCGTTTTTCCGCTCATCCCAACGCGGAAAATCCAGCAGCAGCAGTGCAGGCACATGGCTCAAGCCATAGACACACACCATGATGCCCCATTGCAGCTTGGCATTGCGCTCCAGAAAGCGCTGCGGGTCGTTGGCCAACGCGCTGACCACCGGAATCAGTAAAAACACATACACCGGGATGAAAACGCTGAACAAGTCAAAATGGGCTGTAGCCACCAGCCAGAACTGGATAGGTAACACCACAAAGAAGGCCAGCACCAAGCTGCGATGGTCGCCCCTGCGCGTAGGCGAGAGCGTGACAAATTCGCGCATCGCAAAGAACGCCACGATGGCAAACAATACCGTGGCCACACGCTCGCCGGATGCCCAGCCCACCCAGAAGACAATGGCAATCAGCCAGGAGGTGTTGAGCACGCCGCTGATGCGTTGGATCTCACCAGCTCTGGCCTGACCGTGAGGTGTTTCCCGCTCACGCAATGAGAGCATAAATAGAACTACGGTAGCCAGCAGCAACAGCCCAAACAGGACCACAAACAGCAGTCCTACTTGCTCGCCCGGCGTCAATCGACGTAAAAATTGGTTCATGGTGTGACGGGTACTTTACACGTCGCGCAGTGCAATCACCGCATTGCGCGCACGATCGGCAAACTCAGCATGCCCTTCCACCACACTGCCCTGCCCGTCTGATTGCTCCAGCGCCTGCTGGTGCACCTGCATCGGCACACCAAATGTGACGCTGCAAAGAATCGGTACGGGCACCACTTCGCCCTTGGGCATCACGCGCTGGATGTTGTTGATCCACGCCGGCACCAGCACCACATGGGGAAAACGCAGCGCCAGGTTATACAACCCCGATTTGAAACGCTGAGGCAGCTCCTCACTGCCGCGCGTGCCCTCAGGAAACAGGATAATCGAGTCGCCTTTGTCAAGCGCATCCATCAGGGGCTGCAAAGGGTCCGCGCCATCGGTACGCTCGCGATCCACATACACCGCGTTGAACACTGCCGTGGTAATCCACTTTTTAAAGGGTGTTTTCGTCCAATAGTCTTTAGCCGCTATAGGGCGGGTAATGCTACGCAGCTCCGCAGGCAAAGCGGCCCAGATCATCACCAGATCTGCATGGCTCTGGTGATTGGCAAAGTAAATCCGCTGCTCGGCCTTGGGCGGACAGCCATACCACCGCGCCTGCGCACCAGTGAGGATACGCACAAGGCCTAACAAAAACCAACCCATTAATTTCGCCAGCATGGGAGGATATTACCTTGCAAACTGCGATAATTTACAAAGTAGTGGAAAGGTATTAGGATGATTTTGGTCACAGGCGGTGCGGGTTTTATTGGTTCTAATTTTGTACTTGACTGGTGCAAACACAGCAAAGAACCTCTTATCAATCTTGACAAATTGACCTATGCTGGCAATGTCAACAACTTGCAATCGCTCCAGGGCAATTTGCAGCATACTTTTGTACAGGGTGATATTGCCGATCAGGGCGTAATGGCTGATTTGCTGACCAAGTACCAGCCACGCGCCGTAGTGCATTTCGCCGCGGAAAGCCATGTAGATCGCTCAATCCACGGCCCCGAAGACTTTATCCAAACCAATATTGTCGGAACCTTCCGCCTACTGGAGGCCACACGCGCTTATTTCAAAACGCTAGACGCCAAGGCCCAGACCGCTTTCCGCTATCTGCACGTGTCTACCGACGAGGTGTACGGCTCGCTCAAGCCCGCCGACCCAGCATTTACCGAGAAAAACATCTACGAGCCCAATAGCCCCTACAGCGCCAGCAAAGCGGCCAGCGACCATCTGGTGCGGGCGTATCACCACACTTATGGCCTGCCCGTACTGACCACCAACTGCAGCAACAACTATGGCCCGTACCATTTCCCGGAAAAACTGATCCCTCTGATGATTGTCAACGCACTGGCTGGCAAGCCCCTGCCGGTCTATGGCGACGGCATGCAGATTCGTGACTGGCTCTATGTCACCGACCACTGCAGCGCCATCCGCCGCGTCCTGGAAGCAGGCACACCGGGCGAGACCTATAACGTGGGCGGCTGGAATGAAAAACCCAATATTGAGATTGTGAAAACCATCTGTGCTCTGCTGGACGAATTGCGCCCCAAGACCGATGGCACCAGCTATACGGGACAAATCAGCTATGTCACTGACCGACCCGGCCATGACCGCCGCTACGCGATTGACGCCACCAAAATCTACCAGCAGCTCGGCTGGAAACCCGCCGAGACCTTCGACAGCGGCATCCGCAAAACCGTGCAATGGTATCTGGACCACGCCGATTGGGTAGCCCAGGTGCAAAGCGGCGCTTACCGGGAATGGGTTGACGCTAACTACGCTAAGCGCGCAGCATGAGAATCCTGTTGTTGGGTAAAAACGGGCAAGTGGGCTGGGAACTGCAACGCAGTCTCGCTCCACTAGGCGAATTGATCGCGCTGGACCGCCACAGCACAGACTACTGTGGTGACCTGTCTCGACCTGAGCATCTGGCTGCCACGGTGCAAACTCTGCGCCCTGATGTCATTGTCAATGCCGCCGCCTACACTGCTGTGGATAAAGCAGAATCTGACCGTGAAACAGCCTATGCTATTAATGCTACAGCTCCTCAGGCAATAGCGCAGGCAGCGGCTGAAACAGGCGCAATGCTGGTGCATTACTCTACAGATTATGTGTTTGATGGAAGTGGCGACACACCTTGGACTGAAACTGGTGTTCCTGCTCCTCTGAGCGTGTATGGCGCCAGCAAGCTGGCAGGAGAGCGGGCTATCGTAGCTAGTGGTGCACTTCACCTGATTTTTCGCACGAGCTGGGTTTATGCGGCGCGCGGCGGTAACTTTGCCAAAACCATGCTCAAACTTGCCCAAGAGCGCGAAGCCCTTAGCGTGATCAACGACCAGATTGGCGCGCCCACCGGGGCAGATTTGCTGGCCGACATCACTGCGCACGCCATTTCTCAGCTGGCGATCAAACCACAGCTTTCGGGGTTGTACCATCTGGCTGCTGCAGGAGAAACCTCCTGGTACAGCTACGCCAAGCACGTTTTTGCGCAAGCACAAGAACGAGGCATCCAACTCAAGCTGGACAGCGCGCAGTTCAAAGCCATTCCTACATCTGCTTACCCCACTGCCGCACAACGACCATTAAATTCAAGATTAAATTGTGCGAAGCTAGAATCAAATTTTGGTTTGTCAATTCCACATTGGCAGCGCGGTGTAGACCGCATGCTTGCCGAGATCCTTTAACCCACTCTGTAGTTTTGCCATGACAACAACACCACAACGTAAAGGCATTATTTTGGCGGGCGGCTCAGGCACCCGCCTGCATCCTGCAACACTTGCCATGAGCAAGCAATTGCTGCCCGTGTATGACAAGCCAATGATTTACTACCCATTGAGCACTTTGATGCTGGCAGGGATTCGCGACATTCTGATCATCAGCACACCACAGGATACGCCACGCTTCACCCAACTGCTGGGCGACGGAGCGCAATGGGGTCTGAATCTGCAATATGCGGTGCAAGCCAGCCCTGATGGCCTGGCCCAAGCATTCATCATTGGCGACAAATTTGTGGGTAATGCCCCCAGCGCTTTAGTGCTGGGTGACAACATTTTTCACGGTCACGACCTCAACGAGCTGCTGGCCAACGCCAACAGCCAAGAGCAAGGTGCAACGGTATTTGCCTACCACGTGTACGACCCTGAACGTTACGGCGTAGTGGCTTTTGACAAAACCGGCAAGGCTAGCAGTATCGAAGAAAAGCCCAGTCAGCCCAAGAGCAATTACGCTGTGACAGGACTGTATTTTTACGACAACCAAGTTGTCGACATCGCCAAAGCTGTCAAGCCCAGCGCCCGCGGTGAGCTCGAAATCACGGCTGTCAACGACGCCTACCTCAAGCGCAATCAGCTCAATGTCCAGATCATGCAACGCGGCTATGCCTGGCTGGACACCGGCACCCACGAAAGCCTGCTGGAAGCCAGCCAGTTCATTGCCACCCTGGAGCACCGCCAAGGCCTCAAAATCGCCTGCCCCGAGGAAATCGCCTGGCGCAATGGCTTTATCACTACAGAACAGTTTAAAAAACTAGCACAGCCGCTGCTGAAAAATGGCTATGGCCAATATATGATGCGCATCCTCCGCGAGGAAATTTCACTGTGAAAGTCACTCCCACTGCCATCCCCGACGTGCTGATCCTGGAGCCCAAAGTTTTTGGTGATAGCCGAGGCTTTTTCTACGAAAGTTTCAACCAGAAAGCTTTCAATGAAGCCACCGGCCTAAATGAAACTTTCGTGCAAGACAACCACAGCCGCAGTGCCAAAGGCGTACTGCGTGGCTTGCATTATCAAGTAGAACAACCGCAGGGCAAGCTGGTGCGTGTAGTACAGGGCGCCGTATACGATGTGGCAGTAGACATCCGAAAAAGCTCGCCCACTTTCGGCAAATGGGTCGGCGTGGAACTCAGCGAAAACAACCATCAGCAGCTATGGGTTCCTGCTGGTTTTGCACACGGGTTTTTAGTACTTAGCGAATCTGCGGACTTTTTGTATAAGACTACGAACTACTATGCGCCCGCGCATGAGCGCTGCATTATCTGGAATGATTCTAAGATTAGTATTAATTGGAAGTTAACTGAATTTGGTGTCGAACAGCCTAAGCTCTCGACCAAAGACACCCAAGGACTTAACTTGTCAAGCATTTGATTTCAGTCGATGAAAACACCCCGAGATCAAGATTGGCCAACTGATGGCATCGAGCAAGTGAATACTTGCCCATTTTGCAATTCAAGCCATCGAACTTTGGCATACGGTGACGTAGAAGACTGGGCTTTTGGTTGTGCCCCAGGTAAATGGAACTATTGGGATTGCACGGTCTGTAAATGTCTGTATCTCGATCCACGGCCAACACAATCATCAATAGGTTTGGCTTATTCCACATATTACACGCACTCGAATCATCAAGCTAATTCCCTTTTGCAACTATTCAAGAGTCGTCTGAGAAATGAATGTCTCAGCCGTCTGCTTGGCGCTGATATTAAGCTGAGAATGAATCTGCCCAAATTATTTAGCAGGTTGCTCGCCTCCATTAGTAGGCGAGTCGTTGTGCCTTTCGGGTGGGTGGAATTAGCAAATTTACCTAAAGGTCGCTTTATTGACGTAGGTTGTGGTGCAGGCCTTACCGTAGGAATAGCCAAACAGCTAGGGTGGGATGCAATGGGTTTAGAAGTAGATCCTGCCGCAGTCAATGAAGCTCAGAAGACCGGTTTAAATATTTTAGAGGGTACTTACGAGCAATTGGCAAACTATTCAGGTCAATTCGACTGCATCATGTCCTCACATGTCCTTGAGCACGTACACGATCCTTTGGATATGCTGACCAAGATCAAGGCCGCACTCAAGCCTGGTGGGCTACTCTTGCTTACCCTGCCTAATTCGTTAAGTGCTTTGCGCTTCTATTTCGGAGCCAATTGGCGTGGCCTTGAAGCACCTAGACATTTGGCAATTCCATCTCAGACATACCTCATTGAAACATTAAATGGGTTAGGCTTCACTATAGACTCCAAAGCAGATAATGATTTAGCAACTGCGGCAGAGTCTTTCAGAATCACTCGGCGCGATTTAACAATGAATAAGCGCGATGTTGCTATGGCAAAAAAACTCAAAATTCAACCATTGACTCAGCCAACAGGTAATGATTTTATAAAATTTGTTTGCACATCATCTCTAGGTAAAAACGCGTGAAACATGTTCACCAAGCTTCTTGGCTATTGGCTTCAATCTAATGTCCCTAAGACGCAATACCATTTGGAATCTAGCTGGCATGGGTTTGCCGTTATTGCTTGGTATTTTCGCCGTCCCTTATCTCTATCAAACTCTTGGTGCGGAAAAAATCGGGGTCTTGACTTTGGTGTGGGCTTTAATTGGATACTTTAGTTTATTTGACTTTGGCCTGGGACGTGCATTGACACAACAAGTATCAACTTGTGTTGCCAGTAACCAGGTCGAGCACTTGCCAAGCTTAGTAAAAACTGGATTGTATTTTACGTTCTTTGCCGGATTGGCAGGCACAGCAATACTTCTTGCATTCGCATATCCGTTAGCTTCGCAATGGCTTAATGTTAGTGATGCTATCAAGCATGATGTGTTTTTATCACTCCTGATTGCTGCATTCGGGGTACCCATGACCACACTGACAACAGGTTTGCGAGGAGTGCTAGAGGCCTACGAAGATTTCCGACAAGTTAATGTGCTGAGAATGCTTCTGGGGATCAGTAACTTTGCTTTGCCAGTACTTTGTGTCATATTTTTCGGATCATCATTGGCATGGATAGTATTTAGCATGGTGTTTGCCCGTTTGCTTTTATTGATAGCCCATCTTTACAAGATGAATGCTAGATTACCAAGTGGCTGGAGCAAGGTGGATTTCAGTAGAGCGCGACTTGGACAGCTTTTCACTTTTGGAGCTTGGATGACAGTTTCCAATGTTGTAGGCCCCCTAATGGTAACAGCGGACAGATTCATCATATCTGCCACCATGGGTGCCAGCCTAGTTGCTTATTACACTGTCCCGGCGGAGTTTCTGATTCGTTTGCTAATACTTCCTGCGGCATTGACATCAGCTTTATTTCCCAGGCTAACTGCCGTCATATCCAGCAAGCCGAATGAAGCAAAAATGCTATACAAAAAGTGCTTGAAAGTTGTCACCATCACTCTGCTGCCTTTATGTATATTAATTGCTAGTCTGTCTAAACTAGGATTGACTTTATGGTTAGGTAGCGCGTTCGCTGAACAAGCCTGGATTATTGTCTGTGTCATGTCAATTGGTTTGTTCATAAATGGCATCGCACATGTACCTTTTGCGGCAATTCAAGCACTGGGCAATGCCAAATTCACGGCTTGTTTACACATGGCAGAACTGATATTTTATATTCCACTACTCTTAGTTTGTCTGCATTTTTTTGGACTTATAGGGGCTGCAGTTGCATGGAGTATAAGAATATTTTTTGATGCAATCGCATTGCTGGCGATTGTAAATTCCAAGCTGAGATAGGGTGCTTTTGAGTTGAACGTAATGTACATATGCTGCCCTATCTAATCCGATTTACTTTTTTAATTTTTGCAGTTGAGACAATACTCACTGGTCCGGGTGGATGGCTTATATTGTTTGGCATCCCGATCAGAAAAATACTATTTTCAATACTACTTTTACAGCTCGCTGTCTATGTCCTTCGTGTAAGGCAAGATGTAATCCGCAATTACCCAAGTACATGGCTTCTGTTTCTTGTATTTTTTGTAATTTGGGGGTTCTTTGTTCCCAGCTTTTACGACCGTAATTTAAATCTGTCTTTTGCAGATTTTTCTCCACTTTTTGGACTGTGCATCATTCCACCCCTCGCTTGTATTTATCAAAGTATTTCTGCGTGGAATCATGATAGAAAAATCATTACGCTTAGTTTAAACATCCTGGCATGCATGCATGTGATTATCTGGATTCTCGCAACTGTCTCAATCGATTACGGGCATTCGATCAATCAAGTAATGAGAAGTATTCTGGAACCCGGTGTGAATGAAAGTGATTCACTGCTTTATCTTGGCTATACGCCCAATGGCATCTTCAGAGTCCATTGGGGATCATCTGTTTTTTTACTGCTTGGTTTATATTTTTCTCTTCAAAAAATTCAATTGTCTCAATTAAATTTAGCTACGTTTCTTCAGCTGTCTGCTCAAACTCTGGCAATACTGACAACACAATCAAGAGGTTTCTTTTTAGCTATTGCGTTTGGTGGATTTATATTTTTTATCGGGAAGCATTTATTTCCCAACAAAAGATCTCTAACCGGAGTCATTCTTTCCACTAGCAGTTTGTTTTTAATCACCTTTGTTCTCATTCCGTTTTATTCGCCTGAATTTTTATCTGCCATCGGTCTTGATCGTGACGGAAGCGATAACGTGCGAGTGGAACAAGTTGCACCAATGTTGATGAGCATCGCAAATCATTTTTTTTGGGGTATAGGTTTTGGCGGAGGGATCGACATTGTTAGATCTGAACTTGCGCCATATGCATACGAAATAAGCGTATTAGCCTTGTACATGAAGCTTGGGTTTATTGGCTCAGTTCTGGCTCTATACCTAACAATATGCTTGGCATTATTCCTATTAAAAAATGAAACAGGAAAATACTTGCACAGATGCAATCTGTCACTCGTTTATGCTGCACTCTGGGGATTTGTTTTCGCGACTAATAGTAACCCTTACCTTAGCAGCTTCTTTGGCATGTTAATACTCACCGTATTGCTAGTAGAGCTTAAGACATTTGTTCTTTTGCCCACAACTGGAAATCAAAAATGAAAATCGATAAACTAGCTGCCATAGTTGTCAGCTATCATCCTGACAAAGCAGTACTTGATAGACTTCTTGCACTTTTGCAGCCGCAAGTAGATTTTTTAATACTTGTAGATAACGGTGGGGCTGAGGATTACAAAAGTATATGGAGCAAAGAAAGTACTCGGAATATCTACATAGGTTTTGAAAAAAATCTTGGTTTGGGCTACGCACTTAACGCAGGTTTCAAGAAGGCAGCCGAATTGGGTGCGGAATATATCGGCACATTTGATCAGGACAGCGCCCCTCCGGTTGACATGCTTGGAAAGCTAAAACTTGCTCATGAGAGACTGTACTCGCTCGGTATCAAGTGCGCCGCAGTTGGCCCAGTCTTTTTCGATAGGCGTGAGACTGCTAAAGTTTATTTTCCTTTTTATATCGAGCGTAATGGGCATATCACGACCGTGTCACCTCAGCACTGCGCAGAAGACATTGTGGAAACAGACGCTCTGATTACTTCTGGCATGTTGGTTCGAGCTGACGTATGGGTAAGCGGCGTACATTACGACGATAGCTTGTTTGTAGATTACACTGATACTGAGTGGTGCTATCGTGCCCGAAGCATAGGATTTAAATTTTATGGTTGCACTAAAATCGAAATGGGACATGCCCCTTCAGACTCACCACCTGCGCGAATTCTTGGCTTTAGTTTCTTCAGATATTCTCCACTTCGCAGGTATTATTACTTCCGGAACACTGTGAAATTCTGCATGGCGAATTATGTATCGGCAGCATGGAAACGCCGCTTGCTGATGGGTCTCGCACTTAGATTTGCAGTCAATTTGATAATTGATGAGAAAAAAATTTCCAGCCTAAGAATGATGACCAAAGGCATACATCATGGCTTGCTTAGGAAATCCGGAGAATTTGTAAAATGAGCATCGAATCTACCATCCTGATCACCGGCGGTGCGGGGTTTATTGGGCAACGACTATCTAGAGCCTTATTAGCGCAGGGCTGCAAGATCCGCATTATCGATAACTTCAATCAGCAGATTCACACTGCTGCTTCACTTCCAGACGAGCTGGCAAAAGATATTGAATTGATCAATGCCGACATTCGCGAACGCGCTGCAATGCAAAAAGCGCTGATTGGAGTGAACAAGATAGTCCATTTAGCTGCTGATACTGGAACAGGTCAATCAATGTACGAGATTGATCGATATTTCAGTGTGAACGTGCAAGGGACCGCAACACTACTGGATTTACTGCAGAACGACCCATGCGGTCGAAAAGTTGAGTCAATCGTCGGAGCTTCTAGTCGTGCAATCTATGGTGAAGGCTCCTATTTCTGCAAGGTACATGGAATGGTGTACCCAAATCAGCGCTCAAAAGCCGCCATGGAGGTTGGTAATTTCGAGCCGCTTTGCCCGCACTGCAACGCCAATATTAGCTTTTCTGCAACCTCTGAGTCTGCGCCTTTCAATCCAATGTCTGTGTACGGTTTAACCAAACAAGTACAAGAGCAGGCCATCTTGATGTTTGCACGTACACGTGGAATTAATGGTTTTGGTTTGCGCTATCAGAATGTCTATGGGCCCGGCCAGTCTCTTAAGAACCCATACACAGGTATCTTGGCTGTTTTCTCAAATCTGGCGCGTCAAAATCAGCCCATTGAAATATATGAAGACGGTCTTGAATCTCGTGACTTTGTTTATATTGATGATGTAGTTGAAGCTACTGTGCGAAGCGTAAACTATGTTGGCGGGTTTACAGGTGCCTTGAATGTAGGCTCTGGTCAAAGTACTAGCGTCATTGATATTGCTAGAAAAATCAAGAATTATTTTAAGAGCGAAAGTGAAATTAAAGTAACGGGAGCTTTCCGCTTGGGAGATATACGCCACAATATTGCAGACATCTCAAAGCTTAAAAATACTTTGGATTTTGTACCTGGTACGCAATTTGATCTTGGTCTTAAGAATTTCCTAACTTGGGCTGCAAATCAAGCGCCTCAAGACAAAGCCGCTTATAAAAAGTCTGTCGATGAGCTTTCAGCGAAAGGCTTAATGGGCTTACAGGCAAGTAAAAGCAGATGAATTTTGCAGAATTGTTTTCTTTGCTGCGCGCAGATTTACTCCGTCTATCTGCGACAGGCTCATCAGAAATACGTTGGTTGAATCTGATCAATCCACGTTTTACACCCGTATTGATTATTCGTCTAGCACGTTATTGCCTGCTTGCTAGGTGGTTGAGCCCTTTGGCTTATTTTTTGACTTGGCTCAACGTACTGCTATTCGGACTAGAGTGCACAGCACGATGCAAAATAGGACCTGGACTTTTACTCCCCCATACCAACGGTACGGTCATTGGTGCCAGTTTGATTGGCGATAACTCCACTATTTTTCAAGGCGTAACATTGGGCGCCGTCACTGCTGATTTATCGTTTGATATTTCGAAAAGACCAGTTTTGGGAAATCATGTAACGATTGGTGCTGGTGCAGTTGTTTTAGGTGGGTTAGAAATTGGCAACCGCGTGAATATAGGTGCAAATGCAGTTGTACTGGATTCGATACCCGATGGTGCAGTAGCCGTAGGGATACCCGCAAAGATAGTAAAAATAGTCAGTGAGGATATCTAATGAACGAATTCCCAGAGTCTCGCGAACTAGTAGCGATCTTGCAATTCGCCTACTTGTTTCAAGACGATTGTTAATCGGGGAAATTCTGATGAGTCAACTTACTGGAAAGCGAGTACTTTTAATCGCTCCGAATTTTTTTGGTTATGAATTTGAAATCTCTGCTGAGCTAAAGCGTCGCGGAGCTTCGCTTGACATACTGCCTGACAGACCTTTTACCTCACCATTTTTAAAAGCTGTGACGCGATTTCGTCGAGATTTGATCATTGGTCTAGCGGATCACTATTTCCTGAATGCAATAGAAAAGTTCAGTCGCACTCAATATGACTATATATTGATAGTGCAAGGTGAGGCAATATCCACGAATTTACTAACTAAACTGCGTGGCTCATTTCCTTCGGCTACATTTATTTTGTATATGTGGGATTCTTTTGACAACAAGAAAGCTCTAATTCCTAACATAAAGCACTTTGACAAATGCATGACTTTCGACCCCCGCGATGCAAGTCGTTATGGTTTGAAGTTCCGACCATTATTTTTCTCACCCGGATTTCAAACAGGCGCATCTCGTGCAGTTGCGTCTACATATGACATCAGCTTCGTTGGTACCGCTCATTCCGATAGATACAAAATTGTTTCGCAAATCTCAGCTGGAATGCCATCACTCACCAGGTATTACTGGTATCTTTTTTTGCAAGCGCATTGGGTTTTTTGGTTGCGAAAATTTGGAGACAGCAACTTTAAAGGGGCAAAGAAAAATGAATTCAACTTCAATTCCTTGACAAAATCAGAGGTGCAGAATGTTTTCTTACAGTCCACATCAATTCTAGATATTGAACATCCTTTGCAAACTGGTCTAACTATGCGTACTTTCGAGACTATAGGTGCCAATAAGAAACTAGTTACAACAAATAAGAATGTTCGAGATTACGATTTTTTCAACGAAAAAAATATCCTGGTGATTGATCGCTCAAGAACAATTCAAATACCTAAATCATTTTTCGATACGCCTTACACTCCCCCATCCAAGGAAGTGTATGCAAACTATTCAATTGCTAATTGGCTAGATGACGTGCTTGAGCTAAAACCACTTGAATCTAGTTAGTCGTCTATACGCAAGTACATAACCAAAGCTATATGTCAAGATTGCTGCAAACACCCAAGTTGGGCTTCTGTAAGTTAATACAGCTGCTAATGCAGGCAATCCCACACACAACCAACAAAGCGGCGATGTTAACCAGTTGTGGCTAAACCTGTTAATGCCAGAGAATAGATGTCGCACTACCCTTGCATGAATTAGATGGTGCATGTGCAATCGATCTGGCTCGCTTGGATGGTAGTTAAGACGATAGCTACGTCGTACATAGCTTGATAATACTTCCATAACTGGATGCACGCATACCAAAAGACTTACCCACGGAGTAACGGAAGAATTCCTGTGCGGCAGCAGAACAGCAATCCAGGCTAGCGCAAAACCTACGAAATAGGCCCCTCCGTCGCCCAAGAATATTTTCCCGAATGGCCAATTCACTATAAAAAAACCTAGCACAGCACCAGCAATTACAAGGCAGCTGAATGCCAAAGGAATATCCCCAACGGTTCTAGCAATCACCCCGAACGCGGCTAACATAATAAGTACCGAACCTGCCGCAAGACCATTGAAACCATCAATAATATTGACGGAATTTGCAACACCTCCCACAGCAAATGCTGTAAAAAGTACAGAAATAAATGTAAATCCAAGCAACCAGTCTACCCCCGGCACAGCTACATGGGTAATGGAAACGCCTGTAACTCCCCAACCAAGCAACCCAGACGCCATAGTGGCTAATAAACGAGCGCGTACACTCACATTTTTAGTCAAGTCTTCCAATAGGCCGAATACAAATGCTGGTATGCCCGCCAAAATGATGCTGGCTAAAATAGCGCGCTTTTCTGCAGCAGCAGGGTCCTGCGACGACGCTGCGTAGCCAACCAGGACTCCGAAAGCTATTGCAACACCCCCGATGCGCGGCGTGGGAGCTGTATGGAATTTTTGCACTCCGTCAGTGGAATCCATTGAGAATTTGCCATGCAAGTCTTTGGTCCAAATCAATATAGTCGCAACGGCTAGCGATACTATTCCCGCTGAAACTGCGTCTAGTCGCATCAGCTCCCAAAAATTCAAGGTATTGAACATACTAACTATCTGACCTTAAGCCTAATGCGAGCCGGATACGATTTAACTTTGCATTGGTGCCGGGAATTAAGACGGCATTTTTCAAGTATTGACGGAACATGACAAAAATTAATAGCAAAACGAACGCTCCAAAAACTGCAGCCAAAGTAATCAGGCTTTTGACTGGCTTAGTCGGTTTTTGTGGCAATGTAGGTGGCTGAAGTAAATTTGCTTCAGATAGACTCAATAATTTCTCTTCTATGAGCGCTGCCTTGGATTGCGCCTGTAAAGCGCTGTTTAATAGTTCTGCATAGCCACGAGCCAATTCACCACTATTGTTTGCAATAGAGGGCGATTTTTCCAGACTTGAGGCTAGATTAGAAGCAGCAGCTAGAGCTTTTTTTTCGGTTGCTCTTGCCGTATCCAGCTGAGCAGTAAACCGCTCCAAATCAGTTTTTCTTAAACGACTTTCTATGAACGTTTGCTTCAGGATTGCATTGCCTATAGCTTGCGCACGCGCTGGAGAATTGGACTGCACCGTTAGCGTAACCAATCTGTCATTGCGCCCAGGAACAGCTTTCACATCCTCTCGCAGTTTCTCTCGAGCTACCTCGATAGGTTCGCTCTCAGCGCGTAGTTTCAAAGTCTCAATTACAGGATCCAAGACAATAGCACTATTCATCAAACTTGCAGCAACATGTTCTGCAGGGGTTGGCTGGCTTGTAGCTGGTGTATTGAGTATCGCTGAGCTGACATAGGTTTGAGGCAACAAATAGCTAACGCCAAACGCACACGCGCCAACAAATAGAGGCCCTAATACCAATAGCTTGATGTTTTCTGCAATGGGTAGAAGCAAATCTAGCAGATCTGCCTCATTGTGATCTACTTGAGTTATGTGACTTTCGTTAGGTTCCATCGCATTAGCCGTGTGAATTTAACTGAATACCATTGTAATGGCGTAGGCCTTGCACAGAAACGTTTCGAATTTAGGCAAAAAAAACCGCCATGGCATGCAAGGCGGTTTCGCTGCACTAAATTGATGAAACTAACTCTGATCATCCAACCCAGCCCCAGGCCCATTAGTCTTGCATGACTCAATACCGTTGTCCCTGGCCTTTTCACTGGCATACATCTGGCTTTGGCCGATCACTTGGTGGTTGCCAGCTTTCAAAACGAAGTAAGGGGAGCCGTCTTTGCCTGTCAGTCTTTCGTAGCGTGCGTCAGTGCTTGCGTTTTTCTTGACGGATGCCATGCCGTTTTGTGCACTGGCTTTGCTTTCGTACATTTCGCTTGACAGGATGATTTGGCCGTTGCCTGCCAGCAGGTGAAAAAAGAACTTGTCGTTCTTGGATTTTTTGAGTTCGAACTTTCCTGCCATGACGATGTCCTTTGCTTGAAAATGAATCACAGCACAATTGCTGTATTGGCTTTGTAACCCGAACCAGCGCAATTGGCAATAGGGTCGCCGTCGGAGAGTGATTATTTGCCCACCGACATGTTTTGCAGCCACAGAAAAAGGGCGCTATCGTCCAGGTCTGCCATGCCAGCTGCCAGGGCCTGGGCAAAGGCCTTGCTAGCGGCTTCGCCCAAGGGACCCGGATACGCGGGCGCATCGCCCAGTTGCCTGGCTGCCGCCACGGCCAAAGCCGTGTCCTTGGCCAGCAAGCCCAAATGGGCTCGGGGCGCGTAGTCGCCTTGCAGGGCGCGCTGCATGCGGTCAGCCCCGATCCAACTCTGGCCGCTGGACTGGCTGATCACATCCAGGGTAATTTGCAGATCAAGGCCCATGCGCTGGGCCAAGGCCATGGCTTCCGCCGCGCCCACCAGGTTGATGCCCGCCAGCAGATTGTTGACCAGCTTGGTGCGCGCGCCGTCCCCTGGGCGCTGGCTGATGCGAAACAGCCTGGAGGATAGGTCAGACAGCAGTTGGGCATGCTGGGCAAATACAGCGTCTGCGCAGGCCACCATCAGGCTCATGCTGCCGTCTGTGGCGCGCACAGGACCGCCGGACATGGGGGCGTCGATGGTATGGATACCCTGCTCAGCGAGCTTGGCTGCAAAACGCTCTACATCCTGGGGGGCGATAGTGGGGCACATCAGCACAGTGTGACCTGCAGGTGCCGCACTGGCCACACCATGGCTACCAAACAGCACCTGCTCAGTCTGTGCGGCGTCTACTACACAGACAATACTCGCTATTGTTTTAGTAGCTGCTCCCGCGATATTCCATTGGGCTAGAGCACCTTTTTGTTGATAAAAACCGACCTTGGACGCATCCAGGTCATGCACATGCACCGTGTAGCCACGCGCCAGCAGGTTGGCAGCCATGCCACCACCCATATTGCCCACGCCGATGATCGAGACGCTACGCTCCAAGGCAGCCTCCGTGGATACAGCACAGGGCCATACTTTAAGACTGCACCAGGCGCTTGGCTTTGGACACCGACATCAAGATGCCCAGCCCCATGCCCAGCGTGACCATGGCGGTGCCGCCATAGCTGATGAATGGCAAGGGCACACCCACCACAGGCAGGATGCCCACCACCATGCCCATATTCACGAAAGCGTAGGTAAAGAAGATCAAAGTGACCGCCCCTGCCAGCAGCCTGGAAAACAGCGTGGGGGCTTCCAGGGCAATGGCCAGACCCCTAAACACCAGAAAGATAAAACTGCCTATCAAAAACAGGTTGCCCGCCAGACCAAACTCTTCAGAATAGGCCGCAAAGATGAAGTCCGTGGTGCGTTCGGGGATAAATTCCAGGTGCGTCTGCGTGCCTTGCATGAAGCCCTTGCCCAGCATGCCGCCAGAGCCGATGGCGATCATGCCCTGAATGATGTGAAAGCCTTTGCCCAAGGGGTCGCGCGTAGGATCCAGCAAGGTGCAGATACGCTGCTGCTGGTAGTCGTGCAAAATCACCCAGCGCATGCCGTCTGCACATAGCTGAGGCTCCAGAATAACCAGCAGCAAAACGCCAACCCCGCCCAGTAAAAAGGGCGGCAGGATCAGCTTCCAGCTCAGGCCGGCAAAGAAAATCACAAACAGCCCTGCCGACATGACCAAAATAGCCGTCCCCAAATCAGGCTGCTTGACAATCAAGCCCACCGGAACAGCCAACAGCACAATAGCCACCATAAAATCCAGCGGACGCAGCTGTCCCTCGCGCTTTTGAAACCACCATGCCAGCATCAATGGCATGGCAATTTTGAGAATTTCGCTGGGCTGGATGGTGATGCCGATATTCACCCAGCGCCTCGCGCCTTTTTTGGTTATGCCAAATACCGCCACCGCAATCAGCAATGCCACCCCCACCACATACATGGGTACCGCAAAAGCCATCAGGCGCTGCGGAGGAATCTGCGCCACGACAAACATGATGCTGGCAGCAATCAGCATATTGCGCCCATGGTCCATAAAGCGTGAGCCATGGTCATAGCCAGAGGAGTACATCGTCACCATGCCAGCACAGGCCAGCAAGAAGACGGCAAACGCCAGCGGCCCGTCAAAGCCCTGGAACATGGGGGCGATGCGCTGCAGCACGCTGGGTTTGTCAAATACTGCAGCCATGGTGCTTTGCTCCCGAGGCTTATCCCAAGCCCAGTGCCGCGCGGTCCAGCGTGTAGTTCTGGCCACCACGCTGGGCGATCTTGAGCGCGCCAATCTGGTTGCCCAGGGTGCAGCAGCGCACCAGGCTCCAGCCGCGTTCAATGCCAAACAGCAGCGCCGCACGGAAGGCGTCACCACAGCCTGTAGGGTCCACCACGGCGGTGGCTTTGACGGGAGCAACATGGGTTTTCACGCCCTGCTCCCACACGTCACAGCCCTGCTCGCCCAGAGTGACCACCAGGCCTTTGACCTTGCCCGAAATCTCCGCCAGACTCCAGCCTGTGCGCTCAGACAGCATGGCGCCTTCGTAGTCGTTGACCGCCACATAGTCGGCCATCTCGATCAGTTGCTTGTGCTCCTCGCCGTTGAAGACCGGCAGTTGCTGGCCTGGATCGAAGATAAAAGGCACGCCTGCCGCTTTGAACTGCCGGGCATGCGTCCACATGGCGTCGCGCCCGTCTGGCGCAATGATGCCCAGCTTAGCTTTGGTGTTGGCCGGGATCTCATTGAGATGCGCCTCACCCATCGCGCCTGGGTGAAAGCCGGTAATCTGGTTGTTCTGCTTGTCGGTCATGATGGTGCACAGCGCGGTGTAGTTGTCTGGCCTCACCATCACCAGATCGGTGCTGATGCCCATGGCGCCAAAGCGCTCCAGATAGTCGCGCGCGTCAGGGCCCACAGCCGCCATAGGCAGCGGTTCCCCGCCAAGCTGCTTGAGCCCGTAGGCAATATTGCCAGCACAGCCGCCATATTCCCGGCGCATGCCAGGCACATAGAACGATACATTGAGCTTGTGAATCTGATCGGCCAGGATTTGGTCTGCAAAATTGCCCTCAAAGGTCAAAATCGTGTCTATCGCCAGGGAGCCGCAAATGATGGATGACATAGTGTGTATGGATACCTATAGAGTAGTGTTGTAAAAAATAGTCGATCAAGGGTAGAAGGCCCACACACGGTAGCCAGCTACGCGTGCGCCCCCCAGTTGGGCACTGTCAATCTGCACTGTAGTGCTGCCGGCAAATTCGCCCGCAGGCACCAATACCGGTTGCGCAGCACCGAGCTCCACCGGATTGAGCACACGGCGCATCAAGGGCTGGTCCTGGCCGTCGTTGAGTGTGAGCTCAATATGCGGAATCGCCACACTGAGGGCCCCATTATTCTTCAGATTGAGCGTGAATTTGTACAGCTCGTTCTTGCCTTCAGAGCGTAGCTTGTTAAACCCGGATGCGTCCACAACAACCGACTCGATCTGCCGCAGCGGCCCTACGGTGCAGTCGGCATAACGGCACAGGGCCTGCAGCCAAGGCAAAGCCCGTGGCTGCGCTGCAGCAATACGGTCGCGCTCGTGGTAGGCCACCTGCAGCCCCAAGGCCGCCAGCAGCCCCAAAGCCAACAGCAGCAAGACCATCCTCGCCCATGGCGAGCGCCAGCGCTGGGCACGCCGGGCTTGGCGCACAAAGCCCGGCGTAGGTTCAGCCAGTGGCGCAGGCCCCGTCTCGCCCACGGGAGGCAGGCCCAGCATGGCCAGCTCTTCGTCCGTAAGGTCTTGAGGCAGCAGGCTGGGCGGATGGTCAGTGTCTGCTTCGCTGCGCTCCCTCGGGGCTGGGGGATTGATGGAGTTGATCCAATCACTAGAGGTAAAGTCTTCTCTAACCCTTTGAAATGCCACGGGAGCAGCTATTGAATTTGTAGCAAACTGCTTGCCCTGAGGTGCGGGCAGCAGCGCTTCGTCAGATTCCATGGAGGGCACAGTATCGGCCTCAGCGCGCTCAAGCCCAGTCGCTTGATGGCTGTCAACTGGGCGGCCACTGCTCCATGCTTCATACCTGTCACTCGCGCCTTCTGCAGACACATCTGTTTGCTGCTGCGCGTCAACGGGCAAGGCTGCTGGGCTGGACTCGTGCCATGCGGGCTGCACCATATGGGCTGGCGCATCAAATATCTCGCGACATTGCCCGCAGCGCACCCATCCTTCAGAAATTTTGAGTTGATCAGCCACCACCTTGAACAAGGTGCCGCAGGCAGGGCATCGCGTAATCAAACTCATGGATTCAGATTGTATGAAATACCAGACCTGTTAGCGAAGTCTGCGCCCACTATTTACGACTTTTTGTTGTCCAGCTGCGCGGTCATCAAAATCCAGCCATCTTCGCTGTCTGCCACCTCGAGTTGCGCATAGGGAGCATAGGCGGCTTTGAGCTCATCGGCCTGGCGCTCCAGGATACCTGCCAGCACCAGATGGCCCGCCTGTGAGCCCTCGCCCTGGCCTGCCTGCACATAGCCACACAGCAGCGGGGCCAGCACTTTGAGTGGGGTTGCCAGGATGTTTGCCAACACCGTGTGGTAGCTGCCTTGGGCTGCGTCTGGCAAGCCCGCCTTGATCTGCACCCGGTTAGCCTGCGCGTTCTCGATGGTGGACTGCACTGCTGCCTCGTCAATGTCCACGGCATCAATATCCGCCGCACCATACAGCGCCGCGCCAATCGCCAAAATACCCGAACCACAGCCGTAATCGAGCACACGCTGCCCTTGCAACGAGTGCCTGGCGATCCAGCGCAGGCACATGCGTGTGGTGGGATGGGTGCCCGTGCCAAAGGCCAGGCCGGGGTCCAGGGTGATGGTTTTTTTCGCTGCTGCGGGCGCCTGGTGCCAGGTCGGCACGATCCAGAAATCAGGCGTGATCTCAACTGGCGCAAACTGTGACTGCGTCAATCGCACCCAGTCCTGGTCAGCGACTTCGGCAACGCCCAGGGTTTTGCAATCCTCAAAAAAATCCTGCAAAACCAGCGTCGACAGCGCATCGTCCGCTGCCATTTGGGTGGCAAATAGCGCTTTCATGACCGAACGCTGCCAGCCCTCTTTGGGCGGCGGCATGCCTGGCTCGCCAAACAGTGCCTGCTCTGCCGAAGTCTGCGCATCGGCATCTTCCACGCTCACGCTCAATGCGTCCAGCGCCTCCAGCGCTTCGCTGACCAGCTCGACGCGGTCTTCGGGACAATGCAATGAAAGCTCGTACATACCCTAGCGCTTGTGGGTTTTCAGCCATTCTTCAAGGTAGTGGATATTGGTGCCACCTTGAACGAATTTTGCATCCACCATCAGGTCGCGGTGCAGCGGGATATTGGTGCTAATGCCTTCGACCACCGTCTCACTAAGGGCAGTGCGCATGCGCGCCAGCGCCTGCTCTCGCGTGTCGCCATAGACAATGATTTTGCCGATCATGCTGTCATAGTTGGGCGGCACGAAATAGTTGGTATAGACATGGGAATCCACCCGCACACCCGGGCCTCCTGGTGCATGCCACAGGCTGATACGCCCCGGGCTGGGCGTGAATTTGTAGGGATCTTCTGCGTTGATGCGCACCTCAATGGCATGGCCTTTGAGGACGATTTGTCGCTGGGTGAATGGCAGCTTTTCGCCATAGGCCACTTGAATCTGGGTTTTGACAATATCTATCCCACTGATCCACTCAGTCACCGGGTGCTCCACCTGCACGCGCGTATTCATCTCGATGAAATAAAACTCACCGTTTTCATAGAGAAACTCAAAAGTGCCCGCACCGCGGTAGCCAATCTTCTTGCATGCTGCTGCGCAGCGCTCTCCAATGCGCTCAATCAGCTTGCGTGCTATGCCCGGTGCTGGCGCCTCTTCAATCACTTTCTGGTGACGGCGCTGCATGGAGCAGTCGCGCTCGCCCAGGTAGACGGCGTTGCGGTGCTGATCGGCCAGAATCTGAATTTCGATATGGCGCGGGTTCTGCAGGAACTTCTCCATGTACACGGCCGGGTTGCCAAAAGCCGCTCCTGCTTCGGCCTTGGTCATGGCCACCGCATTGACCAGCGCGGCTTCGGTATGGACCACCCGCATTCCGCGCCCACCGCCGCCGCCGGCTGCTTTGATGATGACAGGGTAGCCTACCGTTTTGGCGATTCTTTTGATCTGCGCGGCATCGTCTGGCAGTTCGCCCTCCGAGCCGGGGACACATGGCACACCCGCACGGATCATGGCCTGTTTGGCAGAGACTTTGTCCCCCATCGTACGGATGGACTCGGGCGTGGGCCCGATGAACTTGAAGCCAGATTTTTCCACCCGTTCGGCAAAATCAGCGTTTTCGCTCAAAAAACCGTAGCCCGGGTGAATGGCCTCCGCATCAGTGACCTCAGCAGTCGCAATGATGGCAGGCATATTGAGATAGCTCTGCGCCGAAGGCGCAGGGCCAATGCATACGGCCTCGTCGGCCAACTTGACATACTTGGCTTCACGGTCTGCCTCGGAGTAGACCATGACAGCCTTGATACCCATTTCCTTGCAGGCGCGCTGGATGCGCAGCGCTATTTCGCCACGGTTGGCAATCAGTATTTTTTTGAACATAGCTGGTTGGAATGTGCCGGTATTTATTCGATGACGATCAGAGCCTGACCATACTCCACCGCCTGGCCGTTTTCGCACATGATTTTTTTCACGACACCCGCCTTGTCCGCCTCAATTTCGTTGAGGATTTTCATGGCCTCAATGATGCACACGGTGTCGCCCACGGCCACGGTATCGCCCACCTCCACAAACGGCTTGGCACCCGGGCTGGAAGCGCGGTAAAAACTGCCCACCATCGGGGATTTAATGCTGTGACCTGCCAGGGCCACCACATTGGAGGCTGCCTCAGACAGTGCGGGTGCGGCCGCTGGCGCTGCGGCCATAGGGGCCGTTGGGACGGGCATGGCGGCATAGACATTTTGCGGTACCATTGTGGCCTGTACGCCTGAACCACCCTTCACAATACGTACCTTGCCTTCAGCTTCTGTGATCTCCAATTCCTGCACATTGGAATCAGACACCAAGTCAATCAGTGTCTTGAGTTTGCGTAAGTCCATATAAATATCTCCGGCTAAATCGTTTTATTTGCATTTAATTGCACGCAAAAAACGTGAATTAATGCCTAAAGGCTGATCTTACACCAAATCAACCGATCGCCCGAGAGACTATCGAATGCTCGAAAAAGCTGCGATTTGCGACTCGCTCAGCTTGCCTATATGCCGGACTGCCACCTCGCCAGCAGCATTCAAGACAATCGTAAACGGCAATCCACCACTCAAATTACCCAAAGATTTGGACAACTCTATTCCGGCCAAACCCGCCAAAGGCGTAGGAAAACTCAATGGCATTTTTTCCAGAAAGCGATTGACCGCTTTTGCATTATCGACCGCGATACCCAGCATTTGGAATCTTTTAGTGCTATTTTGAAGATAAAAGCGCTCCAATAAAGGAAGTTCTTCAACGCAAGGGGGGCACCAAGTGGCCCAGAAGTTGAGGATCAGCGGCTTACCACGTAAATTGGCCAAGCCCATTTTGCCGCCCTGCGGCAACTCAAACTCCAAGCCCCATAAAGCCGCAATTGCTGGATCTACAGGCTCGACTGGGGTATCGCGTCGCCTGGAAAAAAATACGCCCAGTGCAGCCGCAGTCAATGCCACGCCACCTATCAAAATCCGTCTTTTAAGCATATTTATGGCTTACTTTCCATCAACACTCTTTTAACTGCATCTATATCGCCACGCGGACTGCGCCCTTTGCTGTCAGGTTTCAGCGCCCCCCGAACATCATCATGCGCATAGATCATCAAATGTACCCCTACCGTCTCCTGCAAGGCGTCACACCGGCTGTGCAGACTCAGCACATCCACACCATTGCCATGCAAACCCGGCACCGTTCCTGTGGTGTAGCGTACGCCATGGTCAATCAACGCGATTTCAGCAGCCTTGGAATCGTCGCAGAACAGCTGGAGATAGATATCCGACAGGCGTGTAGCTGTACCATGCCATACAGCAGCCCCCAGGTGCGGCCTGAAAGCCTCCAGGCGCTGCATCCAGACCAGTGCCAACTCACGCAGGGCGCGCAACTCAGCAGGCTGCGTGTCGGCGCAGAACAGTGCAATATAGTCGCGCACCTCTTCTTCCAGCAGGTCGTTATCCGGCAGGCGCGTGCGCTGGGGCAAACCCAGCTGTTTAACTGCCCGTTTTTTGGCAGGACCGTACTCCAAACCTTCTTCCACCACCATGCGTGCAGCTGTGGCAGCTATCTCTAATTGTGCGTCTTGCATGGCTCCATTGTAGGAACCTGCCGTCCAGTGTCTCTACAATTGCGGCTATGCACATACATATCTTAGGCATTTGCGGCACATTCATGGGGGGCCTGGCCGCACTGGCCCGCGAAGCGGGCCATAAAGTGACCGGCTGCGACGCCGGGGTCTACCCCCCCATGAGTGACCAGCTCCGTGCACTGGGCATCGATCTGGTCGAAGGCTTTGATGCAGATCAGATAGCCCTGCAGGCCGATATGTATGTGGTGGGCAATGTGGTCAGCCGCGCGCGTCTGGCCGATGGCACACCGAAGTATCCCCTGATGGAAGCCATTTTGGATGCGGGAGCCCCCTACACCAGCGGGCCACAATGGCTGAGCGAGCATATTCTGCAAGGCCGCCATGTGCTGGCGGTAGCGGGCACACATGGCAAAACCACCACCACCTCCATGCTGGCCTGGATACTGGAGCACGCGGGGCTGCAGCCAGGCTTTTTAGTGGGAGGCGTGCCGCTCAATTTTGGCGTATCTGCCCGCCTCGGTCCGAAGTATTTTGTCATCGAAGCGGATGAGTACGACACCGCTTTTTTCGACAAGCGCAGCAAGTTTGTACACTACCGTCCGCGCACCGCCGTGCTCAACAATCTGGAGTTTGACCACGCCGATATTTTCGACAGCCTGGCCTCGATCGAAAAACAGTTCCACCATCTGGTGCGCACAGTGCCAGCCAGCGGTCATGTGGTCTACAACGCCATCGAGGAAAGCATCCAGCGCGTGTTGCACATGGGCTGCTGGAGTGGGCAGAATGGCTTTGGCGGTGTCACTGGCGATGTCAGCGCGCAAGGTGACCCGGGCAATTTTTCTGTGCTGCTGCGCGGCAATAAAGTTGGTGAAATCCAATGGTCCCTGTCGGGGGAGCACAACCAGATGAATGCGTTGGCCGCTATCGCGGCAGCCCAGCATGTGGGCATATCCGCAGGCAACGCCTGCGCTGCGCTGGAGAGCTTTCAAAACGTCAAGCGGCGCATGGAGGTCAGTGGCACGGCAGGAGGCGTTACGGTATACGATGATTTTGCGCACCACCCTACTGCCATCCGACTGACACTGGATGGACTGCGCAAGCAACTCGATGCCAAATCCAGCACACGGGATGCCCGCATACTCGCGGCCTTCGAGCCGCGCAGCAACACCATGAAACTGGGCACCATGAAGCAGCAACTGCCTTGGAGCCTGGAAGCTGCAGACCTGGCGTTTTGCCACACTGCGGGCTTGGACTGGGACGCCGGACAGGCACTCGCCCCCATGGGGTCGCGCGCGCAGCTGGCGGGTTCAGTAGATACGCTGGTGGCCCAGATATCGGCTCAGGCACGCGCTGGCGACCATATCGTATGCATGAGCAACGGTGGTTTCGGCGGTGTCCACGCCAAGCTGCTAAGCGCCCTGGCCCAGGAAGCTACGGTTTAAGGCCAAACAAGGGGGCTGGGGCCGTAGTGTCGTCATCAGAGGCTGCATGGCGCAGCCGTGAAGCGCCATAGTCTGAATCACGTGCAGACGGATGGCCAGACACAAAATGGCTGTCTGGTGGCAGACTGCTCTGGTCGCCCACAGGCGTGCGCAGCTTGTCAATCTGCATGGCTGCAGACTTGTTGGTAGTGATCGCACCCGCAAAATACAGGGCCGCTAAAGTACGGGCGAGCGTATCTTCGGAAAGCTCAGTGGTTTTCTGGATATCGGAAAATTTGCCCGGTTGCATGCTCAAGGATCGCAGAGCCACCAGATGCTCATCGCGCAACCAGCCCATGGGCAATTGAGGCAGGCGGCGCAGATAAATCCTGTTTTTGCGGTAGCGCATAGGCAGGGCATCTTGCCGACTGCGTACCGCATAGGTCCACATCAGCTGCACTACCGTCATGCTCACAAAACCTGGCGGCACATCCGCTGCCATAGGCGGCCTGGATACCCAGGTGGCATCTTCAAAATCTACCGGGCGGGCAATCGGCAGCAAAGCGGTGGTCCATTTGATCAAATTGATCACCGCCAGCAATTTGCCATGGGTATCCAGCACATGGTAGATGCCCTTGCTCAGTTCCGTCTCTCTGGCGATCAGCTCACTGCCCAAAGCAAACTGTGCACGCAAAGGCCGCAACCACGCCTCAAAGCGCTGCAGCGCCACCCGCATTAACTCAGGTGTGCGGAAATTGACGATCTCTGTAGCTTCCAAGCCTTCTGGCATCGGCTCGGTGAAAGCGATGGGCCTGCTGATGTGGGCCGGGTCGAGGGAGATAGTGGGCTGATGGGGTAATAAAGTATTAATTTTTACCGCATTGCCTTCCAGGCGCTGAACACTTTTGCCATTAATACACCAGGCATCCGCCAACTCAAAGTCCACCAGCTCCCAGCTGGGCCAGCCCGCACCCGGATTAGCAATGGCTTGCGCCACTTTGCTTCGATCTGAATCTACAAAACCAAGTAGACCCAGGCGTAATACCGGTTGCTCCATGAACACTCCACTGCACTGCTTTTAGTAACTTCGTACCAGCAAATAATGCGAAGTGTTAATCTAAGCGCGTTTGTAGAGTGGGTCAATAAGACATTTGTGTATGTATGTAAAAGAATTACTGTATTTTCAGACAGATCTGCGCGCTTTAACTGCAGCAGACAGGCCTGCCAGAACTTCCAAGGATGCATCCCAGCCCAAACACGCATCCGTAATGCTTTGCCCGTAGCGCAGGTCTTGGGCCTTATCCTTGCCAGGGTTGAATTTTTGAGCTCCATCCTCCAGATGGCTTTCCACCATCACGCCAAATATGCTGTGCGAGCCACCAGCGATCTGACTGCCGATATCGCGCGCGACCTCGATTTGCTTTTGGTGCTGTTTGGAGCTGTTGGCATGGCTACAGTCCACCATCAGTTTTGCTGGTAACTGTGCAGCCTCCAGGTCTTTGCAGGCCAGTGCCACGTTAGCCGCGTCGTAATTGGGTGTTTTACCGCCCCGCAAAATGACATGACAGTCCTTGTTGCCATTGGTCTGCACAATCGCCACCTGCCCATTCTTGTGTACTGACAGGAAATGGTGGCCGCGCGCAGCAGCCTGGATGGCATCGGTGGCGATTTTGATATTTCCATCGGTACCGTTCTTGAAGCCAATCGGTGCTGACAGCCCCGAGGCCAGCTCGCGATGCACCTGGCTTTCGGTGGTTCGTGCGCCGATTGCACCCCATGCGATCAGATCACCAATGTACTGCGGCGAGATCACGTCCAGAAATTCACTGCCCGCAGGCAGGCCCAGGCGGTTGATTTCAATCAACAGCTGGCGTGCGATGCGCAATCCCTCATCAATCCGGTAGCTCTCGTCCAGATACGGGTCATTGATCAGCCCTTTCCAGCCCACGGTAGTGCGTGGCTTTTCAAAATACACACGCATCACAATTTCCAGTGTGTCCGCGTATTTGTCGCGCTGCTCCTTGAGGCGACGCGCATAATCTACAGCCGCAGCGGGGTCGTGGATGGAGCAGGGGCCAATGACCACCAGCAGGCGGTCATCCTGCGCGGCCATGATGCGCTGGATATTGCTGCGGGTCGTGCTGATCAGCGATTCAACGGGTGTGCCGCGAATGGGGAAAAAGCGGATTAAATGTTCAGGAGGAGGCAACACGGTAATGTCCTTGATGCGTTCGTCATCGGTTTGACTGGTACGGTCCACGGGTTGGGTGCCGGGCGGATACCACGCATCGCTGGAGAGGGGGTGAGATGGGTTCATGTGCTGCGCTCCTTGGTGTGATGTAACTATTGGGACGAAAAAAAACCGCCTGGGACTGTGGCCCGGCGGTTGTGAGTAGGGGAAGATCGTTTACTTAAACCATCGCCTCTCGTCCGCCGGGGACAGAGAACCAAAAGTAAAAATAAAAGAAATTCGACATAGCAGCTATGTTAGCACGATATGAAAAAGGGGGAAAGCAGGCCGCGGCAAAGCGTCTTAACCACGCAACTGGCCCCACCACTGCTTGGCGCGCTGCAGTTTGGACTCATCCAACGGCACCATGCCTGACTCTTCCTGGACTTGCGCCAGTGCCTGCGCATGCATATCGATCATCATGAGGCCTTCGCCCAGGGTGCGCCAGCCGATCATTTCAAAATCTTCAATCACGACCTGGTTGTCACCGCTGATGTTGCGCTCTACCAGCCATTGGCCAATCAGCACACGGAAATTATTCAAGGCAGCAAGATAGGAAGCGTATTCGTACAGTACGCGCCAGCTTTCGCTCAGTCCCACCACCAGTTGGCGGTGCTTGCGCAAAGCCGTCAGCAAATCAACCAGCAAGGGACCCACCAAGGCACCACGCTGGTGCGTTGACAAGGCTTTGCCTACACTTTCGATCGTGGCAGACAGCTCGCCCATTCCGTCAGACAGTCGAATCGATTCGGCATCACTGGCCATGGAACGCAACGCAGCACCGAACTCCTCGAAGTCGTGCATGTCCGGCAATCCGGTCTCGGGATCTAACTGAAAACGTGATGTTCCACTCATAGGTGTAGTTGTACCGCGAAAAGGCAGCTTTACGCTAAGCAGCCGCGTCTATTTACGTGCACTAGTACACAGTGTAGACGGAATACTGTAATTTGCGCTACGCGCTTTTACGCAAGTTGATTGCACTGAAATTACAACTTAAGCCGTTCCACCTACAGTCAAGCCTTCGATGCGCAGTGTAGGCTGGCCTACTCCTACTGGCACGCTCTGTCCCTCCTTGCCGCAGACACCGACGCCTGAATCCAGCGCCATATCGTTGCCGATCATGGTCACTTTTTTAAGTGACTCAGGGCCAGATCCCACAATCGTCGCGCCTTTGACGGGGTACAGGATTTTTCCTTTTTCGACCCAATAGGCTTCGCTGGCAGAAAAAACAAACTTGCCAGAGGTGATATCAACCTGTCCACCGCCAAAATTGGTGGCGTACAAACCGCTGTCCATGCTGGCAATAATCTCTTCCTTGGTTTTGTCACCCCCCAGCATGTAGGTGTTGGTCATGCGCGGCATGGGGGTGTGGGCATAGCTTTCACGGCGGCCGTTGCCCGTGGGCTTCACCCCCATCAGGCGGGCGTTCATGTTGTCCTGGATATAGCCTTTAAGAATGCCGTCTTCAATCAGCACATTGCGCTGCGAGGCATTGCCTTCGTCGTCCACGTTAAGTGAACCACGGCGGTCGCTGATGGTGCCGTCATCCAGTACCGTGACGCCTTTGGCAGCCACGCGTTTGCCAATCATGCCGCTGAAGGCACTGGAGCCCTTGCGGTTGAAATCGCCCTCCAGACCATGGCCAACGGCCTCATGCAGCAGCACGCCTGGCCAGCCCGAGCCCAGCACGACCGTCATCTGGCCCGCAGGTGCAGGGCGAGACTCCAGGTTCGTCAGCGCCGCGCTGACCGCCTCTTGCACGTATTGCTGCACTTGAGCATCTGTAAAGTAAGCCAAACCAAAGCGACCTCCTCCGCCAGCCGAACCCATTTCGCGGCGCATTTCGGTTTTGCCTTTGAGGGTCACCTTCTGCTCTGCAATTACTGTGAGTGACAGACGCACCAGGGGCCGCACATCGGCAGCCAGCGTGCCGTCTGCCCGCGCAACCATGACCACGTCGTATTCCATGGCTAAGCCCGCCATCACCTGCACAACGCGGGGGTCTTTGGCGCGGGCCATCTTCTCCAACCTGCCCAGCAGGTCCACCTTGGCCTGGCTGTCGAGCGAGGCAATCGGGTCCAGGCCGTGGTACAGGCTGCGAGCTGGGGCTATCTTTTGGGTGGGTATGCGCACTTTGACGGCTTGCGCTGCTGCTGAAATGGTGCGCACCGTGTGGGCCGCGTCCAGCAGGCTGGCCCAGGAAATATCGTCAGAATACGCGAACGCCGTTTTTTCACCGCTCACAGCACGCACGCCCACGCCCTGGTCGATGCTGAAGCTGCCTGTTTTGACAATACCCTCTTCCAGACTCCAGCCTTCCGAGCGGGTGTATTGAAAGTACAGATCTGCGTCATCAACTCCGTGCGAGCTGATTTCGGTCAGTGCTTTGGATAAATGGCTTTCGTCCAGGCCAAATGGATCAAGCAGCAGGCGCTTGGCAATCGCCATGCGTTCGATGGTGGGTTCACGTGAAATCATGCAATCCATTGTAGGCCACCCCAGCGCTTTGTGCGCGGGAGGCATGAATGGCACTAAATGCTATTATTTATATAGCTGCTCCCGCGATATTCTATTGGCCTGCAGGCCTAAAAGCCTTCCAAAACCACACTGTTTGCGCATGCGGGCCGCCATGCAGCCCAGAGTCTGGGGCCGCTGGCAGCCTGATGCCCTGCTCTAAGGCAACTCGGCATCGGCCATGCGCGCCACAATGGTCTGTGCTCGCGCGTTCAGGTAGGCCGATTGCGGTATTTTTTCAAAAAACTTCGGGCGCGGCAGCATGACGGCCAAGCGCGCAGCCTCGTAGGCACTGAGCTTGTCAGCGCTTTTGCGAAAATAGTGTTGCGCTGCGGCCTCGGCACCAAAAACGCCCTCGCCCCACTCGACGCTATTGAGATAGATTTCCAGAATGCGCTGCTTGGGCAGCAGCAGCTCCAGCGTAAGCGTCAGCATGAACTCCTGGGCTTTGCGCAGCAAAGTGCGCTCGCCGGATAGAAACAGGTTTTTGGCCAACTGCTGGGTGATGGTGGAGCCGCCGATGATTTTGGGTGGTCTGGGTTTGCCGGTGCGGCTTTTTCTGACTGCTTGCTGCTCGGCCTTGGCGTTTTTTTGCCAGGCCTTTTCAATCGCCTCCCATTCCACGCCATCGTGGTAGCTGAAGTCGCTGTCTTCGCTGGCAATCACGGCGCGCTTGAGATGGTCTGACAGCTCGTCATAATCCACCCACTGCTGACGCCATGCGAAAGGCTTATCCGGCTCGGTCAGTACGCGCCAGGCTTCTGAACGCTCAAATGCCGTTGATTGGGGATCTATCACCACCATGCAGGCGATGCGCAGCACAAAAAACAATTGAAGAGCCACCACGGCCACCAGCAACAGCACACACCAACGGGCAAACGCTTGACGCAACCACATAGGCTTAGCGCGATGTCAACTTGGTTTCCAGCGTCTCATCGCGGGTGAACTTGAAGCGCGACACCACCACGATCTGGTCAGCTTTGGCCCGCATGCCATCGTTGAAACGCCCGAACGGACCTGCATTTTTCACAATCGTCTGGGCACGCCGGTCCAAAGTCAGATTACCTGAGGTCTCTACCACCTGGGTCTCCAGTACACGCCCATCAAAATTCACCGTGACGATCATGGTGAGCTCGCCGTAGAGCTTGTTGCCGGCCACCTCAGGAAAATTCTGCGTCCCGCGCTCTTCAATTTTCTGGCGCAGACTGTCGTAATACACCGCATAGACCTCTTCACGGGTCGCCGGGCTGATGTAGCGCTTTTTAGGGCGTGCATTTTCCTCGTTGATGCGCTTTTCAATCTCGGCCAGCAGGCGCATCAACTGGCGCCGCTTTTCTTCCTGCGCTGAGGCTTCGGAGTTGGCAGCAGCGACCTTGGGATCGGGCGGTGGCAGCGAAGCAAGCCTTTGTTTGATCTGTGCCAGCAGCATGGTCTGCTGCTCATGCAAGGCTTCCAGCTTGCGCTGGGCGTCTTCCGTTGCGTCGCCAACTTCGCTCAGCGCGCTGGGCGGCAGGGGTGTAGTGGCACGCCCCTTGTCAGCATCACCGCCCCCGGCCAGCGAAGCCTGGGCAATCGCTTTGGCCTTTTCTGGCCGCTCTGTCGATTTTGCATTGACCAGAATCACCTCCAGCGGCGTGTCCTGGAAGATGCGGTTAAATCGCTCTGGGTCTACAAAACGCACAGTCAGCAAGGCTGCGTGCACTAAAACAGACACACCAAGCGCTATAGACAGGGTACTGAGGTTTTGAAAGAACTTCACGGAGCCTGATTATCGCCAATCGCAGGGCTTTGGTCACCTGTTTGTGCATCATTTACATCCAGGGCAATGGCAATCGGCCCCGCCATGTCTTCATCGTCTTCGGTCTCTGCCTCCTGCGCAGGCAGTGGTGCATCCAGCCGCTCCAGCAGGGTGCCCGAGATATCCAGGGTCATGAAGTCGATCTCACCGAGCTTGAACCTGACTTTGGAGCCGCGGGGTAAATCCATGGTGCCTACGACGGGCAGCACCAGCGGGATGTCATCTGCGCGCACCATACCCTCTTTGAACACCACGCCCGCCAGGTCACTGATACCGCGCTGTTTGACATATTGCAGCGTCCAATAGCGTTCCATGCCATTTTGGAAGCCGTTGTAGGCGGTGTAGGCCGCATCAAAACTGGAAATGATGCCAAACAGCTCTGCGTCCTTGGGTTTAAAGGGTGCCGCCAGCGCTGCCGTGCTGCCGTGGCGCGCACAGGCGATGATCTGCCATTGGTTGACCAGATCGGTATAGCGGCGCAGCGGCGACGTACTCCATGCATAACTGGGCACGCCAATGCCTGCGTGGGGCAGCGCTTTGGTACCCATGCGCACCTTGACACCCGGCGCCAGGCTGGCCTGGCTGCGGTAGATGGCAGGCACTCCCAGACTGGCTAACCACTGACCCCAGGTGCTATTGGCCAGAATCATCGCCTCTGCCACCATCAAATCCAGCGGCGCGCCCCGGCGGCGCACACTGATGTCCACAGGCTCGTCACCTTGCAGACTGCCCTGGTCGGCAGCCACATGGAAGTTGTAATCCGGACGATTGAAGGTTTCAGGCTTGCCGCGAACCTGCTCGCGCTGCGCTTTCAAGTGCACGGCCAGGCGATAGAGAAAAGCCAGTGGCTCGCGCAGCGCCACCGGCGTCAGGCCGGGCTGCAGCTTCCATGCCGCCACATCGGCAAGCGCTTGCTCAGTGACCTCCGTGTCAATCACGTCGTGCCGCAAATTGGCAATAATCGGCACGCGCTCGAGCACTGTGCGGGATGCCTTGATGGCCAGCGTACTGGCATCCACCGTGACATACAGCGACACCGCAGGGCAATCACGGCCTTGGGCCAGGGTGTAGTTTTGCACTACCGCATCCGGCAACATGGTGATTTTGTGGCCCGGCATGTATACCGTAGACAGCCTGTCACGCGCTACCTTGTCCACCGCGCTGTGCGCATGCACCGCCAGCGCGGGCGCTGCAATGTGGATGCCCACCACGATCTCTGCCGAACCCAGACCCTGCACACTGAGCGCATCGTCAATCTCCGTGGTCTGGCTGTCGTCAATCGAAAAGGCCTGTACCGTGGCCAGTGGCAGCTCGTCCTTGATGGCAGGGGCCTCCAGATGCGGGAAACCCACGCCTTTGGGAAACTGGTCAAACAGAAATCTTTGCCAATGAAACTGGTATGCCGACCCAATGGCACCGGCTTTTTTCAGCAGCTCGAGTGGCGCGGTTTGTGTGGCACGGGAGGCCTCTACCACCGCCTTGTACTCGGGTGCATTTTTATCAGGTTTGAACAGAATTTTGTACAGCTGATCGCGTACTGCCTGTGGGGTGCTGCCTGCGGCAAGTTCTGCCGCCCAGGTGCTGATCTGGGCTAGCACGGCCTTCTTTTTCTCGATCGCTGCCAAGGCCTGCTGCACAATCTCGGCGCTGGCTTTCTTGAAGCGTCCCTTGCCTGCGCGGCGAAAATAATGGGGTGCATTGAACAGGCACATCAAGGCTGCCGCCTGCTCTACAGTGCTGGCCTGCGCGCTGAAATAGTCACGCGCCAGGTCTGCAAAGCCAAACTCCTCATCCGTGGCAAATTCCCAGGCCAGATTGACATCCATCGTCAGCGCCAGTGCGCTGGCGCTTGTGAGCAGGTCGGATGGCTGCGGTTTGTCGAAAAAAAGCAAAGCCAGCGCAGACTTGAGCTTGACGCGCTTGCCAGAGTCCAGCTCCAGCTGCAAGGAGACCTCGGCCTGCGACAGTACCCGGCCGGCAAGGAACTTGCCACCTTCTTCAAATAATACGTACATGCAAAGTGTCTAACAAATGGGGGGATGGCAGGTTGACGTCAGCGCTGGGGTGGTGGCGCAGGGGTAGCCGTCAAGGTGCCGGGCTGGGTCAGATTTTGCGCAATGTTGAAATCCACCGCAAAATCCCCGGTTTTAATGGCCGGTATGGCGCGGATGGCTTCCTGCTCGGGCTGGACATCCAGCTCCACCTCCACAGCAAACTCATAGTCCAGATCCAGCAAACTCACCGTAGGTACAAAATCCTGCGCGTTATAGCCTTCGTCATCATAGAACTCGAGCATCTCGTACAGATCAAGCAAGTCGTGATAAGCCGGCAGCTGGAACAATCTGCGCGAATGCAAGGTGCCCAGCAACCAGGTCGCAATCAGCGTGCGGGCGCGCTCATGCGAACTCCAGGCCGCGCACAGCTCTGCCATGGGCCTGTCATAGTTTTCTATGCCCTGCACGGTGGTGTTGGGCTCGCCCCAGTAGGGGGCCAGTCGGTTGAACTGCAGGCGATAGCGCTTGCGCATGCTCTCAAAGGCGTCACGGTGGCCCTGCTGGGAAGCCAGATCAAGGTACTGCATGTAAGCCCAGGCGCAGGTGTTGGGCACTGCATCGATATGCTCCAGCAGCAGCTTCTGCGCAGCATGCGGCTGCTCGAGCACACCCAGGGCCTGTACCGCCATGCGCACCTCCAGCAGGTGACCCATGGCATCTTCGCTGGAAGCGGGCCTGATGCGTGTCTGGGTCAGCAACTCCAGATTGGCGACGGTGGGATCGTAGTTCTGCTCCTCGTGAAGCTCTATATGTTCCAACTCAGCCAAAGCATCATCCCCATCGTGCAAGGTCTGCTGAGACGAAAAACTGGAGGCGCTGAGGTAGGAAACCTCGGGAAGCGACGGCTGGGAGTCGTCAGTGAGCAGTCCGCGCGCTGCTTTTTTGCGTCCCAAACGCTTCCACCATGGCACGGCAGCGGCTGGGCGCTCAGGCAACTGTGGGGCCGTTTCTTCTGGCTGATAGGGCAGCAGATCTTCTTGGGAGATAGACTGCGCAATCGGGTCTTTGTATATCAACGCTTCCACTGAGCGCTCATGGGGCTTGAATACAGGCTCGGACTCAGCTACAGGCTGTCCCGACGACGTGGGCCCTTCTGGCATGGCCAGTACGCTGTTGTGTTCGTCCAGCAAAAGGGCCGTCTGCTCTTGGGCAGCCACACGTTTTTTGCGCTCGGATAACCACAACCAGCCCAGCCCCACCAAGGCGGCACCCGCCCCATAGACGGCAGGATGCTGCCAGCGGGTCTCCTCTTGCATCCGCAGTTTGGCCTGCAGCTGAACCACCTCGGCGCGTGCCGCATCGGCCAGTTTGGTGGCCGCCTGTGCCTTCGCATTGGCTTGCACGAGCTCCAGGCGCTGTGCAATGACTTCTTCGGGTTTGAGCTGCAGTGCCTGCCAGGTTTGCTGGGCTGTGTCACGGTCCAGCCCGGATTCTGTCAGCGGTGCCAGCTCTTTGCTCAGACGCAGGGCAGGCATCTGCGCCTCTTCCCCGGCGCGGGGGTCTTGCAAAATCAGTCTGGCTTGTTGCGCAGGTGCATTGCTGACAGGTTTGTTGGATGGTGCCACTATCGCTGTCTCAATTCATGGCTACCACGCGCGTGCCAGCTGGGCAAAACCAGCAGGCGCACGGCGTTCGTCTTCAAAACTGACCACCTCGTACGCATCTGTACGCGAGAGCAGTTCACGCAACAACAGGTTATTCAAGGCATGGCCTGAACGAAACGCCGAGTAAGCCGCAAGCAGCGGTTTGCCCAGGCAATACAGATCGCCCATGGCGTCCAGAATTTTGTGTTTGGCAAATTCATCGTCATAGCGCAGACCATCGCTGTTGAGTACTTTGTAGTCGTCCATCACGATGGCATTGTCCAGACCGCCGCCGAGAGCCAGGCCGTTGGCACGCATGGCCTCTACATCACGGGTAAAACCAAAGGTGCGTGCCCGTGCAATGTCCCTGCTGTAGTTACCCGTGGCCATATCAAACTCGACACGCTGGCCTGTCGAATCCACTGCCGGGTGGTCAAACTCGATCTCGAACCCCAATTTGTAGCCTTCATGCGGCTCCAGTCGCGCCCATTTCGTCTGCACACCCTCGCCTTGCCGAATTTCTACAGTTTTCAGCAAGCGGATAAAACGTTTGGGCGCGTTTTGCAAGGTGATGCCCGCACTTTGCAGAAGAAAGACGTAAGAAGCTGCCGATCCATCGAGAATGGGCACCTCTTCTGCCGTAATGTCCACATACAGATTGTCTATACCCAGGCCCGAGCAGGCAGACATGAAATGCTCAATGGTTTGCACCTTGGTGCCGCTGGCGGTGACCGTGGTGGCCATGCGGGTGTCTGACACCGACAGGGCAGACACCGGGATGTCTACTGGCTCAGGCAGATCCACGCGGCGAAACACAATACCGGTGTCAGGCTGGGCAGGTCGCAGCGTCAACTCCACACGCTGGCCGCTGTGCACGCCCACGCCAACGGCTTTGGTGAGTGACTTGAGGGTTCTTTGTTGTAACACGTAGATATTTTATGCTGGACTATGAAAAAAGCCCTTGAGTTAGACCCAAGGGCTTTCCATAAGGTGAAAGCCGCGTAATTAATCGGCCTGTTTGCGCAAAAAGGCCGGAATTTCAAAGTCATCCATGCCGCCAGAAGACAGGGCATCGACTTTGGCAGCGGCCTGGGTGCGGTTGGTGCGCCACACGCTGGGGACTGCCATGCCGTTGTAATCAGGCTGGGCAGCAGCCATGCCTGCACCAGCCGCGGCAGGGCTTTGACCGACCACGTTATTGACTGTAGGCACATGGAAAGGCACGTTGTCGGTGCCTGTGCGCAGCACCTGCAGCGGAGGCGCTGTACGGCGCATGCCTTGACGGCTGAGGCCAGTGGCGACCACCGTCACGCGGATGTCTTCACCCAGATTGTCATCGTAGGCGGTGCCATAGATGACATGCGCCTCGGGCGAAGCATAGGCACGGATGGTATTCATCGCCAGCTTCGACTCGCTGAGCTTGAGCGAGCCTTTGGCCGCCGTGATCAGCACCAGCACGCCCTTGGCGCCCGAGAGGTCAATGCCCTCGAGCAGCGGACAGGCAACGGCCTGCTCGGCAGCGATACGGGCGCGGTCAGGGCCGCTGGCGGCTGCCGTGCCCATCATGGCCTTACCAGGCTCACCCATCACGGTGCGCACGTCTTCGAAGTCCACGTTGACATGCCCGGGCACATTGATGATCTCGGCAATACCGCCGACAGCGTTTTTCAGCACGTCGTTGGCATGGGCAAAAGCCTCGTCCTGGGTAATGTCGTCGCCCAACACCTCGAGCAGCTTTTCATTGAGCACCACGATCAGCGAATCCACGTTGGCTTCCAGCTCGGCCAGGCCATTGTCGGCATTGGTCATGCGGCGGCCACCTTCCCACTCGAATGGCTTGGTCACCACGCCTACGGTCAGGATACCCATTTCCTTGGCGATGCGGGCAATCACTGGCGCTGCGCCCGTGCCTGTGCCGCCACCCATGCCCGCGGTGATGAACAGCATGTGCGCGCCGTCGATGGCCGTGCGGATTTCGTCTTCTGCGCTCTGTGCAGATTCACGGCCTTTGTCAGGCTTGCTGCCCGCGCCCAGGCCGCTGGTGCCCAGCTGGATGGTCTTGTGCGCCGCGCTGCGCGAGAGTGCCTGCGCATCGGTGTTGGCGGTAATGAACTCCACGCCCTGCACGCTGCGTGCAATCATGTGCTCTACCGCGTTACCGCCGCCGCCGCCCACGCCGATGACTTTGATTTGTGTGCCGAGATTGAACTCTTCGACTTCGATCATTTCGATACCCATTTGAACTCTCCTTCAATTTTTACTGGTTTATTGCAGTTGCCGAAAATTACTGATTTCTTGTATTGTTGATACTCATGAACTATCCATCCTGCCTGGACCTGCGCCCGGCCATCGGGGTGGACTTCCACGCGCCATGTAGAGTTTCTTGAACATGTTAGAAATTCCCCACCACAAAATCCTTGAACCGGCCAAAAGCTGTTTTCACCGAGCCGCTTTTTTGCGCCACCTTGAAACCACGCAAGCGGGCCAGGCGCGCTTCTTCCAGCAGGCCCATCACCGTGGCTGCGCGTGGCTGGGCCACCATGTCAGACAGGGCGCTGCTGTACTGCGGCAGCCCCCGGCGCACTGGCTTGAGAAAAATATCCTCGCCCAACTCAATCATGCCGGTCATCACCGCGCTGCCGCCGGTGATCACAATGCCAGATGACAGCATCTCTTCATAGCCCGATTCGCGGATCACCTGCTGCACCAGCGAGTAAATCTCTTCCACACGCGGCTCAATCACACCCGACAGGGCCTGTTTGCCCAGCATGCGCGGGCCCCGGTCACCCAAGCCAGGCACTTCCACCTGGGTCTGGGGGTCAGCCAGCAGTTGCTTGGCGCAGCCGCTTTCCACTTTGATGTCTTCTGCATCCTTGGTAGGCGTGCGCAGCGCCATGGCGATGTCGCTGGTGATCAAATCGCCAGCAATCGGAATCACCGCCGTGTGGCGAATCGCGCCGCCCGTGAAAATGGCCACATCAGTAGTGCCAGCGCCGATGTCCACCATCGCAACACCGAGCTCTTTTTCGTCGTCCGTCAACACCGCCTGGCTGGAGGCATGGGGGTTGAGCATCAACTGCTCTACTTCCAGGCCGCAGCGGCGCACGCATTTGATGATGTTTTCAGCCGCGCTCTGTGCCCCTGTCACGATATGCACCTTGGCTTCAAGCCGCAAGCCGCTCATGCCGATGGGCTCGCGCACGTCCTGGCCGTCGATCACAAACTCCTGCGGCTCCACCAGCAGCAAGCGCTGGTCGTTGGAGATATTGATCGCCTTGGCAGTCTCTACCACCCTTGCCACATCTGCTGGCGTCACTTCGCGGTCTTTCACTGCCACCATGCCGCTGGAGTTGATGCCGCGAATATGGCTGCCCGTGATGCCTGTGTAGACACGGGTGATCTTGCAGTCGGCCATCAACTCGGCTTCCTTGAGGGCCTGCTGGATGCTCTGCACCGTGGCATCGATATTCACCACCACGCCACGCTTGAGCCCGTTGCTGGGCGCAATGCCCAGGCCTGCCAATTTCAGCTCCCCGCCGGGCATGACTTCGGCCACTACCACCATCACTTTGGAGGTGCCAATGTCCAAACCCACTACCAAATCTTTATAGTCTTTTGCCATGATGTGCCTCTATTTTTTGTCCACGCCGGGTGCCATCACCACGGTGGTCACACCGCGCAATCGGATGGCGTAGCCCGCGTTGTGCCGTAAATCCACTGACTCCACGCGGTCCAGCCCTGCGCGCTGGTAAGCTGCCAGCACCTGGGTGAAGGTGCTGGTGAAACGCTGCACCCGGTCTGTGAGTTCTTTGGGTGTACCGCGCCCTATCTCGATCACCGCACCCCCATCGAGCAGCATGCGCCAGCCACCGCGCCCCGTCAGCTCCAGCTCTTCAATCGCTGCGTCCAGCGGCGTAAACAGTGCGTTCAGGCTGCGATAGACCTCCAGCACCTGCGCACCCTGGCCATCAGGCCCGATCAAGCGCGGCAAATCCTCAATCTCTGCATCACCTGCGTTGGCCTCAAATACTTCACCCATCGTGTTGACCAGGCGCGATTCACTGTCAGCGCCCCAATAGCCCGCACTGCGGTGCTCTTCCAGAATCACGCGTAAACGGTTGGGGAACTCACGGCGCACGACCGCCTTGCGCACCCAGGGCACTGCTTCAAAAGCCGCACGCGCCTGGGCCAGATCCAGAGTGAAAAAATTGCCTTTGAGGCGTGGCGCCACATTGGCGCGCAAGGTGACCTCGTTGTTGTGCAACGTGTCGCCCTGCACCACAATGCGTGCGATGGCAAATGAAGGATGGCGCACGGCCCACCAGGCCACTCCCGCCAAAGCCGCCACGCATACCCCCACGCCCAGCACTGCAGCGCTGATATTCATCAGCCGCACGTCGATGGGGGTGGGCATGGTTTGGCTCATGATTTGGCATGCTCCAAGGTCGCCGTGCTCAGAATATGCACGCACAGCTCTTCATAGCTCATGCCTGCAGCGCGTGCAGACATGGGAACCAGCGAATGGCTGGTCATACCAGGCGAGGTGTTGATTTCCAGCAAATAGGGTTTGCGAGTGCTTGCATCAATCATCACATCAATCCGGCCCCAACCACGGCAATCGAGCACACGGTAAGCTTTCAGCGCGATTTCCTGGATGGCAGCCTCTTCACCACTGGGCAAGCCGCAAGGTAATACATACTTTGTATCGTTGCCAAAGTACTTGTTCTGATAATCGTAATTTCCATCCGGAGCCACAATGCGAATGACAGGCAAGGCCCTGGCGCTTTCCCCGCTCCCCATCACTGGGCAAGTCACCTCGTCGCCTGCAATAAATTGCTCGCACAGCACATCAGCATCTAGCTTGGAGGCTTGCTCTACGGCATCTACCATGCCTGAGTAACCCTGAACTTTCATCACGCCAATGGACGAGCCTTCGCGCACTGGCTTGACGATGACGGGCAAGCCGAGCTCATCCGGAATGCCAACCACTTTTTTGCGATCGTAGTCACCACGGCGCAGCAGGCGGTAATTCGGCGTTGGCAAACCTTCTGCCAACCACACCCGCTTGGTCATCACTTTGTCCATAGCAATGGACGACGCCATCACACCAGAACCGGTGTAGGGAATGCCCAGCAGCTCGAGCGCGCCTTGCACGGTGCCGTCTTCGCCAAAGCGTCCGTGCAGAGCAATGAAGCAGCGGGCAAAGCCATCGCGTTTGAGCTCGCTGAGATCGCGCTGCGCCGGGTCAAAGGCATGGGCATCCACGCCGCGCGACTGCAGCGCCTTGAGCACGCCGGAGCCCGACATGAGCGAAACCTCGCGCTCTGCCGATGCACCACCAAACAACACTGCCACTTTGCCAAAATTCATCAAATCAATACCTTTTTCATGCTCTAGCCCAATAGAATATCGCGGGAGCAGCTCCTATTTTTGTAGCATTTCAACAATCTTTGCAGGCACGCTTCCAATCGAGCCTGCACCCATGCACATCACCACATCGCCGCCACGCGCTATGTCAATCACTGCCTGCGGCATGCCGGCAATATCGTCAACAAAGACCGGCTCCACCTTGCCCGCTACGCGCAGGGCGCGCGTCAACGCGCGGCCATCAGCCGCCACAATCGGTGCCTCGCCAGCGGCATACACCTCAGACAGCAGCACCACATCAGCCTCGCCAATGACTTTGACAAAATCCTCAAAACAGTCGCGCGTGCGGCTGTAGCGGTGCGGCTGGAACGCCAGCACCAGGCGCTGGCCCGCAAAAGCGCCGCGTGCAGCCGCCAGCGTGGCAGCCATCTCTACCGGGTGGTGGCCGTAATCGTCTATCACCTGGAACGTACCGCCCTCCTTGGCGGGCATATGGCCATAGCTCTGGAAACGGCGGCCTACGCCCTGGAATTCGCGCAGGGCTTTCTGGATGGCAGAGTCTGCCACATCCAGCTCGGTCGCCACCGCAATCGCCGACAGGGCATTGAGCACGTTGTGGTTGCCAGGCAAATTGAGCACCACCTCCAGATCGGGCAGCACGACGCCGTTGCGCCGCTGCACGGTAAAGTGCATCTGCCCGTTGACCGGCCGTACACTGACTGCGCGCACCTGGGCGCCCTCGTTGAAACCATAGCTGGTCACCGGACAGGTCACTTTGTCAGCGATCTCGCGCACCGCGGCATCGTCCGTGCACAGCACCGCCGTGCCATAAAACGGCATGCGGTGCAGGAAATCCACAAACGCAGCTTTCAGGCGCTCAAAATCGTGCCCATAGGTTTCCATATGGTCCGCATCGATATTGGTCACCACCGACATCACCGGCAGCAGATGCAAAAACGAGGCGTCTGACTCATCGGCCTCTACCACGATGTAATCGCCCTTGCCCAGGCGCGCATTGGCGCCCGCGCTGGTCAAGCGGCCGCCAATGACAAACGTGGGGTCCAGCCCCGCCTCCAGCAGCACGCTGGCAACCAGGCTGGTGGTGGTGGTTTTTCCGTGGGTGCCTGCGATGGCGATACCGCTTTTCAAGCGCATCAACTCAGCGAGCATCAAGGCGCGGGGCACGATGGTGATGCGCCGCTCGCGCGCAGCCACCACTTCGACGTTGTCGGCTTTCACCGCAGTGGAGATCACCACGGCATCCGCATTATGTACATTGTCTGCCGCATGGCCGACAAAGGTTTTGATGCCCAGCGTAGCCAGGCGGCGCAGCGTAGACGTGTCTGCCTGGTCCGAGCCAGAAACCTCATAGCCCAAGGTATGCAGAACCTCTGCAATCGCAGACATGCCCGAGCCACCCAGTCCGACAAAATGGATATGGCGAACCGCGTGCTTCATGAGCGCGTTCCTAACGCTTCGCAGGCCTGCACTACGGCTTCTGTGGCATGGATTTTCTGCATGGTTTTGGCTTTTTGGGCAATAGACAGTCGCGAGGGTAGCTCTGATTTTAATAGCAACTGCGCTAAAAAGTCAGGTGTTAAGTCTTTTTGTTGCACACATTGCGCAGCGCCCTGGTCACTGAGGAAGCGGGCATTGACGGTCTGATGGTCGTCCACAGCGGATGGGAAGGGCACAAACACTGCCGCTGCGCCTACTGCGGCAATCTCCGTGACGGTGGAGGCCCCCGCCCTGCAGATGATCAGGTCGGCTTGGGCAAAGGCCTGGGCCGTGTTGTCAATGAAAGGGGTGAGCGTGGCCTGCACGCCTGCGGCAGCGTAGTTGGCACGCAGCGCGTCAATCTGTTTTTCGCCGCTTTGATGGGTGACGACGGGCCGCTGCGCCTGCGGCAGCCGGGCAATCGCCTGAGGCACGATCTCGTTGAGCGCCTTGGCACCCAGGCTACCGCCCACCACCAGCAGTTGCAGCGGCCCGCTGCGCCCGGCAAAGCGCTGCGCTGGCTCTGGCTGCTGCAGAAACTCTGCTCGCAAAGGGTTGCCCACCCACTCGCCCTTGGCCAAAACACCAGGAAAAGCGGTAAACACCTTGTCTGCCACACTGGCCAGCACTTTGTTGGCCATGCCCGCAACCGAGTTTTGCTCGTGCAGCACCAGCGGCTTGCCCAGCAGCACTGCCATCATGCCCGCTGGAAAGCTGATATAGCCCCCCAGCCCCACCACCACATCAGGTTGGACACGGCGGATCACCTGGATGCTTTGCCAAAAAGCCCGCAGCAGACGCAGCGGCAGCAGTGCCAAAGTCACCAGCCCTTTGCCGCGCACGCCGGAAAAATCTATCGTCTGCAGCGTAAAGCCGCGTGCAGGCACCAGACGCGATTCCATGCTGCCCGGCGCACCCAGCCACTGCACCTGCCAGCCTTTGGTGCGCAAAGCCTCTGCCACCGCCAGCCCCGGAAAGATATGCCCCCCCGTGCCACCAGCCATGATCAATGCGGTTTTGCTCATGCCCTGCCACCCCGCATCAACTGCTTGTTTTCATAATCCACGCGCAGCACCACGGCCAGTGCCACCAGGTTCATCAAAATCGCCGAGCCCCCATAGCTCATCAAGGGCAAGGTCAGGCCCTTGGTGGGCAAGGCGCCCAGATTCACACCCATATTGATAAAGGCCTGAAAACCCATCCAGATGCCCACACCCTGCGCCACCAGACCGGCAAACAGACGCTCCAGCGCAATGGCCTGGCGGCCAATATGCATGATGCGGCGCGTCATCCACAGAAACAGGCCGATCACCACCAGTACTCCGATCAGACCAAACTCTTCACCAATCACGGCCAGCAGAAAGTCCGTGTGTGCCTCAGGCAGCCAGTGCAGCTTTTCCACACTGCCGCCCAGGCCGACGCCAAAAATTTCACCCCGCCCGATTGCAATCAGCGAGTGCGACAGCTGGTAGCCCTTGCCCAGCGCATGCTTTTCGCTCCAGGGGTCAAGGTAGGCAAAAATGCGCTCGCGCCGCCAGTCGGACAGCGCCACCATCAGCCCAAAGGCCACCACCATCACGGCGGCTATCAAGAAGAACATGCGGGCGTTGACCCCACCGAGAAACAAAATGCCCATGGCGATCACGGCAATCACCATGAACGCGCCCATATCCGGCTCAGCCAAAAGCAGCAGCCCCACCACGGCCACCGCTACCGCCATAGGCAACACGGCGCGGAAGAATTTTTCCTTCACATCCATCTTGCGCACCATGTAGTCGGCGGCATAGAGCAGCACGGCAAACTTGGCCAGCTCGGAGGGCTGGAAATTCATGAAGCCCAGCGATATCCAGCGGCGCGCGCCATAGACGGTTTTGCCAATGAATGGCACCAGCACCAATATCAGCAGCACTAGCGACACTACGAAGAGCCATGGAGCCAACTTTTCCCAAGTCTGCATCGGAATCTGGAACGCAATCAAGGCAGCTACAAAAGCCACCACCAAGGACAGCGCATGGCGCGTCAGAAAATGCGTGTGCGCATAGCGTGAAAAGCGTGGGTTATCGGGCATGGCGATTGAGGCCGAATACACCATCACCACGCCAAAAGCCAGCAGGGCCACCGTCACCCACAGCAGCGCCTGGTCAAAACCCAGCACATGCGCAGGGGTCGAGCGCGTGCGGCCATACTCGGCGCTGCCAGTGCGTACCGGCAGCACTTCCACGGCAGATTGCGCCGCAGCGCCCAGCCCGGCCATCCAGGCCCCGATGCGCTGAACCATGCTGGTGGCGGATGCGCTGCTCATGCGCCCTCCACCAACGAGACGCCCGCAGCATTGGCCAGCTCGGCTACTGCAGCATGGAACACCTGTGCACGGTGCTCGTAGTTTTTGAACATATCAAAACTGGCGCAAGCCGGCGACATCAGCACCGCATCGCCCGCGTGGGCACGTGCCGAGGCCAGCTTGACCGCCTCGTGCATGTCTGCCGCGCGCTGACAAGCCACACCTGTACCCGCCAAGGCTTTTTCAATCTCCGCAGCGTCTTCACCAATCAACACCGCCGCACGGGTGTAGCGCGCTATCGGTGCGGCCAGCGGTGTAAAGTCCTGGCCTTTGCCCTGCCCGCCCAGAATGACGACCAATTTGCGCTCCGAGCCCAGACCCGTCAATGCAGCCACCGTGGCCCCCACATTGGTGCCTTTGCTGTCGTCGAAAAACTCTACGTCCTGGATGACGCCCACACTCTCCACACGGTGCGGCTCACCGCGGTATTCGCGCAGACCATAGAGCATGGGGGCCAGCGGGCAGCCAGCGGCGCTGGCCAGTGCCAGGGCAGCCAGCGCATTCGCCGCGTTGTGAGTGCCGCGGATGCGCAGGGCATCCGCAGGCATCAGGCGCTGGATATAGATTTCCTCGGCATCATCCTGAGTGCCCGCTGCAAGCGAGCGAGCCTGAGAGCGTTTACCGCGGCGGCGGGTTTCGTCGGCCTCGAAGGCCTTGACCAACCAGGTCATGCCGTTGACCGACTCCAAACCCCAGTCGCCAGGGCGTGTGGGCACATCGGTGCCAAAGCTGATGTAGCTGCGCTGCTGCTTGCCTTTGAGCAAGGGCGGCAGCATGGCCATAACCAGAGGGTCGTCACGGTTGAGCAGCATGGGCGCGGCGTCTACGCTGTGCGCGCCAAAGATACGTGCTTTGGCCGCGCTATACGCCGTCATATCGCCATGCCAATCCAGATGATCCTGCGTGAGATTGAGTACTGTGCCCATCGCAGGACTGAAGTCTTCCACCCCATCAAGCTGGAAGCTCGACAGCTCCAGCACCCAGACCTGGGGCAGGTCCTCGGCCTGCATGCGCTGCGCCAGCGTATCCAGCAAGGTAGGGCCAATATTGCCAGCGACGGCCACGGACATGCCTGCCCGTTCCACCAATTGCCCGGTCAACGAAGTCACTGTGGTTTTGCCATTGGTGCCGGTGATCGCCAAGACCTGCGGTGCATAGGCCTGCGACGTTTGGAGCGACTGCAGGCCCTGGATAAACAAACCCAGCTCGCCGCTGACCCACAAGCCGCTGGCGCGTGCAGCATTCACCACGCCCGACACCTGCGCAGGAGTCAGGCCCGGGCTTTTGAATACTGCGCGGATATCGCTGCCTTCCACGAGGCTGGCTGCAAACTCACCTGCGACAAATTTCACCGAAGGCAACTCTGCCTGCAAGGCTCCCAGCTGGGGCGGCGCTTCGCGGGTGTCTGCCACGGTCACGCGCGCACCCATGCCCACGCACCAGCGCGCCATGGCCAGGCCGGAAGCGCCCAGGCCTAAAACCAGTACCGAGGTATCTTGAAGACTATTCATTAACGCAGTTTCAGTGTTGACAAACCCACCAGGCACAGCAGCATGGTGATGATCCAGAAGCGCACCACGACCTGGGTTTCTTTCCACCCTGATTTTTCAAAGTGGTGGTGCAAAGGGGCCATTTTCAAAATGCGCCGGCCTTCGCCATATTTCCTTTTGGTGTATTTGAAGTAGCTCACCTGCAGCATGACGGACAGGGCCTCCACCACAAAAATGCCGCCCATGATCGCCAGCACGATCTCCTGGCGCACGATCACTGCGATCGTGCCCAGTGCGCCACCGAGGGCCAGCGCGCCCACATCGCCCATGAACACCTGCGCGGGATAGGTGTTGAACCACAAAAACGCCAGGCCTGCACCGGCCATAGCCGCACAGAAAATCAGCAGCTCACCCGAACCCGGGATATAGGGGAAAAACAGATATTTGGAATACACCGCACTGCCCGTGACGTAGGCAAACACACCCAGTGCAGAGCCCACCATCACCACCGGCATGATCGCCAGGCCGTCCAGGCCATCGGTCAAATTCACCGCATTGCTGGAGCCCACGATCACCAGATAGGTCATGATCACAAAGCCAAATACGCCCAGGGGATAGCTGATTTCCTTGAAAAACGGCACCAGCAGGCCCGCCTTGGGCGGCAAGTTGACATCAAAGCCCGACTGCACCCACTTCAAAAACAGCTCAATCACTTTGAGGTTGCTGCTCTCGGAAATGCTGAACACCAGATACAGGGCCGCCACCAATCCGATGATGGACTGCCACATGTATTTTTCACGCGAGCGCATGCCCTCGGGGTCCTTGTGCACCACCTTGCGCCAGTCATCGACCCAGCCAATGGCGCCAAAGCCCAGGGTCACCAGCAGCACGATCCACACAAAGCGGTTGGACAAGTCAAACCACAGCAGAGTGGACAGCGCAATCGACAACAGGATCAGCACGCCACCCATGGTGGGCGTGCCGCTTTTGGCCAGATGGGTCTGCATGGCGTATTCGCGGATGGGCTGGCCGATCTTGAGCGCCGCCAGGCGCCGGATCACCCAGGGCCCAGCGAAAAGGCCCATCAAAAGTGCCGTCATCGCCGCCATCACGGCGCGAAACGTCAGGTACTGAAACACCCTGAAAAATCCAAATTCGGGTGAAAGGGTCTGTAGCCAGGTGGCCAAACTAAGCAGCATTGACTGCCTCCTGTGTTGTTATTGGTATTGCGCCAGCGGTGATGGCCTGCACCACCCGCTCCATCTTCATAAACCGGGATCCTTTGACCAGCACACTGCGGTAGTGCGCCAGATCTGCCAGCACATTGCTGCACAGTGCCTCGACATTGGCACAGTGGCGTGCGCCCGGAAACACCGCCGCACCATAGCGCATCAGTTCGCCCATGCACAGCAGGGTTTCGATGCCGCGCTCGGCAGCATACTCGCCGATCTCGGCATGAAACTCGGGCCCCTGGTCGCCCACTTCGCCCATATCGCCTAGCACCAGCAGGTGCGGCGCAGGCAGATCAGCCAGCACATCAATAGCCGCACGCACCGAGTCAGGGTTGGCGTTGTAGGTGTCGTCGATCACCGTGATAGCGCGGCCTTTGACATGCACACTCAAGGCACGCGAGCGGCCTTTGACCGCTTCAAAATTTTCCAGTCCACGCACGATGGCCTCCAGCGGCAGGCCTGCGCCAATGCAGCTGGCCATCGCTGCGAGCGCGTTCTTCACGTTGTGCCGCCCGGCTATCGCCAGCCTGAAACCCATGGCACCCAGCGGTGTGGCAGCGCGCACGCGCCAGGCGCCTTCATGCCAGTCTGCGGTGGCGGTCACATCAGCCGCCCCAGCCAGTGCAAATGTGATGCAGCGGCGTGCTCCAGCCAGACCGCGCCACAAGCTGGTATAGGCATCATCTGCGGGAAACACTGCCACACCATGGGCTGGCAGAGCCTCAATCACCGCACCGTTCTCGCGGGCTACTGCTTCGACCGTGTGCATAAACTCCAGGTGCTCGCGCTGGGCGTTGTTGACAATGGCCACGGTGGCTTGCGTCAGGCCCGCGAGATAGGCAATCTCGCCCGGGTGGTTCATGCCCAGCTCCACCACGGCCATGCGGTGCTCTGCGCGCAGGCCCAGCAAGGTCAGAGGAACCCCAATATCGTTGTTGAGATTGCCCTGGGTAGACCAGGCTTGATCAGCACTGGCAGCGCGAAGGATGCTGGCCACCATTTGGGTGACGGTCGTTTTGCCGTTGCTGCCAGTCACTGCAATCAAGGGCAGGCTGAACTGTGCGCGCCATGCGGCGCCCAAAGCACCCAAGGCCAGCTTGCTGTCCTCAAGCTCCAGGCCATCCAGGCCTGCAGCCGCCACGCCCGCGTGGGCAATGACCGCCTGCGCGCCGGCGGCCTTGGCCTCGGCCAGAAAATCATTGGCATCAAAGCGCTCGCCTTTAAGCGCTACAAACAGGTCTCCCGCCTGCAGGCTGCGGGTGTCGGTGTGCACACGCTGCACTTTGACAGCCGCATCGCCTACCAGCCGCGATGCGATGCCCCGGCCCGCCAGCCATTGGGCTATTTGCTGCAAGTCCATCATGCCTGCACCTCCTGTGCAGTTGGCTGCGCACGCTGGGCCAGTGCAGCCCTGACGTGCGCCATGTCTGAAAACGGGTGCTTCATCCCGGCGATCTCCTGATAATCCTCATGGCCCTTGCCTGCAACGATGACCACATCCTGCGGCTCGGCTTGCAACACCGTATTGACAATAGCCTGCGCCCTGTCGCTTTGCACCTGGGCACGCGAAGGTGCTGTCAGCCCCGCCAGGATGTGCGCAATGATGCTGTCAGGCGCTTCGCTGCGCGGGTTGTCGCTGGTTACCACCAGGGTGTTGGCGCCGCGCTCTGCTACCTGGGCCATCAAGGGACGCTTGGTCACATCACGGTCACCCCCACAACCAAACACACACCACAGCTGCCCACCGCGCGCCTGCACCATCGGGCGCAGCGCGGCCAGCGCCTTGTCCAGGGCGTCCGGGGTGTGGGCATAGTCCACCGCCACCAACGGTGCGTTGGGCTGGGTGATGCACTCCATCCGGCCGGGCACGGGCGTGCACTGCGATACCGCTTGGCAGGCATCGACCAGCGTGATGTCCAGGCTGCGCAAGGCAGCCACCACCCCCAGCAGATTCGATACGTTGTACTCGCCCACCACGGCACACTCCACTTCGGCGCGCTGGCTGCCCTCATGCACGGCAAAGCTCATGCCGCTGTCGTGGTATTGCAGGTTCTGCGCCCACAGGCTGGCATCCGTGCGCAGCAGGGACACGCTCCACACCTGCACACCGCGCGCCGCGCAGCGCTGCACCAGCTCGTCACCTTTGGGATCGTCCAGATTCACCACCGCAGCCTGCAGACCAGGCCAGTCAAACAGGGCCAGCTTGGCCTGCCAGTACGCGTCCATGCTGCCGTGGTAGTCCAGATGGTCCTGGGTCAGGTTGGTGAACATGGCCACCCGGATGGCCGTGCCCGCCAGTCGGTGCTCTGCCAGACCGATGCTGGAGGCTTCGATGGCGCACGCTTTGGCACCTGCATCGCGCATGCCTGCAAAGGCTGCCTGCAACAGCACTGGGTCGGGCGTGGTCAGGCCGTTGAACACCATATGACCCGGCGTTCCAGTGCCCAAAGTGCCCACCAGGCCACTGGAATATCGCGGGAGCAGCTCTTCTTTTGATAGCACTTGTGCATCCTTTGCGATGCCGTAGTGCAGCAGGTTGAGAGACTGCGCCACCCACCAGGCAGACGATGTCTTGCCATTGGTGCCCGTCACCGCCACCACGTCCAGCGCCTTGCTCGGTGAGGCGTAGTAGCAATCGGCAATCAGTCCGCTACCGGCCTTGAGCGCAGGGTAGCTGGCCACGCGCGCATCGTCCCAGGCAAACGCCTGCGCGCCATCGGCCTCCACCAGGCAGGCCTCCGCACCCGCATCGAGCGCAGCCTGCACAAAACGCCGCCCGTCGGTTGCAGCGCCAGGCCAGGCAATGAAGCCATCGCCTGCGCCAACCTTGCGGCTGTCGGTGTGCAGCCGCCCTCGCACATGCGCATGCAGCCACTGGCTGGCCTGCTCGGGCGTGCTCAGCTGCTGCATCAGAACGACTCCTCTTCGGCCTTGGCCACGATCTGTGGCTTGACCGCCATATCCGGCTGCACACCCAGCATGCGCAGGGTCTGCGCTACCGTTTCGCTGAACACCGGGGCAGCCACATCGCCGCCATAAAACTTGCCATTGTTAGGCTCATCCACCATCACCGCCACCACGATGCGCGGGTTGTCTATCGGTGCCAGGCCAACAAACCAGCTGCGGTATTTTTTGTCCGCATAGCCTTTGCCCTCTTGTTTGCGCGCTGTGCCCGACTTGCCGCCCACCGAGTAACCCATGGTCTGCGCTTTGGGCGCTGTGCCGCCAATGCCGGCTGCCATGTGCAGCATGTTGCGCACCGCCTGCGCATTTTTCGCAGTGATCACGCGCACCCCGCCGGTGGCATTGGCGTCCTCTGCTTTGATCAAGGTCACCGGGATCAACTCGCCGTCGCGCGCAAACACGCTGTACGAACGCGCCATCTGGAACAGGCTGGCCGACAGGCCGTAGCCATAACTCATCGTCGCCTGTTCAATCGGTTTCCAGGTTTTGTAAGCCCGCAGCTTGCCACTGACCACGCCGGGGAAAGGTAGTTGCGGTTTTTGTCCAAAACCTGCCTGCGTATACATCTCCCACATCTCACGTGGCTGCATCTGCATGGCCATCTTGACCGTGCCGACGTTGCTGGATTTTTGGATGATCTCGTTGACAGTGAGCACGCCGTGAGGATGCGCATCGGTGATGGTAGAGCCCGAAATATTGATCCTGCCGGGCGCGGTCTGGATGGATGTTTCAGGTTTGACCAGGCCTTTTTCCAGCGCCAGCGCCGCAATAAACGGCTTCATGGTGGAGCCAGGCTCAAAGGTGTCGGTCAATGCGCGGTTGCGCATCTGCGCGGGGCTCAGGTTGTGGCGCTTGCCAGGTGCAAAGCTGGGGTAGTTGGCAAGCGCCAGGACTTCACCCGTCACCACATCCAGCACCACCACGCTGCCGGCCTTGGCCTTGTGCTCAAGCACCGCGTCACGCAGTTTCTGGTAGGCGAAAAACTGCACCTTGCTGTCGATCGACAGCTGCATATCCTTGCCATCGACTGGCGCAGTGGCATCGCCGATATCTTCCACCACACGGCCCAGTCGGTCTTTGATCACACGGCGGCTGCCCGCCTTGCCGGCCAGCTGTTTGTTAAACGCCAGCTCCATGCCTTCCTGTCCGTTGTCCTCGATGCTGGTAAAGCCCACCACATGCGCGGCGGCCTCGCCCTCGGGATACTGGCGCTTGTATTCCTTGCGCGAATACACGCCTTTGATGCCCAGGGCTGCAATTTGCATAGCCACGGATTCATCAACCTGGCGCTTGAGCCAGACAAACGTCTTGTCTTCATCCTCGAGTTTTTTGTTCAGCTCGGCCAGCGGCATTTCCAGCAGCTTGGCCAGCTGCGCAAGCTTGACCTTGTCGCGCTCGATATCTTCCGGGATCGCCCAGATGCTGGGCGCGGGCACACTGGAGGCCAAAATCAAGCCATTGCGGTCCAGGATGCGGCCACGGTTGGCAGGCAGCTCGAGGGTGCGCGCAAAGCGCACCTCACCCTGCTTCTGGAAAAACTCGTTGTTGAACACCTGTACATAGGCTGCACGGCCCGCCAGGCCGGTAAAGCTCAGTGCAATCGCAGCCACAATGAATTTGCTGCGCCATACCGGCGTTTTGCTGGCCAGCAGCGGGCTGGAGTGGTAGGCCACGCTCTTCATGGCCTGGCTCCCTGCGCGGCCGAACTGGGCGCCTGCGCCATGCGCACATACTGCGTCACTGCGGGCGTGGCACCGCGCATCTGCAGCTGGTCTTTGGCCAGTTTTTCCACGCGCAGCGGTGTGGCCTGGGCGCGCTTTTCCACCTCCAGGCGGTCACGGTCAATGTCCATTTTGCGGCCCAGGGCCAGTTCCTTTTCCACTTCCACAAACAGGCGGCGCGACTCATATTGGGTGCGCACCAGATACAGGGCACTGGCAATCACGGCGATCAGCAAGACGATGTTCAGACGTGTCATCACATGCCCCCTTGCGCGCCGACTTCGGTGCGCTGCGCCACACGCATCACCGCGCTGCGTGCGCGCGGGTTGGCCTTGACTTCAACCTCGGATGGCTTGGTGCGCCCCAGCGCCTCCAGCTTCATGGCAGGCGCCTTGGACAGCATCCAGGCGGGCGAGCGGCGGTCTACCTCCTCGCGCGCATGGCGGGCGATGAATTGCTTGACGATGCGGTCTTCCAGACTGTGGAAACTGATCACCACCAAACGGCCTCCAGGTGCAAGTAGTTCAAGACTGGCCTCTAGCGCACGTTCGAGCTCTTCAAGCTCGGCGTTGATGAAAATCCGAAAAGCCTGAAATGTGCGCGTTGCAGGGTTCTGGCCCGGCTCGCGGGTTTTGACCGCGCCAGCCACGAGGCTGGCCAGCTCAAGGGTGGTTCGAACCGGGCCCCGTTCCTGTCGGCGCGTAACAATCGCCTTTGCAATGGCCCGAGCAAACCGTTCTTCGCCATAGTCACGAATCACCTCCTCGATATGGGTTTCCTGCGCTGTCTCCAGCCACTGCGCCACGCTCTGGCCCCGGGTGGTATCCATGCGCATGTCCAGCGGACCGTCGCCGCGGAACGAAAAGCCCCGCGCCGGGTTGTCGATCTGCGGGCTGCTGATACCCAGGTCCATCAGCACGCCCTGCGCGCTGCGCGCTGGCAGATCGCTGATGGCAGAGAAAGCCTCGTGGCGGATGGCAAAGCGGCTGTCTGAAATGGTCTGCGCCTCGGCCATGGCCTCGGTGTCCTTGTCGAACGCTGTCAGGCTGCCCTGCGCGCCCAGGCGCGAGAGGATCAGGCGCGAGTGCCCGCCGCGCCCGAAGGTGGCGTCGATATAGTGACCGTCTTGTGTGGTGATGAGCGCGTCGACTGCTTCGTTCAACAAGACGGTGGTGTGTTGCCATACTGTGTCCACCGGGTGCCTTGTTAAAACGAGAAGTCCCTGAATGCCTCGGGCACTTCACTGGCCAGTGCCTGCGCCTCCTTGGCATCGTGGGTGGCTTTGTCCCACAGCTCAAAATAACTACCCAGCCCGAGCATCACGGTGTCCTTGCTGATACCGGCGGCTGCACGCAGCTCCGGCGAGATCAGTATGCGCCCTGTGCCATCCATCTCCACATCCATCGCGTTGCCCAAGAACACCCGCTTGACCCACTGCGCAGACATCGGCACCTGGGCGATGCGCTCGCGAAACTTTTCCCATTCAGGGCGCGGAAAAATCATCAGGCAGCCATCGGGGTGGCGGGTGATGGTCAGCTGCCCATTGGCTGTCGCGCTCAGCACCTCGCGGTGCCGCGTGGGTACCGAGAGTCTGCCTTTGGCATCGAGAGCGAGTGCGGAAGCGCCTTGGAACATGGTTAATCGTCAAATACTGCTGAATATCGTGCTGTGTGGATAAAAATATCCACTTTTTTGCACTATTTACCACTGTAGCAGGAATCTATGCACTTACAAGGGCTTAACTGTAAAAAAGTTCAATGAAATCAAAGACTTAGACCTGTTTTTGCACACAGGTCGATGCAAAAAAGTCCTTGCAAACCAAAGACTTAGCGCGCAATCTGAAGGTGAATTGGAAAAAAATTCATCCAGATAGGGCTTTTGAGGCAGCGCAGCCGATGGCGCCACACAATGTGAATTAATACCAGTTTTGCTATTTAATTAATAGCTGCTCCCGCGATATTCTATTGGGCTGGAGCACTAAAACACTGTTAAAAATCTATTTTTTCTTGCGCACATACTGCATTGCGCGCCAGCCCAGCAGTGCGCTGAGGATCGCCGCGTAGACAAATACCTCGTTGAAATCATTTTTGCCTGCGCGCATCCAGAAAAAATGCAAAACGCCCAGACCCGCAATCGCGTAGACCAGCTTGTGCAGCAGCTGCCAGCGCTTGGCGCCCAGCGCCTTGATGGCGCGATTGAACGAGGTGGCTGCCAAAGGCGTGAGCAGCACAAACGCTGAGAAGCCTACCAGAATGAAGGGCCGCTTGATGATGTCCTTGGCAATGTCGCCCAAGTCAAAGCCCATGTCGAACCACGCATAGCTCAGCAAATGCAGCGTGACGTAGAAGTACACAAACAAGCCCAGCATGCGGCGAAAACGCGCCAGCTGAGGGGTGGAGGTGATCACGCGCAGCGGAGTCACAGCCAGCACAATGCACAGAAAACGCAGCGTCCAGTCCCCCGTGGAGCGCACCAGATATTCTGCCGGGTTGGCCCCCAGGTTATTGGTGATCACACCATACACCAGCCAGGCAAAGGGCAGCAGGCACACAGCAAACAGCAGCCCCTTGGCCGCTGGCTGCAGCAGCAACGCACGATTCAACACCATCACACGGATACTCAGTAAAACTTCTTGAGGTCCATGCCTGTGTACAGAGACGCCACCTGCTGCTCATAGCCGTTGAACATCAGGGTCTTGCGCTTTTTGGCAAATACACCGCCCTCTTCACCGATGCGGCGCTCTGTAGCCTGGCTCCAGCGCGGATGGTCTACATTGGGGTTCACATTGCTGAAAAAGCCATACTCCTGCGGGGCGGCCTTGTTCCATGCGGTTTTGGGCTCTTTGTCGGTGAAGCGGATTTTGACAATCGACTTGCCGCTCTTGAAACCATACTTCCACGGCAGCACCATGCGCACCGGGGCGCCGTTCTGGTTGGGCAACACTTCACCATACATGCCGAACGTCAGCAGTGCCAGCGGGTGCATCGCCTCGTCCATGCGCAAGGCCTCCACATACGGCCAGTCCAGCGAACTGCCGCTCAGGCCGGGCATAGTTTTTTTGTCGGCCTGGGTGAAAAATTCCACATACTTGGCATTGCCCAGAGGCTCGACTTTTTTGATCAGCTCACTGAGCGAATAACCCACCCACGGAATCACCATGGACCAGCCCTCCACGCAGCGCAAGCGGTAAATACGCTCTTCCTGGGCGCTGAGCTTGATAAGGTCTTCCAGAGTGTATTTGGCAGGCTTTTTCACCAGACCTTCAATCTCGACGGTCCAGGGCTTGGTTTGCAGGGTGTGGGCGGTTCTTGCCGGGTCTGCCTTGTCGGTACCGAACTCGTAGTAGTTGTTGTAAGTGCTAGCGTCTTTGTAATCGGTGACTTTCTCCATCACTACGGCGCCGGACACCTGCGACTTCGCGCCCACCAGGGCAGGCAGCTTGCCGCCACCCATATTGGCCCGCGCATCGCGCGCCGCCCAGCCTGCCAGCGTGACACCGGCTGCACCAGTAGCCAACAGCTTGAGCATGTCACGCCGTCCTTCATACGCCCCACGCGAAGTGATCTCGCTGGAAACGCGGTGATTGAAGCCATCTTTGAAAGTCTGAATCAACATGGAAAACTCCTTATTCGATTGTCAGTCGCTGGAAACTTAACGTTCTTACAGTGTGGTACGTTGGCTGGCTCTGTCTGGATTCTTTGGCTGCAGGGCGAATACCAAATACCGAATACCGGACGCGAAGGACGCTAAGGTTGCGCGAAAGACGCAAAAAATATAAAAATAAATACAAAAGACAGATACAAAATACTTTTCAAAATGAATTAATTCTTCAGTTTTCTTGCTCACGAACTAAAGCGTTTTACCAATCCTATTTGGTATTCTTTTTCGCGTCCTTCGCGAAACCTTCGCGCCCTTCGCGTCCTGTCCCCGGTCCCCGGTCTCCGGTCTCCGGCCTTAGGTCTCCGGCCTTAGGTCTCCGGCCTTAGTTATCAAATACCCAAGTCCTACAAAGTTCCGTAACTATGCAATCCGCTCAAAAACATATTCACACCTAAAAACGCAAAGGTCGTCACTGCCAGTCCCGCCAGTGCCCACCATGCTGCTACTGTGCCGCGCAGGCCTTTCATCAGGCGCATGTGCAGCCAGGCGGCGTAGTTGAGCCAGACGATCAGGGCCCAGGTTTCCTTGGGGTCCCAGCTCCAGTAGCCACCCCAGGCCTCGGCCGCCCACAACGCGCCCAGCACGGTGGCGATGGTGAAAAAGGCAAAGCCTACTGCGATGGATTTGTACATCACATCGTCCAGGATGTCGTAGCTGGGCAGACGCGCTGCGATGCGCTTGCGGCCCAGCAAAATGCCGCCCACGATAAGGGCAGAAATGCCCGAGTAGACCAGCCAGTAGTTGGAGCCACCTGCCGCGCCCGATGCCGAAGAAGAGCGAAACACAATCGGCAAAAAGCACAGCACGATGCCCAGCATCCACAGCGGTGTGAGCTTGAACCAGCGTGTTTCGTTAGCCTGCTGTTTGATCAGATAGGCAAAGGCCACCATGGCCGCCAAGGCAAACGTGCCGTAGCCAATGAAGTTGGCAGGCACATGCAGCTTCATCCACCAGCTTTTGAGGGCGGGCACCAGGGGCTGGATCTCATGCGCCTCGCGCACCAGGGTGTACCACAGCAAAAATCCTACCGCTGCGCTTACCACCAGCATCACCATTGCGCCCAGCGCCTTGGTACCGTACTGCGCTTCGTAGTACAGATAGAACGCAGTGGTCATCCAGCAAAACAGCACAAACACTTCGTACAGATTGCTCACAGGAATGTGGCCAATGTCGGGACCAAGCAAATGGCTCTCGTGCCAGCGCACCATGGTGCCGATCAGCGCCATCGTCACTGCTGCCCATGCAATTTTGCTGCCCAGAGACTCCATCGCTTCGCTCTGCTTGGTAGAAAACATGCCCAGCCAGTAGAAAATGGTGCTCATGAAGAACAGCACACTCATCCACAAGATGGCAGACTGGCTGGAGAGAAAATATTTAAGCCAGAAAACCGTCTCTGCACGTGCCAGATTGCCCTGGTAGGAGCTGATGCCCAGCAATGCAAAAAAGGCCACCACCATCATCAGGTTGCGCAGCGGCCGCCAGAACCAGCCCAGCCAGACCACGGCAGGCACCAGGCCCACTAAGATTGACTTGTCATAAAAATCCATCGACGCGCTGTGGCGCATGAACGCGTAGCCCACGCCCAGCAGCACCAGCAGCACAAACACCCAGTCCATGGTGCTGCGCTTGCTGAAATACCCTTCATTCAAGGTGATGGTGGAAGTGGTGGCCTTGCCGCTCACCGTCGTGGTTGCAGTGTTCATACGTCAGCCTTCTTGCGTCTGCCGGGTGGGGTTCAGCCCCAGCAATTTGGTTTTCAACAGTTCAAATTCTTTATCGCCATCCATCGTCTTGCGGTTGGTCGACAGCGTCATCTGCGCGGTGGCTGTGCTGTCACCCGTGGCCGTCACCCACACCCAGAGTCTGCGCTCACGCACATACAGCATGGCAAACACGCCGATGATCAAAAACAGGCAGCCGATGTACACAATCCATTTGCCAGGCGCGCGCGCCACCTGGAACACACTGGCTTGCACCTGCGTGAAGTCCTTGAGCGCAAAGGCCATGGGCGCAGGATAGAAAAATGCGTCAGACAGCGAGAGCACTGCCTGCGACATGAATGCCTGGGTGCTGTCATCGGGCTGCAATGGCTTGAGGCCCGCCTGCTCACGGCTGATCTGCAGCAACTCGAAAATACAGCCATTCAAAATGCGCACCAGCACTTCGCCAGCGCGGCCGCGCTCTGCCTCTGGCACGCTGGCTTCCATGAACTGCGACACGGCCTGCAGGCCAGCGACTTTCTGGTCCTTGATGGTTTCGTTGCCTGCAAACAGTGCCAGAGCACGCGTGGCTGACAGACTCAGTTGCTCGGCCAGTTCTTTTTTGCCCGGCTCTACCGCCAGCGCTACATAGCGCTGTACGGCTTTGGCACGCAGCTCCGGGTCGGCCAGGGCTGCGCGCAGGCGCGCGAAGCCGTCCATCTCGCCCTTGTCGTCTGCGGGCACGCGCAGGTAGCTGAACGGCTCACCCGGCTGCTTGCGCATGCCCAGCAGGTACACGGGCAGGCCTTCGCCTTTGTCGTTTTTGTCCAGCACCACAGGCAGCATGTAGTTGTGGAACTCGGTGGCCTGGCCCGCGGCGTCGCGCAGCTTGTAGGTGATGCTGGGGCCGATATTGCGCAGTTCTTTGGTGGTCTTGATTTTGTTGGCTGCGCCCAGGGTTTTGTCAAACGACTCGCGCAGGTCCACTTTGCGTACATCAACCGCCGAGCCATCGCCGCCCTTGCCAAAATTCTCGACGTTAATCACCCGCAGCGCGGTGTACTCCAGCGTCATCTTGTCTGCGCCATCGCCCTTGGTCAGGCTGGACTGGCCGCCGATCACGCCCTCGATATCAAAAGGTTTGGTCCCTGCGGCCAGCGGCACCGCACGCAGCTTGACGCTGGAGCCGCCATCGTCAAAGCTGCTCTGGTAGATCTCGATCCCGCGATGGCTGGCGGGGTGGTTGACCTCCACGCGGGCTGGGATTTTCTCGCCCGTCTCTTTGTCGGTGATGATGATCTCGCTGGCAAACAGCTTGGGCATGCCGGTGGAATAATGCTCGACAATGAATTTTTTGAGCTCAATCGAAAACGGCAGGTCCTGGATCAACACCCCGCCACTTTGGTTGAGAATGGCAGTGGAGGACTGTGCGCCCTCTGCCACCAGCAGGTTGCCGCGGAAGGCAGGGTTGGCAGGGCTCAGGCGGTGCTGTGGGGCAATGTCGGCAATCATGCCGCCGCCACTGTAGATTGACTTGCCGTTGAACCACTGCTGCATGCGGATAAACAGGTCTCCGTCCAGCAAGCCGCCAATGCACACCATCACGATGGCGCTGTGGGCAGCGATATAACCCAGCTTGTTGGCAGAGCCTGCTTTGGCAGCCACCATACAACCTGGCTGCACGCCCGCCGCCGCGTTGCCTGCGCGCTCTTGTATCTTGACCTTCCAGCCTGATGCCGCCAGGGTGTGGCCTACGCGCTGGGCTGCAAGCTGGGCGTTTTCATGCAGTGTGGCCTCTGCACGGTGGCCAAAGGCCTTGAGGCTTTGCTCACGGATGCCTTCTTTGTAGATATTCAGATCAGCCAGAATTTTGGGCGTATTGCGTGCGATGCACAGGCTGGTGGACAGCACCAGAAACGCCAGGATCAGCAGAAACCACCAGGCGCTGTAAACGGTGGGCAAACTCACAGCCACAAACACGTCCGCCCAGAACGGGCCGAACTGGTTGACATAGTTGCCCAGCGGCTCGCCCTGCTTGAGTACCGTGCCAATCACCGAGGCGATGCAGATGACGCTGAGCAACGAAATCGAAAAGCGCATGGACGATAGCAGCTCCACCGCGGCGCGCAGCGCATGCGAAGGGGTTTTCAGCCGTAGGCCGTGGGTGGACACTGACATGGTGGTGATTGTCTCAAACTGCCAAGCAAAAAGGCGGGGTTCCTGAGGAAAACCCGCCTTGGTTAGGGTTTCAAGCCCCTGTTAAGTTCCTGACCACATGCTGTGCTGCCCAGACAGCAACAGGCCATCGCTGCGACTAGCGCAGGCCAGCGATGTAGTCTGCCACGGCTTTGATCTCGCGGTCATTGAGTTTGGAGGCCACTTGCGTCATCTGCAGGTTGTTGGTGCGCGCACCATCACGGTAGCCGCGCAGTGACGAGGCTACATAGTCTGCATGCTGCCCGGCCAAGCGAGGGTATTGCGAGGGAATGCCAGCGCCCGTGGGGCTGTGGCAGCCTGCGCAAGCCGCAATCTGGCGGTCGGCAATGCCACCTTTGTAGATTTTCTCGCCCAGTGCCACCAGGTCTTTGTCTTTGGCGAAACCGGGTTTTTGCTTCTGCGCTGTGGCCCAGTAAGAGATGTTGCGCATGTCTTCATCGCTCAAAGTGGCGGCAAAGCCCTGCATCACAGCATTCTTGCGCTTGCCTGCTTTGAACTCCTGCAATTGCTTGACCAGATACTCCGGATGCTGGCCGGCGAGCTTGGGGTTCTCTGGCGAGCCGGAATTGCCGTCTGCACCATGGCAGGCAGCGCAAACAGCGGTATATTTTTCAGCGCCTTTGGCCAAATCGGGCTTGGCGGCTTTGGCCACAGCGGCCGCAGGGGCCGCTGCGGGCGCAGATGCTGCCGCGGCGGGTGCGGTTGCTGTCGAGGCAAAAGCGGTTGCCACCGTGCAGGCGGTGAGCAATAAACTGGCAATGAGTTTCATAGCTTGTAACAATATCCAATGTGCAAAACTTATTGATTTTACAATGCTTCATGCGGGAAATCCCTTCCCACACGATTTTCAAGGCCTAAAACCCGTCTAATGGAGGGTGTTACGGCTTTGTCCTTTTGCGCTGCACGGCGCTTCCACCAGCGCTCTCCTTATGTCCACCTCACCGTCCAAAAAATCCACCAACCCGGGCCCGCGCAGCAAGGCCCGCTCGACGGTGTCCCTCGCGCAGCAGGGCAAAGCCACCGCTTTGACCCGCAGCGCGCCCAGTTACGCCAAACCCGCCGAGGCCAGCACCGAGGCCAAAGAAGCGATGGCCTGGCTGCACACCGCCCGCTTTTTGACCACGGCCGCCCAGCTGCACCACCTGCCCGCGCTGGAAGTGCCCGAGATCGCATTTGTAGGGCGCTCCAACGCGGGCAAATCCACCTGCATCAACACCCTGGCACAGCAAAAACAGCTGGCCTACGCCTCCAAAACCCCGGGCCGCACACAGCACATCAACCTGTTTTCAATTGGCCGCCAAGGCAGCACCGACGCCATACTGGCCGACCTGCCCGGCTACGGCTATGCGGCCGTGGCCAAAGACAGCAAGCTGCGCTGGCAGCGGGTGATGGCCAACTACCTCAAAAGCCGCGAAAACCTGGCCGCCGTGGTGCTGCTGTGCGACCCGCGCCTGGGCCTGACCGAGCTGGACGACATCCTGCTGGACGTGATCCGCCCGCGGGTGGAGCGCGGCCTGAAGTTCGTCATCTTGCTCACCAAGGCCGACAAGCTCAACAAGACCGAGGCAGCCAAGGCCCTGTCGATTGCCAAGCTGCAAGCTGGCGGCGGCGATGTCAAGATGTTCTCAGCCCTCAAGCGCATCGGTGTAGACGACATGGCCCTGCACCTGCGCGCATGGGCCGCGGCGCCCTTGGAGCGCAGTGTAGACATCGTGGCGGCTGCGCAGGACGCTGAGCCTTCAGACGAAGAGCTGGACGACTCAGACAGCACTGCATAAGCCGTTTTTATGAATGAAATCGGGCCGCAGACCAATAGAATGTCGCGGGAGCAGCTATTAAATTAATAGTACTGCCAGTCTCTTGGAGAGCCATTAGCAGCTTCTGCAAAGCTTATTCCCCTGTCTCGCTCAAGCCTGTTTTGCCCAAGCCCGCGTTGCTCAACCCTGCGCCACTTGCCCCGTGTGCAGCATGGCAAGCTCTGGCGCGCTGAGCCAGCGCCACTGACCACTGGGCAGACCGCCCAGGTCCAGGCTACCGATGCGGGCGCGGTGCAGGCCCTCGACCCGATTGCCTACCGCAGCGAGCATGCGTTTGACCTGATGGTATTTGCCTTCAGTAAGAGTGAGGTCGAGCGCCAGCTCACCAGTTTGCGCACAGGCCGCAGCGCGCACAGGCTTGGGAGAATCGTCCAGCACCACACCGTCCAGCAGCTTGGCCACCTGGGTAGCATCCACCGGGTGTTTGCAGATGACTTGGTACAGCTTGGGCACATGGTGCTTGGGCGAGCTGAGGCGGTGGATGAACTGGCCATCGTCGCTCAGCAGCAGCGCACCGGTGGTGTCCTGGTCCAGCCGGCCCACGGCCTGCACGCCCTGGATGGCGTTTTTGTTGGGCCGCAGCCGCAGCGCACTGGGCAGCAGGGTGTAAACACTAGGCCAGGCCCCAGGCTTGTGAGAGCACTCATAGCCCGCAGGCTTGTTCAGCAGCACATAGGCTCGCGCGTGGTAGGCCCAGTCCACGCCCTGCACCTGAAAGCGCAGGCCCTCTGTCTGCAGATCAGGCGCTGATTGTGCATAAGCCACATCGGCCTGCACGCTGCCATCACGGTACACACCCACCAAGCCTTGCTCAATCAGCCCTGCGCAAACGCGGCGCGTGCCAAAGCCCTGGGTAAACAGAATGTCGGCCAGATGCATGGGCTTATTGCGCGACGCTGGTGGCCGAGGAGGTAGCAGTCAAGGCTTTGGGCTGGGTATCTGCCGCCTTGGCAGCAGCAGGCTTGGATGCAGCGCTCTTGGGAGCAGAGGCAGGTTTGACGGGCGCCGCTGCTTTCTGCGCCAGAGGAACCCCTTTGATCATGTTGACCATGTCGTCGCGGTCCAGCAGGCGGGGAAAGCCCTCAATCACCATGTCGAACTGCAGCTTGCCATCAGGCAGGATTTTGGGGCTTGCCATGGTGCGGGCAGGCTTGCACTGGGACTGGCAGGATAGCGGCAGGTCGCGCTGCACCAGACGGGCAGCCTCCACAGCCTGGCGGCGCTGGTCTTCGGTAGCAAATGGGTTGATGGTGGTGACCTTGACCATAGCCTGCTTGTCCAGATAGGACGACACCATCTGCACGCCACCGCTCAAAATGGCTTTAGCCTCCACATCGCGGATCAGCGGACCGGTGTTGGGCACGATTTTGGCACCCGAGGCTGTCGTCTGGGGCACGGCGGGCAAACCCAGAATATTGGACTCCTGAGCGCTGGCTGCAGCGCCCAGGCACACAAAGATGAGAAAAGAAATGCAACGGATCATGCCGTGATTTTCGCTCAAATCGCTATGATGCCAGCCATGAACCTGCACCGACGCTTTTTTCACACCCGTTTACTGGCTTTGCTGGGCAGCTGGGGCTTGGCCCAGCCAACCCCAGCGGCTACCGAGCTACCCATTGTGCTGGCGCGCAGCGCCCCTGCAGGCATCGACCCTGCTGGCTATTTGGTCAGCGAAAAGCTGGATGGTGTGCGCGCCGTGTGGGATGGCCAGATTTTGCGTTTTCGCAGCGGCCGCGCAGTCGCAGCTCCCACTTGGTTCACAGCCAAGCTACCACGCACGCCACTGGACGGCGAGCTATGGCTGGGGCGTGGGCAGTTTGACACGCTGTCAGGCATGGTGCGCAAGGCGCAGCCCGTGGACGCCGAATGGCAGCAGATCAAGTACATGGTGTTTGAGCTGCCCGGAGAAACCGGCAGCTTTGAAAAACGCATTGCGCAGTTGCCCACCATCATCGCCCAAACCGCCTGGCCCCAGTTGCAGGCGGTAGAACAGTATCGCGTAGCCAACCCTGCAGCGCTGCAAGCAAAGCTCAAAGCCGTTGTCGCGGCAGGCGGCGAAGGCCTGATGCTGCACCTGGCCAGCGCACCGGTAACCCATGGGCGCAGCGACGTGTTGCTCAAGCTCAAACCCCAGCAAGACGCCGAGGCCGTGGTGGTAGGCCATGTCGCAGGCCAAGGCAAATATGCAGGCATGCTGGGCGCGCTGGATGTCAAAACCGCCAGCGGTCAACGTTTCAAGCTGGGCACGGGTTTGTCAAACGCGCAGCGCCAGAATCCGCCCGCTATCGGTAGCACGATCACCTATTCCTATCGCGACGTCACACCCAGCGGCAAGCCACGCTTTGCTGCTTTTATGCGGGTGCATGAGGCGGGTTTCTGATGTGTACGCCCTTTTAGACCCTTGCGTGTTTTTGTACGCTATGGCGCTTGGGCTTTGTACGCCCCGGTGCTTGAGCTTCGTACGCCTCGGCGCTTGGGGTGAATAGCAGCGGTTGAATATCAACTACCTTGCCGAAATCTTGGATGCTCAGCGCGCATCGTTTGAATGACCACCACCTCAGCTAGATCTGGTCGGTGGTGCGCTCAGCGCAGCGGCATCAAGGAGGAGCAGGCGGCCCTAGGCCGCCGCGGGGGACAGCCGCGGAGCTGAGCGCGCCGCCGGCCGGATCACGTGAAGCACAACCTATTTGAACGCACCACCGGTCAGATCAAGCGAAGCGCAAAGCAAATGCGAAAACCACAAAGGCAATACCAAACATCGCCTTGAATACATCAGCAACCCAAGCAAAAAAGATCAAGTACTGAGCAAAGTCTTCAACCGAGTCACCGCGCTGGCAACAGGCGTCAACACCGTCAAACCGGTGCGCTGCGCAACCAGACCGGCTGCGCGGGCCATGCTGAACTGTGCCAAGGAAATCACACCACAGCCCTTGTTTGCCAGCACCATCGCAGCCTGCGCAATCAGCTCATCGTGTCGCTGCGCGTCACCTGCGTTCAAAGCAGCCAGGGCTTCTTCAGCCAACCCTGTCTCCAACTGCACATGCGCCGGGAATTCAGGCGGCATTGACACCAAAGTGGGGGCAAATGTGGCCACCAAGCCTATGCGCTGGCCCAAGGCACTCGCGTCGTCAATCATGGCTTCATTGGGCTTGAGCACGGGCATGTGGGGGTAGCGCTGTGCCACAGCTTCAATGCAGGTGCCAAAGGCCGAGCATGTGAACAGTATCGCGTGGCAGCCGCAGTCCACTGCATAGCCCGCCAGACGCTGAAAACGCATCTGCATGGCCGCATCCTGCCCGCGCCCGCTGGCCGCCAGGTCAGCAGACAGGCTGTCGTCCAGCAGGTTCATGCGCATGGCCGAGGGCCAGTCGCGTGCAATGGCCTGATTGATGGGGTCTACCGCATGAGAAAGCGCATGGATAAGGGCGATACGGGGCTGAGGAGATGTCATTTTGAGAGGTGAATTGGGGTAAACGCGATAGAGCCACGCCCTATGATAGAGGATGTAACGAACGCAAAACCTACACAACATGACTACAGAAAAATCCAGCAGCTTCGTCAGCGTGGAGCGGCTGCGCAGCTTTATTGCCAGCGGCCTGTCCTGCGCCGGGCTGCCCGTGGCCGATGCCAACAAGGTGGCGGCCTTGATGGCTGAAGCGGACCTGCAAGGCTCGGATGGGCATGGCGTCATCCGCCTGCCGCAGTATGTCAAACGCATTCAGGCTGGCGGCATCAACACCCAGCCGCATATTCGTGCAGTCACTGAGCGCGCCGCCATGGCGCTGGTGGATGGCGACAACGGCATGGGGCATTTGGTGATGTCTTACGCCACCGAGCTAGCAATTGACAAGGCTCGTACCGCTGGAGTGGCCTGGGTCGGCGCGCGTGCCAGCAACCACGCTGGCCCCGCATCGCTGTATGCACGCATGCCGATTGCACACGACATGATTGGGCTGTATTTTGCAGTGGGCAATGCCAACCATTTGCCGCCCTGGGGCGGAATGGAAATGCTGTTGTCCACCAACCCGATTGCCGTGGGTATTCCTGGGCCTGATGGCCAGAGCGTGGTGCTGGACATGGCCACTACGGTGGCAGCGTATGGCAAGGTCAAGGCCAAGGCCAAGCGCGGTGAGCAGATGCCTGAGGGCTGGATGATTGACCGCCAAGGCAAGCCGCTTACAGATCCCAAACGTGCAGAGGAAGGCTTCTTGCTGCCTATCGGGGCGCACAAAGGCTATGGCTTGGCACTGATCGTGGGCCTGCTGGCAGGCACGCTCAATGGCGCGGCCATGGGGCGTGATGTGGTGGACTTCAACCACGACCATGTGACCCCCACCAACACCGGGCAGGCGATTTTGGTGATCGATCTCAAGGCCTTTGGCGAACCAGCATTTTTTAAAGCTGCGGTGAATCAATTGGCCAACGACATCCACCAAAGCCAACGCCTGCCTGGCGTAGATCGCATCTGGCTGCCAGGCGAGCAAAGCCAGGAGCGCCGCGAGCGCTACAGCAAGACGGGCATTCCAGTCTCAGCGGGACTGCTGGCCGAGCTGGACGCCCTGGCCAAGCAACTGCACATTGCCACCCTGCTTTGAACATCCACTGCATTTAGACATACCTCTCAGGAGACACCACCATGAAACTCAGCACCTTCCTCTTCAGCAGCATCCTGCTGGCATCAAGCGCCACTACGGCATTGGCCCAAAGCGCCTATCCCAACAAGCCGATCAAAATGATCATTCCACTGGCCGCAGGCAGTGCGGTGGACAATGCCGCACGCATCCTCACGCAGAAAATGTCGCTGGGCTTGGGCCAGTCCATCGTGATCGAAAACCAGGCGGGCTCGTCCGGGCTGATTGGCGCTGACCGCGTGGCCAAGGCCGCGCCCGATGGCTACACACTGGGCGGCTTTAACGACAGCGTGCTGACCATGCTGCCGCACATTTATCCCAAATCCACCTGGAATGCGCTGACAGATTTTGACCCCCTCTCGCTGGCTGCCACGATTGAATGGGGCCTGGTAGTCAAAACCGACTCACCCTACAAAACCGTGGCAGACTTTATTGCCGCAGCCAAAGCCGCCCCAGGCAAGATCAACTTCAGCTCGGGCGGCAGCGGCAGCCCTCAGCATATTGCCATGGCCTTGTTTGCCTCGCGCGCGGGCATCAGCGCCGTGCATGTGCCTTACAAAGGGGCTACACCTGCTGCGGTGGCGGTGGCTGCTGGCGAGGTAGACGCCGCATTTCAGGGTCTGGGCACCGTCACCTCCTTGCTGCAGGCAGGCAAACTGCGCCTGCTGGCCGTATCCACCCAAAAACGCCTGGCGCAATACCCCAACGTACCCACGGTGGACGAGTCGGGCCTGAAAGACTTTTTCTTCAACTCCTGGTTTGCCATGGTCGTACCTGCTGGCACGCCCAAAGACATTGTGGAGCGCCTCAATTCAGAAATGCGCAAAGCCCTGGCAGACCCCGAAACACGCGACAAACTGGTCGCACTCGGCCTGACGCTGCGCGGCTCTTCTGCACAAGAGCTAGGTAGCGCCACCAAAGAGCAGTTCAATCTGTACCGCAAACTGATACAGGACAACGGTATCAAAGCTGATTGAATTGAGCTTTTGGGGGGTGTCGTTGCCCTCAAGGCTGACAGCTCCAGTCAAGCCGGGCCATGCCTGTGCGGGGCGCTGGCAGGCCAGCGCCACCACTTCCCAAGTTCAGGGCTTTGCAGCCCTCAATGCTGACTGCGCTGGCATGTTGGCGCGCAGGCCCCAATCGCTGCAGATTGTCAGCCAGCTTGGCGACATCCAGTTCAGCGGCAGCGCCCTCTGGCGGTGCCACAGGCAGACGCTCTCCAAACGCCGTCACAAAATAGTAGCTGGGGTCAGCGCAGTGCAGGCTCCAGAGCTGTACGGCTTGCTGCGCGGGCGCCGCGGCATAGTCGATCACAATGCGCGCACGCCCATCGGCAGCCATTTCCAGCACAGGGTCGGCTTGCGGTGTCAGCACCAGGCTCTGTCCATCAGCCTCCAGACCAAACAGCCAGTTGGCCCGGCCCATCTGCATCTTGAGTGCAAAGATAAACTGCCGCATCATCTGGGCATCTTCCTGCCCCTGGCTATTGCGCGTGAGCTGGGCTGCGCGCTGCGAGTGCCAGTCGTCCAGCCACAGCTCACCGCGGACATGGCGCAAGCCACCCGCCTCAAAGCGTACAGCAGCGCGGCAGTCGATGGAGCCGTGAGGGTGCGCCTGCGCCCAGCCAACCCAGCCCAACAGGCCCGCTGCTGCGCCCCATCTGGCCCACTGAACCACCTTGCAGTCCATGCGTCAGGCGTCAGCGAATGGCCACGGGGTTGATGATCGCCTGCACACCACCTGTAATGCGCGATGCGCCCAGCACAAACATGAACTCGTAGGCTTTGTCTTTCACCAAGGGGCCGGTGTTCATGTTCTCCAGAATATAGATGCCGTTCCTGGTCAGCAGAATCTGGTGTATTTCAAACACACCCACATCTTTCTCGAACGGAATCACCTCCAGAGCCCACTGGTCCGCGCCTACGGCAATCACCTCTTTGGAGGCCAGATACAGTGCGCCCTCTTTGCCCAGGCCCGGCTCGCCAGCCAGGAAGCGCTTGTTGTCCTTGCCCTCCAGCGCCTGCCAGCCCGTGTGGAACAGCACGACATCGCCTTTTTTGATCTCGATACCCTGACGCTTGGCCTGCTCGTCAATCTCCTTGCGATTAAAGGCTACGCCTTCTTTCACCATGTCAGTGCCGTAATAGGCTGTCATATCCAGCACGATGCCGCGTGTCACGAAAGGCGGAATTTTTTCAACGCCGAGTTTCTTCAGTCCATTGGCCTGCGCAAAATCCGAGTTTTTATTGCAGTTGTAATACACATTGTCAATGCCGATATGGCCCAAGCCATCAATCTGCGACCCCGTGCCCACCCAACCCATGTAGATATCGTCGTTATAGGTGGTCTTGGTGCCACCCAAGCTGATGCCACCGGCCTGCCCCGGCTGCACGATAGTGACGCCCCAGGTGCGGGGAGCGTAAGCGGGGGTCTGCGCGTTGGTTTCAAAACCCAATGCGTAGGTCTTGCCTGTTTTCACCAGCTTGGCCGCTTCGGCCGCAAGCGCAGGTGTCAGTAAATTGGCCGCACCTATTTCATCGTTCGGGCCCCATTTGGATTTGCACCAATCGCTTTGTGCCCAGGCTTGGGGTGTCAGGGCTGCAAGACCCAACGCGGCTGCAAGCAGCCAGCGAAACAGTGGTGTGTGTGATGGCATGGTATCTCCTTGATTGTGAAACTGTCGTCTCTATCCAGCGCCCGCTGGATTGGACAAAATCACTTTACCAATGGAGAGATAGGCTGGCTAGTGCTGTGCGGGACAGTTTTTGCCTCTACGGTGTTACTCTTTGCAACCGATACCCATCATGCACGGCGCCGGCGGCTCTTGGGCGCTATGTCCTCGATCAAGGTGGCGCTGGGCACGCCGGAGAACAGGGCAGCAGCACGCATTTTGATCTCTTGCAGCTCGGTCGCGCTGACGGTGTACTGGCCGGTCGTCTGGTTCACCTGGACGGTGAACTCGACATCCTTGCCGTTGTTGGACAGCATGCCGCAGCTGAAGTCATAGTCTTCGTGCTCCCAAGGCAAGCCTTTGGCGGCTACGTCGTAGTTTTGGTATTGCACTTGCACAATCTCGCCGCTGGCCAGGTTAAGCAGGGCGTTGGCGGTAATCACATCATCGCCGAGTTCGTCCGAAATGACGATAGGTATTTTTAAATCCACAGAGCAGTTCCTTGGAACTCAAAAATCAGGCATCAGCCACACTTTGTCTCCGCCAATCGGATACAGGCGTTTTTTTGAGTCTTGGTGCACAGTGTATCCGCCCGTGAACTCGCCAAAGGCCGGCAGCACCATCGTGTGTGCATCTACAGTAAAACACGGTAGTCGCAGCCGGTCGCGGCCCGTGCCCTGCAGCAGGGCTACGGGATGCAGATGCCCCGCCAGAACAAAATGGCTAGCGTGCTGCTGCGGATGATGGCAGGCCGCAAAGGGCCCCAGCAACCAGGGTTCGTTAACTACCTCAATGCCCAGGGCGGTTGGCGGGTCACCCGCGCGGCTGTCGTGGTTGCCGCGCACCAGCACAGCATGAAGTGTGGCATGCTGCCTGCGCCATTGCTGCAGGGCCTGCAGCAGCGTATTGGTCTGGGCCTGTGCGGCGTGCAGAAAATCGCCCAGAAAAACCACCCGTTGCGCGGCATGCCGCTCTATCAGCTCTGTCAGGCGCTGCAGGTTTTGCTGCGTGGTGCCGCTGGGCACGGGCTGCCCCAGCTTGCGGTAGGTGGCCGCCTTGCCCAGATGCAGGTCTGCAATCCACAAAGTGCGCTGCGCAGGCCACCACAGCGCGTGCTGTGGCAACAGCACGAGTGACTGACCGGCCAATTCAATTTGCATGGTATGGGTGGTGGATCAACGTGGGGGATTGCATGAACTATCTGTAGTCTATCTCCGCGCAGAGCCGCGTTTGCGCACGGCACGACGCACTGGCGCAACGGCATCGCGCGAAAACGCCATGCTGTGCGCCACCTGCTCCACTTCCAAATCGCGCTCTGGCGCTTGGCTGCCGTCCGCTGCAGACTCCAGCTGCTGCAGCATGCGGGCGATACGGTCTGCCATGTTTTCGTTGGACAGCTGTTCGCGCAGCCGCTCTACCATCAGCGGGAAGGCAAACGGTGTCGGACGCTGCAGTGGCGTGGTGACCAGGGTTTGCTGCTGCATGCGCTGCAGCGTGTCGGACAGGCGCTCAATATCCAGCTCATCTTGCAGCAGCTCCTGCTCAGCCTGCAGCAGCAGTTGATTGGATGGATCGTATTTGCGAAACACATCATAAAAAAGCTGTGAAGAGGCCTGTAGCTGCCGCGCGCTCTTGCGCTCGCCGGGATGGCCCTCATAGACCAAGCCCGAGACGCGCGCAATATCGCGAAAGCGCCTGCGCGCCAGCTCGCCAGCATTCAGGCTGGCCAGCACTTCCTCAAGCAGCGCATCGTGCGTGTCGGCAGGGCTGAGCATGGCGGGCAGCAATGCGGCCCAGTCCATGGCGCTGGCGCTTAGCAGCTCCAAGCCATAGTCATTGACCGACATCGAAAATGTCCCGGGCTGTACACGGGCCGCGCGCCAAGCCAGCAGATTGGCAAGGCCGGTGTGCACATTGCGCCCCGCAAACGGATAGACAAACAGATGCCAACCCTCACGGCTGTGCAGTGTCTCCACCACCAGATTGCTTTGTGTGGGCAGCGCAGACCAGCGCTGCTGCACCTGCAGCATGGGATAGGCCAACGCCATCTCTGTACCCAGCGCAGCAATATCACCCCCGGTGGCCATGGCATGGGCCGCTTGCTGAAGCTGCTGCAGCATGGCGCTGGCCAGTGTGCTTGACAGTGGCATGCGCCCGCCTGCCCAGCGTGGCACTGCCGCTTTTTTGCCAGTGGCCCGCTTGACGAAAGCCGTCATCTGGTGCACCCGCACCAGCTCCAGTGAGCGGCCCGCAAACAAAAAGCAGTCGCCTGTTTTGAGCCGTGCAATAAAGCCCTCTTCCACCGTGCCCAGCTTGGCTCCGCCCGCGCTGCCACCCGCGCTCCAGAACTGCACCATCATGCTGGTGCTGCTGCTGATGGTGCCAATATTCTGTCGGTGCCGGCGCGCCAAAAGCGCATCAGGCACCCGCCATACACCATCTTCATCGGGTACTGCACGACGATAGTCTGGATAGGTGGCCAGTGAGGGGCCGCCCTGGCGCACAAAGTCCAGGCACCACTGCCAGGTAGCAGGCGTCAGATGTGCATAGGCCTGGGTGCTGCGCACTTCGGCAAGCATGCGCTCTGCCTCAAAACCACCGCCCAAGGCCACGGTCACCAAATGCTGCACCAGCACATCCAGCGGCTCGTGGGGTGACAGGCGGGCCTCGATCTGCCCAGCCTGTACTGCAGCTCGGGCAGCAGCAGCCTCCACGATCTCCAGGCTATGGGTGGGCACCAGGGTGATGCGCGAAGGCCTGCCCGGTGCATGCCCGGAGCGGCCAGCGCGCTGCAGCAAGCGTGCCACCCCTTTGGCAGAGCCTATCTGCAACACCCGCTCGACTGGCAGAAAGTCCACCCCCAAATCCAGACTGGAGGTGCACACCACTGCTTTGAGCTGCCCAGATTTGAGCGCGCCTTCCACCCATTCGCGCACCTCACGGTCCAGCGAGCCATGGTGCAAGGCCAGGATGCCCGCCCAGTCGGGCCGCGCCTCCAGCAGTGCCTTGAACCACAACTCGGCCTGCGAGCGGGTGTTAGTAAACACCAAGGTGCTGGCACTGGTCTGTATCTCCTGCACCACCTGGGGCAGCATGGTGAGGCCCAAATGCCCGGCCCACGGAAAACGCTGCACCTGGGCCGGCAGCAAGGTGTCAATCACCAGGTCTTTGGCCAGCGCACCGCGCACCAAGGTGCCTGCTGGCTCTGCGCCCGGGCCCAGCAGGGTTTGCATGGCATCTTGCAGATTGCCCAGCGTGGCCGACATGCCCCACACCCTTAGTGCAGTGCTACCTTGCTGCCAACTGCGCAGCCGCGCCAGTGCCAGCTGCACCTGCACACCGCGTTTGTTACCCATCAGCTCGTGCCATTCGTCCACCACTACCATAGCAACGCTCCCTAGGGTGTCGCGCGCATCGGCTTTGGACAGCATCAAGCTCAAGCTTTCGGGCGTAGTGACAAGCACCGAAGGCAAGCGGGTTTTTTGCGCTGCACGCTGGCTGCTGCTGGTGTCACCCGTGCGCGCGCCGATGGTCCATGGGCAGCAGTTTGCATCCAGGGCGTTGAGCGCATCCACCGCACTTTGCAGCGCACGCACCGTATCGGCGGCCAGCGCCCGCATCGGTGTGAGCCACAGCACAGTCAGGGGCAGCGCCGCAGCGCGTTTGGGGGTGCGCGGTGTCAGCGCCTGCAGCGCTGCCAGCCACACCGCGTAGGTTTTGCCAGCCCCGGTGGTGGCGTGCAGCAAGCCGGACTGGCCTTGCTGCACCGCTGCCCATACCTCTTTTTGAAAGGCAAAAGGCTTCCAGCCCTGGGCTGCGAACCACGCCTTGATGGCTTTATGCACTGCGGTGTTGGGCTTGCTGTTCATGGTGGCAGCAATGCCTCCAGGCTTTGCAAGGTGTCTGCCTGCGCAACTGTTTTATCCTGCCGCCAGCGCAGCATGCGCGGAAAGCGCACTGCAATGCCGCTCTTGTGGCGCGGGCTGCGCGCAATGCCCTCAAAACCCAGCTCAAACACCAGCGTGGGCTCTACGCTGCGCACCGGGCCAAAGCTCTCGCGTGTGGTCTTGCGCACGACAGCGTCCACCTGCTGCATCTCCTGATCGGTCAGGCCTGAGTAGGCCTTGGCAAAAGGCACCAGCCTGCGCTCTGGCATATCACCCGGGCCGTCCCACACTGCAAAGGTGTAGTCGCTGTAGAGGCTGGCACGGCGGCCATGGCCACGCTGCGCATAGATCAGCACGGCGTCGATGCTCAGCGGGTCAATTTTCCACTTCCACCACACCCCCAGGTCTTTGGTGCGGCCCACGCCGTAGTGCGATGACGCGGCCTTGAGCATCATGCCCTCCACGCCGCGCTCGCGCGCTGTGGAGCGCAGTTGCGCCAGCGCCTGCCAGCTGTCACCTGTCACACATTCGCTGAGCACCAGGGCCGGATGCGCCAGTTGCGTTGCCATCAGTTCCAGCGCTGCGCGCCGCTCGTTTTGGGGTGTGCGGCGAATGTCCTGGCCTTCATGCTCCAGCAGGTCATAGGCCAGCAGCACTACGGGCAGGTCTTTGAGCAGCTTGCTGCCCACGGTCTTGCGGCCAATGCGCTTTTGCAGCTGGGCAAAACTTTGCACCTGGCCTGCGCCAGCCCCATCCACCGGGTGGCGCCACACCACGATCTCGCCATCGAGCACACTGCCGTCAGGCAGGGCAGCGCCCAGCGCGGCCAGCTCGGGAAAGCGATCCGTCAGCAGCTCCTCGCCGCGTGACCAGAGCCAGACCTGGCCCGCGCGTTTGACCAGCTGCGCGCGGATGCCATCCCACTTCCACTCCACCAGCCACTGCGCAGGTGGCCCCAAAGTGGTTTCGAAGTCCTCCAGCGCCACGGTTAAAGGATGGGCCAAAAAGAAAGGATAGGGCTGCCCACTGGTGCGCTGGTGCAGCTCATCATCGCGCTCAGGCGCAATCAGGGCTTCAAAGTCTGCAGCAGATGGGCGGGCGTTGGGGTGGGTGTAGCCCATCAGGCGCTGCGCCACACGCTTGCTGTCCAGCGCACCCACAGCGGCCAGCGCCTGCGTAACCTGCAGCTTGGACACACCCACCCGAAAACTGCCTGTGATCAACTTGAAATACACCAGCCTGTCCTGTGCTGGCAACTGTTGCCATTGCGTCTGCAACATGCCCGCCAGGGTCTCGGGCGCGGCTGTGCGCAGCGGCAGCAGCCGTGTTTGCAGCCAAGCGCTCAGACCCAGGTCTTGCGCCTGCTCAGGCTGCGGCAACAACAGAGAGATCGTCTCGGCCAGATCACCTACTGCGTCATAGCTTTCATCAAACAGCCATTGCGGCAGGCCGCTGGCCTGCTGGGCCAGCGCCTTGAGCAGCTTGCTGGGCACCAATTGGCGCGGCTTGCCCCCGGCCAGAAAATACACCGCCCAGGCCGCATCTTCGGGGGCAGCATGCGCAAAATACTGCTGCAAAGCCGCTTGCTTGGCCAGGCTGGAGGTGCTGCTGTCCAATGCGCGGTATAGGGCCGCAAACTCCTTCATGCTGCTTCTGGCAGCGCTGCAGGCACGCCTGCCTCACCACCCGCTTCATTGCCGCCTTCATTACCATCCTCTTTGCCATATTCGGTGCTGAAGCCCTGCGCCTGAAGCCCCTGCTCTTGCAGCCATCGCACCATCACCGCCACACTGCCGTGGGTGACAAACACCTGCTCGGCCCCTGTGGCGCGGATGGCGCTGTTCAGGCTGGGCCAGTCGGCATGGTCTGACATGACAAAGCCCCTATCAACGCCCCTGCGCCTGCGCGCGCCACGCAGCAACATCCAGCCGCTGGCAAACGCATCAGCATAGTTGCCAAAGCGCTTCATCCAGGGCGTGGACTGGGCTGACGGCGGTGCCAGCACCAGGGCCTGGCCCAAAGGCAGCGACGCCATAGCCTCGTCGCTCACGCGCACTGTGGGTGGCAGCTTGACACCCGCCGCGCGGTAGACCGCGTTAAGCGGCTCCACTGCACCGTGCATCACCAGCGGGCCTATGCTGGCATCGACCCCCGCCAGAATCCGCTGGGCTTTGCCAAAGGCATAGCAAAACAGCACCGAGGTGCGCCCAGCCTGGGCGTTGCCCTGCCACCAGGCATTGATCTGCGCAAACAGCTCGCTCTGGCTGGGCCAGCGATACACCGGCAGACCAAAGGTAGATTCGGTAATGAACGTGTGGCAGGGCACCGGCTCAAACGCAGCGCAGGTGCCGTCAGATTCCAGCTTGTAGTCGCCCGAAGCCACCCACACCCGGCCCTGATGCTCCACCCGTACCTGGGCCGAGCCCAGCACATGGCCCGCAGGATGCAGCGACACGCGCACCCCGTTGTGCGACACACTCTCGCCATAGGCCACCGTCTGCAGCGCAATATCGCCCAGCCTGGACCTAAGGGTGCCTGCACTGTCATGGTGGGCCAGGTAGCGGGCGTGTCCGCTGCGGGCATGGTCGCTATGGCCGTGGGTGATCACCGCGCTGTCTACTGGCCGCCAGGGATCGATAAAAAACTGACCCACCGGGCAATACAGCCCCTCAGGTCGCAATACGATGAGGTCCATGCTGGAAGCGCCTGCCGGAAAATTCAGGCGCGACGCGCCTGAATCTCAATTCAATGGTGGAGCTGGCGGGAATTGAACCCGCGTCCGAAAACCTTTTTCCTTGCAGTTCTACATGTGTAGCCGATTGATTTGTGTCTCGCCCAATGTGTCGCGCAACGGCACGCTACACACCAGACCAGTAGCCTATTTTCTCGTCCAACGCCAAGCCACCCGGCGCCAGACCATCCGATGTGAATAAGCTTGCAGCCGAGACGTTTTAAGTTGCCCTAAAACCCCTTTGCCCAGCCCATCGGAGAGCTGTTGCAAGCCTCTCAGCAATTAAGCTGCGAGTGCGAAACGTTCGTCGTTTGCAGTTAGTTTTTTTGAATTTGTTTAACGAGCACATTCAGCTCGACATGCCCTACAAGACGTCTAGTCCTCGTCGAAACCAGTACAGCCCCTAAGAAGGTGTATTTTACGCGCTAGAACGGTTTGCTGCCCGCGGGGTAGATTTGAGCACCGTTGCTTTCAAAGAAACCTCGCAGTGTGCTGAACACAGCTTTGTAGCGGTAAAACGGCACACGGGGATACAGGTGATGGACCAGATGGTAGGTTTGGCCATACAGCAGCTGATCCAGCGCACCTTGCACTGCTGGAGCGAAGGTGACTACCCGGGTGTGTTGCCAGCGTTCCTGGCTGGTGTGGGGGTGGTGGGGCAGCCAGTCAAACACCATGGCCAGCAGCGCGCTGGCCAGCAAGGCAGACACGAAGGTGGCAAGCAGCGCAGCGGTGGTGTCGTAGCGCACAGCCAGCCACAGCGCGGCGCCTATGGCCAGCAGGGTGTAGGCGGCCGCGTTGACCAGGCGCCAGCGGCCATCACCGCGGCTGCGCGCCAGCCGCACGCCCATGACGACATGGACTGCCGCCACCGTCACGCTGCGCCACAGCAGGCTGGGCACACTGCGCGCGACCATCCACTGGTCGGGGTCTTTGGCGGGGTCGTTGGTGTGGGCGTGGTGTGCCAGATGGGTCAGCTGGTGCAGGTGAAAGCTGTTGAACAAGGGCGCGGCGCACAGGTTGCCCACCAGGCTGTTGAGCCAGGCGTGGCGGTGGCCGGTGGTGGTGACGTTGCGATGGCAGGCTTCGTGCACGGGGGTGTAGCAGCTGTAGGCAAAAAAGATATTCAGCGGCATAGCCCACCATAGGGACAACGCGCCCGTAGCGGCCAGATAGGCCACAGCCCAAAAGCCGCCTGCGCACACCACGGCCATCACCACCGTGGGCCAGGCGATGGCGCTCTCGTGGTTACGGGCGATATGGATGGCCTGCGTGTGGGTGATGGGGCTGGCTGTAGAGGTGGCAGTAGGCGAGGCTTGCATAGTGTCATTGTAGGGCAGCGTAGGCAGGCGTGGAGTGGGCTGGAACGGCCATGTGGGCGCTGGCATGCGCAACGCTAAAGGCTGTTTGAAGGCGTGATAAATGCTATATATTTAATAGCTGCTCCCGCGATATTCTATTGGCCTGGAAGCCCGTAGACCTTATAAAAATGCCCTGCAGCAGCCCAGCTACAGGCACTATGGCGCCAGACCGTGCAGCTTGGCAAAAGCCGCCCGTTCGCGGGCCACGTCGGCGTGGGTGATGCATTGCCTGCGGGCCGCTGGGCTGGCGCCGGGCTGTTGCAGATACTGCTGGTAGGCGTTGCTTTGGTAGGGGTCGCTGATCACATAGCCTGCCTGGTTGGTGCAGGGCTTGCTGGGGTCTGCAGGGCAGTCTTTGAGGGTAGCGCCGTAGATCACCCGGCCGTCGCGCGTGATGCCGGGGAAGGCGCTGGCCAGCAGCAGGGTGCGGGGGTTGGCGTAATACGGGGCGATGTTAAAGCGCAGGCCATCGGGCGGCATGCCAGGGCCGCGGCTGACCCACCAGACATTGGCGCGGTATTCGTAGGCCAGGTCGGCTGCGCCTGCGTCGGCGTGGGGAAAGCCAAAAATGGTCTTGCCGCTGGAAAAGCCAAACACCGCGCGCGGCGTGCAGCCCGTGCCCTGCGCGCCAAAGGCAAAGATGCGCATGGTCTGCTCGCCTTTGACGGGGGTTTGCGGCACGGCGGCAAACTCCAAGCCATCCACGCTGATCATGGGCAGCGCGTAAAACGGGCCGTCCTCGCGCACACGTTCTCTGCACAGACCCACTTGGCCGCTGTCTGCCACCACGCGGCCGTTGGCGGTGTCTATGGTCAAGGTGCGCGCCACCAAAGCCCCCTCGCCCTGGCGCTCGCCGTCGCTGTTGGCATTGGGCCAGCTCATGGAGCGGATACGCACCTGCCCGGGCTTGTCAGAGGCTGCGGCAGGCAGCTCGGAGGCCGCTGCATAAAAACCGGTCATGCCGCCGCGAAACACCGGGCTTTGCTTGCGCTGGCTGTTGTTGCGAAGAATGCTGCTGAAGCTGTAGTGATCGCCGTTCACATTGACCAGATAGCGCCAGCTGCCCTGCACCGGGAAAGCCTCGTTGGACAGCGGGGTGTCGTAGGCCGCCACGGCCTGGCCTGTGGCGCTGAGCTCCACCAGGCTCACCTCGCCCAGCCGCCCGCCCGAGAAGCTGCGCAGCACAAAGCGGCCGTCCGGGCTGATGCGCTCATAGCTGCCCAAGGCCACGCTGGTGTTGCCGTAAGCGTCTGTCTGCTGGCCTACCAGCGCGGGGGACAGCGCGGTGAAGGTGTTGGCAGGAATACACTGCTGCGGCAGCATGTTTTGAGAGACGTTTTGGGCTGCAGCCCAATGAAATATAGCGGGAGCAGCTATTAAAAATATAGCGCTACGATGGATAGTCATGGCTGCACTCTGGCTACTGGCAGGCGCGCGGCAGCTTGCGCAGAGGCCTGCGCGCCACGCTGGGGCAGGCGCTGCGCAATGCTGTGCGCCCAGGCCGCCTCTGGCATGGCCCCGATGATGGCGTGGCGGTGCACCTGGCCGCTGTGCAGCACGAAGGCGGTGGGAAAGTGGCGCAGCGCGTCGCGCTCCAGCAGGCTGCGGGCGCACAGGCCTTGGCTGCCTGCCAGCACCTGCGCACTGCTGCTGTGCAGTGCATGGCCTGAGCCGGCCAGTGCTGACAGCGCCGCTTTGATCTCGGCCTCAGGTACGCCAGCATCGTGCAACGCGATAAAAGCCAGGCCCTGCGCGGCCGCCTGCCGCTGCGCGCTGGCCGCATGCTGGGCCGACAGCACCATGCGGGGCGACCACACGTACAACACTGCACCTGCAGGCAAATTTTCAATAGTGTGCGCTAACTTTTTTTCGTCAAAGCAGGCCACGGCAGCGGTGTGCATCACACAGGCGCTCAGGCCTGCGGCGATGACAACAGCGCGAAGCAAAGCGTGCATCCGCATGGCTCAGGCGCTGCGGCGCTGCGGGCCCAGCCACGCGCTGAGCTCGCCGGGCGTGTGGGCCACCGCGTCGGCGCCCCAGCTGTCCACAGCGTGTTCGCCCAGATAGCCCCAGGCAGCGGCCACGCTGAACATGCCTGCCGCGCGGCCGGCGTCAATATCGCGCTTGTCGTCGCCCACATACCAGCACTGCGCAGGCGGCAAGCCGGCGATGCGCGCGGCCTCCAGCACAGGGGCGGGGTGCGGTTTGGCATGCGGCGTGGTGTCGCCGCTGACCACGGCACAGGCGCCGTGCAGCACAGGCATCAGGCGCGCCAGCGGATCGGTGAAGCGCCTGGATTTGTTGGTCACGATGCCCCAGGCAATGCCCTGCTGCTGCAAGCTCTCAAGCATGCTGGCCACTCCGTCAAAAGCATAGGTTCGCTCCACCAGATTGCGCTCGTAGTTCTGGAAAAACTCCTCGCGCATGGCAGCAAAATCACTGTGTTCTGGCGACATGCCAAAGCCTATCTTGAGCATGCCGCGCGCACCCGCGCCCGCCATCGGGCGGTACAGCTCCAGCGGCAATGAGGACATGCCACGGTCGGTGCGCATTTTGTCGGCCGCGGCGCCCAGGTCGGGCGCGCTGTCGATCAAGGTGCCATCCAGGTCAAAAAAGATGGCTAGGGGCGCTGCGTGCGCAGCAGGAATCGAAGGCGGCATGGTGGTCAGATATTGGTGTGTTTATTTGAGTATTTTGGGGCTCCAGGCCAATAGAATATCGCGGGAGCAGCTATCAAAATAATAGTATTGAGAGTGTCTTCATGCGCAGGTCTTCATGCCCTGCGCGTGGCAAACAGGTAGTTCACACTGGTGTCCTGGTTGAGCCAGTAACGCTGCGTCAGCGGGTTGTATTGCAGGCCTTTGCTCTCCTGCAGGCTGAGCTGGTTGGCACGCAGGTACTGGGCCAGCTCACTCGGGCGGATGAACTTGGCATATTCGTGGGTGCCCTTGGGCAACATGCCCAGCACATATTCTGCGCCCACCACGGCCAGCAGCCAGGCTTTGGGGCGGCGGTTGATGGTGCTGAAAAACACCCAGCCACCGGGCTTGACCAGGCGGCTGCAGGCCTGCACCACCAAAGACGGATCGGGCACATGCTCGAGCATCTCCATGCAGGTGACCACATCAAAGCTGCCCGGTGCTTCAGCCGCCAGGGCTTCTGCGCTGATCTCACGGTAGCTCACATTAGGTGTTTGGGCCTCCAGCGCATGCAGCTGGGCCACCTTCAGGGCTTTGACAGACAGGTCAATACCCGTGACGGTGGCGCCCTTGCGGGCCATCGCATCAGCCAGTATGCCGCCGCCACAGCCCACGTCGAGCACGGTTTTGCCCTTCACAGAGGCCAGGCTGTCAATCCAGTCCAGCCGCAGGGGGTTGATCTGGTGCAGCGGCTTGAACTCGCTGGTTTTGTCCCACCAGCGGTGCGCCAGATCGGAAAACTTGGCCAGCTCGGCGGGGTCGGCGTTGCTGTGGTGGGGGTGAGGCGCTGCGTTGGCTTGGGTCATAGGACGCTATTGTCGCAAATTGCAAGATGACACCCATTACAAGGGATTTCGTTGCGTGTATCCAACGGGGTCAGCAGGGTCAGCGTTGAAAGCACTGGTCAGTGCCGATCTATACCAGGATAGGTCATTCAGGATGGTCCAGATGGTCTGGCCCATGAAAAAAGCCGCCCGAAGGCGGCTTTTTGCGAGGTAACCCGAAGATTACTTGTTGGCGCGGGTACCGACCACTTCGATCTCAACGCGGCGGTTTTTGGCCTTGCCGTCTTTGGTCTTGTTGTCAGCAACAGGCTGCTTCTCGCCCTTACCTTCGGTGTAAACGCGGTTCTTTTCAACACCTTTGCTGGTCAAGTAGGCCTTGACAGCTTCTGCACGGCGAACCGACAGAGCCTGGTTGAAAGCGTCGCCGCCGTCGCTGTCGGTGTGACCCACAGCAATGATGACTTCGAGGTTGATGTCCTTGATCTTGCCGACCAGGTCGTCCAACTTGGCTTTGCCGTCTGGCTTGATGACAGACTTGTTGACGTCAAAGAAGGCGTCAGCAGCGTAAGTTACCTTGGTAGCTGCTGGTGGCTGAGGAGCTGCTGCTGGTGCTGGAGCAGGTGCTGGAGCAGGAGCCGGTGCTGGGGCAGCGCGTGGTGCAACAGGCGCTGGCGCTGGGGCCGGTGCTGGGGCAGGAGCGGCTACAGGAGCGGCAATCGCGCCGTCACAGCCAGGAGCTGCAGTAGCTGGAGTCCAGTTGGCATCGCGCCAGCACAGAGTGCCGTCTGCGGATTTCCACTGCAGATTGCCGTGGGAATTGCGCCAGTTGTCGGAAGCTGTGCTCGAACCAGCCGCGAAAGCAGTACCTGCCAGTGCGACGGATGCGAACAATACGGCTACTTTGTTTAGTTTCTTCATATTCATCCTCAAAATTTGATACTACAGCGCGAGCTGTGCCAAGGCGAGTTTCTTGCCAGAAACAAATTAACTCGTGGACTGATTGTGCCACAGCCCGCGCCCGCAACCAAATTTGCTGTTACAACACACGCCAGCGGCCCGCTAATGTTGCTTGGGCGCGACAAAACCACAGACAACAGCACCCGCAATATGCCTGTGCGCAATGTCAGCCAAGTGGTCCGGGACAGCGCCCAAAGCCAGCTAAAATCAGCAGGTTAAGGGTAGCCTGCCGACCCGCTCTAGATGCAAGTTCACTCCACGAGACTGATTTTCACGCTGAAATATGACCCAATTTGCCAAAGAAACTCTGCCCATCAGTCTTGAAGAGGAAATGCGCCGCAGCTATTTAGATTACGCCATGAGCGTGATCGTGGGCCGCGCCCTGCCCGATGCCCGCGATGGCCTCAAACCGGTGCACCGCCGTGTATTGTTTGCGATGCACGAGCTGAACAACGATTACAACCGCCCTTACAAAAAATCCGCCCGTATCGTGGGCGATGTGATCGGTAAATACCACCCCCACGGCGATACCGCTGTATATGACACCATTGTGCGCATGGCACAGGACTTTTCGCTGCGCCACATGCTGGTGGACGGCCAGGGCAACTTTGGCTCGGTAGACGGTGACAACCCCGCCGCCATGCGGTACACCGAAATCCGCCTGGCCAAAATCGCCCACGAAGTGCTGGCCGATCTGGACAAGGAGACAGTTGACTTCGGCCCTAACTACGATGGCAGCGAAAAAGAACCCCTGGTCATGCCCACGCGGCTGCCCAACCTGCTGGTCAACGGCTCCACGGGCATTGCCGTGGGTATGGCCACCAATATTCCGCCGCACAACCTCAACGAAGTGGTCGACGCCTGCCTGCACCTGCTGAAAAACCCACAGGCTACGGTGGATGAGCTGATCGAGATCATTCCTGCGCCCGACTTTCCTACTGCCGGCATCATTTATGGCCTGTCCGGCGTCAAAGAGGGCTACCGCACAGGCCGTGGCCGCGTCGTGATGCGTGCCAAGGTGCACTTTGAAGACATCGACAAAGGCAACCGCCAGTCCATCATCGTGGACGAGCTGCCTTACCAGGTGAACAAAAAGACGCTGCAGGAGCGTATGGCCGAGCTGGTGCACGAGAAAAAACTCGAAGGCATCTCGCATATCCAGGACGAGTCTGACAAGTCAGGCATGCGCCTGGTGATTGAGCTCAAGCGCGGCGAAGTACCCGAGGTGGTGCTTAACAATCTTTACAAACAGACGCAATTGCAGGATACCTTCGGTATCAATATGGTAGCGCTGATCGACGGCCAGCCAAAGCTTTGCAACTTGCGCGACCTGGTGCAGGTATTTCTGGAACACCGCCGCGAGGTGGTTACACGCCGCACTGTATTTGAGCTGCGCAAAGCGCGCGATCGCGGTCACTTGCTCGAAGGCCTGGCCGTGGCCCTGGCCAATATTGACGAGTTCATCCGCATCATCCGCAATGCGCCGACTCCACCCGTGGCCAAAGCCGAGCTGATGACCAAGGTGTGGGACAGCAAGATCGTCAAGGAAATGCTCACCCGCACCCGCGCCGACGGCAGCGCGGTCAATGCCGATGACTACCGCCCCAATGGCATGGAAGCGCAGTTTGGCCTGCAAAAAGATGGCCTGTACCGCTTGAGCGAAGCGCAGACCACCGAAATCCTGAACATGCGCCTGCAGCGCTTGACCGGCCTGGAGCAGGACAAGATCGTGGCTGAATACAAGGAAGTCATGTCGGTCATCGAAGACCTGCTGGACATTCTGGCCAAGCCCGAGCGTGTATCGGTCATCATCAGCGACGAGCTGATTGCCATCAAAACCGAGTTTGGCCAAACCAAGCTGGGTGCACGCCGCAGCCAGATCGAGCATAACGCGCAGGACATGTCCACCGAGGACTTGATCACGCCGACCGACATGGTGGTTACCCTTTCGCACAGCGGCTACATCAAGAGCCAGCCCCTGTCTGAATACCGCGCGCAAAAACGCGGCGGGCGCGGCAAGCAGGCCACGCAGACCAAGGAAGACGACTGGATCGACCAGCTCTTCATTGCCAACACCCATGACTATTTGCTGTGCTTTTCCAACCGGGGCCGCATGTACTGGCTCAAGGTGTGGGAGGTGCCCGCTGGCACCCGCGGCTCGCGTGGCCGGCCGATTGTCAACATGTTCCCGCTGCAAGAGGGCGAAAAGATCAACGTGGTGCTGGCCCTCACAGGCGACAACCGTAGCTTCCCGGCCGACCATTTTGTCTTCATGGCCACCTCCATGGGCACGGTGAAAAAGACGCCGCTGGAAGACTTCAACAACCCACGCAAAGGCGGCATCATCGCGGTGGACTTGGACGAAGGCGACTATTTGATTGGCGCAGCCATTACTGACGGCAAACACGACGTGATGCTGTTCAGCGACGGCGGCAAGGCCGTGCGCTTTGACGAAGACGACGTACGTGCCGTGGGCCGCACGGCACGCGGTGTGCGCGGTATGACGCTGGACGAAGGCCAGAGCGTGATCGCCATGTTGGTGGCCGAAGACGAGCTGCAAAGCGTGCTGACCGCCACCGAGAACGGCTACGGCAAACGCACCCCGATTGGCGAATATACCCGCCACGGACGCGGCACCAAGGGCATGATCGCCATCCAGCAGTCTGAGCGCAACGGCAAAATCGTGGCCGCCACGCTGGTGCATGCCGATGACGAAATCATGATGATCACCGACAAGGGCGTGCTGGTGCGCACCCGCGTTGCCGAGATGCGCGAGCTGGGCCGCGCCACGCAGGGCGTGACCCTGATTGCGCTGGACGCAGGCTCCAAGCTCAGCGGCCTGCAGCGTATTGTTGAAAACGATGCGGTAGCCGATGCGGGTGAAGGCGTGGATGACGCGATAGACGGTGAAGCAAACGGTAACAACGGTGGTGCAAATGGGGGCGACACTGATAACGGCGAATCTGCCAAGTAATCCCACGCAGCGCAACGCGGCCTGCCCGCGTTGCCAGCCTTACTGAGGACACACACCATGACATCATTTCAATTCATCAAATTTGCTACTAAAATCGTAGCTGCCGCCGCGATATTCTATTGGGCTAGTGGCCCCATTCATGCCCAAACCACCGATGCCAAGCGCACCCTGGCAGCGCGCGTGGTGGCTGCGCAGGCAGGCCCTGAAATGGACCGCCTGCTTGAGCAGATTGCGGGCTCTGCCACGCAGCAGTTGATTGGCAACTGGAGCGACCGCGTAGCCGCAATGCCCGAGGCCAAGCGGCAAAGTGCGGTGACCGCACTGGATGCGGAACTGAAAAAATTCAACGACGCCACACTCAAGGCCGTGACAGCACAGGCGGCCAAAGTGCGCAGCGATGCCCTGGTGACGGCTTACACCGAGCGTTTCAGCGAAGACGAGCTCAAGCAGCTGGCCGCCCTGATGGAAGCCCCTGCGTACAAGAAATACCAGAGCACAGCGCCTGAGCTGGGCAATGTGTATGTCAAAGCCATCGTCGACGGCACACGCGCTGATGTGGAGTCGCGCGGTAAGGCTTTCGATGCGACAGCGGCCAAGATCACCGGCACGCCTGCTCCGAATGGTGCCCCAGCGCCTGCGCCTGCACCCGCGCCCTCCTCTGCCCCTGCCAAAAAACCCTGATCACGCATGTATGAGTAAAGCCCCTTTACGCTCTCTGGCCCAGTTGCGTGTTGATATTGATGCGCTGGACCTGCAGCTGTTGGCTTTGCTCAACCAGCGCGCCAGTCTGGCCAACGAAGTTGGTGAAATCAAACGCATCGAAGGCTCTGGCGTCTACCGTCCCGAGCGCGAAGCACAGGTGATTCGCGGCCTGCAGGATGCCAACACAGGCCCCCTGAAAGCCGAAAATATCAGCCATATCTGGCGCGAAGTCATGTCGGCCTGCCGCAGCCTGGAGGCCCCGCAGCGCGTGGCCGTGCTGGGCCCGGCAGGCACTTTCTGCGAGCAGGCCGCCATTGAATTCTTCGGCAGCAGCGTAGAGCTGATTTACTGCGCCAACTTTGACGAGGTTTTCCACGCCACAGCGGCGGGCACTGCGCAGTATGGAGTGGTGGGTGTGGAAAACTCCACCGAAGGCGTAGTCACCCGCTCGCTCGATCTGTTTTTGCACACCCCCGCCCATGTGGTGGGCGAAGTCAGCCTGATGGTGCGCCACAACGTGCTGCGCAAAACTGATTCGCTCGAGGGCATTGAGGTCGTGCTGGCCCATCAGCTGGCGCTGGCACAATGCCAGGAGTGGCTTAACAAGCACTTGCCTCACGCACAGCGCCGCGCGGTGTCCAGCAACGCAGAAGGTGCTCGCCTGGCAGCGGACAACCCCGCCTGGGCGGCTTTGGCCAGCGAACGCGCGGCCTCGCAGTTTGGCCTGCATATTGCGGCCCATGCCGTGCAGGACGACGCCTTCAACCGCACACGCTTTAGCATCATCTGCCTGCCTGATACGCTGGCTGCACCCCAGGCCAGCGGCAAGGACTGCACCAGCCTGATTGTGTCCGTGCCCAACAAGCCTGGCGCGGTGCACGACCTGCTGGTCCCGCTGAAAAACCATGGCGTCTCTATGACCCGGTTTGAATCGCGCCCTGCGCGCACCGGGCAGTGGGAGTATTATTTTTATATCGATCTCGCAGGCCACGCTGCCCAGCCCCATGTCGCCGCCGCGTTGGCAGAGCTGCGCAGTCTGTGTGCTTTCTACAAAGTGCTGGGCACCTATCCAGCCAGTGCATAATTAAAACCAGAAACACAAAGGCACACGATGTTTGAACAACTAGGCTTGATAGGCTGCGGCTTGATGGGAGGCTCGTTCGCACTGGCGCTCAAAAAAGCTGGCCTGGTCAAGCGCGTGGTCGGCTACAGCAAGTCGCCGTCAACCACTGAGCGTGCGCGCCAGCTCGGCGTGATCGATGTCGAGGCCCCTTCGGCGCTGATGGCTGTCTCAGGCGCTGATCTGGTGCTGCTGGCGGTGCCGGTGTCGGCCACCGAAGCGAGTTTCAAGGCCATCAAGCACCTGATCACCCCCAATATGCTGATCATGGATGTGGGCTCCACCAAGCGCGATGTGGTAGATGCCTCACGCCGCGTGCTCAAGGACCAGGCTGGCGTGTTTGTCGCAGCGCACCCGATTGCCGGCAAAGAAGTTGCTGGTGTAGAGCATGCGGACGCGGATCTTTATTTTGGCAAGCAGGTCATCATTACACCCACCGAGCGCACTCAGGTCGTCCAATTGCAAAAAGCCACCGACCTGTGGACTGCGCTGGGCTGCCAGGTGCTCAAAATGTCGCCCGAGGCCCATGATGCGGCTTATGCGGCAGTCAGCCATTTGCCCCACCTGATTGCATTCGCCCTGATGAATGCCATCACCCAACAGCCCAATGGCCGTGACTATCTGTCCCTGGCGGGCCCAGGCTTTCGGGATTTCACGCGCATCGCTGCCAGCGACGCGCATCTGTGGCGTGATGTGCTGATGGCCAACAAGCAGGAGCTGCTGGCCCAGTCGCGTCTGTTTCAGAAGGCCATGATACAGATGGAGCAGATGATCTTGAGCGATGATTCCGATGCGCTCGAAGCCGAGATCGACAAGGCCAGCCTCACCCGCGCACAATGGCGCATGGCGTCACGCAAATAAACTCCCCCGGTTTTGCCACAGCACGCGGATGTACAGCACTGCATTTCTTGATTTGCCCGCCCTGGCCAGCGCCCAGGGCACCGTGCGCTTGCCAGGCTCCAAAAGCATTTCCAACCGCGTCCTGCTTCTGGCCGCCCTGAGCGAAGGCCGCACTGTGGTGCACGATCTGCTCGACTCGGATGACACCCGCGTCATGCTGGACGCCTTGCAGCAGTTGGGCTGCGTGATTGACAGGACAGGCGGCACTCTGGCCATCACCGGGCTGGGCGCTCACAAACCCCGCAGCCCCGCCCAGCTTTTTCTGGGCAATGCGGGCACCGCGATGCGTCCGCTGACCGCCGCCTTGGCCGTGCTGGGCGGTGATTTCACCCTCTCGGGTGTGGCCCGCATGCACGAGCGTCCGATTGGCGACCTGGTGGATGCCTTGCGCCAGCTCGGCTGCACGGTGGACTATTCGGGCAATGAAGGTTACCCCCCTTTGCGCATCGGCCAGCCCAACTTGCGCCTGGACGCGCCCATTGCTGTGCGCGGCGATGTCTCCAGCCAGTTCCTGACGGCGCTGCTGATGGCCCTGCCGCTGGTGGCCAGCCAAGATGTTGTCATCGATGTCGTGGGTGAACTCATCTCCAAGCCCTACATCGAGATCACGCTGAATTTGCTGGCGCGCTTTGGCATCCGCGTGCAGCGCGATGGCTGGCAGAGGTTCACCATCCCTGCGGGCAGCCGCTATCAGTCTCCTGGCAGCATCTATGTGGAGGCCGATGCCTCGTCTGCCAGCTATTTTGTCGCTTTGGGTGCCATTGCCACGGGCCAGGGCCAGGCCAGCATACGCATTGAAGGCCTGGGCAAAGACTCCATTCAGGGCGACATCCGTTTTATCGAAGCCGCCGCCATGATGGGCGCGCAGATCGACAGCGGGCCCAACCACCTGGACATTCGCCAGGGCGCTTGGCCGCTCAAGGCTATTGACCTGGACTGCAACCATATCCCCGATGCCGCCATGACCCTGGCTGTGATGGCACTGTATGCCGAGGGCACCACCACGCTGCGCAATATTGCAAGCTGGCGAGTCAAAGAGACCGACCGCATTGCCGCCATGGCCTGCGAGCTGCGCAAGCTGGGCGCCACTGTGGTCGATGGTGCCGACTTTATCCAGATCACGCCCCCTGCAATGGCATCGAGTGACACCAGCACTGCATCACACTGGACATCGGCCAGTATCCACACCTATGACGACCACCGCATCGCCATGTGTTTTTCGCTGGCTGCCTTCAATCCCGCCCGCAAGATGCTGCGCATCGAAGATCCCAAATGTGTAGCCAAGACCTTTCCGGATTACTTTGAGGTGCTGTTCAGCGTAGCTCAGGCCCACCAGGTGCCTGTGATCTGTGTGGACGGTCCAACCGCCTCGGGCAAGGGCACCCTGGCCAGCCAGGTGGCCCAGCGCCTGGGCTACCACTACCTTGATTCGGGTGCTTTGTACCGACTGACGGCCTTGGCTGCGCAGCGTGCGGGGGTTGACTGGGACGACGAAGCTGCTTTGGCCCAGATTGCCGCCCATCTGCCGGTGGTTTTCGAAGGCCACAGCGTGCTGCTCAACGAAGATGACGTCTCCGAGCTCATCCGTAGCGAAGCGATGGGCATAGGCGCCTCCAAAGTCTCGGTTTTCCCCGCGGTACGCACCGCTTTGAAGCATTTGCAACTGAGTTTTGCCCAACTGCCAGGCCTGGTAGCCGATGGTCGTGACATGGGCACAGTCATTTTCCCCACTGCACCACTGAAAATCTTCCTTACAGCGAGTGCCGCCCAACGCGCTGAGCGGCGCCATAAGCAGTTGATTTCAAAGGGAATTTCTGCTAAACTCGACAGTCTTCGTTCAGATTTGCAAGAGCGTGACGCCAGAGACTCCGGTCGCAGTGCAGCGCCTTTGAAAGCTGCTGAAGATGCTGTGCAACTGGACAACTCAGCCTTGTCGATCGAACAGTCGGTCGACATCGTGTTGGACGCGTGGCGCAGCAGAGTTCTGGCGTAAGCCTGAACTCACCGGCCCTGGGGGTTCCTTTCGCGCAGCATGCGCCCTAGCCCGCAGGATTTATCAACTTAACCACGGTAGCGCGCAGCACCGTACAACCCGCGCAAGCAGCTATAGAAACAGTAGCAATCCCGTTGCTGTATTGAGACGCATATCAGCGTTGTGGCTATCCTTGTTGCATTTAGGAAAAACATGTCTGAATCTTTTGCAGCCCTCTTTGAAGAATCCCTAACGCGCTCAGAAATGCGCGCAGGTGAGGTCATTACCGCCGAAGTGGTGCGGATGGACCACAACCACGTCGTCGTGAACGCCGGCCTCAAGTCAGAAGCCTTCATCGACATCGCCGAATTCAAGAACGACCAAGGCGAACTGGAAGTCAAAGTGGGCGATTTCGTCTCTGTGGCCATCGGCTCGATCGAAAACGGCTACGGCGACACCATTCTCTCGCGCGACACCGCCAAGCGTCTGGCTTCGTGGATGAGCCTGGAAAAAGCCCTCGAGTCCGGCGAATTTGTCTCTGGCCAGACCAGCGGCAAGGTCAAGGGCGGCCTGATGGTCATGGTCAACGGCATCCGCGCTTTCCTGCCTGGTTCGCTGATCGAAGCACGCCCTCTCAAGGATCTCTCGCCCTACGAGAACAAAACTCTGGAATTCAAGGTCATCAAGCTCGACCGCAAGCGCAACAACGTGGTGCTGAGCCACCGCGCCGTGCGCGAAGCCAGCATGGGCGAAGAGCGCGCCAAGCTGATGACCACCCTCAAAGAAGGCTCTGTGGTGCAAGGCGTGGTTAAAAACATCACCGAATACGGCGCGTTCGTCGACCTAGGCGGTGTGGACGGCCTGTTGCACATCACCGACATGGCCTGGCGCCGTGTGCGTCACCCGTCCGAGGTGGTGCAGCCTGGTCAAGAGATCACCGCCAAGATTCTCAAGTTTGACACCGAGAAAAACCGTGTATCCCTGGGCCTCAAGCAGATGGGCGACGACCCATGGATGGGCGTGAACCGCCGTTACCCCACAGGCACCCGCATGTTCGGCAAGATCACCAATATCGCCGACTACGGCGCGTTTGTGGAAATCGAACCCGGCATTGAAGGCCTGGTGCATGTGTCCGAAATGGACTGGACCAACAAGAACGTGGCCCCCAACAAGCTGGTCACCATGGGCCAGGAAGTCGAAGTCATGGTGCTGGAGATCGACGAAGACAAGCGCCGCATCTCTCTGGGCATGAAGCAGTGCAAAGCCAACCCATGGCAGGAATTTGCAGCCCAGACCAAGCGCGGTGACCGCGTCAAGGGCCCCATCAAGTCGATCACCGACTTTGGCGTGTTTGTCGGTCTGGCCGCTGGCATTGACGGCCTGGTGCACCTGAGCGACCTGAGCTGGAACGAAACTGGCGAAGCCGCTGTTCGCAACTACAAAAAAGGCCAGGACGTGGAAGCTATCGTACTGGCTGTGGACGTCGAGCGCGAGCGTATCAGCCTGGGTATCAAGCAGCTGGACAGCGACCCCTTCACCACCTTCACCTCGATCAACGACAAAGGCTCCATCGTCACCGGTAAAGTCAAAACCGTCGATGCCAAGGGTGCCGAGATCGATCTGGGCGAAGACATCCTGGGCTATCTGCGTGCTTCCGAAATCGGCCGTGACCGTGTGGAAGATGCCCGCAATGTGCTCAAGGAAGGTGACGAAGTCACTGCTGTGGTGGTCAACATTGACCGCAAGACACGCAACATCCAGCTGTCGATCAAAGCCAAAGACCAGGCTGACCAGACGGAAGCCATGGCTAACCTGTCACAGCAGTCTGCCAAGGAAAATGCGGGCACCACCAGCCTGGGCGCATTGCTGCGCGCCAAGCTGGACAACAACAGCTAATTGATGACGTAATGGTTTCGCTGCCTCGCGGCGGCGAAACCATGCGAGCGCAAGCTAGCGTCATGCCCTCTCTATGACACGCAGTGATCTTGTCGAAGCTTTGGCTTCGCAATTCCATCAGTTGACCCACCGTGATGCAGAATTCGCCGTAAAGACGATTCTGGACGCGATGGGCGATGCCCTGGTACGTGGCCATCGTATCGAAATCCGCGGTTTTGGCAGTTTTTCGGTCAATCGCCGTCCTCCCAGGGTGGGGCGCAACCCCCGCACCGGCGAGTCGGTCACCATTCCTGAAAAACGTGTCCCCCACTTCAAACCAGGCAAAGCCTTGCGCGAAGCGGTGGATAACCGGACCGAGGAGTTGCGTGCGGCAAACAAACTCTGAGTCTTGTTGCGTCAATAAAGCGTATGTGTCGATAGAATAAGACCACACCACGCTTTAACGACCATGCACAAGATCCTATGGCTGCTTCGGTGGATACTGAAGGCAGCCATTTTTTTTACCCTGTTTGCATTCGCGCTGAATAACCAGCACGAAGTCACAGCGCACTTCTTTTTTGGCAACACCTGGAAAACGCCGTTGATTGTCCTGGTGTTGATTGCCTTCGCTGCGGGAGTTGCCCTGGGTGCTCTGGCCATGGTGCCACGCTGGTGGCGCCAGCGCAGCAAAGTGCGCAAGCTCAAAGCCCAGCAAGGCGACAACAGCAGCGTGGCGGTCGACAGCACGCAGATAGGGCTTTAATTCAGCATGGATATCGACGTCACCTGGGTACTGCTCGGCTTGCCACTGGCATTTGTTCTGGGCTGGCTGGCTTCCCGGGTGGACTTGCGCCAGTTGCGCATCGAAAACCGGCGCTCGCCCAAAGCGTATTTCAAAGGTCTGAACTACCTGCTCAACGAACAGCAGGACCTGGCCATTGATGCATTCATTGAAGCCGTGCAAAACGACCCGGACACCTCCGAACTGCATTTTGCGCTGGGCAACCTGTTTCGCCGACGGGGCGAATATGACCGGGCGGTACGTGTGCATGAGCACCTGCTCTCGCGCGGTGACCTCAAGCAGACCGAACGTGATCGCGCCCAGCACGCCTTGTCACTGGACTACCTCAAGGCGGGTCTGCTGGACCGCGCAGAAGACGCTCTGTCCAAGCTGGAGGGCACACGTTACGAACCGCAGGCCCGCCTGGCCCGCCTGGCGGTCTATGAGCGCACGCGCGACTGGCCTGCTGCAGCCCGCATCGCTCAGCAGCTGCAACATACCGATCAGGGTGACTTCAGTGCACGCATCGCGCACTACCTGTGCGAACAGGCCGCTCCACTAGCCCTGGGCGATGCAGCAGCCAAGGCCAAAGCCAAGGTGCTGCTGGAGCAGGCTGTCAGCAACGCCCCAGACGCCAGCCGCGCGCGCATAGAGCTGGCAGCGTTGCTGAGCCAGGATGGCCACATTACCGAGGCCTACCAATGTCTTTCTAGCGTTATTGAGCAGGGTCAGGCCGCCACACCGCTGATCGCCATGCGTCTGCAGGAGCTGGCACTGCAATGTGGCCAGCAGGCGCATGCCCTGCAGCTATTGCAAGCACACTATGCGCAATCGCACTCCATTGATGTGCTGCAATCCATCATTGCACTGGGGCAGGCCCAAAGCAATGCGCACGCTGCTGTCAACGCGCGTCAGCTGTATGTGCAGCATCTGGAAAAAGAACCTTCTTTGGCCATTGCTGCCCGCTGGCTGTCTGGTGAAAAACTCGAGCACGAAGAGTATCACCCGCATATCCAGAAAGCCCTGGATAAAGCCGCCGTGCCTTTGCTGCGCTACCGCTGCGCGGCTTGCGGCTTTGAAGCGCAACGCCATTTCTGGCAATGCCCTGGCTGCCAGGCTTGGGACAGCTATCCCGCACGGCGGATTGAAGAACTCTAGGTTCACCCGAAACAATACCCACCATGGACCCGCTCTTGAAACCCTCACTCCAACAACTCGCTAGTGCCAAGGTGCTGGTCGTCGGCGATGCGATGCTGGACCGCTATTGGTATGGCACCGTGGAGCGCATCAGCCCAGAAGCACCTGTACCAGTGGTGCATGTCACGCGCGAAGAGGAGCGTATCGGTGCAGCAGCCAACGTCGCTTACAACGCAGTCTGCCTCGGTGCACAAGCCAGTTTTGTAGGTGTGGTCGGTGATGATGATCCCGGCCGCAAGCTGGAGGCCTTGATGCAGGGCAGCCGCATTGCAACCCATCTGTCACGCGACAGCAGCTTGCAAACCACCGTCAAGCTGCGTGTGATTGGCCGTGCACAGCAGTTGCTGCGACTGGACTTTGAAAACACGCCAGACCATGATGCACTGGCTGCGCAAACCCAGACCTTCACAGACCTGCTACCCAGCCACCACGCCGTGCTCTTTTCGGACTACGCCAAAGGCGGCCTGGCCCATGTACCTGCCATGATTGACCTGGCTCGCAAGGCAGGCAAGCCCGTACTGGTTGACCCCAAAGGATCTGACTACGCGCGCTACAGCAATGCCACGGTGATTACGCCCAATCGCGCCGAGCTGCAGCAGGTGATTGGCCGTTGGCACAGTGAGGAAGATCTGCGCACCAAAGCGCAAAACCTGCGCACATCGCTCAAGCTGGATGCTCTGCTGTTCACACGAAGCGAAGAAGGTATGAGCCTATACGACAGCCAGGGCGAACTGCATGTGAGGGCGCAGGCACGCGAAGTGTTTGATGTCACTGGCGCGGGCGATACGGTCATTGCTACATTGGCTTCGCTGGTCGCTGCAGGTTTCAGCCTGCGAGACGCCATGCCACATGCCAATCGCGCTGGCGGTATCGTCGTAGGCAAATTCGGCACAGCCACCGTCAGCTACGAAGAGCTGTTTGGTGCTTGACACAAAGGATGTGGTATGAAAATTGTAGTCACAGGTGCTGCGGGATTTATTGGCAGCAATATCATTGCCGGCCTCAATGCGCGAGGCATCACAGACATCATTGCAGTGGATGACTTGACGGTGGGCGACAAATTTCGCAACCTGGCAGATCTGCAGATTGCAGACTATGTTGATGCTGACGACTTCTACCTGAACTTTGCCGAGGGCGGATATGGCAAGGTAGATGCTGTATTCCATGAAGGCGCCTGCAGCGACACGATGGAGCAGGACGGTAAGTACATGATGGACAATAACTTCGAGGTCACCAAGCAACTGTTTGCAGCCTGCCAGGCGCAGGGCACACGTCTGCTATATGCCTCGTCTGCCGCAACCTATGGCGGCAGCGACACTTTCAAAGAATCGCCTGCATTTGAAAAGCCACTCAATGTCTATGGCTACAGCAAGCTGCTGTTTGACCAGTATGCCCGCCGCGCGCTGGGCCACCAGTTTGAAAAAGCGAAAACTCAGGTGGTAGGCTTCAGGTATTTCAATGTGTACGGCCCACGCGAACAGCACAAGGGCCGCATGGCCAGTGTGGCGTTTCATCAATTCCACCAGTTCCGCAAGGAAGGCAAAGTCAAACTCTTTGGTGAATATGGTGGCTACGGCCCTGGTGCACAGCTGCGTGACTTTATTTCAGTAGACGATGTGGTCGCCGTGAATTTATGGTTTCTGGACCATCCAGCAGCCTCGGGTATTTTCAATCTGGGCACAGGCCGCGCACAGCCCTTTAACGATGTGGCGCATGCGGTTATCGGCGCTCTGGCGTCTGGCCCTGACAATGCCAAAACTGCTGCAAACGGCTCCATAGAATACATACCATTTCCAGATGCGTTGCGCGGAAAATACCAGTCCTACACGCAGGCCGATATTTCAGCGCTGCGCGCTGCAGGCTGCCAGCATGTCTTTGCAGATGTGCAAACTGGCGTGCAGCGCTATATGCAGTGGTTGTTGGCTAATGCCCAGACGGCTTAGCCAGCAGCTGCACAACGCGGTGCGCCATGCGCTGTGCTGCACCGCGCGAGCTGCTAAGCCAGCGCACCCCTGCAGCGCGCATCGCCTCTGACTGCGCCTTATCTGCAGCCAGGTGCATGGCAATCTGCAGACCCTGCGCAACATCTGGCACCCGTACAGCGGCATGTTGTTCTATTGCAGTCTGCGCAGCATCTGCAAAATTGAAAGTGTGCGGCCCCATCACCACCGGGCAGGCCGCAGCAATCGCTTCAATCAGGTTCTGCCCACCCAGGGGGGCGAAACTACCACCCAGAAGAGCCACATCAGCCAAGCTGTAATACAGCGCCATCTCGGCCAGAGAATCACCCAGCCACACATCTGCTGCCTGCGGTGCATCTGTCCACTGGGAGCGGCGCGATAGCGTCAGGCCTGCATGGGTGATCATCTGCGCTACTTCGTCAAACCGCTGCGGATGTCGCGGCACAATCAACCACTGCACAGCCGGTTTTACAGAACTATCCGCTACGTTATTTATAGCTGCTCCCGCGATATTTGATTGGGCTAGCGCCTGAATTTGTTGTAAAAAAAGCACTTCTTCGCCTTCACGCGTGCTTGCCAGCAAAATGACCGGGCTATGCAGTTGGCTGCGCCATTGACGGCCCTGCAGCAGCAAGGGCTGGGCCAGCGTGGCGTCGTATTTCAGATTGCCAAGCACGCTGACCCGCTGCGCACCCACCGCCTCCAGGCGCTGCGCATCCTCTTGCGTCTGCGCCCAAACCTGGCTCAGTGTGCGGTACGCAGGCCGCGCCAACCAAGCGAGGCGCTGGGCCTTGCGCATGGATTTTTCATTGAGCCGGGCATTGGCCAGCACCAATGGCACAGCACGGCTGCTGGCAGCCATGCACAGATTGGGCCATAGCTCAGTTTCCATGATGATGCCCAGGCGCAGCTGGAAATGGTCAAAAAATCGCGTCACGGCCCCTGGCGTATCCCATGGCAGCCATGCTTGCAAATCGCCATTGCGCAGCAGCTTTGCCCCTTCGGCGCGCCCCGTGGCCGTACCGTGGGTCAGCAGCAGACAGATGCCTGGCACGGCAGCACGCAGCTGCTCTATCAGTACCGCAGCAGCACGTGTTTCGCCCAGGGACACCGCATGTATCCACACCAGCGCCTGGGGTGCGGGTGCACTGTAATACCCAAAGCGCTCGGGCAAATGCTCTCCATACAGGGGTTCCGACTTGGCCCGTTGGGCAAGCTTGCGCCTGAGCAGCGGCTGCACGGTCCAAAGCGCCGCGCTGTAGAGGGCTCTGGCGAGTTTTTGCATGGCTAGGCTGCCATCGAGGTGCTGCGCGCAGGCTGCCCGGTGCTGCTGACCTGCTGCCAGGCTTGCCATACCTGCTCTACGCTGGGCTGCGGCGCCGCATACACGCTGACTTGGCGCGTCAAGCCTACTGGCCCGGTGCGCCAAGCCGTGTCAAAGTTGTACAGCTGCACATGGGGTATGTCCAAGGCTACTGCAATATGGCTCAAACCACTGTCCACCCCGATAGCTCCCGCGCACTGTGCCAGTTTGTCGGTCAACGCATCCAGTGGCATGCGGGGCCACACCTGTGCCTGCGCACCGAGCGCCTGGGCGATACGCTTGCTGCGCAGCTCCTCTTCATCGCTACCATGGAGCAAGGCGACTGCAAAGCCCTGGGCCAGTAGCAGATGGCCCAGCTGCACCCAATGGGATTCATTCCAGCATTTGTCTGGACGTGATGTACCATGGATAAATGCTACAGTTTTAGTAGCTGCTCCCGCGATATTTGATTGGGCTGGCAGCCCAAAATGCCATACATTATTGGTCAGCGCATAGCCTAGGGCCTGCGCGCACAGCAGACGCGAGCGCTGCACTGCATGCACCTGCGTGGGCAGTGTGATCGCTACATCTGCCAGCCAGCGCGTGGGCGCTTCGTAGCCCGAGCCTGCAGTACGGTTACCCAAGGCATACCGCTTTCCACTGGCAGACAGCTGCGCACAGCGCGCCACGATGGCGGATTTGGTCAGCCCCTGGCAGTCGATCACTGCGTCATACTGCACCCGGGACAAATCTGCCCGGAACGCGCGCCAGGACGCACGCGTGTCCGCACGCCACCAGCTTGCGCGCCAGGCCCGCAGTGCACAGGGAATCACGCGGCGCACACCTTGACAGCGCTGTACCAGAGAAGCGAAGCCCGGCTCAACAACCCAATCAATCTGTGCCTGGGGCAGCGCCCGCACTATGTCTTGCACTGCTGGCATGGTATGCACCACATCACCCAGGGAAGACAGCTTGACAATCAGGATATTCAAGGAGAGCAGCTTTCGCAGGTGTCAGTGCGCAGCAGCCTGAATCTGCGCATCGGGCTTGACGGTTTTGAGCAGTGCCATCATCTCGGTTTCGATACGGTGCAAAGCGGCTTCAGTATGCCCCTCAAACCGCAGCACCAACACGGGCGTAGTGTTCGAACCGCGGATCAGACCAAATCCATCGGGCCAGTCCACACGCAAACCATCAATATCCGACACCTTGGCAGGGGCAGCAAACTTGGCTTGGACCTGCAACTGGGTCACCACACGATGCGGCTCACCTTCGGCACACGGCACATTGAGCTCAGGGGTGGAATAGCTGGTGGGCAGGGCATTGAGCACGGCCGACACATCGGCGTGCGCGCTCAGTATCTCGGCCAGACGGCAACCCGCGTAGGTACCATCGTCAAAGCCAAACCACCGCTCCTTGAAAAACAGATGCCCACTCATCTCGCCGCTGAAAGGCGAATCGACCTCCTTCATTTTGGCCTTGATCAGGGAATGCCCGGTTTTGTACATCATGGGCTTGCCACCGGCGGCCTCGATAAATGGAGCCAGACGCTGCGTGCACTTCACATCAAACAAAATTGTTCCACCAGGCACACGTTGCAGTACGTCCTGGGCAAACAGCATGATCTGGCGGTCTGCGTAGATGACATTGCCCTCTTTGGTGACGACACCCAATCGGTCACCATCGCCATCAAAGGCAAACCCAATCTCTGCATCCGTGGTTTGCAAGGTGCGAATCACATCGGCCAGATTCTCAGGTTTACTCGGGTCTGGGTGATGATTGGGGAAATTGCCATCCACCTGACTGAACAGCTCGATCACCTCACAGCCCAAGGCCCGGAAAATGGCCGGAGCGCTCGCGCCTGCGATGCCATTGCCCGAGTCCACCACGATCTTCATAGGCCGCTTGAGCTTCACATCGCCCACAATGCGGTCGCGATAAGGGGCGTCTACACTGATATTGCGCACCCTACCCCCGTCTTGCAGTACCCAGCTCTCAGCCTCCATGATGCTGCGCAGTTCCTGGATGTCCTGGCCATAAATCGCCTTGCCACCCAACACCATCTTGAAACCGTTGTAATCTTTCGGGTTGTGGCTGCCGGTCACCTGAATGCCACTGTCGCACAGGGTGCTGGCCGCAAAGTACAACATAGGCGTGGTCACCATGCCCACATCAATCACATCCACCCCGGCAGCTACCAAGCCCTGTACCAGCGCCGTGCTCAGGGCTGGGCCGCTCAGTCGCCCATCTCGCCCGACAGCCACGGTCTTGAGCCCCTGACGCAAGGCCACCGTACCAAAGGCCTTGCCCAGTGCCTGCGCCATCGGCTCGTTAAGCGCAGCCGGCACAATGCCCCGGATGTCATAGGCTTTAAAGCTTGAACTCGTAATCTGCATCAAAATTTCCGATAGTGGTTAAATTACCCTCAATTGTAGTTACGCTTCTGCTAAGCTAAGTGTCCATGAAGGTGTCTATACAACCCAAATCTGAACTAATTTTGGCCAATGTAGGCACTTTCGGGGATGCGCATCCTTTTATAGCCATAGGACATGCCATGCTTGCGCGTGGCCACAAAGTGTCCATGTTCAGCAATATTGAGCACAAGCGGGCCATAGAGTCCTGCGGTATCACGTTTGTCGAAGCGGGCCCTGAGGTGAACTATGCCGGGTGCATCGGCAACCCCAATTTCTGGCATCCTATCAAGGGAATGGGGGTCTACTGGCGCAGCATGCTGGCGCCCAGCATCATTCCCTTGTATCAATACATACAAGCCCAGCAACGTTTGGGAAAATCATTGCATGTAGTAGCGGGTCCCTTCATGCTCGGGGCAAGACTGGCGCAATTGCATCTTGGCATTCAGCTTACCAGTGCTTATACGGCGCCCAGCATGCTGCGCACTTTGGTAGCCCCTGTTTGCATTGCACACACCTACTGGCCGCGCCACACGCCACGTTTTGCGTTGCGCGCAGTTTGGAAGGTCTTGGACCACTATAAATTGGAACCTATGGCTCGGGCAAAGCTTACCGCCATCTGCGCACAATTACAGATTGCAGCGCCACCTAGCAACACCAGTATTTTTGATACGTGGATGCACAGCCCCTCAGGATTGGCACTGTTTCCGCAATGGTTTGCACCACGCAAAGCCGACTATCCACAAGGCATGCAATATGCAGACTTTCCGCGCTACCAGCTTGACGCACTGACTGATCTGAGCCCTGCTTTGAAAAATTTTCTAGCTCAAGGTGATCCACCCATAGTAGTCACATTCGGTACAGGCATGGCCCATGCCAGTGTGCAGTTCTCGGTGCTACAAACTGCATTGCGCCAAACCAAGCTGCGGGCTGTCTTTTTAAGCCAGCAACCTGCCCAGCTGCCAGCGCAGTCTGAAGATAACCATAGATTCATCTACTGCGACTATGCGCCATTCTCCAAGTTGCTTTCGCAATGCGCCGGCATTGTGCACCATGGCGGTATTGGCACCAGTGCCCAAGCTTTAGCCGCAGGCATACCGCAAATCATCCAAGCGCATGGACATGATCAGTTTGAAAACGCACGCTGTATTGCGGCACTGGGCGTAGGCCAACGACTGGCACGCAACGCACAGATCAATGATGTGTTGAGCGCACTGCGTCGATGGATCAACAATCCCAAGCACAAACCGGCTTTAGCCAAGGCACAAATGCTGGCTAAGAGCAGCTCTATCGACGCACTGTGCGAGAAATTAGAGGCTGCATAGCCATGCAAACGCCCATCAGGCATCGGCACGTGTTTTATATTGGCGGGTTTGATCCCAAAGGTGTATCGAGCTTTTTCCAACAGCACAAACTCCAGCTACAGCGGTATATCCAACTAAGTGGCATTGCGCATACCGTGAGCGCCCGTACACAAGCCAGCCCTCACAGCCATGCCTGGACCGTCACAGCCGAGCATGCACAAGCCCCGACGCATACCACCTTTGAATACCTGGCTTGGGACGACGTTGTCCGCGCCCATTGGGCACGGACACCTGCCGCGATTGCACGACAGGCACTGCGATGCTTATACGACTTCTCGCTCAATGGTGCCATCAAAACACTACATAAGCTTGCTCCCGCAACAGCGCGCGCCGCCTTGTTTCCCTATGCGTTGGCTCTAGCGACTACTTTGGGAGTTGCCAGTCTTGCGCTGCTCGTTTACGCAGGTTTAACTTTGCTGAAATTTCCTTCCTGGGCTTCATGGTTTGGCGCTCTGGCTACATGCGCCGCAGGTTTCGCACTGGGTTGGAGAGCGCTCAAGGATGTACCCAGTATGTGGTTTTTGCGTGTTGTAGACTTTGCAAACACCATTGCAAAAAACAATGACCCAAAGATCAATCAACGACTTGCCGCATGGCACGATCGTATTCTCGAAGTGCACAAGAACAACCCCGCAGACGAAATCATCGTATTGGGTTACAGCGCTGGTTCAAGCCTGAGCATACCGTTAATGGCCCTGCTATCGCGGCATGCGCAATCGGGGTTGAGCATTACGCAAAGATTCGCTTTACTTACATTAGGCAACTGCATCCCGGTTGCAGCTGCGCTCAAATCTGCGAAGCAGATGCGTGCTGATTTAGCTAGTATCGGCGCAAGCCAGTTGACATGGCTGGATTACACCGCTCCTATCGACTGGGGGTCGTTTCCTCTCGTCAATCCGATTGAGGTATTTTCCCCACAGGCTGATCAAGCGCCCCATAAGCGCCGCTTCGTATCGCCACAGTTTCATCTGCTATTCGATCAGGAAACTTATCAAAAGATTAAAATCGACAAATACCATGTACACCAGTTGTATTTGCAATGCATGCCAAAAATTGGTAAGTATGATTACTTCGCCATGCTGTACGGTCCGCGCAGTATTTTGCAACGTGTCAATGAAATAACTACATAGAAGCCACGTTCATGTCGAATTTTTGCCCCGCCTACCCAACACCCCGCAAAAGCCGCATGCCTAGCTGGAAGGCTTTTTTCAGCTCCAGGCACTCATGGCTGGATTTATTGTTTGAGAAAAGCTACTCAATGCAGATGGGACAGGTTTCGTTGCTCAATTCCACTTTGTTCATGCCCAATGAACCCACCTGCGTACACCGCGTTTTATCCGACAATGTAGCCAACTACCCAAAGCATCAACTTCTTGGGGATGCGCTGGAGCCGCTGTTAGGCGAAAGCATTTTCACCACTAACGGGGCACAGTGGCAACGTCAGCGCCAAATGATGAACCCCTCATTCGCTCAAGCTCGTATTCAAGTCGCTTTTGCGCATATGCAGCAGGCTACAGATGCCATGATGACACGCATATCGCGTTGGGATTTTCAGCAAAGTCGGGATATACAAGAAGAAATGACCTTGGTTACAGCCGATGTCATCTTCCGCACCATTTTCTCTACAGGCATAGACGCTGAGCGTGCCAAATCCATTTTTACTGCGTTTAATGAATACCAGGCACTCTCGCCACGTTTAACCGTTCCTGCCGTCTATGGACTGAAATGGTTGACACCTTTTTGGTTACGCAGACGTAGCGACCGGGCAGCACGTGAAATCCGGCATTCATTATTGGCCATGATTGAGCCGCGCTTCAATGTTCGAGACGAAGTGTCTGCACAAGCAAACTGCAATGATATTTTGGAATCACTATTGCATGCTAAAGATGACATAACAGGCGATAGATTTACTCTGGAAGAGCTGCTTAACCAGGTAGCCATGCTGTTTCTTGCAGGCCACGAGACCTCCGCCAGCGCATTGTCTTGGGCTCTGCATCTTCTGGCGCATAGCCCAGATATACAAGAGCGCATGCACGAAGAAGTCACGGCTATTGCAGGCATGCAGGCCTTGCAGTCCGATCAGCTCAAATCACTTGAGCTGACTTGGAATGTATTTCGTGAGACTTTGCGACTGTTTCCGCCCGTAGGTTTTTTTGCAAGAAGCGTTGTAGACACTGACAAAATTCGGGATAAAACACTGCACAAAGGAGATTCCGTAGTTATTGCACCCTGGCTCATACATCGCCACCGTCAGTTGTGGGCTACCCCTGATGCATTTGATCCAGATAGATTCAGCCGACCTGAAGGACGCGCATCAGCACGTGACGCATACCTGCCTTTTAGCTCTGGCCCCAGAGTATGTATAGGTGCCGCTTTTGCACACCAAGAAGCCGCACTGATATTGGCTAACATCGTGCGTGCATACCGAATTACGCCACGCGCTGGCCATGTGCCAGCTCCAGTAGGCAGGCTGACCATACGCTCAGCAAATGGAATTTTTGTCCAACTCAGCCCAAGATAGTCATGAAAGAACGCATTGTTGGATTTATCTTGGTAACGACCCTGGTCCCAATGGCCGTACTTGGCTATCTGGTGATTGCATGGATCGGTTTTTTTGGCAAAACAGAGCGCGCGCGCGCTGGAGCCAGAGCATTAGACCATTTCGTCAATGCTTCTGTATTTAACGGATATGCCTGGGAATCCATTTCATCGCATGCATGGCGTGAACGGCATCGCTGGTGGGCACGCTGGATTATCCGCATCACTGATGCATTTCAAAAAAATCACTGCCAACGCGCCAATAAACGCGAGCAGCCGGTTGTAGACATGATTCTTCAGAAAGGACTGGATAAGCGCACTATCTTTTGACAAAGGTAATTCAGCGCGGACAGCTCTTTCGCTGATTCTGTCAAGAGTCCAGACTATCAGAAAGTCGGGCAAACGCTCAATATCGGCCTTGAAACTTAGCCCAAGCGCCAAGCAGATGTCGTTTCCATTTATCGTACAGCCTTGACTTTGGCTGTAAGCGAGAGCGTTGGATTGCTATAATATCTATAGCTTTTTCAGGCGTAATTAAGATATCCCATTGGGGATGTATATATAGCGGATAGTCGATCAACGCCGCAGCAACCAGCTGGTCTATATTCAAGCGGCGCGTCCTGCGTTTTCGCAATGAATCTGGCAGGTTAGGTTCTTCACATAAACCCCAGCCTGCATAAAACGGTGCACCGTACACCGTAACGGGCTTGCCACGCAAAAGGGCCTCAAATCCTGTCAAAGACGTAATGACATGCACTTCATCCACTTCGGTCAACAATTGCGCCATGTCAGCTGACTCAACTACTTCATCGACAAGTTGACCTATATGATGCAAGTTAATAGATCCACCTGAGCGCAAACCAGCCACCACATCAGGATGTGGTTTATACACAATATAACTACTGGGACGGTTGCTGCGAACCTGTTGCAGCAACTGGAGATTTGTGCGGATCGCACCAGCGCCCAAGTTTATCGAAGCGTCAGTCTCGACTTGACCAGCGACTAAAACGACGTGCCGATTTTCTACCGGTCTTTTCCATAAAGAACTTTGAAGGTTATATTTCGTGAGTCCTTGTCGGATCAGTTTTTCACGCAAATTTGCTGCTCGCAGCAATTGCTCTGGCGAATACTCTGCTCGCTCCAAGAGCAACTCTAGATCACTAGCTTGCCTGGCATCAAAATACACACCTCTTGTGTCAAATACCCACGAGATGGGTTGAGCCAAATCAGCGCCCAAACCTACCGAGCGTATGAATCCGTCCTCCACCTGCACCGTAACTGTTTCGGTTGACGGATGAGTCTGCGCTCCCCAAATCCACTGAAAACCGGATTTAGTCTGTCCCAGGCTAGATAAATAGCGATGCAGTATCTTCCTTTTTCTGGCAGAAAAATTGCTGTAAGCTGCTTGCGTGTTGCTAGGCATAGCGGATGCAATGGTTTTAATACGCTGCACGGCATTTATATCTTCAGAGGAAGACAGGCTTTCCAGTAAGGCGTCCACTTTTTCGAAGTGCGTCACCCACGTCGGAAGTTGCAGATACTCCATTCGCTTCAATTGATCTTTACGCAGAGGATTTTGCAAGTCGATAAAAGCCTTGATCGCCTCGCGCCAATCTTGCGCATTGTTCGGCGGTAAGTAGAGCGGTACATCGCTCGCAAACTCTTTAAAAACATCAAGATCGCTGGCTATAACTGGAGTCTGTAATGCCAACGCCTCTGCTAAGGGCATGCCAAAACCTTCTACAAAGCTTGGGAACAACAAGGCCATAGCACCTTTAAGCCAAAATACCATTTCCTGGTCATCGCACTGCGTGATCCAATGTATGTGATGCTGAAAAGTCTTTGCATCATTGAGCTGCGCCTCAATGTCTTCACAATCCCATCCAGATTGACCTATGACTATCAAATGCGGAACAATCCCATCCTGAGTCTCGCTTAATAGTTGCTTCCAAATTTCCAGTAACAATCCATAGTTTTTACGTGGTTCAATAGTGCCTACAGCCACAAAATATGGCTGTGTATAGTGATCAAAATCTATGGAAGCTAGGTTGATTGATCGACCGGACGGTTTTGTCTTTTCCAATGGAGACGTGACAGTGTTTGTCAATGCTGCAGCTGGCGCCAGCATGGCTACGCAATGCGCTGGGATAGCGCATTGCTGGGAGTCAGCATATTTTTGAAGCGCTGAAAATGTAGAGGCAGAATTGGCAATAACTGCCACTCCTTCCAACATTTTTTTCACGCGTTGCTGATGGCGAAGTGGCTCACCTTGACGACAATACTGCGGATGAGATAGCGGGATCAGGTCATGGATAAAAAACACTGGTCTCAGTCTATGCCAACGGATATTGCGCCAAAATGCGTTCGATTCGATGTCGTTGTGTCCAGTATGCAGCAAAAAAGCGTTATTGCCATCCCCACGCCATATGCATGACCATATGCCTTGTATGATCAACAAGTAGAGCGAGCGTTTATTTGCTCCGTCCCATCTGTTTAAAAATGCAAAAAGCTTTTGAGAGATTGCCTGGGAAAATATGCCGCTACGGCCACGCCAACGCATCATTGCGCGTGCATGTGTGCCGTAGTGATCGGCATAAGCCAAGCTAACGCGATCCACGCCGGTAGGTTTTTTGCCAGCAATATAGCGACCAACCAGCCGCGTAAGATCAATAACTACCTGCGGATTCACTCTACTGCTTGTTCAGCAAAATCGACTGATCTCGCATAAGCCCCGGAGCCACAGAAGTTTCTGATTTCCATGGCAAGCTTTTGGGATTCGTGCCGGGAAGTGGCACATAGAAATTACCGTTAATTTGCGTATGCAAAGTAATATAGTTGCGAAATTTACCATGCAGCTGTGCATCAGGCTTGTAGTGCGCCGGACTTTTCCAGAACTCGCTTAATGGATCCTGGCAAGTTAATCCTTGCATGTTGTACAAAGCAGTCCCCAGTGCTATGGTTGGTGCTCCATGATAGATTGCTGTTAAGCCTACCGTACTGTTGATGGTGACAACGCCTTTGGCGCTAGCAAGCAAAGTAGGCAAATGTTGATCATGGATATAACGTATTCGGCTTTGCAGGCCGTGTGCTTGAGCTAGACCCTGAATCAAATTGGCGTAATCCGTATAGCCCCTGTCCATTGGATGGTGTTTTATCAAAAGTATATCTTTGCGCGAGTGCTCTGCTTGAGAAAACTGGGCAAATGAATGCACGGTATCTGCGATGAATTGCTCTATAGACTCGAAGGGAGAATGCACAGCAACCTGCGCATCGGTAGCCACCTGCAACACCACCAGAAAAAAGTCTTGCTGGCCTGCAGGCTTTAAGTCCACCAAGCTTTGAGCCTCTTTGGCTCTATACCTCAGTTTTCGCCAATACGACCTGACCCAACGCAAACCATCTAGTATGGTAAGGTCACGATGATGCTTGTATCGCCAGAACAGTGGCCAAAAGACAGCAGATGCAGTGAAATATCCCATCGCATATTTGGCAGCTGCACCGAAGCTGCCGGGCACATCCTGTTCAGCTTGTAGCTCTGCATCACTCCAGTTGTCATAAGTCTGTCTGCTCCTTGGAAGTGTCGAATAGCCATTAACCCCGTGTTGCTCAAGCGTAATATAGTTTGGGCGCACATACCCTTCTTCAAACACCCAGTACTTGACACCCAAGCTCTGCGCAACTTGTTTGGCCAGGCTATGCACAGGCCTGCAGTCACCAAACACCATCACACAATCTATGGCGTGGCTTTTCACAAAATCAGCCAAAAACGCAGGCCATTCACTTAGACTACCTCTAAATGCAACTGCATCTTGAGGGTAGTAAAGCATATCGCCGCCATTGAAATTAATTTTGTAAACCGCGCTTGCTCCCGCTGCCCGTAACTCGTGAGCAACACGCTGGAAAAATGGTCCGTGAGGTCCTTGCAAAAGTAGCATTTTTCTACCTGCAAAGCGAAACCAACTGCTCAAATAAGGGGCTTGCATATTTAAAATGTTTATTATTTAAATGCATTATCGCCACTCTTTCGTCGGACAATAGGCATAAAAAGTAATCCCTGTGACTTAAATCCGAAAGTTGGGCTTAATTAACCGTATTCCCTACACGCACATCAAAATGTCAATTTTCAAGCACTCTCATTCGGGATTTTTCAAGAATTTCCTTGCAATTTTAGCGTTGTCTTGCCTAGCCGCCTGCAACTCACTGCCCCAATCCGGCCCCAGTGCCAAGTCTATTCAGGAGCAATATAACAGTGCGCCCAATGGAATACAGCTCATCGATGTGACGCCACAAATAGCTCGCCAGTTGAGCAGCCAAAAGCAATCACAAGGTTTCGGCACTGCCTTTGGCACCAGTGGTTCCGCATCGTCAGAAATATTGGTTGGCGTAGGAGACATTTTAGAAGTTACCATTTGGGAGGCTCCACCTGCAACTTTGTTCGGAGCAGCTGATTTAACAGCACGTACAGGCTCGACTGCAGGGGCATCACGCAGTACGACTCTGCCGGAGCAAACGGTAGGCTCCGAAGGCAAGATTAGCGTGCCATTTGTAGGCACCATCGCAGTTAACGGTCGCACAGGTAGTCAAATCGAAGCCGATATCGTCCAGCGCCTCAAAGGCAAGGCTAATCAGCCCCAGGTTTTGCTTCGCCTAGTGAGAAACAACTCCTCCACCGCTACTGTAGTTGGCGAAGTAATCACTAACATAAGATTCCCATTAACCGCGCGTGGCGAAAAACTTCTAGACGCTATCGCAGCTGCGGGAGGCTCCAAACAGCCTATTAACAAAACTACTGTACAAATAACTAGGGGTACCGTCACAGTTGCCATGTCGCTGGACAGCGTGATTCGAGATGCACAACACAACATCACTTTACGGTCTGGGGACATCATCACCACAGCTTACCAACCGCTCAGCTTTACTGCTTTAGGTGCAACCGGCAAGAATGATGAAGTCAATTTTGAGGCGCAAGGCATTACTCTGGCCCAAGCTTTGTCCCGTGCTGGTGGCCTGCAAGATGCACGTGCTGACGCCCAAGGTATTTTCATATTCCGCCTTGAAAACACCAGTACCCCAGCTTTGTCGCAAGGCCAGGTAGTTACTACCGCCGAAGGCAAGGTGCCTGTAATTTATCGCATAAATCTTAAAGATCCCGCCAGCTTCTTTGTGGCTCAAACCTTTGGCATCGAAAACAAAGACATTCTTTACGTGTCCAACGCCCCAGCTGCCGACTGGCAGAAATTTGCTAACTTGATTTACACAATATTTTTACCCGCGATAGGTACAGTAAACACATTGCGCTGAGCGACAAAGCAAACCCAAGACAAACCTGTATGGACAGATCAGTAAAGCCCCTTATATATGGATTGCTCCCGGCACACGCACATACTGTGAACTAGTTCACGATAGTCGTGCTAACTAATGATGCAATAATAGTTAGTTACCAAAATAGTATCTTGATACATAGGATAGTTAGGGTTTGCAAATGAGTAAAAATGTAGCGGTCATATTGTCTGGTGGAGCTGGATCAAGGCTGTGGCCAGTGTCCCGTGTATCTGAGCCCAAACAATTTCAGGTCTTTACCGACAGCACTTCTTTGCTTTCTCAGACGGTAATACGCGCAGACAGATTGCCCGAAATCGATGAAATTTTGATCGTGTGCAGCAATGCCCATGAGAACCTGGTTAAAAAGCACACAGCTCGGCACACCAACAAGCCTGTTTCATATCTGCTTGAACCTATAGCGCGTAACACCGCCGCAGCCTTAACCTGCGCAGCAGTGCATTTGCAAACCTGCTACCCGCAAGAAGATGTTTGCATGGTGGTATTGCCATCTGATCATCATATGCAACAAAGCAATGAGTTTCATGAGGCCATTGCTAATGCCCTCAAAGGCGCACGCGCCGGTTACCTCATAACTTTTGGCGTAGCGGCCAGCAAACCTGAAACTGGTTTTGGATACCTAGAGATGGGCGAAGCCTTAAAAGTACCCACTATTCACCGTGTTAAGAACTTTATTGAAAAACCCAATTTTGAGCGTGCACAGCAAATGCTAGAAGCTGGTGGGTTCAGCTGGAACAGCGGCATGTTTGTAATGCGTTGCACACAGTTTTTGGAAGAAATGGAACGCTTTGAACCGCGCATCTCGCATGCCTGTTCGGCCAGTGTAGCTGCTGAAACACGTCGCGGTGATTTCATTACATTGGCTATTGAACCATTGCTAGACTGCCCTAATACCAGCGTTGATTATGCAGTGTTTGAGCGCAGCGAGGCTGTTGCCATGGTGTCGCTTAATACTCAGTGGACCGATCTAGGCTCTTGGGCGGCTGTTGCTGACCTCCACGACCAGCATCATGCTCCCAACAACTCAAAGTCTATTGTTGTATCAGTGAACGCCAATCAAAACTTTGTTCAGGCTAACAAAACCGTCGCCATCGTTGGTGTAAATGATTTAGTAGTGATAGACACACCAGATGCATTGCTTATATCGCATCGCGACGAAACGCAAAGTGTGCGTGAAGTAGTGGCATCTCTTAACCTGCAACAACCTGAAATTACCATCAGCTATCCCAGAGTGCGCCGTCCATGGGGTACCTATGAATCAGTGGGTCAAGGCCCTAAACATCAAATCAAACACATCGTAGTGGAGCCGGGCGGCAGATTATCTCTACAATCCCATGAACACCGCTCTGAGCATTGGGTAGTTGTTGCAGGAGAAGCCACCATTACTGTTGGCGAGCATACCGATAACTACATTACAGGCCAGCATGTCTATATACAAAAGCAGCAAAAACATCGCCTTGAAAACCTCACTCAAGAGCCTGTAACCATTGTAGAAGTGCAAATCGGTCACTATCTCGGTGAAGATGATATTAAGCGTTTTGACGATATTTATGGCAGAAGCTAGATAAGCTATGCTGACATTAGGACAAACTACAATAAGTACCTTTATGACTGCCGCACGGAAAGCGCTATCGTTTTGAAATCAACTTTGAAATCCTTCGCCAATTTGCTCAAGAACCGCTTATTTATTGCAACGGTTTTTGTTCCGTCGGTGCTTTCCATCATTTACTATGGCCTTGTTGCTTCAGATGTATATATTTCAGAATCTCGATTTGTAGTACGAAGTCCACAGCGGCAGCAAAGCAGCAGCGTTCTAGGTTCTATATTATCTGGCTCAGGCTTTGCGCGCTCTCAGGATGATGCCTTTTCAGTGCATGACTTTGTGATGTCTCGGGATGCACTTCGCGAGCTGGACGCAAAGCTGCAGGTTTCCAAGGCATATAGCAACAATCAGATTGATTTTGTATCACGATTCCCCGGGCTATTCAACGGCGATAGTTTTGAGGAGCTGTACAAGTATTACGTCAAGCAAATTGCTGTTAATCACGATAGCACATCCAACATCACAGCACTTACTGTTCGTGCTTTCAGTGCGGAGCAAGCCGTAGCAATCAACGAACTATTGCTGACCATGAGCGAGCGTCTGGTCAATCAAATCAATGAGCGCGGGCGCCAAGACCTGGTGAAGTATGCTCAAGCTGAAGTGAACGAAGCTGAAAAAAAAGCCAAAGATGCTGCAGTAGCGTTGGCCAGCTATCGCAACCAACGCGCTGTGTTTGACCCCGACCGTCAGTCCGCCCTCCAGTTGCAGCAAGTGAGCAAACTGCAAGATGAACTTATTGCATCCAAAATGCAACTCATACAAGTTCGCAGTTTGTCTCCTGACAATCCACAAATACCAGTATTACAAAAACGCGTAACAGCGCTTCAACAAGAGGTTGATACTGAAATGGCCAAGGTAGCTGGTAGCGCTGGTAACTCGCTAACTAACAAAGCTGCTGAGTTTGAAAGACTTAATCTAGAACGCGCATTTGCAGATCGGCAATTGGCATCTGCTATGACATCCCTTGAGAATGCAAAGAACGAAGCGCGGCGTAAAGTCCTTTACCTTGAAAGAATTGTTCAACCTAATATGCCCGATATTGCTCTGGAGCCAAGACGTGTTCGCAATATTTTTTCTACAATAATATTGGGCGTAGTAGCTTGGAGTATTTTGAGTATGCTGTTAGCTGGTGTGCGCGAACATCAAGACTAGAACTAGCTTAGGAAGCTTATGCAAGGCTATTCATCAGTCAACACCTCATGGAATATACAGCGTAGGGTAATTGGCGCGCTTCTTATGCGTGAAGTATTAACGCGTTTTGGTCGGCATAACATTGGTTTTTTATGGCTTTTTGTCGAGCCCATGATGTTCACATTGGGTGTCACAGCGCTATGGACGATGGTAGGTGCAGCGCACGGATCTAATTTACCAATAGTAGCATTCGCCATCACCGGCTACTCCAGCGTTTTGCTATGGCGCAATATGCCTGGCAGGTGCATCAGTGCTGTTGGCCCAAATCTAGCTCTTATGTACCACAGACACGTCAAGGTGATGGATATATTCGCTGCAAGATTACTGCTAGAAGGTGGTGGTGCCACTATTTCCTTTGTAGTGCTGGGATTGTTTTTTTCAGCGATTGGTTGGATTAAACTGCCTGAAGACGTCGGCAAGGTATTGTTTGCTTGGTTTATGTTGGCGTGGTTTGGCTGCTCACTTGCGCTGCTAATGGGGGCATGGAGTGAACAATCCGAAATAATCGAAAAGTTGTGGGGGCCAACGTCTTATTTGTTGTTTCCGCTTTCGGGGGCAGCATTCATGGTGGACGCTTTGCCTACTATTGCACAAGATTTTGTATTGTTGTTGCCAATGGTGCATGGTGTAGAGCTATTACGTGAAGGCTATTTTGGCTCAACCTTTAAGGCCCACTACAACATTGGATATATGGCATTGGTGTGTACTGGTCTTACTTTACTAGGCCTTGCGAAAACCCGACAGATTAGCCACACGGTTATGCCCGAATGATTCATATTGAACATGTCAGTAAGCACTATAGGACGCGCCACGGCTCTGTCACTGTGCTTGATGATGTCAACCTTAGCGTTCAACCCGGCGAAAAGGTCGGCATCTTGGGCCGTAATGGCGCAGGTAAATCTACGATCATTCGCCTTATTAGCGGTGCTGAGCAGCCCAGTGCAGGCCACATTCGCCGTGACATGAGTGTCTCTTGGCCATTAGCCTTTGGCGGGGCTTTTCAAGGCACGCTTACTGGCTTGGATAATTTACGCTTTATTTGCCGCGTGTATGGCACTAAGGCTGAGGAAAAAATTGCATTTGTGCAAGAATTTTCGGAGCTGGGTCGCTACCTGCGTGAGCCTGTCAAGACTTATTCAGCCGGCATGAGAGCACGGCTTGCTTTTGCTATCAGCATGGTGGTCGAATTCGACTGCTTTTTGATTGATGAGATTATTGCTGTGGGAGACGCGAGATTTCATGAAAAATGCCGTGTTGAACTCTTTGAAAAACGCAAAGATCGTGCAATGATTATTGTTTCTCATGATCCTGGCTATATTAAGGCGCATTGCCAACATGCAGCTGTGTTGGTTAAAGGCAAACTTGCGAGCTTTGACCAGGTAGATCATGCATTTGAGTACTATCAAGAGCAAGGTAGCGCATGAAGCCAACGTCGCATTATTTGCCAGCTTGGTTATTTCAGGTATTACCTGCGCGACTTGCCAGAAAATACGTATCTGGTTACGTTCTACAAGACGCTAGCACAGATTCGGCCCCACGACAGCTGTTAGTCGATGTGTCTGTGGTTTATCGCAGCGATGCGCGCACAGGCATACAACGTGTAGTGCGCGCACTATTGTTGCAACTCCTTGAATCACCACCATTAGGCTATTGTGTACGCCCCGTTTATGCCACCACAAAGCAAGGGTACTGCTATGCAAATCCCAATTTTCTAAATCCAACGCAAAGTGCTGGCGTCACACTAGCGACCACTGTCATTGCAAAAAATGGTGACATATTTTTGGGTCTTGACCTTGCTGCGCACCTGTTGCCACGCCACCAGAGGCAAGTGCTTAGCTGGAAAAAGAGAGGCGTTAAGGTACATGTAATCGTTTATGACTTGTTGCCGTTACAGCATCCTGCTTGGTTTAACGATAAGACCGCGCGTAACTTTCGGCGCTGGATTCATTGGGTTGCGATTTATGCTAACAGCGTTGTTTGCATCTCCGACACGGTGAAGACTGAGTTAGGGGCATGGCTGGTTGCTAAGTTCCACCTGCCTCCTGCTGCACTGCCTGCACGAACCATTGCTCTAGGGGCTGATATAAACGCTAGTGCACCTAGTGGTGGCGTACCCCCAGACGCAGATTTTTTACTTGCGCGCCTTCGCAGCACGCCATCTGTACTGATGGTAGGGACTCTGGAGCCTCGGAAAGCGCACGATCAAGTACTTTCAGCGTTTGATCTGCTATGGAAAAAACAGGACATCGCACCAATCCTGGTGATTGTGGGGCAAGCCGGATGGAAGACAGATGTCTTACAAGCACAGCTCAGAACTCATCCTCAAATGGGGAGACGACTTGTCTGGCTTGAAGACGCTAGTGATGAATTTTTGGTACGCCTATACGCTGCCTGCAGCGGTATATTGATCGCATCGCACGCAGAGGGTTTTGGCCTGCCGTTAATCGAGGCGGCTATTCATGGCAAACCTGTATTGGCGCGCAACATACCTGTATTTCGTGAGACGACGATACCACTTGTAAGCTATTTTGACCGCGACAATCCTCCTGATTTGGCAACGGCTATTAGCGCCTGGTTACTGGCACCATCATCACCAAGAATAAACGAAGCTCCCGCACGAGGCCTAACAACATGGCAGCACTCTGCTCACCAACTCGTCATTGCATTGGACCTGCCAGATTATGGCAAAGGTGTAGTCCCAATTGAGATAACATCCAACAATCAATTGCTTACTGAGAAATCCGTATGACGATGATCTCGTATGCTCAAAATTTTGAAGACGTCATGCTTTGGCGTGCTTTGGCCAATGTATCAAAAGGCCACTACATAGACATCGGTGCACAAGACCCAGTTATAGACTCAGTAAGTAAAGCTTTTTATGACAAAGGCTGGCGCGGAATACACGTAGAAGCCACCTCAACTTATGCTGAAAAATTGCGACAGGATCGCCCAGATGAAATAGTCATTCAAGCCGCTGTCAATGATATGAGCGGGTCCATCGTTCTGCACGAAATCCCTGGTGGCGGCCTCTCTACTGGCGATGTGAAAACTGCCCGCTCTCATATTGAAAGGGGTTTTAACGTTCAAGCCATTACTGTCCCATGCATTACTCTAGAACAAGTACTTGCCCGCGCGTTATCAAAAGACATCCATTGGCTCAAGATTGACGTAGAAGGCATGGAGTATCAGGTGCTCAAAAGCTGGCGGTCTAGCAAAGCCTTGCCTTGGATAGTGGTTGTCGAAAGTACCTTACCTCTGACGACAATTGAAAGTCACGCTATTTGGGAGCATTGTCTACTGGAGAAGGGCTATAGACATGTATATTTTGACGGACTAAACCGATACTATGTCTCCCCAGAACACCAAGCGTTAGCTGCCGCCTTTAAGTCAGGCCCCAATGTTTTCGATAATTTTTCGTTAGCTGGGAATTCTTCTGCACCCTTTTGTTCAGAAATTAATGAAAAACATCGGGCGGCACAAAAGGTATTGCACTTGCAAATTGTCGAATTGCAGCGTAAGCAAGTGTTACTGAACGAAGCCGCGCACAGATCACTAGCAGAAGTCCAGCATGAATTGAGTAATAGCAAAATTGCAATACAGACTATGGAGTCTAGGCTGCATGACCAAGATGCAGTTTTTCTAGAACTAGAGAACAGACTACGCTTGGAAACTCAAACCGCCGTAGCCCTCCTCAACCAAACAAAGGAATCTGCTACCAAGAGCGAGTATTTATTGCAAGAGCAAATAAATCATATTCAATCAGAAGCCGAAAAGAAAGAGCAGAATTTCAAAGAACTTCTAGCGATAGCAAGTCACCAAGCAGAGGCAAGTTCTGCACAACTCGCATCCTTGCAGAGTAATGTAGATGCAGCCCTCGCGGCCTCGGCTATTGCACAGCGTAATTATGATGGTGCTCAAAAGCGGATTGCAGAACTGGTTGGCAATGAACAGACTCTATTGCAGAAAATTCTAGATGAACGCACACAATTCGCTGCTGCTGTCCGCCTAATGACAGAATCACACGAACTGCAGCTTTCGCAGCTACAAACTCGTTTGGAAGAAGAAGTAAAAAATGAACGACAAAACGCAATCCTGCAAACACATCTGTTAAACACTGCCCAGAAGTCACTAGATGACATTCGCAGCACATTTACATGGCGGATTTCGGAACCTTTACGCAGACTATCCTCACGCGGCCCGCCCCCAAAACTTGGCGGAGTATCGCCCGCAATTACTACCCAAACGCCTAGCCAAGTCACTCTTTCGACCCAAGAATTTGCAGCAGCACCCCCTAGACAGCAAAACAGTACCGTACGCGAAATGACTCCACACAAATCCACAAAACAAACGGGCTCGCCAACCAAAGCTCAAACACTAGATCATTTAATGGCATGGAATGGGCGGGAGTTTGTAGACGCAGCCTATTACACACTACTCAATCGCTCGCCAGATCCTGAAGGTTTGCAGTACTACATGCATCGCCTGCGAAGTGGTTTTACAAAAATCGGGGTTCTGAAGCAGCTGCGGCACTCTGCAGAGGGCAAAGTAAATGCTGCTGAGCTGCCTGGGCTGGATACTGCAATTAAACGTTACACACGAGGTCAATCTCTGTTGTTTGGATGGATTTTCAAATGGCTTGAGCGCGGCGAAAGCGACAGCCTAATTGAACGGAAATTGCGCATTATTGAAAATCGGCTTATTGATTTTCAACAGGAAAGCAACGAGAAGCTGCGTGGCCTGGAAAATCAACTGGTAGAAGTTAGCAACGAATACAACCGTAGGTCTGCAATCGTTGACAACAGTATCTCTAAAGTGCTGGAGAGCATTCAATCCCTGGATACTGTTGCTGCAAATAACACACGCCCAAAACAAATTACAGTAATTAAGCCGGAAGCTCCAGCACCACATACTCTTTCTATACTAGAAACCCCTATCATTTTTGAAGCCGCGTCCCCAGCAGAAGTGATAGCCCAGCTTAAAGCATTAGTAATGCAATCCAAGGAAGCATTAAAACTATCTCTGCATTAACGCGATACTCGCGCTCAGCACACACAATCCTAACGCAAATAAAGTTTTATATGATTCTGGACACAAATTTCAAAGGGCGCGTCTTTCAAGTCATGGAGGCTTTGGATTTCGCAGACGCAGTTTCAAATCAGGCTGTAGCGCTTGATGGCATGTTGCGGCGATTGGGCATTGAGACTAGGCTATATTCGAAGTGGCATCACGAAAAAATGCGTGATGCTTGCGTTGATCTGCATGAACTTAAGCCGACCGATGAAGATATCGTTATTCTGCACTTTTCAGGCCATTCGCAATATGCGCTCCCGTACCTTCAGCAGCTACGCTGTACTAAGATTTGCCTCTATCACAATATAACACCGCATTCTTTTTTTAAAAAGGGAACAGCCCTTTACGAACACTGCTTGCAAGGGCGAGAACAGCTACAGCAAATCATTCGTGATTTTCACTACTTTTGGGGCGACAGCAATTACAACCTACAAGAATTAATCGAAGCAGGTATCAGTCCAAAAGTATGTGTGACAGTCCCCATTGTAGTTACTCCCAGTCGCATCGAGAAGAAAGCCTCTCAAACAAGAGAAGCCGGAGCTTGGATGTTTTTGGGTCGTATTGCTTCGAACAAAGGACAAGCTAGCCTAGTTCATCTCTTCGCAAATGTCAGAAAACAGCATCCTGCTTTGGCCAACAAACTGTATTTGGTAGGTGGCTGGCAAGCAACTGATCCTTATTACAGAGAGCTAATCCAGCAAATTAGTCACCTTGGACTTTCCGACTTTGTAGTGATAACAGGCAAGGTCGCCGATGCCGAAGTAGAGGATTATTTTGCACGTGCATCACTATATGTTTCTGCTAGCGAGCATGAAGGCTTTGGAGTTCCCTTGATAGAGGCAGCACATCGAAATTTGGTCGTTGTAGCTTTAACTAATACTGCCATAGGCGAAACACTAGGTAATGCCGCTACTACTTGCACCACAAAACATGAGCTGCAAAACGCTATTGTAGATTTGCTAAGTGACAAAAAGATGTACCAAGAAACGTTAGAGCAACAGAAAAGTAATGCTTTAAGATTTTCTAGCTCTGAAGTAACTCATCACCTCATCAATGGTCTTAGCCTGGCACTGCCGAAAAAGGATCGCTATCGAACAGTGTCCATTGTGATATGTACTTACAACCGTGGTGATTTATTAGAGAGATGTCTAGACTATTTGCAATATCAAACCAATCAAAATTTTGAGGTAGTAGTTGTTAACGGTCCTTCCACAGATAACACCGCTATAGTTTTGCAAAAGTACGCAGGGAAAATTAAGCTTGGCAATAATCCTGAGCGAAATCTTTCAAAATCACGCAATATTGGGATCGAACTTTCTGATGGGGATATCGTAGCTTTTATTGATGACGATGCATTGCCCTTTGACGACTGGGTTGATACTCTTATTCTTGAATTCTCCCGACGTCCACTAACTGTAGCCGGTTTGGGTGGCCCAGCTTATTACGCTGGATCTCTTGAATTTCAAGCTCAAGACAATGGTGTAAATAGTTTGGCTGAGGCTTGGGTTAGTATTCCTTCTACAGAAATTGGTAACAACGGTTGGCAACGATATCCAACAGGTACCAATTGCGCTTTTAATGCCGAGGCTTTGCACAAGACGAATGGTTTTGACGAGCAGTTTGATTACTACCTTGACGAGTCTGAGCTTTGCTATCGTCTACAACTTCAAAATCAGTTGATAAGTTATTGTGAGAACTTATACCTTCGCCATGAATTTGCACAAAGCCACAATCGCGGCGGTAAATACAAATACAACTGGTTCACAATTTGTAAAAACACCGCCTACTACATTGCTGCATACTCTGGTTATAAAGGTAAAGAACTGACAGACTATATAGACGCCAGGATGAATAAGGAGCGTATTCTCCCGATCACGGCGGGCCGTGATGCGGGCGAGATAACGCCAAAGGATTACGCAGAGTATGTCGAGGCAATTCGGTTAGGATTCAAGCAAGGTCTCGATGACGCAAAGCATTTTCCCCGCACAAGGTTGCTGAAAAAAGTACCTGGTACATTTCAAATTTTCACACGTCCTGCCGATCATCCTTTGATTGGTAGAGATATTCATCGTCTGCATATTTGCATTATTTCAAAAGAATTTCCACCTTTTGCTCGTGGCGGCGGTGTTGGTACTCTCTACTACCATTTGGCTAGCGAACTATTGCTTATGGGGCACGAAGTCTCGGTAATCATTCCCAGTGATAATGATTCTATTTACAAGCGTGGACGTTTTACTGTGGTGTATGCAAAACGCCATTTGAGCACTTCGGACGCACTGGGTGCAAATGGTTTTGTTAACAATGTGAACTGGTCAACTAGTGCGCTTCATGCACTTGCAAAGTTACACGAAACGCAGCCTATTAGCATTGTCGAAACTGCGCTTTGGGACAGCGAAGCTTTAGCGTTTTCTTTGATCCCTTCAGATCAACGCCCGCCACTCGTAGTGCGATTAGTTACGCCGTTTCCGGTATCGTCGCGCATGAATGGTTGGCAAGTAGGTGATAGAGAGGCAGCGCTTTACTCGGAAGCAGAGCTATCTATGATCAACAATGCGAATGCTATTGTGCCAATCAGTGAATCTATTGCTGATACCATTTTCAAAGAGTATGGGCTTACAACTGATTCCAGATGGGACCGCTCACATTGCGGCATAGCATACTGGGCATTCTTTGACGTTAATTTTGGCTACGCATCACTCGGCGAGGCTAATGGCATTACTATCAATGTGCCAAAGAATGCAAAAATTGTATTGTTTGTTGGTCGCTTAGAAAGTCGTAAAGGAATCGATGTGTTTCTGGCTGCCGTTGATCAGATACTAGTAGCAGATTCAAATGCACATATCGTAATTGCTGGCCGTGACGTTGAAGACTGGCAAGTGCGGTCGCGCGGAATGATTTCCTCGAATAGTTTAAAGCGAGTTCACTTTCTAGGCGAAGTAGAGGATTCAACTCGAGAGAAACTACTCAATGCCGCTTACTGCGTTGTATTTCCATCCCGTTATGAATCGTTTGGATTGGTTCCTCTAGAGGCTTTCGTTCACGGAGTTCCAGTAATTGCAACTAGAGCTGCTGCAATACCAGAAGTTGTTTCGCACGATCATTCTGGACTCCTATTCCCTTCCGAAGACTCTGCTGAACTCGCACATTGCGTTACGCGGGTGTTGACCGACGAGAAATTGAGAGATCGTTTATCCAGGGGGGCGTTAGAACAAATTCAGCATTTCAGTTCGAGAAAGTCAGCCATTAGAGCTGTACAGTTGTACTCAAAACTGTGCGGGAAAGTTGAAAATGATTGCCTGAAAATTACTACCCATGACAGAGATTAATCGCTTCCAAAACGGAACACGAATAGATACTATGCACAACTATTTTTTGACGCCAAAAGCCGCCAGTATCATTAATACTCTCGATCCGAAAGTTTACGGTAATTATCAAATTATTCCGTTAACCATAGAAGACGGCTTGCTACGAGACGCACTATTAACAGACAAAACTTCTAACATAGTATTGGCCACTATAGAGGCATATAAATTCAACTTTCGCGGAGTACTAACTAATCTCTCGGCGCACTTGAGAAAATACTTTCCTCATGGCATCTACTCAGGCAGCATCTTCCAAGAGGTAGTTCAACCTGTTGTCCGCGAAAATTGTTCTCTGTTTGAGTTATCCCTTGATGAAATATCAGCCAGATGTGCTGGCAACGTGCGACGTGTAGATCAAGGTCTGCTCTTCAACTCAAAGCCTGATGAGCATAATGCTGAAATTTCCTTCCAGGCAGAGTTTGCTACCCTAGCAATTCACTACTACAAAAATCCGTGGATGGGAGAAATTGAGATACTCATCGATGGAAGAGTTGCGTTTCGCGACGATTGCTTCATATCACACGAAACTAATCTCGTTGCTTCAGAGATAGTTGCCAACGTAAATAAAGAGTTTCATCAAGTTATCATACGAACTACTAAACAAAAAAATGAATCCTCTAAGGCGTATCAGCTTCTGTTGAAAAGTGTATATATTGATGGACCCGATTCTGGTAAATCAAATCCGTTGGCTAGTGGTTCGCTAGCCAACCCGTTTCCAGATGATTTTCTTAATGACATATCCAATCTATCTGAGAACGCAAGAGTTATTGACGTTGGAGGCGGTAAGCGACAACTATCTGATGCTAGATACTTAAATGTTGAATATGAGTTTTCTACATACCCGGACGTCTTTGGCGATGGTCAATCGCTGCCTTTTGCTGACAATACTTTTGACTATGTACTTAGTCAAGCGGTAATTGAGCACGTACCTAATCCATTTGCAGCTGCGAGCGAGTTGATTCGAGTAGCAAAACGTGGGGCAATTGTCAATTGCGAGATCGCGTTCATGCAACCACTTCACTGTCGACCATATCATTTTTTTAACGTTACGCCATGGGGAGCAGAGCTGCTTTTTAAAGACTGCTCGCAGGTACAAGTAACTACACACGGTGATTTTTCCCATCTTTTTTCTTGGGTAACTAAATACGTTGCAGATTTCAAAAATTTAGGAGCAGAAAAAACAGAGCAGCTTTATTCGCTGCTATTTGAATTTGATGCTCTTTCTACAAATCAAGAAAAAGCAAATTTTGCTCCGAGTGTAAAAATTCGTGCAATCAAGTAATTGCGAGATCAACGAATGGAAAATTTCAAAGCATATTTCGATGAGCAGTTCGCACTGAGCGCTGAAACTGGTTCAATCTATGACTCCTTAACGGTAATGCTTAATGCCGCCCACAACACGCGGATTGAACTACTCGATAAGCTACCGATCGGGGATATACAAAATCAGACCGTGGTAGATTTTGGTACTGGTTCTTGGGGATTCGCTTGCGTCTATCCAAAGCTTCATCAATGCAAATTAGCTATTGGTATTGACATATCTCCAGAAGCCGTCGCGATGTCTGAAAATCTGTCACGCAATGGTAATTTTGCCTATGAAAATCGATTTAGATATCTTGTATCTGACGGCTTGACGCTTCCTCTCACAGATCATTCAATAGACATTTTTTTTACAGGGGAGTGCATTGAACACGTGGAGAATACGGATGTTTTTTTAGATGAAATTCATCGAGTGTTAAAGCCCGGTGGTATTTTAATTTTGACAACTCCAAATCCTAATCCGTGGTTTTACAGAGTTTTTGGTATTGAATATGCTGTTGGACCAGAGCATATCGCGCTTATGGGCTATGAAGAATTGGGTTCGTATCTGGCCCCTCGTTTCGAAACAATAGTTTGGCAAGGCTATAACTTGTCTCTTCATCCTGAAATTGATCAAAAAATTACAGACCCAGAGTTCGCAAGTCGCTGGGCTGGGGCTTTAATTGAAAGCCCCAAAGATGCCTCCGGTTTTATTGTGATGGCTAAAGCTCGCACCGACTATTTGCCGTCCGCTTATATTAGATCCACTTTTCGTCTAAATAGCGCTTCTGTTCGATGCAGTGGCACTTGGCAAGAACTTCCCATTCACGCTGGATTGTCAGCACATATGACTAAAGCAGGTGGCGAAATCCGCATTGAATTTTCTGGGAATCAGCTAATAGTTTTACTATGGATGCATGATTGGAGTGGTTTTGCGGAGGTGAGTGTTGGTGGAAAGAGTCAAGAAGTCGACCTCTATAGCAGGTTCGGTGGTTTTAAACGCCTAGTATTTCGTGATCTTGATATTGGTGTCGTACATATACTTTCCGTTAAAGCTACTGGAAAGAAAAATGCAAATTCCAACGATGATCAAGTACTGTTCTTTAGCGCCTCTGCATACGAAGTAACCTCTTCACAAAACAATCAGAATAATAATCAAAAGTGACATTTATTTAAGTATTTTAAATAGCAGGTTAACTAGTGAATATTCTTATTATTGGTGGTGCAGGATACATTGGCTCTCACATGGTCAAAATGCTGCATCTCGCAGGACATCAAGTAGTAACACTTGACAACCTGTCCACCGGCCATGCTGATGCCGTGCGCTATGGCACTTTAGTGATCGGCGACATGGCTGATGCACCTCTGCTGGATCAGCTTTTTTCTGAACACCATTTTGATGCGGTAATGCATTTTGCTGCAGCAAGCATAGTTGGCGAATCTACGGTAGACCCTGCAAAGTATTACCGCAACAATGTAGCCAATACCCTGACACTGCTGGATGTGATGATCAAGCATGGCGTGCTGCGTTTTATTTTTTCGTCGACTGCTGCTACCTTTGGTACACCCACGCAGGGGATAATCGATGAAGCACACCTGCAGCAGCCCATTAATCCGTATGGGCGTAGCAAACTGATGATAGAAAATATTCTGTCTGACTATGATTCCGCCTATAACCTGAAGTCAGTCTCGTTACGCTATTTTAATGCTGCGGGAGCAGATCCGGACTGTGAGCTGGGTGAACGACATGACCCAGAGACACACCTTATTCCAATAATTTTGCAGGTCGCTTCTGGACGCAGGGAGAGTATTAATGTGTTTGGTACGGACTACAATACGCCTGACGGTACTTGTTTGCGGGACTACATTCACGTTACCGATTTGTGCAAGGCACATTTGTTGGCTTTGAACAGACTATCTGAAAATAGGCAGTCTGCTGCGTACAACTTGGGCAATGGGGAAGGTTACTCCGTGCAAGAGGTTATCGATGCAGCAGTTTCCGTGACTGGGAGAAGGATACCTGTTGTCAAAGCCGCCCGTCGCCCAGGCGACCCAGATCGCCTGGTAGCCGACGCGAAGCGCGCCAGGTCTGAATTAGGATGGGTGCCTCAATACCCTGATTTGAAAACCATTGTCCAACACGCATGGGAGTGGGAGATTTTGTGCAGAAGCAAGTGAAGATCACCAAAGCATTGTTTCCAGTTGCCGGTTTAGGTACGCGGTTTTTGCCAGCGACCAAAGCACAACCAAAAGAAATGCTTCCCATAGTGGACAAACCGTTAATTCAGTACGCTGTTGAAGAAGCCTATGCAGCCGGCATCAGGCATATGATATTTGTGACCGGTCGAAATAAACGTGCAATTGAAGATCATTTTGACACGGCTTATGAGCTTGAGTGCGAACTGGAAGCCGCTCACAAGGAAGATCTGCTGCGCATGATACGTGCAGTTCAACCAAATGATATGGACTGCAGCTACGTGCGGCAATCACGTACCCTCGGTTTAGGACACGCTGTGCTCTGCGCTGAACATTTAATTGGTGACGAGCCATTTGCGGTATTGCTGGCAGATGATTTAATGGTTAGCAGAGATACTAATTCTTCTGTGCTGGGCCAAATGGTGAAGCAGTTTGAAGATCTGCAAAGCTCTATACTGGCAATACAAGCTGTGCCCCTGGAGCACACCAAACGATATGGGATTATTGCTGGGGATGTAGTGAGAAATGGGCTGCATAGAATTAACCGCATTATAGAGAAGCCGGAACCAAACGAGGCTCCCTCCTGCATGGCAGTAGCTGGTCGTTACATACTTACCCCAGCTGTGTTTAATAAAATCAGAAGTCAACCCCGCGGCAAAGGGGGTGAACTGCAACTTACTGATGGCATTGCCGCATTACTTTCTGAAGAGAAAGTTTATGCTTTTGAATATGCTGGCAAGCGATACGATTGTGGCACCAAAGAAGGCTTTTTAGCGGCTACTGTCGAACTGGCTTTGCTGCATCCGGTGGTAGGTGAATCATTTCGCGAATATCTTAGAGGAGTTCAGTTAGAGCACCAAGTTAAAAGCAGCGATTCCCTTGAAATTGAGCAAGTAAATTAAAAATTTATCTAGTAAAAGCAATATGAAAACCGCAATAATTACCGGCATTACTGGCCAAGACGGCGCCTATTTGGCGGAGCTCCTATTGTCTAAAGGTTATAAAGTCTACGGCACCTACCGCCGTACCAGCTCGGTTAACTTTTGGCGTATTGAAGAGCAAAGTGTAGCTAAGCACCCCAATTTACACTTGGTTGAATATGACCTGACTGATCTGTCAGCCAGCATTCGCCTCTTACAAACCACAGGTGCAACAGAGGTATACAACCTTGCTGCTCAGAGCTTTGTAGGTGTATCGTTCGAGCAGCCCATCACTACTGCGGAGATTACAGGTATTGGCCCAGTCAACTTGCTAGAAGCTATTCGTATAGTCAACCCCAAGGTACGCTTTTACCAAGCAAGTACTTCGGAGATGTTTGGCAAAGTGCAGGCCGTGCCGCAGATTGAAAATACTCCTTTTTATCCACGTAGCCCCTATGGCGTAGCCAAACTATATGCCCATTGGATGACCATCAACTACCGTGAGAGCTATGGTATTTTTGGTAGCAGCGGTATTTTGTTTAACCACGAAAGTCCCCTGCGTGGCCGCGAATTTGTCACCCGCAAAATTACCGACAGCGTAGCCAAGATCAAGCTGGGCCAGTTAGAGTGCCTGGAGCTAGGTAATATAGATGCCAAGCGAGACTGGGGCTATGCCAAGGAATATGTGGAAGGCATGTGGCGCATGCTACAAGTTGACGAACCTGACACCTTTGTACTGGCCACTAACCGCACCGAGACCGTGCGTGACTTTGTGCGCATGGCTTTTAAGGGCGCTGGCATAGCAGTGGACTTCAAAGGTCAGGCTGAAAACGAAACCGCAGTAGACATAGCGACTGGTAAGACAGTGATGCGTGTCAATCCCAAGTTTTATCGTCCTGCTGAGGTAGAGCTGCTGATAGGCAACCCCGAGCGCGCCAAAGCCAAACTAGGCTGGGAGCCTAAGACCACGTTGGAGCAGCTTTGCCAGATGATGGTGGACGCTGACCTGCGCCGCAACCAAACTGGTTTCTCCTTTTAGCCTTCGTGAAGGCGCGACGCATGGCGCTACAAGATGGGCAAACATGAGTAAAGTTTTAATTTCTGGTGCCGATAGCTTCACTGGCCGCTATCTAGCCGTGGCCCTGCACAAAGCTGGCCACGAAGTGCATGGCCTGATACGCGAACCCATGGCTGGCAGTATTGCTGGCGTGCATACCTTGCATGTAGTAGATTTGGCAGATGCTGCTGGTCTGGCCGAGGTTGCGCGCGATGTGCAACCCCATAAAGTAGCTCACCTGGCCGCCATATCGTTTGTAGCGCATGGTGATGTAGCCGCCATCTACGCCACCAATGTCGTAGGCACGCGCAACTTGCTTGAGGCTTTGGCCAGCAGCAAAGCACCTTTGCAGTCTGTGCTGCTGGCCAGCAGTGCCAATGTGTATGGCAACTCTGTTGGCGGTGTGCTGGATGAAGTCACGCCACCCGCCCCTGCCAACGACTATGCAGTGAGCAAGTTGGCTATGGAATATGTAGCCCGCTTGTATGCAGACCGCTTGCCTATCGTGCTTAGCCGCCCGTTTAACTACACTGGTGTGGGCCAGGCGGAAAGCTTTTTGATACCCAAAATAGTAAGCCATATTCGACGGCGCGCTCCAGTGATAGAACTGGGCAATCTACATGTGGCTCGAGATTTTTCAGATGTGCGCTCCGTGGTTCAGCTATACCAGCGCTTGCTAGACACACCTGCTGCTGTGGGTCAAACATTTAACGTATGCTCAGGCAAAGCGTGGACGCTGGACGATGTGCTTACCATGGTGCGTCAGATTTCTGGCCATGATTTTGAAGTGCGCGTTAATCCGGCATTTGTGCGGGCTAACGAGGTAAAAACTTTGCTAGGCAGCCGCGCCAAGCTTGATGCTGTTGTGGGGATGGTGCCAGAGATTGCACTGCAAGACACTTTGCGCTGGATGCTGGAGCAAAAAGCTTGAGGCTAGTTTTTTCTGTGGAAGCCCTATCGCCAAAATTAACCGGCATAGGGCGTTACACATGGGAACTCGCGCAAAGGTTGCCATCACATCCGCAACTGCAACAGACTCGTTTTTACCGCAATAGCCGGTGGGTAGACCAACCGGCTCGCCTACTACAGCTCGCACCGGCTACAGGCAAAGCCCGCGAACCGCGCTTTGGGTTGCCTCGCAGGCTGCGCAACTGGAGTATGTCGATGGCATGCAAAGGCAGTATTTTTCATGGGCCTAATTTCTTTTTGCCGACATGGGTAAACAATGGGGTAATAACTGTCCATGACCTATCAGTATTTAAGTTTCCCGAAACTCACCCCGCAGAAAGAATAAAGCAGTTTGAGCGAGACTTTGCACGATCAGTATCGCAGGCCTCCCAGGTGATAACTGACTCACACACCACGCGCGCTGAAGTAATAACGTTCACTGGCTTGCCAAGCAGCAAAGTGACTGCGGTGCCACTCGGGGTGTCAGCAGCTTACAGGCCTGTGGAAGATAGGCATATTGCCGCACCACTGCAGCGGTATGGCCTAGTACCCCACAATTATGCGCTGTGCGTGTCTACCCTGGAGCCGCGCAAAAAAGTAGCGCAACTGCTGGCCGCATGGCGTTTGCTGCCCGATAGTTTGCGCAAAACTTACCCGCTGGTCATGGCCGGCACCGACGGTTGGCTAAGCCAAGCGCTGCAATCTGAGATCAACCAAGCCCAAACTCAAGGCTGGGTAAAGCATTTAGGCTATGTATCGGAGCAGGATTTGCCGCTGCTATACGCTGGCGCTGCACTGTTCGTTTACCCGTCAACCTATGAAGGGTTTGGCCTGCCACCCATTGAAGCCATGTCATGCGGCGTGCCCGTCGTGGTGTCAAAACAGTCCTGTTTGCCTGAAGTAACTCAGGGCGCTGCCTTGATGGTGAACCCTGACGATATCGCTGAATTTTGCACTGCATTGGAAAAAGGCCTGACGGATGATATCTGGCGGCAAACTGCAGTTGCAGCAGGACTGCGTGTAGCTGCCACTTATTCGTGGCAGCGCTGTGTTGACGAGACGGTAGAAGTCTATCGACGGGCAGCAAATAGCTAACAGATAAGTCTTTTGTTCTGCCGCCTATTCAAAAACGCCTCCATTGGTTTTGATGCAGACATCTCTGGCCGCTAGCCTGCCTGCTGGCGCAGTTTTGACACGTCCGAAAACGGCTAGTTTAAAAAGCGTTTTGGCGTACCATCTGGCCATGACTTTGGATTCTGACGACACCTATTACCAAGCCGCGCTGAGCCGGGATGCGCGCTTTGATGGGTGCTTTTTTACCTGCGTCACCTCCACCGGCATTTACTGCCGCCCCGTCTGCCGCGTCAAGGCGCCCCGGCGTGAGAACTGCCGCTTTGTGATGCATGCGGCGCAGGCCGAACGGCTGGGGTTTCGGCCCTGCATGCGCTGTCGGCCCGAGTTGGCCCCGCATTCTCTGATCTGGTCTACGCAGGATGCATCGCATACCCTGGCTCTACAAGCGGCGCATCTGCTGGATAGCCTGTTTCAGGGCCACGGGCCGGCCAGCGCACAGACTGGTGCGCCAGCATTGGGGGCGCAAGGCACACCCACTGTGGCCGGCGTAGCGGCTGCGCTGGGGGTCAGCGACCGGCATCTGCGGCGGATTTTTGAAGCCCATCTGGGCGTAGCCCCGCTGCAATACCTGCAGACGCGCCGCCTGCTGTGCGCCAAGCAGCTGCTGACCGACACCCGCCTGCCCATCACCCAGGTAGCCCTGGCCAGCGGTTTTGCCAGCCTGCGGCGTTTCAACGCAGCGTTCATGGCGCACTACCGCTTGGCACCCACCCAGCTGCGCAAGCACGCCGCCCAAGGGCAGCCTGGCAATGGCGAGGCGATAGTGAAGGTCCAGCTGGGCTACCGCCCGCCCTACGATGTGGAAGCCATGCTGGGATTTTGGCGCAAGCGGCAGTTGGATACTATCGAAATAGTAGCTGCCCCCGCGACTATTCATTGGGCTGCACGCACTTTTTCCATACAAATAGCTGGCCAGGTGCACGCGGGCTGGGTGCGTTTTGGCTTTGATGCAGCGCTGCCAGTGGTGCACCTGGAAGTCAGCGAAGGCCTACAGGCCGCACTGCCCACGGTGATTGCCCGCACACGCGCGGCGCTGGATCTGGACGCAGACCCCAAAGCCATCAACGCAGTGCTGGGCGCGCATTTTGCAGGCACCGAGGGCTTGCGTGTGCCGGGCAGCCTGGACGGCTTTGAGGTGGCTATCCGCGCCATCCTGGGCCAGCAGATCACCGTAGCAGCTGGCCGCACACTGACGCAGCGCGTGGTGCAGCGCTTTGGCACGCCGATCAGTACGCCTTTTGCACAGCTGACCCACCTGTTTCCCGCGCCCGCAGCCCTGGCGCAGGCCAGCAACGATGAGCTGGGCCAGCTGGGCATCGTCAAGCAGCGCCAGGCGGCCATCATCGCTCTGTCGCAGGCGGTCAGCAGTGGCGCGCTGGATCTGAACACCCCCGCCCGTATGCAAGACACCGTAGATCAGCTCAAGGCCCTGCCCGGCATCGGCGACTGGACCGCGCAGTACATCGCCATGCGTGCGCTGCGCTGGCCCGACGCCTTCCCAGCGGGCGATGTGGCGCTGCACAACGCACTGGGCGTGCGCGAAGCCAAAAACCCTGCCAAGGCCGCAGAAGCCGCTTCGCAAGCCTGGCGGCCCTGGCGCAGCTACGCCGTGCTGCGCGCCTGGCACAGCTTGTATGGGGCCAATGCATGACTTACCTATTGATGCTTATTGCTATATTTTTAATAGCTTCTCCCGCGATATTCTATTGACTTGGAGGCCGATGTGATGCTTAAAAAGACTGTTTTTCCCCTGCTGCACCGCAGCCCCAGCCCACTGGGCGACATCCTGCTGGCCGCCACCGACCAAGGCCTGTGCGGCCTGTGGTTTGACGGCCAAAAACACCAGCCCGACATGCAGGGCTGGCCCACTGGCAGCAATGCCACCATCGACCAGGCGGTGCTGCAGATGCAGCAGTACTTTGCCGGGCAGCGCAGCCGCTTTGAACTGCCGCTGGATCTGCGCGCAGGCACGGCGTTTCAGCAGTCGGTGTGGCAAGCCCTGCTGGACATTCCCCAAGGCGCGCACTGCAGCTACGGCGCCCTCGCCCAGCGCCTGGGCAACCCGCAGGCGGTGCGCGCCGTAGGCGCTGCCGTTGGGCGCAACCCGATCAGCGTCATCGTGCCTTGCCACCGTGTGCTGGGCGCAGGCGGCGCGTTGACTGGCTATGCGGGCGGGCTTGCGCGTAAAACCGCGCTGCTGCAGCTTGAAGGCGTGCTGGATGCACAGCCGCGCCAGTCCCGTCTGGTGTGAGGTTTGATGTAGAAAACGCATTGAACGCATTGCCCGGATTCATCAATCCGGGCGTCATCGCTACATTTTTTGCAGCATACTGTGATCACAACTTACACGCTGAATATCTATGCAATTGGCCATCTTGATTGACTTTGTGCTGCTGGCCGCCATCTGGGGCGCCTCGTTTTTATTAATGAAGATGGGGGCCTCGGAGTTTGGCCCCTTGGTTACCGCGTTTTTGCGTGTGCTGCTGGCCTCACTGTTCCTGGTGCCTTTGCTGGTATGGCGCGGCCACGCCCAGGCGCTGCGCGACAAGCTGGGCCCCATCATGGTCGTGGGTGCGCTTAACAGCGGCCTGCCGTTTGCGCTGTTTGGCTTTGCGGTGCTGCATGTCACCACGGGCCTCACCTCCATCCTCAACGCCACCACGCCGCTGTGGGGCGCGCTGGTGGCCTGGCTATGGCTTCGCGACAAGCTCACCGGGCCGCGCAGCCTGGGCCTGGTGATTGGCTTTGTGGGCGTGGCCGCCCTGGCCTGGGAAAAAGCCTCGTTCAAGCCCGGGGCCAGCGCCGCAGGCTTTGCCGTGCTGGCCTGCCTGGCCGCCACCTTGCTGTACGGCATCAGCGCCAGCTACACCAAAAAGTATCTGCAGGGCGTGCCGCCCCTGGCCAGCGCCACGGGCAGCCAGCTCGGTGCCAGCCTGGTACTGCTGCTGCCCGCTGCCTTCACGCTGCCTGCCCAGATGCCCGGCCTGCAGGCCTGGCTGGCCGTGCTGCTGCTGGCCTTTTTCTGTACCGCCGTGGCCTATGTACTGTACTTTCGCCTGATTGCGCGCGCAGGCCCCGCACGTGCCGTAGCAGTGACTTTTTTGATCCCGGTGTTTGGTGTGCTCTATGGCGCCGTACTGTTGAATGAAAAAGTAACCGGTGCGATGCTGGTCTGGGGCGCTGTGATTATTCTGGGCACCGCGCTCAGCACGGGGGTGATAGCCTTGCGCCAGCGCGCTGCCTAGCCTCAGCGTGGTAGTATTTGCCGACTACCAACCACCCACGCAAGGGAAACTATGCTGTCTGCGAAATCTTCATTTTTCGGCGCTGGACTCAAATGCAGCCTGATTCTGCTGCTTGGTATTGCGCTAGTGTCATGTGGCGGCGGCGGAGGTGGAGGCGCGGGCGGCAGTTCAGCCCAGATGTGCGCCGCACCCCGGCCCAACACCAGCGACATGGCCGGCTCGATCGACACCGAGAAAAGCTGGGTGCGCGACATGATGAACGAGGTGTATCTCTGGTACAAAGACGTGCCCAGCGTCAATGCAGCCAACTACACCGCCGCGGCCTACGGCGGCAGCAACTACAGAGCGCTTGACGCCTACTTCACCGCACTTAAAACACCCAACCGTACAGCGTCAGGCAAGCCGGTAGACCAATTCAGCTTCACCGTCCCCACGGCAGACCGGCTCAATCAGCAAGCGGGCATTTCATCAGGCTATGGCATTCGCTTGGTATTTATCCAGTCGACACCACCACGCCTGCTGCGAGTGGCCTATGTAGAAAAAGGCTCACCTGCCGAAACAGCAGGCATCACGCGCGGCGACACCATTACCTCCCTGGACGGCGTGGCCGTTGTCGACGGTAACCCCGATCAGCTCAACGCCTCCCTGTTTCCGACCACCGCTTCAAAAAGCACCGTGTTTGGCATCCAGTCGGTGGGCAGCAGCACATCACGCAACGTCACTGCTGTGTCCTCACAGAGCGTTGCCATCACGCCAGTGACCCATGCACAAACCTTCACCCAAGGCACCAACACCGTTGGCTATCTGACGATCAACTCGTTTAGCGTCAATAGTGCAGAAAAGCAGCTGATTGATGCCATCACCTTGCTCAAAAGCAGATCCGTCAACGAGCTGGTGCTTGACATGCGTTACAACGGTGGTGGCTTTCTGGACATTTCCAACCAGCTGGCCTGGATGATCGGCAGCAGCAACCTGGCAGGCAAGGTCTATGAAAAAACCATCTGCAACGACAAAAAGCCCTTTGCCATCTGCGACACTGCAGACACCTTCCAGCAGACCAGCCAGGGCTTCTCGCAGCCCGCAGGTCAGGCCCTGCCCCAGCTGGGCCTCAAGCGCGTGTTTGTGCTGACCTCCGCCAGCACCTGCTCTGCCAGCGAATCCATCATCAATGGCCTGTCGCCGTTCATGCAGGTCGTGCGCATCGGCAGCACCACCTGTGGCAAGCCCTACGGCTTTTACTACCTAGACAACTGCGGCACTTCGTATGCAGCCATGCAGTTCAAAGGCGCCAACGCTGTGGGCTTTGGCGACTATGCCGATGGCTTTTCGCCTACCTGCCAGGTGGCCGATGACCTAAGCAAGCAACGCGGCGATACCTCCGAACTGATGCTCGCAGGTGCATTGAGCTATATCAGCACCGGTGTCTGCCCTGCCGTGTCTACCGGCTTCCGCAAATCGGGCAGCAGTGCTGACAGCGGCAATTACCAAATTCTGCGCAGCCCGCTGGAAGAGCAGCGCTGGTATACCAGCAAGCCATGATGACGCCCCACACCAACCTGCTTCGCCGCGCAGTGTGGACGACGCTCACAGCGCTTGCGCTGTCTGCCTGCCAGAGCACCGCCCAGCCGCCCGTGCCCGCCAAGCTGATTGTCACGGCCAACCACAGCGCCTGCCTGGCGCAAATCCAGAACGCAGCCAAGCGCCCTGATGGCATCGCCGTGGTGCTTACCAACGCTGCGTTTGCCAACACCGACCGCCTGAGCATCGTCCCCGCCGAGCTGCGCGATACCAGCGGCAACCCAGCCCAGGGCCGCCAGCGCGGCGTGCCCGACAGCTACCTGCTGCGCCTGGACAGCCAGCGCTGCGTCATGCAGCGCGAGGGCGATGGCCAAAGCACCGTGCTCAGCGCCTGCAGCTGCGAGGCGCTGGCCACCAAGTAATCTCTGGCAAAAGAAAAAGCCCCTGCAGATCATGGACCTGCAAGGGCTTGCATTGTTGGCGGAGTGGACGGGACTCGAACCCGCGACCCCCGGCGTGACAGGCCGGTATTCTAACCAACTGAACTACCACTCCTTGGGTTACCGCTTGCGCTGTAACTCTGAACCACTTAACTCTTCAGTAACAAGTTAACTGGCGACCCCACGGGGATTCGAACCCCGGTACTTACCGTGAAAGGGTAATGTCCTAGGCCTCTAGACGATGGGGTCATCAACCTGGGAACCGGAACATTTCGGTGTGAACCTGAACATTCCTTGTTTTCCGTCTCGATATTCAATTTGGTGGAGGTAAGCAGGATCGAACTGCTGACCTCTTGCATGCCATGCAAGCGCTCTCCCAGCTGAGCTATACCCCCGTTTGTCGCGGGCTGCCATATGACTGGCAATCCACTCCACCTGTTCGGTATCGAGCCTTGAATTATAGCCTGAAAATCAGGCCTTTTGCAAACGCTCCAAGGCCAATGGCCTGCCACAAAGCTCCAAAACAGCGTCCAGCGACGGGGTTTGTGCCTTGCCCATGAGCAAAACACGCACGGGCATGGCCAGTTGGGGCATTTTCAGGCCAGTGGCGGCCAAAGTTTCCTTGATGGCGGCAGCTAGGCTGGCCTTGTCCCAGGGGCAGGTGGCCAGTTTGTCAGCCAGCGCAGCAATGGCGGGCTTGATGGCGTCGGTAACATGCTGGGCGTACTCAGCTTCGTTGCGCTGGGGGGTGGTGTAAAAAGCAGCGGCCCAAGTGGCCAGCGCGGCCGTGGTGTCGCAGCGGTCTTTGAACAGGGCGCAGATGTGCGGCAAGCGCGCATCAGCGGTGATGGGCGCTGCCACCATCGTGGGTGCCTCGCCTGCTCCTGCTGCAGCGCCTTCGGCAGGGGCCACCTCCACCGTGCGTGAGAGCAACTGCTGCGTAACCAATGCCGCCAATCGCTCGTCGCTAGCTTGCTTCATGTAATGTGAGTTCACCCAGTTGAGCTTGGCGGCGTCCCACTGGGCCGGGCTTTTGGCCAAGTGCGTGCCATCAAACCATTGCGCTATTTGGGCGCTGGTAAACAGCTCGTCATCGCCGTGGCTCCAGCCCAGGCGGGCCAGGTAGTTCATCATGGCCTCGGGCAGGTAGCCTGCGTCGCGGTACTGCGTCACGCTGACTGCGCCGTGGCGCTTGGAGAGCTTTTCGCCGTCGGGCCCCAGGATCATCGGCACATGGCCGTACTGCGGCAGCTGTGCGCCCAAAGCCTTGAGGATATTGATCTGGCGCGGCGTGTTGTTGACATGGTCGTCGCCACGGATGACGTGGGTGATACGCATGTCCAGGTCGTCCACCACCACGCAAAAATTGTAGGTGGGGGTGCCCACCGTCTCGCCACGCGCGGCGGCCTCGTCAGACACGGGGCGGGCGATGATCAGATCGTCCAGCTCTTTGTTGCTGATGGTGATGGGGCCTTTGACAGTGTCGTTCCACGTCACCTCACCGTCCATCGGGTTAGCAAAGCGCACCACGGGCCTCACGCCTGCAGGCGGCGCGGGCAGCAGCTTGCCGGGCGCGGGCCGCCAGCGGCCGTCGTAGCGGGGCTTTTCGCCGCGCGCCTTCTGCGCCTCGCGCATGGCGTCCAGCTCGGCGGGCGAGGCGTAGCAGTGGTAGGCAGTGCCTGCTTGCAGCATCTGTGCAATCACCTCGCGGTAGCGCGCCATGCGCTGCATTTGGTAGAACGGGCCTTCGTCGTAGTTCAGCTCCAGCCAGTCCATGGCCTCGATGATCTGGTCCACCGCCGCTTGCGTGGAGCGCGCCTCGTCGGTGTCTTCAATGCGCAAAATAAACTGCGCATCATGGCCCAGCGCTTTATGATGCTGCGCAAAAGCCCAGCAAAACAGCGCCGTGCGGGCTGTGCCCAAATGGAGAAAACCTGTGGGCGATGGAGCGATGCGGGTGCGGATGGTAGAGGTATAGGCAGTAGTCGTCATATCAAAATGTATAGCAGCTCCCGCGATATTCTATTGGGCTGCAGGCTGAAATGTCTTTAAGAAAGTCTATGCACCACGTACAAATCAAGCTAACGTGTCCAGGCCCCGGCCCAGGTCAGCGCGCAGATCGCCGATATGCTCCAGGCCCACAGCCATGCGGATCATGCCTTGGCCAATGCCTGCCGCCTGGCGCTGCGCGTCAGACAGCTTGCCATGGGACGTGCTGGCCGGGTGGGTCAGCAGGGTTTTGGTGTCGCCCAGGTTGGTGCACAGCGACAGCACTTGCAGGCTGTCCAGCACATGGAAGGCCCGCTCACGCGCCTGGGCGGCATCTTTGGCCTTTACATCAAACGACAGCAAAGCCCCGCCAATGCCTGACATCTGCCGCATCGCCAGCGCATGCTGCGTGTGGCTGGGCAAGCCGGGGTAGTACACCCGCGCCACCTGGGGGTGCTGCTCCAGCCATTGCGCCATCGCCAGCGCCCGCTCGCTCTGCGCGCGGATGCGGATGTCCAGCGTCTCCAGGCCTTTGATGAGCACCCAGGCGTTGAACGGCGCAAGGATCAGGCCGCTGTTCTTCATCACGGGCAGGAATTTTTCGGTGACAAGCTTTTCGCTGGCGCACAGCGCGCCCGCCATCACGCGGCCTTGGCCGTCGAGGTATTTGGTGCCCGAATGCATGATGATGTCGGCGCCCATGGTGACAGGGCGCTGCAACACCGGCGTGGCAAAGCAGTTGTCCACCGCCAGCCACGCGCCCGCATTGTGCGCAATATCGGCCAGGGCGGCGATGTCGCACACGTCGGTCAAGGGGTTGGTAGGCGTTTCGGCAAACAAAATCTTGGTGCTGGGCCGCACGGCCGCTTTCCACGCCGCCACATCGGCCTGCGGCACGATCGTTGACTCCACGCCAAAACGCGCAAACTCGCTGCCAATGAGCTTGATGGTGGAGCCAAACATGGACTGCGAAAACACCACATGGTCGCCCGACTTGAGCAGGCTGAACAGCATGAGCATGATGGACGACATGCCCGAAGACGTAGCCATGGCCGCTTCGGTGCCTTCCATGGCGGCCAGGCGCATCTCAAAACTGCTAACAGTAGGGTTGCCACTGCGGCCATAGGTGTAGCCCTCCTCCTCGCCGGCAAAGCGCTGGGCCGAGGTTTCTGCATCAGGCTGCACATAGCCGCTGGTCAGGTACAGGGCTTCGGAGTTCTCGCCATACTGGCTGCGCGGCACAGCGGTGCGCACGGCCAGGGTCTCGGGGTGCAGGCCTTCTGGAAGGGGTTGGGGTACTTGCTTGCTCACAGTCAATTTCTCAATTCAATTCCTAGCGTCCTCGGGATGTGCTAACAACACAGTCTACGGATGTCCCAACCCGCTTGCTCCATCACAGCCAGTTTTGCCATTAGGTTGAAATGATAGCCTATTGATGTCTTAGCAATGATGGCCGGTGCAATTCCTATCAACTTGGCACTGGGTTGTGCTTCGTGGGATCTGGTCGGCTCTCAGCTCAAGCGGGTTGTGCTCCGCGGGATCTGGTCGGCTCTCAGCTCAAACGGGTTGTGCTTCGCGGGATCTGGCCGGCGGCGCGCTCAGCTCCGCGGCTGTCCCCGGCCTAGGGCCGCCTGCTCCTCCTTGATGCCGCTGCGCTGAGCGCGCCGCCGACCAGATCTAGCAGGAGTGGTAGCTATTGAACGGTCGCGCGCTAACCGTGCTTGATCCAGGCAAGGTGGAAAAATATTGAACAGCTGCACTCCACCCTGATCGCTGCCTCGGCGCTTGGGGTGAGTGGCGCAGCGGCATCAAGGAGGAGCCCGAAGGGCGGGGGACAGCCGCGGAGCCAATCACCCCAAGTGTCGAGGCGTACGAGGCCCAAATGTCGAGGCGTACGAAGCCCAAGTGCCGGGGGATACAAACCCAAGCACAAAAGTAAAAATCTCAGCTCGGATTAGGCAAAGCCAACCGCGAAGTGTCGTCCTCGCTGTCCGCCGTCCCCACACGGTTCTCGTTGATGCGCTTCACGTCATCGTTGCTGATATCACCCGTCACATACACACCGTCAAAACAGCTCGCATCAAAGTCTTTGATCGCGGGGTTGAGCTTGCCGATAGCGGCTTTCATGGCGTCTACGTCCTGGTAGATCAGCGCGTCGCAGCCAATGATCTGGCGGATGTCTTCCACCGTGCGGCCATGGGCCACCAGCTCTTCGCTGGTGGGCATGTCGATGCCATAGACGTTGGGGTAGCGCACGGGAGGCGCGGCGCTGGCCATGTAGACCTTGCGCGCTCCTGCGTCGCGCGCCATCTGCACGATCTCTTTGCTCGTGGTGCCGCGCACAATGCTGTCGTCTACCAACAGCACATTGCGGCCCTTGAACTCGCTGTTGATCGTGTTGAGCTTTTGGCGCACTGACTTTTTGCGCACCGACTGGCCCGGCATGATGAAGGTGCGGCCGACGTAGCGGTTTTTCACAAAGCCTTCGCGGTACGGCAGGCCCAGCAGTTGCGCCAGTTGCTGCGCGCTGGGACGGCTGGACTCGGGGATGGGGATGACCACGTCAATCTGATCGGGCGGTACGGTGGAGATGACGCGCTTGGCCAGCGTTTCACCCAGGTTCAGGCGCGCCTGGTAGACCGAGATACCGTCCATCTCAGAGTCAGGGCGGGCTAGGTAGACAAATTCAAAAATGCAGGGGTTCAGCTGCGCCTTGGCAGCGCATTGTTCGTTGTGGATCTGGCCTTGCAGGTCGACAAATACGGCCTCGCCCGGCGCGATATTGCGCACAAAATGGTGGCCAGTGCCCTCTAGTGTGACCGACTCGCTGGCCACCATGGTGGTGCCGTCATCGGACTTTCCCATGCACAGCGGGCGAATGCCAAACGGGTCGCGAAAAGCCAGCAAGCCGTGGCCAGCAATCAGCGCCACCACGGCGTAGGAGCCCTTCACCCGCGCATGCACGCCGCGCACGGCGGCAAATACATCGGCAGCCTTCAGCGGAAGACCACGCGTAGTTTTCTCCAGCTCGTGGGCCAGCACGTTGATCAGCACTTCGGTGTCGCTGTCGGTGTTGATGTGGCGATGGTCGGCGTTGAACAGCTGCTCTTTGAGCACAGGCACATTGGTGAGGTTGCCGTTGTGCACCAGCACGATGCCAAAGGGCGCGTTGACATAAAACGGCTGCGCCTCTTCTTCGCTGAACGCATTGCCCGCCGTGGGGTAGCGCACCTGGCCCAGGCCGATGTTGCCGGGCAGCGCGCGCATGTTGCGGGTGCGAAACACATCACGCACCATGCCCTTGGCCTTGTGCATGTAAAACTTGGTGCCTAGCTGGGTGACGATGCCAGCGGCATCCTGGCCACGGTGCTGCAGCAGCAGCAGCGCGTCATAGATCAGCTGGTTGACTGGCGACTGCGAGGCGACGCCTACGATTCCACACATATGTTTTCCCCAGCGCGCAGGGGCAGTGCGCCCGCCGCCGCTTGAATATATTGACCCACCTGTGCTGGCAGCACCGGCTTCAAACCCTTGAGCGCGGTAGACAGCACGCCTGCGCCTGCAGACTGCTGCCACCAGGCGCTGTTTTTCAGTGGCGTCATCAGCACCACGGTAGTCACCGCCAGCAATATCACCAGGCCACGCACCACGCCAAAGGCAGCACCCAAAGTGCGGTCTACCGGGCGCAGCCCCACGCTCGCAATCATCGTCTTCACCAGCCAGGTCAGCAGGCTGGACGCGATCACCGTGCCTATGAACACGACCGCAAAGCCCGCTGCATAGCGCACTGGCGCAGCAGCGCCCTCCATGGGCAGCAGGTCGCCCACCACGGCGGCGTACAGCTGGGCCAGTACAAAAGCCGCAATCCAGCCCACCACCGCCAGCACCTCATGCACCAGCCCGCGCCAGGCGCCCAGCAGCATCGACAGCAACAGCACTGCCAGCAGTATCCAGTCAAAGGTTGAAAGGTTCATCCGGTGCGTGACACGGCGGTCAATGGCATTACAGGGTCAGTATGGAGGCAGGCAAACCCAGGGCCTTGATCTTGGCGGCGGCTTTGTCGGCTTCGTCTTTGGAAGTGAATGGACCTACGCGCACGCGAATCAGGTCGCCCTCTTGGGTTTTGGCGATCTGGCTATAGGTTTTGAGGCCGGCTTTTTCCACCCTCTGGCGCACTTCGCGTGATTTTTCGACATCGGTGAATGCGCCAAACTGCACGATGAAGCGCTCGCCTGTGGCAGCGGGTGGGGCGGTAGCGGCGACTGGCGCAGGCTTGGTCTCGCCGGGCTTGCCTTCGAGCAGGGCCTTGGCGCGGCTGGCTTCGAGCGCGGCTTTGTCGGCGGCCAGTTTTTTGGCCTTGTCTGCGGCTTGCTTGTCAGCAGCAGCTTTATCGACAGAAGCCCGGTCTGCTGCAGCGGCTTTGTCGGCAGCTGCCTTGTCGGCCTTGGCTTTGTCTGCGGCCTTGCGTGCTGCGTCGTCACCGCTGCTGGCAATGGCGCCGGCCACGCCGGCAGCGCCTGCCGCTGCTGCACCTGCGGCCACCGCACCAGCCGAGGGCTTGGCAGCAGCGGCTGGAGTTGGGGTTTTGGCAGGGCTGACCACCTCTTCCTTGTCGGACAGGCTGGACTTGTCGTCCACTTTGGCCGCTGGCGCGGGCTGGGTGGGCGCGCCGCCGGCAGGCAGGGGCAGGGGTTTGACCTTGGCTTTGTCGGGAATGTCGATGGGAATATCCACGGGCACCGGGCGCGGCTGGCTGTCAAACAGGATGGGGAAACCCACCACGCCCGCCAGTACCAGCACGACCGAGCCAATCAGGCGGAACTTGGCCTTCTGGCGCATTGCCTCTACGCTCTCGGCCGGGGCCTGCGTGCTGACCCTATCGTCGTTTTTGCCAAATTTAAACCAAGCCATGGAGCCCCTTGCGCTAGTGCTGTGCCGCAGGCGCACCGCCTGGTGCACCCAAATGTTTGGCGCTCAGGCGTGGGGTGCCGTTTTGCAACACACCGCCCACCGTATAGAAAGAGCCAAACACCACGATTCTATCGGTTGCGTCCGCGCCGGCCACTGCGGCGTCCAGGGCAGCTTGTGGCGAGGTGTAAACACTGCTGCTGGTGTCCTTGCGCTGGTTTTGCGTCTGCCAGAGCGTTTGCAGGGCCAGCGCAGTGGCTGCGCGGGCGGTGGGCAGGTCGGTAAAGTACCATTTGTCAACCATGGGGGCCACTTTGGGCCACATGGCGGCCAGGTCTTTGTCGGCCATGGCACCGAACACGGCGTGGGTGGTAGGGTAAAAGCCCATGGCGTCCAGGTTGGCCGCCAGCGCAGCCACCGAGTGCGGGTTGTGCGCGACATCCAGCACCAGCGTAGGCTGGCCTGGCACGATCTGAAAGCGCCCGGGCAGCTCGACAAAGGCAAAGCCGTTGCGCACCGCCTGCGCTGTCACTGGCAGCCGCGTGCGCAGCGCCGTGATGGCGCCCAGCACGCCGCTGGCGTTGATCAGTTGGTTGGCCCCGCGCAGCGCGGGGTAGGCCAAGCCAGCATAGCGGCGCGGCTGGCCATCGGCATCGCGCCCAGCCCAGCCCCACTGCTGCTTGTCGCCATTGAAGTTGAAGTCCACGCCCATCAAATACAGGTCGGCCCCCAGAGCCTTGGCGTGGCGAATCACGCTCTCGGGCGGCACCGGGTCGCTCACGATGGCCGGTTTGCCTGCGCGCAGGATGCCAGCCTTTTCAAAGCCAATGCTCTCGCGGTCCGGGCCCAGGTATTCCATATGGTCCAAATCGATGCTGGTGATTATGGCGCAATCGGTGTCGATGATGTTGACGGCGTCCAGCCTGCCGCCCAGCCCCACCTCCAGAATCGCCACATCGATGGGCTGCTGCGCCATGAGCGCAAAGAAGGCCAGCGTGGTGAACTCAAAATAGGTCAGCGCGATGTCGGTTTGTGCTGTCCGCGCCTGCTCAATCAGCGCACACGCTGCCACAAACTGGTCCGCATCGGCCATCTCGCCCCCAATGCGGCAACGCTCCAGAAAATGCACCAGGTGCGGGCTGCTGTAGACCGCGGTGCGATAGCCCGCCTGGGCGTAGATCGCCTCCAGCATGGCGCAGGTGGAGCCCTTGCCATTGGTGCCTGCCACCGTGATCACCGGGCAGGCCAGGCCCAGCCCCGTGCGCTGCCACACTGCGCTCACCCGCTCCAGCCCCATCTCGATGTTTTTGGGGTGCAGGCCTTCGATATAGGCCAGCCAGTCATCCAGGGTGCGCAGTGTTGTCATGCTGCGATTGTCGCAAATGTCCATTGCACAGGAAGAAAACAGGTTTTGCGCCCTGGGCAAGACCCTGCCGCGTCGGGTTCGCTGAGAATATGCGTTGGGTGTTGATCTCTGCATGCTATTTATTCAATAGCTGCTCCCGCGATATTCTATTGGCCTGGAGCCTGTTTTATGCATAAAATCGGGGCATGATCATTGTTTACGGAATACCAAATTGTGATACGGTGAAAAAGTCGCGCGCATGGTTCGATGCGCAGGGCGTGGCTTACCAGTTTCACGATTTTAAAAAGCAAGGCGTACCTGCGCCGGCGCTGGACAGCTGGGTGGCAGCGCTGGGCTGGGAGGCTCTGGTGAACAAAAAAGGGACCACCTGGCGCACACTGGACGCGGCCGTGCAGGCAGGCGTGGTGGACGCCGCCAGTGCCAAGGCGCTGATGTTGGCGCAGCCCAGCGTGATCAAGCGGCCTGTGGTGGCAGGGCCTGACGGCAAGATCACGGCAGGGCACAGCCCACAGGTATGGGCCGCGTGGGGTCTGTAGGACCTGCAGCGCCTGTGCACCGGGCTTTGCATGGCGGTTTTATATGCCAAATCGGCCTGCAGCCCAATAGAATATCGCGGGAGCAGCTACTATATGTATAGCATGATGTATGGGTTAAGGCATGCTCTGCTCAGCATCGTCCTGGTCTTTGCCGTAGCGCAGATGGCCACAGCGCGCAGCGCTGGCGGCGTGCCTGCTGCTCCCTCCTCCGCCCCCTCCATCGCCTCCGATCCAGCACCTGACAAAGCCGTGATCGTCATTGACCAGGCCCAGGCTTTGATCACTGTGCAAGGCGCGTCGGAGCTGAACTTCGTCGCCCTGCCCTATTACTGGGACCGCATGCACCCGGGCCAGAGCGGGGAGGCCAGTTTTGAGGTGGCGTTTGAGCTGCCAGGCGAGCCGAGCGAGCCGTATGCAGTCTATCTGCCGCATGTGGGCAGCCGCGCCGACATCTGGCTCAACGGCTCGCTGCTCTCGCGCCTGGGCGACTGGCGCTCCACTGCGGGCAGCAACCATGCCTACACCCCGCGCTATTACGCCATTGCGCCCCAGGTGCTGCAAAAGACCAACCTGATCCGCGTGCAGCTGCGTGCTGACCCGCTGCGGCGCGCCGGGCTGAGTACGGTGGTGGTGGGGCTGCAGGCCAGCGTGGCAGCGCAGTACGAGGCGGCCTATGCCGCGCGCATCCTGCTGCCGCAGATGGTGGCCCTGGTGCTGCTGGTGGTGGCGGTGTTCAGCGCCAGTCTGGCCTGGACGCAGCCTGCTTTGCGCACGCTGTTTGGCCTGGCCGCTGCAAGCTGCGTGCTGTGGGCGCTGCGCATTGCTGCACCCCTGGTGGAAGCGGGGTGGTTTCAGCCAGCGGCGGTGCCCGCAGCTGTTGCACTGGGCGCACTGGCCGCGCTGGCGACCGCCTACATGCTCTACCGCATGGCCCGCTCGCCCCAGCGCTGGCCGGTCTATCTGGGGCTTGCGCTGCTGGTGTTCATCCTGTTGCAGCTGTGGCTGCAAACCGCCCAAGCCTATTGGAGCGACGCTCGGGCGCTGACCGTGGCGGTGGCTTGCCTGGCCGTGGTCATTCTGATCCGGGTGGTGCAGCTGTTTCGCGCTGCCAGCGCGCAGGCCCACGAGCTGCTGCACACACTGGAGCAGCGTGTGGCCGACAAAGAAGCTGAGCTCTCGGCCAGCTACCGCCAGCTGGAGCTGCTGGCGCGCGAGCAGGAGCGCAGCGCCGAGCGCACCCGTATCCTGCGCGACATGCACGATGGCGTGGGCTCGCACATCAGCGCCGCCATCCGCCAGGTGCAGTCGGGCCAGGCCACGGACAGCGAGGTGCTGACCACGCTGCGCGATTCGCTGGACCAGCTCAAGCTTTCGATTGACGCTATGCACCTGGTGGCTGGCGACGTCACAGCCCTCCTGGCCAATCTGCGCTACCGCCTGGAGCCACGCTTTGTCTCCAGCGGCATGGCGTTTACGTGGGATGTAGACCCGCTGCCGCTGATCGAACGGCTCGACCACAGCGCCATGCGCCAGCTGCAGTACCTGCTGTTTGAGGCCCTGTCCAATGTGCTGCAGCATGCCCAGGCCAAGACTTTGCACATCCAGGCGCGCGCTGTACAGGCCAGCGCAGACAGCTCAGGCCCGCCAGCGCAGGCGGTGCTGCGCGTGATCGACGACGGGCGCGGTTTTGACACCAGCCGCCCCAGCACGCGCGGCTTGGCTTCGCAGCGCGAGCGCGCCGCGGCCATCGGCGCGCAGCTGAGCATCCACAGCACTGCGGGGCGCACGGTGGTGGAGATCGTCTTGTAGCAATAGTCTCCTATTTACTATTAATTTAATAGCTGCTCCCGCGGTATTCTATTGGATTGCAGCCTGATTTCACCATCAATCAAGGCACTGCGATGCCGTGTGCGGGCCATTAGCAGGCGCCAGGCACTGCACCAGGCCCGCTAAACCCCACAACAAGCCGCCCGGCCCCCGGCGCTGCGGCCAACCGCCCCCGCCCTTAGGCATCGTAAAATAACGGGTTTTGCGCTGCGCCCTCTGTTGGCCTTGCGCAGCAGTCTTTCGCCCACCCTAACAAGCGCCTCTTGCCATGACTACCGAAAAAATCCCCAGCGTCACCCTCGCCACCAAAGCCAATGTCTACTTTGACGGCAAATGCGTCAGCCACAGCTTCACGCTGGCCGATGGCACGCAAAAGTCCGTCGGCGTGGTGCTGGCCAGCCAGCTGACCTTTGGCACCGGCGCCCCTGAGATCATGGAGTGTGTGGCGGGCAACTGCGAATACCGGATGGCGGGCAGCGAGGCCTGGCTCACGTCCAAGGCGGGCGAAAAGTTCAGCGTGCCGGGCAATTCCAAATTCGACATCAAAGTGGCTGACCAATACCACTACATCTGCCACTACGCCTAATTCTTCCAGAGCACCACCATGGCCACCATTTTGCAAAATCTCCCCGTCGGCCAAAAAGTCGGCATCGCCTTCTCCGGCGGCCTGGACACCAGCGCCGCACTGCGCTGGATGAAAAACAAGGGCGCTGTGCCCTATGCCTACACTGCCAACCTGGGCCAGCCTGATGAGCCCGACTACGACGAGATTCCGCGCAAGGCGATGGAATATGGCGCAGAAAAAGCGCGCCTGATCGACTGCCGTTTTCAGCTCGCGCAGGAAGGCATCGCCGCGTTGCAAGCCGGCGCGTTCCACATCTCCACCGCAGGCATCACCTACTTCAACACCACGCCGCTGGGCCGCGCCGTCACAGGCACCATGCTGGTCTCGGCCATGAAGCAAGACGATGTCAACATCTGGGGCGATGGCAGCACCTTCAAAGGCAATGATATCGAGCGCTTCTACCGCTACGGCCTGCTGACCAACCCGGCCCTCAAAATCTACAAGCCCTGGCTGGACCAGCTGTTCATCGACGAGCTCGGTGGCCGCGCTGAGATGAGCGCCTTCATGACCAAAGAAGGCTTTGGCTACAAGATGAGCGCCGAGAAAGCCTACAGCACCGACAGCAACATGCTGGGCGCCACGCACGAAGCCAAAGACCTGGAGTTTTTAAGCAGCGGCATCAAAATCGTCAACCCCATCATGGGCGTGCCCTTCTGGCGCGACGACTGCGTGGTCAAAGCCGAGACCGTCAGCGTGCGTTTTGAAGAAGGCCAGCCTGTGGCGCTGAACGGCAAAACCTTTGCCAGCGCCGTCGAGCTGATCTTGGAAGCCAACCGCATCGGTGGCCGCCACGGCCTGGGCATGAGCGACCAGATCGAAAACCGCATCATCGAAGCCAAGAGCCGTGGCATCTACGAAGCGCCTGGCCTGGCCCTGCTGTTCATCGCCTACGAACGCCTGGTCACCGGCATCCACAACGAAGACACCATCGAGCAATACCGCGACAACGGCCGCAAACTCGGCCGCCTGCTCTACCAAGGCCGCTGGTTCGACCCGCAGGCCATCATGCTGCGCGAAACCGCCCAGCGCTGGGTAGCCCGCGCCATCACCGGCGAAGTCACGCTCGAATTGCGCCGCGGCAACGACTACAGCTTGCTCAACACCGAAAGCGCCAACCTCACCTACAAACCCGAGCGCCTGTCGATGGAAAAGGTCGAAGACGCACCGTTTTCTCCTGCAGACCGCATCGGCCAGCTGACCATGCGCAATCTGGATATTGTGGATACGCGCGACAAGCTGGGCATCTACAGCAAAGCCGGTTTGCTCACTGCCAGCAGCGGCAACGCCATGCCACAGCTGGGGTCAGAGAAAAAACCTGCCCCGTAACAGAACCCTGATAGAATCAATCACCGGGCCCAAGCAATTGCGCCCGGTTTTTTTTGGCCCATTTTCTGGGCCAGGAAAACCGGCACATTCCAAGCGCTCAAATCATTCTGAAACGGATCTTTTGAAGAAAGCTTTAGTGCCATGGAAATTTTTGATTACGACAATGTTCTTTTGCTGCCGCGCAAGTGCCGCGTAGAGTCGCGCAGCGAGTGCGATGCGGGTGTGGAGCTGGGTGGCCGCACCTTCCGCATCCCCGTGGTGCCTGCCAATATGAAAACCGTGGTGGCCGAGTCCACCTGCGTGTGGCTGGCGCAAAACGGCTATTTCTATGTGATGCACCGTTTCGATCTGGACAATGTGCAGTTCGTCAAGGACATGAACGCCAAGGGCCTGTACAGCAGCATTTCGCTGGGCGTGAAGCAGGCTGACTATGACACGGTAGACAAGCTGGTAGCCCAGGGCCTGTGCCCTGACTACGTCACCATCGACATCGCCCACGGCCACGCCGACAGCGTGAAAAACATGATCATCTGCCTCAAGCAGAAACTGCCCAAGGCCTTTGTGATTGCAGGCAATGTGGGCACACCCGAGGCCATCATCGATCTGGAAAACTGGGGCGCGGACGCGACCAAAGTAGGCATTGGCCCTGGCAAGGTCTGCATCACCAAAATGAAGACCGGTTTTGGCACCGGTGGCTGGCAGCTGTCTGCGCTCAAGTGGTGCGCCCGTGTGGCCACCAAGCCCATCATCGCCGACGGCGGCATCCGCGAGCATGGCGACATTGCCAAGTCGATCCGCTTTGGCGCCACCATGGTGATGATCGGCTCCATGCTGGCCGGCCACGAAGAATCCCCCGGCAAAACCGTCGAAGTCGACGGCAAGCTGTTCAAGGAATATTACGGCTCTGCTTCAGACTTCAACAAGGGCGAATACAAGCACGTCGAAGGCAAACGCATCCTGGAGCCCATCAAAGGCAAGCTGGCCAACACGCTGGTGGAGATGGAGCAGGATATCCAGAGCTCGATCAGCTACGCCGGTGGCAAAAAGCTGATGGATGTGCGCAAGGTGAACTACGTGATCCTGGGTGGAGACAATGCAGGTGAGCACCTGCTGATGTGATACCCACTAAATAATAAATTCTTAAATCTATTCATTAAATAGGCTTAAAACCTTGAATTAATCGTAATTTACCCATAGAATAGAGTATTCAAAAATCTATTCACTAAATGCTTGATTCTATGGCCTTGCGACGCAATATCTACGCGCCAGATAGCCTGGTCTCGGCCTTGGGAGACGAAGCCTTGAGCGCTGCACAGATCATGCAGCGCCTGTCTTGCAGTCAACCCACTCTGTCCCGTTTGGTGCGGGACGCAGGCACGCAGGTGCTCAGCTTAGGCAAAGCGCAGCAAACCCGATATGCGCGGGCGCGGCCTGTGCAAGTAGAACAAGCTTTGCCAGTCACCCGCATTGATGCAGATGGCGCGCCGCACAGCTGCGGCTACCTGCACACCATTGGATTGCTCAATGGCTCGCGCACGGCATGGGTGGGCCAGCGCAAAGTGCAGGTGTTCGATGGTCTGCCCTGGTTTGTCGCAGATATGCGGCCCCAAGGCTATATCGGCAGGCAGTTTCCAGCGCGCATACCGCTGCTGGGATTACCACCCAGCATCGCAGACTGGAACGACAACCATGTGCTGCAAGCGCTGAGCGCGGCAGGATCGGACGAGCCTGGCAACCTGGTATTGGGACGTGCGGCGCTTGACCAGTATCTGCAGCAAAACCTGCCCGAGCCTGTGTCAACGCGCCGCAAGGCCAGCGTCTATAGCCAGTATGCAGATACCAAGGCAGGTCAGCAGCACAGCCCGTCCTCTGCGGGTGGTGAGCAGTCCAAATTCACGGCCTATACGCAGACCCCACAAGGCGTGCAGCACACCATTGTGAAGTTCAGCCCCGCAGGTACTGACGCTGTTGCAGTGCGCTGGCGCGATCTACTTCGCTGCGAACACCATGCCTTGCACGTGCTGCACGACAACCGCCAGGCTAAGGGCGCAGAGGCTGCACAGTCGCAATTGCTGGAGGCCGACAGAGTGTATCTGGAGGTTCAGCGCTTTGACCGCATCGGCGCACGTGGCAGGCGCGGCGTGGTGAGCCTGGGTGCCATAGACGATGTGTTTGTAGGACAGCGCAACAACTGGGTGCAAACGGCACAACAGCTGCAGCGCTTGCGTATGCTCAGCGAGACAGACGTGCAGCGCATCAGCGTGCTCTATGCTTTTGGGCTGCTCATTCACAACAGCGACATGCATTTTGGCAATCTGAGCTTGCTGCACGATGGCCCCGCCAGCACGCAATTTTCGTTAGCGCCCTGCTACGACATGCTGCCCATGCGTTTCGCGCCCACTGCGCAGGGCATTCGTCCTTTGCAAATACCCAAAGTTGTGCCGCAGGCAGATTTGCTGGGGGTGTGGCCGCAGGCCCTGTCGCTGGCGCAAGAGTTTTGGGGCCGGGTGATCGCAGACCCTGCCATCAGCACAGGTTTTGCGCAGATTGCCCGCGCTGCAAAGCCTTGAACCTTTACATCAAATCTTTCGCCATGCTTTTTGCCAGACGCAGCCCGGTAAACTGCCAGCGCGCGTCAGTGGGGAAAAAATTGCGGTAGCTTGCGCGCATGTGCTCGCGTGGCGTGGCGCACGAGCCGCCGCGCAGCACATATTGGTTGACCATGAACTTGCCGTTGTACTCGCCCACCGCGCCCTCCCAGGGCTGGTAGCCGGGATACGCCTGGTAGCTGCTGCTGGTCCACTCCCACACATCGCCCAGGGTCTGCATGAGGCCGTTGGTCTGCTTGGCCAGGGGCATGGGGTGCAGGGCGCGTGATTCCACAAAGTTGCCTGCAGCCAGCTGCTGTGCAAACTCTGGCGCTACCGCAGCCTCCCACTCCGCTTCGGTGGGCAGGCGCGCGCCCTGGCAGGCGCTGTCGGTGGCTGACTTCCAGCGGGCGAAGGCATCGGCTTCAAAATAGCTGATGTGGGTGATCGGCGTGTGCGGGTCTATCGGCACCTGACCATGCAATGTGAAACTGTGCCAGCCCTCGTGGCTGCCCTGTGCTCCCTGCGGTTGGCTCCAGTACATCGGCGCAGTCACATGGTGCGCACACACCCAGTCCCAGCCCGCTGAGAGCCACCAACGCGGCTCGCTGTAGCCGCCACTGTGCATGAACTCCAGCCATTCGCCGTGCGTGACCAGACGGTTCATGAGCGCGTAGGGCGCCAGGTAGCTGGCGTGGCGGGGCGTTTCGTTGTCAAACGCAAAGCCTGCACCTTCGTGGCCCGTGCTGGCCACGCCGCCCTCAAAAGCGATCCAGCGTGCAGCCACGGGCGCTACGGTGGCCAGGGGCCAGGCTTTTTGGTAGACGGGTTGCAATGCATTGCACGACAGCAGGTGCTTGACATCGGTCAGCAGCAGCTCTTGGTGCTGCTGCTCGTGCTGCAAGCCCAGCTCCACCAGGCTGCATACCTGGGCGTTGTCTTGAGCAGCCAGCAGCGCCTGCATGCGCGTATCCACCTGGGCACGCCAGGCCAACACCTCGTCCAAGCTGGGGCGCGTGAGCAGACCGCGCTGGGGGCGGGGGTGCTTGTCGCCTACGGTGTTGTAGTAGCTGTTGAACAGCACGCGAAAGGCAGCGTTGAACGGCACAAAGTGGGCTTCAAACTTCTCCAGAATGAAGGTTTCAAAAAACCAGGTGACATGGGCCAGATGCCATTTCACCGGGCTGGCATCGGGCATGGACTGGGCCTGGCAGTCTTCAGCGCTCAGCGGTGCGGCCAGCCGCTCTGTCTGGGCGCGCACACTGGCGTAGCGCTGCTGCAGGGTGCTGGCTTGCGCCTTGGGCTGGGAGTGCGGTGTGGCTCGCATGCAGTGTCTTCCTTATGCTGTCTTCAGGCGTCCCTGGGCGATATAGCCCATGCCCCATTGGGTGCTTTCCCATGCAAAGCGCTCACAATGGCTTTGCACGATATCCCATGGTGCCCATAAATCCGCCGCCTTGGCGTTGTAGGGTCTGTTTTTGGCCCAGGCCAGCAAGTTCAATGGCCCAGTCCACCATGGAAAAAACTTGACGCCCGCCATCGCAATACGCGCGCCAGACTTGGCAAAACGCATGATATTCGCTATGGCATCAGGAGTGCGCGAAATATCGTGGGTGTAGTTAAACAAAATTGCATCAACTTGTTCGGGCAAGGCAGCTTTCTCGGCGCTCGACTCCTGGTGCCAGACATTGCTCCAGCCCTCGCGCTGCACGCGCTGCTGCGCCAGTTTGAACATGTCGGGGCTCTGCTCAAACGCCAGCACACGGCCTGTGGGGCCCACCGCATCGCGCAGCAAAGCGTAGCTCAGCCCCGTGCCTGCGCCCACGTCCATCACCACATCGCCCGGCTTGAGTTGCAAGAGCGCAATGGTGCGCCTGCGCAGTGGCATGGTGAATTGGGCAGACGCGTCGTAGTCTGCCGCTTTGGCGCGGTATTTTTCGATGGAAATGGCGTTGTAGTTTGCTTTGTTGGTCATCTGTGTCATGCCTGGCCCTGTGGTGTTTGCGATTTGTCACCTGCCAGGGTAGTTTCTTACAGCTGCCGCAGGAGGCCAGCGGGTGCTCGGCGAGTGCCGAATAGGCGGTCAGCCTTGCAGTAATTTCTGGGCCAGCATGTGCGTGCGACCTGTGGCCTTGGTCAAAGTTTCCAGCATGCTGAAATGGTTATGCCCTGCCAAGGCTTCACGCAACGGTACGCGGCTTGGGCCCCAGGCAGATTCAATCAGGCGGTTTTGCCGCAAAAACTCATCGCTCTCATCGGCTCCACATACGGCGTACAGCGGTGCACGGGCTGCTGCGAAATACGCCGGGCTGCAGCGCTGCACCTGCTCGGGCGTGAGTTGGAGGTCGCTTTGCAGGTAGGGACTGTGCATGATGGGTGCCAGATCATGCAGACCTGAGATGCTGATGGCGCTGCGCACCACCTGCCTGGGCAGACCGGCATCCCAGCGTTCCCACTCGCACGCGGCCAGCATGGCCGCCAGATGGCCGCCTGCAGAATGGCCCGCCACTGTGATGCGCGCAGGGTCGCCGCCGTATTGGTCGATATTGCGGTACACCCAGGCCAGCGCACGCACCATCTGCAGCACAATGTCCTCCATGGTGGTGCTGCCCTGTGCGCTGCACAGCGCATAGTTGGGCACCACCACGCACACGCCCTCTTGGGTAAACGCGGGCGCCACAAAGCTGTGGTCGGCTTTGTCCAGACTGCGCCAATAGCCACCATGGATAAACACCAGCACGCTCTGCTTGCTGCCACCAGCCGGAAAAATATCCAGCTTTTCAGCGGCACTCGGGCCATAGGCTACGTCCAGCAGACAGGCCTGCTGCGCGCGCACCTGGGCTGAGCCGCTTTGCCAATGCTGCACATGCTCGGTGATGAAATCAGGCACACGCAGGCGGTTGTTGTACTGCTGGTCCAGATAGTCGGCGCTGGGGTTGAAGGCGAATGGGGTGTTCATGCCTGCCACTGTAACGCGCCTTGGCCTGACGTGTGAGAGCAGCCCTCACCCTGCCGCCGGCCCCAACCTAGGGTAAACGCTTATTCTTTCGCGGGCATTGGCATATTTAGTATTCTGTATACAGAGTACAGTACTGGTCATGTCGATATTGCACAAAATCGAGACCACGCCAGACTTGGTAGACCAGGTCTACCGCAAGCTGCTGGACGCCATCAGCGAGGGCCAGCTTGCACCGGGCGCACGCATCACCCAGGAAGATATTGCCGAGCAGCTGGCCGTGAGCCGCCAGCCTGTGCTGCAGGCCCTGCGCCTGCTCAAACAGGATGGTTTTGTGATGGACGCGCCCGGCAGGGGCGTGCTGGTGGCCCCGCTGGACCCTGCCTGGCTGACCAATGTGTACCAAGTGCGCAGCGCTCTGGACGCGCTGGCCGCGCGCCTGGCCTGTGCGGGCAGCTACCGCTTTGATGCCGATCTGCTGGCACGCGGGCGCAAAGCCGCGCGCGGCAAAAACATCAGCGCCATGATCGAGGCTGATATGGCTTTTCACAACGCCATCTACAGCGCTGCCAACAACCCCCTGATCGAGCAAAGCGCCCAGCTGCACTGGCGCCACATCCGCCGCGCCATGGGTGCGGTGCTGCAGTCCGTGCAGTTGCGCGAAGCCGTCTGGGACGAACACGAAGCGATTGCGCATGCCATCGCCGCCAAAGACACGCACACCGCCGAAAGCCTGATGCGCGGCCACGGCGAGCAGGCGCGCACCCATATGCACAGCCACCTAAGCAGCGTGCTGCAAAGCGCCAGCACCTGAGCAGCCCATCCTAACCCTATTCACGAGGAGACTCCCATGCGTTTAACCCCCGAGCAGCTTGCCCAATTTGACCGCGAAGGTTATCTGTTTTTCCCCGGCCATTTCAGCAGCGAAGAAACCCAGTCTCTAACTGCCGCCGTGCCCGAGCTGTATGCACGCCGCGAGGCCTACAACGTGCGCGAAAAAGGCAAGGACGCCGTGCGCACCAATTTTGCCGCGCATATGTACAGCAAGCCATTCGCCAAGCTGGCCCGCCATCCGCGCATGATCGAGCCGGTGCAGGATCTGTTTGGCGAAAAACTCTATATGCACCAGTTCAAGATCAACGGCAAGATGGCCTTTGAAGGCGATGTCTGGCAGTGGCACCAGGACTACGGCACCTGGCTCAACGACGACATGATGCCCACCGAGCGCGCCATGAATGTGGCCATCTTCCTGGACGATGTCAACGAATACAACGGCCCGCTGATGTTCATTCCCGGCAGCCACAAAAAGGGTGTGATTGATGCCAAGCATGACCTCACCACCACCAGCTATCCGCTATGGACGGTGGACAACAAGCTGATTGCACAACTGGTGGAGCGCGCCGGTGGCAAACAAGGCGGCATCGTCAGCCCCAAGGGCCCGGCAGGCTCGATGATTCTGTTCCATAGCTGCCTGGTGCACGCCTCGTCAGCCAACCTGTCGCCCTTCAACCGCGTCGCCGTGTATTTGAGCCTGTGCGCAGTAAGCAACCACATCCGCCGCCACAAACGCCCAGAATACATCGCCCACCGCGACTTCACCCCGATCGACTGCCTACCCGACGACTGCCTGCTCAAGGACTACCCGGTAGACCTGCCCTGGAAAGACGGCGTGCCCGCGAGTGCGCTGGAGACGTCGCTGGAAGAACTTTTGGTTGCTGCTTAAAGCTTTTTAACAGCCGGACGCGAAGGACGCGAAAACTACGCGAAAGACGCGAAAGACGCGAAAAAAACCGTACAGCAACCTCACTCAGTTGACCTGCTGAATCAATTGTTGGAATCAACTTTCAATTTAAATTTTTTATTTCTTTTTTGCGTCCTTCGCGTAACTTTCGCGCCCTTCGCGTCCGGAAATTTTTCTTAATATCCCCATGAACCTCTACACCAAACTCCAGCAGCGCCAGGCTGACAACCAACCCATCCGTATCGCCCTGATCGGCGCAGGCAAGTTTGGCAGCATGTATCTGGCGCAGATTCCGCGCACGCCCGGTGTGCATCTGGTGGCTATTGCCGATTTGAGCCCCGATGCTGCGCGTACCAACCTTGCCAGAGTGGGCTGGAAACCAGAACAAGCCCAGGCCAAGAGTGCGCAGGAAGCCTTGAAGATGGGCACCACCTGGGTGACTGACAACTGGGAAGCCGTGGTCACCTTGCCCGAGATTGACGTGGTGGTGGAGTGCACTGGCTCGCCGGTGCATGCGGTAGACCATATTCTCAAAGCCATTGAGCATGGCAAGCATGTGGTGAACGTGACGGTGGAGGCTGATGCGTTTTGCGGGCCGCTGCTGGCGCGCAAGGCGGCACAAAAAGGCGTGGTCTATTCGATGGCTTTTGGTGACCAACCCGCCTTGATCTGCGACCTGGTGGACTGGGCGCGCACCTGCGGTTTTCCGGTGGTGGCGGCGGGCCGGGGCCACAAATGGCTGCCGCACTTTGCCGACAGCACGCCCGACACTGTCTGGGGCTACTACGGCCTCACGCCCGAGCAGGCCGTGCGCGGCGGACTGAACCCCAAGATGTTCAACAGTTTTCTGGACGGCTCCAAGCCCTCGATCGAAAGCACCGCAGTGAGCAATGCCACCGGCCTGGCTGTGCCCAGCAACGGCCTGCTGTATCCTCCTGCCAGCGTGGAGGATATTCCGTTTGTCACGCGCCCCCTCAGCGAGGGCGGCGTGCTGGAGAAAAAAGGCATGGTCGAAGTCATCTCGTCGCTCGAAGCCAATGGCCGCCAGATACCGTATGACATCCGCATGGGCGTGTGGGTGACGGTGGAGGCCGAGACGGACTACATCAAAAACTGTTTTGAGGAATACAACGCCCACACCGATCCCACCGGACGGTACTTCACGCTCTACAAACGCTGGCATCTGATCGGGCTGGAGGTCGGCGTGTCGGTGGCCTCGGTCGCCTTGCGCGGCGAGCCGACCGGTGTGGCCACGGGCTGGAATGCCGATGTGGTGGCTACCGCCAAAAAAGATCTCCAGCCTGGCGACCTGCTGGACGGAGAAGGCGGCTACACCGTGTGGGGCAAACTGCTGCCTGCGGCCACCTCAGCGCGCATGGGCGGTTTGCCGCTGGGCTTGGCGCACAACGTCAAGGTGGTGCGCCCTGTCAAAAAAGGGCAAAGCCTGTCGTGGCAAGATGTGGACATGCCGGCATCGCGAGCGTACGACATTCGCCGCGAGATGGAGGCCATGTTTGCGTCCTGACCATCGTTGTCAGATGCATTTTTATCAATCAAATAGCCCTCCAGGCCAATAAAAAGCCGCGGGAGCAGCTATTAAATTTATAGTAAATAGGATCTCTCATGAAAGTTGCTGTATTAGGTATTGGACTTATGGGCTACCCCATGGCGCGCCGTCTGGCGCAGGCAGGCCACACGGTGCAGGCCTGGAACCGCAGCCGCGACAAGGCCGATCGCCTGCAGCCTTTTGGCGCGCAGGTGTTTGACAGCGCAGCGCAGGCGGTGCAAGGCGCGCAGTGCGTAATCGGCATGCTGGAAAACGGCGCAGTCATGGGCGATGTGCTGTTCAACCAGGGCGTAGCGCAGGCAATGGCGCAGGGCACACTGGTGATCGACATGGCCAGCACCAAGCCGCGCGAGGCGCGCGACCATGCTGCGCGCCTCAACGCATTGGGTATCCAGCATATCGACTGCCCCGTCTCGGGCGGCACGGTGGGCGCCGAAGGCGGCACCTTGGTGATGATGGCAGGTGGCAAGGCAGAGGATTTTGCGCGCGCGCAAGAGCTGCTCAAGGTGTTTGGCCGCAGCACCCATGTGGGCCCGCACGGCTCGGGTCAGCTGGCCAAGCTGGCCAACCAGATGATTGTGGGTATCACCATCGGCGCGGTAGCCGAGGCGCTGCTGCTGTGCGAGCGTGGCGGCGCAGACATGGGCAAGGTGCGCGAGGCCATCACCGGCGGCTTTGCCGACAGCCGCATTTTGCAGCTGCATGGCGAGCGCATGGTCAAGCGCGACTTTGCACCGCGCGGTCGCCTGGCGATCCAGCTCAAGGACATTCGCAATGCGCTGGACACCGCACAGGAAACCAGCATGGATGCACCGATTACCACCCTGTTTGAACAGCTCTACGCTCAGGCGGTAGAGCACGGTCTGGGCGAGCTGGACCACAGCGGCCTGTTTGTCGAACTGGCCAGCCGCAACGGGATGCAGTGATGGCAGACATCGTCTTTCGCAACGCCATGGTGCATGACGGCCTGGGCAGCGCGCCCAGCGTGCAGGATGTGGCCATCCAGGGCGGCCTGATCCAGGCCATGGGCCCAGGCCTCAAGGTGCACTCTGCGCGCAGCGTGGACTGCGCAGGCTTGGCTTTGATGCCCGGCATCATCGACAGCCACACGCATTTTGATGCGCAGATCACCTGGGACAGCAGCCTGCGGCCCTCGCCCGCGCTGGGCGTGACGACTGCGGTGATTGGCAACTGCGGCTTTGCGATTGCGCCCTGCAAGCCCGCGCACCGCGACATCACCATGCGCAACCTCACGCAGGTCGAAGGCATGTCGCTATCGGTGCTGCAGCAAGGCATTGACTGGGGCTTTGAGACCTTCCCTGAATACCTGGCCCTGCTGCGCCGCAAAGGCAGCGTGGCCAACATCGCGGCCTATATTGGCCACAGCAGCGTGCGCACCTATGTGATGGGCCCAGACGCAGCCGAGCGCGCAGCCAGCACCGACGAGATAGAGCAGATGGCGCAGATCGTGCGCCAGGCCATGCGCGCCGGTGCCGTGGGCCTGGCCAGCTCCACCAGCCCCGCCCACAACGGCGAGGGTGGCAAGCCCATGCCCTCGCGCCTGGCGAGCGATGCCGAGCACATGGCCCTCATCCAGGCCATGGGCGAGGCAGGCAAAGGCGTCTACATGGTCACCAAAGGCGGCCATATGCCCGTGCCTTTTCTGGAAGACATGAGTGCGCAAAGCGGGCGGCCCGTGATGATTGCGGCCCTGCTGCACAACAACACCAATCCGCGCGCCGTGTTCAACGACCTGGACGCCATCGCTGCGGCCAATGCGCGTGGTCGCAAACTGATTGGCCAGGTCAGCTGCTGCCCGCTGTCGATGGACTTCACCCTGCTCTCGCCTTACCCGGTTGAAGGCCTGCAGGCCTGGCAAAGCGCGCTAGGCAAGAGCGGCGACGCGCTCAAGGCCGTGCTGGGCAGCGCAGAGTTTCGCAACGCAGTGCGCGCCGAGCTGGCCGCGCCTGCTACCTTTCGCCTGTTCAACGGCGAGTGGGACCAGCTGCACATCACCGAGGCGGCCAGCGACACCTACCGCGCGCTGGAGCAAAAACCGTTTGGCCAACTGGCCGCGTCCCTGGGCAAAGACCCGCTGGACTTGATGCTGGACATCGCGCTACAGGAAGACCTGCACACCGTCTTCACGGCCATGCTGCTCAACAGCAACGAAGAGGCCGTGGCCCAGATGCTGAACCATCCGCACAGCATTGTCAGCCTGAGTGACGCGGGCGCGCACCTGACCTTTTTCAACGACGCAGGTTTTGGCCTGCACCTGATGGGCCACTGGGCGCGCGAGCGCGCTGCCATGTCGCTGCCAGAAGCGGTGCGCCAGCTCACCAGCGTGCCGGCCGGTATCTTGGGTTTGCAGGGCCGTGGCCGTCTGGCACCGGGCTATGCGGCGGATCTGCTGGTGTTTGACCCGGCCACCGTGGGCCGCGGCCCCAAGCAGCGCGTGAATGACCTGCCCGGTGGCGCGCCGCGCCTGACCACCGCCGCCGTGGGCGTGCATAGCGTCTGGGTCAATGGCCAGCAGGTGGCCGATGCGCAGGGGCTGCTGGCTGCAGCGCCTGCTGCGGGGCAACTGATCACCGAATTTACCGCCTGAAACCACAAGGCTTGCCAAGCGCTGGCCTGATTACCCCACAGCAGCGCAATTCCAAGGGCCTGCCTACAATGCAGGCATGGCCCACCTTCTCCAACGCCGTGCATTCGCCCTCTGCCTGGCCACAGGAGCCTTGCCTGCACTCGGCGTCAATGAAGCCATGTCTACGCCTGCCCTGTGGAAAGCACTGCGCAGCGGCGGGCATGTGCTGCTGATTCGCCATGCGTTTGCACCAGGCACCTTTGACCCACCGGGTTTCAAGCTCGATGACTGCAGCACGCAGCGCAATTTGAGCGAAGAAGGCCGCCAGCAGGCCCGGCGACTGGGCGAGCTGCTGCGCAGCCGGCAGGTGCTGATCGGCCAGGTGCTGAGCTCGCAGTGGTGCCGCTGTATTGACACCGCCCAGCTGGCTTTTGGCAGCGACAAGGTGACCCCGCAGGCAAGCCTGAGCTCACCCACACAGTCGTCGCCCGAGCAGCGCATCCGCAACACCGAGGCCGTGCGCCAGCAAATCAACACCTACGCCGCAAGTAACAGCGGACGCGCAGCCAATCTGGTGATGGTGACGCATATGTTCAACATCCAGGACATCACGGGCGAAGGCGTGGCCGAGGGTGAAATACTGATCGTCAAAGGCCTGGGCACAGACTCCAAGCTGGCGCCGCGTGTGCTGGGACGCATCGCTACAGCTTGAGTTGACCACAGCATGCTTGATCTGTTTGGCGATGCGCTGCCCAGTGACGACAAATCCGCTGCGCGTGAGAAAACCAAGCCTGCACATGTCAGCCCTGTAGCGCCTGATGGGTTGCACCAATCGCTGGCTGTACAGTTGCCGCCGCAGCTGCGCCTGGGCACATCGTCGTGGTATTTTCCAGGCTGGGCTGGCCTGGTGTGGGACGAGCCCTATGCTGAAACCGTACTGTCCAAACACGGCTTGCCTGCCTATGCGGCGCACCCGCTGCTGCGCACCGTGAGCCTGGACCGCGCGTTCTACCGCCCCATGACCGCCGCGCAGTATGCCGCCCTGGCGCAGCAGGTGCCTGATGATTTCCGTTTTGTGGTCAAGGTGCCCAGCCTGGTGAGCGACGCGCTGATTCGTCAGGCCGATGGCGACGATGCAGGCAAGGGCCTGCAGCCCAACCCGCATTTTCTCAGCCCCGAGCTCATGCGCACGGCCTGCGTAGAGCCACTGGCCGAAGGCATGGGCCGCAAGACAGGCGCGCTGGTGCTGCAGATCAGCCCGCTGCCCGCACAGTGGCTGCAGCGTGACTACAAGCTGTTTGATGCACTGGCCCAGGTTTTAATCGCGCAGGCAGCTATCAAAAACGCAGCGCCAGAGGCCATCATTGCGGTAGAAATCCGCAATACCGAGCTGCTGGCCCCGCATATGCGCGAGGCGCTGGTGCGCACACTGCGTGAGGCAGGCGCCACCTACTGCCTGGGCCTGCACAGCAAGCTGCCACCGATCGAAGACCAGCTGCCCATCCTGCGTGCCCTGTGGCCCGGCCCGCTGGTGTGCCGCTGGAACCTGCACCGCAAGCACGGCCGCTTTGGCTACCAGGCAGCCAAAGACCAGTATGCGCCGTTTGACAAGCTGGTCGACGAAGACCCGCAAACCCGCCAGGTGCTGGCCAAGGTCATCCAGGGCACCACAGCAGCTGGCCAGCAGGCGCTGGTGACGATCAACAACAAAGCCGAAGGCAGCGCCCCGCTGTCGGTCATGAAACTGGCCCAGCAACTGCTGCCTGGCACCAGCTCCTGAATCACATCGCCCAACCCGTCACCAAGGTCCACAATGCCGTGGCGATCATCAGCAGCCCCACGGCCTGGGCTACGCGCTTTTGGTGGCCTTCGCTCTGGCTCAGCCATCCGGTAAAGCGCAAGGCCGTCAGCACCACCAGTCCGTAGATGGCGATTTGCGCCAGTGCGCCCAGCAGCCACAGGACGATGGATTGCAGGACCAGTGATCCGTATTGCGGCTTGATGAACTGGGGAAACACGGCCAGCATGAAGACATAGGCCTTGGGGTTGAGCAGACAGGTCATCAGCGCGCGCAGAAAAGTTTCTCGCACTGTCTGGCGCTCGCTGTGCCCAACCTGCTGCAAAGCCCCGGGTGATGTGCACATGCTGTAGCCCATCCAGCCCACATACAGCGCGCCTGCCAGCAGCAGTGCGTTAAAGGCCAGCGGCATGTACTGCAGCAGCAGGCCGATGCCCAGCGAGCTCATGGCCACATGCGCCAGCCCGCCAGTCACGCTGCCAGCTACCGCTGCAAAACCCGACCGACGCCCGTTGACCAAAGTGCTGGACAGGGCATAAGCCATCTCCATGCCAGGCACGGCCACAATGCCCGCGACCAATACAAAATACAGCCACAGATGGTGGGTCTGGTTCATGGCAAGTGGGTCCATGGTGATGCTCCAATCCGTTGAAAATCAAACATGATGGGCATGGTAGATGCATAAATATGACACCTTATGTCATGTATTAAAGATAAACTTCTGCCATGAAAGCCAGCCGCCTGCTCTCGATCATGATGATGCTGCAAGCGCGTGGCCGCATGAGCGCGGCTGCGCTGGCGCAGGTGCTGGAGGTGTCTGAACGCACCATCCTGCGCGATATGGACCAGCTGTCTGCCGCAGGGGTGCCTTTGTGGGGCGACCGTGGCCGGCTGGGTGGCTTTCAGCTGCGCGAAGGCTGGAGCACTGAGCTGACGGGCTTGACCGAGCCCGAGGTGCAGGCGCTTTTTCTGGGCGGCTTGCCTGGCCCTGCCACCGAGCTGGGACTGGGCGCGGCCGCGGTGTCTGCACGGCTCAAAATGGTGGCCAGCCTGCCAGCGCAGTGGCGCGAGCAGGCAGACCGCGTGTCCAGCCGCCTGCATATTGACCCGGTTGACTGGTACCGCAGCGCCGAAACCCCCGCGGTTTTACGCGAGGCGGCGCAGGCGGTGTGGAACGGCCTGCGCATCGAAGTGCAGTATGAAAGCTGGCGCAAAGTGTCCAAGCGGCAGCTTGAGCCGCTGGGCTTGGTGCTCAAGGCGGGTGCCTGGTATCTGGTGGCAAGGCAGCTGCCCCAGGGTGATCCGCTCACCTTTCGTCTGGCGAATGTGCGTGCCATGTTGCTGACGCAGCAGCGCTTCAAGCGGCCACGCAGCTTCGATCTGGCCGCGCACTGGAGCGAGTCGCTCAAGCGTTTTGAAAAAGAGCTCTACCGACTGACTGCCCATGTGGCCGTGTCACCCCGTGGGCAGAAATGGCTGGACAACGCGCGTGTACAGGTCGCGCCTACGGTGCGAGGCCCGCTCTCGGCCGACCTGCCGCTGGGCTGGAAGGAATATCTGATGCCGATCGAATCTGTGGAGCTTGGAGCCAGGCAACTCATGGGCTACGGCGCGCAGCTGGTGGTGCTAGGCCCCAAGGTACTGCAAGAGGCCATTCGCACGGAGCTGGACCAGACCCTATCCCGCTATGCAGACCGCAAGGACGCGTAAGAAAACCATGCCCCAACTGACCAAACATGTATCGATACCTTGCGTGATGGAAGGCTTCGCATCAGGAGTAAAGCATGCACCTCACCCCACATGCCCCAGATATTGCTGAACCCCATGGGGCGATTCGCCTGGTTCGCCATGTCTGCAAAATCGGCCTTTTGCTGTTGGCATGTGCGCTGGTCGTTACGGTGCCTGCCAAAGCGCAAACGGCAACGAGCGCCGCTTTGCTTGATAAAAACAGGCAAAGCTTGCCACCCGCCCCTGCCTTGGCGGCCAAGCCTTATTCGGCCGCTTTGAAGCAAGCCTTGGCGCAAGGCTCACAGGGTCTCAAAAATTCTCAGTTTCCTGGCGCGGCCGTGAAAGCCATTGCAGATTCGGGTGATGCGCGCTTGGCGTGGTATCTGTTTGATTTATTGCGCGTGGCTGGCAGCGACAATGAGCCCGCGCTAGTGGCGGCCTTTGAAAAGTTGACAGGTGCTGCGTTGCCCGCCAATCCCTACACGGCGATGGGGGACAGGCTCTTGGCCTGGGATCTTCCTGCGCCGCCGGGTTATCGCGAGCTAAAGCGCGATCTGTTTTTGCTGATTGAGCCGCGCTGGGCTGTCTTTTTTGCAGACGCTGACTCCATCATTGACTGGCGGCACGTGGGCTGGGGCGGCGTATTTATCGACGATCGACCTGATGCAAGCAGCGGACAGGCTTGCCCACGCGGTTGCATTCCAGCGCTGGATCAGCCCAAGGTTACACCGGCTGCGCAAGGCGACTGGTATTCCAAAGATGCGATTGTGTTTGGCGTGGTGGTCAATGGACAGGCGCGCGCCTATCCCAAGCACATGATGGAAATTCATGAAATGGTGAACGACACGCTGGGCGGCAGGCAAATCGGCATGCCTTACTGCACGCTGTGCCTGTCGGCGCAAGCCTATTTCACCGATCAAGTGCCAGGCTTCAAGCCATTGCTGCGCACCTCGGGGCTGTTGTCGCGCTCCAATAAGCTGATGTATGACGTGCGCAGCGGCTCGGTGATTGACACTTTCACGGGTCAGGCGCGCTCTGGCGCTATGCGCAAAGCGGGCATCACGCTGGCGCAAACCACGGTGGTCGTCACCACGTGGGGTGCCTGGCGCGCGGCGCATCCCAACACCACTTTGCTGGCACAAGATGGCGGCATTGGACGAAACTATCCTCTGAACCCGTTGCGTGGCCGCGATGATCAAGGCCCGATCTTTCCCGTCGGCGACGTGGATCCACGCCTGCCGGTGCATGAGGTGGTGCTTGCGGTGACGAGCCCGCAAGGCCAAGCCATCGCATTCCCGCGCGCTGCCGTGCAATTGGCGCTTGCTGCGGGCGAGAAGGTCAGCCAGGCAGGGGTGGAGGTGCTTAGCCAAGCGGGCGGCTTGCGTGCCTTCGCAGAGGGCAAGGAAATCACAAGCCAGCAAAGCTTTTGGTTTGCCTGGAGTCAGTTCAAACCTAAAACGCAGCTTTGGAAGCGCTGAGCTAGGTCAATGGGTCAGGCCAGTCCGTTCAGTGCCAACCAATCTTGCATCACCAGCGCAAGAATCTCTATTAACTTTGCTGAATGCAAATTTGCCGTTGCGCGCAACTGCTGGCGGTCAATGCCCGTTTGTGAAAGCTCGCCGCAATGACCGATGAGCCACTGCTCAATTCGTCTGGCATCAACCTCCAGATGAAACTGCCAAGCCATGGCATGTGAGCCGATCAGAAAAGCTTGATGTGGACATGCTGATGTGCTGGCAAAGCTCTCCAGGCCCTGGGGCATTGAGAACTGGTCCCCATGCCAGTGCAAAACAGGTTGGTTGCCGATATGCACGAGTGGTGATTTGCGGGCAGGTGCCGTCAATTCGACAGGTGCATAGCCGATTTCCTTATGGCTCATTGGCTTGACCGAAGCCCCCAAGGCACGAGCCATTAGTTGCGCACCCAGGCAAATTCCCAAGATGGGTTTTTGACTGGCTAGTCGTTCTTTGATTAAGCGCACTTCATCTGCCAGAAATGGGTATAAATCGTCGTCTTCTGCGCCTACAGGACCACCGAGTACAACAAGCAGATTCGCGTTACGGATCTCCGGTGCAGACAGGTCGTCTACACCCACGTCATAGTAGCGCACATGCCATCCGCTTTGAAGCAGTAACGGTTCAATCAGCCCCAGATCCTCGAACGCAAGGTGCCGCAATGCCACTACCGTTTTTGATGTTGAACTAGGCATAGTGCTATTGAGAAATTTTAGGAAAATTGCGGATTTCGTGGCCATCAACGGCCAGCAGTTCGTCCAGACGGATTAACTCTTCAGATTGGGTTTTGAGGTATTCGACTCCATCACGGGCGAATACATCTGCAATGATTGTGTGAATAATGCGTCGGCTTCTGTTGGCGCTTTTCACCTCGATAGCGACTGGTTTGCGCAAAGTAGCACAAGACTCCATGACATCATGGAACTCGCAATTTACAGGGCGATAGCTGTTCATGACTACGCCACTCCATTGCAGTGTTCCATTTCAATGATGGAGAATCCCTTGGCAGCGATTTCGTTGGCGACAGCGGCGTTGGCTGATTCCACATGGCAAAAGTTACATTTTTCTGATTTCAGGATGGAGGGTGGCAAGCCCTTTGCGGCAAGATAGGTTTGCCCGAAGCGGAGTACGGCAGCTTGATCGCTCAGCTCCGAAGGCACCAAGATATCAAAATGCATGCGTAGCCCGTCTGGGCGCTGAACATAGGTGTCATAGACTGAAATTTTCATGGCGGGCTTTCTTAAAGATTGTGTTGTCATGCGTTGGCGCTCATCAGCTGCTGCCCGATAACGACACCCAACACCAGATCGTCCACATGGCCAAATTCATGCAAGCACAGATCGCCATTTGTAGCGAAGACAAATGTGCTGGGTGTGCCGCGCATCTGCCAGTCTTCCATGGTCTTTGGCATGAGGTTGTTTTCTTCGTGGGCGGCTACTCCGATGGGGAAACTGAGCTGATACTCGTGAATGAATGCCTTCAGCGCATGAGGCTGCATGGCCTGATGATGCTCAAACACGGTATGCAAGCCGATCACAGTCAATGGCAAGCTGCGAGACATTGCATGCAGTTTTTTAAGCTGGGGGATGCTGTGCGCTACGCAGCCAGGACAGAGCATCTGGAATGCACCCACGACGACGACTCGGCCCTTGAGTTGCTCTAGCGTGGTGGTGCTATCCGTGTTAAACCATTGGCTGACCGACCATTCAATAGGCGTTGTTTGCATAGGACTCCGTGTTTGGAAATCGGGTGGCACCGTACCACCCGGTTCGCGTTAAGCTGCTTTCAGTGCAACTTTGGGAAAGTCTACCGGCACATTGAATGCTACGTTGACATAGTTTGTGAATAGATTCAGGGCAACATGCGCCATGATCTCAACGATTTCACCATCGTTAAAGCCTGCTGCACGCACGGCCTCGACATCGGCTTGTGAGATTGCAGCACGTTGCTCCACAATTTTGAGTGCGAACGTGAGCGCGGCCTGCGTCTTTGGATCGGTTGATTTTCCAATTTGTGCCGCCGACATATCTGAGCCGCTCACACCCGCGCTTTGTCCCAGCACGGTGTGTGCGGCCAAGCAATACTCACAGCGATTGCGGTTGGCCACCGCAACGGCGATTTGCTCGCCCAGCTTTGCTCCCAGTGTGCCCGAGCCGAGAGCGCCAAAAGAGCCCCACATGCTTTTGAGCGCAGCGGGTGAGTTGGATACAGCTCTAAACATATTGGGCGTAGCACCAAATGCAACATGAATCTGCTTGAGCATTTCCTGGCTTGCCGGGGCGACTGTTGCGTTGTTGATATTGACGTATGACATATTGATACCTCTTTAGGTTGGGTTGAAAAACAAGAGTGAATTTATTTGTTGACTTTTCCGGGTAAGGACAGATCGCCTGAGCCCACCTTGAAGACATCCACCACGCACAGCAGCGGGTTGTGGACGCTCGCATTAACGCGCAGCGCGGCTGTGACGCCATCAAACGTTGCGGCATTCACGGCACCAATGTCGTCAAATGGAACCCGCACCTGTAGCGAGTCCTTCTTGAAAATCGGACTCCAGCCTGGGCTATCGATCAGAATAGGCAAACCCGGCCAGGTTTTGGGCAGCTTCGGTTTGGCATCTTTGGGGATGTCCACCACTTTGAGTGCGCCTTTTCCGCAAGCTTCATCCGGCTGCAGCACCACCCAATGTGAATGCCACACATTGCCATCGTTGTTCGGATTGCCATCGCCGTTTTCATCAAACAGTGGTGTGTCGTCAAAGTCGGGGTGCGAAGTCACTGCAAAGGCAAGAATTCCAGCCTTGGACTCGAACCCAACCGATGAGGAATCAAGCGTCGTCGGCCAGACATAGGAAAACACCGTGCTGCCAGCGAGTTTGCCGGACTTGGTGGGCTTGGAAGCGCCCGCTTTGCCAGAAACTGCCATGTGGAACACGGCCACATTTCCTTCTGTGCTGATCTTGGTATGAATCACATCGAACGGGGCTTTCACCGTTTTGCCGGGTTTTGTGGAAATGCCACCGCTGTGATGCTGATGGGCCATCACCAGACTGGCGCCCAGCGTCAATGCCACGCCCATTGCTAACTGACTCAGTTGCTTAACTTTCATGCTTACTCCTTAAAACTGCCAAAGTTCGCAAAGGCCATTCCCTTGCGGCATGGCTGCAGTTTGACGGACACACCTGTACAATAAGAACCATATCGTTCTTAAAACATATCTATTTGTACAAAATGATGATGGAACCTGTAGACCGCCTGTCAACGCTGTTGGAGCGCTTTCGACTCCGCACTCGCATGTCTTTCTCCGGGCCAATGTGCGGCAAGCATGTGTTTGCCCAAAAAGCCAACAAAGCCTATCTGCATGTGCTCAGAAGCGGCTCGATGGAGATTCGTCATCCGGGTGCGAAAGAGGTGCCCGTGCACATCAAACTCCAGGAGGCATCCCTCATCCTGTACCCACGCCCGTTCACCCACCATTTTCACAACGCTCCCCGGGATGGTTCGGATTTCACCTGTGCAGAAATCGAGTTTGAGGGCGGCCAGTCCCACCCTATCGTGCAGGCCTTACCGCCGCTGGTAGTGTTGCCGCTGGCCGAAGTTGATGGCTTGCAAGCATCGTTGAACTTGTTGTTTGCTGAAACTGAACACGTCAGATGCGGGCATCGGGTGTTGGCTGATCGGCTGTTTGAGGTTGTGCTGATCCAACTGCTGCGCTGGCTTCTGGATCACCCGTCGCAAGCCAGGATCAACAGTGGGTTGCTGATGGGGCTTTCGTCGCCCCCATTGGCCAAGGCGCTTACCGCAATGCATCAATCCCCGGGCGATCCTTGGACGGTGGAGCAACTGGCGCAAGCCAGCGGTATGTCGCGCACGGCGTTCTCAGTGAAGTTCAAGCAGCTAGTCGGTCAGGCTCCTGCGGAATATGTGGCCGGCTGGCGACTGACGATTGCGCAAGCACGGCTGAGCGAAGGCGTGCCATTGAAAACACTGGCTGGTGAGTTGGGCTATAGCTCCCAGTCAGCGTTGACGCGGGTCTTTACCGCGAAACTCGGTGTCTCACCACGCGAATGGATTTCCCAGCGTGAGGAGGAAGTCAGAGGCTGACGGTCAATACGAGGGCATCGGCGTTACCGCAACAACCCCTTGCGATGCTGCAGCACATCGGCCGCACTGACAGCATCGGCCTGGTTGCCCCAGGCTGCGCGGATGTAGGTGGTGACGGCGGCGATGTCTTCGTCGTTGAGCACATGCATAAAGAGCGTCCCATTTCAAGCGTAGAGCTGCGCCACTGCCGTTAAATTCTGACCACCTAGCCCATGCTCCAACGCACTGCGCATCACAGCATGTGTGCTTTGCGTAAGCGGTACACCGCTGCCAGCCATAGCAGCCGCATCAAGCACATAGCCAAAATCTTTCTCTGCGAGCTCAACGGGAAACATCGGCGCAAAGTTCTTCGCCAGCATGCTTTGACCAGCCAGCTTGGCTGCGGGGCTTGCCACTGGTGTGCTACTCAGTATCTCCAGCGCCTTGCTGGCATCCAGACCTGCGCGAGTAGCCAAGCCCAGCAGCTCGGCAAGAGCGGCTACTTGAATACCGAAGAGGGCATTGACCATCAGCTTGACGATTGCCCCACTTCCCGCATTGCCGGCATGATGCACCGCCCCGCCCATACTTTTGAGCACGGGCTCGGCGCGTTGCAGCACTTCTTGTGCACCGCCTACCAAATAAATAAGTTGCGCAGCTTCTGCTTGCGGACGCGATCCAGCCACAGGAGCATCCAGGAAATCCACGCTGTACTTCGTAGCCGCTGCCGCAAGCTCGCGAATCCATGTCGGCATTAGCGTCGAGCTTTCTATAGCGATGCTGCCTGCTTGCATACCAGCGAGCGCACCACCAGCAGCATCAAGCCAAGCTCGGCGTGAGGCTTCGTCATCGCGCAGCATACTAATCACGACGTCTGCATTGCTGGCCGCTGCGCGCGGCGAATCAGCAGCGCGTGCGCCGAGGGCTTGCAAAGGAACTGCTTTAGCCGCGTTGCGATTCCACACGGTCACACTATAGCCCGCTTTGAGCAAAGAGATCGCCATACGTGAGCCCATTGCACCGAGGCCGAGAATAGTGATGTTTTTCATGTGCGCACTCCTTCCAGCGTGGCATCCATCTGGCTGGCAATGGCTGCATGCATAGCGGCGATGCCTGCCGGATTGGTGTTGGTGGCTTCGTCGTTGTAGGTGATGACTTCATCGAAGCCCAAGAAGCCGAGTAGGAATTTCAGATAGGGTTCGACGAAATTGGCTGCAGCAAATCCGCCCCCGGCCGCGTAACCGCCTGCGCCATAGGCGATCACTATGTAGGCTTTCTTGCCTTTAAGCAAACCAGCGAAATTGCTGCCATCGAAGCTGAAGGTGTGGCCAATGCGGGTGATCTGATCAATCCAAGCTTTGAGCGAAGAGGGGATGCCGAAGTTGTACATCGGCACGGTGATGAGCAACGCATCAGCGGCTTTGAGCTCAGCGATCAACGTATCGGATTGCACGAGCGCTGCCGTCATCTCTGCGTTGTGTTGCTCGGGCGGGGTGAACATGCCGGCAATCGTCATGTTTTCGATATGCGTGACAGTTTGCATAGCCACGTCGCGGTGCGTGATTTTGGCGTTGGGAAAGCGCTCGCGCCAAGCCCTTTCAAAACGATCGCCAAGCTCGCGAGAATGTGAGCCCTGCACGCGGGCGCTGGAATCAATGCGCAGCAAATGGTAGCTGCTGGGTGGAAGAGTGGTCATGGCAAATTCCTCTGGTTAGCGCCGCGCATCACCCTGATGTGCGGCATGAAATGAACTGTATTTCGTGCATAAAAACTTATAAATATAGATTTATGAATTTATTTCGTGCGCAAAATGCATGAATAAGAGAAAATAAGCCCATGGATGCCATCACCCTCAAAACCTTCGTCGATGTCGCTCGCTTAGGAAATTTCGCGCATGCCGCACGTGAGCTGGAGCTCGATCCGTCTTCCGTTTCGCGCACGGTGGCAGCGTTGGAGCAAGAGCTGGGCGTGCGCTTGTTTCAACGCACCACGCGCAAGCTCTCGCTCACGGAAGCGGGGCATGCTTATTTAGCGCGCATTTCGCCTTTGGTGGATGAACTGGAGCAGGCGCGCGAAGAAGCTTTGGCGCTCAGCAAGGGCGTGAACAACCAAGCGCAGGGCACATTGCGCATGACCTCATCCGTATCATTCGGCATCATTCAAATCGCGCCCCTACTCCCAGAATTTCGCCGCTTGCATTCTCAGCTCAAGGTCGAGCTATTGCTCACCGATGCCAATATGAATTTGGTCAACGACCGGATTGATCTGGCGGTGCGCCTCGGATCACAATTTGAAGGCGATGTCGTGCTCACCAAGCTCATGCGCACGCGCTATCGCGTTTGCGCGAGCCCTGGCTATATCGCTCAGCATGGCCCGCCAAAGAGCCCTGCAGATCTGGCCAAGCATCGCTGCCTCTTGCTCGCGCTGCCCGAGTTTCGCCACGAATGGCATTTCAAAGATGCAAAAGGCAAGGTGCAAACCGTGAGCGTGGATGGCGACATCATCATCTCCAGCCCACTCGCTCTGCGACGCTGCGCAATAGACGGCATGGGCCCAGTGCTGCTCACCGATTGGCTGGCCAATGAAGCGATTGCAGACGGCACGCTCGTCGACCTCTTCCCGCATCTGCAAGCCACCGCCACCAGTTTTGACACCGGGGTGTGGCTGCTGTATCCCACGCGCAGCTATCTGCCGCTCAAAGTACGAGTGATGGTAGATTTTCTGAAAAGCAAGTGGGCTGGACAGGGAAACGGCTGAAAAAATAACTCCATCCGGGCTGGGCCCGTTCCTGGCCCACTATGCAGAACGCTAAGCTAGCGCTGCAGCGCAAGTCAGACCTTAAGGCAACAACCCCTTGCGATGCTGCAGCACATCGGCCGCGCTCACCGCATCGGCCTGGTTGCCCCAGGCTGCGCGGATGTAGGTGGTGACGGCGGCGATGTCTTCGTCGTTCAGGACGTGTACGAATGGCGGCATGCCGAAGGGGCGCGGGTTGCCCGCGGTGCTGGGCGCGTAGCCGCCTGCCAGCAGGATGCGCACCAGGTTGGCTGCGGTGGGCATGGTGACGGCGCGGTTGCCTGCCAGCGCGGGCAGGGCCACACTGCCTTCAACCTTTGCGCCCTCGCCCTGCGTGCCGTGGCAGCTGGCGCAGTGCTTGGCAAACAGCTGCTCGCCGCGCGCATAGAACTGTGGGTTGACGCGGGGCTTGTCGCGCGCAGGGGCTGTCGTTTGCGGCAGCGATTGCAGATAAGCTGCCGTAGCCTGCAGGTCGGCATCGCTCCAGTACTGCGTGCTTTTGCTGACCACTTCGGCCATCGGCCCGGCCATGCTGGCGTTGGGCGCTACGCCGGTTTTCAGCAGGGCGACCACGTCCTGCGTGGGCCAGTGCATCACGCCCGCCTGGCGGGGGTCCATCAGCGAGGGCGCGTACCAGTCCTGCATGGGCATCAGCGCGCCGCTGAGCAGCTGGTCGTTGATGGTGGCGCCCAGGGCGTTGCGCTGCGCATGGCAGGCACTGCAATGGCCCAGGCCACGCACCAGATACTCGCCGCGCGCTGTCAGGGCCGCGTTTTGCATGTCTTTTAGGCCGCCAGAGCCCTGGAATATCGCGGGAGCAGCTACTATTTCAGGAGCATTATTGGGCTGCGCCTTGTCAAAGAACAGCAGCCGCCACACCGCCAGTGCAAGCTGGGTGTTGTAGGGAAAGCCCAGCTCGTGCGCGCGGTTGGGCTGCGCCACGCTGGGGACACCGTGCATGAAATACGCATACAGTGCGTCGCTGTCTTCGCGGCTGACATGGGTGTAGTTGGGATAAGGGAAGGCAGGCGTGAGCAGGCGGCCATCGGCGCTGCGGCCTTCATGCATGGCGCGGTAAAACGCCTGGGCGCTCCAGCGGCCAATGCCGTGGGTGGTGTCGGGCGTGATGTTGCTGGTGTACACCGCACCAAATGGCGTGTGGATGGCCTTGCCGCCTGCAAACGGCTGGCCGCCGCGCGCGGTGTGGCAGGCAGCACAGTTGCCCACCTTGGCCAGATATTCGCCCCGCTGAACAAGCTCTGCAGAAGGTTTTTGAGCATCATTTAGGGCCTCAGCCCTCTGGAATATCGCGGGAGCAGCTATCAATTCGATAGTAACCAGCCCGACTATCAGGACGGCGATCAGCGCCAGAAAAGCGCCCGGCGCGATGAACACGCGCTGCACCGGGCTGGCGCGCTGCCAGCGCTGCGCCAGCGTCACCGCACACCTCCACAGGCCTGCGGCATCGCCCGCGGCAAGGCGGCAGCAGGCTTGGCCGCCGTGCCTGTGGGCACGGGCTGCGCTGCCAGCCAGGTGGCCAGGGCTTCGACATCGTTGGCTGTCAGTTGCCTTGCAATGCTGCCCATGCAGTCGGGTGCATGGGCGCGGCGTTGCCCAGTTTGCCACGCGCCCAGCTGGCCCGCAATATAGTCGCGCGGCAGGCCCAGCAGCGCGGGCATGCTGGGGTTGCTGTTAACCAGGCTACCCGCCTGCTGCAGCGCCGGGGCCACGCCCATCAGCGCGCTGCCATGGCAGGCCACGCAGGCGGCGATGCCGCGCGCCTTGTCGCCCTGCTCCACCAGCGCCTGCCCGCGCGCCAGCAGGGCCTGCGAGGTGCCTGCGGGCGGCGCGGTGGGCGGCGGATAGGGCAGATCGAGCTGCGCAAAATACAGCGCCATTTCCATCAGATACGCATCGCTCAAGTGCTCCACCATGCCCACCATCAGCCCGTAGTGGCGGCGGCCGTCGCGAAAGTTGAGCAGCTGGTTATACAGATAGCCCGCAGGCTTGCCCGCAATGCGCGGAAAATAGGCCTCGTTGGCGGTGCGGCCCACCTGCGCTGTCAGCCCCGCGCCATGGCAGGTGGTGCAGGCCTGCATGCGCTGGGCCATGGTGTCCTGGTTGGGTTTGGTGGGTTCATTGGCAGCCCAGGACGCAGGTGTCCACATTGCGCCGAGCGCCCACAGAGTGATGCAGATACGTTGATGCAAGCGCCATAAACTGATAGCCATAAGCCCCTATCATAGGCGGACGGGTTTTATTGCGCCGTCAGATTCTCATAGACCTTGGCGTCATGTCGCACAGCCAGATAGCTGACGTTTTGCTGATTGAGCCAATCCAAGCCTTCTTTTTCCTTGAGCATGGCAGTTGTGCTGAGAGCACCGGCCGTGGTAGTGTTGGGAGCAAGCACGGTGATTGACTGCCAGTACGTCACAGGCCAGCCTGAGCGGGGGTTCAATACATGGCAATAGCGCTTGCCATTGAGCTCGAAAAACCGCTCATAGTCACCACTAGTGGCCAAGCCACCCTCGTGCACGGCAATACCGGCCAGTCTGGCGTTGCTGTCTCGTGGATGCTGTATCTCAACTTTCCAGGGCATGCCCGCATGTTTTGGGAGGGCATGGTTACCTAGCACGTGGATATCACCCCCCAGATTGACCAGAGCATGTGCAATGCCATGCTTTTGCAGCATTCCCGCCGCGCGGTCTGCAGCATATTCCTTGCCAAACCCCCCGAAGTCCAACTCCATTCCTGGGCGTTCGAGGCAAAACGATCCGTTGGCCAGGCGCGTATCAGACCAGCCGATGCGTTCACAATAACCTGCCAGATCAGCTGGCGCGGGTATTTGAGCATGTTTGAAATTCCACGCCTGTCTCAGCACCCCAGACGTTGCATCGAATAGACCGTCACTCATTGCATGCAGCTGGTGGGCGAAGTGCAGCAGACTTTCGGTTTCTTCATCAACATCCACTGATTTGCTTCCAGCAGCCGCATTGATTCTCGAGACCACACTGCTGCTGCGGTAACGTGAATACTTCATCTCGATACGCTGAACTTCAGCGATGGCAGCGCGCGCAGCGTGGTTAGCCGCTCGTTCGTTACGGGTTTCTATGCGTATCGAGCATGGCGAAGCCATTGCACAGAATTCAAAGCACAATGCCCGCCACGCGCTCATAGTGTGCACCCATGCTGGGTCATCGCTGATGACTCGTTCTAAAACTTGGTGGAAAATCCCGCTTGCACGAACTCAGCATTGAATGGCTCTATGTAGGGGCTGCCATTGCCGCCCAGTCGCAAGTTGGATCTTTGTCGGTATCTCTCAAACTTCAGGTCAACGCTGGTCTTGTCCGTGAATGCGTATTCCACTTTGATCGAAGCTGTTATCGCACCAAACGCAGACAGGCGCTGGTCGGCTGAAAATATCTGTCCCCCATTGAGATACCCCTGCGCCACGGACTTGGAAGCAGCAGGATCATATTGCCCGGCCGCATTGCCCACACCATCAAAATAAAATTTGGCAGCGCGCTGGGTGTAATAGCGCACGCCCGGTGTCAGAGTCCACTTGCCAGCCGTTTGAACCCAGTCCAGGCCCGTCGTGTGGGACGCAACCCCAAAGGTGTCTGCATAGTAGCGGTAGCTGGAACGTACTGAGGCATCCATGCTCTCTACATAGTGGTTCCAGCGCAGCAGAATCACCCCGCTGCGCCGGTAATCCGGGCGCTTGTCATAAAACTTGTAGGGGTCTGTAAAGTAGCCCTTGCCGCTGGAATAGGTCAAATTGAGCTGCATGATGTCTTTGGGTGTCAGCACCTGGGTGACACCCGCAAGAAGCTCCACAGTGCGTTTGCTGCGGTTAACTACATTGCCACCACTGTACGTCGTGTCAATCACGTCATTGGCCACCGCTGCGCCCACAGACCACGTCCGATTGTTGTCATCGGACGAGAAACGCGCATCCACACTGAGGCCCTTGGAAACGTAATCGTTCTCTTTGGAATATGCGCTGCCGACGGAGACAGCCGAGCGCTGGAAGTAGCGCGTAACTTTCACATCACCAGCTTTTCTTTCATCCGACATATAGGACGCCCCTGTCACCGGGCTGTTGCTCGAGTGCATGCGCGGAGTAGCGCCCGAGAGTGAGTCCACCACCAGTCCGGCCTCAACCGACCACTCCTTGCCCAATGGAACCAGTGCATACAAATGGGGCGCCCTCACCTTGATACGGTCCCAATCGGCCTGGTAGTCTTTGTAAGTCGAATACTTCACCGCTAGCTTGGCATACTCCGGCGCCTCTTCAGCAGCTGCGCTGGTTGATACCACTGCCAATCCTGGCAAAGCCAATGTGGCTGCCAAGACGCTGCTGCAAATAGGTTGATGGAAAGATTTGAAGTTATTTTTTTTCATGAACACGCAACCCGTCAATTGCAGCCGCAACCACCACCACCCACACCATAACCACCGCTGGAATTTTCCTTGCTGTTATAGATGTGTTGCGTAAATCGTTGATCCAACGGGTCGGACTCAAAAGTCATCTTGCTCTTGGCAAGAAATCCCTTCTCCCACGGGGACACCTGCCCCAGCCCGCTCGTAGTGCTGCATCCAGTACACAGCAGCATGCATGCTGCCGCAAGAGCCATGAAAACTCTGGAAGTTGTTGTCATTTTTGTCTCACTGTTTTTTAAGTGCCGATTGAATAATGCCTTCAAGCGCTGCCCGTTCCTCGTCCTTGAAGCCCGAGTGAACAGCCAGCACTTTGCCATCTGCGCCAATCAGCACGGACGATGGCATGCCTTTGATCTCGTAGCTGCGCGGTGACACGCCTTTGGAATCAAATGCAACATCAAACTTGGCCGGTGTGGTCTGCAGGAAATTGACCGCATCGCTCTGCTTGGCGTCTACATTGATTCCCAACACCACAAAACCCTGGGCTGCATACTTGGCATGCATCTCATTCATCCATGGAAACGACTGCTTGCAGGGTCCGCACCAGGACGCCCAGAAATCCACATAAACTGTTTTTCCCTTGTAGTCACTGAGTTTGACTCGGCCATTTTTTCCCGCCAGATCAAAGTCAGGTGCGCTCTGGCCAACCTCCAGGGCAGCAGCGCTGACAGCACTGAGCAGACATGCCAGCACCACAAAAAAGTAACGACTCCGTCCAGACATGGCTATTTCTCCTCTGATGTAATAGTTTGGGCATTCTTGCGTCGCCGCATTGCCAGGACCACGCCCGCAGCAACGGTCATCAACAGCAATACGGGGTCCATTAGCTGACTGGACGAACGCATGGTGCAGCCACCGCCACCCGCACCGCCAGTGGCCTGCGCAGTAACCGACGCTTCTACCGTGACCGAATCAAGTTTTTGTGCTGAATCAGCGTAGATGTCCAGCTTGGCCGTTTCAACCCCTGGCTTGCTAACGGCCAAGACCAACTCCAGGCCGCAGGCCTCGCCAGCGAGCAGATCGAATGCGCCTACGGGGCACGGTTTGTTCGCAGCAATGGCCATGGCTTGTTGATCGAGTGTGCTCACAGGTACCCTGTTGAGCGTGAACATCGGATTGCTGACAGCGAGATGGTCGATATGAAGGCTGGCATTGGCAGGTGCCTGGATGGCGAACGCTAACCGCACAACCGATGAGCTTGCAAATGCTGTTGTTGGCATCACCAACGTAGTGACACTGGCGCCGTTTTTCCACAGGACGTATTGCTTTTCCGGCACGATCCCCGTGCCAGCGGTCAAGGCTTTTTCATAGGCTTTTGCATTGACAAAAGCGGCAATATCCGCGAGATCAGCATCGCTGACCGCTGTAAATTCGGCCATTGTCTTGACACTTTGTATGCCTCTGCGGATTGCAGCTGGTACGCCCTGGTCTGCACTGGTTCCCACGGCCGTCATGATTTTGTCGGCTGGATCCATGTTGGCAAGCTTGGCTACGTTATGGCAATCGGCGCAAGCGCCAGATTTGCTGCCTATGAGTGCTGTCCAGAGTTTTTCGCCGTTGAGTGATGACACACTGCGCGGGCTCGCTGGCTCGGCATAACAGGTGGAGCCGCCTGCGATTGCCCAGACACCGTTGGTACATGTGTATGCAGCCGTACCCGTCGTGGGCGAGACGGTGTCAGTGACGGTCAGGGCGGAGCCCGACAGCGTAGGGCTGGCTGTTGCACTGCAGGCATTGCTACCGACGGTCCAGTTGAGCGCAGTAGCCACGCAGTCCAGCGCAGCGGGCGTAGTGTTGATGCAGGTCGTCGATGGCGCTGCGCTCCAGCTGCCATTGGTGCATGTGTAGTTCGCTGAGCCTGTCGTGGGGTCGGTCGTGTCCTGCAGCAGCACGCTGACACCAGAGGCGCTAGCAGGTGCTGCGGCGTTGCAACTGGTACCACTGACCGTCCAGTTCAGCGCAGTAGCCGCGCAGGCAGCTTGCTGCACCACACAGCTAGCTGAAGCAGGCCCCGTCCATGCGCCGTTGCTGCAGGTGTAGCTGGCAGCGCCTGTGGCTGGTGCGGCGGTGTCCTGCACCACGAGCGTGGAGCCCGATGTCGTGGCTGCTGCTGTTGCAGCACAGGTGTTGCCCCCCACAGTCCAGCTCATGGCGGTGGCTGAGCAAGATGCGGGTGGAGCCACTGTGGCAGTGGCACAGGTAGCCATGCTTGATGGGCTCCATGAGCCATTGGAGCAGCTGTAAGTGGCAGCACCTGTTGTCGGTGCTGTCAAATCCTGCAGCACTGCACTGGAGCCAGAGGTCGTCATGGGCGCAGTAGCATTGCAAGTGTAGGCGCCCACTGTCCAGCTCAAAGCTGCTGCAGAACAGTCAGTCGGTGGTGTAACGCAGGTAGCGCCCGATGGCACCGTGCTCCATACGCCGGTGGCCGAGCATGCAAACGTGGCGTTACCCGTCGCAGGAACCGTACTGTCCGTTGCAAGATAGGTTTTGCCAGCAGCGGTGGTAGCGACCGTGGCGCTGCAGGTGCCGCCCCCTAGACCGCCTACAGTCCACGTCAGAGTCTGCGCTGCGCAGGCGGGTTCTGGCGCTGTGATGCTCTTTCCCCAGTAAGCGGCGTCCAGGTACGCTGCCATGTCTGCCAATTGGCTTGGAGTGTAGGCGCCAGCGGCCCACATTCCCTTCCAGTTACGGGTCTGAATGTCGGCAAGCAAGCTCGGATTGCCTTGATTCGCTGCACTGCCATCACCGTAGATCACGGCAGCACCCGTCAGTGTCCAGCCTCTGCTTGCATAAGCTGCACTTACATTTTTGAATACCTGCTCGGCCTTGTCGGCAGGCTGTTGACTATTGTGGCAATTGAGACAGGTGTTATTGTTTTCGTAGAGCAATTTTCCATTGGCTGCGTTGGCCTGAGCTTCAGCTAAGCAAGGCAAAAGCAAACCCAGGGCACAAAGGACAAGCCCTGTTGCCTTGCGCAAACTGCGCATCGACTCGAATGTTTTGGTATTCATAGGGCGTAAAATATATTTTGACTCTTGGGAAAATTTCCCACAAAATATAACCTATAAATTCTTTCGCATCAATGGACAGACGGAAAACCAATTGTTAGAAAACGTAACGGGTAAAAGTTATGGTTAAGATTCAGGTGCATATCCACAGCAGGAAGATCATGTTGAGAACTGCATGCAGACAAATGACAAAACCCACTGAGCGTGTCTTGGCGTAAGCCCAGCCAAGCACCAGTGAAGGCAACAGGGTCAACCACATGAGCAGCTCCCCAGCAACGACGTAATGCCCCAGCGCAAAAAGGAATGAGGTGACACCATTGGCAATGAGCGGTCGATTGAAGTGGCGCATCAGCCAGTTCTGCAAACCTGCGCGAAAAACCAATTCCTCTGCTATCGGGCCCCAGACCAACAATTTAAAATAGATCAACAACCCATAACACCCATCCGTCCCCACGCTGAACTGAGAAATTTCGCCCGCGCAGCCTGTCAGACATAATTGAACAAACATCATTGAATACAGTGAGTACTTCACCCCGACCCTCCACGGCGCGCAAAAGCCCATCCGTTGCTCGAAAAAAGGCACTGGTGGTCGAGCGTTTTGGCTCGCCGCAAGCGAGCCAGGCCATCGAGAACATTCTGCAGCCGTTGGCCCAGCTGATGGTCAGCCACAGCGTGCAGCTCGGCGAGATCACGGAAATGTTGAAAAAAGCCCTGGTCAATGCGGCTGTTGCGCACAGCCGGCGGGAGGGAAAGGACATTACTGACAGCCGGATTGCCATCATCACCGGTGTGCACAGGAAAGATGTGCGCAGGTTGCAGCAGACACCCGCGGAGTCCCCTGAAAGTAGCAGCCATGAACCCATGATGTCTGTCGGTGCGCAGGTAGTGGCTCGCTGGATCAGCGAGCAGCGCTACATCAATTCGAAAAACAAAGCCCTGCCCCTGGCAAGGACCCCACGCCATGCGAAACCGGGGGAGCCTGATTTCACAAGTTTGGTCGCTGAAGTCAGCACAGATGTGGGTGCACGCGCGGTACTGGACGAGTTGCTGCGTCTGGGCATCGTAGCCCTGCAGGGCGATACCCACCTCCAGCTGCTTGACGATGCGTTTGTTCCGCAAGAAGGACTGGCTGAGCAATTTCACTTTTTGAGCGTGAATGTCAGCGACCATCTGGCAACCGCTGTGCATAACCTGCAACCCCGTCGCGAGGGTAAGGCCATGCTGGAACAGAGCGCATTCGCCCAAAATTTATCAATAGATGACGCAGCAGAACTGGAAAGTACGGCACGCCATCTGTGGGCCCAGGCGCTGCAGCAGTTTTTGCAGAAAGCCACTGTTGCCGAACGGCGCAGTGTGCAGAAGTCACCGGCCAACCAGCGTGTGCGTTATGGCGTGTACTTTCACCAGACAGCCATGCCGCAGGCAGCACAGAGAAGCAAATCCTCTGTGAAAAAATCAGCGCCCGCAGATACTGTTGCCACGTCAAACCCGACACACAAAGTCTCTCAGAACAAGGCCAATCCATGACTGCCGAAAGCAAAATGATTCTAACTAAAGCCTTTTTCCGAACATATGCGCCGCAACTTCTGGTGGCCATTGCATTGACTGCAATGGTTGCGTGTGGAGGGGGAGGCTCGACCAGTGCGTCCCTGCCCGGCACGGGAGGTACCGGTATCACTGCTTCGGGTCCAATCGAAGGTTTCGGTAGTGTCATCGTCAATGGCATCAAATTCGACGAAACCGTAGCCAGAGTGACAATCGACGGCGAGACGCAAGGGGTTGACCAGTTGCGCCTGGGTATGACAGCCCAGGTCGAAGGCAACAAATCCAGTGCGCCCGTCACGCCTACTGTGCTGGTCAAGGCGCAAGGGGAAGCCAAGAGTATTGAAGTGTGGTCGATTGCGCAAGGCTCTGTCACCCAAGTCCTGTCATCCAGCAGCTTCATTGTCAGTGGGATGACCATGGTGGTGGATTCGGGCAGTGTATTGGTAGGAGCAGCGTCGGTTGGCAATCTGGCAGGCAATCGCCAGGTGAAGATTTGGGGGCAGCCTGCTGACTCTGATTTCGCCGTGTGGTCAGTAACCCGCCTGGAAGTGCTCAACGACGTCGTCAACACAGTCACGACAGGTAAAGTGTCCTTACGCTTCGGCGTGGCCTCGCTCAACGGATATGTGCTCAGTGGAAATACGACTGCCATCAAGGACGGGCAACTCGTGCGCGCTACTGGCACGGTCAGCACAGCTCCTTCAAATACGCTGACGCTTGTAAAACTGACCACATTGGCCGACTCACCGAGTGCATATCCTTCCACAGGGCTTGCTGAACTGCAGGGCATCGTCACCAGTGTGTTGGGCACATCCACCACCACGCCCTCCAAGGTCACCAGGATCGCAGTCGGCACGGCTGTCGTCGATACCAGCAATGCTGCGGTACACCCCATGGATGCATCACTAAGCGCGGGGGTACGTGTGGAAGTTGAAGGTCGCTGGAGCAATGGTGTGCTGATTGCTGACCACTTCGAAATCAAATCCAGCCAGCAGCTGCAGGAGGTTGAGATGGAAGCAGTGATTGAGCAATTTACCAGTGTCTCCAATTTCTTTGTCCGGGGACAGCGCTGTGATGCGTCAGGATTGACGCGTGTTGGCAATGGCAGCTTGAGCAGTTTGCGAACGGGCCTGAGGGTGCATTTGCATGGCCTCAAGAGCGGTGATACGGTTCGCATCACTGAACTCGAAATCAAATAGATGCTGCGACGCGGCTGAATAAATTCAACAAAATTGTTACCTGGCCCATGCCTGATCCAGCGAGGCCTGGAATTCACTGGCGTTTTGATACCCCACGACCTTGTGCGTCACTGACACGGTGTCTCTGGTGTCAAAAAATACAATCCCGGGTGGGCCAAACAAATCGAAGCGTTTGAGCAACGCCTTGTCGTCCGGGGTATTGCCTGTCACGTCGGCCTGCAGCAAACGCACCTTGCTCAGGCGCTTCTTGACACCTTCGTCGCTGAAGGTAAAGCTGTCAAACTCTTTGCACGATACGCACCAATCGGCATAAAAATCCAGCATGACCGGTTGCCCGTTTTGCGCTGCCTGCTGCAGCACGGCGTCCAGTTGGCTGGACGAAGCAATGCGTTCAAACGCCAGGCTATGTTGGGCTTGAGCTGCTGCGCCAGGGCTGCCCGCGGCTGCGCGCAAATGGCCCAGAGGCTGCAGAACGGAATTTCCCCCGGAGGCAGCGCCCAGCAACAGTACCGCCGCCCACGCGGCAGCTGCTATCCCTGTAGTGCGGGCTGCTGGGTGCGGCCTGCTATCGTGCGCCGTGCCACCCAAGCCCCCCAGCAATGCTGCAGCCACAAGACACCACACCGCCCACAGCAACATCTGCAGATGGGGTGCCAATACCGGAGACACCATCCATACTGCCACGCCCAACAGCAGCATACCAAACACCTGCTTGACACGCTCCATCCATTTGCCGGCCCTGGGCAATAGCGAGCCAGCGGACGCACCGACCAGAAGCAAGGGCACGCTCATGCCGATAGCCATGGCAAACAGCGCCAAGCCGCCCAGCACAACATCGCGAGTTTGGCTGATGTACACCAGAGCGCCAGCCAAAGGCGCAGCAACACAGGGGCCTACCACCAGTGCAGATATTCCGCCCATGATGAATACACCGGCAAATGAACCGCCTTTGAACTTGTTGGAAATTCTGCTGGCCTGGGTCTGGATACTGCTGGGTAACTGCAGCTCATACACACCAAACATGGATAAGGCCATGGCCGAGAGCAGGACTGCGAATCCACTCAGAACCCAGGGGTTTTGCAAAGCTGCAGCGAGTCCTTCGCCGGCCAGCCCTGCAGCAACACCAAAACCGGCGTACACCAGTGCCATGCCCAAAGCATAAGCCAAAGCCAGTAAAAATCCCTTGCTGCGGTTGACTGGTTGCGCTTGTCCTGCGATCAACGATGACAAGATGGGCACCATGGGCAGCACGCATGGGGTGAATGACAGCAGCAGGCCTGCTATCAAAAATACACCCACCACCTTCAGCAAGCTGCCTGTAGCCAAGGTGGCGGCGATGGAATCTGTGATCTTGCCCTCCTGCGTTGGTGCCTTCGAGACCTTGGTGTCTCTAGGCACACCATTGCCCGCCTGGGTGTCGGCCTTGCCAGAGGCTCCAAACATGTCTGCGATGGTCTCTACTTTGACACTGTCTGCAGATGCCCCCAGCGCCATCAAACCTACCTTCAATTCGGCCGTTGCCGGGGGGTAGCACAGCCCTTTTTCTGCGCAACCTTGGTAGGACACCGTTACCGGCACTGATGCACCACCTTTGTCAACTGGCACATCAAGGCTCAACTGCTGCTTGTAGATGACCATGGTTTTATTAAAGTTCGCATCGAACTTCTCTGTCCCCTTGGGCATCTGAAATTTACCCACTGAAGCCTCTTGGGCGTCCGTCTGAACACTGATACGTTCCTTGTAGAGATAGTAGCCATCGGCGATCTTCCATTGCAGACGCAATGTCTGTGGCGCTACCGTCTCAGCCGTGAAGGCAAAGGCTTTGTCAGGGGGTAAAAAGCTGTCAGCTGCGGCATGCGCTACGCAGCATATGGCTGGGAAAAGCCACAAAATTGCTTGAAAACAGGTATGACGTGATAGCTGAAAAAAGAAACGCACGGTGCATTCTCCATCTGTGTGGAGTTTTGATAATGCCTGAAACTCTTTTATTTGGGAAAATTTCCCAAATAAAAGAGTTTCGATTTGTAACTTCGTTGTTTACTTCTCCGCTTCTTGCAAAGCGCGCCACATCACCTTGCCGCTGCCACTCTTGGGCAGCGCGTCGACAAACTGCACCACGCGCGGTGCCTTGTAGACAGCCATGTTCTCGCGGCACCATTGCAAGATCTCCTCTGCGGTGGTGGACAGATGCGTCTTGCGCAGCACCACCACGGCCTTGACCGACTCGCCGCGGTAGTCGTCGTGGGTGGCAATCACGCAGGCCTCGGCAATGGCCGGGTGCTTGAACATCAGCGCCTCCACCTCGGCAGGCCACACCTTGAAGCCACTGGCATTGATCATGCGCTTCAAGCGGTCGGTGATGAAAAAGTAGCCCTCTTCGTCCACACGCCCCAGGTCGCCGCTGCGGAAAAACTGCAGGCCTTCCAGCGTGATGAACGCCTTGGCCGTGGCCTCAGGATTTTTCCAGTAGCCCTGAAAGTTCATCGGCCCATGCATGACGATCTCGCCCTGCTCGCCCACGGGCATTTCCTGCAGGCTCTGGGGGTCGATCACCCGCGCCTGGGCGCTGATGAAGGGCACGCCCAGGCACTGCTGCTTGGTAGCGTCGGGTGGGTTACTGTGGCTGGGCGCTGCAGTTTCGGTCAGGCCATAGCCCTCGGCATAGCGCAGGCCGAACTGCTCCCACAGGCGCTGCGCCACCGCCTGCGGCATGGCCGCGCCGCCACCACCGATATAGACCAGAGAGCTCAGGTCATACTGCTCAAAGCTGGGCGAGGCCAGCAGGTCGATCACCATGGTGGGGATATTGGTCCAGTGCGTCACTTTGTGGCGCGAGATCAGGCGGCCTGCCAGGTCGCGGTCCCAGCGCGGCATGATGACCAGCGTGGCGCCGCCAAACATCGTAGCGTGCATCACGCTGACCAGGCCGGTGATATGGAACATCGGCACGGCGCACAGCGTCACGTTGGAGGACGAGCTGCCGCCCCACATGCCGCTGGCCACTGCGTTGTGCATGACCGAGCCGTGGGTGTGCATGCAGCCTTTGGGCAGGCCTGTGGTGCCGCTGGTGTAGGGCAGGACCGACAGGTCCTGCGATGTGGCGCTGACAGCAGGCAAGGCCACGGCCCGCTCCTGCAGCGCCTGCGTCCAGCGGTGTGCCTGCGTGTCCTGCAGCGCAGGCACGGGGCGCTCGGGCAGCAGCCAGTCGCGCCAGGCGGGGGGCATGTCTTGCGCCGCAGCTTCGCCAAAGGCATCGGCAAAATGCGTGATCAGCAAGTGCTTCAGGCGCTGCGCAGGTGCCAGTGCGTTGGAGGCCGCCGCCCACTCGGGCGCAAGGTCTGCCGTGGTGATGGCCACTTGGGTGTCGGGGTCGGTGATGTAGTGCTTGAGCTCTTCGGCCTTGTTCATCGGGTTGACGGGCACCACCACCGCGTCCAGTCGCAGCACCGCAAAGTGGCTGACCACCAGCTGCAGGCAGTTTTGCATGCACACCACCACCCTGTCGCCTTTCTTGATGCCCAGTGTCTGCAGATACTGGGCCAGCAGCTCGGCCTGGTGCAGCAGTTGGGCATAGCTGAGCGTGCGGTCGAAAAACACCAATGCGGCCTTGTCGGGATAGCGCAGCGCATTGACTGCCAGGTTGTTCCATACCGAGCCCGCAGGGGTGGTGATGCTGTGGGGCAGGCGGCGGGGCCAGAATTTGTAATGCGCTCGTTCTTGCAAAGTGTTTCTCCTGGTGTGTGCTACCCCATGGAAAACGCTGATCCACCGGGCTGTGTTCATCGTTATCATGCCCCAACCTGTTGAAAGTCCATGCTATGAAAACCCTCAAGACTCTGCTTGCCGTGTCACTTATCGGACTGGGCTGCCTGCACAGCGCTGCTGCCCAAGGCACTTTTCCCAACAAGCCCCTGCGCATCGTGGTGGGCTTTCCTGCCGGTGGCCCGCTGGACCAACATGCCCGGCTGTTGACCGACCGGCTGCAGGCGGTGCTGGGGCAACCCGTCACGGTGGACTACAAGTCGGGGGCGGGCGGCATTGTGGGGGCGCAGGACGTGATGAAGTCGCCAGCGGACGGCTACACCCTGATGCTGGCGAACACCGGGGTGATGGTGATCAACCCCGGCCTGTACAGCAAGCTGCCCTACAGCACGCTCAAGGACTTTGTGCCGATTGCGCGCACCGCCATGCAGCCACTGGCCTTGCTGGTCAACCCCAACGTCAAAGCCCAGACCCTGCCCGAGTTTGTGAGCTATGCCAAAGCCAATCCCGGCAAGGTGAACTACGGCTCGGCAGGCAATGGCGGCATCAGCCATCTGGTGCCTGAGATGTTCAAGTCGGCCACGGGCCTGTTCATGGTGCACATTCCCTACCGCGGCAGTGCACCGGCCTTCACCGACCTGATGGCAGGCCAGGTGCAGTTCATGGCCGAGAGCATTCCGCAGGCGGCGCAATACCACAAGCAGGGCAAGGTGCGCGCCCTGGCCGTGACCAGCCGTGAGCGCAACAGCGCCCTGCCCGATGTGCCCACCGTGATCGAGACCAAGATGGCCAAAGACTTTGACGTGGTGGGTTTCTACGGCTTTCTGGCGCCAGCTGGCACACCTAAACCCGTGGTGGACAAGCTCAGTGATGCCTTCAAGCAGGTGCTCAGCCAGAGCGATGTGCGCAACCGCATGATCAGCCAGGGCGCAGACCCGGCGTTTTTGGGGGCGGATGATTTTGCAAAGTTCTTGGGCAGCGAGATGCCCAAGTGGGCCACTGCGGTGCAGAAGTCAGGCGCCAAGCTGGATTGATAGTGCTATTATTTATATAGCTGCTCCCGCGATATTTTATTGACTTGCGGGCCGATAAGGCATAGTATTCGGGCTTCATTTCACACCCTGCCGCATGCCCGCTATCCTGTATCTGTTTGCCCTGACTAATCTGGTGGTGGGCACCGGGGCGTTTGTCATGACAGGCATATTGCAGCCCATGAGCGAGGGCCTGGGTGTGAGCATTGCGGCAGCAGGCCAGGCCATGACGGCCTACGCAGTGGCCTCGGCGTTTCTCTCGCCGCTGGTGATTGTGGCCACAGGCCGCTGGCAGCGCAAAAGCGCCATTGTGTTTTCCCTGCTGCTGTTTCTGGCCGGTGCTGTCGTGTGCGCGCTGGCACCCAGCCTGCTCACCCTGCTGAGCGGCAGGGTGCTGATGGGCATCGGCTCAATGTACTCTGCCCTGGCCTCGGGCCTGGTGGTGGCGATGGTGGCGCCAGCGGTGCGCGCACGGGCGCTGGCACTGGTCTTCTCCGGTATGAGCCTGAGCTATGCCGTCGGCGTGCCGCTGGGCACCTGGCTGGGTTTTGCCTATGGCTGGCACGCGCCCATCGCCCTGGTGGCCGTGTGCTGCGTGCTGGCCGTCGCCGCGCTGGCCTATGCACTGCCCGGCCATATCCAGGCCCCTGGGGCCAGCTTTGCCGGCCTGGGCGCGGTGCTGCGCCGTGGTGACATTGTGCGCGTGTGGCTGCGCACGCTGCTGTACTTCATAGCCATCTTCAGTGTGTTTGGCTATGTCGGCCCAGTGCTGCAGGCCCTGGTGCCGATGTCACCCCAGCAGCTGAGTGTCACGCTGGTGCTGTTTGGTATCAGTGGGGTGCTCGGCACATTTGCGGGGGGCTGGGCCTCTGACCGCTTTGGCCCGATCCGCACGCTGCGTTTTAACCTGGCGGTGTTCATCATCACCATGCTGTGCGTGCCGCTGTCCAAGGGCAGCTACCCACTGGTGGTGACCATCTTCATCATCTGGGGCATTGCGGGCTTTTCACTGGGCGCGCCGCAGATGTCGCGCATGACCAGCCTCGCTCCTGCGCAGGCGCCCCTGCTGCTGAGCCTGAACGGTTCGATGATTTACCTGGGCACCGCGCTGGGCGCAGTGGCCAGCGGCGCACTGATCGGCACCGTGGGCTTTGACCGGCTGGCCTGGGTGGGTGTGCCGTTCGCAGCGTTGGCGTACGCCACGCTATGGTTTGACCGCAGCCCCAAAAGCACAGCGCAGCCTGTGCGATCCTGAAGCAGGTATATCCATGTATTCACTATTTATTTGATAGCTGCTCCCGCGATATTCCATTGGCCTGGAGGCTGATTTGTCTCATAATTCATCCCATGACAAGTACTCATCCAACTTCATTTGACCTGCAAGGCCACCGCGGCGCACGTGGGCTGCTGCCTGAGAACACCTTGCCCGCTTATGAAGAAGCGGTGCGCATCGGGGTGAGCACGCTGGAGCTGGATGTGGGCGTGAGCAGCGATGGGGTGGTAGTGATCAGCCATGACCGTGCGCTGAACCCCGAGATCACGCGCGATGCGCAGGGCCAGTGGCTGAGCGCGCCTGTGCTGGTGCATTCGCTGAGCTTGGCGCAACTGCAAAGCTACGATGTGGGCCGCATCAACCCTGCCAGCGCCTATGCCACACGCTTTCCGCACCAGAGGCCTGTCGATGGCACCCGCATGCCGGCTTTGGCCGAGCTGTTCGCGCTGATGAAGAACAGCGCGGTGCACTTCAATATTGAGACCAAGATATCGCCAGAGAAGCCTGCCGAGACAGTCAGCCCTGAGGTGTTTGTGGCCCAGCTGCTGGCCGTGGTGCAACAGCACGGCATGCAAGAGCGCGTGATCATCCAGAGCTTTGACTGGCGCACACTGGCCCTGGTGCAGCAGCGCAAAGCGGGCGTGCGCACCGCATATCTGAGCGCGCAGCAGCTGTGGACTGACAACATCAGCGTGCGTGGGCCGCAGGCTGCGCGCTGGACGGGGCCTGTGCGCACCGAGGACTATCCTGATGTGCCCAGCATGGTCCAGGCGGCTGGCGGCAACATTTGGTCACCTTATTTTGGTGATCTGAGTACTGCTTTGGTGCAGCGCGCCCATGCGCTGGGCCTGCAGGTGGTGCCCTGGACGGTCAATGAAGACAAAGACCTGCTAAGCATCATTGATATGGGGGTAGACGGTTTGATCTCCGACTACCCTGACCGCGCTCAGGCCTTGCTGACTAAGCTGGGCAAACTGCCGCCCCAGCCTAACCAGCCTGCTTCCTGACTTCCAACCTCTAAAGCAGCAAATCGGCAGCTGTCAAGGTATGGATACCCGTGAGCTGCAGCTCGAAGTCCGCCACCCCATCACCGTCCACATCACCCTGCATGATGGTGTCTGTGCCTACGGTGGTGTAACGTAGTTGCCCCGCCGTGCCCGTAAAGGCATCGGTGCTGATGAAGCTGAAAGCTTGATTGCCAGTTGCTGTACTGCTTGCATCAATCCCCGAGAAATCGATATGGTCGGTGGCAGCCAGGAAATCGGTGATGATGTCGCGCTGGCCAGCGCCGATGCCAGAGTCAGTCAACGAACCCATCACAAAAGTATCAGCTCCAGCCCCGCCGATCAGTACATCGTTGCCTGCACCACCGTTGAGG
>JAAFIP010000019.1 GCA_013297865.1 Polaromonas sp. | reverse complement strand
ACCTCCAGCCGTGTTTGCCGCGCGCTATGTGCAGCATGCTGCACATAGCGCATCAACCTCGCAATCAAGTACGATTGCATCCCCGGACTCTGAATCAATGCGTAGCTGATCTTGGGGGCAGGTCACCCCGCCGCAGGCGACGAAAACGACCCCAGCTTCATGGCCAGCCTGATAGCCTTCTTCAGCCAGCTATGGGGCGGCAACAGCGCCACCGCCACCCCCACAGCCGCAGAAAAGCTCGGCTACCAGTACTACTACGATGAAGACGGCAGCCTCCCGTACGAACTAGGCGCAGGCGGAGCCAACAGCACCGGCGCGGCCCACTACGTCTACCTGCCCACCCCCGCAGGCCCCATGCCGGTGGCCTTCTACAACGGCAGCCGCCACTACGCAGTCCATACCGACCACCTCAACACCCCACGCCGCCTGACCCAAAGCGATAAAAAGATCGCCTGGCAATGGGCCTACAGCGCGTTTGGGGAGGAACAGCCTACGACGGGGAGGAATCGGTATGTGGACCCGGTGACGACCCCGAATGCGGGATCGACAACCATTGCAGACGTCACTTTCAACCTCAGGTATCCGGGGCAGTACTTTGACAAGGAAAGCAATCTGCATTACAACTATTTCAGGAGCTATGACAGCAGAACGGGTAGGTATACGCAGGCTGATCCGATTGATTTGCAGGGGGGATGGAATCGGTTTGCTTATGTGGAGAGTGACCCGCTAATGTCTGTTGATCCTGATGGCCTTAAGAAAAAGGCACCCCCGATTCCTGGGGATTATGGAAAACAGCCATATGTTCCAGACTATTGGCGTAATGATACCTATCGTCGGTATCGCGACGGGTACTATGCTTCTGTTTGTGTGAAAACAACTTGTGAGTTTGGCTCGCCCGCAGGGATGTGCACATCTAACGATTTGGGTGGTACTGGAAAAGTCCGGAAAATGGGGCCTTTCCTATCTGCATCTGGACAACAGATGAACGGATGCCAGTGCACAGAATGGGCACTTGACTGGCGTGAGGGGTTGCGTCCTCCAAATAACGCTTTGGACAAAATGAATTTGCTCTTGCAGAATCTTGGTGTTGGAGGCTATCAGTAAATGATTGATATCTTAGTAGAGGCAGTCGATGATTGCATTTCAAGAATTAAAAAATCCGGCTGGCGAAATCTAAGCGCGCAAGACTGGCTGATCATCGTAGGCGCAGTGTTGCTCCTGGGGGTTGCGATCATCGTAGTCATTGGTCTGCTATTTGTATGATAGATAGCTTTAGACTAAATAAAGCTTTGTTTGATTAACCCATAAGTGGATCAGTAAATGCTGACAGGTATTAATTGCCTGTACTGCATATTTGATAGCTGCTCCCGCGATATTCTATTGGCCTGCAGCCCGATTTAATGCTTAAAACCGCTCACCTTTGCGTCTATGTACGTGCTCTCGTATGTGCAGACGTGTAATTGCATTTGCCTAAACAAAAATCTATTGGCAGCAGCGCAACAATTTCGAGCTATGGCGTTGTAGGCTTGACAACCACTGCTTGGCCAATAATCGGTACGATCATCCTTTGTAAGGGCAACCCTGAAGACTGCATGGCCTTGAGCAGCTCTGCTCCAGCGGCGCCAAACGCCTCAAAGCCGAGCTGGAAGGTGTCAAAGTGGTGGGCCATGCCCTGGCGCGCGCCTGTGTCGATCAACGCCTGCACGGCTTCGCTGGGGCTCATGTGGCTGTCTGCCATAAAGTCCACTGGCTCGTAGGCACCGATGGGCAAAATAGCCAAGTCGAGCGGGCCGTGGCGTTTGGCGACCTCGCGAAAGTATCTGCCACCAGCGTAGCCAGTATCGCCCGCGTGATACATCTTCATGCCAGCAGCCTCAATGACATAAGCTGCCCAGAGGGTTTGCATCTGGTCAAAAGGTGTGCGACCCGAGCCGTGCGCCATGGGCTCTACATGCAGCCATGCGCCTTGCGCAAGCGCTACGCGCTCGCCCCAGTCGTGCTCACTGACGCTGCTTTGCGGCATGGCCTCCGTCAGCAGCTTTTTCAATCCCAACGGAGCGATCACGCGTGGGCGGTGCGCAGCGTCAAGCAGGCGCAGGGTGGGCACATCCAGATGGTCGTAATGGTCGTGGGAGATCAGCACCAGATCAATCGGCGGCAATTGTTCCAGCGGCCAGGCGGGCTGTGCTACACGTTTTGGCCCCAGCCATTGCACGGCCGATGCGCGCTGCGACCAGACGGGGTCGGTCAGGATGTTGAGGCCTGCGACCTGAATGAGCAAAGTGGCGTGGCCTATGTAGGTCACACGGGCTTCTTTGGCGCTGACACGTGGCGACAGTGCGGGCAGATTGGCCGGGGAGGGCACCGCTTGCGGCCAATCGGGCGGCGGGTTGGTCAGCCGCCGCCAGAGGTAGCCTATGGGTGAGCTGCTTTTGCTGGTGCCCGGTGTGAAAAAGTGCTTGCCATCAAAATGGTCTGTGACAGGGCCTGGGTGTGTGCTGCCGCAAGCAGCCAATGCGCAAGCAGTCAAAAAAATCATCAGTGCTTGAAAGATGCATCGCATAGAAAGATTCAATTCTCTGGCACAGGCGCCGCGCTCATTATCGCCCGGCAGCCGCACCGTAGAGCACCAGGTCGATGACCTGTGCCAGCAGCTCGTCATTCGCATCGGCCTGCTCCACAAACACCCGGTGCATGATGGCGCCAGCAATGGTGAAGAGAACGAGTGAAGGGTCCAGGCCCTCTTTGAGCTCGCCCCGCATCACTGCGCGCTGCATCACCGCCCAGGGCCCGCTGCCGCTGGCTTCACTATAGGCCATGGCTGCCAGTGCGCGCATTTGCGGGTTGCTGCTCTCAGCCAGCATGATGCGCACCACCGCTGTGCCCACTGGGGATTGGGTAAATGCCGCCACGGTGCGAGCCAGCGCGATCAGGTCGCCGCGCAGCGTGCCAGTGTTGGGCGCCTCCTGCGTGTGGTGCGTGGCTGTGCCCAGCGCGTCGCGCACCAGCTCGATTTTGCTGGGCCAGCGCCGGTAGATGCTGGTCTTGTTGACGCCGGCCTGCTGCGCCACCAGGGGAATCGTCAGCCGCTCAAAACCCACTTGGGCCAGTTGTTCCAGCGCTGCCTCCAGCACTTCGCGCACAAAGGCCTCGCCACGCGGCTGCGTTGCGGGGGGAGGGGGGAGTTTGCGTGTTGCCATGGCAGCAAGGTTACAAGTGATCGGTCTATAAAGCAACTATGGGTTGCAATTTATCGGTTCTTGGTGTACATTTAAAGCAACTTAGAGTTGCAATATCGCGCAGCCATGCGCAAGGAGTGTAGGCATGATCCCAGATAGCAGTTCGTTGCTGACGTTTGTTCAGGGCTTTGTAGCGCAGGCCCTGTCGTATTTTGTGGTGGTGGGCTTGATATACCTGGCCATATGGAAGTGGGGCGAACAGCGGTTTCGCGGCGCCCGTGTGCAGGCCAAGCGGCGGGTGGATGGCAAGCAGATTAGGTTTGAGGTCAAGAACACGCTGATCGTGCTGCTGGCAGGCATACCCTTGACTTTTGTGATCTCGTGGCTCTATGCCAGCGGGGCTGCCAAGCTCACTTTGGACGCCAGCAGCATTGGCTGGCCTACGATCGTTGCCACTTTTGTAGGGCTGCTGATATTCAATGATGCGTGGTTTTACTTTTGGCACCGCCTGCTGCACCATCCCAAGCTGTTTAGGCTGGTGCATTCGGTTCACCACAAAAGCGTGGACGTAAACCCGTTTTCTTCCTATTCGTTCCACTGGTTTGAAGGCATGATTCTGGGCGCCTGGGTGCTGCCCATGGTGCTGCTGGTGCCCATCTACATTCCCATGCTGGGAGTGCTGCATGGCATAGGCCTGGCCAACAATGTGATGTCCCACTTGGGCTACGAGTTTTTGCCCAAAGGGCTGCTGCGTGTGCCGCTGCTGCGCTGGATGAACACGTCCACCTTCCACAACCTGCACCACACCTCTTCCCGAGGCAACTACGCGCTCATGTTCCGCTTTTGGGATCGACTGCTGGGCACTGAGCTGCCCAATTATGAGGCCACATTTTTAGAGCGTGGTGCGGCGCTGCAGACTGCGCCGCAGACAGACAAAGCCCCCACCTGACTGCAGGCCTGCCGGTCAGTTGCCTTGGCTGATGGAGCCATTGGCCCAAACTGCTCGTTGCCGGAGGCGACAGCACACTATTTGACAAAGCCAAATCTCAGGCGTAGGATTATTTTGTTCTTTTCATAACGAAGAGAACAACATAACCTTAAAGGAGACAACTCTATGATTCGCCGAACGAGTAGTGTGGTTCGCTGCGCGCTGATTGCCTGCGCCGCGATGTCGGTTTCTTCAACTGTTCTTGCGCAAGCTGCCCCAGGACTTGCGTATTCTGTCGTTCTTTCCAAGCTCGACAGTCCGTGGGACATGGCATTTCTTCCCGATGGCACCATGTTTTTCACCGAGAAATGCAGTGGTCTGTCAGTGCGGCAGGCCAATGGCACGGTGGTCAAATTGCTTGGCATGAAAGACTCCAAAGGGTATGCCGCTACCGCCAGCGACCTGTTCTGTGAAGGGCAAGCCGGCATGAGTGGTCTTGCAATAGACCCCAATTTTGCGAGCAATCGGTTTATCTACGTCTATTCGGCATCCAGCCTGACTGCGCCTGGCAGCAATCGTGTGATGCGACTGAAGGTTAACGAGGCTGGAACGGGCGTGTCCGATCGCACCGACATCGTCGCCGACATTCCGTACAAGCCCCGCTCCAGCGATCACCCCTTTGGTGGCCCTGGCGCACACAACGGCGGGCGGGTTCGCTTCAGCCCGGGTGATGGCTTTCTGTATGTGACGACGGGCGACACGCACAACGGCGCGGTGCCCCAAAGCCCCACGCTTCTGGGCGGCAAGGTACTGCGTATTGACCGCGACGGCAAGGCCGCACCGGGCAATGGCGCACCAGCGGGCTTTGACCCTCGCATCTACACCTACGGGCATCGCAACCCGCAAGGCATCGCCTTCCGGCCCGGCACCAACCAGCCGTTCACTGCGGAAAACGGGCCATGGCATTCCGATGAAGTCACCGCGCTGGTGCCCGGCGGCAATGCGGGCTGGGACCCACGCCCCAACGTCGGCGGGCGCGGTGCCTGCCCTGACAACTACTGCGGCTACAGCCCCAACCAAATGGGGGCCGTCAATCCAAAGGAACGTGCCGAGTTCATGCCGATGACCGACCTCAAGACCTATCCCAATGCCATGAAACCCGCCTGGAACAACGATGGACTGTCGCAGGGCATGTTCTCTGGCACCTTCCTGAACGGCCCGCAATGGAAAGGCTGGAACGGCAAGATGATCATCGGCTTTGGCGGCATCGGTATCCACGGCACTCCCGTAGGCAACCGGCTCGACGTGCTCGATATCGCGGCCAATGGCATTTCGGCCACACGCACCACGGTGAACTTGCCCATGCCAGCTGCGCGCTTCCGCTCATTGGTGCAGGGGCCAGACGGCAATCTGTATGTCGCCACTGACGAAGGTGCCATCTCGCGCCTGACACCGAACTGATTGACGGCAGCTGGCCATCAATTTTTTAACGCCTATGTGGGAGCACTCTGCTCCCACATTCTTTTGAAGAGCGCAAAAAATGAAATCAGTTCTACCATTTCTCGCCATGGGTTTGCTACTGCCCAGCCAGGCCGTGTTGGCTGACCCTGACGAGTTCTACAAGACCAAAAACTGCTTTGCCTGCCATAGGGTTGAGCGCAATCACCTCGGCCCGTCGTTCAAAAGCATCGCTGCAAAATACACTGACGATAAAGGCGCAGACCAGAAGCTGGCTAAAAAAGTCATAGAAGGGGGAGTTGGTGTCTGGGGTAACGTTCCGATGCCGCCGCAAGCCCAGGTCAATGAGGAGGAGGCCTTGACGCTTGCACGTTGGATACTGGAGCAGAAGTAGGTCACTCCAAGGCGTTACTAGCCGCAATTCTCAAGCCCAAACTCTGTCCGAATGCTCGCTCCATCGGCGTTCAAATCAGGTGCAGAGTCGAAAGATGAGGGCTCCCATTCGGTAGACCAGGGCGAGGCGGGTATCTGCACTGTCTGGCCGTGCACGTCCATGCTGCGCGTGCGCAATTGCGGGTGTGCGATGAGCTCTTGCAGGCCATTGACGCGGCCATAGGCCGTTTGCCCAGCATTCAGGCGGGCCATGGCATCGGCAGTGTTGAGTGTGGCAAATACTGCGGCCACCAAACCATCGACATGCGCCCGGTTGGCTACCCGTGCAGCGTTGTGTGCGCACCTGGGGTCACTGGGCAGATCGGGCATGTGCAAAAAGTGCTCACAAAAGCTGGCCCATTCACGCTCGTTTTGAATGGAGATGACGATGGCGCAGCCGTCTGCACACTGGAATGCGCCGTAGGGCGCAATGCTGGGGTGGTTCAGGCCCACGCGCTCGGGCGCTTTTTGGCCATACCGCGCCTGCAAGTAGGGCACAGTCATCAAATCAGCGGCAGAGCCAAACAGCGACACTTCCACTGCCGATCCTTTGCCGGTGATCCCCCGCTGCAGCAGGGCTTGCAAAATGCCGATGTGCGCGTTCATACCTGCGGTAATGTCGCACACCGACACGCCCACGCGGCCCCATTCACTGGCTGCGCCGTTGATGGAGACCAAGCCGCTTTCTGCCTGCACCAGCAGGTCATAGGCCTTCAGATTCTTCAAGTCACCTTCGCTGCCATAACCTGTGATGTCGCAGGTGATGAGCTGAGGGTGCAGCTTGCGCAAACTGGCCGAGCCTAGCCCCAAGCGCTCAGTGGCCTGGGGCGCAAGGTTTTGTACAAACACGTCGGCCTTGGCGATGATGCGTTTGAGCAAAGCCAGATCGCTAGCGTGCTTCAGGTCCAGCGCGATGGATTGTTTGCCCCGGTTAATCCACACCCAGTAGGACGACTCGCCATGCACAGCGCGGTCGTAACCGCGTGCAAAGTCGCCTTCGGCGCGTTCGATCTTGATGACGCGTGCGCCTGCGTCGGCCAGTCGGCTGGTGCACAGGGGGGCAGCCACAGCTTGCTCAAGGGCCACCACCAGCGTGCCGTTGAGCGGTCGCGGCTGTTGAGGTTGTGCGGAGTTAACTTCAATGTCTTGCATCCCATGGATTGTGGCCATGTTTCAGCTATGCGCATTGCATTTGCGCAAAAGTTGCATTGTCAGCCCAACAACACGCCCGTTGCCGGGCCTGCAAGGCAGTGTGAACGACATTGCAATTGCCAACCTTACCTATAAAAGAGGACATTACGTGGCAATGAAAGAGGCTGAGGAGACAAAAATGCAAACTGGTGATTTGTTGCGAGGTAAAACGGTGGTGGTGACGGGCGCTGCAACGGGCATTGGGCAGGCCTTCGCACTGGGTTGCGCCGCGCAGGGCGCGCAAGTGGTGGCCGCCGACATGCACGATGCGTCACAGACAGTGGCGGCTATCGAGCAAGCAGGCGGCAAAGCCCTGGCCGTGCGGGTGGATGTGGCAGACAATGATTCCACCCAGGCCATGGCCGCCGCAGCGCTGGCAAAGTTTGGGCGCATCGACGGCCTCATCAACAACGCGGCGTATTTCCGCGAGGTCAAGCTCACGCCCTTTGAGGAGCTGGACCCTGGTGAATGGGAGCGGATTTTTGCGGTCAACGTGAAGGGTATCTGGCAGTGCTGCAAAGCGGTCATGCCTGCGATGCGCAAGCAAAACAGCGGCTCCATCATCAATATTTCATCGGTAGTGGCGGTGGCGGGTCAGCCGGGCTATCTGCACTATGTGGCCACCAAAGGCGCGGTGCTGGCCATGTCCAAGGGCCTGGCCAAGGAGTGCGGCGCACACCAGGTGAGAGTCAACACGATTGCGCCGGGCTTTGTGATCACCGATGCCACCAAGAACCGCCCCGTTGAGTGGCAGCAAAGCTTTTTGAAAGCGCGTGCCATTTCGCGTGAACAGCGCCCTGATGACTTGGTGGGCACGGGGATGTACCTGCTGTCGGATCTGTCGGCTTTCGTGTCTGGCCAAACCATTGTGGTGGATGGCGGACACATCATGTACTGAACAATAACGAAGGAGCACACTGTGAGCGACATCATCCTGCACCACTACGAGTTTTCCACTTTTTCTGAAAAAGTGCGCACTGCGCTGGGTTTGAAAAAGCTGGCCTGGCAGTCGGTGGACATTCCCGGTTTGCCACCGCGCCCGCTGCTCACGCCGCTGACCGGCGGCTACAGGCGTGCACCGGTAATGCAGATTGGCGCAGACATCTATTGCGACACGCATATGATTTTGGCCACGCTGGATCGCCTGCACCCACAGCCCAGCTTGTATCCCGCAGGACAGGAAGGGCTGGCCCACTCCATTGGCTTTGCGTGGGAACGTCTCATGTGGGTGCCGACCATCGGGGTGCTGGTGCACTACATTGGCGAGCATATTCCGCCAGAGTTTGTCAAAGACCGCAAGGAAGGCTACTTGGGCATTGACATTTCCAAGGCTGCGATGGCGCCTCAGTTTGCTGAGCACACGCAGTTTGTGCGTGCACAAATCGGCTGGCTCAAGCAGGCGCTGGCGGGTCGTTCATTTTTGCTCTCCAACTCTCCCAGTGCGGCAGACCTGGCCTGCTGGCAAACGATTTATCTGCTGCGCAAAAACTGCCCGCCGGAGGTGGATGCATTGCTGGGTATGGAACCTCTACGCGAGTGGTACGACCGGATCGCGGCGCTGGGGCACGGCAGCCCGAGCCCCATGACGCCTGAGCAGGCCTATGCCGTGGCTAAGGCAGCCCAGCCCGCGCCCGTCACGCATATCCGCGGCGCGTCTGAGGTGGATGGATTGCAGGTGGGTGCCAAAGTGAGCGTAACGCCTGACGACAATGCGCGCGTGCCAGTGCTGGGCACCTTGGTGGCTGCCAATGCGGCAGAGGTGGTGGTGCATCACCGCGCGGGCGATGCGGGTGATATCCATGTGCATTTTCCCCGCTCGGGCTACACCGTGGCCGCTGCGTAGCGTGCCATTGCCATTCAACTTAGACCCGTTTTGACACAAGGAGACTGTAAATGAGCGTTTTGGAAGCCAACAAGCAGATTTGCCGCGATTACTTCACCGCGTTTTTGGCGCGGGATACCGCATGGATGGCCAAGCATATTGCCCCCACGTTTTTCAGGCACGACCCGGGCTTGCCATTCGAGGTGCGCGGGCCGCAGGGCGTGGCGCAACTGCACGATGCCTTGCTGCCCGCATTCCCCGACATGAAGCTGCCCCTATTGGACTTTGTGGCCGAGGGAGAAAAAGTGCTGGTACGTCTGAAAGTGCAGGCCACCCACACCGGCCCGTTTGGCGACATGGCCGCCACAGGCAAGCGCATCGATATTGATGTGTTGGACCTGTTCCAGATCCGCAATGGCGTGCTGATTGAGCATTGGGCCTTGCTGGACAATCTGGGTATGATGAAACAACTCGGCGCTATCGCCTGACCCGGAGCTACCCAGCCATGCAACTGCTTGCCAACACCACATCACCTTTTGCGCGCGTTGCACGTGTGGCCTTGATCGAGAAAGGCCTGGATGTCGAGCCCACTTTGGTTGACCCGTGGGCGGGTGACAAGCGGCTGCTGGACGCCAACGCGGCTGAGCGCGTGCCTACCTTGGTGTTGGACGACGGCACGGCTTTGACCGAGAGTTTGCTGATTGTGCAATGGCTGGAGGCCACGCGGCCTGCGCCAAAGTGGCCCAGCCTGTTGGGCGCTGATGCGGGCCAAGTTGCGGGGGTGCTGTCGCGTGCAGGTGCAGCACTGGGCGGCATTGAAGCATCGGTGCATACGATCATCACCCGCAAAGTCACGGCGCCCACACTGTTTGATGAAACCCCGGTAGGCCTCAAGCGCAGGCGCACGATGGTGGATGTCATGCTTAAGCTGGATGCCTTGGCGGATTCCATGCAGGTTGCTAATCCTGCGTCCACAGCGCCCACCCTGGATGTGATTTGCGCGGTGGTGTTGTACGACTACCAAATGCTGCGCTACCCCAACCAAACCTGGCTGCCACACACCCCGAAGCTGGCATCGCTGGCTCAGGCCTGGCGGGTTCGGCCGTCTTTTGCCAAATCCGTGCCCGTTATTCTTTGAGGTGCGGCGATGGCGCAGCGTTCAGGCTGCGCAGGTACTGAGGTGTTCTACTAACTGCCCTAAGGGGGTCTGTTTGGGCGGTTGTATGCGTGTACACAGCAGCATGCGCCGCATAGCCCAGGCGTCCGACAAAGGCACTACACGCAGTTCCATGGCATGCACAAAGCTATGCGCTGCCTGCATGGGCAGAATACCGATGCCTAGCCCCGCCTGCACCGCACGGCAAACTGCTTCAAAACTGCGCACCTGGACGCGCAAGGCCATCGACTGCTCCTGTTGCGCCGCTTGCGCAGCGAGCAGGGTGGTGAGCGTGCTGCCCGCTTCCAGGCCGACCAGGTCGCGCTCCAGCAGGTTTGCAAAAGCCACCGATTTACCGGGTGTTGTGTCATCCTTGCGCATCACGGCGGCCAGCAGGTCACTGCGGTAGGGCGCGGCCCACATGCCCTGTGCGTCGCAGCCCTCTACCACCACGCCCAGATCGGCTTCGCCTGCGCGCACGCGGCGCACCACATCGTCGCTCCAGGACTCTTCCAGCACAATGCGCACGGAGCTGAATTTCGTTTGGTACGACGCGATATCCAGCGGCAGGAACTGCGCCATAGCTGAGGTGTTGCCCAGCACCCGCAGCACCGCGCTTTTGCCTGCCGCATAGTTGGCCATTTCAGAGCGCATGTGCAAAAGCGCGGCTATCACCTCGCGGGCATGCTTGAGCAAGTGCTGTCCTGCGGGGGTAAGCTGCATACCGCGCGAATGGCGTTCAAACAGCGTGGCCTTGAACTGGTGCTCTAGCAGATTCAGGCGCCGGCTGGCCGCTGGCACGGTGATGCAGCAGGCGTCCGCTGCACGGGTCAGGTTTTGCAGCTCTGCGGTTTTTACGAAGAGGGCGAGCGAATCGATATCGGGCAGCATGCCTGTATTTTAAGCACATGCGTTGCACGCCACGCAACGCCCTCTTGCCAAGTTTCCAATGCGTGGGGCTGCAGTATGTCTATAGTTGCAGGCAATCTTTAAGGACAGACATGAAAAAAATGTTGATTGGTGGTGAGTGGGTGGCGGCGGCAGACGGGCGCAGTATTCCAGTGGTATCGCCCAGCGATGGCGTGGCGTTTGATGCCATCGCGCGAGGCGGCAGTGCCGAGGTTGACTTGGCGGTCAAAGCGGCGCGTGCTGCGGCCGATGGGGTCTGGGGCCGTTTTACCGCTACCGAACGCGGGCGCTTGCTGATGAAGCTGGGCCAGGTAGTGGCCGAGCATGAGGAGGAACTGGCTGTGATGGAGGCCAAAGACACCGGCAAGCCCATGGCTACCGCACGCAACGACATCAAGGTGCTCTCCCGCTATTTTGAGTTTTACGGCAGCGCGGCTGACAAAGTACACGGCGAGACCATTCCGTTTCTGGCGGGTCATCAGGTGAGTCTGGTACGTGAGCCATTGGGCGTCACCGCGCACATCATCCCCTGGAACTACCCCGCCCAGATGCTGGGCCGCACTGTGGCTCCGGCGCTGGCCATGGGCAATGCGGTGGTGCTCAAACCTGCTGAGGACACGAGCCTGAGCGCCATTCGCATTGGCGAGCTGGCTCTGCAAGCGGGCCTGCCGCCTGGTGCGCTGAACATCGTCACCGGCTTGGGCGAGGAGGCTGGGGCGGCATTGGCGGCCCACCCAGGCATTGATTTCATATCTTTCACCGGCTCCAACGAGGTAGGCACCTTGGTGCAACAGGCCGCCGCCAGAAATGCCGTGAAGTGCGTGCTGGAGCTGGGCGGCAAGTCGCCGCAGATCGTGTTTGACGATGTGGATGTAGAGCGTGCTGTGCCGATCATCGTGCGCGCGATTGTCCAGAATGCGGGCCAAACCTGCACGGCAGGCAGCCGCTTGCTGGTGCAGCGCAGCATTTACGACCAGTTTGTGGGCCGCGTAGCCCAAGCGCTTTCCAAGGTGAGGGTCGGCACTCCCGAGATGGATCTGGACTGCGGCCCGGTGATGAACCCGGCACAGCTCAAGCGTGTGCAGGGCTATATCCAGCGTGCCAAAGACAGCGGCATCCAGGTGCTGGCAGAGGGCACGGTGCAAAGCGGCGCCCCAGCGGGCGGTTATTTTGTGAAGCCGACATTCTTTGGCGCTGTGCCACGCAACAATGCTCTGGCCTGCGAAGAAGTGTTTGGCCCCGTGCTGGCGGCCATGCCTTTTGAAGACGAAGCCGATGCGATTGCACTGGCCAATGGCACCGACTACGGCCTGCTGGCCGCCGTGTGGACCGAGAACGCAGGCCGATTGCACCGGGTCGCTAAGGCAGTGCGCGCCGGCCAGGTGTTCATGAACTGCTATGGCGCTGGCGGCGGTGTGGAGCTACCCTTTGGCGGCACCAAGCGCAGCGGCCATGGACGCGAAAAAGGCCTGCTGGCGCTGGAAGAAGTCAGTACCACCAAAACACTGGTGCACTTCCACGGCTAGCGTTATGCGCTAGCCCATGGGCGCCAAAGCTGAAACCTAGCGCCCATAAACGCGGTGTTCTTGTGACAACCACAAGGTGCTTTTGCAAAAAGCGCCAATCAAAACTGCTGCAAGAACACAGACAAAGGCGGTCGACCACAGGGAATGTACCCCTAGATTTTGCAAACAGCAAAATGGCAGCTATCCTTTGCCTCCGGCCAAAAGCGCATAGCAGCAGTGCGAATACGGGTCGTGATGCTTAAGCTATCCTCGGTTTGCTTAAAAACCTATAGAGGTAATTACTTGATACATTACGCAATTGGTTAGCACTTGCCGTCTAGTCTTTACCCACTGCGTAAATCTGCACATACTTCGCTACACTAACTGTGACATGCACTCCTTCCTTCAGTCATTTATTTGCCTTAAGCCATGAGACATCGGGTGTTGATTGCCGTTGCTGCATTTTTTTTCTTGCTGGGCTTTGGCGCCTTAGGAGCTATGTCTGCGTATTCTCTGTATGGCACTTTTAGCGCTTGGCATGCATCTAAGGGCTACGTAAAAGTACAGGCAAAAATTCAGTCGGTGGAATTTCAGGAGTGGCCGTCCCTCTCCCTCAGATTCGGCAGCACCTATCGCACTGTAGCTAGGTATGAATATGAGTTTGCAGGTCTGCGTCGCATTTCGAATCGCCTTGATCTTGAAAGTCCATCGAGTTTTGACAGTGTGGGTTCGTATCACAAACAGGCGGCCGAGAGCTTGAACTATGCAAAGGCGCAGAGCATGCCTGTGGATGCTTGGGTGGATCCAAAGCAGCCAGACACTGCCATTTTGTATCGAGATCTTCGCTGGGGCAAAGTCTGGCTCTTATTACCCCTCGCTGTTATGTTCTCCTTGCTTGCTGTTGCGGCTGCCTACATGGTTTGGATAAGTACCATACGGGCGCGATCCGGCACGCTATTACGCTTGCTTCAAAGTGACCTGTTAAATGCCTGGCTGATGACGTTTGCTTGGAACGGCATTTGTCTGCCTTTGTATTTTGGTTTGATGCTAGGCGACCCAACCGTGTCTTTGTTGATTAAAGCGGTTTTCGCTTTGTTTCCCGCCCTTGGACTGATGATGCTGTTGGGCGCGATCAAAATGACGCTTGCCAGGCTTAGCAGATAATGGCTAGCTCAAAAACTTGACTTGCGCATGCTAGCGGGCTTAGAAGAATCGAGAAGGAATATTCAACAGATACAGTCAGGCCTTTCTGCCCGTCGCGCTCTGCATCTGAATCAGTGCCTTGAGCTGCCCGCGCACCTCGGCCAGCTCGCGCTGCTGGGTAAGCATGATGGTGCGCATTTCGCGCTGCTGCTGGATCAGCTCGGTGACCTGGGTGCGCAGTGACGATATGTCGGTGAGGCGGTCCATCACATCGGTGAGGACGCTCATGCACCCTCCTTGGCGGCGGCTTTCTGCAGCTTGGTGATTTCGCGCATGAAGGCGGTATGTTCTGTCGCGTTTTCCTTGAGCTGGGCCATCATCGCCTTGATGTCGCCCTGGGCGCGCTGGGTGCCCATGTCGAGCATCTGTATGTCGTCCAGGGTAACGCCGGCAATGGCCGCGTCCACCGCGTCGCGCATGATCTCGGATACCTTGCGGCCCGATTTTTTGGCCTGGCTGCTGAGCGCTTGTTTTTGCGAAGGCTCTAGGTACACTTGGGTAAGCACCATGGAACTCATGGGTAACCTCCTGGGGATGGTGAATGACTATGCATGCTAATATATATCAACCTGCGGTCTCCGTCAAATAGCCCCCTGCAAAAGCCCACTGCATTAAAGCCCTGCGCATAAAGCCCTGAGAGTCCAATTTTATGTACCTGCCACCCCAGTTCAATGCCAAAAACCGCGCTGATGCCGCCGCGCTGGTGCGTGAATACGGCTTTGCATCGCTGATCTCCAATGACGACAAGGGCTTGCCTTTTGTCACGCATCTGCCATTGCATCTAATAGAGCACGCCGCTGCAAGCCCTGCACCAGCAGGCACTGAGGCGCAGGCCGCGCCTGCTTCGTCTGTGGGATGGACCTTGCTGGGCCATTGCGCCAAGCCCAACCCGCACTGGCGCTACCTGCAGGCCCGGCCGCAGGCGGTGGTCACGTTCATGGGGCCACACGCCTACATGTCGCCCAAGGTCTATCCTGACTTGGCACGGGTGCCCACCTGGAACTATCTGGCCGTGCACTGCGTGGTGGCAGCGCGCATCATCGATGAGCCTGCCGCCAAGGATGCGCTGCTGAAAAAGCTGATTGGCGACCATGAGCCGCCCTATGCGCAGCAGTGGCGCGACTTGGGCGAGGAGTTTCAGCACAAGATGCTCGCTGGCATTGTGGCCTTTGAACTGAAGGTGGACAGCATGGAATGCAAGCTCAAGATCAACCAGCACCGCCCCGAGGCCCATGCGGGCATGCGCGCAGCCTATGCGCAGGGCGGTGAGAACGAGCGCGCCCTGGCCACCTGGATGACACGTCTGGGCATCTGACAGCCCTGATTTATATGTGTTTTAGGCCGCCAAGCCAATAGAATATCGCGGGGGCAGCTATCTATTTAATAGCGATCTGCAGAGATTGATGCCCTGCAAAGGCAACGACATCAAGGCGGTGTTACCAGGTTTTGGTACTTAAACCCAGCTTGGTCATCAGGGCCACAATCAGGGCTTCGTCTGCTGTCAGGGTGCTGGGATGGTGGGCTGCGAAATGGCGGTACATGGCGTTCAGGCCGCCTTTAATGGTGTTGCCGTTGCTGGCATTGATCGAGTCGTTCAGCCAGCTATCGCGCAGATTGCCAAGCTCGGCTGAGGTCAAGGCATTGGCGCCGGTGGCGTCCAGCTGCTCCATCTGCAGGTAGATGCTCATGCGAAAGCCGTTGCCCGCCAGGGCTGCAAACAGCGCCTCGGACTCTGCCTTGAGCGCTGCAGGAATGCTGAGGTTGCGGTTTTCGTTCCAGAGCGTGGTCTGCGGCTGCAAGCTTGCTGGCGAGGTCAGCACCGTGCGGTTGTAGGCCCAGGCGTAGCCGTATTCCATGAGGTATTTGGGGGTCAGCTGCGCCAGCGTGGTGGTGCTGTTTTGCCGCTGCACGTTGGCTTCGGGCAGGCTGCCTTTGGTGACCAGGCGCATCAGGGTGATCAGGGCATTGTGGTTGAAATAGCGGTTTTCAATCAGCGAGCCGACCATGTACTCGCCCACGCGGGTGGCGTTGCTGCCGCTGATGCGCGACATGCTGGGGTCGAAGGTAAAGCCAATCCAGAACCAGGCCAGGCGCAGGGCGTTTTCTTCTTCGGTGGCGCTGCGGTTGGGGTCAATGCTGTTTTGGGCAAACACCGGATAACCCAGATTGGCCAGGTTCTGCTTGAACGAGCCGGGCTTGGATTCGCTGTCCAGCAGCACCCGTCCGTTGTCGCCCACCTCCCACAACGGCGCTGGCAGGTAGTGCAGGGCGTTGTTGTTGGCTTTCATGTAGCTGTAGGCAGGGTCCGTGTCCAGATAGGCAAAGGCGACAGCGCCTTTGGCGAAGCTGTCCAGCTTGCCGATGTGCTGCAGCCGCATCAGGTGCTGGCCCATCATGGCCGAGAGGAATTTGTGCTTGTTAAAGTCGTCGGTGATGCCGCAGGCCAATCCGTTGCTGCTGCAGCTGCCCAGCAGGGGCAGGCGGGTCATGTCGCGTGCGCTGTGGTACATGCGCCAGAAATTTTGGTTGCTGGGGTCGGCCAGGTATTTGCTTTGCAGCGCCAGCCACTCGGCCTTGCGCTCGGGCTTGGGGTCGTGCGCGATGTCGGCGGTCCAGTCGTTGAACGTGCCTTCCTGCATGCCGTGGTGCAGGTCGGCAGACCACAGCGGGTAGAGCATGCCCGTGGGCAGGCTGCGCAGGTTCAGGTTGCTGGGGTTTTTGCCCTGCAGGCTGGTGCCTTGCGCCAGGTCCAGCAGCTCGGCGCGCGCCTGTTTGGCCTTGGCCAGGCTGTCAATGCGGCCTGTCATCAGGGTGGGCAACAGGGTTTTGAGCTGGTTGGCAAAAGCGATGTCGCGCTTGACCGCCACCACGTGGGGTGCGTCAGTCAGATCGGGCAGCAGCACGCTGCCACCGGGCTGCAAGGGGCGAAAAGCTCGTGCGTTTTGGGCCGGCAGCTTCATCTCGCCACGCAGGGCCTTGACGGCTTGCGCCAGGGCCTGGGCTTGCTCGTTGCTAGCACCGTCGGCGGTGGCGCGGCGCAGGATATCGCTGTCGGTGGTGCCGATGCGGGCCAGGTCAAAAAAGTCCGCTCCGTGGCAGCCTGCGCACGAGCCTTTGGGGTGGATGCTCAGATCATCATTGCGCCACAGGCTGAGCGCCATATCCTTGGCTTGGGCATCGCTCAGGGTGCTGCCCGAGGTGTTGGCGCTGCCTGATGTGCCAGCCGCCGGGCTTGAGCCCCCGCCGCCCCCGCCGCCGCAAGCCACCAGTGCTACCACCGCAATTGCTGCTGGATAGGCCTTAAGAGGGCTAAAACAGCGTAAAAATGGGCCTATTGGGTTAAAAAACTTCATATTGCTTGTATTTATCTACGTCAAAACGCTTATTTTGCAGAAGAAACAATATGTTAGCAATATGATCTTGCCTGCACGTGGGTAAAAATACACCTGTACTCCAAGGCTGCGGCGTAGGCTCACGCTCGGGTAACATTGCACTACGGGCCGCCCTGCGGGCGAGCCATCTCCAATTTGTCAGCGATTTACGAATAACAGGGTTTTTGTGCGTCTCAATTCGATCAAATTAGCAGGGTTCAAGTCGTTCGCTGAGCCAACCAATTTCATGTTGCCCGGTCAGTTGGTGGGCGTGGTGGGCCCCAACGGCTGCGGCAAGTCCAACATCATGGACGCGGTGCGCTGGGTTTTGGGCGAATCGCGCGCCAGCGAGCTGCGTGGCGAGTCGATGCAGGACGTGATTTTCAACGGCACCACCACCCGCAAGGCCGCCTCGCGCTCCAGCGTGGAGCTGGTGTTTGACAATGCTGACCACCGCGCTGGCGGCCAGTGGGCGCAGTTCACCGAGATTGCTGTCAAGCGCGTGCTCACGCGCGACGGCACCAGCAGCTACTACATCAACAACCAGCCCGTGCGCAGGCGCGATGTGCAGGATGTGTTTTTGGGCACCGGCCTGGGCCCGCGTGCCTATGCCATCATCGGTCAGGGTACGATTGCCCGCATCATCGAGTCCAAGCCTGAAGAGCTGCGCCTGTTTCTGGAAGAAGCTGCTGGCGTGTCCAAATACAAGGAACGCCGCAGGGAAACCGAAAACCGCCTGGGCGATACCCGCGAGAACCTGACCCGCGTGGAAGACATTTTGCGTGAGCTCAACGCCAACCTCGACAAGCTGGAAAAGCAGGCCGAGGTAGCGCAGAAGTACAACGCATTGCATGCAGATGTGACGCTCAAGCAGCAGCAGCTGTGGTTTTTGAAGCGCGCAGACGCCCAGACCGAGCAAACCCGCATCAAAGCCGACCAGGAAAAAGCTGTCAACGAACTCGAAAGCCGCCTGGCCGATGTGCGCCACGTCGAAAGCGAGCTGGAGACCATTCGCCAGGCGCACTACGCTGCGGGCGACCATGTGAACCAGGCGCAGGGCCTGCTGTATGAGGCCAGCGCAGAGGTGGGCCGGCTGGAGGCAGAAATCCGCTTTGTGGTGGAAGGCCGCCAGCGCGTGGAGCAGCGCCTGGTGCAGCTCAAGGAGCAGGCCACGCAGTGGGCCACCCGCAAGGACGACGCCAGCACCGAGATCGAAGCCCTGGCCGCGCAGGCCATGGACAGCGAGGAAAAGTCCCAGCTGCTGCACGCCCAGGCCGAAGAGCAGGGCGCACGCCTGCCCGAGCTGGAAGAACAACTGCGCAGCGCGCAGGCCAAAGCCAACGAGCAGCGTGCCAGTGTGGGCAGTGTGCAGCAGCAGATTCAGGTGCTGGCCGCTGACCAGCGCAATATTGACGAGCAAACCCGCAGCCTGAATTTGCGCCGCGAGCGCCTGACGGCCGACAAAAATGCCCTGGCTTCGCCCGACGAGCAGCGCCTGCTCAATCTGCAGGGTCAGTCGGTCAGCGCGACCGAGATCAAGGAAGTGGCCGAAGCCAGGCTGCACGAGCTGCAGGACAGCGTGCCCCAGCTGGACGAAGACCGCCGCGCCAAACAGCAGGCCGTCAACACCGAGTCGGCCAAGCAAGCAGACTTGTCGGCCCGCATGGAAGCCCTCAAGGCGCTGCAGGAAAAAGTCAAAACCGATGGCAAACTCAAGCCCTGGCTGGCCAAGCACGGCCTGGACGGCATGCAGGGTCTGTGGAGCAAGATCCATATCGAGCAGGGCTGGGAAAGCGCGCTCGAGTCTGCACTGCGCGAGCGCCTCAATAGCCTGGAAGTGTCCAAGCTGGATATGGTGCGCGCTTTTGGCAATGATGCACCGCCTGCCAAACTGGCGTTTTACTCTGCGCCACAGGCGGGCCTGCCCGAGAAAGCGGGCGCATTGCCTCGATTGGCCGATTTGCTGCGCCTAAACGATGCGGGTCAAAAGGCGCTGCTGTCGGATTGGCTGTCCGGCTGCTACACCGCAAACAGCCTGGAAGATGCCTTGGCAGCGCGCAGCAAGCTGCAAGCGGGCGAAGTAATTTATGTGAAGGCGGGCCACTGCGTCAGCGCGCACAGCGTAAGCTTTTTTGCGCAGGACTCGGAGCAGGCGGGCCTGCTGGCGCGCGCCCAGGAGATTGAAAACCTGGACAAACAGCTCAAGGCACAGTCGCTGATCAACGAAGAAAGCCGCAACGCCCTGGTGCGCGCCGAGTCTGCCTACAACGCGGCGTCGCAAAGCCTGGTGACAGCCCGCCGCGAGGCCGCAGAGGCTGTGGGTCGCGCCCACGAGCTGGCGGTGGAGACGCTGCGCCTGCAGCAGCTGGCCGAACAAACCCGCGCCCGCAGCGAGCAGATCAGCGGTGATTTGAGCGAGGTGGATGCGCAATTGAACGACTTGCAAGAGCGCAAAGTCACTGCCGAAGCCAAATTTGAAGAGCTGGACATGCAGCTGGCCGACACGCAGGAGCGCCACGCCCAGCTGGACGAGCGCGTGATCGAAGCCGAGCGCAAGCTGGTGGAAAGCCGCGAGCAGCAGCGCACGCTGGAGCGCCAGAGCCAGGAAGCCCACTTTGCGCTGCGCACGCTGGAGGCTCGCAAGGCCGAGCTCAGCCGCGCCATCGAAACCGCAGCGCAGCAGGCCACCACCTTGGCCGCTGATGAGCAGCGCGCGCACGACGAGCTGGGCCGCCTGACGGATGCATCCGCACAGGCGGGCCTGCAAAGCGCGTTGTCCATCAAGCTGCAGCGCGAGACCACGCTAGGTGCCAAGCGCAGCGAGTATGACGACCTGACCAGCAAGCTGCGCGCCAGCGACGAGCGCCGCCTCACGCTGGAGCGCCAGCTGGACCCGCTGCGCCAGCGCATTACCGAATTCCAGCTCAAGGAGCAGGCCGCGCGGCTGGGCTTTGAGCAGTATGAGCAATTGCTGCAAGAGGCACAGGCCGATATTGAAGCAGTGGGCCAATCCATTGAGCAGGGCAATGTCAAGCTCAGCGGGCTGCAAAACGCGATTGACCAGTTCAACCGCGAGATCGCTGCGCTGGGCGCGGTCAACCTGGCTGCGCTGGACGAGCTGACCAGCGCACGCGAACGCAAAACCTTCCTCGATGCGCAGATGGCCGACCTGACCGAGGCCATCAACACCCTGCAGGACGCCATCTTGAAGATTGACGGTGAAACCCGCGAGATGCTGTCGGGCACGTTCAATACCGTCAACGAGCACTTTGGCCGCATGTTCCCCGAGCTGTTTGGCGGCGGGCAGGCCAAACTGGTGATGACGGGCGAAGAGATTTTGGATTCGGGCGTGCAGGTGATTGCCCAGCCGCCAGGCAAAAAGAACCAGTCGATTGCGCTGCTCTCGGGTGGCGAAAAAGCCCTCACTGCGATCGCACTGGTGTTTGCCATCTTCAATTTGAACCCGGCCCCGTTTTGCTTACTGGACGAGGTGGACGCGCCGCTGGACGATGCCAACACCGAGCGCTATGCCAAGCTGGTGGGCAGCATGAGCAAAAAAGGCACGCAGTTCCTGTTCATCAGCCACAACAAAATCGCTATGGAAATGGCCGAGCAGTTGATTGGCGTGACCATGCAAGAGCAGGGCGTCTCGCGCATTGTTGCAGTGGACATGGAGTCGGCCCTCGGTATGGCCGAGGCAGCATAGGCATGAGCAATTTAACTATGGGCTTGGCAATCGCAGGCGGCCTGGTGTTGGCCGCTGTGGTGGCGCACAGCGCGTGGAACACCCGGCGCAATGCGCCCCGCACCGCCGAGCTGGAGCCTGCAGCCGAGCCAGCGCCAGCGCAGCATGAGCGCAGGGAGCCTGGCATGGACGAGCCATTGCCCAGCGCGGCTGAGTCGGCAGGGCCAGAGGGCAAGGTCCGCGATTTTGACTCCAACCTCGTCCCATTGGCCGCGCAAGCAGCCAAGCCCATGCTGGACGCCTTGATTGATGTGATTGCGCCGATTGTGGTGGACGGTGAGGTGGCTGGCGAACTGGCCATTGCCTCCATGCCGGCCACGCGCCGCGCAGGCAGCAAGCCGTTTGCCGTGGAAGGCTACAACCGCAACACCGAAGCCTGGGAGCAGCCTGCGCCAGGGCAGCGCTATAACGCATTTCAGGCGGGGGTGCAGCTGGCCAACCGCACGGGCGCGCTCAACGATATTGAATACTCCGAGTTCGTGGTCAAGGCGCAGGCCTTTGCCGACGCAGTGGGCGGCACGCCCGAGTTTCCTGAAATGCGCGACGAAGTGGCCCGCGCGCGCGAGCTGGACCAGTTTGCCAGCAGCCACGACGCGCAGCTGGGCGTCACCATCCGCGCCCGCGCCGCCGCGTGGAGCCCGGGCTATGTGCAGCAGCACGCAGCGCGCCAGGGCTTTGTGCCAGGCGTGATCCCTGGGCGCATGGTGCTGCCTGCCAGCGAGGCGGGCCTGCCGCCCGTGCTGAGCCTGGCGTTTGACACCCAGGCGGCCCTGGCCGACAACCCCGAGCAGTCTGCGCTGCGCAGCGTCACGCTGTCGCTGGATGTGCCGCAAGTGTCACGCACCGAGCAGCCCTTTACCCGCATGAGCGACCTGGCCGTGGCCCTGGCCGCCAGTATGGAGGGCGTGATCACCGATGACAACGGCAACGTGATCCACCTGGACGCGCTCAACGCGATTGGGCATGACCTGGAGTCCCTGTATGACACGCTGGACGCGCGCGACCTGTCGGCTGGATCGATGCAGGCGCGGCGTCTGTTCAGCTGAATTTCCCATGCCTGGTCGTTGAACGGCCTGGCAGCTATGGCACGATCACGGTATGGCGAATCTAGACCTGTTTTCATCATCAAATCAGCCTCCAGGCCAACAGAATATCGCGGGAGCAGCTATTAATAATGTAGCAAATCCATTGCAGCAGCGTGATGCACTGCATCAGCAGCTGCACTACCACGCGCACCGCTACTACGTGCTGGACGACCCGCAGATCCCGGATGCCGAGTACGACCGATTGTTCCAGCAGCTGCAAAAGCTTGAAGCAGAGCATCCAGAGCTGGTCACCCCTGATTCACCCACGCAGCGCGTGATGGGCACAGTGCTGGATGGCTTCGCCTCGGTGAAGCACGCCGTGCCCATGCTGAGCATCAACACCGAAACCGATACCGAAGCCACTGGCGCGCAGAACTTTGACACCCGCGTGCGCAAGGCGCTGGGCTTGGGCGACGCTGACCCAGCGGTGGAGTATGTGGCTGAGCTCAAATTTGACGGCCTGGCCATTAACCTGCGCTATGAACATGGCGTGCTGGTGCAGGCCGCTACGCGAGGCGATGGCGAGATGGGTGAGGATGTGACGAACAACATCCGCACGATTGGGCAAATTCCACTCAAGCTACAGGCCCCTGCGCGTCCTGCCGAGCGCGGTTCGCTCCTTGGAGAGAACGCCTCCACGCTGCCCATCCCCCAGGTGCTGGAGGTGCGCGGCGAGGTCTACATGCGCCGCGATGACTTTGAAGCGCTCAACGAGCGTCAGCGCGAGAAAATTGCACGCGGCGACAAAGGCGAAAAAACCTTTGTCAACCCGCGTAATGCCGCTGCAGGCGCGGTGCGCCAGCTGGACAGCAAAATTGCTGCGCAGCGGCCGCTGAGCTTTTTTGCCTATGGCGTGGGCGAGGTGGTCACTGCCGATGGCGCGATGCCATTGAGCACCCATTACGGCCTGCTGCAAGCCCTTAAATCATGGGGTTTTCCAGTGGCAGACCAAGTAAATATAGCGGTGGCAGCTACGCAATTGATAGCGTACCACCAGCGCATAGCCGCTGAGCGCGACAGCCTGCCCTACGACATTGACGGCGTGGTCTACAAGGTCAACAGCCTGGCGCAGCAGCAGCAACTGGGCTTTGTCAGCCGCGAGCCGCGCTGGGCGGTGGCGCACAAATACCCCGCGCAGGAGCAGATGACCCATGTGCTGGCCATCGACGTGCAGGTGGGCCGCACTGGCAAGCTCACGCCCGTTGCCAAATTAGCCCCCGTGTTTGTGGGCGGCGTTACGGTGACCAACGCCACGCTGCACAACGAAGACGAAGCACGACGCAAGGACGTGCGTGTGGGTGACACGGTGATCGTGCGCAGGGCAGGCGATGTGATTCCCGAGATTGTCAGTGTGGTCGCTTCCCAGGCGCCGCATGCACGTGGCGAAGTCTTCACCATGCCCCACCAATGCCCTGTCTGCGGCTCAGCCGCCGTGCGCGAAGAGGACGAGGCCGACTACCGCTGCACGGGCGGCCTGTTTTGCAGCGCGCAGCGCAAAGAGGCCATACTGCACTTTGCCCAGCGCCGCGCGGTGGAGGTGGAGGGCCTGGGCGACAAGCTGGTGGAGCAACTGGTCGATGCCAATGTCATCCGCACCCTGCCTGACCTGTACAGGCTGGGGCTGACGGCATTGGCCAACCTGGAGCGCATGGCCGACAAGTCTGCCAACAACTTGCTGCAAGCGCTGGAAAAGTCCAAGCACACCACCTTACCGCGCTTCCTGTTCGGCCTGGGCATCCGCCATGTGGGCGAGGCCACAGCTAAAGAGCTGGCACGCCACTTCGGCAGCCTGGACGCCATCATGGACGCCACGGTCGAGCAACTGCTGGAAGTGGCCGACGTAGGCCCCATCGTCGCGCAAAGCCTGCGCACCTTTTTTGATCAACCGCATAACCGCGAGGTGGTCGAGCAACTGCGCGCCTGCGGCCTGAGCTGGGCCGAAGGCGCACCAGCCGAGCAAACCCCCAAGCCACTGGCAGGCAAAACCTTTGTCATCACCGGCACCTTGCCGACCCTGAGCCGTGACCAGGCTAAAGACCAGCTGGAAGCTGCTGGCGCCAAAGTGGCTGGCAGCGTGAGCAAGAAAACCGATTACCTATTGGCCGGGACAGAAGCAGGCAGCAAGCTGGACAAAGCCCGCGAGCTGGGTGTGGCGGTGATTGACGAAGCGCAGATGCAGGCTTTGCTGGCAGGTTAAAGCACTGTGGCTAGCGTCAAGCTGGCTAAAACCAATGGTGATGACGCCTGGTTTGCCTTGTGCGCAGCTTTTGACTTGCAATACATCTTGTAAAAAATAGTGTGAAGGATGCGCCTATGGAGACGGCACTGCACACACGGCGTCAAGTTCTTCACGAGACTTTACCTGCCAGATAACTTGGCAGGTCTGCATGGCGATACGCTTGTGCATGGATTCTTGATCCTTTAGGAGAAATGCATGACGTCTTACTCTCTCGTGCGCCTGACCAAGCTGGGCGTTGCCATATTAGCGGCCAGCATGCTATCGGCCTGCATCTTTCTGCCGCTGCGTTTGGCTATGTCACACTCTAGCAGCAAGGCAGAGGCGACTCCCGTGGCGGGTGCACCTGCATCAGGTGCGTCGGCGTCTAGCCCCGATGTCGTGGTGCCAGTCGCGCCCCCTGCGCAAGCCAGTCCTGGTTTCTGAGTTTTTCTGTATCGCAGAGCGATTTACACGGCTTTACCTGCCAGATACCTTGGCCTGTCCGCCCAGAGTCCAGCCCAGGCGTTAAACCTGTATCACTACAGGAGCCATGTATGACTTCCTCTTTTTTCATTCAGCTGGGTAAACTGGGTTTGCTGGTGGCTGCAGGTGCTGCGCTGTCCGCCTGCGTGGTCGTGCCGCCGCGCCATGCCGCTGTGGTGGTGCAGTCTGGGCCAGCCGTGGGGGCACCCGCGCCGGTGGTGGTTGCCCCGGCACCGCCTGTGGTGGTGGCACCTGCAGTGGTGGCACCTGCGGTGGTGGTACGCCCCCGGTATCCCCGTTACCATCCCTATCCTTATTACCGTTAATCAGGGTCGACAGCAACGACTTCTTACGAGGTTGCTGACGTCGCATTAGACTAAGGCGTATGCCACTATTAAAGGATCAGCGCTTGTAACAAGCCAATTTGCGCCATCGCTGCTACACTTTGTATTGTTTTAACAATCACGGTTGCAAATGGCTATGTTACAAACTCATCGAAAAATCATTGGTCTATACGTCAGGCAAGCCATCCTGCTATTTGCAACCTGCTTGACTTTGACATCTTGGGCACAAGGTCAAAGAGTCTCGTTAGATGGTTTTTCGTATTTTGTTGATAAGGCTCCTGGTTGGGTGGTCCCTGCCACAGTTCCAGTGAGTGAACCCAAAGAGCCTGCGAGTTGGCATTACGCACTCATTGACGATCAGATCAAAGTAGAAGCGAAGTCACATGCCAAATACACTCATGTCGTTCGACGCTTGACTACTGCGCAAGGCCTCAACGACGGCGCACAGTTTTCAATTTACTTTAATCCCAAGTACGAAAAACTCACCATACATGACGTAGTAATTATTCGGCAAGACACTAAAGTAGATGTTCTCAAGCGCGAGAACATACGTTTGCTGCAAAGAGAAGAGCGCTTGGAAAACAATGTGTATGACGGTTGGGTTACAGCGAATGTGTTGATACCAGGGGTTCGCAAAGACGACACACTTAGTTATCGCTACACCATCAGCGGAAGCAATCCCGTGTTCGAGGGCTTATTCGCTTATAACTACGCTGTATCGCGGAATCCCAATCCAAACTCTCGGCAAAGCCTGCGGTTGATTTATCCCAAGGAACGAAAGATCGCATATAAGGCTCACGATCCTAGCCTGAGTATCAAGGAAGTCGTAGGCCCGATTAACAAAGAAGTGACGCTAGTTGTTGACAATTTGCCGTCTGCAACACAATCGACAGACCTTCCACCTAGCGAGTACCTGCGCCAGCTCGTTCAGTTCAGCGAGTTTGATGGTTGGAGCGCTGTAGACGTTTGGGCATCAAAGCTATTCAACACCGAAGCACCCATGTCGCGGGCATTACTTGATCGAGTCCAGGGTTGGAAGAGTGCAGGTGGCACAACGGACGACCAAACCAAAGCTGCTTTGAATTTCATTCAGAAAGACATTCGTTACTTTTCGGTATCGTTAGGGGAAAGCTCGCATAAACCCAATTCACCGGAAGTTGTGTTGAACAACAGATATGGCGATTGCAAGGACAAATCCCTACTCTTGGCAGCAAGTTTTAAAGCACTAGGCGTATCCGCCCAGCCAGTCTTGGTCAATTCATGGTTAGGTGATGCCGTAACTAACATGCTGCCGAGTCCTTTGGCATTTGACCACGCGATAGTATCCGCTGAGATCAATGGGACAGAAATCTGGCTGGACCCGACTCGTAACTTTGCAACTGGTCCAATAAAAAGCAGAGCAGTCAGCAGCTATAAAAAAGGCTTAAAAGTTTCCGGCAAAACTAGCGATCTCGCGCCCAATCCTCAGGGTATAAAAAAAGAGCCGGTTATTGAGGTGATAGATACTTTCACGATAGGCAATTTTGGACAACCAGCAAACATCAATACTTCACTGCACTACAAAGATGATTTTGCCGAAAAATTGAGCGTTATCTGGTCTTCTCCTCAGCGAGCAGCGCTGGAGAAGGAATTGATTTTGGAGTATTCGCGCCGATATCCATCTTTTATTCAGTCAGGGGCTGTAGAGTTAATTTCTGATTCTGACCAAAATTCGGTCAAAGTAAAAGTTCAAGGAACAGTATCAGATTTTTTTGGGTATCCGTCGCAGGAGTATTTGTCAATAAACCTGTTCACATGGGCAATAAGCAATGAGTTAAGGGCCGGCATAGACACCGCAAGAAAAACACCTTTTTATTTAGGTCCTGAGCGTTCAATATCACACACTGTCAGAGTATTGTTTCCTGAAGCTGTATCCAAACAGCCTATCAATTCAAACAGGACTGTGCGTGGGAATCATTTTTATTTTGACTCCACCCTGGTTGGGGGAACCAATTCCATAGAGCTGACTAACAAGGTCGATTTTTCAAAGCCGGCCGTTGCCGTGCAGGAGTGGAATGAATTCTCAAGTAAAGCTAGAGAAACTTTAAATTTAACACTCAGAGATTTGAGTATTTCAGCTATTGTCCCGGATAAGGTCGCGCCGCTCCAGGATGCAATACGAAAAGAACTAAGAGAAAATGAGCGCCAGATAGTTACTGAGATACAGGCTAGGCAGCGTGTCCGCAGACTTGTTTTGACCGAGCACATTAACGGCAATCGATTAACGGTAAAGCATAAGAACCAGGCTTTGATGGAACGTGCCATCGCACATAATTTACTTGGCGAAACATCCAATGCAATGAAAGATGCCCAAGCTGCTATTGCAGGTATTCCTGACAATGGAGAATATTTGAACGAGTATGTGCAGATGCAATGGGCCGCTGGAAAATTTGCCGACGCCTTGGAGACGATTGAGAAAATCAAAAAACAAGGGTTTCAAAATAGTTCGGTCGAACAAGAGGTAATGTACAGTGAAGGCAGAGTACGCTTTTATCTGGGCGAATACGACAAAGCAGCCGCACTGTTTGATAAAGTAGCAGGGTCTGCTAATGGAGATTTAGCAGTTTTTGCGGCGATTTGGATGGACTTGGCCAAAGGTCGTGCAGGAATAAAATTTTCTGATGCAATGACTGCAAAACTGAGCAATGGTTTTCCGTTGGATATTTATAAATATTTGCGTGGAGAAACTGACGCAGATGAGCTAATGAAAAAAGCACAGGCATCAGACAATAAAGGCAAAGTTACCTCAAATAAATGTGAGGCTAATTTTTTCATTGGTATGAAATTACTGCAATCTGGCGACAAATCGCAAGCCCGCAAATATTTTCAAGCTGCTTTGGACACCAAAGTGACTGAGTACATCGAGTTCAAAGCTGCTGCTTTTGAGCTGACGAAGTTTTAAGAAGCAACCGCCAGTGGCTGTACACACAATACTCAAAATGGGCGACCCGCGCTTGCTGCGCGTGGCGCAACCGGTGACTGCATTTGACACCGATGAGCTGCACCTGCTGGTGAGCGACATGCTGGACACGATGGCTGCGGCTAACGGCGCAGGGCTGGCTGCGCCGCAGATTGGCGTGGATTTGCAACTGGTGATCTTTGGCACCGGTGCGCCCAACCCGCGCTATCCTGATGCGCCGGTGGTGCCGCGCACGGTGCTGATCAATCCGGTGATTACGCCTATCGATGCTGCAGGCCAGCCCTTGGCGACCCTGTACAGCCAATTTCCGCATGCGCCCTTGGCGCAGCACAGCGCAGCCTCAGCACTCGAAGAGGGTTGGGAAGGCTGTCTGTCTGTGCCTGGCTTTCGCGGCGTGGTGCAGCGCTTTGCGCGCATCCGTTACCAGGGCTTTGACCAGTACGGCGACCCGATAGATCGCACTGCAGAGGGCTTTCATGCGCGGGTGGTGCAACATGAATGCGATCATCTGCAGGGCGTGCTGTACCCAATGCGGGTACATGATTTCTCCCGCTTCGGCTTTACCGATGTGCTGTTTCCCGAGCTGGCAGGCGTGGATGGGGATGATGATTAAGAGCTCAATCCGCTATTAATACCATAGCTTCCCCGCGATATTCTATTGGCCTGGAGGGCGATAGAGCATATAAAAAGCGGCCCGCAGGCCGCTTTTTAACTTGCCACCCGGATACTTGAAGACCAGGGCGGTGGCTGGACAAGCCTTTACTCGACTTTCGCTTTGTCGCGCATCTCTTTCTGGAATGCGCCCAGCTTGGCCTGCTGCAGCTGCTGCGCGATTTGCGGCTTGACTTGCTCCATCGGAGGCAGCTGCGCCTGGCGCACATCGTCCAGACGGATGATGTGGAAACCAAACTGGCTCTTCACGGGGGCGTCGGTCATTTTGCCTTTGTCCAGCTTGGTCATGGCTTGCGCAAACTCGGCTACATAGCTGCTGGCGTTAGCCCAGTCCAGGTCGCCGCCGTTGGCACCGGAGCCGGGGTCTTTGGAGTTCTTTTTGGCCAGGTCTTCAAACTTGCCGCCTTTTTTGATGTCGGCGATCAGCTTCTTGGCCAGGTCTTCGTTTTCCACCAGGATGTGGCGGGCGCGGTATTCTTTGCCGCCGTTGGCCGCGACGAATTTGTCGTACTCTGCCTTGATGTCGGCGTCGGTCACGGGGTTGGTTTTCTGGTAGTCGGCAAACAGTGCGCGGATCATGATGGCCTGGCGGGCCAGCTCCATCTGCAGCTTGTAGTCGTCGCTGGCATCAATGCCGCGTTTTTGCGCTTCCTGCATGAAGATTTCGCGGTTGATTACTTCTTCCTTGATCTGCGCTTGCATGTCGGGGGTGACGGGGCGGCCTTGGGCAGCGACTTGCTGGGTCAGGGCCTCAACGCGGCTGGTAGGCACGGGCTTGCCATTGACGATGGCCACGTTTTGGGCCCAGGCGCTGCTGACAGCCAGCACGCTGAGTGCCAGGGTGGATAAAAACTGTTTTTTCATGTGTTTTCCTTAAGTGTTTAGGCTGCCAGCCCAATGGAATATCGCGGGGCCAGCTATCAAAAAGTGAGTGACAGGTTTATGATCAAGAGCGTTGAAAATAGTTCACTGCGCGGTGTTCAGGGGCTGCACCTCAATGGCCAGCGCATGCACGCCCTGGGCAATAAACGCCTGGCACGCATCATACACAAGCCGGTGCTGCGCTACGCGGGTTTTACCTGCAAAAAATGGACTGGCGATGCGTACCCGCAGATGGGTGGCCACTGCCGTGCCATCCGGGTTGCCCATATGGCCTGCATGGGCTGCTGATTCATCCAGCACCTGCACCTGCGTGGTTTGCAAAGCCTGGCGTAAATGGGCTTCTACTGCGCCGGCGCTCAGGCTCATCGTCCGGCTCCATCATCGTCGCCAGGCTGCAGGTATTTGGCAATGTACAGGCCCTGTGCCACCAGAAACACCAGCGGGAACGCATAGCCCCACAGCTTGAAATTGACCCATTGCTCGGTGGTGTAAAAGTATGCAACATAGGCGTTGAGTGCCGCCATGAACAGGGCGTAAACCACCCATGCGGCGGTCAGGTTGCGCCACACGTTTTCGGGCAGATTCAATTGGCCGCCAAGCATCATTTTGAGAAAATTTTTACCAAATCCCCACAGCGCAATGCCCAGTGCCGCTGCCATGAAGGTGTAGAGCACGGTCGGCTTGATCTTGATGAAGCGCTCGTCCTGAAAACCCAAAGTCAACGCACCAAAGCCCAGCACCAGGGCGAGGGTGACTTTGTGCATGGTCTGCAGCTTGCCATCCATTTTGTACAGGATGGCCATCTGCACCACCGTAGCTGCCATCAGGATGGCGGTGGCGACATAGATGTTGTAGAGCTTGTAGGCGCCAAAAAACAGCAGGATGGGCAGAAAATCGAGAAGTTGCTTCATAGGAGGAGATTATCGCGCCTTGGCGCGCTGTGTTGTAAGCGCTTTATTGCGGCGTGAAACCCAATGAAGCCGAGTTCATGCAGTAGCGCTGCCCCGTGGGTGCTGGGCCGTCGGGAAACACATGGCCCAGATGCGCGCCGCAGTCTGCACAGTGCACCTCCACCCGCTTCATCCACAGCATGCCATCTTCCTTGGTGCCCACAGCGTCGGCACTCAGCGGCGCAAAATAGCTGGGCCAGCCGGTGCCGCTGTCGTATTTGGTCTCCGAGCTGAACAGCGGCTTGTCGCAGCAGATGCAGGTGTAGATGCCTTGGGCCTTGTTGTCGGCATATTTGCCGCTAAACGCCCGCTCGGTGGCCTCGTGACGGGTGACGTCGAAAGCCAGTTTTTCAGCGCCTTTGGCCGCAAGCAGGGCGCGCCATTCGTCGTCGGTTTTTACGGTTTTGTAGGTCATGGGGTGGCTCTGTAATAACAGCGTTGATCTTAGAGGAATATTTTGCAGCGATTTTCGGGATGGCAATGGTTGCAGGGATATTAAGTCAAGCGTCTGTCAGTCGATTGCATCTGCTGCTAGACCAACCAATGCAGCGCTCCCGCCGCGCCCGCGCCCAGCACTGCGCCCAAGGCCACCTCGGCCTGGGTGTGCCGCTGCAGCACCACCCGCGACCAGGCCACGCCGATGGCCAGCACAGCCATCACCACAGACACCGCCAGCGCCGGCCAGGCAACGCCTGCCGCATACACCGCAAAAGCCGCGTGCAGCGAAGTTTTCAGCCAGCCGCGTGCCGCCAGCGCCAGCAGCACGATCACCCCACTCAAACCCAGCCCCACCACCAGTGCGCCCGGCTGCCCCAGCCAGTGCAGCGCAGCCGCCAGGCCCCACAGCAGCGCCACCAAAAACACATTGAGCTGCTTGCGCTCGGCCACTTGCGAAGCGTCCACATGCGCCCACTGCCTGCGCCGCACCTTGTAGACGCTGAACGCCAGAGTGACAACAGCAACCACCACACAGGCCAGCACGGCATTGCGTGTCTGCGCAGCACTGGCAGCGCGCGCGCTGGCAGACGCCGCCACAGCTAGTGGCATCAACAGCGCAGGATGGCCCAAAATGGAGAGGGTGCGGGCAGCGTGAAGGCGCATCGGGTCGGGCGCTATGAACTGCAGGAAATCTCAATCTTGCTGGCCCAGTCGGGCGGAAAGCCGGCGTAGGCCTGCATGCCTGCTTGCGCTGTGAACGGCGTTTGCAGCAGCTTGTGCAGGCGCTCCAGCTCGGAAAAGTCTTTGTTTTTGGCTTGTTGGATGGCCGCTTCGCCCAAGTGGTTGCGCAGCACATAGACCGGATTGGTTTTTTGCATCAGTGCGGCCATGGCCACGCGGTCTGTGGGCGCAATGCGCTCGGAGTACAGGGCCAGCCACTGGTCCCAGGACTGCCGGTCCAGAAACAGATCGCGCACGCTTTCCCAGTCGTTGCTGGCAGCGCTGGTGCTCATGCGGCTCCAGAAGATGGTGTAGTCCACCTTGTTCTGCGCCAGCAGCTTGAGAATGCCTTCGATCAGCGCCTTGTCGCCGTCCTGGCTGTCGGCCAAGCCCAGCTTGTGGCGCAGGCGCATCTCCAGCTGTTGGGGGAAGAGGGTTTTGTAGGGCTCCAGCGCGGCAATCGCTTCGTCCTGGCCGCCGTCGGTGTTGATCAGCGGCAGCAGGGCCTGGCCCAGGCAAAACAGGTTCCAGTAGGCGATGTTGGGCTGGCGGTTGTAGCTGTAGCGGCCCTGGGTGTCGGAGTGGTTGCAGATATGGGCGGGGTCAAACACATCGAGAAACTGGAATGGGCCGTAGTCGATGGTCAGGCCCAGAATGCTCATGTTGTCGGTGTTCATCACCCCATGGCAAAAGCCCACCGCCTGCCACTGCGCCACCATGATGGCCGTGCGCTCGCTGACTGCTTCGAGCAAAGCAGCGTAAGGGTTGGCTGAATCGGCACAGGCAGGGTAATAGCGGGCAATGACATAGTCGGCCAATGCCTTGAGCTCGGCATGCTGGCCGTTGTAGGAAAAATGCTCAAAATGGCCAAAGCGGATAAAGCTGGGCGCGCAGCGGGTGACCACCGCGGCGGTTTCCACCTCTTCGCGCCGCACGCTCTGGTCAGAGCCCGTCAAGCATAGGGCTCGCGTGGTCGGTATGCCCAGGGCATGCATTGCTTCGGAGCATAAAAACTCGCGGATCGAGCTGCGCAGCACCGCGCGGCCGTCGCCCATGCGCGAGTAGGGCGTGAGGCCCGCGCCCTTGAGCTGGATTTCCCAACCCTGTCCATCAGGCGCACTCATCTCGCCTAGCAAGATGGCCCGCCCATCACCCAGCTGCCCGGCCCACTGGCCAAACTGATGGCCGCTATAGACACTGGCCAGCGGCCTGGAGCCCGGCAACACGGTGTTGCCAGTAAAGGCCTCCAGGGCTTCTTGCGACTGCATCCATGGCTCAGACAAGCCCAGAGTGCGGGCCATGGCATCGCTGGTGCCTACCCAGTAGGGAGAGGGCAGAGGTGTAGTGGATAAACGGGTAAAAAACGCATCGCCGAGTTCGGCGAAACTTTGGGAGTCTGTCGCAAATTGCATGGGTATATTGTCACTGATGTGCACCAATGTGCCGGATTTCAGGGGATTCCCCCACAGCAGGACGCCATGCGATGCGACATACTCCAAGCTATTGCTAAATGGAGATAACCACATGCTGGGATTAATGCAGTCGCAACCGTTGCTGATTTCAAACCTGATTGAATTTGCCGACAAACACCACACTGACACCGAAATTGTCTCGCGCCGCGTCGAGGGCGACATTCACCGCTACACCTGGTCAGATGTCGCCAGGCGCTCGCGCCAGGTGGCCCATGCGCTGGACGGCATGCAGCTGGCTTTCAGCGACCGCGTGGCCACCCTGGCCTGGAACGGCTACCGGCATTTGGAGCTGTACTTTGGTGTGAGCGGCTCAGGCCGTGTGTTGCACACCCTGAACCCGCGCCTGCACCCTGACCAAGTGGTGTGGATTGCCAACCATGCCGAAGACCAGGTGCTGTGCTTTGACATGAGCTTTCTGCCTCTGGTGCAGGCAGTGCACGCCCGCTGCACCACGATCAGGCATTACGTAGCCCTGTGCGATGCCGACAAGCTGCCTGCAGACAGCGGTATTCCCAATCTGATCAGCTACGAAGCGTGGATGGGAAAACAACCCAGTCACTACACCTGGCCTACGTTTGACGAAAACTCTGCCTCCAGCATGTGCTACACCTCGGGCACCACAGGCAACCCGAAAGCCGCCCTCTACAGCCACCGTTCCACCACCTTGCATGCCTATGCCGCCGCGCTGCCCGATGTGATGGGCCTGTCAGCGCGCGACAGCGTGCTGCCGGTGGTGCCGATGTTCCATGTGAACGCCTGGGGCATCCCCTACAGCGCGGCGCTGACCGGCTGCAAGCTGGTGTTTCCAGGCCCGGCGCTGGATGGCAAATCGATCTATGAACTGATGGAGGCAGAAAAAGTCAACTTTGCGGCAGGTGTGCCTACCGTCTGGCAGATGCTGCTGGGGCATATGAAACCTGCCGGCCTGAAATTCAGCACGCTCAAGCGCACGGTCATTGGCGGCAGCGCCTGCCCGCCTGCGATGATCCACGCTTTTCAGGAAGACTATGGCGTGGAAGTGCTGCATGCCTGGGGCATGACCGAAATGTCCCCCCTGGGCACGCTGTGCACGCTGAAAAACAAGCATCTGGCCCTGCCCAAGGAAGAGCAGATGGCCATTCGCCTCAAACAGGGGCGCTGCATTTACGGTGTGGACATGAAGATCGTGGGCGATGATGGTCAGGAGCAGCCGCACGATGGCAAGGCCTATGGTGACCTGCTGGTCAAAGGCCCCTGGGTGGTGCGTGAATATTTCAAAGGTGAGGGCGGCAATCCGCTGACCGCAGACGGCTGGTTCCCCACGGGCGATGTGGCGACCATCGATCCAGATGGCTTCATGCAGATCACCGACCGCAGCAAGGATGTCATCAAGTCTGGCGGTGAATGGATCAGCTCGATTGAGATTGAAAACATTGCCATGGCACACCCGGCCGTCCTGATGGCCGCATGCGTGGGCATGCCGCACCCCAAGTGGGACGAGCGTCCGATTGTCGCTGTGGTCAAGCGCCCGGGTGTGGAAGTGAGCCGCGACGAACTGGTCAAGTTCTACGATGGCAAGACCGCCAAATGGCAGATCCCTGATGACGTGGTTTTTGTCGATGCCATTCCGTTGGGGGCTACCGGCAAGATGCTCAAGACGCGCTTGCGCGAACAATTGAAAGATTACAAGCTGCCCACCGTTTAGTCACAAAAGGGATAGGGATTACGGGCAATCACCTAGTTTCTGTGTAGGCTTTGTCCAGTACCCTCAGCGTTGTAGTTATACCTTCGTACCTCTGGAGACATTCATGAAATTTGCTTTGAAATCCGTAGCTGCTGGCGCCATGATGATGGCCGCATTCGGCGCCTTTGCGCAAAAAGGCGAGACCGTCAAGATTGCACACATCGACCCCTTCTCAGGCCCGTTTGCCAACGTGGGCACCAACCAGCTCAAGAGCTGGCAGTTTGTGGCTGACCGTCTGGGCGGCCCCAAGAGCAGCTCGGGTGTGAAATTTGAAATCATTCCTTTTGACAACAAAGGCTCTCCACAGGAAAGTCTGAACGCCCTGAAGGCCGCGATTGACCAAGGCATTCGCTACGTTACCCAGGGCAACGGCTCCGGTGCTGCGCTGGCTATCAGCGACGCTGTGGCCAAGCACAACGAGCGCAATCCTGGCAAGGAAGTGGTTTACATCAACTACGCAGCGGTAGACCCCGCGCTGACCAACGAGAAGTGCAGCTACTGGCACTTCCGCCTGGACGCCGACACCACCATGAAGATGGAAGCCCTGACCACCTACATGAAGGACAACCAGAAGGTCAAAAACGTTTTCCTGCTCAACCAGAACTACTCACACGGCCAGCAGGTCGCCAAGTATTTCAAGGAAGGCATCGCACGCAAGCGTCCTGATGTGAAGATTGTGGGTGACGATCTGCATCCTCTGGGCCAGGTCAAGGACTTTGCCCCGTATGTGGCCAAGATCAAGCAGGCCGGGGCCGACACCGTGGTGACGGGCAACTGGGGCCAGGACATGACCTTGTTCATCAAGGCGATGAACGATGCCGGTCTGAAAATGCCGATCTACGCTTACTATGCTGGCGTCTCTGGCACACCGACCGCGCTGGCTGCTGGTGGCGAGATGGACGTGAGCCAGATTGCCATCAGCCACTCTAACTACACGGGTGATCTGGGCAACCTGCGCAAGGAATTCAAGGCCAAGTTCAACGACGATTACTACACCTTCCAGACCTATAACGGCATTGCACTGCTCAACGCAGGCATGACCGCCGCCAAGAGCACCGACCCTGTCAAGGTGGCAGCTGCCATGAGCGGCATCAGCTTCAAAGGCTTTAACGGTGATGCCACCATGCGCAAAACCGACCATCAACTGCAGCAGCACCTGTTTGTGAGCAAATGGACCAAGTCCACTGCCAAAGACCCGTACAGCGAAGAAAACACGGGTTACAACTTTGCACCTGTGAAGGCGCTGGAGCCCTATGTGGCCAGCACGCCCACCAGCTGCCAAATGAAAAAGCCTGGTTGAAGCAGCAAGCGCTGTTTCTTGGGTGACAATCAAAGCCGGGTTCGCCCGGCTTTTTTGCTACAAACTGGTTTTAGATTTTTTGAAAAGATCCGAACATGGAATTTTTCACCATCTCCCTGCTCAACGGCATCAGCTACGGTCTGCTGCTGTTCATGCTCAGCTCCGGGCTGACCCTGATCTTCAGCATGATGGGTGTGCTTAACTTTGCACATGCATCGTTCTATATGCTGGGGGCGTATTTTGCGTTCACCTTGAGTGGCATCGTGGGCTATTGGCCTGCGCTGTTTCTGGCGCCGCTGCTGGTGGGCTCGGTAGGGGCGCTGTTCGAAACCTACTGCCTGCGTAAGGTGCACAAGTTTGGCCACGTGCCCGAACTGCTGATCACCTTCGGTTTGAGCTATCTGATACTCGAGGTAGTGCAACTGGTGTGGGGCCGCAGTTCGATGGACTACCGCCTGCCCGAGCAGCTGGAGGGCCCGCTGTTTACCGTCTATGGTCTGAGTTTCCCCAAGAGCCGGGCCTTTGTGGCCCTGGTGGCTCTGGTGATGATGACCTCGCTGTGGCTGGTGATTACCAAGACCCGCATTGGCCTGGTGATTCAGGCGGCGTTAACGCACCCAGAAACGGTGGAGGCACTGGGCCATAACGTGCCTCGCGTGTTCATGCTGGTGTTTGCCGGTGGCGCTGCGCTGGCCGGGCTGTCTGGTGTGGTGGCAGGCAATACGTTTGTCACCGAGCCCAGCATGGCGCTGAGCATGGGCTCGATCATTTTCGTGGTGGTGGTGGTTGGCGGCATGGGCTCATTGCCTGGCGCGCTGCTGGCCTCGCTGCTGATCGGCGTGATGGAAAGCTTTGCCAAAGGGATTGATGTGTCCATCGTCTCCCTGGCGGCCCAGGCGGGCATGCAGCTGACCACCGAGAGCTTTGGCTATGTGTTTTGGAAGCTCAAGGTCAGCCAGGTGGCTCCTATCCTTCCCTATTTGCTGTTGGTGCTGATTCTGATCTTCCGCCCGCGTGGCTTGCTTGGTACGAGAGAGGGCTAGCCATGAGCGCTGCATATTACGAATTCAAACCGCTGAACATCGGGCGCTGGCTGGTGTGGGGCCTGTTCGCGCTGGTGTTGCTGGCAGCACCCCTGGTGTTCACCTCCAGCCTCAGCCACACCATGCTGTGCCAGATGGGGATCGCCATTTTGGTCTGCCTGAGCTACAACATGCTGCTGGGGCAGGGCGGCATGCTCAGCTTTGGCCATGCGGTGTATTCCGGCATGGGCTCGTTCCTGGCCATTCACACGCTGAACTTGGCCAGCAGTGGCAAGTTTGCCATTCCGGTCAGCCTGATTCCCATCGTTGGTGGCCTGTCGGGTTTGCTGGTGGCCGTGCTGCTGGGCTATGTCACCACGAAAAAAGCCGGCACACCCTTTGCCATGATCACGCTGGGTGTGGGCGAGCTGGTGTGGGCCATGTCGCTGATGTTCCCAGAGTTCTTCGGCGGCGAGGGCGGCGTGAGCGGCAACCGCGTCACAGGTGCCAAGCCCCTGGGCGTCACCTTCGGCCCGCAGATCCAGCTGTACTACCTGATTGCAATCTATACCTTCATCGGCACGGCATTGATGTTTGCCTTCACGCGCACCCCTTTGGGGCGTATGCTCAACGCTGTGCGCGACAACCCCGAGCGTGTGGAGTTTGTCGGCTACGACACCCAGAAAGTGCGCTACATCGCGTTTGTCGTCGCGGGCTTTTTTGCAGGCATCTCTGGTGGCCTGGCCGCGCTGAACTTTGAAATCGTGACCTCCGAAGTGGTCAACGGCAGCCGCTCGGGGGCCTATCTGCTGTTTACCTTCCTGGGCGGGGCCACTTTCTTCTTTGGCCCCATCATCGGTGCCATCTTGATGGTGCTGGCCTTCGTGCTGCTGTCCGAGCTGACCAAAGCCTGGCTGCTGTACCTGGGCCTGATCTTCCTGTTCATGGTGATGTATGCCCCTGGTGGCGTGGCGTCGCTGATCATGATGAACCTGCGAGTGGCCGCGTTTGGCTTTTTGCGCAAGCTGTGGGTGAGCTACCTGGCCCTGGCCATCACAGCGCTGGTAGCGCTGTTTGGCGCAGCCGCGATGATCGAGATGGTCTATCACCTGCAGCTCAATGCGGCGCTGGGCATGGATATGGTTTTCATGGGCATACCGATGAACGCCAAGGGCATCAACAGCTGGTTTGGCGCGGGTTTTGTGCTGCTCACGGGCATTGGTTTGTTTGAGCTGTGCCGACGCCAGTATGTGCACGAATGGGGCGAGATCCAGCAGGATATTGAAAAAGAAATCAAACGCCGGGAGGCACTGATATGAGCTACGCACTGGAACTCAAGGATGTCCGCAAAAGCTTTGGCAAAACCGAAATCATCCGTGGCGTCAGCCTGGCAGTCAACGCGGGCGAGCGCATTGCCATCATTGGCCCCAACGGCGCAGGCAAGTCCACGCTGTTTAACCTGATCAGTGGCCGCTTTGAGCCTACCTCCGGGGATGTGCTGCTCAGCGGCACGCGCCTGAACGGCAAAAAGCCATTTGAAATCAACCGCTTGGGCCTGTCGCGCAGCTTTCAGATCACCAATATCTTCCCCAAGCTCAGCGTGTTTGAAAACCTGCGCTGCGGGGTGCTGTGGAGCCTGGGCTACAAATACAGCATGTTCAAGTTTTTAGCCGATCTGGACGACGCCAACGAGCGCGCCGACGAGCTGATGGAGATGATCAAGCTGGACAAAAAGCGCGATGTGCTGGCCATCAACCTGACCTATGCCGAGCAGCGCGCGCTGGAAATCGGCATCACCATCGCCGGTGGGGCAGGTGTGATTTTGCTGGATGAACCCACTGCAGGCATGAGCAAGTCGGAAACCAGCCGCTTCATCAACCTGATCAAAACCGTGACCGAAGGCAAAACCCTGCTGACCGTGGAGCACGATATGGGCGTGGTGTTTGGCCTGGCGGACAAGATTGCGGTGGTGGTGTATGGCGAGGTGCTGGCTTTTGACACGCCAGATGCGGTACGCGCCAACGCCAAAGTACAAGAGGCGTATCTCGGCTCGCATATTGCCGACGCGCAGGGAGGGCATTGATATGAGCGCACTGCTGAAAGTGGACAACCTGCACGCCTACTATGGCAAAAGCCATGTGCTGCATGGCGTGAGTTTTGAGGTCCAAGCGGGTGAAATCGTGGCTTTGCTGGGCCGCAACGGCTCGGGCCGCAGCACCACGGCCAAGGCCATCATGGGCCTGGTGGACTGCGAAGGCTCCATGCTATGGAAAGACCAGCAGATCACTGGCAAAAAAGCCTTTGAAGTGGCCCATCTGGGCGTGGGCTATGTGCCTGAGAACCGGGATATCTTTCCCACACTGACGGTGCACCAAAACCTGCTCTTGGGCCAGAAGAGTGGCGCCAAAAACCCGCGCTGGTCGTTTGACGATATGTACAACATGTTTCCCCGCCTCAAGGAGCGTCAGCACACCGAGGCCGGCGTGATGAGCGGAGGCGAGCAGCAGATGCTCACCCTGTGCCGCACGCTGATGGGCGACCCGGACCTGATCATCATTGACGAGCCCACCGAGGGTTTGGCCCCCAAGATCGTTGAGCTGGTGGCGCAGTACCTGCAGGAGCTGAAAAAGCGCGGCGTCTCGGTGCTGCTGATTGAGCAGAAACTCACCATCGCCATGGCGATTTCGGACCGCGCGCTGGTCATGGGCCACGGCAGCATCGTGTTTCAGGGCACGCCTGAGAGCCTGCGCGCTGATGCCTACATACGTAAGGAATGGTTAGAGGTGTAGCGCATCCAACGCCTTTGGCCTGGATATTTACTCCTAAATTTATAGCTGCTCCCGCGATATTCTATTGGCTTGGAGGCCTAAAACATACCCTAATGGGGCCTTCCTGGTACATCGGTGACAGCGGCGCTGGCGCTGTCATGATTTGTGCGTAAAATAACAAAATAGAACGATCGTACTTTTTTGTAATTTGCAGCACACTAGCTGGGTTCTAGTTTTCATAAGTTTTAACGTTTGAGAGGATAGCCATGACGGCAGAGTACAAAGCCCACGGTGACGTGGCAGTCATCACCCTGAACAACCCCCCGGTCAATGGCCTGGGCCTCGCCACCCGTACCGCCTTTGTGGCGGCCATGACCAAGGCACAACTGGACAGCAAAATCAAAGCCATCGTCGTGACCGGCGCGGGCAAGGCATTTTCTGGCGGTGCTGACATCAAGGAGTTTGGTTCGCCCAAGTCGCTGCAAGAGCCCAATCTACTCAGCCTGATCCTGGCTTGCGAGAATTCGCCCAAAGTCATCGTGGCTGCCGTGCACAGCACCTGCATGGGCGGTGGCCTGGAGCTCTCGCTGGGCTGCCACTACCGTGTCATGGCCCCTGGCTGCAACGTAGCGCTGCCCGAAGTCAAGCTGGGTCTGATCCCCGGCGCTGGTGGCACACAGCGCCTGCCGCGCGTGCTGGGCGTAGAGGCTGCGCTGAACATGATCGTCAGCGGCGAGCCGGTCAAGAGCGAAATGCTCAACATGCTGCCCGGTCAAAAGCTGATCGACCTGCTGGCCAAGTCGCCTGAGTCACTGATGGACGAGGCCATTGCTTTGGCACGCGAGAAGGCCGATGCGCACGCCAAAGACAAGTCGCCACTGCCTCTGGTGCGCAACCTGCCTTGCCGCCATCCGCTGGGTGACGCCTACTTCCAGTTTGCCCGCAACATGGTCAAGGGCATGAGCAAAAACTACCCGGCGCCTGCCAAGTGTGTTGACGCAGTGGAAGCAGCCACCAAGCAGAAATTCGATGCAGGTATGGCCACCGAGCGCGAGATCTTCATCAACCTCATGTGGACACCTGAGTGCCGCGCGCTGCGCCACCTGTTCATCGCTGAGCGCGCCGCCAGCAAGATCCCCGATGTGCCCGAAGACACGCCTAAGCGCGAGATCAAGTCGATTGCCGTGATCGGCGCGGGCACCATGGGCGGCGGTATCAGCATGAACTTCCTGAACGCTGGCATTCCCGTGAAGATTCTGGAGATGAAGCAGGACGCGCTGGACCGCGGCTTGGCCACCATCCGCAAGAACTACGAAGCCCAGGTAGCCAAAGGCAAACTCAAGCAAGCCGTGTACGACCAGCGCATGGCCTTGCTGTCCACCACACTGAGCTATGACGACCTCAAGGACGCAGACATGGTGATCGAAGCCGTGTTTGAAGAAATGGGTGTGAAGGAAAAAGTCTTCAAGGAGCTCGACAGGGTGATGAAGAAAGGTGCCATCCTGGCATCCAACACCTCTACGCTGGATATGGACAAAATCGCCAGCTTCACCCAGCGTCCGCAGGACGTGATCGGCACCCACTTTTTCAGCCCAGCCAACGTGATGAAGCTGCTGGAAGTGGTGCGCGGCAAAAAGACCGCCAAAGACGTGCTGGCCACGGTCATGGCCCTGGGCAAGAAGATCAAGAAAACCTCCGTGGTCTCTGGCGTCTGCGACGGCTTCATCGGCAACCGCATGATTGAGCAGTACAGCCGCCAGGCAGGCTTTTTGCTCGAAGAGGGCGCCAGCGTGCAGCAGATCGACAAGGCAGTGGAAAAGTTTGGTTTTGCGATGGGGCCATTCCGCATGGGCGACTTGGCGGGCAACGACATTGGCTGGGCCATCCGCAAGCGCCGCTATCAG
>JAAFIP010000018.1 GCA_013297865.1 Polaromonas sp. | reverse complement strand
TTGAAGTTGCCGCCAAACAGGGTGCTTATCGCTGTGCCCGGTGGGTTGCTGGCGTCTTCTGTCGTGGTGGGCAGTGTGGCACTTCCCGTGGCTATCGGTGCATCATTGACCGGGGCAATGGTGAGGTTGATGGTGTTGGTCACCGTCAATCTGTCAGGAGAGTTGATGCGGTCTGCCGGCGTGCCCAATGGCCCTTCTTCGCGCGGTAGCAAATCACCGTCTGCATCACCACCTTGACCGCGGTCATTGGTCACGATGGTCAGGGTGTCAGCCCCGTTGTAATTGGTAGTGGGCGTGTAAGTGAGCGTGGCCAATGCAGCGTTGATTTCGGCTTGGGTCCCTGTCAGGGTAACGGTGCCCGTGCCGTTGTTAGCTACGACAAGCCCTCCACCAACTGCGCCACCAACGGTCAGCGTGCCATTGGCAACGCTGAGGGTGGTCTGTAGTCTGCCATCGCCCTGGTCGCCATCAGGGTCGGCAATGCCGATCCGATTGGCATTGGCGCTGCTGAACACTACGCTGGCGTCTTCGTTCAGGCCAACGGTGGCAGCCAGTGTGTTGGGCGCCAGTGCGGCACCGTTGTACTGATTGACGGGTGCATCGTTGGGCTGAACATAGCCAAAATTGCGGGTGGTGATGCTGTTGGTGCCCGCAACCACGGTTGCGGCCTCAGCCACTGAGGTATTGATGCTGGCCAGTGTGCCCGCATCTGCATCCACACGGATAGCCAGCGTGTCTGGGTCTGCAGCGGCCGTCGCATCGGTTTTGGCTGTGGTCGTTGGCACCGTGATTTGGTAGCCACCCTGCGGCAACGCGCCGAAGGTGTATTGGCCACTGGCATTGGTGATGGTGGTGATGACCCTGTCGTCGCCGCCTGTTCCTACGACGCCATCCGCACCACCCCAAGTGAGGGTGACCGTCACGCCAGCCAACACGGATTCACCTGGGTCAATGGCGCCATTGGCCGTTAGCGTATCGTCCCACAAGGTGCCGGCAATGGTGCCATACCCGGCAGGATCTACGTTGCGGTAATTGTTGAGTGTGGTCCCAGCGATGTCATTGGCTGGCAAGGCGCTTTGTGCCACGAGTGTGCCATTGCGTTCGCCATTGGCGGCGCCGTCTGCGCCGGGAATGCTGCTGCCTGCAAAGCCAGCGCTGCCCAGCGAAGTGGGGGCAATGTCCGGAATGCTGGAGAAGATAACCTGTGCGTGGGTCGTGTTGTCAGCAGCCTGCGTTGTGGCTGTGGGTACATCCACGTCGTATCTGATCACTACCTTGGTGCCCACCGCCAGGTCGCCAAGGTTGACATCAACCACACCACCGGTTACCGCACCACTGCGTCCCAGTGCAGGGTTTGTGAAATCGGCCAGCGTAGTAAACGTAGCGCCGTTGTCCAGCGAGATCCGCACATTGGCTGCATTGGTGCCACCGGGCATGGTGTCGCGGAACTGCGTGTCATAAGCAGAGGTACCGCCCGTGCTCTCAAACGAGTTTTGTACGGTGACGGTGTAGGCGCCTGGCGAGGTACTGTTTTGCGTGCCTGCAGGAATATCCACAATATTCTTGACCAGATTGCTGATGTTCGGCTCTACCACGGTATCGGTAACCACATTGCTGGTCGCCACGGTTGCGGCGCCCACCCTCACATCAAACACCACTGGGCCCAGGCTGGTACCTGACTGGTTGGCGATATCGTTCTTCACCACGGCGTTGAATTCGATCACCACATATTCAGAGTCCGTGTCGTTGTCACCGTTGGTCAAAGTGCCCAAGTCGAACGATGGTGCAGCCGTACTGCCGCTGTTGGTGATGGCAAAGACAGGCTTGGTGCCTGCGGCCCGTGGGTCAGCCCCGGCCGCAGTGTACGTGGCCGAGCTCAAGTCGCCCTGGATGTTGCCAAAGATGGCCGCTGAGCCTGAGCCCGTGCCATCGCCCTGTTGAAGGCCAGCACCCGTGAGTGCAGAAGATGTCATGCCGCTGTCGGACACCAGCGCTACGGTGGCATTGCCCAGGTATTCATACCCTGTCGGCAGCGTGGGCACTACGCTGAAATTGTTGATCTGACCTGCAGGCACTTTCACCACCATACGAAAGCGCGTGACCTCGCCTACCGCAACTTCCTGAGTAGCCCGGGTGTCCGCTGGGTTGGCACTGGTATCTGCCAGGCCACCGATATGGGACAGCACAGGATCGATGGTTACCACAGGCACCAGCGCACGCGATGCCGTGCGGTAGTCGTTCAGGCTGGTGCTGGTCGCCTGGATCGTGTTGGCAGCGCCCGTTCCCGATGTCGGGCCCGTGCCCACATCCACGCCTGTGCCTTGCAACAGGCCATTGGCCCCACCACGTTCGCCCGAGGGTGTGTTGCCTATGGTGTTGTTGTCTATGGCCGCAGCACTGCTGCGATCCAGGCTGGTCCAGCGGGTTTCTGCATCGTTGCCAAAGTTCGTCAGGCCTGCAGCGCTCGCATTGACCGTGCCGCGGACCTTCACCACGATCGTGCCGCCTGCGTCCAGATCGTAGGTGTTGGCAGTATTGAGCGTGAGGGCGCGTGTACCGGTATTGAGCGTGAAGTCGGTTGCCGTCATGGCGCTGGGGGCAGCGCCGTTGACCGAAGCGCCTGTGGACGACACACTGGTGATGTTGAGCGTAGCGTCATTGAGCAGCTGGGTAGGAAACACATCATTGAACGACAGATCCCATGCCTTTACGCCACTGGTGTTGGTCAGGGTGATGGTGTATTCAACAATATCGTTTTCGTCCGCTTGGGTGCCTGGCTGGTCGCCCGGTGCAGGGTCAATGTCCACAATCGCTACGGTTTTCACCGTGGTCACTGTGGGCTCCACCACCGTGATAGTCGGGTCGTTGGCCGTGCTTGTATCCGCAATATCGCGCTGCTCAGAAACGCCGTTGCCCGTTGCGCCGTCGGTGTCGGTAAACACGGCATCCGATGTAGACGTATTGGTGACGCCTTGCTGGTTGACTGGCGCGTTGTCCACCACCACGCGCACGCGCACGATGAAGCTGTTGTTGCCAGCGTTGTTGTCCGCTGCGTTGGTGATGGTGCCCAGATTGACACGCGCGCCAACGCCTGCCGCTCCCAGCGCGCCGCCGTTGCCAGCGATATTGGCTGCACTCGCAGCATTGGTGCCTGTGCCGACAAAATCGCTGCCCAACTGGCCATTCAGACCTTGGCCATTGACCCCAGTGCCTGTTGCAGTGGAGATGATTTCATAGCCAATCCCGCCGTTGTAGCTGGTGTCCAGCCTCAGGCCTGCTGGCAGGTTGATATCGGCAAACAGTCCGTTGGTCACGCCTTCAGGTACCGTGACCTTGATGTCGAAAAATCCTTTTTCACCAACGACCAGATCGCCCAGATTCGTATGCGCCTGGTTGCTGTCGTCGGCCGTCACGGTTGTGTCTGCGTCGGTGCTGTCGCCTTGCCAGCGAATATCCACCTGAGGACGGGCGATTTCGAGGAAAGCATCGTCACGCACCTGGCCGCTGGTTGCCGCATTGAGCGTGGTGGTGAAGTCCGTGCCCCCATTGCGTGATGAATAGCTGTCCACAGCCAGCGTGGAGGTCGCATTGTCAGCGGCGACCGCGCTGATTGCAGCGGCCGGATCGCTATCGGCCACCACATCGTAGGTGATGACCAGAATGTTGGAGCCATCGGTCACTGGCGCGCCCTGGCTGGTACGCCCCTTGCCCAAGCCAGCTGTGTTCGCCCCGTCATTCAGCTCCACAATGGCTTGCCCTGCCGCGTTGAATGTCACTGTGTACTGGCCCGGCCCTGAGCCTGCCGTCAGCAAAGTGCCATCCCCACGGCGCACCTGGAAGTTGTTTGCGGCGGCCGTAGCGTCTGGGTTGTCCGATACAAACCGGTAACCTGGTGGTGGCGTGATAGCGGTTGTTTTGACATCAAACGCGCCCGAGCTGCCGGTGTTCTGAATGGCAAAGCCCATGCGCAGCGTGTCACCCGCATCCACATTGGTGACATTGCCGTTGATTTGGCTGGCCGATGTCAGCGTGCCAGAGAACGGCGCTGTCGCGGAGCTGGTGAGCGCATCAGGTACTGTGCCCAGACCGGTATTGCCCTGAATGTCGCCACCCTGGCCGCCCACTCTGGCGATCACGCCATGACTGACCACCAGGCGCGGCTCGGCACGCACGATCTGGATGATGGCATCATCAGGCAGCGGTGTGGGTTCTGTCACACCGCCATTAACTGAGCGCTCAGCCGTCTCACGGGCTTGCGCTGTCAAGAGCAGATTGTCAGCATAAGGCTTGTCGCTGGCTTTGACGGTAAACAAAATATCCACGCGCTCATTGGCAGGGTTGCTGGGGCGCGATGATGAGGTGTTGATGTTGAAGGCAACGCTATTGCCCGCAGAGGTCGCCGTAGAGCTCACCACAGGCGTGCCCAATGTCACGTCGCTTTGGTTGTGCGTGGGGCCCAGCAGATAGGTGCCCGCTTGCGCCCAGTTGCTGGTCAGGCTTCCGCCCGTGGTCAGTTCACCGGCTGCCGTAGGTGTCACCCCGGTGTAGCCACTGGGTGTACCGTCCTGATCGGGGTCGTTCGCCTGGAAAATTGGGTCTGGCAGGAAGCCTTCGAGCCGCAGGTTGTTGAAGTCGCCCTGCGACAGGTTGTAGCGCAAGCGGTAAGTGACGTTGTCGCCCGCAGCAATGACTGGGCGGCCTGCTGCGTCTTTGGGTATGGACGCGTCACTGGCCAGCACCCCATTGATCGCAAACACTTCCAGATCCAGCTTGCCGTCCTTGACCGTCACAGTGGCGGTCGATTCGTCCGCGTTGATCACTCCGGTGCTGACGATATTGGCCACAGTAGGGCTTGCGTTCGTGTCGCGCAGCAGGGTTCCGCTGACACGCACATCGTTTCTGAGAACGTCATTCTCCAGCACCTGCACCCCCGTGCTGGGTGCCGAATTGTTGGCGTTGGCTGGCACACGGTAGGTGTCACGCACGGTGGCGGTGTAGGTGATGGTGATGGTGGTCAGCCCCTGCCCCGCAGCAGTGCCAAATGCGTCACCCAGCAAGTCACCTGCCTGAGCCCCGGTGACGCCTGCATTGCCTGCGGTGGACCCGGCGATGGCGTTGCTCAGATTGAACTGCAGCACCTGCTTGCCATTGCCGCCCACCTGCACTCCCGCAGCGCCATCCACGTCCACCACGGTGCCTTCAGCGATTTCACCCGCTTGAATATCTACGGTAGCTACCCCCGTAGCGGTGTTGGCCGTGGTGCCTGTGAATACCGTAGGGGTCACAGCGACGTTGCTGATCGCCTGTCCATTGACATTGCCAGAGACAACCCGCATCGAACCGGGGTTGAACTCCACGCCGTCTGGCAGTGCGTCGGTAATCACCGCATCACGGATACCGTAAAAGTCACCGACCTGTACCGTCAGCGTGTAGGTCAGCACATCGCCAGAGCGCACGCCGTTGGGGTTGGCTGAGTCCAGCGCGTTGGGCGTGGCACCCGTCACTACTTTCTGGATCTGGATGGTTTCGTATTCAATCTTGACTTGTGGAGGATCGATAGTGAAGGGCGCGTTCTGGGGGTCGTCGCCATCGGCAAATTTCACATTGCCGGTATGCTTGGCGTCAAAAAACTGCGGCACATCATTACCCGTTGCAGGATCAATGATGGTGTCGGGAATAAAGTAGTTCAGCTCCAGGCCCAGCACCCCACCAGTGAAGCTGGTGCCTGCTGGCGCAATGGCTACCAGCTCCACACCGCCTGCGCTGGACCATGTGCCCAGCACAGGGTCACGCACTGGCCCACCAGGCAAGCCCGCGCGAATGCCCGTGGCCTTGTCCACCACGAAAATCTGCGCTCCGGGCACCACCGGGTCGTTCGGCGATGCCGTAGTGCCCGTCGGGTTGTAGTTCAGCGTGACATCCACCGCCGGATCGAAATTGATGTTGTTGGGAATCGACAGGCGCGACACGTAGCGGTCGGTCGTGGTGCCGGGTCGGGTGGGATCAATCACACCGTTGTTGCTGAGCACGGTTTGGCCTGGTGCCATCTCCAGCTCGGCAATAAAGTACTGCTTGTCGTTGGCACCGGGCACCTGCTCTGCCTCGCGGGAGCTGTTGATGTAGGCCGTGCGATACCAGATCGGATTGGTTGCAGCGGTGGTGGCCGCCGCCTGCAGCACAACAGCATCACCTGCCTCGGCCAACGGTGTCTCGCCCAACAGAAACAGGCCCCTGCTTGCGATGCCCAGCGCTGGCGCGCCTTCGCCACCTTGGGTCACCGTGTTGGAGGCGTCTGCATTGGCCCCCACGTTGTATTTGAAATCAATCTTCGCAGGCGGGTTGTCTGGCGTGAAGCTGCCGTAAGGCAGCTGGTAAATGACCAGCGTATCGCCAGCGCCCATGCCAAACGACGCTGCCGTGAACACCAACGGCGCGCCAGTGGCAGGATCAACTACCGAAGGCGTCGACGCGTTGCCGCTGGCATCAAAAGTCAGCACGGCCGTGTCCGCCAGCGGGGTGCCCAGATACGAGCCACTGCCCGCCACATAGGTAATGCCCTCGGCGGCATTGGTGCTTGGATCAGGGCTGCGATTGCTGTCAAAAGCCAGCGCCACATAGGGCGCATAACCGACGGTGGTGCCCGTGTTGTCAAAGGTCACTGACCCGGCCTGGTTGGTGGCACCAATCAAAGTGGAGTCCGGCAGGCTGAGTGTGGTGGTGGGGCCTGCGGCCATCAGTTCACTGTAGGTCTGCATGGCCTGCTGCGAAAACGCGTAGGTACTGTCACGCGCGCCTACGTTAAATTCCAGCACCCAATTTCCCCCTTGGGTGGCACTGCCGGTGTCGTCGGTAGATGCTGAAATATCTGCCTGGGTCAGGTCAGCCAGTCGCTGCACAAAGCTCTGCCCTTTGCTGCCTTGGGCGACATCGCAGCCCAGAATCAGAATATCGGCGTTGGTGGTCATGCCGTTTTGCCAGGCCTGCAGCTGGGCGGCGATGTCGGCGTTGTTCAGCGCCACGCTGTCCAGCGTGCTGCTGCCCAAGCGGATCGCTCCGGCCTGACCATGGCTGACGATCTGCAGGCTGCTGACATTGCCCGTACTGCCGAGCAGCTCGCTGATCACCTGCAGGCCGTCCTCGTCAGCGCCGATGATGCGCACCGTCGCATGGGGGTCCACGCCTTGCAGCAGCTCCTGGTAGTTGGCTACTCGCGAGTCGATAACGACCACCGTGTTTCCTTGGGCTACCGCATCCACAGGTGCAGCAAACCGCTGTGCGCTGTGCTCAGACTGGTCAAGCAGTCGGGCCTGCTCACTGGCTACACGCTGGGCCTCTGCCTGCTGGTGGGCTGTGTCGTCCATCTGATGGTCTGCGGCTGCAAAACCGGCGGCATCAAACAAAATACGCGCCTCCAGGGGCGCGTATTGCTTGCGGGGGCGCAGGGCAGCTCTTGCAGCGGCGGGCACAGCAGCCAGCGGGGCTGCAGCAGGCTCTTGTTCAGCCACTCGCACGCGGCCCAGTTGCTGAAAACGTGTGTTCCATACTTTTTTCATGCAGACCTCTGAGCTCTTTCAAAATGGACGTGTGCGAAGTTAGTAGAAACTATCCGCTCTGCTGATGCTAAACGGATGGTTACTTCATGGCTATTCAACGCATGTAATGTATTCGTAAATGGTGTATTTATTAATACTAAAGCAATATTTTACGTTTTTATTCGTGCTAACTACTTCACGAACCGACGGCCAGGCAAAGATATAAATAAATCTTAGGTATTCTGTAGTGATCAGACGCGAGATTTCCTCGCTTTCTTGCTACGAATACAGTAGCTGACGGCGCCTGCGAATGCAGGGCATGGCGCTTGTTTCAAATTATTTGCGTGCAGGGAAGCCGGGTTGCGGCGACAATAGAGGGTTTACATAGAGATGGTTGCAATCTGCGCGCTATCTGTGACCTTTTGCTGGCCTACACCATGGACTACCCCCAAATATTTGATGTGATCGTTGTCGGCGGCGGCCATGCGGGCACCGAGGCTGCGCTGGCGGCTGCGCGCATGGGCTGCAAAACCCTGTTGCTCACCCACAACATCGAGACCTTGGGGCAGATGAGCTGCAACCCGTCGATTGGCGGCATCGGCAAGGGCCACCTGGTCAAAGAGGTGGACGCCCTGGGCGGCGCGATGGCGATTGCCACCGACGAGGGCGGCATCCAGTTTCGCATTCTGAACGGCTCCAAAGGCCCCGCCGTGCGCGCCACCCGGGCGCAGGCCGACCGCGTGCTGTACAAGGCCGCCATCCGCAAGCGCCTGGAAAACCAGCCCAATCTTTGGCTGTTTCAGCAGGCCGTCGATGACCTGATGGTCGAAGGCGACCGCGTCGTAGGTGCCATCACCCAGGTGGGCGTGCGTTTTCGCAGCCACACGGTGGTACTGACGGCAGGCACCTTTCTGGACGGCAAAATCCATGTGGGCCTGAACAACTATGCGGCGGGCAGGGCAGGCGACCCTCCGGCCGTGTCGCTGTCTGCCCGGCTGAAAGAGCTCAAACTGCCCCAAGGCCGCCTGAAAACCGGTACGCCCGCCCGCCTGGATGGCCGCAGCATTGACTACAGCCAGTGCCAGGAGCAGCCCGGCGACGGCATGCGCCAGACCGACGGCAGCATGACCCCCATGCCGGTGTTCAGCTACCTGGGCCGCGCCGACATGCACCCGCGCCAGTTGCCCTGCTGGATCACCCACACCAACGAGCGCACCCACGAGATCATCCGCAGCGGCTTTGACCGCAGCCCCATGTTCACCGGCAAGATCGAGGGCGTGGGCCCGCGCTATTGCCCCAGCGTGGAAGACAAGGTCAACCGCTTTGCCGACAAGACCAGCCACCAGGTGTTTCTGGAGCCCGAGGGCCTGGACACCCACGAGGTTTACCCCAACGGCATCTCCACCAGCCTGCCGTTTGACATCCAGTACGCCATGATCCGCAGCATCAAAGGCCTGGAAAACGCCCATGTTCTGCGCCCCGGCTACGCCATCGAATACGACTATTTTGACCCGCGTGAGCTCAAGACCAATTTTGAAACCCGCGCCGTCGGTGGCCTGTTTTTCGCTGGGCAGATCAACGGCACCACGGGCTATGAAGAGGCCGCCGCCCAGGGCCTGTTTGCGGGTATCAATGCCGCGCTGCAGTGCCGCACCATGGACCTGGGCAACACCGCCCGATCCGCTGCGGGCAGCAGCAGCTTTACCGAAGCCATGTGGCTGCCGCGCCGCGACGAGGCCTATCTGGGCGTATTGGTCGACGACCTGATCACCAAGGGTGTGACCGAGCCTTACCGCATGTTCACCAGCCGGGCCGAGTTCCGCCTGCAGCTGCGCGAGGACAACGCCGACGCGCGCCTGACTGAGCAGGGCCGCGCCTTGGGCCTGGTGGACGATGTGCGCTGGGAGGCCTTCAACCGCAAACGCGACGCGGTTTCACGTGAAACCGAGCGCCTGAAAACCACCTGGGTCAACCCGCAAATCCTGCCTGCCGCCGAAGCCGAGCGCGTGCTGGGCAAGGCCATCGAGCACGAATACAACCTGGCCGACCTGCTGGCCCGCCCCGATGTGCACTACGAAGATCTGATGGGTTTACAGATCAGCACCAAGGACGGCAGCGTCTCCAAGCCTTTTGCCAGTGCGGCTGTTTCACGTGAAACCACGCCCGATGTGGTAGAGCAGGTGGAAATTGCCATCAAATACGCCGGGTACATCAGCAACCAGAAGGACGAGGTGGAGCGCGCCGCCTATTACGAAAACATGCGCTTGCCCGCAGAGCTGGATTATCTACAGGTGGGCGCGCTGAGTATCGAGGCACGCCAGAAGCTCAGCAAGCACCGGCCCGAAACGCTGGGCATGGCCTCGCGCATCTCGGGCATCACGCCGGCCACCATCTCGCTGCTGCTGATCTACCTGAAGAAAAGCAAGTTCAAGGGCTTTGTCAAGGCAGCCTCCAACGACGGGCAAAAGCAGGCCGCATGAAGGCTAGAGCAACAGGCGTGAGCCAGGGCCTTCGCCTGCGTGCAGGGCAGCGGGGCTTTCTCAAACCACGCGACTTCGCTGTGCTGGCCGTACTGGCCGCGCTGTTGACCGTGCCCCTTTGGTGGAAAAAAGACAAGCCCAAGGCCTCGCGCTCTGCGGCCCAGGCCAGCGCCAGCGCAGCTGCCAGCAACCCCGTTGTGACGACCACGGTCGCTGCCGCCATCACCCCAACAACGTCAACCGTAACGGCCACAGTGCCCGACCCGGCCGCCGCTGCCAGCGCCCCCAGCGCCGCCCCCAACGCACCAGCATCCGCGCCCGCAGCCCCACTGGCCTTCAACCCCGGCCGCTTCGCCCTGACCCTGGGCCACACCCCCGTGCCCAGCAAGCCCGACCTGATGTACAGCAGCTGCAACGGCGAACCCAAAGACATGGGCAACCCCAGCAGCAGCCAGTGCAACCCACAGCAGGGCGATATGTCCTGCCGCACCGCGCTGCCCGTGCTGTGCATTCTCAAAGACGGCAGCACCGCAGAATCAGCCGGGTTGACTGCAGAGTCAGCCGGTCTGGCGGCCAACTGGGTGGGCGGCAGCCTGGGCGCCACCACCCCGGTCGCTGGCTTCGTGCTGGGCTCACGCCCCGAGGCCGACGCCCGTTGCGCCAAAGAGCTGGGCACTGGCTGGCGCATGGCCGAGTTCGGCGATGCCAGCGGCGCAGGCAACCTGATCGGCAAGCGCGGCCTGGGACTGACCAACACCAACACCCGCCATTGGGTGGCCATCAACGACCAAAAAAGCAACTGCTGGGACCCCAACTGATGGCCACCGCAACTTTGGCCGACGCCCTGAGCCAGGGCCTGACCCAGCTGGGCCTGAGCGCCAGCGCCGCCCAGCAAACCCAGCTGCTCGACTACATCGCCCTGATCCAGAAATGGAACAAGGTCTACAACCTCACCGCCGTGCGCGACCCGGCCGAGATGCTGACGCACCACCTGCTGGACTCGTTGGCCGTGATCACGCCCTTGGTCCAGCACACCCAAGGCAAGCCAGCGCGGGTGCTGGACGTCGGTAGCGGGGCAGGGCTACCAGGCACAGTGCTGGCCATCCTGCGCCCCGAGCTGGACGTGACCTGCGTAGACACCGTAGCCAAAAAAGCAGCCTTTATCCAAAACACGGCCCTCACGCTCAAGCTGCCCAATCTGCGCGGTGTGCATGCGCGGGTGGAGGAAATGCAGGCCGAGCCGTTCGACATCGTCACCAGCCGGGCTTTTTCGTCGTTGCCGGACTTTGTGAATCTGACGCGGTTTCACGTGAAACAGGGGGCGGGGGACGAAGGGACGGTTTCTGATTCGGGGACTGGCTCAGGCGCGGGTGTCTGGATGGCTATGAAGGGTAAGCATCCTGCCGATGAGCTGGCTGCTTTGCCAGCGGATGTAGAGGTGTTTCACGTGGAACCACTGGAAGTGCCGGGTTTGGGGGCAGAGCGGTGTTTGGTGTGGATGCGGTTGCGGGGTTCTGCTGTCTGAATACCAATACCGCTTTGCTTGCGAGTGTCGCTTCGGGCGAGATAGCGTATGCCCAACGCGCTCATACTGGAGTACCAGAAATCGCGCATTGTGCACACGCTATCCCGCCTTCACACAAGGTAGCGCACTACCCGTAGTCTCCGGCAGGTCTATGTGTTCAATACCGGTAGCGCGCTAAGCTGGTCGCTGCACAGTGAGGTGTTTGTCAGCCGACCGATTTCTGGTACCCCAGTATGAGGGCGGATGATAAACACCTCGCTGTGCGTGCAGTACAAAACCCAAAAGAGCCAAAAGAGCCCAGCCAACACACGCCTCACAGACAAGTACATAAAAGACGCCAGAATTCGGCCGCCATTCAATATGCGGACAGCAAGTAACAAAACCCAGACCCGCCCCGGTTACACTCCCATCCCCAGCCACCACATTTCAGAGGAGTAAAACACCATGTTCGGATCATTTTTCGGCATCGCAGACTACGGCGCATTTGCCGTAGCCATCATCGTATTTTTGCTCATCCCCGGCCCCGGTAATCTGGCGCTCATCACCTCCACCAGCAAAGGCGGCATTCCCGGTGGGCTGGCCGCTACCCTCGGCGTGATCGCTGGCGACCAGGTGCTTATGTGGCTGGCAGTCGCCGGGGTGGCTGCCCTGCTGGTGACCTATCCGACAGCTTTTCAGATAGTGCAGTTTGCTGGCGCCGTCTACCTGGCCTTTCTCGGCATCAAGATGCTCATGGCCAAGCCCGGCGACGCGCCGATTATCAAGATGGACTCCAAGCGCTTTTTCTTCCAGTCCATGATGATCACGCTGCTCAACCCCAAGGCCATCGTCTTCTATATGGCCTTCTTCCCGCTGTTCATCGATCCTGCCAAACACCAAGGCATGCTGACCTTCGGCGTGATGGCGGGCACTATCGCAGCACTGGCTTTTTTATACGGTTTGGCCGTCACCCTCATCACCCACTTCGCCGCCGAGCGCATCCGCTCCAGCCCCCGTATGACCAGCGCGCTCAACAAAATTGCCGGCCTGTTCCTGATCGGCTTTGGCATCAAGCTCGCTGTCTCCAAGTAATCCCCGTCGATCCTTCCGTCTGCTTTCCATGAAAATCTTCTGCGTAGCCAACCAAAAAGGTGGGGTGGGCAAAACCACCACCACCGTCAACCTCGCCGCCGGTCTGGCCAAAATCGGCCAGCGCGTGCTGATGGTCGACCTGGACCCGCAGGGCAACGCCACCATGGGCTCGGCGGTGGACAAACGCAAGCTTGAACTCAGTGTGTACGACGTGCTGCTCGAATCGGCCAGCATTGCCGAGGCCCGCGTGGTCAGCGACAAATGCGGCTACCACGTGCTCGGGGCCAACCGCGACCTGGCTGGGGCCGAGGTCGAGCTGGTACAACTGGAGCAGCGCGATCAGCGCCTGAAGAACGCCCTCGCACAGGTAAAGACAGAGTACGACTTCGTGCTGATCGACTGCCCGCCGTCGCTGTCCATGCTCACCCTCAATGGCCTGTGCAGCGCCCACGGCGTGATCGTGCCCATGCAGTGCGAATACTTCGCGCTCGAAGGCCTGACCGACCTGGTCAACACCATCAAGCAGGTGCACGCCAACCTCAACCCCGACCTGCAGATCATCGGCCTGCTCAGAGTCATGTTCGACCCGCGCATCACCTTGCAGCAGCAGGTCAGCGACCAGCTCAAGGCCCACTTCGGCGACAAGGTGTTCAACACCGTCATCCCGCGCAATGTGCGCCTGGCCGAAGCCCCCAGCTACGGTTTGCCCGGCGTAGTGTTCGACGCATCCGCCAAAGGCAGCGCCGCTTATGTAGACTTCGCCAACGAGATGGTAGAGCGCATCCAGCGCATGCCCTGAGACTGTTTTTATACAACCAATCGTCCTCCAGCCCAATAGAATATCGCGGGAGCAGCTATGAAAAATATAGCATACCATGTCTGATAAACCGCTTGTTTTGCTCCTCCCCGGCTGGCTTGACTCGGGCCCTTTGCACTGGCAAAGCCGCTGGGAGGCGCTGCATGGCTACACGCGCGTGCAGCAGCACGACTGGCAGCGCCCGCTGCGTGGCGACTGGCAGGCGCGGCTGGAAGAGGTGGTGGTTAACCATATTGCGCAGTGCGTCTCGCATCATCAAGTTGACAACAAGACGCTATCAAATTCGCAGCTGCTCCCGCGACATTCTGTTGGCCTGCAGCCCGATTCTTCTATAGAAAACAGCCCCGCCGTGCCCCCACAGGCGCAGCGCAGCATCGTGTTGGTGGCGCACAGCCTGGGCAACCATCTGGTCGCTGCCTGGGCCAGCGCCTCGCGCTACAGCAGCGCCATCCGCGGCGCGCTGATGGTAGCGCCGCCCGATGTGACGCAGAGCGATCTGCCGCCCGACCTGCACAACTGGCGCACACCCATCCTGCAACCTCTGCCGTTCCCCGCCACCTGCGTGGTCTCCAGCAACGACCCGTTTTGCAGCCCCGCTGCGGGCCAGGCCATGGCCGCCGCCTGGGGCGCGCGCCGCGTGGACGCTGGGCCGGTGGGCCATCTCAACAGCGACAGCGGCCTGGGCGACTGGCCCGCAGGCCTTGCCCTCTTACAAGAACTCATGAAAGACTGACACCATGGTCACCAAAAAACCCAAGGGCCTCGGTATGGGCCTGGAAGCCCTGCTGGGCCCCAAAGTGCAAGACGCTGCCGCCAGCCAGCCCAGCGGCACGCCCAGCACGCTGCGGCTTGATGTGCTGACCCCCGGCATCTACCAGCCGCGCACCCATATGGACGAAGGCGCGCTCTACGAGCTGGCCGAAAGCATCAAGCTGCAGGGCGTGATGCAGCCTATCCTGGTACGCAAGCTCAGCATGGATGCCAAATACGGCGACAAGGCCGGCAAATATGAAATCATCGCGGGCGAGCGCCGCTTTCGCGCCTGCAAGCTGGCGGGCCTGGCCGAGGTGCCCGTGCTGGTCAAAGAGGTGGACGACCACAACGCCGCCGCCATGGCGCTGATCGAAAACATCCAGCGCGAAGACCTCAACCCGTTGGAAGAGGCTCAAGGCCTGCAACGCCTGATCAAGGAGTTTGGGCTTACTCACGAGCTGGCCGCCCAGGCCGTGGGCCGCTCGCGCAGCGCCGCCAGCAACCTGCTGCGCCTGCTCAACCTGACCGAGCCCGTGCAGACCATGCTGATGGCTGGCGACATCGACATGGGCCATGCCCGCGCCTTGCTGGGCCTGGAGCGCGCCGCCCAGATCAGCGCCGCCAACCAGATCGTCGGCAAAAAGCTCTCGGTGCGCGAGGCCGAAAGCCTGGTCAAAAAGCTCAGCGCCGAGTTCACCCTCACGCCGCAAAAGCCCGGCAAGGAAAAGTCGCGCGATATCAAGCGCGTGGAAGAAGAGCTGTCTGACCTGCTGGGGGCCGAGGTGGAGGTGCGCGTGAAAAAGCGCGTCAAACGCCATGGCAAGGTCGAAGACATGGGCGAGCTGTCCATCCAGTTTGGCAGCCTGGACGAGCTCAACGGCCTGATCGACAAACTGCGCGGCAGCTAAGGCCGGGGCGCAGCCGTCTTAAAGCGCCTTAAGCCAAACCTCTGCAACTTGCAAACCAGCCAGGCTCACTCGTTTAGTAAAGAGAGCGCCGCAGGCAGCGCCTGAGCCGCTGTCTCCACCGCATGGACTAAGTACATGCCCTAAAACTCAAAGGCCCCAAGTGTGCGAAATTTCCTTCGTGCCCCGGGCTTGGCCGTGAAATAATAGTATTTATTTCTCACTTTTTGCAACATCCGCCCCTGGAGGCCCACCATGAATTTCAAGCTCGCTCCCCTCACTGCCCTGGCAGCCGCCCTCCTGCTGGCCGGCTGCAACGCCACCGCCCCCAAGCTGGGCACCGAGTCGTCCGCCACGGCTGCCACCGGCTCTGCCGCAGGCGGCACCACCCAGGGCGCCAATAGCCAGCTCGAGCGCTGCGACAGCCCGCTGGGCACCGTGGCCATCATCGAAGAAACCTCGGCCGATTGGTACCGCCTGTTCACCCAGCAATACCAGCTGGGCTCCACCGTGCCTGTGCTGCGCCTGATGGTGCAGCAGAGCAACTGTTTCATCGTGGTTGAGCGCGGCCGCGCCATGGCCTCGATGGAGCGTGAGCGCGCCATCGCTGCCTCAGGCCAGGGCCGCGCAGGCAGCAACATGGGCGGCGGCCAGATCGTCGCTGCCGACTACAGCATGACCCCCGAGGTACTGGTCAGCGCCCGCGGCACCAGTGGCGGTGGCGGCGGCCTGGCCGGTGTCAACCGCAATGCCGCCCTGCTGGGCGCGATTGCTGGCAGCTTCCGCACCAACGAAGCCTCCACCATGCTGCTGCTGAGCGACAACCGCTCGGGCGTGCAGGTCTCTGCCGCCCAAGGCAGCAGTTCCAACACCGACTTCAGCGCAGGTGCCGTGCTGTTTGGCAGCAGCGCTGCCGGCGGCATGGGTGGCTACACCAACACGCCACAAGGCAAGGTCGTCATCGCTGCCTTCACTGACTCCTACAACCAAATGGTCAAGGCCCTGCGCCAGTACAAACCACAAACCGTGCAAGGCCAGGGCCTGGGCGGTGGTGGCAAGCTGGCCGTAGACGGCGCAGCGCCCCCCAGCCAGACCAGCGCCCCCGGCGGCCGCCCAGCCCCCGCGGCACGCCCAGCGCCTGTGAAAAAATAAGCCAAGCGCCTGCAAGCATAAAGGCTGCCCTGCGTCATGCGGGGCAGCCTTTTTCATGGTTGATTTGAAATCGCGCAGGGCCGCAGCCCCATGCAATACGCGGCACCAACTTATGGCGCCACAGCCGCGCCTTCAATGCCATGGCGCGCCAGCGCCTGTGCCACAAAACCGCTGGTCTTCATCTGCTGCACAAAGTCGCTCAGGTAGGCCAGCGCAGCCTCGCGGCCCTTGGGCAAGCCCATGGCCTGGTTGATCACCATGAAGCGGCCGTCCAGCAGGCGCATGCCGGGGATGCGCTGGGCATCCATCTGCAGCTGCTGCTTCACGCCCGCAGCCACCTCGATCTTCTGCGCCACCATCATGTCCACCACGGCGGGTGAGCTGGGCGCGCGCACCAGTGTGGCGGCCTTGATCTCGCGCGTGAGGAACAGGTCGTAGGCGCTGCCCTGGCCCACCACGATGCGGGTGCCCGCTCGGTCCACGTCGGCATTGGTTTGAATCGGCGAGGCTTGGGGCACCATATATGCCCCCTCAATCACCACATAAGCCGGCGTCTGGCCCATGTCAGCGCCGCGCACCGGGTCAATCGCCACAAAGGCCACGTCCACCTGCGCGGCCTTCACCGCCTCTACCACTTTGCCAGCGGCGGCAAAGGGCACCAGCTCCACCGGCACGCCCAGGCGCTTGCCCAGCTCACGCGCCAGGTCTACCGACACGCCATAGGGCAGGCCAGTCGCCGCAGCTTTGTTGGCCAGAATCGGGTTGCCAAAATTAATGGCCGCGCGCAGCGTGCCTGTGGGCGCAAACTCCTGCACCAGGCTGCTGGATGGGGCTGAGGTGGGCGTGGAAGCAGGCATGGAGGTAGACATCGAAGAGCAGGCGGAGAGCAGGGTGAGGGCGGTGGCAGCCGCCATGCATTGCAATGTGTGAAGGACGCGCATCTGCACGCATCACCAGCTGAAGATCTTGCCCGGGTTCATGATGTTGTGCGGGTCCAGCGCGTGCTTGATGGTGCGCATCATCTGCACGGCGCCGCTGCCGGCTTCGGTAATCAAGAAGTCTTGCTTGTGCAGGCCAATGCCATGCTCACCCGTGCAGGTGCCTTCCAGTTGCAGCGCGCGGTGCACCAGCTTGTGGTTCAGCTCTTCCGCGGTTTGGCGCTCGGCCGCATTGTTGGGGTCGATCAAATAGCCAAAGTGAAAGTTGCCATCGCCCACATGGCCTACCAAAAAGTAGGGCAGGCCACTGGCGTCGGCCTCGGCCACCGAGTCCAGCAGGCAGTCGGCCAGGCGCGAGATCGGCACGCAGGTGTCGGTGCTGATGGCGCGGCAGCCGGGCTTGCTCTGGATGGCGGCAAAGTAGGCGTTGTGCCTCGCCGTCCACAGCTTGGTGCGCGCCTCGGGCGTGGTGGCCCACTCAAAGGCCTGGCCACCGTTGTCGGTTGCCAGCTCCTGCACCGTCTCGGCCTGCTCCTTCACGCTGGCTGGCGAGCCATGAAACTCCATCAGCAGCATGGCTTCTTCACGCAGGCCCAGCTTGCTGTGTGCGTTGACCATGCGCACGGTGTTGGAATCAATCAACTCCACCCGCGCAATCGGCACGCCCAGCTGGATCAGCTGGATCGTCGTGTTGACCGCCTGGGCAATGCTGGGGAACGAGCACGTGGCCGCGCTGATGGCCTCGGGAATAGGGTAGAGCTTGAGTGTGACTTCGGTGATCACGCCCAGCGTGCCCTCGCTGCCCACCATCAGGCGCGTGAGGTCATAGCCCGCGCTGGACTTTTTGGCCCGCGTGCCGGTGCGAATCACCTCGCCGCTGGCGGTCACCACTTCCAGCGCCAGCACGTTCTCGCGCATGGTGCCGTAGCGCACAGCATTGGTCCCGCTGGCGCGTGTAGCGCTCATGCCGCCTAGCGTAGCGTCAGCGCCGGGGTCGATGGGAAAGAACAGGCCGGTGCTTTTCACTTCCTCATTCAGCGCCTTACGGCACACGCCAGCCTGCACGGTCACCGTGAGGTCTTCGGCGTTGATATGCAGCACCTTGTTCATGCGCCCCACGTCAATGCTGATGCCGCCCTGCACCGCCAGCAAGTGGCCCTCGAGCGAGCTGCCCACGCCAAACGGAATCACCGGTGTCTGGTATTGCCCTGCCAGCTTGACGGCGTCAGACACATCCTGCGTGCTCTCGGCAAACACCACAGCCGCTGGTGGCGGCACATCGGCATAGGCCGACTCGTCGCGCCCATGCTGTTCGCGGATGACCTGCGCGGTGGAGCAGTTGGCCCCAAAGCGCGCCTTCAGCGCATCAATCAACGCTTGCGGCACCTCGCGTTGGGCGATGACGGGCAGCAAATGGGTAGGCAAGGGGGCATTCATGGGATGGTTCTCCGGGCTTGAGAGGATCATTATCGGGGAATCTGGGCGGCTCTGTCTCGGGGACGTTTTGTGGTGGCCCACGTTATTGGGCAGGTGACTCTGCGCTTCGGGAGGAGGGCTTGTGCGGTTCAGCTTTATGGCAGGCTAACTTCGCTTTGGGCGGTAAGGTGTGCGCTATACATGCCTATGACGGAACTGGCTACGCTTCGGGCGGTGAAGCGTATGCCATCCGCCCTCATACCGGGGTACCAGAAATCGGTCGGCTGGCATACGCTTCACCGCCTGCACATATGGTTGCGCGCTACCGGTAGTCGCCGGGCCGATTTTGCCGAAGACTACCGGTAGCGCTCCACCGTTTTCGCTGACCGATGTGGTCTGTATCAGCCGACCGATTTCTGGTACCCCAGTATGAGGGCGGATGATATAGACCACGTCGGTCGTACAGGGGCAATGCAAGCGATAGGACGTTAAACCAAAGGTGCGCAAATCGCAGACTACAACAGGTCAATACAACACTGCGACAATAACGCCACCACCAAAGGAACACACCATGGGCAACCGCCTCACCCAAATAGCCACCCGCACCGGCGACAACGGCACCACCGGCCTGGGCGACAACACCCGCGTGCCCAAAGACAGCCTGCGCGTGCATGCCATGGGCGACGTCGACGAGCTCAACTCCAACCTCGGCGTGCTCCTGTGCGAGCCCATGCCCGCGGATGTGCGCGAGCTGCTGATCGACATCCAGCACCAGCTGTTCAACCTCGGCGGCGAGCTGTGTATTCCCGGCTACGAGCTGCTCAAGGCCGAGGCCCTGCTGCAGCTTGACCAGGCGCTGGAGACCTACAACAGCCAGCTGCCCAAGCTGCAAGAGTTCATCCTCCCCGCTGGCAGCCGCGCCGCCAGCCTGGCCCACGTGTGCCGCACCATCGCCCGCCGCGCCGAGCGCACCGTGGTGGCGCTGGGCCACGCCGAGCCGCTCAAAGACAACCCGCGCCAATACCTCAACCGCCTGAGCGACCTGCTCTTCGTGCTGGCCCGCGTGCTCAACCGCATGGACGGCGGCGACGATGTGTACTGGAAAAGCGAGCGCATGCGCCAGGGCGCGGCTGACTAGGCGGCGCGGCGCATCGGTGGCGCTGCAGGCATGGCAAACCGCTCTGTAGCATCGTTTTCATGCTGTCTGCACACCTCTTTTATTAGTCGAATCGGCCTCCAGCTCAATAGAATATCGCGGGAGCAGCTATGAAATTAATAGTAGTCAGCTGTCTCATAACTCTTGCAACCGCAGCGCACGCGCAGCCCGACCCGGTGCCTGAGTGGGTGCTGATCCCGCTGCCAGCAGCCAGCGCGCCCGGTGCACCCAGTGCATCCACCACACCCGCCACACCGGTCTTGCCGCAGATGCACACCCAGCTGTTCAAGCCGCCGGGCCGGGGGCCGTTCAAGGTTTTGCTTTATGCCCATGGCCGCCCGGCCTACGCACGCGAGCGGGCGCTGCTCAAGCGGCCCATCCATGCGCGGCATGTGCGCTACTGGCTGTCCAAAGGCTACGCCGTGGTGGCCCCCATCCGGCCGGGTTATGGCATCACCGCAGGCGCCGATGTGGAGAGCTCGGGCGTGGGCTACAGCGCCGCAGGCCTGTGCATCCGCCAGCCCCAGCCCGAGCGCCTGGCTGTCAACGCCGCAGCCGCCCAGCGCGCCGCGCTTGACTGGGTGCGCCAGCAGCCCTGGGCGCAGGCTAACCACATCGTGCTGGAGGGCCAGTCGGGCGGCGGCTTGGCCACTGCCGCCTTGTGCGCTGCCAACCCGCCCGGCGTCAAGGGCTGCATCAACTTCTCCGGCGGCGCGGGCGGCGACCCGCAGCACGCGCCCGGCCAGGTCTGCGCCCCCGAGAAAATCGCCGCCCTCATGGCCCAATACGGCGCCACCACCACCGTCCCCAGCCTCTGGCTCTACGCCGTCAACGACCTCTACTGGGGCCCCAGCGCCCCACTGCAATGGCAAGCCGCCTTCAACCAAGCCGCCATAGCCAATGGCCGCCCGCCACTCAGCTTCGTGCACACCCCAGCGATTGGCAGCGACGGCCACAGCCTGCAGCGCGCAGGCAGCAAGCAGTGGGCGCCCGCGCTGCAGGCGTGGCTTGCAAAAAACAAACTATAGACAGATACAGTAGTGCTACATATTTAATAGCTGCTCCCGCGATATTCCATTGGGCTGGCGGCCTAAAAGTCTTTTAAAACCTATGCTTTTGCACAGCGCAAGGGCCGATGCACGCAGCGCGCCACCAAGATAAAAGATACAAATTGCCCACGGCCACGGCCCGTTTATCGGCCATCATCATGCTAGTTTCACTCTGCCAAGGAGCCACGCATGGCCTCGCCCACGTTACGTGTCACCTCTTTATTGTTTCTGACCGCTGCATCCTTAGCCGTCGCATCCCTGGCCGCCTGCGGTGGCGGCAGTGGCGGCGGTGGCTCACCCGCTTCCACCGCCCCGGCTTCTGGCACCAACACGTCCAGCGCCGCTGCGCCTGAAGCCGCAGCACCCAGCGCTGCCCCAGCATCCACAGCCCCGCTCACCACGGCCACCTTCTCCAGCACCAGCGCCGACTTTGCCAACCCCGAGCGCGGCTTCTACGGCTGGTCAGGCGACGACTTTGTCACCAATTACAACGCAGGCAGCGTGCAAGCTGCCAAAAACAACGGGCAAAGCCTGGTGCTGGCCAAAGTCAAACTCGACAACTACCGCAGCACCGACCTGCCCGCCGCATGGCTCACCCAGCTGGGCGAGAGTTTTGCCAAAGTGCGCGCTGCTGGCATGAAAACCACGCTCGCCTTCAGCTACGACTTCACCGCCGGCGGCCAGGACGCCAGCGCCGCCCAGATCAAACGCCACACCGAGCAGCTGCAGCCCGTGCTAGCCGCCAACGCCGACGTCATCCCCTACATGCGCGCAGGCTTTATCGGCGCGTGGGGCGAATGGCATTCGTCCCAAGCTGGCAACTCCTGCGGCTACAACGCCCCCGCCAGCACCACCTGCGCCCAGGCCGACGCCAACCGCATCATCATCCGCGACGCCCTGCTGGTCAACATGCCCGCCACCACCCAAATCGGCTTTCGCTACCCCAAAGACTTGCAAAAGTGGTATCCAAGCGCAACCCAGCAAAGCCGCGCAGGCATGCACAACGACTGCTTTCTGGCCGGCCCCGACGACTCCGGCACCTACGAAGACCCCGCCTTGCGGCCCTATGCCAAGGCCCTCACCGAGAACGCCGCTTTTGGCGGCGAAACCTGCGAAAACGCAGGCACCCCCGTGCGCAGCAGCTGCGCCGACATCCTCAAAGAAGGTGCCGAATACCACCTGGCCTGGCTCAGCGCCGACTACGCCCCGTCCGTACTCAACCGGTGGAAGGCCGACGGCTGCTATGCCGAAGTCTCCCGCACCATGGGCTACCGCCTGCAGCTAGCCAGCGCCAGCCACGCGTCGGAGGCAGCCGCAGGCCAAAGCGTCACCGTCCATGTCGACCTGCGCAACGTCGGCTGGGCCCGCATCTTCAGCGCCCGCAAACTAGTCGCCACCTTTATCAACACCACCACCGGCGCGCGCTTCAGCGCCGCCGCGGGCAACCTGCAAACCCTGGCCTCACAGGCCACCAGCAACACCCGCCAAACCATCACCGTACCGGTGCCCACAGGCGCCGCCCCAGGCAGCTACACCCTGCACCTGAGCGCCCCCGACATCCACAGCACCACCGCCAGCGACCCCCGCTTCGCCGTGCGCTTTGCCAACGCAGACGACACCGCCAAGAGCCAGGCCTGGGATAGCACCAGCGCCCGATTCAAAACCGGCACCGTGCTCGTGGTGAAGTGATTTTCAGGAAGGTTTGTTGTTAGGTTTATGCTGCTAAATATATAGCTGCTCCCGCGATATTCTATTGGCCTAGCAGCCTAAATAGATAATAAAAACTCGCTCGCCATTGCTGCACAGGTATCGTAATTTGGCACCACGACGCGCGCATTGGGCAGTCGGGTAATTGCATCAAAAGTCGCCTTCAACGCTACGCGCCGCCCTTCGATCTGTTGCAAAAACGCTTCTCTATGTCGCACCATCCACTGTGCTTCGCGCTGCAGGCCTGCGCGGTCGGTCTGCAATACCAACGCCAAATCAAACAAGTCGCGCGCCGTGGCTTGGTTGCCTCTGTGCCACATCTTTTTAGCCACAATCTCCACGTCAGTTTCCACACACACCACCTCGCCCATGATGGTCTCTAGCGTCCATGATTGTGCAGTCAGGTTGTGTGCCGCCACAATATCAATCTCACCCTCGCTCCGCATCAATTTGATGTACTCCGTCCCCTCAATATAGTTGTCACTCACGCCAGCCGCTACATCGCTCAAGCGCGGGTTTACAAAGCCCAGATACTGCGGGTCGGGTACAAACAAATCAATGTCTTTGCTAAGCCTGTGCGCGTGGCGCAGCATCAGCACCGTGCCGCCGCCAAAAGTCCACAGCGCATCTGGCCGTGTACGCAAACGCATCTCGCGCATCAACGCCAGCCCGTGTGCAAACAAGCTGCGCCAGTCACCCGGATAGTCCGCGTCAAATCGGGTTGACAGCACTTTAGAGCCCATACCACTCCTTGCGCGGCGACAGCATTGCACGCGCCCATGCGCCCACATGCTTCCACACCGACGCCGCAGACACATTCGCGCCGCGCGCCGCCGCCTCCACCGCAGCCACCACCACTTGCAGCGGCACTTCGTCCACAAAAGTCACCATATTGGCCATATACGCGTCAGGCAGCTCGCCAGTAGCCAACGCCGCTGCTAGCACACTGGGCGGCAGCACCTTGCTATAGCTCACGCTGCACATCTGCGCCGCCTGCGCCAATGCCTTATCGTTCGGCGCAGGCACAGGCTCCCACTGCAGCCGCAGCCCCATCACCTGCAGCAACTGCCCCAGCCGCCCCAAGCTCAGGTTAGCCAGGCTCCCACGCTCCAGCCCATTCACCGTCGCCCGCGACACCCCCGCCAGCCGCGCCAGCGCCGTCTGCGTCAAGCCCAGCTCCTGCCTGCGCTTATGCACCATCGGGCCAATCCAAAGTAAGTCGTTCATAGCCCGTAGATTAGCTAGGCCTCTTAAATTTGTCAAATATATTCGACATTTTAGTTACCTCTTAGCAGAAGACCCCGTCAAACCAACGCTAGCCAGCACCGACCTCAACAACTAGCAGGTCAATAACGTGAGGTAACGCTACATATTTAATAGCTGCTCCCGCGATATTCTATTGGGCTGAGCATTGATCAGCATCTTGTAAATGACCCAAGTTGAGGGGCAGGTGACACGCCAAATATTCAAAGTCGCCCTCAAAAACCCTTCGCCGCACAACCAGATTTGCTCATCAACGCCCACACATTGGCACCTATAGCTATCTAAAAATTATACTTTTAAACACCCAAAGGTTTATAAACAGCATTAAAATAACAACCTATGACTACCCAAACCAAGCGTTTCCAACAGCTACAGTTCCAGCAGGTAGACACCGCTCTCAGCACCTGGCGCGGCGCGCAGCTGCCTGCGCGCCCTCCCGCAGGCTGGGCCCGCACTGTGCGCGAGGCCTTGGGCATCCCCGCCACGGCCCAAGCCAAGCAGTTAGGCATCACCCCTTCTGGCCTGCAAAAGCTCGAACAGGCTGAAGCCAGCCAGGTCATCACCTTGGCCAGCCTGCGCAAGCTGGCCGAGGCCCTGGGCTGCGAGCTGCAATACGCGCTGGTGCCACGTCAGCCGCTGGCCCAGCAGCTGCAAGACCGCGCCATACAGGTAGCCGCCCAGCAGCTGGCCCCCGTCACCCACACCATGGCTCTGGAAGACCAGGCCGTGCAAGGCGCAGCGCGCCAGCTCCAGCGCGACCTGCTGGCCCAAGAGCTGTTGGCAGGCCCGCGCCGCAACCTCTGGAAATAACCCACTGGCGATGGGCATCAGCTACCCGCAGGGCGCCACACCCCTAGACCCAGACGAAGCCGCAGGCCTGCTGCCCACCCACATCACCACCCAGGCCGACCTCAACGCCTGGGAAGAGACCAACATCCTGCAAGGCCAGGCGTGGGCCCAACGCCAAACCAAACGCGACCTGCTCACCGAAGGCTTTGTGCGCGATCTGCACAGCCACATGTTCAGCCACACATGGCCCTGGGCAGGCACCTTCCGCTCAAGCAACAAAAACATCGGCGTCGACTGGCCACAAGTCGCCACCCGTCTGCGCAACCTGCTGGACAACACCCGCTACCAAATCGACCACACCCCCATCACAGGCAACGCTGCAACGTGCGACGCGCTCGCCATCCGCTTTCACCACCAACTGGTGTGGATACACCCCTTCCCCAACGGCAACGGCCGCCACGCCCGGCTCATGGCAGACACCCTGGCCATCCGCCTGGGCCAGCCACGCTTCACATGGGGCAGCGCATCACTGGGCAGCACCAGCGATGCCAAAGCACGCTACCTGCAAGCCCTGCGTTTGGCAGATGGTGGGAGCACGGATGGGCTGATAGTTTTTGCACGGAGCTGAGCGTAGTCGCTACATATTTAATAGCTGCTCCCGCAATATTCTATTGGGCTGGAGGCGTATTTATCACACAAACTCACCACTAGAACCACTCACAAAAGCCTGTACATCGCCGCCATAGAGATGACCATAAGGCAAACTTGGATTGCCGAAGACGGGATTGCCTAGTATCCTTGAAGACAATCATTCTCAGGAATATTGCGATGCAAACTACCCGGATCCCCATGCTTGCGAACAGCTCACGTACCGCTGCTCACAATTGGCTGGCACAAATGCATTCGGGCGGTCTTCTTTTCCACCCAGACAACAATCCGTCAGATCTTGTGCAGATCGCCGATGGCAGCCCAACATTTACGCCACAGGAGTGTAAGGAAGCCACCCACACGCTAAAGCTCATGTTCCTGCACCACGGCGACGCAGTGTATGAATTGGCGATGGACGTCGTCAGCCGCGCCTTTCATACTCCGGCTGAACGCAAAGCAATTGCCGCACTGAATGGTTGACACAGTTGATGCTGCAACGCGCAGCAGGATGATGGCGGGTATTCGAAGCCGCAACACAAAACCTGAACTATTGGTGCGCCACCATCTGCACGCGCGTGGTTTCCGCTATACCTTGGATGGCGCAGGTTTACCTGGACGACCTGACATCGTCTTGCCAAAATGGAAAGTGGCCATATTCGTCAATGGCTGTTTTTGGCACTGGCATGGGTGCCCCCTCTCAAAAATCCCCGCCGCCAATCGTCTATTTTGGGAAACCAAGTTAAAGGCCAATCAGATACGAGACGACCTGTCACAAATGGCACTGGTTTCGGCTGGCTGGCGAGTTGCCATCGTGTGGGAGTGTGGATTGCGAGACATATTAGCTGAGTCCCGGCTGCCACTTCTGATTCGCAATCTTGAGCATTGGATAAGGTATAAACCCAAGTCAAAAACGTTGGAACTCCCTTCAGCTGCGGCCTCGAGAGTTTCTCAAAATACAAAATAAGTCACCCGCTCAACCAATGTTCAAACTAATCGATTTATTCGCTGGGCCAGGGGGCCTGGGCGAAGGCTTTGCGTCTTTAAACAATGGAAAAGCCTTCAATATCGTTGTATCTGCCGAAATGGAGGCTAGCGCGCATGCAACTCTAACGCTGCGAAGTTTTTTCAGACATGCGAAAAATGAGAGCCCTGCCGCATTGAAGGCTTACTATGAATTCTGCAACTCAGCACAGGCAAAGCACCCGCGTGACCTATATCCCTCGCTGTGGGCCGTGGCAACAGAGGAGGCACGAAAGCTGACTCTTGGCCAGGTCAATGACAATACCCTTCTAGACAAAATCATCCGAGATAAAAAACTGAGAGAAGATCAGACGGTACTGATAGGTGGCCCACCATGCCAAGCCTACTCACTGGTTGGGCGATCCCGAAACATGGGAACAGCAGGCTACGTTGCCGAAGACGATCACCGTCATTTTCTTTACCGGGAATATCTTCGGATACTTAACAAAGCAAAGCCAACTGTATTTGTAATGGAAAACGTCAAGGGCATTCTTTCTGCAAAGGTTGGAGGTCGGCAGATATTCCCCGATATTCTTCATGATCTCTCCGACCCCAGCAAGGCACTCGGCAGAGGCAGGGGACATAGGTACACCATTCACTCCCTAGTAACACCTACATGCTACGAACATGGCATGGATCCAGAAAGCATCAACGCAAAAGATTTCATCATCCAAGCAGAACAGTACGGAATTCCCCAGGCTCGCCATCGTGTAATTCTGCTGGGAGTTAGAGAAGAGTTGAAGTACGACGGCAGGCACCTCCTTGGCCACGCACCACAACTGGTAGTGCAAAGTGCACTTGCTGGGATACCCCGCCTCCGTAGCAAGCTTGGTCAAGACGATGGAGGAGAAAAATGGCGGGATACAGTTGTGAAACTCAGTCAAAATCTCGCCGCAGATGCTTTGCGCCACAAAGAACCCGCTCTTGCAGAAGGTCTATTCGAAGTAGCAGATGGCGCGTCCGCAAAACTGGAGACTGGCGCTCTCCGCTACCCCAAAAAATCAAACCCAGAAGCAACAACCGAATTTCAAAAATGGGTGCGAGACGCCGAAATAAGGGTTTGGCTAAACCATGAAACCCGCTCTCACATGACCAGCGATTTAGGGCGGTATCTATACGCAGCCGTATTTGCCGAACAACGCGGTTATTCCCCAAAAGGCCATACAGAATTTGCACTGAAAGGGCTTGCACCAGGGCATGCAAATTGGGAATCAGGGAAGTTCGTGGACAGATTCAGAGTTCAGCTCAAAAATTTGCCAAGCAGCACTGTAACCAGCCACATTTCAAAGGACGGCCATTATTTCATCCATCCAGACCCAATCCAGTGTCGCAGTCTCACCGTGCGCGAGGCGGCCCGATTGCAGACATTTCCCGATAACTATTTCTTTCAAGGAAATAAAACACAGCAGTATCACCAAGTTGGAAATGCTGTGCCGTCATTGTTGGCAAACAAGATTGCATTGATATGCCATAAGATCCTTTCCTCTACCGCACGGAAGACCAGAAGTCTAAATGTATGCCAGTCACCAGAATGTGACCGCTAAATGCCCTTAACTCTGGGAAATCAAATAGTGGGTACGAAAAAATGAGAGAAATCGAAAACCCTCCACATGCTCCATCTTTGCTGGAGTCCATGCGTTCGATTGGCTATTCGCTCGAATCTGCTTTAGCAGACCTTATCGACAACAGCATTTCAGCAAAAGCCAAGAGCATCGGAATTGAGTTTCGTCCAACGGATACACCATACATCGCAGTCATTGACGATGGCGACGGCATGTTGAAGGACACCCTTGCAAAAGCAATGAGACATGGAAGCACCAGTCCATTGGAGACAAGGCGTATCGAGGATATGGGGCGTTATGGCCTGGGCATGAAGACATCGTCACTGTCGCAGTGTCGGCGAACGACTGTGATTTCCTTGCGGGACGGTTTGATTTGCGCCTATTGCTGGGATCTTGATGTCGTTGTAAAGCGAAATTCCTGGATAATGCTTGAATTGGATGAGGACGACATCGCAAAGCTTCCCCACGTCCATCAGCTATGGACTCAAAAAAAAGGGACCATTGTTTTATGGCAAAACCTGGACAGACTGACCATAGGTGAAAGCTCTGTTGAAGTGGCCCTTGGAAGAGAAATGGACCATGCCCGCAGTCATCTTTCTCTGGTCTTTCACCGATACATTTCCGCTGAATCCGGTCGGTCTCGCTTGGCGATAAGCACGAACGGAAATCCGCTGCCCCCCATTGATCCATTCCTGTCCGACCACAAAGCCACCCAGACGCTTGATGAAGACAGCTTTAGTATTGAAGGCCACCGAGTCACGGTCAAGCCTTACATCCTGCCGCATGCAAGTAAGCTTTCTCCTGAAGAGATGGCCAGTGCCGGTGGAAGCGATGGACTCAGAAATCAGCAGGGCTTCTATATTTATCGAAACCGGCGACTAATTGTTTGGGGGACATGGTTCCGCTTGGCTAGGAAGGATGAGTTGAGCAAACTGGCAAGGGTTCGCGTGGACATTCCTAACTCGTTAGATCACCTGTGGACTTTGGATATTAAAAAATCGGTGGCGAGTCCCCCGGAGGCAGTTCGTTTTAATCTCAGAAGAACTGTGGAAAGAATACGGCAAGTGAGCGGCAGAACTATTGCCTTTCGCGGGCGCTCCGTTGACAGAGGCGAAATCACGGCTGGATGGAATGAGGTGGTAGACCGTGGCGGGGTGAGGTTCGATATCAATCGTGATCATCCATCAATCAAGACTCTGATTTCTAGGCTATCGAAAAGCGACGCATCTGACTTCGATGCGGTTCTTGCGGTAGTTGAGAGTTCTTTCCCGGCAGATGCGCTCTATTCGCGGATGGCATCGGACTTACGCTCGTCCTTCAATGGTGAAGAGGTTACTCTGCGATTGCGGGAAATAGCCAGATCCATGTTTGCTTCGCTTGACAGTAAGTCGCCTTTCAGGAAAACGTGGCTCGCGACATTGCATTTAATTGAGCCATTCAACCTTCACCTTGAAGCCACACGAAAGATTGTCGAGGAGATTCAAAAATATGACTGAAAAAAAAGACTCGCAATTGTCTGACAATGGCCGCAGACTCGAGCTAGGCGTGATTACGGCATTGACTGTAACTGGTATTCCGTCAGAGGCAGACATCCTTTCGCATGCTTGCTGGTTACGAACGAATCCTCTCTATTCTGTGTCAGACGAGGAGTTTTCTGATGTCATAAGACGTTTGCATCAGGCATTGACTATTGAGATGGGCATCGGTGCCTGTGTCTTTGACACCCACGCACCGTGGCTTCAGGCACGAAAAGCCAATATCGAGCCTTTTTACTGGCGTCGGTATCAAACAGAATTGCTCAAACAGGGTTGGGCGCCAAAAGTGGTCACTACACTAGACAAGGTTACAGATGACATTCTTGACCTAATGGGTAATCCCGATGGAGAAGATGGCTGGCCGCGTCGTGGACTCGTAATGGGGGATGTGCAATCAGGGAAGACCTCAAACTACACAGGACTAATCTGCAAAGCGGCTGATGCCGGGTACAAGTTGGTGATTTTGCTTACTGGAACGCTTGAAAGCCTAAGACGACAGGCACAGGAGCGCCTGGATTCAGGGTTTGTCGGTTTGGACAGTTCTGGAGTGGTTAACAGAAACCGTCACCGAAGGGAAATCGGTGTTGGTTTGGTAAATGGCGCGCGCGCGGCAGGTGTTTTTACTTCAACCATCGGTGACTTCAAGGCTGCGACGGTCAATCAGCTCGGATTCAAACTCAGGGACTACAAGGAGCCAGTTCTGCTGGTAGTGAAGAAGAACAAGCGGATCTTGGAAAATTTGACAGATTGGCTAATCACCTTCAATGCAAACCACGGTGGGCATATCAACTTGCCTCTGCTAATGATTGACGACGAAGCTGACAATGCCTCGGTCAACACAAATCCTGCAAAAGCTACGGCAATAAATGGAGGGATTCGTACCTTGCTGAAGGTATTCCCTCGATCAAGCTATGTCGGGTTTACAGCGACGCCATTTGCTAATGTTTTCATCAATCCTGATACGACCGATGCAATGGTCGGTGATGATCTTTTCCCCCGTGACTTTATATACGCGCTGGATGCTCCCACAAATTATGTTGGCGCAAGACTAATCTTCGGAGACGACTCACCGCTCGACTGCCTGCGCCATATCAATGATGCCGATGTCTATTTTCCACGAGGGCAAAAGTCAGACAGCACCATCGAGGGAGTTCCGCCATCCATGATTGAAGCGATGGGGAGCTTTCTGGTGGTCAATGCCATCATGGACCTCCGAAAGGACATGCCACGTCATCGCTCAATGCTGATAAACGTTAGCCACTTCACGCTTATTCAAAACCAAGTAAAGGATGTGATTTTTGAGCTTCTGCGAAAGATGCAGGAGGACATACGGAACTACGCTTCGCTGTCAACTAATGAAGCTCTAAAAAACGCCACTCTGGCAACTCTGCATGATATTTTTGACAGCGAGTATTCAGACTCTGGGGTTTCCTGGGCGGAGGTGCAATCATCGCTAACCGCCGCAACTTTGCCCATTGAGGTACGTTCAGTCAATCAGAAATCCGGCGCTGCCAGCCTAGACTATTCGCTATACAAGCAAAACGGATTGCGCGTCATTGCGGTAGGGGGCAACAGCTTGGCGCGTGGTTTGACTCTTGAGGGCCTTTGCGTAAGTTATTTCTACCGTGGCACTCAAATGTACGACGCACTGCTGCAAATGGGACGTTGGTTTGGCTATCGTCATGGCTATGAAGACTTGTTTCGCATTTGGATTACAGAAGAGTCTGCAAATTGGTATTCTCACATTTCCGAGGCGACGGATGAACTCAGAGGAGAAATCCGTCGAATGCAGGTATCTCGACTCAAGCCTCTTGATTTTGGATTGCGTGTTAGGGCCCACCCGGACTCGTTGTTGATAACCGCCCGGAACAAAATGCGCGACTCGGAAGAGATCGTGCATATGATGTCGATAAGCAATGAGGGATTGGAGTCAACACGACTATTGCGTGATCCAGCTGCGATCATTGGTAATTTCAAAGCGGCGCGGCGGCTTGTAGAGCAGGTACTTTTGGCTAGTAATACTAAAAGTACGACCCGTGAATACCCACTGTGGATCAATGTGGACAAAGTGCTCATCGTCGAATTCCTTAGAAGATTTGCCAGTCATCCCCTGAATCTGAAACTTCAAACTTCCGCGCTTGGGGACTTTATTGAATCTTCCAACGACGAGAAACTGCTGAAATGGGATATTGCCATTCCGAGTGGGAGCGAATCAGAGTATTCCCTCGTACCTGGGGTAGATGTACGACAACGGAAGAGGAAGATATTAGTTGAGCCGGAAAAGCGGTCGCTACTCATCAATGCGCAGAAAATGCGTGTTGGCTCGCCTGCGGACGAGAAGGCAGGCTTATCTGATGACGAAGTGAAGAACGCCGAAACCAGTTTCATGGAGGCACCCGAAAACGCCGGAAAGACTACTGTGCCGTCAAGTGCGTATAGAAAAATCCGCACAAAGCCGCTTCTGATGTTGCATGTCTTGAAGCCAGTTGAAGCAGGCGGAGATGGAGAAAAGGACTACCCGTTGCCTGATGGTTGCGCTCTGGTTGCACTGGGCCTCAGTTTTCCCGATCTCGCACAAGCAAGCCAAAGTATCCGATACCGAATTAACTTGGTGGAACTGCGAAACATGCTTGCAAGTGAAGTCACAAGCGATGATGACCTAGAAGAGGACGATGATGGCGAATAGACTCAACGACAGGTGGGACGCAATTGCGGCAGATCCACTACATGCCGTTTTTCAACTATTCGATGCCAGTCACACGTTGGACTTTTATCTCGGCAAGGACAACGAAAAGCACAGACTGCTGCTACTGGTCACGCCAGAAGAACCGCCTGCCATTCGCGACATGCGCGCAATTCGCATCAAGAGCTTCAAGCGTGACGACGGCAAATGGTCACTGCTGCTGGTATTGGACAGTGCCGAACTGTCACCGATGTTTTCCATGCTATGCGAGGATCTGATCGAATCTTCCAAGAACACAGGATTGCCGGCCAATCAATCGTTAGGCTATGTACTACGTCGCCTGTCAAATTGGCGTCAACTTCTTGAGCGAGGGTTGCCTGATTTATTGAGTGAAAACGAGGTTAGAGGGCTTTGCGGTGAACTGTTAACGTTGAAGCGATTGTTTATTCACCTTGGAAGCAGTGATGCCGTTCGCGCATGGGTTGGGCCTAAAGGCGCTGATCAGGATTTTCAAACTCACAACGCTGCTTGGGAAGTCAAGACGATTCAGCCTGGTGCAACTTCAATCACCATTTCGTCAGAATCGCAACTGCAAACTACATCTCGAACTCTCTTCTTGGTCGTAATCGAATTAGCCGAGAGTAGACACAATACGCCCGATTCGTTCAGTCTGAATACCTTGGTTGAAGATGTTCGTGGATTGCTTTCAAACGATCCTGATTCAAGTGATATTTTTGAAAATACTTTAAGTATGGCCAAATATGTCAGCAGGTCTGAGTATTCAATGCCGAGCCTAAGCGAACGATTGTTCCAAGTGTTTTCGGTGTATGGCGATTTTCCTCGTATCACTGGAAACCAGATTGCGATTGGTTTAAGCCATATCAAATATGAATTGTCTTTGAACGCTTGTGAAAAATATCGTTTGGATTCAACGTCACTTAATTTCCGGAGAGCGCCCTAATGGATTTATTAGAGTTTCGTAAAGATTTGCTGGAGACTGTTCGTGCACGGGCTGAATCGAATCAGGATTTCAATCGCGCTGGCTTCGTGGATGAAGTCGGCGAGCGTCTAACTGATGCAGAAGAATTTTCAGACTTTGTAGCATGTCGATACGAAGGTACTAGCGGAAAAAGAAAACTGCAAATAGACGGTTATGCGTTCGACGATGCAGACAATTCTCTTGCGATACTTATTGCAGACTACTCCAATGACGATGACATGCCATCCTTCAATACTGCGGATGCAATGAAGTTATTTGGCATGCTCAGATCATTTGTTGAAGAGGCGCTGAAAGGCAACTTAACAGATGGATCTATCGAAGAGAGCCAGCCAGGACATGGTCTTGCATGTGACCTCCGGGACTGGCACTCAAAGATGACCAGATACAGGCTTTACCTGGTTAGCGACGGTCAGTTGAAGTCAAAAGCTAGAGACTGGCCTGATGCTGATATTTCCGGTATCCAAGCAGAGCATCATGTTTGGGATGTGGCCCGATTGCATCGTGCATATGTTTCAGCTACCGGCAGAGATGAGCTGGTCGTTGATTTCGCTGACTTTGGCAGTGGCGATGGGTTGCCGTGTCTTATGGCCGCTAGTGCAGAGGGCGAATATCAAGCCTATTTGTGCATGATTTCGGGTAACGTCATTGCTGGAATTTACGATCGATATGGAAGTCGACTCCTAGAAGGAAATGTTCGATCTTTCCTTAGCACTCGAGGAAAAGTAAATGCAAAAATTCAATTGACTATTCGACAGCAACCTGAAATGTTTTTTGCCTTCAATAATGGCATCGCTGCCACAGCAGAAAATGTTGTCATAGAAGAGACTTCGAGGGGGCCAAAGATACTGAGCGCAACGAATTTGCAAATCGTCAACGGGGGGCAAACCACTGCTTCACTTGCGCAAGCAGCACGAAATTCACCTGGTAATTCAGAATGCGCTGATCTGTCAAAGGTGATGGTCCAGATGAAGCTTTCGGTCCTACCTCCAGAAAAAGCAAGCTCTTTGATTCCAGATATCGCGCGGTATGCCAACAGTCAGAACAAAGTTAGTGATGCAGACTTCTTTGCAAACCATGCATATCACATCAGGCTGGAGGAGTTTTCGAGAAGAATTTTTGCCCCCCCTATTGGCGGTGCCCAGCATGGTAGTCACTGGTTTTATGAACGGGCACGCGGGCAATATGTAAACGAACAAGCCAAATTGTCTCCCGCTCAAAAACGGCAATTCGTGACTCAAAACCCGAAATCACAATTACTGTCTAAAACCGACGTTGCAAAACTAGTGAACACTTGGCGGGGACTGCCTAATAAAGTGAGTATGGGCGCACAAAAGAATTTCATGCTTTTCGCTGACTTAATTGCGAAGGCCTGGAATGAAGATGAGCGACAATTCAATGAAGAGTATTTTCGTGATCTCATAGCTTTAGCGATCATGTTTCGGCAAACTGAAATTTTGGTCAAGCAGCAGAATTGGTATCAGGGTGGATATCGAGCCAACATCGTGACGTACACGCTTGCAAAGTTGAATTGCATGATTACAGAACAAGCCGCAGGCAAACAACTTGATCTTCGCGGGGTTTGGACAAAGCAAGGTGTTTCAATTCCTATACTCGAACAAATCACGACCATAGCGGCTCGGGTCTTTGAATTGCTTACCGATCCTAGTCGGCCTAAAGACAACGTTACAGAGTGGGCAAAAATGCAGGGATGCTGGGATCGAATAAGGTCCGAAAAAATTCAACTCAACTTAGAAATTCATTCCGCGTTAGTGGACTGCAGTTTCGTAAAAAATGCAGCCAAGGATGCACGTGAAATCCAGGCAACCGACGATGGCATCGCTACGCAACTCGCAGTGTTCAAAGTGCCGTCAGCACAGTGGGAGCGAATGCGGAATTGGGCAATGCAAAGAAATCTGCTCACCGCAATGCAGTCGGATTTGTTGAGGCTAGCCTCTCAAATTCCTCGAAAAATCCCAACTGAGAGACAATGCGCTGTCATCTCGCAAATTCATGAAAGACTTGTTGAAGCAGGTTTTTCAGTTTGATGGGGATAACTTTGCCACATTATGTATATAAAAAGCTGGGCCATACCATGTAACGAGTCCGCTAGGTTATGTCTATTAGAAGTAGGCAACGCCTCCACGCCTTCACCCATAAGCTAGCGTAGCATGGAGATGCAAATGCGTTTAGTAATGGTGGGAACATCGGCGCGTTCAAATTCCACACCGCCGCGCTGCCGGCCACGCAGCATCACAAAACCCGCGCTTGCTGACCCTGCGCCTTCAGCAAGGCAACGGCTTTTTTGTCAAACGACACAAAGGTTTCCCCGCCCAGCCACTGGCCTTCATAGGCTATCACGCCATCGGCAAAATCTCCACCCGCGTCCAGCACCAGCAGGCCTGCTTCTACGGCGGGCCGGTTCATCTCTACGTTGGCTGCGGCCAATAGCGCACGGATGGCGCTGGCTGCGTCCGTGGACGTAAAGCTATAGACTTTGCGTAGCACCCAGACCAGTTCGCACAGGCTGGGCAGCGCGATGGCTATCAGCGTGGCATCGAGCAATACCTTGGCGGCAACTTTGGCCTGTGCCGGGTCATCGTCCACCACAGCGCGCACCAGCACATTGGTGTCGGCCGTAAGCTTCACTTTTTACCGGCCCATGCTTGGGCAGTCGCCTCGTTGATCTCGTCTATAGTGGCGACTTTTTTGGTCCGCCCCGCCAGCAGCCCCACAAAGCCTTGAATGCTCTGGCCAGGCCGCGCCGCTTTCAGCATGCCACGCCCGTCTGGCAACAGATCCAGCTCTATCTTGTCACCGGGCTTGATACCCAGGTGCTGCAGCACGTCTTTCCTGAACGTCACCTGCCCCCGTTCAGTCACAGTCAATGTGGTCATGGCATAGGCCTTTCCGCTTCAATTTATCCATATTGTAAGGTGAATGTGCATTATTTGTGTGGTGTGCTTGTTTGACGTGCTGGCGCGCTGCGCCTGTTGGGGGTTCTCTGCGCGGGCTTTACCGCCAGAAAAATAGCGGACAAATTGTCCATGGTGGGGTTGCCCGCAGCAGAAAGCATGCGATGTACGCTTTTGCTGGGTTTTTGAATCCGCTCTGCCAGCCCTTCAAAACCCACAGTGGCATTCACCAGATCACGCAGAATGATCTTGGCTGTTTGCGGCTCGCCCTCCAAAAAGAGCTGCACCGCCTCGTTCCACAGCGCCTGCACATAGGCGGGGTCCCGCTGGATACGCGCCAGTATGGTGGTGTGTACGTCCCTGGTGAAGTTAACCATCATTTCCTCCGTGCCTTGTATGCCGCCAGTTGCAGGATGGCGGTCTCAATATCGCGCTGCTGCTGCTTCTTGGTGCCCCCAGCCAGCAACAACAAAACGGTTTTACCTTCCTGTGCAAAGTAGATACGGTAGCCAGGGCCAAAATCAATCTTGTATTCGCCAATGCCACGAAACCACTTTACAGCCGACAAATTGCCTTGGCTCATGCGGGCCAACGCTATGCGAACTTTGGCAGCGGGCAGTACATCGAGTCGGTCAAGCCAATCGCCAAAGGGGCTACACCCAGCATCGTCCAACACCTCGCGCAGCAAGAGCGTCATTTGACCAAGGTTTTATGGTAACCTAAACGTTACTTCTAAGCAAGCGTCAAACGTCGATATTGGCAGCCCTTAACGCATTCGTCTCAATAAACGCCCGACGCGGCTCTACCTCGTCGCCCATCAGGGTGGTAAACACGCGGTCGGCTTCGATGGCGTCTTCGATCTGCACGCGCAGCAGGGTGCGCACATTGGGATCCATGGTGGTTTCCCATAGCTGCATGGGGTTCATCTCGCCCAGGCCTTTGTAGCGCTGGCGGCCTACGGCGTTTTCTGCTTGGGTAATCAGCCAGGCCATGGCTTCGCGGAAGTCGGTGACCTTGTGTTCCTTTTGCTTCTCGCCTTCGCCGCGTTGCACCACCGCGCCTTCGCCGATCAGGCCTTCAAAGGTAAGGGCCGCCTCGCGCATGGCAGCGTAGTCGCCCCCGTGCACAAAGTCTGCGGTGATGGTGCTGACCTTGGCGTTGCCGTGGATCCAGCGGGTGATGGTCAGCACATGCTTGTCGGTGCGCGCGTCAAACATGGCGGCCACTTCGGCGTTGTGCAGGCCGGCCTTGAGAGCTTGGGCAGACTTTTCTGCGCCTTCTAGCGTGTCCAGGTCCAGCGCCACGCCTTGCATGATGGCGCGCAGGCCTTCGCCGTCCATCCAGGCCGACAGGCGCGCAATCACCGAGTTGGCCACCAGGTATTTGCGCGCAATCTCTGCCAGCGCGTCGCCCTGCAGCGGCGCTTTGCCCGCGCCGGGTATCACCCTCGCGCCGTCCAGCGCCACCTGCAACAGATACACGTCCAGCGCCGGGCCGTCCTTGAGGTATTGCTCGTGCTTGCCATGCTTGACCTTGTACAGCGGCGGCTGCGCAATATAGATGTGCCCGCGCTCCACCAGCTCAGGCATCTGGCGGTAAAAGAAGGTGAGCAGCAGCGTGCGAATGTGCGCGCCGTCCACGTCAGCATCAGTCATGATGATGATGCGGTGGTAGCGCAGCTTGTCCACGTTGAATTCTTCTTTGCCAATGCTGGTGCCCAATGCGGTGATCAACACCACAATCTCGTTGCTGGTCAGCAGCTTTTCATAGCGGGCTTTTTCTACGTTCAGAATTTTGCCGCGCAGCGGCAGGATGGCCTGGAATTTACGGTCACGGCCTTGCTTAGCCGAGCCACCAGCGGAGTCACCCTCCACGATGTAGATTTCGCACAGTGCGGGGTCTTTTTCCTGGCAGTCAGCCAGCTTGCCGGGCAGGCCCATGCCGTCCAGCACACCTTTGCGGCGCGTCATCTCGCGCGCCTTGCGCGCGGCTTCACGCGCGCGCGCGGCCTCCACAATTTTTCCGCAGATAATTTTGGCGTCATGCGGCCGCTCTTCCAAAAACTCGGTCAGCAATTTGCTGACAATCTCTTCCACCGGCGCGCGCACCTCGCTGCTCACCAGCTTGTCCTTGGTCTGGCTGCTAAATTTTGGTTCAGGCACCTTCACGCTCAACACGCAGCACAGGCCTTCGCGCATGTCGTCGCCGGTCACTTCCACTTTGGCTTTTTTGGCCAGCTCAGTGTCGTCAATATATTTATTGATCACGCGCGTCATCGCCGCGCGCAGGCCGGTCAGGTGCGTGCCGCCATCACGTTGGGGGATGTTGTTGGTGAAGCAGAGCACGTTTTCGTTGTAGCCGTCGTTCCATTGCATCGCCACTTCCACGCCAATATGCGTGCCAGGGATGCCACCATAGGTCTCTGACGGACGCTCGCCGTTGGCGTGGAACACGTTGGGGTGCAATACCTTTTTGCCGGTGTTGATAAACTCCACAAAGCCTTTCACACCGCCCGCGCCCGAAAAGTCGTCTTCCTTGCCGCTGCGCTCGTCTTTCAGGCGAATGCGCACGCCGTTGTTCAAAAAGCTCAGCTCGCGCAAGCGCTTGGCCAGAATCTCGTAGTGAAAGTCAATATTGGCCGTGAAGATTTCAGCATCAGGAAAAAAGTGCACCTCGGTGCCGCGCTTTTCAGTATCGCCCGTGGTGCGCATCGGCGAGGTTTCCACGCCGTCCTGCAGCTCGATCAAGCGGTTTTGCACAAAGCCTTTGGCAAACTCCATCACATGCACTTTGCCCTCGCGGCGCACCGTCAGGCGCAGCCATTTGGAGAGTGCGTTCACGCAACTCACGCCCACGCCGTGCAAGCCGCCCGACACCTTGTAGCTGTTTTGGTTAAATTTTCCGCCTGCGTGCAGTTCGGTCAGCGCAATCTCGGCCGCACTGCGCTTGGGCTCGTGCTTGTCGTCCATCTTCACACGGGTAGGGATGCCGCGGCCGTTGTCGGTCACGCTCACCGAATTGTCAGAATGGATGGTCACCACAATATCGTCGCAGTGGCCAGCCAGCGCTTCGTCAATCGAGTTGTCCACCACCTCAAACACCAGGTGGTGCAGGCCGGTGCCGTCCGACGTATCGCCAATATACATGCCGGGGCGCTTGCGCACGGCCTCCAGGCCTTCCAGAATCTGGATCGAACCCGCACCATAGTCGTTGTTTTGTGCGTCGTTAATTTGTTCTTGGCTCATACGTTCTCAATCAATCGGTCAAAAAATCTACTACTAAAAAACACCTAAGGGGCTCCCCGCCCCTTGTTCTGCATGACAGGATCAGCGCAAAACCTAGATGCGCATTGGCATCACCACATACTTGAAGCTCGCATTGTCGGGAATGGTAAACAGCGCCGAGCTGTTGGAGTCCGACAGCTCAAGCCGCACCATCTCCTGCTGCATATTGCCCAGTGCGTCGATCAAGTAGGTCACGTTAAAACCAATCTCAATGCTGTCGCCGCTATAGTCAATGTCCAGCTCGTCCACGGCTTCTTCCTGCTCGGCGTTGTTGGACGCCACACGCAGCGTGCCCGGCTCGATGTTCAGGCGTACGCCTTTGAATTTTTCACTGGTCAAAATGGCCGTGCGCTGCAGCGTGGCCAGCAGCGCGGCGCGGCCCAGCGTGATGATGTTTTTGTGGTTTTTGGGGATGACGCGGTTGTAATCGGGGAATTTGCCTTCCACCAGCTTGGTCACAAACTCCATGCCGCCAAAGCTGAACTTGGCCTGGTTGCCAGCAAACTGCATCTCAATCTGTCCTTCGCTGTCGCTCAGCAGGCGCTGCATCTCCAGCACCGTCTTGCGCGGCAAGATCACTTCCTGCTTGGGCACTTCCACATCCAGCTGCGCGCTGCTGAACGCCAAGCGGTGGCCATCGGTAGCCACCAGGCTCAAGGTCTTGCCTTCGGCCACAAACAAAATGCCGTTGAGGTAGTAGCGAATGTCGTGCACCGCCATCGCAAAGCTCACTTGCGCCAGCAGCTCCTTGAGGGTTTTTTGCGGCACGCTAAACACCGGGCCAAAGTTGGCGGCTTCCTGCACCAGCGGAAAGTCTTCGGCGGGCAGGGTCTGCAGCGTGAAGCGGCTCTTGCCACCCTTGAGCACCAGCTTGCTGGCCGATGACTCCAGCGACACGGTCTGGTCCGAGGGCATGGTGCGCAGGATGTCGATCAGCTTGCGTGCGCCCACCGTGGTGGTGAAGTTGCCTGCGTCGCCGTCCATCGTGGCGCCGGTGCGGATCTGGATCTCCAGGTCGCTGGTGGTCAGCTGCAGCTGGTCGCCGGTTTTGCGAATCAGCACGTTGGCCAGAATCGGCAGTGTGTGCCGACGCTCGACAATGCCCGAGACGGATTGCAAAGTGGAGAGCAGTTTTTCCTGCGTTGCCTTCAGAACGATCATGTCAACCTCTTATCTTGATTTGATTAATTTAAAGATAGTAATAGTAGTAAGCACGGCACCCATGTGTGGATAAGCGTATTTTCGCCTGTTTAATCATGGATTTAGCGTGTTGCATAGTCTGTGTTTAAGCTGGCTTGTTTGCCCGTGCAGTTCAGGGACAAGTCAAGCTGAAAGAGCCGCCCTGTGGATAACCAGTCAGTTATCCCGAAACTATCCCCAAACTCGTCCTTGCGTGCCGTGGTGTGCTGTGTCATGTGTGGTTTCCTTGGGTGCGTCAGCCTTTGAGGGTCTGTTCCAGCACATGCAGCTGCTGGTTCAGCTCGGTCAGCTGCTGGCGTTCGGTGCCGATTTTGCGCACGGCGTGCAGCACGGTGGTGTGGTCGCGCCCGCCAAACAGCTCGCCAATCTCGGGCAGGCTCTTTTGCGTGAGCTCTTTGGCCAGGTACATGGCAATCTGGCGCGGTCGGGCAATGCTGGCCGGGCGCTTTTTGCTGTACATGTCGGCCACTTTGATCTTGTAATAGTCGGCGACGGTTTTTTGGATGTTTTCTACACCGATCTGGCGGTTCTGGATGGACAGTAGGTCGCGCAGGGCTTCTCTAGCCAGCTGGATGGAGATGTCTTTTTGGTTAAAGCGCGAATAGGCCAGGATTTTGCGCAGCGCGCCTTCGAGCTCGCGCACGTTGGAGCGCACGTTTTTGGCCACGAAAAACGCTACCTCTTCCGGCATGTCAGCGCCTTCCACACGTGCCTTGCTGATCAAAATGGCTACCCGCATCTCCAGCTCCGGCGGCTCAATGGCCACCGTCAGGCCCGAATCAAAGCGTGACACCAGGCGCTCGTGGATATCCACCAGGCCCTTGGGGTAGGTGTCACTAGTCATGACAATATGCGACTTTTTGGCCAGCAGAGCTTCAAACGCGTTGAAAAACTCTTCCTGGGTGCGGTCCTTGTTAGCCAGGAACTGCACATCATCGATCAGCAGCAGGTCCAGCGAGTGGTATTTGTGCTTGAAATCGTCAAACGACTTGCGCTGGTAGGCCTTGACCACATCACTGACAAACTGTTCGGCATGGATATAGAGCACCCGGGCGCTGGTGTTGGCAGCCAGCAGATGGTTGCCAATGGCGTGCATCAAATGGGTTTTGCCCAGGCCCACGCCACCGTAGATAAACAGCGGGTTATACAGATGGCCCAGGTTGCTGGCCACATGCATGGCGGCGGCCCGGGCCATGCGGTTGGCCGTGCCCTCGACCAGGGCGTCAAAGGTCAGGGCGGTATTGAGCCGGGTCTTGAAGCCGGTATCAGGGCTGTCGTCGACATAATTGGGCGCTTCGTTCAGCAGCTCTGGCATCACCACCACATCGGGCATGACGCTGGGAGAACTAGGCTTGGAGGCTGACTCGCGCGGAGCGAGCGCTAACTCAAGCGTGACGGTCTGGCCAGAAATCTGGCGGCTGGCCTGGTCGAGCAGGGACGCAATGCGGCCAGCATACTGGGCGCGCACCCAGTCCAGCTTGAAGCGGTTACCCACAAACACGGTCATGCGTGACATGTCCGCTGACAACGCGGTGGTCAGGGGTTTGATCCAGGTATTGAACTGCTGCTCGGGCAGCTCCAGCGCCAACTGGGCCAGGCAGCTGGTCCACAGGTCAGCGGGTTTGAGACTGCCGGGTGGCAGCACTGGCGGCTCGTGTGTCGCTTGTCCCTCGGCCATCTTCAATGCGTACCTTGTATTTGTGGATATGTTCTGTAATTCAAGCCGCGTATTGTACTGCCACAGACCGGTTATCCACAAGCCGCAAGGCATGTAAAAAGCGTGCAACAGACAAACGGACCGGCTGGCGTGGCAAGCTCACCCAAAGCCACCGAAAAAGCGACTAAATGCTTGATCCATCTGGATTTTCAGGCGGATTTTTGCGATAATGCTAGGTTTCGCTGAACACTGTCAGTGGGAAAACGCCTGACGATTGAAACCAAGCTGTTAATTGAGAACTGAGCCATGAAACGCACTTACCAACCCTCCAAGACCCGCCGCGCCCGTACGCACGGCTTTCTCGTTCGCATGAAAACCCGTGGTGGCCGTGCTGTGATCAACGCACGCCGCGCCAAGGGCCGCAAGCGCCTGGCTGTCTAAGCACGCGACACCCGGTCGTTGCGCCATTGCTTGCGCACCTTCTCTCCAAAGCACAGTTTGACGCTGTCTTTGCGGGTCGCACCATTGCCAGAAGCCCGCACTTTGCACTGCATTACACGCAGGCCGGGGTTTCGACCGAAGGCATAGCGATAGGTGCCGTCATTCCCAAGCGCTGGGCACGCCGCGCGGTCACGCGCAACACCCTAAGAAGACAGGTTTATGCCGTGAGTCAAACCCAGGCCTCCCGCCTTGCACCAGGCCACTACGTCGTGCGCCTGCGCAGCGAGTTTTCGCGCCAGGATTTTCCCAGCGCCCGCTCACAGGCGCTCAAGCAGGTGGTGCGCAGTGAGCTGATGGCCCTGTTTGCACCGCAGCCCCCCAGCGCATGAAAACCGCCCTGTCTTTTGTGCTGCATTTGCCCCAAACCGTGTTGATGGGTTTGGTCAAGGGCTACCGCCTGCTGCTCAGCCCCTGGTTGGGCTCGGCCTGCCGCTTCACGCCCACCTGCTCAGCCTACGCGCTGGACGCGCTGGCCCAGCACGGCGCGGCGCGCGGCAGCTACCTCACGCTGGCGCGGCTGGCGCGCTGCCAGCCCTGGTGCGCGGGAGGGCATGACCCCGTGCCCGACACCGTCCAGGCCCCCCGCCTGTTTACCCGCCTGCTTGCCAAACCCGGCCCCGCCAGCCCCTCGGGCACCGGCAGCGCCTGTGCCCCCTCTTCTGTTTCAAAGACCTTGCCATGAACGATATCCGCCGCTCCATTTTGTGGGTGATTTTTGGTTTTTCCATGATCTTGCTGTGGGACGCTTGGCAGGTGCATAACGGCCACAAGGCCACCTTCTTCCCCGCACCCGGCAAGCCTGCCGCCTCGGCGTCTGCGCCTGGCGCTGCGGCCTCGGGCGTGCCCGCAGCCAGCGGCGCGGTGGCGCCTGCAGCGGGCGTGGCTGCGGCCATTGCAGGCGCGGGCACGGCCACGCAGGCCCCTGCGACAATGTATGAGATCAGCACCGATGTGCTCAAGCTCAAGATCAGCAGCGAAGGCGGCTCGATCGTGCGCGCCGAGCTGTTGCAGCACAAGGACGATGACAAGCAAAGCAAACGCAATGTCGTGCTGCTGGACAACAGCGCCGAGCGCGCTTATGAGGCACACAGCGGTTTGGTGGGCATGCCCGGTCAGGCGGCGTTGCCCAACCATTTCGTACCGATGACGTTCAGCGGTGAGCGCAGTCTCAAGGATGGGCAAAACGAACTGATGGTGCGCCTGGAGTCAGCCGAAATGGGCGGCGTGAAATACGCCAAGACCTATACCTTCAAGCGCGGCGCCTACGATATTGCCGTCAAGCACGAAGTGATCAACACCTCGGGCGCGCCGGTGTCGGCCCAGCTGTATATGCAGCTGGTGCGCGATGGCAACAAGCCGCCCGGAGAGTCGTCGTTCTACAGCACCTTCACCGGCCCCGTGGTCTACACCGGCGAGAAGAAATACCAGAAGGTTGACTTCACCGACATCGCCAAAAACAAGGTCGATATCCAGACCAGCTCCAGCAGCGGCTACGTGGCCATGGCACAGCACTACTTTGCCAGCGCCTGGCTGCTGGGCGATGGGGTGCAGCGCGACCTGTACATGCAAAAGATCAAGGACAACCTCTACTCGGTGGGCATGCGCGCGCCGATGACCGCAGTGGCACCGGGCGCCACGCAGGCCACCGAAACGCGCCTGTTCATTGGCCCGCAGGTCGAAAACAAGCTCGAAGCCATCTATCCCGGCCTGGAGCTCATCAAGGACTATGGCTGGCTCACGATTTTGGCCAAGCCGATGTACTGGGTGATGGAGAAGCTGCACGGCTTTATCGGCAACTGGGGCTGGACCATCATCGCCCTGGTGCTGCTGATCAAGGCGGCGTTCTACTGGCTCAATGCGCAGGCCTACCGCAGCATGGCCAAGATGAAGGCGGTGAACCCCAAGATCATGGAAATGCGCGAGCGCCTCAAGGACAAGCCGCAGCAGATGCAGCAGGAGATGATGCGCATCTACAAGGAAGAAAAGGTCAACCCGATGGGCGGCTGTCTGCCCATCATGGTGCAGATCCCCGTGTTCATTGCGCTGTATTGGGTGCTGCTGTCGTCGGTGGAGTTCCGCGGCGCGCCGTGGGTGGGCTGGATCAAGGACCTGTCCCTGCCCGACCCGTGGTTCCTGCTGCCCGTGATCATGACACTGACCACCATGCTGCAAACCGCGCTCAACCCCGCGCCACCAGACCCGCTGCAGGCCAAGCTGATGTGGTACATGCCACTGGCTTTCTCGGTAATGTTCTTCTTCTTCCCTGCCGGTCTGGTGCTGTACTGGATCACCAACAACGTGCTGTCGATCGCCCAGCAATGGCTGATCAACAAGAGCATGGGCGTGCCACCGCAGTTCAACCTGCCGGACTTTTTGAAGAAGAAGCCTGCTGAGGCTGCGAAAAGCTAAATTTCCACTCTAGCTGCTTGCGCCCGATAAAAGAAGCTCTTGTGTAGCAGCGGATGGAGTAGTTTGTACGCCCCGACACTGGGCGTGGACGGCTCCGCGGCTGTCCTCCGTGTCTGCCTAGGGCAGACGACTCCCCCTTGATGCCGCTGCGCCGTCCACACCCAGCGCCGGGGCAGCGAAGCGGGTTGGCATGCAGCGGTGGATCGCAAGCACTTCACGACAACAAGTGAGGCGTCGGTACTGGCGGCAGACCACTCGCCAAATTGGCCACAGCTACAAAAGTTGACTGATAGCAGGCGGTGGAACACTCGCCAAGATCGCAAGAGCTGGTCGATGGTGTGCTCAGCGCAGCGGCATCAAGGAGGAGCAGGCGGCCCTAGGCCGCCGCGGGGGACAGCCGCGGAGCTGAGTACGCCATCGGCCAGCTCCCGTACAAAAACGAAGAAGTGCGCTGTCAACCCGGCCCCATACAAAACGGAGCCCACACAAAACAGGCCCAATACAAACCCCAAGCCAACCGCTTAAGATCACCCCATGCTGTCACGCCACGCCGACCCCATCGCTGCCATTGCCACCGCCCCCGGGCGCGGCGCGGTGGGCATTGTGCGCGTGTCGGGCAAGTCGGTGCAGCCGATCATCGATGCCCTGTGCGGCAGAGCGCTCAAGGCCCGCGAGGCTACCTACCTGCCCTTGCGCGCCGCCGACGGCGCGCCCATCGACCACGGCCTGGCGATCCACTTTCCTGCGCCGCACAGCTACACCGGTGAAGACGTGCTCGAGCTGCAGGCGCATGGCGGCCCGGTCGTGCTGCAGTTGCTGCTGGCGCGCTGCCTGGAGGCGGGCCAGGCCATAGGCCTGCGCGTGGCCGACCCCGGCGAATTTACCGAGCGCGCGTTTTTGAACGACAAGATGGACCTGGCGCAGGCCGAGGCCGTGGCCGACCTGATCGACGCCAGCACCGAGGCCGCCGCGCGCAGCGCCAGCCGCAGCCTGGCCGGTGTCTTCTCGCGTGAGGTGCACGCTCTGCGCGACGCGCTGATCCATCTGCGCATGCTGGTGGAGGCGACGCTGGATTTTCCCGAAGAAGAAATTGACCATCTGCGCAAAGGAGACGCCCACGGCCAGCTCGAGCGGCTGCAGCACAGCGCCGACAGCCTGCTGCACAGAACGCAGCAAGGTGCGCTGTTGCGCGAGGGCATCAAGGTGGTGATTGCCGGGCAGCCCAACGCCGGCAAAAGCTCCCTGCTCAACGCCTTGGCCGGCGCAGAGCTGGCCATCGTCACGCCCATTGCAGGCACCACGCGCGACAAGGTGCAGCAAACTATCCAGATCGACGGCGTGCCGCTGCACATCATCGACACAGCGGGCCTGCGCGAGAGCACCGACCTGGTCGAGCAGATAGGCATCGAGCGCACCTGGGACGCAATTGAAGGCGCCGACGCGGTGATCCACTTGCACGACCTGGCAGCCACGCTGAACACCGACAGTGCAGCAGCCACAGCGGCAGCCGACGCGCAGTTGGCCCGCGCCATCAGCGCAAAAATCTCCGCCAAAATCCCGGTCATCCAGATCTGGAACAAACTCGACAAAGCACCAGAGCACGCGCTACCTATGCACCTGGCCCACGCCAGCAGTCTAGCCATCAGTGCGAAGCAGGGTGTGGGCATTGAGGCCCTGCGCCAGAAGCTGCTGCAGATTGCGGGCTGGCAGTCAGCGGCCGAAGGCGTGTTCATCGCCCGTGAGCGCCATGTGCAGGCGCTGCAATCGGTACGTTCGCACCTGACGCTGGCTGCAGCACATCTTGCTGCCAAAGATCAGAGCCTGGACCTGTTGGCTGAGGAACTGCGGCTGGCTCAAAATGCTTTGGGTAGCATCACTGGCGAGTTCAGTGCGGACGATCTGCTGGGGGAGATATTTTCGCGCTTTTGTATTGGGAAATAAGAGGGTAATTGGCTTGCGGGTCAATAGAATATCGCGGGGGCAGCTATGGTATTTGTAGCTTTTGCCTCTTGTTTATTTACCGGTTTTGGGGCTTGTACTGTACGCACAGTGAGGTGTTTATCATCCGCCCTCATACTGGGGTACCAGAAATCGGTCGGCTGATAAACACCT